>NZ_KB895338.1 GCF_000374805.1 Chitiniphilus shinanonensis DSM 23277
CCGGTGGGCTCGAAGGCAATGCGGCAAGGCGCTGGCAGGGATGACAACAACGCGACCAATCGGTCATGTTCGCAGGCCGAGGATGCCATCTTGAAACGTTGCAGCCTGCCATCCGGTGTTTCAATCAGGACGGCATGAAACTGCTTGGCTATATCGATTGCCACCCAGGTTTGTGGGCGCGCAGTATTGATCTGGTCAACCATCTCGGCATCCTCCATCTGTTCAGGTCGCAACTGAAGGATGCGGAGCCTGACGATGGTTGACCACTATTCTGCAGGTACTACGGCCCGGAATTTGCAGGATGAGCGCTGGATGTCCGGGCCTATCAGGCTGGTGTAGCACTGTCGTTCATCCGGCCCGGCGAGCCGGTAGGGAATGCCTATATCGAAAGCTTTAACGGCAAGTTCGTTTAGAGACTGATGCTTGAATGAGCACTAGTTTGTGTCGATGCGGCATGCTCGACAGTTGATCGAAGCATGGAGAATCGAATACAACACAGAGCGGCTACACAGCCCGCTCGATTACCTGACCCGGGGCCAGTTTGCTCAGAACCGGGTTTTAACTATGGACTCTATACGCGCTTCGGGCAAAAACTGAGGGTCAGTCAGGATGACTGCTGTACCACAGGAGTTTCTAGGCTCCATCCCTCTCGGGGCGAGGCGAGCGGGGGCAATTAAGTAAATCGCTGGTATGATGAAGACTTTTTAGATTTTTTAGTGCTGGGGTGTAAAAGAGAGGGCGGAAGCGTCCTGATTCCAACGTTTTCTATTTTTTGGTGTGGCAGTGAATAATAAAATTATTGGGGCGACCTTTTTTTCTGCTTTGGTTTCTGGTTGTGCTTCGTATCCAAATTACGTTTATGAAAAAAACCAAAACGACGTGAAGGTTACTTTTTCTAAAGTTAATAGACCACGGGTTACCTATGTCTGTAAGAATGATTGTCCTGGTGGCGCACAAAAATTGAATGTTTCAAACGGCGCGGAAACAGTGGCGCTTTTTTTCCTGCCAACCAATCGCTGACATTTGTTTGGGAGTATTCGGTATTTGTATTTGGTTTTGCGGGAAGCACTACTTATTCATGTGAAGTGCAAGGCTCTTTTTTTCCGGAGGAAGGGCAGGAATACTTGGTGGAGGCGGAATTGATTAATGGAAATAGGCAGTGTGTTGTTTCTCTGCAAAAAAAGGTTCTCAACGAATATGGTAATCCGACGTGGCAGCTGTTGAGGATGCCGCTTTCGAAAGTGGAGTGAGGCGGGCAAACGGAGGAAGGGCATTCATAGCTCCTGTCGATGCCTTTCAGGCGCGGCATCGGCAGGTTCTTAGGGAGGAGCTTTCGCCGTTGGGCTGGATCAAGCTGAGCGCGTTTTCCGTCCTGAGGAGAGGTGGGGCGAGGCCGATTGAAGCCGGTTGCCAATTCAGAGACGGCGTTCCGCGTTGGGAATCAAGATGCCCTGTTGCATGGCCGCTAACGGCCGCTGGTGCGAGATGGTTGGGGTTGTTTTGGTAACCCGATAAGATGAGTGTAAATTCATCAAGGCACGAGGATCATCTTCCTGATTTCTTCAGGAGAAGGGGTTATATGAAGAAATATATAGTGGCAGGTTTGGTTATATTTATCACCACGATGCCTGTGCTGGCTGATGTTTCCGCCAATTGTGAGAAATTAGTTTCGGCTTACTTTAATGGGCCGCTTCAAGTACAAGCCAGAAAGCTGGTAGTGCATGCCTCGGCAGATCATGTGCTGAGGGTGGCTTTGTCGAAGGCAGTTGAGAGCCCCGAATGGAGGGAGGGTAATCCATATTGGGAGGAGGCATATCAACTGCTCTTTGATGATATTGCTGAGGCGTTCGACGCGGGGATGTCAAAATTGGTTGCGCGGGTTACTTCGGATATTGCTGTTGGGTTGAGCGCCGAACTGTGCGATGATCAGGTGAAGGAAATTAATTCAATTTATCGTAGGCACATGCTAGATAAATGTGATTTGGTGGGCGCCAAGGCAGGCTTGCCGCAAGAAGGAATTTTGAGTCGTAAAACGCAGTTGCTGCAAGATCGTTTGCTTGGTGAAATGCAACAGACTTCGGAAAGATTGAAATTAGTGGATGAAGCGTCTGACGAATATAAAAAGTCGGAGATGAAAGCCAAAGAGGCAGAAGATTCTATCGTGAAATTGGTGAGAATCGATCAACTTGATAGCGCTAGTCCAGTGATGGGGGAGGCGATTGAGTCTGCTTTGGCGGGACTTCATGTACATAGGCCTCGTTTAATGAAGATATTTGAAAAATTCAATCAAAGTAATGAGCCGCTCAGCAAGAATTAGAAATAAATGATGTATCGTTTGATGCGGACTTTTTGTTGAATGCCGAAACCAGATATTAAACTGGCTTTGGTGAGTCGCTGATCGTGACGGTGGCGGGCCCTGTCCTCGTTACCTCATCTGCTTGAGCGGGGGCAATCACATCAACGGCATCGAGTCCTTCTGGCGCTATGCCAAACGGCGACTGGCCAAGTTCAACGGAGTCTCGGCTGGAACGTTTTACTGACAACTGAAGGAGCGCGAGTTCCGGTTCAATCATCGCCACAAGAACCTTTATCTGGTCCTGCTCGCTGTGCTGAGCCCCCTGTGGCTCTCTTTGTTTCCTAAGACCCAAAAGAAAGCGCCCAGTCCGTTTGCCGGGCTGGGCGCTGCTTTGTTCTGGAGCGGGCGATGGGAATCGAACCCACGGCTCTAGCTTGGGAAGCTAGGGTATTACCATTATACGACGCCCGCAGAAGCCCCGGATTCTAAGGGTTTCGGGGATGCTTGGCTAGTGCGTCGACGCGTCCGCGGCCTGGTTTGGTTCGATCCGCGCGAAGCGCGGGCGTGGCTCGCCGTCGATCACCACCGTCTCGACGAACATGGCCAGCGGACGTACCCACAGGCCGAAGTCGCCGTAAAGCGCGCGGTACAGCACCAGCCACTCGCAGGTCTCGCTGTGGCGCACCAGATCGATGGCGTCGTAGTCGTTGCCCTTGTAGTGGCGATAGCGGCCGAGCTGAAAGTCGGGACGGTCGGTCATCTTCGGATTCCATGAAAAACGGCTGGCACAGGGCCAGCCGTGGTGTGAAGCGCGGTGCGTTACAGCTTGGCGCCGACCCAGTCGGCCACACCGGCCAGCGCGTCGGCCAGGTGTTCGGGCTGGGTGCCGCCGGCCTGGGCCATGTCGGGACGGCCACCGCCCTTGCCGCCGACCTGTTGCGCCACGAAGTTGACCAGTTCTCCGGCCTTGACCTTGGCGGTGAGGTCGGCGGTGACGCCGGCCACCAGCGCCACCTTGCCGTCGTTGACCGCGGCCAGCACGATGGCGGCGCTGCCCAACTTGTCCTTGAGCTTGTCCATCGTTTCGCGCAGGGCGGTGTTGTCGGCGCCGGGCAATTCGGCGGCCAGCACCTTGATGCCCTTGACGTCGGCGGCGCTGTCGGCGAGTTCGTCGCCCTTGCTGGCGGCCAGCTGGCCCTTGAGCTTGGCGAGTTCCTTTTCCAGCGCGCGGGCGTTGTCCTGGATCTTTTCCAGCTTGGCCAGCAGTTCACCCGGCTGTGCCTGGGCGAGGGCGGCGGCGGCCTTCAGTTCGGCTTCGGTGCTCTGCACCGTGGCCAGCGCGCCTTCGCCGGTGACGGCTTCGATGCGGCGAATGCCAGCGGCGACGCCGCCTTCGGCCACGATCTTGAAGAAGCCGATGTCGCCGGTGCGGCCGACGTGGGTGCCGCCGCACAGTTCGGTGGAGAAGTCGCCCATCTTCAGCACGCGTACTTCATCGCCGTACTTCTCGCCGAACAGCGCCATGGCGCCGGCCTTGATGGCGTCGTCGTAGCTCATGTGCGCCACGTCCACCGGGTGGTTGTGCATGATGGCGTGGTTGACCAGCGATTCGATGCGCGCCAGCTCCTCGGCGGTCACCGCCTTGGGGTGGCTGAAGTCGAAACGGGTGCGTTCCGGTGTGACCAGCGAGCCCTTCTGCTCGACGTGCGCGCCCAGCACTTCGCGCAGCGCGGAGTGCAGCAGGTGGGTGGCGCTGTGGTTGCGCTGGGTGGCGCGGCGGCGGTGCAGATCGATGGTGGCGGTCACGGCATCGCCCACCTTGAGCGTACCGCGTGCCAGCTTGCCCTGGTGGCCGAACACGTCGGCCTTCACCTTCTGGGTGTCGGTCACGTCGAACAGCGCGTTGACGCCGCCCACCGCGGAGATCTCGCCCACGTCGCCCACCTGACCGCCGGATTCGGCGTAGAACGGGGTGTGGTCCAGTACCACCACGCCATCATCGCCGGCGTTCAGTTGCGTCACCTGCTCGTTGCCCTTGTACAGCGCGACCACCTTGGCGTCGTGGCTCGATTCGGTGTAGCCGTGGAAGCACGAGGCGTCGCCTTCGTAGGCCAGGCCGGCGGCCATCTTGAAGGTGCCGGCGGCCTTGGATTGCTTGCGCTGGGCGTCCAGCGCCCGCTCGTAGCCTTCCATGTCCACGCTGACCTCGCGCTCGCGGCAGACGTCGGCGGTCAGGTCGATGGGAAAGCCGAAGGTGTCGGACAGCTTGAACGCGGTGGCGCCGTCGAGCACGGTCTTGCCGCCGGCCAGCGCTTCGTCCAGCAGCGCCATGCCGTTTTCCAGCGTGCGGCTGAAGATTTCCTCTTCCTGGCGCAGCGCGTCCTCGATCACGGCCTGGCGGATGCGCAGCTCGGGATAGGCGTCGCCCATCTCGGCGGCCAGCGCGCCGACCAGCTTGTGGAAGAACAGGCCCTTCTGGCCCAGCTTGTAGCCGTGGCGGATGGCGCGGCGGATGATCCGGCGCAGCACGTAGCCGCGGCCGTCGTTGGCCGGCATCACGCCGTCGGCGATCAGGAACGAGCAGGCGCGGATGTGATCGGCGATCACCTTCAGCGACGGGGTGTCCTGGTTGTACGGCACGCCGGTTTCCTTGGCCGCGGCCTTGAGCAGCGCCACGAACAGGTCGATCTCGTAGTTGGCGTGCACGTGTTGCAGCACGGCGGAGATGCGCTCCAGCCCCATGCCGGTGTCGACGCTGGGCTTGGGCAGCGGGTGCAGCGTGCCGGATTCGTCCCGGTTGAACTGCATGAACACGTTGTTCCAGATCTCGATGAAGCGGTCGCCGTCTTCCTCGGGCGATCCGGGAGGGCCGCCCCAGATGTGTGCGCCGTGGTCGTAGAAGATCTCGGTACACGGGCCGCACGGGCCGGTGTCGCCCATGGTCCAGAAGTTGTCGCTGGCGTAGGGCGCGCCCTTGTTGTCGCCGATGCGCACGATCTTTTCCGCCGGCACGCCGATCTGCTTGTGCCACAGGTCATAGGCTTCGTCGTCGGTGGCGTAGACGGTGACCATCAGCTTTTCCTTGGGCAGCCCCAGCCATTGCGGGCTGGTCAGGAACTCCCAGGCGTACTTGATCGCGTCTTCCTTGAAGTAGTCGCCGAAGCTGAAGTTGCCCAGCATCTCGAAGAACGTGTGGTGGCGCGCGGTGTAGCCGACGTTCTCCAGATCGTTGTGCTTGCCGCCGGCGCGCACGCATTTCTGGCTGGTGGTGGCGCGGGTGTAAGGGCGCTTGTCGAAGCCGAGGAACACGTCCTTGAACTGGTTCATCCCGGCGTTGGTGAACAGCAGCGTCGGATCGTTGGCGGGAATCAGGCTGCTCGACGCCACGATCTGGTGGCCCTTCGAGGCAAAGAAGTCGAGGAATTTCTGGCGGATCTCGGCGGATTTCATGGTCGCTCGGCGAGGATGTGCAAGATGTGCAAACCTGCGATTCTAAAGGAAAGCCATCTGGGTGGGATAGCGCGCCCCGGGCGGGGTCGCCGCAAACACGACGCCCCGGTCCTGTGCGGGCCGGGGCGTCGAGGGTGGCAACGAGTGCCGGCGGCTCAGGGCCGGGCGTGCGCCACTTCCAGCGGCGCTTCGCGGCGAAGGCCGAACAGCTTCAGCACCAGCCACGCGGCCAGGCCGCAGCCGGCCATGGCAAAGGCGAAGGGGCGCGCGGTGCCGTCGTGCACCATACCCATGGCGAAGGTGGCCACCGTGGCCAGCCCGTATTGCAGGGTGCCCATCAGCGCCGAGGCGGTGCCGGCGCGTTCCGGATGGTTGGCCAGCGATGCCGCGGCGGCGTTCGGGTTGACGAAACCCAGGCTGGTCATGAAGACGAAGATGCCCGACAACAGCAGCGCCAGCGTGGCCATGCCGCTCAGGCCGGCGACGATCAACACGGCCGCGCCGCCGACCACGCCGAGCATGCCGTAACGCAGCATGGTGTGGATGTCGCTGCCCTTGAGCAGGGCCGAATTGATCTGGCTGGCGACGATCAGGCCCACCGAGTTGACGCAGAACACCCAGCCATACGCGCTGGGGCTGAGGTGGAACAGTTCGATCAGCACGAACGGCGAGCCGGCCAGGTAGGTATACAGCCCGGCCTGCGCCAGGCCGCCGGCGATGGCGTGGACTGAGAAATCGCGGTCGCGCAGCACGGTGGCGAAGCTGGCGAACACCGGGCCCAGGCGCAGCGAGGCGTCGGGACGTGACTGGTGCGATTCGCGCAGCACGGTCAGCACCGCGATCAGGCAGCCGACGCCGAACAGGATGTTCAGGCCGAAGATGGTGCGCCAGTCCGACACTTGCAGGATGTAGCCGCCCAGCAGCGGCGCCAGGATCGGCGACACGCCCATGATCAGCATCAGCGTGGAGAACGAGCGCGCGGCTTCGCGCGGATCGCAGCGGTCGCGCACGATGGCGCGCGCCAGCACGATGCCCGAACACGCGCCCAGCGCCTGGATCAGCCGCCAGAACATCAGTGCTTCGATGCTTTGCGCCAGCATGCAGCCGATCGAACCGACGATGTAGATCGCCAGCCCGCCGATCAGCGGTGGGCGCCGGCCGAAGCGGTCGGACAGCGGGCCGTACAGCAATTGCCCGCTGAGCATGCCGACGAAGAAGGCGGTCAGCGTGAGCTGCACCTGGCCGGAGCCGCTGTGCAGGCTGTGCTGGATGGCGGGGAAGGCCGGCAGGTACATGTCGATCGACACGGAGCCGATCGCGGTGAGGATGCCCAGCAGGATCATCCAGCCGGGCGGAATCCAGGAACGAAGGGGGGAGGACGCGGTAGTCATGCGCTCGATCATGCCATTGAGATCGCGACTATTGCATTGGAAATAATCTGTATCCGTACTGATTGCCCGCCCGGCGCGACGTCGGGCGGTGCCCCTGTGCATGTCAGCCGGCGGCAGCCAGATCGCCCAAGGCCACCAGCAGCTTTTGCAGATGCTCGCGGGTGGGGACATCGGTCAGCCGACCGTTCTCAAACCGCTGTCCCGCCTGGCCGATCATCACTTCTGGCTTGTTGAGCAGCCGCAGGTTGAGCGAGACGCCGATCTGGCGCAGGTGGTACTGGGCGCGGGCGGTGCCGATCACGCCGGGGCTGGCGCCGAAGATGGCGGCGGGCTTGCCGCCGAGCGGTGCGTCGGGCAGGCGCGACAGCCAGTCCAGCGCATTCTTCAACACGCCGGGCACCGAGTAGTTGTACTCCGGTGTGGCGATCAACACCGCGTCGGCGGCGCGCACCTGGGCCGCGACGCGCTCCACCGCCGGCGGAAACCCCGCGGCCTGCACATCCTGGTTGAACAGCGGAAAATCGCCGATCTCGGCGCGTTCGATGGTCATGCCGGCGGGCGCCAGCTCGATGGCGGCCTCCAGCGCGGCGGCGTTGTACGAGCCTTGGCGCAGGCTGCCGCAGAAGGCGAGGACACGGACGGAAGAGGGCATCGCGGGGTTCCTTGGGCTGATGGGATATGGGAGGGTCGCGCAGGCGCGGTGTAACCGCTACTGTTCAGCATAAACAATGCCGCGTGACTGGCATTGTTCCTGTTTGGAGGATGATGTGGATCGACTGGCTGGCATGACCGTCTTCGCACGGGTGGTCGAGACGGGCAGCTTCGTGCGCGCGGCGGAACGGCTGGATATCTCCACCACCGCCGCGTCGCGCCTGGTGGCCGACCTGGAAAACCACCTGGGCGCGCGCCTGTTGAACCGTACCACCCGCAAGCTGAGCCTGACCGAGGCCGGCCAGGATTACTACGCGCGCTGCGTGCAGATCCTGACGGACGTGGCCGAGGCGGAGGCCGCGCTGTCCAGCGAAACGCAGCGACCGCAGGGTACGTTGCGCATCGCGGCGCCGGTTTCGCTCGGCATCCTGCATCTGTCGCCATTGCTGCCGCATTACCGGCAGCGCTACCCGGAGGTGACGCTCAATCTGGAGCTGGCCGACCGCACGGTGGATCTGGTCGAGGAAGGCTTCGATCTGGCGGTGCGCATTGCCCCGCGCCTGGGCGACAACCTGGTGGCGCGGCGCCTGTGCCGCATCCGGGTGCCGATCACCGCGTCGCCCGATTACCTGGCGCGTCATGGCGTGCCGGCCGAGCCGCAGGCGCTGGCAGGGCACAACTGCCTGCTCTACAGCTATGCCGCCACCGGCGACGATTGGCCGTTTGGCGCGGACGGGGCGGACAAGGTGCGGGTGAAAGGCAATCTGCGCGCCAACAACGGCGATGTGCTGTGCGCCGCGGCCCGGGCTGGCGAGGGCATCATCCGCCAGCCCACCTTCCTGATCGGCGACGACCTGCGACAAGGCCGACTGGTTCGCCTGCTGGAACGCTTCGGCGAACCGGATCTGTTCGCCTGGGCGGTGTATCCCAGCCGGCGCCACGTCACCGCCAAGGTGCGAAGCATGATCGATTTCCTCGCCGAGGCGTGGGGCGATCCGCCACCCTGGGACGGCTGGATGGCGGACGATGAGACTGCCGCTCAATAGGCGACAGTGAAGCGCGCGCCGACGTGTCGGGGTTGCTCCAGTTCGTCGAGCAGCGCCACGGCGTAATCCTCCACCGAGATAGTGCTGTTGCCGTCGGCATCGACCAGCAACTGGTCGCCACCCAGGCGGAACTGGCCGGTACGTTGGCCCGGTGCGATCATGGCGGCGGGGCTGAGCATGGTCCAGGCCAGCGATGGCTCCTGGCGCAGCAGGTTCAGCGCCTGGCGCGCGCCCTCGGCGGATGCCTTCCATTGCTCGGGAAACTCGGGGGTGTCGAGCAACTGTACGCCGGGCGCCACTTCCAGGCTGCCCGCGCCGCCGACCACCAGCAACCGCGCCACGCCGGCGGCCTTGGTCGCCGCGATGATGGACTTGATCCCGGCCAGGTAGTAGTCGAAGCCATTGGCCTGGGCGTGGCCGCTGAAGGCGCTGAGCACCGCATCGTGCCCTGTCAGTCGGGCGGCCAGCACCGCGGTGTCCTGCACGTCGATGGCGACGGGGGTGAGTTGGGCGTGCTGCGGCAGCTTATCGATGTGCTGAACCAGGGCGGTTACCTGGTGGCCGCGGCTCAGCGCTTCCTGCAACAGTTTGGCGCCGATGAAGCCGGTGGCGCCGATCAGGGCGATCTTCATGGAATGTCTCCGGGTGGGTGAACGAGAGTGATCTTGCGCCCGATGATTGATTCGATAAATTGGATCAACCAGAATTCACTGTTCATCAAACCTGAACGATAACGGCCATGCACGACCTGGGACGCATCGACCTGACCCGCCTGGCGCTGTTCGTCGCCGTGGTCGACGCCGGCGGCTTCACCGCCGCGGCGGAGCGGCTGGGCCTGGCCAAGGCCGCCGTGAGCCAACAGGTGGCGCGCCTGGAACGCGACCTCGGTGTGACGCTGCTGACGCGTACCACGCGCCGGGTCACGCTGACCGAGGCGGGCGAGGCGTTCTACGGCGAATGCGTGCCGCTGCTGCGCCAGGCCGAGACCGTGCTGGAGCACGCCGCGCAGGATCATGCCGTGCCACAAGGCACCTTGCGGGTCACCGCGTCGGTGGACTACGCCGCCAGCGTGGTCGCGCCGCTGATCGCCGCCTTCGCCACCCGCCATCCGACGTTGCAGATCGAACTGATCGCCAGCAACGAAGTGGTCGATCTGGTGGAGGCGCGCATCGACGTGGCCATCCGCCAGGGCTGGCTGCGCGATTCCACGTTGCGCGCGGTACAGTTGGGCAGTTTCGGCCAATGGCTGCTGGCGAGCCCCGCCTATCTGGCACGGGCTGGAGCCATCGCCCGGCCGGAGGAGTTGTCGGCGCACCGCTGGATTGCGCTGAATCTGTTGAGTGCACCGCTGCACTGGCAGTTCGAGCGGGAGGGCGCGGCGGTGCCGGTGCGGATGCGTGCGCCGTTGCGGGTCAATTCGCCGCAAGTGCTGCGGGCGCTGCTGCTGAGCGATGCCGGGGTGAGCGTGTTGCCGGACTACATGGCGCACGAGGATGTGCAGGCGGGACGGCTGGTGCGGCTGCTGCCGCAATGGGAACTGCCGCGCGGCGGCATCTACGCGGTCTATCCGGCCAGTCGGCATCTGCCGGCCAAGTCGCGCGCCTTTATCGATTTCGTCAAGGAAACCGGCGTTATACCGCGACTTTGAGCCCGGTTTCCTGGAACCAGTGGGTCAGCGGCGCGGGTGGCGCGGGTTTGGCGAACAAAAAGCCCTGCGCTTCGTCGCAACCCAGGCTGCGCAGCAGCGTGGCCTGGGCCGGGGATTCGACCCCTTCGGCAAGCACCTTGATGCCGAGCTTGTGTCCCAGGTTGATGACCATCTCGGCGATGCTGTAGGGGTTCTCGGAAAGTCCCATGTCGCGGATGAAGGCGCGGTCGATCTTCAGGCGGTCGGCGTGCAGCTTTTGCAAGTAGGCCAGCGAGGAGAAGCCGGTGCCGAAGTCATCGATGGCCACCGAGAGGCCCAGCGACTTCAGCCGCGCGATCTTGGCCATCACGTCCTCCGGTCGCGCCATGGCGACGCTTTCGGTGATCTCGACCTCGATCAGCGACGGCGCAAGCTGGTGCCGCGCCAGCGCTTCGGCCAGCAGGTCGATCAAGCCTTCGTGGTTGAACTGCACCATCGAGACGTTGATCGCCATGCGCAGCGCGCCCAGGCCCAGTGCGCGCCATTCGGCCAACTGCGAACACACCTGTTCCACCAGCCAGTTGCCCAGGTCGAGGATCAGGCCGGACTGTTCCGCCAGCGGGATGAAGCGATCGGGCGGGATGAAGCTGCCGTCGGGCTGTGGCCAGCGCGCCAGCGCTTCCACGCCGACGATCTCGCCGCTGTCGAGGGCGATCTGCGGCTGGTAATACACGGTGAGCTGGCCCTGGCGGATGGCGCTTTCCAGGTCGTGCAGCAGATCGAGCCGCCGGCGCGAGGCGCGGCTCATGGCGGGGGAGTACCAGGTCAGCTCGCCTCGATCCTTGTCGGCGCGCTTGGCCTGGTTGAGGGCGATGGTCACGTCCTTGAGGCAGCCGATGCCGGTGGGCTCGGTATCGGTCAGGCGGGCCGCGGCGGCGGCGATCTGCACTCGCAGCCGGTGCGACGCCACGGCGAACGGACGGTCGAACGCTTCGAACAGCGGCGCGAAGTGCTCCGCCGTATAGGGGCCGACCACGCCGAAGAGATCCACCCCCAGGCGCGCCAGCGTGGTGGCGGGCGGCACCAGCGGCCGCAACCGCTGCGCCACGCTTTGCAGCAGCTGATCGCCGATCAGGTGGCCGAGCGCGTCGTTGATCTGCGAGAACTGCTCGATATCCAGCAGTACGACCACGTCGTCCTGCGATGGCGCCTTGAGCAATTGATCGAGCCGCGCGACGAAATGGGTACGGTTGGGCAGGTAGGTGAGCGGATCGATATAGGCCAGATCCTGCAACTGGCGGAACAGCGCCACGTTCTCGAAGCCGATGGCGATGTTGGTGCAGAACACTTCCAGCAGCTGGCGTTCGTCCTTGGCCAGCGGGCGCTGGGTGCAAAGGTAGATGGCGGCTTCCTGGTCGTGCGGCCGGTTCAGGTAGAGGACGGCGAAATCCGGGGTGTAGAGCGGGCTGCGCGAGCGGATGGCATGGCCGATGGCATTGAGCACCAGCGGATCCTGCAGGGAGCCGAGTGGTTGTCCGACCAGCGATTGGAGCTTGCCGGCGGCGCTGACGATCAGCCAGGCGTGCGGCGGACGCGCTCCGGGCGTGCTGGGTTGGTGGATGCAGATCAGCCCATGTTGCGGCAGCCCGAGCAGGGCGATCAGGTGCGCCAGCGCACCGGCCGCGAAGCTTTCCTGGGTGCGACGCTCGAACAGCGAGGCGGATGCCTCGATGATCATCTCCAGGCCCCGCCGGCTGGCGTTGACGGCCTTGAGCTGTTGATACGAGCGGATGGCGGTGGTCAGCGTGGTCTGGAGGCGGATCTGCGTCAGTTCCGACTTGGTCTTGTAGTCGTTGATGCCGTAGTCGCGGATCACCGAATACTCGGGCGCGTAGCCGGGGTGGCCGGTACGCAGCACGATGCGTAGTTCTTTCAGGTTCAACTGCTGGCGGATGGCGCGCGCGACGGCCAGGCCGTCCTCGGCGCCATTCATCACCACGTCGAGCAGCACCACGGCGATGTCCGGCTCGCGCGACAGCATCTGCAGTGCGTCGTCGCCGCTGTAGGCGTGCAGCAATTCCAGCGGCCGGTCGAGGATGACCTCGTCCTTCAGCGCGAAGGAGGTGGCGAGGTGGACGTCCGGCTCGTCGTCGACCACCAGGATGCGCCAGCGCTCGGGAACGACTTCCTCGCTGCCATCGGCTTCTTCCCCGGCGAAGGTCAGGGGGGACTCGTAGGCGCTGAACTGGGCATTGGCATCCATGGGGTCGACTCTAGCGTCCATGGCGGTCCGGGGAGAGGGCTACCGGATGAGGGAATGCCGCAGGAAATAAGGAAAAAGACACGACAACTCCGGCATAGAGGGCTTCACTCTTGATAGCCGTTTCGGAATGGGAATGCCAATTTTTGTAAGGAAGCGTGGCGGGGTTATTTCAAACGATTCTGTCGGGAATCTGGTCGGTCGGCGTGGGTTTGGTCGGGCCGCTGCGCCGCGTATCCAGTACCGGGTGGCGATCTGGTCTAGGTCTCGTCCATGTCGCCGCCGACCACGGTATAGATGGCTTCCATCGAGAAGCCGCGTGCCGCCAGAAAGCGCAATTGGCGTGCGCGCTCGCGGGCGTCGGCGGGTGGTGTGCCGAACTTGCGGCGCCAGACCTCGCGCGCGCGCTCGGTTTCGCTGCCCTGCAAAGGGTCGAGCGCGGCATCGATGGCGTCGGCCGCGACACCCTTGGTGCGCAATTCGGCCTTGAGGCGCGCCCCGCCGTAGCGGGCGGCCCGACTGTGCGCCCAGCTTTCGGCGAAGCGCGCATCGGACAGCCAGCCGCGCTGTTCGAAGTCGTCCAGCAGTTGGTCCAACTCCATGTCTTCCTCGGCGTGCGGTTTGAGCTTGCGCTGCAACTCCAGACGCGAGTGCTCGCGGCGGGCGAGCAGGGCCAGGGCGCGCTGGCGAAGGCTGGGTGGCGGGTTGGGCAAAAGGGTGATCCTGAAAGCGGGGAGGGCAAACGAACAAGGCGAGCCGGGGCTCGCCTTGTTACGCGGGGTCGTTCGTTCAGTCGGCGGCGACTGCGTCGGCCTCGTCGGCCAGCGAACCGCCCGACTCGATCGGCACTTCGGCGATGCCGATCTTGGCGCGCACCTTCTGCACGATTTCGTCGGCCAGTTCGGCGTTGTCCTTGAGGAACTGGCGGGCATTCTCCAGGCCCTGGCCGATCTTGTTGCCGTTGTAGCTGTACCAGGCGCCGGATTTCTCGACGATCTTGTGCGTGACGCCGTGATCGATGATCTCGCCTTCACGGCTGATGCCTTCGCCGTAGAGGATGTCGAAGGTGACCACGCGGAACGGCGGCGCCACTTTGTTCTTGGCGATCTTCACCTTGGTCTGGTTGCCGATGATCTCGTCGCCCTTCTTCACCGCGCCGATACGGCGGATGTCCAGGCGCACCGAGGCGTAGAACTTGAGCGCGTTGCCGCCGGTGGTGGTTTCCGGGCTCTGGCCGGGCATCATCACGCCGATCTTCATCCGCAGCTGGTTGATGAAGATGACCAGGGTGTTGGTGCGCTTGATGTTGGCGGTGAGCTTGCGCAGCGCCTGGCTCATCAGGCGGGCTTGCAGGCCGGGCAACTGGTCGCCCATCTCGCCTTCGATTTCGGCCTTGGGCGTCAGCGCGGCCACCGAGTCGATGACGATGATGTCCACGCCGCCGGAGCGCACCAGCATGTCGCAGATCTCCAGAGCCTGTTCGCCGGTGTCCGGCTGCGAGATCAGCATGTCGGAGACGTTCACGCCCAGGCGCTGGGCATAGACCGGATCGAGCGCGTTTTCCGCGTCGATATAGGCGGCGACACCACCGGCCTTCTGGATTTCGGCGACCACGTGCAGACACAATGTGGTCTTGCCCGACGATTCCGGGCCGAAGATTTCGACGATGCGGCCGCGCGGCAGGCCGCCCACGCCCAGGCCCAGGTCCAGGCCGAGCGAGCCGGTGGAAACCACCTGCAGGTCGTTCTCGATCTGGTTCTCGCCCATCTTCATGATGGCGCCCTTGCCGAATTGGCGTTCGATCTGTGCCAGCGCCGCAGCCAGCGCCTTGCTCTTGTTGTCGTCCATGACACCTGCCCGTGTGAGTGGAAATTCGGCCCTGGGGCCAACGTGTGGTTGCGGCGATTATAGAACGAATGTTCTGTAAAAGAAAAGCGGCGGTTGCGTGACGCCGGGGGCGTCAGCCGCCGGGGATGTCGCGTCCCTCGGGCAGGGTGAAATAGAAAGTAGCGCCGTCGCCGGGCACGCCCTTGGCCCAGATGCGTCCGCCGTGACGCTGGACGATGGCCTGGGCGATGGCGAGGCCGATGCCGTTGCCCTCGTACTCGCCGGGCGGTTGCAGGCGCTGGAACGGCAGGAACAGCCGGATCACCTGGGCCATGTCGAAGCCGATGCCGTTGTCGCTGATCTGGTAGACCTGCTGGCCATTGGCTTCGTGCACTTCCAGCGCGATGGTCGGTTCGACCGCGTGGTTGGTGAACTTCCAGGCGTTGTCGAGCAGGTTGTACAGCACGATGCGGATCAGCTTGGGGTCGGCGCTGGCCATCAGGCAGTCGGGCAGCCTGACCGCCACATGGCGATCCGGTTGCAGTGCGCGCAGCTCCTCGACGATCTCCTCGGCGATGGTCGCCAGGTCCACCGGCTGCCGGCGGATCTCGGAGCGGGACAGCCGCGACAGGGTGAGCAGGTCATCCACCAGCACACCCATGTGGCGCATGGTGCTGCGCATGCGCATCACGTAGTTGCGTGCGCGCTCGTCCAGCTTGTCGCCGTAGTCTTCCAACAGCACCTCGATATAGCCCTCGATGGTCCGCAACGGCGAGCGCAGGTCGTGCGACACCGATTGGGCGAAGGTTTCCAGCTCGTGGTTGGCCGCGGCCAGTGCGCGGGTGCTCAACTCGATGCCTTCCTCCAAGTGGTTGCGGTATTTCTCCAGTTCGATCTCGGCTTCCTTGCGGGCGGAGATGTCGATCAGGAAGCCTTGCAGGTGGTGGCCGTCGGCGCCGTGCCGGTGCTCGGCGATCAGCAGTACCCAGACCGTGCGCTGGTCCTTGGCGAGCAGGCGGCACTCGAATTCGGTGGGCGCGTCGCCGCGCACTTCGGTGAACAACTGGTAGGCGAGGTGGCGGTCGTTGGGGTGCAGGTAGGTGGAAAGGAAGTTCTCGTGGTACCAGACCGATTGCGGGTAGCCGAGCAGTTGCTCCGCCTGCGGCCCGACGTAGACGAAGCGCCATTCCTCGGGGTTGGCATCCCACGGGATGACGCGGGTCGATTCCACCAGCCGCTGGAAACGTCCCTGGCTGGCGCGCAGGGCGGATTCGATATGCCGGCGGCTGATCAGATCCGCTTCCAGTTGCAGGTTCTTCTGTTCCAGGGTGTCGAACATCGCCTTGAGCGATTGTCGGGTGGCTTCGAGGCCATGCCCCAGCTGTCCCAGTTCGTCCTCGCGGTGCCAGATGAAGGGCTGGTCGAGTTGCTGGCCGGCCAGGCGCTTGGCCTGATTGGTCAGCGCATTGAGCGGCTTGAGCACGCGCGAGTGGATCAGGAACAGGATCAGGCCCAGGCTGAAGGCCAGCTGCACCAGCACCGACGCGATAGTCTGGCGCTGTTCGTTGCGGATCATGGCGATGGCCCGGCCATCGTCGAACTCGACCGTCACCTTGCCGATCTGCGCGCCTTGCTTGGTCACCACGCGGTTCAATGAATAGAGCTGGCCCTGGCGCCGCTCCGGTCGGTTGGCGCTGAGGAAGGTGCCCAGCGTGTTGTCGCTGATCACCACACGCACCACGCGCTCGTCGCTCATCACCGAATCGAGCAGGGGACGGCCCGATTCGGGCGACAGGTTCCACAGCGGTTCCTGCATGCCCAGCATCAGGATGTCGGCCAGCCGCCCGTGGTCGCGCGCCATCTGCTCACGCGCTTCGCCCAGCTGGGATTCGAGTCGCATGTAGCCGGCGATGCTGGCGGGCAGGAGCAGGCCCGCCAGGATGGCGAGAATCAGGGCGGTACGCAGCGATAGGGTCATCGATCGTTGGCTCGTTCGCGGGATGCGCCGCGTAGTCTAGGGCCTGTTCGTCCTAAACACGAGCGCGCCCGGGTGCGCCGTGTCCGGTTGTCTCCATCTGGTACCGCCGCGTGTTGCACGCCTCGGCGGGATCGATGGTCGTGGCGGTTGGGAATGCCGTTGTCTGACCAGGCGCAGGCAATTCTGACCCATCGGCGATGACGCGTGCCGATTTCCGGGCGGTAGCCGGCCGTTTGTTCTGTAGTGTGGCCGAAGTATCGGCGATAAACGAGGGGAATCACTGACGCCCATGCTTTCGGAGTGGCGACGCATTCTGCTTGATGGTGCGCAGGCCCGGGGGCCGGCCGACGCGGCATAATCCGGGGCCTGGATCGACGATAGGAGAGGCAGATGCGGATAGCGGTACTGGGTGCCGGGGTCATCGGGGTGACGTCGGCTTGGTTCCTGGCGCGCGCCGGCCACGAGGTGACGGTGATCGAGCGTGCGCCGGAAGTGGCGCGCGAGACCAGCTACGCCAACGGCGGACAGATCTCGGTATGTCATGCCGAGCCGTGGGCCAACCCGAAGGCGCCGTGGAAGGCGCTGCAATGGTTGGGCGAGGAGGATGCGCCGCTGCTGTTTCGTCTGCGCGCCGATCCGGCGCTGTGGCGCTGGGGGCTGGGCTTCCTGCGCGAGTGCCCGCCGGCCCGCGCCCGCGCCAACCTGCAGAACCTGGTCCGCCTGGGTCTGTACAGTCGCGGCATCCTGCAAGACTTGCGTTCCGAGCTGGGGCTGCAATACGACGCGCGCACCGAGGGCATCCTGCATTACTACACCGAGCTCGCCGAATTCGAAGCGGCGATTCCTGCTGCGGCGGCCATGCGCGAAGTGGGGCTGGACCGCCAGGTCAAGCAGGCGCACGAGTGCCTCGCCATCGAGCCCGCGCTGGCGGCGTCGCGACGTCCCATCGTCGGTGGTACCTATACGCCGTCGGACGAATCGGGCGACGCGCGCAAGTTCACCGACCAGCTGGCGCAGCATGCGACGGCGCTGGGGGTGACGTTCCGCTACGACTGTGTGATCGACCATTTCGTGCGCGAGGGCGATCGCATTGCCGGCGTGCGCCTGGTGACGCCGGAAGGCCCGGAGCTGCTGGCGGCCGATGCCTTCGTGGTCTGCCTGGGCAGCTACAGCCCGTTGCACCTGGCACCGCTGGGAATCCGCCTCAACCTTTACCCCGCCAAGGGCTACTCGGCGACCATTCCGGTGCGTCCTGGTCAGCAGGGGCCGACGGTCAGTCTTACCGACGATGGCTACAAACTGGTGTTCTCACGCCTGGGCGACCGGTTGCGCGTGGCAGGGACGGCGGAGTTCAATGGCTACGACCTGTCGTTGAACCGCATCCGCTGCGAGGCGTTGGTCGCGCGCACCCGTGAGATCTTCCCGGACGGCGCGGATTACGATGCCGCCGAATTCTGGTGCGGCCTGCGGCCGGCGACGCCGAGCAACCTGCCTTATATCGGCGCGACGCGTTACGCCAATCTCTACCTGAACACCGGCCACGGCACGCTGGGCTGGACCGAGGCGTGCGGTTCGGGGTTGGCGATCGCCGACATCATCGGCGGCCGGCGGCCCGAGGTGGATTTCCCGTTCACCGGGTTGGCGGCCTGACGCATCGCGCAGGCGGGCCGCCTTTGGGCGAAGCGCAATCCGCCGTGCTGCAAAAACAAAACCCCGCGAAAGCGGGGTTTTGTTTGACCTGAAAAAGCACGTTCACTCCATGCGGTAGTTCGGTGCTTCCTTGGTGATCTGTACGTCGTGCACGTGCGATTCGCGGATGCCGGCGGCGGTGATCTGGACGAACTCGGCCTTGGCGTGGATATCGGCAATGCTGGCGCAGCCCAGGTAGCCCATCGAGGAACGGATGCCGCCGACCAACTGGTGGACGATGGCGGACAGCGTGCCCTTGTAGGGAACGCGGCCTTCGATGCCTTCGGGAACCAGCTTCTCGACGTTGGCGGTGTTCTCTTCCTGGAAGTAGCGGTCGGACGAGCCTTGCTGCATTGCACCCAACGAGCCCATGCCGCGATAGCTCTTGTAGCTGCGGCCCTGGTACAGCTCGACCTCGCCGGGGGCTTCCTCGGTGCCGGCGAACAGGCCGCCCAGCATCACGCAATGTGCGCCGGCGGCCAGTGCCTTGGCGATGTCGCCGGAGAAGCGGATGCCACCATCGGCGATCAGCGGCACGCCGGTGCCAGCCAAGGCGTCGGCCACGTTGGATACCGCCGAGATCTGCGGTACGCCCACGCCGGCGACGATACGGGTGGTGCAGATCGAACCCGGGCCGATACCGACCTTGACCGCGTCGGCGCCGGCTTCCACCAGTGCCAGCGCGGCGGCGGCGGTGGCGATGTTGCCGCCCACCACCTGCACCTGCGGGAAGTTGCGCTTGACCCAGCGCACCCGGTCGATCACGCCCTGGCTGTGGCCGTGAGCGGTATCGACCACCACCACGTCCACGCCGGCCTCGACCAGCAGCGCCACGCGCTCTTCGGTGTCGCCGCCGGTGCCGACGGCGGCGCCGGCGCGCAGGCGGCCCAGGCTATCCTTGGCCGCATTGGGATGTTCGGTGGTCTTGATGATGTCCTTGACGGTGATCAGACCCTTCAGGCGGAAGCTGTCGTCCACCACCAGAACCCGCTCCAGGCGGTTGGTGTGCATCAGCTCGCGCGCCTCGTCGATGCTCGTGCCTTCCTTGACCGTGACCAGGCGTTCCCTGGGGGTCATGATCGAGCTGACCGGCAGGTCGAGGCGCGATTCGAAACGGATATCGCGGTTGGTGACGATGCCGACCACCTGGCCATTGGCATCGACCACAGGCAGCCCGGAGATGCGGTGCTGGCGCGTCAGACCCATGACGTCGCGGACCAGCAGGTCGGGACGGATGGTGACCGGATCCTTGACGATGCCCGATTCGTGGCGCTTGACCTTGGCGACTTCCTGCGCCTGCAGCTTGGCAGGCATGTTCTTGTGGATGATGCCGATACCGCCTTCCTGCGCCATGGCGATGGCTAGGCGCGATTCGGTCACCGTATCCATCGCGGCCGAAACCAATGGCAGGTTCAGGCGGATGTCTCGGGTGAACTGGGTGGCCAGTGAAACGTCGCGGGGCAGAACGGAGGAGTGGGCGGGAACGAGCAGAACGTCGTCGAAGGTCAGGGCTTTCTGTACGATGCGCATGGGCGAAATCCTTTTACGCCAAAACCAGATTATACCGAAAGGGCCGTAGCTCGACCATGCCCCGCTTCGCGCGGGAAGCACGGCTCATGGGACACGAGCGCGATCGATCGCGCCAAGGGGGAAGATGGATCAGCCGACCAAGCAAGCCGGCCGTGCCACGGCCTTGATCCTGTCCGGCGGCGGCGCCAGGGCCGCGTACCAAGTGGGCGTGCTGCTGGCGGTGGCGCGCGTGCATTGCCGTTCGCGGAACAATCCTTTTCCCATCATCTGCGGCACCTCGGCAGGCGGCATCAATGCCGCGGCGCTGGCGGCCGGCGCCACCGACTTCCGCCTCGCGGTGCGGCAACTGGCGCGCGCCTGGCTGTCGTTGACGCCCGAGCAGGTCTATCGTGCCACCTTGCCGGCCCTGTTCGGGCGCGCCGCACATTGGGTGTTGTCGCTGGTGCTGGGTGGCCTGGGGCGATTCAACCCGCGTTCCTTCCTGGACAACCGTCCACTGACTGAACTGCTCGGCCGCATGATCGACTTCGACGGCATCGGACGGGCTGTCGCCGCGGGGCAATTGCAGGCCTTGTCGATCACCGCCTCCGGCTACACCACGGGGCAGTCGGTCAGCTTCTTTCAGGGAAACGACGCGTTGCAGGGCTGGCAACGCGCCCAGCGCCTGGGGGTGCGTACGCGGATCGAGCCTGCGCATCTGCTGGCGTCGAGCGCGATTCCGTTCGTGTTTCCCGCGGCGCGGATCCACCGCGAGTATTTCGGAGACGGCTCGGTGCGCCAGGTGGCGCCGATCAGCCCGGCGATCCATCTCGGAGCCGGCCGCGTGCTGGTGATCGGGGTGGCGCCCAGTGCCGAGGCGGGGCCTGCGCGCGAGAAGACGGTCGCCTACCCGTCGCTGGCCCAGGTGGCGGGGCACCTGCTCGACAGTATTTTCATCGATGGCCTGGAATCCGATCTGGAGCGGGTGCGGCGCATCAACCGGACCGTGGAGCGACTGACACCCGAGGAGCGCGCCCACTTGGGGCTGCGCCCGGTGGAGGTGCTGAGCATCCGGCCGTCCCGACCGCTGGAGCGCCTGGTGATGCCACATCGTTCCACCTTTCCGCCAGGTTTGCGTTTCCTGCTGGGCGGGCTGGGGGCATTCCGGCGCCAGGGCTCGGTGCTGGCGAGCTACGTGTTGTTTCACCACCAGTACACCCGGCAACTGATCCGCCTGGGTTATCGCGACGCCATGGCGCAGCGCGAGGCGCTCGCGGTATTCCTCGGCGATGCCGGCTGACGGGGCTGCAATCGCCTGCGGTGCACCGCCGTGCCTGCGTATCAGCATTTTGTGATGTGCGCTTTGGCGTTGCCTCGGCGCGGCGTTACAATCGCCCGATTGAAAAAAGCAATCGACAAGGAGTGGGGCATGGCCCACTGGCGTCTGTGGTTCCTGGTCTTGTTTCTGGCCTGTTGCGGCATGATCGGTTTCGCGATGTATCACCAGATCTACAACTGGGTGATGCCGTGTCTGATGTGCGTCTACCAGCGACTGGCGGTGATCGCCTTTGGTTTGCTCTCATTGCTGGCCGTGTTCTGGAAGCCGGGCTCGCGCCGCGGGGTGATGGTGCTGGGTACGCTGTTGTCGCTGGCCACGCTGGGCGGCGCGGCCAGCGCAATCTGGAATCTGCGCCTGCAATACGGCCCGGCCGATCCCAACCTGGCCTGCGCCTCCAGCCTGCCGTTCCCGATCGACCTGAACGATCCGGATTGGCCGCATTGGCTGGTGGCGTTGATCCGTCCCGTCGGCAGCTGTTCCAGCGTTGACTTCACCTTGTTCGGCATCACCATGCCGGCTCTGGTGCTGGTGACGATGCTGGTGTTGCTGGGCCTGACCTATGCCCTGTGCGCACGCCGCAATCGCGAGCTGAAGAGGAAGTTCTGGGTATGACGTTGACGGAGCTGCGCTATATCGTCGCCGTGGCGCGGGAGCGCCATTTTGGCCGGGCTGCCGCGAGCTGTTTCGTCTCGCAGCCCACCTTATCGGTGGCGGTGAAGAAGCTGGAGGACGAACTCGGCGTGACTCTGTTCGAGCGCTCGGCCGGCGACGTGACGCTCACACCGATTGGCGAGCGCATCGTCGAGCAGTCCCAGGCCGTGCTGGAGGAAGTGCAGGTCATCAAACAGCTGGCGGAGCAGGGCAAGGACCCGCTGGCCGGCCCGCTGCGCCTGGGCATCATTTATTCGATCAGTCCCTACCTGCTACCGCATCTGATTCCGGCGCTGCGCGAGCGCGCGCCACAGATGCAGGTGTTGCTGGAAGAGGACTACACCGCCCGGCTGGCGGAAATGCTCAAGCAGGGCGAGATCGACCTCGCCATCGTCGCCGAGCCGTTCCACGAGGGCGGCATCGTCACTCAGGCGGTCTACGAGGAACCTTTCGTGGTGGCCACGCCCAAGGGGCACCCGTGGGAAGCGCTGCCGCAGGTGAACGCCGAACAACTGGCCGAGGAGAACGTGCTGCTGTTGTCGCCCGGCAATTGCTTCCGCGACCAGGTACTGCAGATGTGCCCGGACTTGAATCGCGAGAGCGTTCCGGCTGGCAGCAGCTTGCAACGCACTCTGCAGGGCAGCTCGCTGACCACCATCCGCCACATGGTGGCCGGCGGCATCGGGGTGACGGTGTTGCCGGTGACTTCGGTCGGCCCGACCGACGAAGCCCTGTTGTCGATCCGGCCGTTCGCCGAGCCGGTGCCGACCCGCCGGGTGGTGCTGGCGTGGCGCAAGAACTTCCCGCGCAACGCGGCGGTCGAGGCGGTCCGGCAGGCAGTGCTCAAGGCGCAGCTGGGTAACGTCACTTATCTGCCGGGCGAGCATCCCTCGGTCTGATTCCCCGTTTTTCATCCTGTCGTCGATGGTGTCCCGCCCGGCCGGGCGGGATGGATGACGCAAATCCTGGAGCTTTCATGTCCGATCCGATTGTGATCGTCGGTGCCGGCCTGGCCGCGTACCACTGCGCCCGAGAATTTCGCAAGCTCGATACCGAAACCCCGTTGTTCATCGTGGCGCGCGACGGCGCGGGCTTCTATTCCAAGCCGATGCTGTCCAATGCGCTGGCGGCCGGCAAGTCGCCGGAAGCGCTGGTGATGAAGTCGGCTGAAAAGATGGCGGAAGAACTGAACGCCACCATCTGGCCGCGCTGCGACATGGCGTCGTTCGATCCGTCGGTGCGCACGGTCTCGATGGCGGATGGCAGGCAGCTACGCTACCGCGACCTGGTGCTGGCGCTCGGCGCGGACCCGATCCGTCTGCCGTTGACGAGCGAAGCAGCCCAACAGGTGCTGTCGGTCAACGATCTGGACGACTATGCGCGGTTTGCCGGGCAGCTGCCCGCCGAAGGTGTGGTGGCGATTCTCGGGTCCGGCCTGATCGGGTGTGAGTTCGCCAACGACCTGTTGGCGCGTGGCCTGAGACCGGTGCTGATCGATCCAGCGGCGTGGCCGCTGTCCAGGCTGGTGCCGCGCGAAGCGGGGGATTGGCTGCGTCGGCGCCTGGAGGCGGCGGGCGTCTCGTTCCGCCTTGGTGTCGCCGCGCAGGCGGTAGAGACGGCCGACGATGGATATCGCATTGTCCTGGTGGATGGCGAGGTGATACAGGCGGCGCTGGTGCTGTCGGCGGTCGGGCTGGCGCCGCGCGTGGCGCTGGCGCGTGCGGCCGGGCTCGATGTGGCGCGCGGCATCGTGGTCGGGCGAGATCTGCAGACCAGCGCGCCGCACGTCTGGGCGCTGGGCGACTGCGCCGAGGTGGCGGGAATGAGCCTGCCTTTCGTGATGCCGATCATGCAGCAGGCACGCGCCTTGGCGGCGACGCTTGCCGGTCAGGCGGCGTCGGTCGGATACCCAGCCATGCCGGTCATCGTCAAGACTCCCGCCTGCCCGACGGTGGTGGCGCCTTGCTGGCGCGATAGCGACTGCACCTGGCAGATCGAGGCCGACGACGGTGCGCTGGTGGCGCGGCGCCTCTCAGGCGAGGGCGTGCTGGAAGGCTTCGTGTTGATGGGCGAGGGCGTCAAGCAGCGGCAGGCACTGGTGCCGCAACTGCTTCCCTGGCTGGATTGAGGGCTATTGTCGAGGCGCTGCGTTTTGCGCGTGCTCAGGAGTCGCTGCGCCAGGCTCTGCGGGCCGCCGCGAATCAGTTGTTGCGCAGTACCGGCTCGATGCCGAGCGCCCGTAGCTGGTGCTTGGCCGCTTCGGCTTCGGCCTTGGTCTTGAATGGGCCGATCTGCACCCGCGTTTCCAGGTAGGCCGGGATCCCGGCTTTTTGCAGTTGCCGCAGCAGCTTTTCCGCATTGTCGGCGTGCAGAAATACCCCTGCCTGCACCGTGTAGGCCGCCGGTTCGTCCTGTGCTGTGCGCGGTGCCTGTGGTGTCGGCGGGGCGGCGACGGCCGGGCTGGTCGGCGCGCCTGGCCGGGCGAGTGTCGGCACGGTGGGCCGGACAATCGGTGCGGGTCGCGCTGCGGCAGGCGTCGGGGTGGTGCCGGCGAGCCGGGACGGCATGGTTTCGCGTGGCGCTGGAATGGGGGTCGGGGCGGCAGTCATGGCGGCTGCCTGCGTCGGGGCGGGTGTCGCTGCCGGTGGCGCGGGGGGCTCGGCGGTCGGTGTGGCCCTGGCCGGTGCGGACGACGTCGGCGCGCTGGCCTCGACCGGCAGGCTGGCTGCGGCGGGAACGCTGGCGATGGCGGGGGTAGGGGTCGCGACGGCGGCGATGCGCGGCTTGGCGGGGGTGACGGCGACTTGCGGCGTTTCGGGGGCCGGGCGATCCAGCAGGTAGATGCCGGCCAGGATGATGACAATGAGCCCGGCGGCGATGCCGAGGCGCCAAAACACTTGTTCTTTCAGCCGATGCTGCTCGGCTTCTCTCAGCAAAGGGTCCTGTCCGTCGCTCATCTGCCGCTATGCACGCAAGTTTGTTATAATGTTCGGCTATTTTGACGCAGCGCAATACCCGCTGCCGATAAGCCAGTTTGAGGCTAGCGTAGTCTAGCCGGTTGCTGCAAACGATTTCTTTGTCCTTTATCTAGAACCGTAACGCCTATTCGGAGTCAACATGGCTATTGAACGTACGCTGTCGATCGTAAAACCTGATGCCGTCGCCAAGAATGTGGTTGGCAAGATTTATGATCGCTTCGAATCCGCTGGTCTGAAGGTCATCGCCGCGCGCATGAAGCATCTGTCGCGCACCGAGGCCGAAGGCTTCTACGCCGTGCACAAGGAACGCCCTTTCTTCAAGGACTTGGTCGACTTCATGGTCTCCGGTCCGGTGATGATCCAGGTGCTGGAAGGCGAGAATGCGGTGCTGAAGAACCGCGAGCTGATGGGCGCCACCGATCCGAAGAAGGCCGACAAGGGTACCATCCGCGCCGATTTTGCCGAGTCGATCGACGCCAATGCGGTGCACGGTTCGGACAGCCTGGAGAACGCGGCGATCGAGATCGCCTACTTCTTCGCGGCTTCCGAAGTGTACGGCGCCAAGTAATTCGAGTCCGCCCTGTGCGGGCGGTCCGGGAGTGAATGCGAATGTCCGTCAATCTGCTTGATTTCGACGCCGAGCACATGGCTGAGTTGATGGTGCGCTACGGCGAAAAGCCGTTCCGTGCCAAACAGCTGATGAAGTGGATCCATCAGCGCGGCGTGGCCGACTTCGAGCAGATGACCGACATCGCCAAGAATTTTCGCACCAGGCTGGCCGGCGACGCGCACGTCAAGGCGCCGGACATGCTGGCCGAGCACGTGGCCACCGACGGCACCACCAAGTGGCTGCTGGATGTCGGGGTCGGCAATGGCATCGAGACAGTGTTCATCCCCGAGGATGATCGCGGCACGCTGTGCGTATCCAGCCAGGTGGGGTGCGCGCTGGAGTGTTCGTTCTGTTCCACTGCGCGCCAGGGTTTCAACCGCAATCTGTCCGTCGGCGAGATCATCGGCCAGTTGTGGTGGGCCAATACCCGCCTCTCGGCCGAGCAGGCGCGCCTCGGCACCCCGGCCAACGAGGACGGCCGCATCGTCTCCAACGTGGTGATGATGGGCATGGGCGAGCCGCTGGCCAATTTCGACAACGTGGTCGCCGCGCTGCGCCTGATGCTGGACGACAATGCCTACGGCCTGTCGCGTCGCCGGGTGACGTTGTCCACCTCGGGGCTGGTGCCGGCGATGGATCGGCTGCGCGATGCCTGTCCGGTGGCGCTGGCGGTCAGCCTGCATGCGCCGAACGACGAAATCCGCGATCACATCGTCCCCATCAACAAGAAATACCCGTTGCGCGAACTGCTGGCGGCCTGTAATCGCTACCTGGACAAGGCGCCCCGCGATTTCATCACCTTCGAGTATGTGATGCTCGAAGGCGTCAACGATCTGCCCGAACATGCCCGGCAACTGGCCGCCTTGTTGCGCGAAGTGCCGTGCAAGCTGAACCTGATTCCGTTCAATCCCTTCCCCAACTCGGGGTACAACCGTTCGTCGCGCGATGCTATCCTCGCTTTTCGCGACATCCTGATCGAGTCGGGCTACATCGTCACGGTCCGCAAAACCCGTGGCGACGACATCGACGCCGCCTGTGGCCAGCTGGCCGGCCAGGTCAAGGATCGGACCCGTCGCACCCAGCGCGCGAACGACGCGCAGCCGATTACATTCCGGAGTTGAGGGAGAGAACATGCGAGGTTTGATTGCGACGGTGGGCCTGGTGCTGGGACTGATCGCAGGAGGCCTCGCTACGCCGGTCCTGGCCGAGCCCGGCGATGTGGCCACCCTGCGTACCCAGCTCGCCGCGGGCTATTTCAAGCGCGGCCAGTACGGTATCGCCATCGAGGAAGCCAATCGCGCCATCGCGGCCAATCCGCGCTATGCCGAGGCGTACAACATGCTCGGCCTGATCTATGCCGAGCTGAAAGAAGACCAGAAGGCGCGGGACAACTTCCAGAAGGCGCTTTCACTGTCCCCGGACAACCCCAACATCAATCACAATTACGGCTGGTTCCTGTGCGACCGGGGTCAGTACGAAGAAGGCATCCTCTATTATCTGAACGCCCTGAAGGACAAGCTCTATCCCACGCCGGACAAGACCTTGATCAATGCGGGGCAGTGTTCCATCCAGGCGGGCAAGTTGAACAACGCCCAGGATTATTTCGAGCAGGCGCTGCGTTTCCGGCCGGACAACCTGCAGGCGCGTCTCTGGCTGGTCGAACTGGGCCTGAAGAAGGGCGATCCGGTGCTGGCCAAGCAGAGCTACGTCGAATTGATGAAACGCCTGCCCGAGAGCGCGGAATCGCTGTGGCTTGGCGTGCGCGTCGAGCGGATGTCTGGCAACACCAATGCCGAGGCGCGGCTGGCGGCCAAATTGCGCAACCAGTTCCCCGAGTCGGTGGAAGCCACCAAGTTGTTGAGCGGAAAGTACGACTGAACAAGAAGACCGGCCGACCTTCGGGCAGCGGCGTGGAAAACTGCACAGAATGAGCGAGCAAACCGAATCGACGATGTCCCAGCCACACGGCGTGGGTTCCCGGCTGAAGGCACGGCGCGAACAGATGGGCCTGGCGATCGAGCAGGTCGCCGCGCAATTGAAGCTGGCGAAGAAGCAGATCGAGGCCATCGAGTCCGACCACTACAGCTCGTTGCCGGGCAATACCTTCGCCCGCGGCTTCGTGCGCAACTACGCCAAGTTGTTGGGCATGGATGCCGCGCCGCTGCTGGCCGATCTGGAAGGACTGCTTCCGACCGAGCGGGCGCAGGTTGCGCTGCCGTCGGTGCGCGAAGAGGTCGGGGTCAGCCTGGGCAGTACGCTGCCGCGCGTGTCGTCCTCGTCCCGGCTGCCGGCGGTGGTGGCGGGGGTCATCGGCTTCGGTCTGGTGTTCGGTGGTGTCTGGTGGTACCTGCAACAGCCGGTCAGCCCGCAACTCGATACCCCGCCGGTAGAGGTGGTGGCGCCGGTGGATCCGGTGGCCGAGGTCGCCTCGCCGGTGTCGTCCACAGCCAGCGCGACCGCATCGCAGGTGGCGGTTGCCGTGGTGCCCACGCCGGCCGCCGCGGCGGCCACGGTCACGCCGACCGTTACGCCAGCTGCGACGCCGACGCCGGCCACCAGTGGCGAACTGCGTCTGGTTGCGCGCGGCGAGACGTGGGTACAGATTTTCGACGCCGATGGGCGTCGCGTGATTTCCGAAGTCATCCCGGCCGGTGGCGAGCGCTTCGTGAGCGGGCGCGCGCCATACCGTCTCAAGATCGGCAATGCGCCGCAAACCCGGTTGTACCTGCGTGGCAAGGAAGTGGATCTGGCGCCGTATACCCAGGTCAATGTGGCCGCGTTCGAATTGAAGTAACCCCCCCAGGCAATGATGAGCGATTTCCTTCCTCGCCGTAGAACCCGGCAGGTCCGTCTGGGCCATGCTTGGATCGGCAGCGATCACCCGGTGCTGGTCCAGTCGATGACCAATACCGACACCGCGGACATCGACGGTACCGCGCGGCAGATCTTCGATCTGTGGCGAGCCGGTTCCGAGGCGGTCCGCATCACCGTCAACAGCTCCGAGGCCGCCGCGGCGGTTGCGCCGATCCAGGCGCAACTGGAGGAGTGGGGCTGTCGTGTGCCGTTGATCGGCGACTTCCACTTCAACGGCGACCGGCTGCTGCGCGAGTTCCCAGAGTGCGCCAAGGCGCTGGCCAAGTACCGCATCAATCCCGGTAATGTCGGGAAGGGCAGCAAGCGGGACGAAAAATTCGCCTTCATGATCGAAAAAGCCATCGAGTACGACAAGGTGGTGCGCATCGGCGTGAACTGGGGTTCGATCGATCAGGCCATGGCCACCCGCTTGATGGACGAGAACAGCAGGCTGGCGACCCCGTTGCCGGTCGAGGTGGTGATGCGCGAGACGCTGATCCGTTCCGCGCTCGAATCCGCCGAGCAGGCCATCGGTTGGGGGCTGTCGCCGGACAGGATCGTGCTGTCGTGCAAGGTGTCGCACGTGCAGGACCTGATCGCGGTCTACCGCGACCTGGGTGGTCGTTGCGATTTCCCGCTGCACCTGGGGTTGACCGAGGCCGGCATGGGCTCCAAGGGCATTGTCGCCTCATCCGCCGCGCTGGCCGTGCTGTTGCAGGAAGGCATCGGCGACACCATCCGCATTTCGCTCACGCCCGAGCCGGGCGGTGACCGCACCAAGGAAGTAGTGGTTGCGCAGGAGCTGCTGCAAACCATGGGTCTGCGCAGCTTCACTCCGCTGGTGACGGCCTGCCCCGGTTGTGGTCGCACCACCTCCACCGTGTTCCAGGAGCTGGCACAGGACATCCAGGAGTTCCTGCGGCGGCAGATGCCGGTATGGCGTGAGCAGTACCCGGGTGTCGAGGACATGAAGGTCGCCGTGATGGGCTGCGTGGTCAACGGGCCGGGCGAATCCAAGCTGGCCGATATCGGCATCAGCCTGCCGGGTACCGGCGAAGTACCGGTCTGCCCCGTGTACGTCGACGGTGAAAAGACCGTGACGCTGAAGGGTGACCAGGTGGCCGCCGAATTCCAGGCCATCGTCGAAGATTACGTCAGCACGCGTTATGGCGAGGGTGGCGCCAAGCGTGCGCAGAACAAGACCATTCCGCTCAAGGTTGTTTGATTTCCATGGCTGACAAGTTCCAAAGCATCAAGGGCTTTTACGACATTTTGCCGGGTGATTCCGCGCTCTGGCAGAAGCTCGGCGACGTGGCTGCACGCGTGCTCGCCCAGTACGGTTACCGCTATATTCACCTGCCGATCGTCGAACCCACCGGCCTGTACGTGCGCGGCGTTGGCGAGAACACCGACATCGTCGAGAAGGAAATGTATTCCTGGGTCGATGCGCTCAACGGCGACAAGTTGACGTTGCGCCCGGAAGGTACCGCCGGGTGCGTGCGCGCAGTAGTCGAGCACAGCCTGACCTACAACGGCCCACAGCGGTTGTGGTATGCCGGCCCGATGTTCCGGCACGAAAACGTGCAAAAGGGGCGGCAGCGCCAGTTCCATCAGGTGGGGGTCGAAGCGTTCGGCTTCACCGGCCCGGATGTCGATGCCGAGCAGATGGTGATGCTGGCCCGACTCTGGCGCGAACTGGGGCTGGCCGACGTGGCATTGCAGATCAACACCATCGGTGACGCGGCCGAGCGCGCGGCATACCGCCAGGTGCTGATCGAGTATTTCGAGCGAAACAGCGCCCTGCTGGACGAGGATGCCCGCCGTCGCCTGCACGCCAA
The DNA here is from genome assembly GCF_000374805.1 of Chitiniphilus shinanonensis DSM 23277. GTDB lineage: Bacteria > Pseudomonadota > Gammaproteobacteria > Burkholderiales > Chitinibacteraceae > Chitiniphilus > Chitiniphilus shinanonensis. The sequence continues at coordinate 29,994 of NZ_KB895338.1, forward strand.
CCCGTTGCGCATCCTGGACAGCAAGAACCCCGCGATGCAGGAAATGATCGAGGCGGCGCCCAAGTTGTTCGACACGCTGGGGCCGGACAGTCGCGCCCACTACGACGGCGTGTGTCAGTTTCTGAGCGACGCCGGCGTGGCCTTCCAGTTGAACCAGCGCCTGGTGCGCGGCCTGGATTACTACAACCGCACCGTATTCGAATGGGTGACCACCCGGCTGGGCAGCCAGGGCACCATCGCCGGCGGCGGTCGTTACGACACGCTGGTGGAAACCCTGGGCGGCAAGCCCACTCCGGCCTGCGGCTTCGGCATGGGGTTGGAGCGCGTGTTCCTGCTGATGCAGGAATACGGCGTGCCGGCCTCGGATGCCCCCGACGTCTACCTGGTCAATCTGGGCGATGCGGCGCAGCGCCTGGCCCTCGGCCTGGCCGAGCAATTGCGCGATGCGGGGCTTGCCGTGGCGGTGCATGCCGGCGGCGGCAGCTTCAAGTCGCAGTTCAAGAAGGCGGATGCCAGCGGCGCTCGTTTCGCCGTGGTGATCGGCGACGACGAAGCACGCAACGGCACCGCCAATCTCAAGACGCTCACCGGCGATGGCGCGGGCGAGCAGGTGACGCTGGCGCTGGGCGACCTGGCCGCGCGAATTCGGGCATAATCGCCACTTCCGTCTATCCCGCTCTGGACTCTGGAAAACCATAAGATGGCATTCGACCTGCAGGAACAAGAACAAATCGCCGATTTCAAGGCTTGGTGGAACAGTTGGGGCAAGTTCCTGGCCACCGCCGTGATCCTTGCGTTGCTGGGTTATCTGGCGTGGCAGGGCTGGCATGCCTATCAGAAGAGCCAGGCGGAAAAGGCCGGCTTGATCTACGCTCGCATCGAAGGTGCGATCGGCGGTGATGCCGCCAAGATCCGGGCCGACGCCGATCTGCTCAAGCAGGATTTCTCCGGTTCCGCCTATGCATCGCGCGGCGCGCTGTTCGCGGCCAAGGCGAGCGCCGACGCCGGACAGCTCAAGGAAGCCGAGGCCCAGTTGAACTGGGTGGTGGCCAACAGCGACGAAGCCGATCTGCGCGATGCCGCTCGCCTGCGCCTGGCCGCGGTGCAACTGGATCAGAAGCAGCCGGATGCCGCGCTGAAGACCCTGGGTGGCGCCGAGAGCACCGGCTTTGCCGGGCTGGTCGCGGAACTTCGCGGCGATATCCTGCTCGACAAGGGCGATAGCGCCGGTGCCCGCGAAGCCTACAAGGAAGCGCTGTCCAAGCTGCCCAAGGACGCACCGAATATCCAGTTCGTCCAAGTGAAACTCGACGCATTGCAAAAGGTTTGACATGCCATCCAAGTTCATCGGCATGAACAAGGCGGCCTGGGGCCGCCTTACTCTGTCCGTCCTCGCCATGGCGCTCGCCGCGTGCGGTGCCACCAGCAACCAGCCCGAGCCTTCGCCGTTGCCGCAGGTCGCCGATCAGGTCGGCGCCCAGGTGGCCTGGCGTAGTGGCGCGGGTGGCAAGACCGACTTGCGCTTCCTGCCGGCTCAGGCGGGCGATCGTCTGATCGTCGCCGGGGCCCCGTCGTCGCTGCAGGCGCTCGATCTGAACAGTGGCAGCGTGCGCTGGAAGGTGGATCTGCCGCATCCGGTCGCCGGCGGTGTCGGCGCGGGTGAGGGCACCATCGCGGTCGGGACGCTCAAGGGCGACCTGATGGCGTACAACTACGATGGCAAACCGCTGTGGCAGGCGCGCGCCTCCACCGAGATCATCGCGCCGCCGCTGGTGGCCGAGGGCGTGGTCGCGGTACGTACCGCCGACGGGCGCATCACCGGGTTCTCCGCAGCCGACGGCTCGCGCAAGTGGCAATACCAGCGCCAGATGCCGGCGCTGATCCTGCGCAATTTCGCGCCCATGGTGTCCGATCACGGCCTGTTGTTCGCCGGCATGGCCGGTGGTCGCCTGCTGGCCTTGAAGCTGGCCGATGGCGTGGTGGTCTGGGATAGCCCGGTCGCCCAGCCGCGCGGCGCCACCGAACTGGAGCGCGTGGCCGACGTGGTCGCGCCGCCGGTGCTCAGTGGCAATCTGGTCTGCGCTGTGGCGTACCAGGGCCGGGTGGGGTGCCTGAACCAGAACAACGGCACGCCGGTGTGGTCGCGCGAAGCATCCAGCTATTCCGGCCTGACGGTCGACGACGACCAGCTGTATCTGGTCGACGACCTCGGCAATGTCAGCGCCCTGGATCGCAGCAGCGGTCGCAGCATGTGGCGTCAGGACAAGCTGGCCGCGCGGCGGACCAGCGCCCCCGTGCGCATCGGCGACACCGTGGCGGTCGGCGATCTCGCCGGATATGTCCACTTCCTGTCGCGCGAGGACGGCCATTTCGTTGGCCAGGTTTCCACCGACGGCAGCCGCATCGCGGCAGTGCCTCAGGTGATCGGCAATCGCGTGATCGTGCAGACGCAGGCCGGGAATGTGGTTGCACTGAGCATCAAGCAGTAATTCGATGAAACCTACTATTGCGCTGGTCGGCCGCCCCAATGTCGGCAAGTCCACTCTGTTCAACCGTCTGACCAAGACGCGCGACGCGCTGGTGGCCGATCAACCCGGCTTGACCCGCGACCGTCACTACGGCCACGGCAAGGTCGGCGGCAAGCCGTACTTCGTCGTGGATACCGGCGGCTTCGAGCCGGTGGTCGACGAAGGCATCATGATGGAGATGGCCCGCCAGACGCTGCAGGCGGTGGACGAGGCCGATGCCATCGTATTCATCGTCGATGGCCGGGTCGGCATCACGCCGCAGGACAAGCTGATCGCCCAGCGGCTGCGCCAGTCCCAGCGCCCGGTATGGGTGGCGGTCAACAAGGTCGAGGGGATGAACCGTGGCGTGGTCACGGCCGATTTCTACGAACTCGGCCTGGGCGACCCGGTGGCGATCTCGGCCTCGCACGGCGAGGGGGTTCGCGAGCTGCTGAGCGAAGTCCTGGACGGATTCCAGGTCGACACCGACGAAGGCGAGGCGGACCACCCCAAGTTCGCGGTGATCGGGCGGCCGAACGTCGGCAAGAGCACGCTGGTCAACGCGGTGCTGGGCGAGGAGCGCGTGATCGCGTTCGACCAGCCAGGCACCACGCGCGACTCGGTGTATATCGACTTCGAACGCAATAACTCGCACTACACCATCATCGATACCGCCGGCGTGCGTCGCCGCGGCAAGATCGACGAAGCCATCGAGAAGTTCTCGGTCATCAAGACCATGCAGGCGGTCGAGGATGCCAACGTCGCCGTGCTGGTGCTCGATGCCACGCAGGAAGTGTCCGACCAGGATGCCCGGCTTGCCAGCTTTGTACTGGAGACTGGCCGGGCGCTGGTGGTTGCGGTAAACAAATGGGAAGCGGCGTCGGCCGACCAGCGGGATCGGATCAAACGCGAGATCGCGCGCAAGCTGGCATTCCTCGAATTCGCGCGTTTCCACTACATTTCGGCGTTGGCCGGGCAGGGTGTCGGTGATCTGTTCAAGTCGATCGACGCAGCCTATGCGGCAGCAATGGTCAAGTTGGCAACGCCAAAGCTGACTCGTGCATTGCAACTTGCTATCGAGCGGCAACAGCCCCCGCTGTCCGGGCGCATCCGCCCCAAGCTGCGCTACGCCCACCAGGGCGGCACCAATCCACCCGTCATCGTGATCCACGGCAATGCCCTGGAACAAGTGCCCGACTCGTATTGGCGCTACCTGGAGCACTGCTTCATGAAAACCTTCAAGTTGCAGGGCACGCCTTTACGCGTTCAGTACAAGCGCGGCGCTAATCCCTTCGAAGGGCAGACGAGCGGGGGCAAGAAGCCCCGGTGATGTGAATCATGACGATTGGCGTATGCTGCGGGTTATACTATAAGTGTAAGATGTCATTTAAGACGCGATAAGACAGATTTCCAACATAACAACGCATCGGAGAACAACTAATGAGCGCCAAGGGGCAAATGCTGCAAGACCCGTTCCTGAATATCCTTCGCAAGGAACACGTCCCCGTCTACATCTACCTTGTGAATGGCATCAAGCTGCAAGGTCAGATCGAATCCTTCGACCAGTATGTGGTCCTGTTGCGCAACAACGTGACCCAGATGGTCTACAAACATGCCATCTCCACCGTGGTGCCTTCGCGCCCCGTGTCGATCCCGCACGAGCAGCCGCCGACAGCTCCTGCATCCGAAGCGTGATTGCCGGTGCACGCACCCGAACCCCGGAAGAGGTAGACTTCCGGGGTTTTATCTTTTTGCCTCGCAGTTGAATCCCGTACCGAATGTTTGAACGTCACCAAGGCGGAGATACCGCCGTCCTCGTCTGCCTCGATTTCGGCGAAGCCGATTATCGCGATGGTCTGGAGGAATTCGTGCAACTGGTCGAATCGGCCGGCGTGCGCCCATTGACCGTGATCGAGGGCAAACGCTCCCGGCCCGATCCGGCGTACTTCGCCGGCACCGGCAAGGTGGAGGAGATCGCCGCCGCGGTGCGCGGGCACGACGCGCCGCTGGTGATCTTCAATCACCAGTTGTCGCCGGCGCAGGAGCGCAACCTGGAAAAGGCCATGTCCTGCCGGGTGATCGACCGCACCACACTGATCCTCGATATCTTCGCCCAGCGGGCCCGCACCGCCGAAGGCAAGCTGCAGGTGGAGCTTGCCCAGCTTGCCCACATCCAGACACGCCTGGTGCGCGGCTGGACCCACCTGGAGCGGCAGAAGGGGGGTATCGGCCTGCGCGGCCCCGGCGAAACCCAGCTGGAAACCGACCGGCGCCTGATCGGCATCCGGGTCAAGCGACTGAAGGATCAGCTCGCCACCGTGCAGCGCCAGCGCGCCACGCAACGGCGGGCTCGCGAGCGCAGCAACCAGTTCACCGTGTCCATCGTCGGCTATACCAACGCGGGCAAGTCCACGCTGTTCAACGCGTTGACCAAGGCCAAGATCTACGCGGCCGACCAGTTGTTCGCCACCCTCGACACCACCTCGCGCAAGCTGTTCCTCGATGCCGAACACTCGGTGGTGATCTCGGATACCGTGGGGTTCATCCGTCAGTTGCCGCACACCCTGGTCGCCGCTTTCCGCGCGACGCTGGAAGAAACCATCCATGCTGATCTATTGCTGCATGTGGTGGACATCAATCATCCGATGCGCGACATGCAGGTCAGCGAGGTCAACAAGGTATTGACCGAGATCGGAGCGGAACGCATTCCGCAGTTGATGGTCTGGAACAAGATCGACCTGAAGCCGCTGCCCGCGGGCGTTGAGCGCGACGAATATGATAGGATTCGCGCCGTGCGCGTGAGTGCAATGCAAGGGGAAGGCTTGGATCTGCTGCGCAGCGCCGTGGTCGAGGCAATGAGCCATAAAACCGAGGAAAACACGACTCCATGAGCCAGAACGACCCGCAATGGGGCGGTCGTCGCAACGACGGCCCTCCCGACCTGGATGAGATCATCCGCCGCTTTACCCAGAAGATTTCCCGCTTTTTCGGTGGCGGTCGCACGCCATCCTCCGGCCGCTCCGGTTCCGGCAGCACCGGCCTCTTCGCCGTGATCGGCGTGTTGCTGGTGCTGTGGGGGCTATCCGGCTTCTACGTGGTCGACGAGCGCGAGAATGCTGTCGTGCTGCGCTTCGGCCGCTACGTGAACACCGTCGAGAATTCCGGTCTGCACTGGCACCTGCCGTGGCCCATCGAGCGCCGCGAAATCGTCAACATGACCGAAATCCGCAGCCTGGAAGTGGGCACCGCGGCCGCGGGCGGTTCCGCTGACGAATCCATCATGCTCACCGGCGATCAGAACCTGATCGAGGTGCAGCTCGAAGTGCAATACACCCTCAATTCCGCCAAGGACTACGTCTTCAACAATCGTGTGGCCGATCCCAATGGGCGCGACCTGATCGTGAAGCCGGCCGCCGAAACCGCCATCCGCGAGGTGGTGGGGCGCAGCAAGGTCGACTACGTGCTGAACGAAGGTCGCGGCCAGATCGCCGAGGAGACCAAGAAGCAGATGCAGGAACTGCTGGATCGCTACGGCGCCGGCGTGTCGATCGCCCGGGTGAACATCTCCGACGTGCAGCCGCCCGAACAGGTGCAGCAGTCGTTCGCCGACGCGGTCAAGGCGCGGCAGGATCGCCAGCGTCTGATCAACGAAGGCAAGGCCTACGCCAACGATGTGATTCCCAAGGCCCAGGGTGCCGCCGCGCGCCTGTTGGAAGAAGCGCAGGGTTACAAACAGCGCGTCGTCGCACAGGCCGAGGGTGATTCCGCGCGCTTCAAGGCCGTGGCCACCGAGTATTCCAAGGCGCCGCAGGTCACCCGCGACCGCATGTACCTCGACACCATGCAGCAGATCTTCCAGAACACCACCAAGGTACTGGTCGACCAGAAGGCGGGCAGCCTGCTTTACCTGCCGCTCGACAAGCTGATCCAGCAGACCGGTGCCGACGCGCCGGCCGCTCCGGCACCGGCCGCGGCACCCGCGCCGGCTCCCCAGAACCCCGATTCCGCCTCGCAAGATCGCGGCGCTCGTTACGGCCGATAAGGAGGCGACAAGATGAATCGTATTCTGCCGACGCTCGCCGTCATCCTGGCCGTGCTGTTCGTGCTGAGCCTGTCGTTCTTCACCGTCGACCAGCGCCAGTTCGCCGTGGTGTTCCAGTTCTCCGAGGCACGCCGCGTGATCTCGGAGCCGGGCTTCCACTTCAAGATCCCGCTGTTGCAGGAAGTACGCTATTTCGACAAGCGCATCCAGACCATCGACGAGAACATCCCCGCGCGCATTCAGACCATCGAGAAGATGAACGTGCGTGCCGACAGCTACATCAAGTGGCGCATCGTCGACGTCGAGCGCTACTACAAGGCCGTGGGCACCGACCAGCGCAAGGCGGTGGATCGCCTGCGCAATACCGTCAACAACATGCTGCGCGACGAATTCGGCAAGCGCACCGTGCAGGACGTGATCTCGGGCAAGCGTGACGAGGTGATGGATCTGGTGCAGAAGGTGGCCGACGCCGACGCCTCGCGCATCGGGGTGCGGGTGATCGACGTGCGCATCAAGCGCGTCGAGCTGGAAGACAGCACGCTGACCTCCGTCTACGAGCGCATGCAGTCCGAACGCAAGGCCGTGGCCAGCCAGCTGCGCGCCGAGGGTTCGGCCGAGGCCGAGAAGATCAAGGCCGATGCCGACCGCCAGCGCGAAGTCACCCTGGCCGACGCCTACAACAAGGCCCAGCAGCTCAAGGGTGAGGGCGACGGCCGCGCCGCCGCGATCTACGGCGAAACCTACGGCCAGTACCCCGAGTTCTACGCGTTCTACAAGAGCCTGGACGCGTATAAGGAAAGCTTCCGCAAGAAGGGCGACCTGCTGGTGGTCGATCCCAGCGCGGACTTCTTCAAGTACATGAAGAACCCGCGGGCGGGCGGCAAATGATCGGCAGTATCGGACTGGCGCTGGCACTGGTCATGGTGTTCGAGGGCATCCTGCCCTTCGCCGTGCCGCAATTGTGGAAGCGCAGCATGCAGCAGCTCGCGTCGCTGGACGACGGCAAGGTGCGCCTGTTCGGTTTTCTGTCCCTGATGGCTGGCCTGCTGCTCGCGCTCGCCGTACACTAACCACCTTTACCGACCCAAGGCGCCCGCCGGTGCGTTTGCACCGTCGGGCCTTTGTTTGAAAAGCACCCATGCGTAACTGGATCCTGCCGGAGAATATTTCCGACGTTCTGCCTCGCGAAGCACGCCAGATCGAGGCGATGCGGCGCGGCATCCTCGACCTGTTCGGCCGCTATGGCTACGAACTGGTGATGCCCCCGCTGGTCGAGTACGTCGAATCGCTGTTCGTCAACGACGACCCCGCCCTCGACCTCAAGACCTTCAAGCTGGTGGACGAACTCACCGGCCGCCAGATGGGCCTGCGCGCCGACATCACGCCGCAGGTGGCGCGCATCGACGCCCATATCCTCAACCGCCAGGGCGTCACCCGCCTGTGCTACACCGGCTCGGTGGTCAACACCCGCCCCGACGGCATCCTCTCCACCCGCGAGCCTCGCCAGATCGGTGCCGAACTGTACGGTTGCGCCGACATCGCCGCCGATGTCGAGGTGATCGAGCTGATGTTCGAGAGCCTGGCACTGGCCGGGCTGGGCCAGGTGCGGCTGGATATCGGCCACATCGGCCTGTTCCACGCACTGGCCGACGCCGCCGGCCTGAACGGCGAGGCGCGCGACGAAGTGTTCCTGGCGTTGCAGCAGAAGGATCTGCCCACGCTGCGCAGCGCCACCGCCCGGCTCGACCCGGCCATCGCCCAGGGGCTGACCGCCTTGCCCACGCTGTACGGCAACGTCGACGTCATCGGCCGTGCCCGCGCCAGTCTGCCTGCGCTGCCGGCCGTGGTCGCGGCGCTCGATGCGCTGGCGCAACTGGGCGACGCCCTGGCCGCACGCGGCATCGCCATCCGTTTCGACCTGGCCGAAGTGCGCAGCAGCGACTACCACACCGGCCTCGTCTTCGCCGCCTACGCCCCCGGCTTTGCCAACGCGGTGGCACGTGGCGGTCGCTACGACAGCGTCGGCGAGAAGTTCGGCCGTTCGCGCCCGGCCACCGGCTTCAGCCTGGACCTGCGCGAGATGACACGCCTGCCGTTCCCTGCGGCCAAGCCGGCCATCCTGGCGCCGGCCGGCGAAGCGCCGGGCCTGCTGGCCGCGATCCGCGCACTGCGCGCCGCGGGCGAGACCGTGGTGGTCGACCTGGGCGTTGATCCGGCCGAGGCCGGTTGCGACCGGCGGCTGGTGGGCGGGCAGGGCGACTGGCGGGTGGAAGCGCTGGCCTGATACGAATCCGGTAATCTGTGCATCGCCGGCCGCACTCCGCCGCGAGGGGATGGCACGGATGCCAAACGATATGACGCGGCCCGCGTGCGCGGGCTTCGTTGGTTTTAATTGGTGAATCGAGGATTTCCATGAGCAGAAATGTCGTCGTGATCGGGACCCAATGGGGTGACGAAGGCAAAGGCAAGATCGTTGACTGGCTGACCGACCACGCCCAGGGCGTGGTGCGCTTCCAGGGCGGCCACAACGCGGGCCACACCCTGGTGGTTGGCGGCAAGAAGACCGTGCTGCGCCTGATCCCGTCGGGCATCCTGCACGCGGGCAAGGCGTGCTTCATCGGCAACGGCGTGGTGATCTCGCCCGAAGCGCTGCTCAAGGAGATCGACGAACTGAGCGCCGCCGGCATCGACGTCGCCAGCCGCCTGCGCATCTCCGAGGCGTGCCCGCTGATCCTGCCGTACCACATCGCCATCGACCAGGCGCGCGAAGCGTCCAAGGGCGACAAGAAGATCGGCACCACCGGACGCGGCATCGGTCCGGCCTACGAGGACAAGGTGGCCCGCCGCTCGATCCGTCTCCAGGATCTTTACCATCCGGAACGCTTCGCCTCCAAGCTGCTGGAAAACCTGGACTGGTACAACTTCGCGCTCAAGCACTACTTCAAGGCCGAAACGCTGGACTTCCAGCAGGTGCACGACCAGACCCTGGCCTACGCCGAGCGCATCAAGCCGATGGTGGCGGATGTCTCGCGCACGCTGTACGACCTGCACAAGGCCGGCCAGCCGCTGCTGTTCGAAGGCGCGCAGGGCACGCTGCTCGACGTCGACCACGGCACCTATCCGTTCGTGACCTCGTCCAACTGCGTCGCCGGCGCGGCCGCGCCGGGCGCCGGCGTGGCGCCGCAGATGCTGCACTACGTGCTGGGCATCGTGAAGGCGTACACCACCCGCGTCGGTTCCGGCCCGTTCCCCACCGAACTGTTCGACGAAGTGGGCGCCGGCCTGGCCAAGCGCGGCAACGAGTTCGGCTCGGTCACCGGCCGCCCGCGTCGCTGCGGCTGGTTCGACGCCGCCGCGCTCAAGCGCTCCATCCAGATCAACGGCGTGTCCGGCCTGTGCGTCACCAAGCTGGACGTGATGGACGGCATCGAGACCATCAACCTGTGCACCGGCTACAAGCTGGACGGCAAGCTGGTCGACATCCTGCCGATCGGCGCCGAGGAAATCGCGCGTTGCGAGCCGGTGTACGAGGAAATGCCGGGCTGGAGCGAATCCACCTTCGGCGTCAAGCGCTGGGAAGACCTGCCGGCCAACGCCCGCGCCTATCTCAAGCGCGTCGAGGAGATCTGTGAAGCCCCGGTCGACATCGTCTCCACCGGCCCGGATCGCGAAGAGACCATCGTGCTGCGCCACCCCTACCTGGGTTAAGCGCCACTGACGCAGGCGCTCTAAGCTTCGCCGCGTCCGTCAAAGCCCCGCGTCCAGCGGGGCTTTTCGTTTTGGGGATGTCGTTTTTCCCGCCATCGCCCACACTGAGAGCCGCTAAGGTTCGAGATCATCGCGAACCGCCATATCGAGGAGCCGAACATGCGCTGGGACAAAATGCGTGAAAGCCGCAACGTCGAGGACCGCCGGGGCATGGGTGGCGGCGGTGGGGTGAAGCTGGGGCTGGGCGGCATCGCCGTCGTGGTGGTGGTCGGGTTGCTGATGGGCAAGAACCCGGCGGAGATCCTCGGCATGCTCAGCCAGGTGCAGCAGACCGCGCCGGCCACCGCTACCCAGCAGGCGGCGCCGGCCGCCGACGACCAAGGCCGCCAGTTCGTCGCGCGCGTGCTGGGCGATACCGAAGACACCTGGACCACCCTGTTCGCCGAGAACGGCGGGCAATACCAGCAGCCCAGGCTGGTGCTGTTCCGTGGCGCGGTGAACAGCGCCTGCGGTCAGGCCAGCTCGGCGGTCGGCCCGTTCTATTGCCCGGGCGACCGTCAGGTCTACCTGGACCTGGGATTCTTCGACGAACTCAACCAGCGCTATCGGGCCGGCGGCGATTTCGCCGCCGCCTACGTGATCGCCCACGAAGTCGGCCACCACGTGCAGAACCTGCTCGGCGTATCGGACAAGGTCCACGCCGCGCGGCAGCGGCTGGGCGAGGCCGGTGGCAACGCGCTGTCGGTCAAGCAGGAGTTGCAGGCCGACTGCCTGGCCGGTGTATGGGGGCATTACGCCCAGCAGCGCGGTCTGCTGGAGCAGGGCGATCTGGAAGAGGCGCTGACCGCGGCGCACGCCATCGGCGACGACACCCTGCAACGCAACGCCGGCCGCCAGGTGGTGCCCGATTCCTTTACCCACGGCACCTCGGAGCAACGGATGACCTGGTTCCGTCGTGGCTTCGACAGCGGACGCATCCAGAGCTGCGACACCTTCGCCGGGACCGCGCAGCGCGGCTGACAGGCGCTCAGGCCGGGCTTTCCACCACCTCGTAGCGCGGCCCGCGCGGTGTCGGCGTGCTGCGGTAGAGCCGTGGCGGCCCAGCCTGCCAGGTCAGCGGCGCCAGCGTTTCCGTCACCGGCCGCGCATCGCGCAGCAACGTGACATGCGGCTTGAAGCGCTTGGCGTCGAAGGCGAAGCCAGCGGCGCGCAGCGCGGCCCACAATTCGTCCTTCAAAGCCAGCAGCGCCGGTGGCGCCTCGCCGCCCGCCCAGACGATGCAGCCCTTGGGGCTGCCGGTCTTGAAGCTGCCGACGCGATCGATGCAAAAGACGAAGTCGTGACGGGGCAGGTGGGCCAGCAGCTCCAGCAGTTCGCCGATCCGCGCCGTCGGCGTGTCGCCGAGGAACGCCAGCGTCAGGTGCAGATTGCCGGCCGGCACGATGCGGCCACCGGCCTGCGCATGCAGTCGATCGCGCAGGCCGCACAAGGCATCACGCAACGCCTGCGGGAGCGCCAGCGCGACGAACAGGCGCTGCTGCTCAGGCCCAGTCATGATCGATCAGGAACTGGGCCGTCACCGTGCCGGCGTCCCAGGTGAATTCCGGCAGCCGCGCCAGCACCGTCGACACGTCCAGGCGCTGGAAGCCCGCCACCTCGCCATCCACGTTATGCGGCACGAAATCGTCTGGCAGTGCCAGGTCGTAGCAGTACAGGATCTCGTCGTGGGTGCCGTCCGGCTCGTTGCGGGTGGCGCGGATGCTGCCGCGCGGCGTCGCCTGCATGGCCAGCGTCGCCGGCACGCCGGCTTCCTCCCATAGTTCGCGTACCACGCAGTCGCGCTCGCTCTCGCCGTGCGGCAGGCCGCCGGCCGCCAGATTGTCCAGCCGGCCGGGATCGACGCTCTTGTCGGCGGCGCGGCGGCCCACCCACAGCGTCCGCTCCGGCGCGTAGCCGTTGATGTGCACCGCGCGGCTGACCAGCCCCAGTCGGCGGAACGCCGCGCGTTCCAGCGCGAACAGCGGCTGGCTCAGGTCCGGCGTGCCGTCGGGCAGCGGCGCGAACACGGTATAGCGCTCGTTGCGCCAGCCACGAACCAGCGCGTTCTCGCGCATGGCGAGCGCCGCCCGGCCGAGCATGGCGCCGGCCTCGTCGGGTGTTTCCGCCAGCAGTTGCACCCCGAAGTCGCCCAACTGGCGGAACGCCGCGTCGAAGCGGGTGAGAAAGCGCAGGGTGGGCGCCTCCAGCCAGCCCATCGGCATGCCCAGCAGCCACAGCCGCGTCAGCCCGGTGGGATCGAAGCGTGGATGGCTGGCGAGATAGCCGCGCGGGGTGAGGCGCGCGCCGGAGTCGGTCGAGTGGGCCATGCCGATCAACGAAGGTTGGATGGCTCGATTCTACTCGCCCAGCCCGCGCCGCGTGCCGCACAACGTGCCGGGGGGAAGCCCCCATCCTTGCCGCGGGCATGGAGCTGCTAGAATCGCGCTTTTTCCGCAAGACCACCCTGGAGCACACATGGCCGTCATCCGCCAGGACGATCTGATCGACAGCATCGCCGACGCCCTGCAATACATCAGTTATTACCATCCCAAGGACTACATCCAGGCACTGGGTCGGGCCTACGAGCGCGAGGAAAGCCCGGCGGCCAAGGATGCCATCGCCCAGATCCTGACCAACAGCCGCATGTGCGCCGAAGGGCATCGCCCCATCTGCCAGGACACCGGCATCGTCACCTGTTTCGTGCGCGTCGGCATGAACGTGCAGTGGGCCGACGCGACCATGGGCGTGGCCGACATGGTCAACGAGGGCGTGCGCCGCGCCTACCTGCATCCGGACAACAAGCTGCGCGCCTCGGTGCTGGCCGATCCGGCCGGCGCCCGCAAGAACACCCGCGACAACACCCCGGCGGTGATCCACTTCGAGATCGTCCCCGGCGACACTGTGGAAGTGGACATCGCCGCCAAGGGCGGCGGCTCCGAGAACAAGACCAAGTTCGTCATGCTCAACCCCAGCGACTCCATCGTCGACTGGGTGATCAAGACCGTGCCGCTGATGGGCGCGGGCTGGTGCCCGCCGGGCATGCTGGGCATCGGCATCGGCGGCACCGCCGAAAAGGCGATGGTGCTGGCCAAGGAATCGCTGATGGAAGAGATCGACATCCACGAGCTGATCGAGCGCGGCCCGCAGAACCGCATCGAGGAGCTGCGGCTGGAGATCTTCGAGAAGGTGAACGCGCTCGGCATCGGCGCGCAGGGCCTGGGCGGCCTGGCCACGGTGCTGGATGTGAAGATCAAGGATTACCCGACCCACGCCGCCAGCCTGCCGGTGGCGATGATCCCCAACTGCGCCGCCACCCGCCATGTGCACTTCATCCTGGACGGCAGCGGCCCCGCCGAGCTGGAGGCGCCGCGCCTGGAGGACTGGCCGGACGTGACCTGGACCCCGTCCGCCGCCGCCACCCGCGTCGACCTGGACACCATCACCCGCGAACAGGTCGCGGCGTTCAAGCCGGGCCAGACGCTGCTGCTCAACGGCAAGCTGCTCACCGGCCGCGACGCCGCGCACAAGCGCATGGTGGACATGCTCAACCGCGGCGAAAAGCTGCCGGTCGATTTCACCAACCGCTTCATCTACTACGTCGGCCCGGTCGATCCGGTGCGCGACGAAGTGGTGGGCCCGGCCGGCCCCACCACCGCCACCCGCATGGACAAGTTCACCCGCCAGATGCTGGAGAGCACCGGCCTGCTGGGCATGGTGGGCAAGGCCGAGCGCGGCCCGGTCGCCATCGAGGCGATCAAGGACAACGGCGCGGTCTACCTGATGGCGGTGGGCGGCGCGGCCTACCTGGTGTCCAAGGCGATCAAGGGCAGCCGCGTGGTGGCCTTCGAGGAACTGGGCATGGAAGCGATCTACGAGTTCGACGTGGTCGACATGCCGGTGACAGTGGCGGTCGATGCCGGCGGCACCTCGGTGCACGCGGTCGCGCCCAAGGAATGGCAGGCCAGGATCGGCAAGATCCCGGTCGCGGTCGGCTGATCGGCCGGTGCCGCATGAAAAGGCCGCCCTCGGGCGGCCTTTTCATTGCCGAAGGCTGCGAAGGGTTGGAGCGGCTAGCAAAACCCAGCGAAGCGGTTCTGGCTGGGAGTGTGAAGCGCAGACAGTACGTGTACTACGGCATGCTCGGCTCGGCGCCCCCACGCGACACCGCCAGAAGGGTTTTGTCAGCCGCTCTCAGCGCCGCTCCAGCCCGAAGGTCAGATCGCGCGCATTCCCTGGCAGGTCGCGGCTGAACACCGCGCCGCGCGGCTCGAAGAAATAGCGCAGGAACAGCAGGCCGGCCACCTGGGTGTCGCGCCCCGGGCTGACATTGGCGCCCAGCATGCCGCCCACCTGCCAGTTGGCCGACAGGCGATGCGCGCCGGCCAGTTGCAGCGAGGCATACAGGCCCTGGTCGGTGGTGGCGGCGTAGTCGTCGCACACCACGCCGGCCGGTGCGCCCAGCGGGAAGCACGGCGCGGCGTCCTGGCGCGAGCGGCCGTAGCCCAATTCCACGCCGCCGCGCCACTGCGTGCCCAGCCCTTCGCGGCTGAGGAACTGGCTGGCGATGCCGACCGCCCAGTCCTGCTGCGGGCTGTAGTAGCCGCCGTGGCCACGGGTGAACTGGCCGAGGTTGTCGCGGTAGTGCTGGTAACGCACACCCGGACCGATGGTCAGGTAGTCGAAATCCGGGTGTTGCAGGTCGTAGCCCAGTGCCACGCCCAGGCCCCAGCCCTGGTTGGTCGCCACGTCGTCGCCCGGCAGGCGCTCGACGCGTGCCTCGGCGGAAATCCCCCAGCGCGGCGCCGGCTGGGTGAACAAGGCGCCGGCCAGGCGTTGGCGCTGCACCGCGCCCCAGCGCTCGCCCGGCCGGTACGGATCGGCCATGCCGCGCCACGACAGCAGCGATTCGCGCACCGGCGCGGCATCCAGCGACAGCTCCCACCAGCCGCTGTCCATCTGCTGGCGCGCCGCCAGTTGGCCTTCCCAGCTGGTCGGACCGTCGCCGCCGCTGGTGACGCCGACGCCGGCGCGCCAGCTGGTCCAGCCCTCGCGCAGCACGCCCAGCCACAGCTCGTCGGCCTGATCGCGGGTATCGGGCGCGACGGCGTAGCGCTGGCCCGGCGTGCCCAGGCGGCCGTGGTCGGGGGCCTGGCCGGCGTCGAGCCACAGGTGGCGGTAGCGCACCTGCAACGCGTCCCGGTCGCGGATCGACTCGCCGCGCAGGGTGCCGGACCACGCCTCCAGGCGGCCGAGACCGGCGTCGCCGCTGCGGTGTTCGTAGCCGGGCGCGAACACCAGCGACGGACTGTCGATGCCGTCCAGCGCCGGTGGCGCCTGCCGTTGCGCGGCCGGGATCAGCGACTGCGGCGCGGGCAGCGCGGCATGGCTGGCGAGGAACAGCTTGCGCTGGTACAGGCGCTGCGCCTGGAGCGCGTCGTTGAAGTCGGCGAGGGCGCCACCCAGCTCGTCGGCCTCGCGCGCCAGCAACGCCAGCTCGCCGCGCTGTTGCCGCGCCAGCGCCAGCCCTTCGGCCGCTTCCGGCGACGGATCGGCCCGGTACAGCGCGGCGAAATCGTGCGCGGCCTGCCCGGCATCGCCCAGTTGCAGCGCATTCCAGCTATGCAGGCGCAGGATGTCCTGCGCCATGGAGTCGTCGGCCCCGGCCTGCGCCTGCGCCAGCGCCGCCTGGCTGGCCGCGTAGTCGCCACGGGCATTGGCCTCGACCGCGCGCGCGTAGGCCAGCCGGGCGCGCAACGCCGGCAGGCGCGCGTCGTCGGCGATGGCCGGGGCGGCGATCAGGGCCTCGCTGGCGTCGAGATCGCCGCGTTCCAGCGCGAGCATCGCCAGTGCGTAGGCCGCTTCGGCGTCGGCGGGGCGCCATTGGCGCGCGCGCTCGAACCATTGTTCGGCCTGTTCCGGCGCGCCGGATTGGTGGGCGCTCCAGCCGGCGAGCAGCGCGGTGTCGGCGTCGCGATAGGCGATGATCTGCGGCGCCAGCGCGACCAGCGTCGCGTCGGTGGCGGCATCACCGGGCGTCGCGTCGGCCAGCCCGGCCACCGTGCGCTCGTAGCGGATGCGCGCCAGCTCGGCGTCGCTGGCCGCGTCGCGCCGGCCTTCGGCGATCTCCAGCTCCAGCAGTTGCGCATAGCGCTGCGGCGACAGCAGCGGCTGGGCCTTGTACAGCGTGGCGATGCGGTTTTTCGCCGGCTGGCAGTCGGGAAACAGCCCGCGATAGATGCGCCACGCGCCGTCCTGGTCGCCGGCGCGGGCCAGGATCTCGGCGGCCAGCCAGGCACGGTCGATGCGGGTGCAGCCGAATTCCTGCGGCGCGGCGGCGACCACGGTGCGCAGGGCGTCGGCATCCTGCAACGCCAGCGCGGCGGCGATCTCGCTTTCGCGCCCCAGTCGCGCCCGTTCGCGCAGCAGCGCGGCGTCGGGGCGCCAGCCGGGATGGGCGCGCTGCTGTTGCGCCAGTGCGCGGTCGAACTGGTCCAGCCGCCTGGCGTGCAGCAGGCGCCACAGCGGGCGCTGGTCCGGCGCGGTCGCCGGGGCTGGCTTGCCGTTCGCCTGGTCCGACGCGGCGGGCGGGGTCGGGGAGGGCGAGGGTTGCGGGGCGACCAAGGCGTCCTGGGCGCGACGCTGGCTGTCGAGCGTGTTGCTTTGCGGGCTGTGCTGGCTGTCGAGCAGATCGAGCATCTGGCCGTCGCGTTGCTCGCGCAGCAGATTCTCCTGCGGCGCGGCGGTCGCGGCGGCGGCGCACAGCGCGCCCAGGGCGAACAGCGCGGCGCGGGTCATCGCCCGGCCTCGCGCTCGGCCAGACGCGCCAGCAGCGCCAGCGTGGCCGGGTAGTAATCGGCATCCGGCCCTTCGGGCGCGGCCGGGGCGGCGGGGTCGTCGCGCAGGCGGCGTACCGTCGCCGCCAGTGTCAAGACGCCGTTCGGCGCGTTGTAGGGGTCAGTGGCGTCGTCGCTCAGGTCGGTGGTGGCAGGGTGGATCGGTCCGTCGTCGAAATCGCGCCAGAAGGCCAGGAACGATGCGTAGCGCCCGGCGTCGCCCTGGCGCGACCATGACAGGTAGAGCGGGATGCGCAGCGCGTTGTAGCCGTAGCGGGTGCCCAGGCGCGGCACCAGTGACAGCCGGCCATCCGCGGCCACGGCCAGCCAGTCCGGCGGCAATTGCCAGCGCCCGTAGCGCGCGGCGTCCAGCAGCGCCAGACCGCTGCGCGGCAGTTCGCGCCAGACGCGATCCGGGTCGGCGCGCTGGAATTCGGCGAACGCCGGGAACAGCCAGTACGACAGGTTGACGATGGCGCGCTTGTCCTCGACGAAGCCGACCTTGCCCGGCAACAGCAGCGGCCCGTAGGGGCTGGGGCGCAGCAGCGTGCCGCGCACTTCGGCCAGGATGGCGCGGGCGCGGGCGCGCCACGCGGGCTGGCGCCAGCGCTCGGCGCCGCGCAGCAGCGCCCAGGCGATCAGCAGGTCGCCGTCGGTGGCGTTGTTGCGGTCGCCCACCGCGCCGCCGTCGCCCGACGGCTTCCACTGCCAGGCGAACAGCGCGTCGTCGCGCACCGCCAGATTGCGGTCGGTCCAGCGCCACAGGCGCTCGAAGCTGGCGCGGTCGTCGTGGGCGACCGCCAGCAGCATGCCGTAGCCCTGGCCCTCGCTATGGCTGATGCGCTCGTTGGCGGTGTCGACGACGCGCCCCTCGGGCGTGACGAAGCGTTGCAGCCAGTCGCGCCAGGCCGGATCGGGGTCGGCGGCGCCGGCCCGTAGCGCGCACAGGCCGACCAGCAGGGCGCAGCACCAGCGGCGGATCATCGGGGTTCCTGTTGCTCGGCCACGTTGCGGTGCGCACGCACGCGGAACAGGCGCACCAGGCCGGCCACCACCATGGCGAGCAGCGCAAGCAGCACCACGGTGACGGCGAACCACAGCCACGGGTGCTGCGAGAAATAGAAGCCCAGCCGCTCGCGCAGGCCGATGCCGCCGTACTCGTAGCGCGCGCCCACCTGCTGCCAGCTCACCGTGGTGCGATCCGGGCTGATCAGCGACACGTCGCCTTGCAGGTTGTCCCAGTAGCGCGGCTCGATCAGCCGGGCGATGCCGTCGCGCAGCGCAGAGGCACTGTCGGAGGTGAATACGGTCAGCGTGCGTTTGCCCGCGAACGGCGCGCGGTATTGCATCGCCAGCAACTGGCTGTCCAGCCCGGCGTCGCCGTCGATGACCACCGGGCCGACCTTGGACGTATCCAGCGAGGTGCGCAGGCCGCCGGACAGCCAGCTCCAGGTGCCGGACCACCAGCCCGGATCGCTGACCGGCACCGCCTGGTTGGACAGCGCCAGCTGGGTGAAGCGCTGGCCCGGCAGCCACGGCGCGCCCTTCAGCGCATCCTTCGGCAGCTGGCTGCTCACGCCCAGCAGCAGGGTATGGCGGTCGTCGGCCGGGCGCTCGTAGCCGTAGCGCACGCGGGTGAGCGGCATGCTCTTGCGCTGCGCCAGCTTGCCCATCAGCGTCCAGGCGGCGGAGACGGTGTCGCTGTCGTGGCCGGCGAGCCAGACGGCCAGGTGCTCGCCGTTGGAGCGCACGGTGTAGGGGAAGCCGGACAGCGCGAAGCGTTGCAGGTCGGGCAACAGGGTGAAGTGGAACACCTGCGGCAGCGTGATCAGCGAGCTGTCGAACAGCGTGAACTGGAGGTTGCCGGTCTGGTAGTTGGCGCAGGCGCCGGCGCTGGTCGGCGTCAGGCGCGGCACGAAGTTGAGGGTGTTGGCGCCCGGGCGGAAATCGCGCAGGGGGATGCGCACCCGGTAGCGCTGCATCAGGCCGCCGCGTCCTTCATCCAGCGGCACCACCTGCTGGAAGTGGCCGTTGAGGAAGATGTTGACCACGGAGTTGCCGCCCATGCCGGCGCCCTGGGCGAAATCCAGCGCCAGTTCGATGTAGGCGTCCTCGGGCGCATAGGTGTCGGCCGGCAGGCTCATGTTCAGCGTCAGCGCGTCGGTGCGCGTGCCTTCGACGCTGCGGGTGGTGAAGCCCAGGTCGGAAAAGCGATAGCTGCCCGGCCGGGCGATGCGTCCGCCGGCGGCGTAGTCCGGCAGCTCGGGCGCGCGCACCGCGCCGATGTTCATCTCGGCCTGGCGCGGGAACGGCGTGCTCTGCCAGGCGAAGGCGCTGGCCGCCGTGGCGACCTCCTCGTCGGTGCGGCCGCTGACCACCACCACGAAGCGCCGCGCGTCGTTGGGCATCGGGTAGATGGCGAGGAAGGCGCCCTTGATCCGGGCCGCGGTCTCCGGCGCCAGGTAGGGGCGCAGCGCCGTGGCGTTGCCCAGCAGCACCGCGTCGCCGCGCAGTCCGCGGGTATCCAGGCCCGGCACGGCGCCGCCGCCGCGCGTTGCCGCCGGTTTGGCCAGCGTGTGGCGCACCGTCAGCGGCAGGTAGCGCAGGCGCAGGGCGGCGCCTTGCGCCACGATGCCGCCGGCCGCCAGCAGCGCGGGCTGCGGCTGGCCGGGGGTGACCACGGTCAGCGCGCCGCCCGACCATTGGGTCGGCGCCAGCAGGTCGGCCAGATCGGCCAGGGTCGGGTTGATCGGCTTGAGGGCGGTATCCAGCCGCAGCGTGGAGCGCGTGGTGTCGATCTCGGTCCACAGCTCCGGTGCGGCCGGGTCTTCGCACTGCATGGTGTAGTGCTGGGCGGCCACAAAGGAGAGCGTGTTGTAGCCCGGCTTGAGCAGCGCCACCGGCAGGCGGATGTCGGCGACGATCTCGGGCTGGCGCGGCGACAGCGGCAACTGCACCACCGTGCTGCCGTTCAGTTGCACCGCCAGTTGCGAGCGCTCGGCCAGCAGCGACACCGAGTTGGTCGCCACCAGCCGCAGTTGCGCGTACTGCACCGATTCGCGCGCCGAGATCGGCAGGCTGAACTCCACCCGGCCTTCGGCGCCTTGCAGCCGCAGCGGCCCCTGCGTGGGCAGGAAGCTGGACAGCGGCAAGCCGCCGGGCGCGGCCGCGGCCGCCTTGGGCGCGGAGGCGTCGCCGGCGGCGGGTTCGGTGGCCAGCGCCAGCGGCCCGCACAACAGGGCGAATAAGAAGGGGGCCAGGCGTCGTGGCAGCGCGCGCATCATCGGGGGGCTCCGGAAATCCAGGTGATCAGTTCCACGCCTTGGCGGCGCAGGTGGCGGCCGAGCAGTCGGCCGTAATGAAGCAGGTTGTCCCGCAGGTAACCCAGCGCGGCATCGACGATGGCGCGCGAGTGGTCGAAGGCATAGCGCGCGCCCAGCCAGCCCAGGCGCACCAGACTGGCGCCGATGCCGATCTGGCGGGCGCGGGCGCGGCGGTAGGACTGCCAGCGCGAGCTGTCGCCGTGCGCCAGCGCCACCACCTCGGCCAGCAGTTCGGGCTGGACCTCGGTGAAGGCCACGCCCAGTGCCACGCTGCCGTCATCCAGCCGGCGCTCGTTCTGGATCTGCACCCGCAGGTGCGAGAAGCGCGACAGCGCCGGGTTGTGCACCGCGAGGAAGGCCTTGGCGCTGGTGCGAACTCGCGGCATCACGCCGGGCGTCAGCACCAGCCGCGCGCCGGTGCCCGACAGGTCGTCGATCTGGCAGTGCAGCGGTTCGCCGTGCTGGTACAGCACCAGTTCCGCCGGCAGGTCGGCCGGCATGCGTGGCGTGCCGCGTCGCTGGCGACGCTCGAACAGCGCGCCCAGCGCGGCATTGAGCAGCAGCAGGTTGAAGCAGTTCCAGGCCAGGGTGATCAGCACCACCCCGCGTTCCAGCGGCACCGTGGCATAGCGCCAGGCGGCAAAGCCGAAACCCGCCAGCACCAGCAGGTAGACCAGATAGAACGGGCCGGCCAGGCGCGAGATGAAATCCTCGTCTAGCTGCTCGCCCTTGGGGGTGACGTTGAAGGTGGGCGCGCGCGGGTTCTTCAGCACCTGGATGATGCCCGGCAGCGAGAAGAACGATTGCAGCAGCTCGTATAGCTCGGAGACGAAGGCCCAGCGCACCTTGCCGAACAGGTAGTCGGACACCAGCATCACCCCGATCACGTGCGGCACGGTATAGGCCAGGAACTCGGTGAAGGTGGCGTCGTAGATATGCAGGCCGCCGATCAGGTAGGCCAGCGGCGCCAGCAGGAACATCACCCGGGCGAAGCCGAAGAACCAGAAAAAGGTGCTGGAGAAGTAGCACAGCCGCTGCGGCAGGGTCAGCCCCTTGAGCAGCAGCGGGTTCTGCATCAGGAAGATCTGCACCATGCCCTGCGCCCAGCGCACCCGCTGGGTGACGAAGCCGCTGAAGGTTTCCGGTTGCAGGCCGGAGATCATCGGCACGCCCAGGTAGGCGCTGTTGTAGCCGCGCGCGTGCAGCGCCAGCGCGGTCTCGGCGTCCTCGGTGATCGATCCGCCCTGGATGCCGCCCACTTCCTCCAGGCAGCTGCGGCGCAGCACGGCGGCCGAGCCGCAGAAGAACGCGGCGTTCCAGAAATCCAGCCCGTGCTGGATCACCGAGTAGAACATCTCGTTCTCGGACGGCATCTCGCCGAACATCTGCAGGTTCTTCTCGATCGGATCGGGGTTGATGAAGAAGTGCGGCGTCTGCACCAGGAACATTTTGGGGTCGGCGACGAAGAAGCCCACGGTCTGTTCGAGAAAATCCACCGTCGGCACGTGGTCGGCGTCGAAGATCGCCACCAGGTCGCCGCGCGACACCTTGAGCGCGGCGTTGATGTTGCCCGCCTTGGCGTGTTCGTTGCGTTCGCGCGAGATGTAGTGCGCGCCGTGGCGCTTGGCCATCTCGGTCAGCTGCATGCGCCGCACGTTGGCGGCGATGGCCTTGAGCGTGTCGTTCTGCGCCCGCTTCTGCGCGGTGCCGCCGTCGTCCAGCAGGTAGACGCGCAGCTTGTCCTGCGGATAACGCAGGTTGCGCGCCGCCCGCAGGGTGATCTCCAGCAGGTCGGGCGATTCGTTGTAGGTGGGGATGAACACGTCCACCGTCGGCCACGCGGCGCTGTCGGCGGGCAGTGGCACCGGCTGCCGGCGCAGCGGGCGCACGTTGACGAACATGCCCAGCAGCGCCACCACGATGCCGTACAGCTCGGCGCAATACAGCAGCAGCGCGGCGATCAGGTCGGCCACGCCGTGGTATTCGATGGTGGAAGTGGTGCGCCAGTAGAGGTAACGCAGGGTCAGGAATGCCGCCAGCATCATGAAGAACAGGCGGCTGCGCGGCAGATGGCCCAGCTTGCGCAGCACGAACAGGGTGACGAGGCAGGTGCAGGCGAAGACCAGCTGCGACAGCGTGTCGATGGGGATGGACACCAGCAGCAACAGGGTCGCTGTCACGGTCAGGGCCGCGAGCACGGCAAGGCTGGGTCGGGCGGATAGGCGCATTGTCAGCCGACTTACGAAAAGGGAAGGGACTCTCTCATGACCTAGCTTGCAGGGGAAGCGGTGGTGCTGGTGATTTTGCAGTATTTATCACTCTATTCCTGCGCTATGTCAGTTGCTCATAAGGCGTTTGTAGCAAATAACGGCGCAGGCGGGTGGCCGAGGTGGAAGATGCTGACACCGCGTTCGCGGGGGTAAGCTTGATTGGCCCCGTTGTGGCACGGCATACTCGGCGGGTCATGTGTACCGTTCCCGCCCCCTTTTCGCTTCGTCAGGTCCGCCGCGCCGCTGCGCGCGGGCGTCTGGTCGCGGGTGGCGCGGCCGTCCCGTCGTCGCGCGCGGGTTCGCGCGGCGTCGCCATCATTCGAATTCTCCAGGGTCGCTGAGCTGCGGCTGGTGCCGGTGCTCGGCGGCCCGGCCCGCTCGACCGCGTGCCGTCCGGCGCGCGGTGTCGTCGTCGCTCACGGAGAATCCACATGTCATTCGTCACCGCCGAAACCGCCCCGGTTTCGTCCGCCGCCTATCCCACCTTGTCCGACATCCAGGCCACCGCGCGCCGGCTGGCCGGCCGCGTGCTGCACACGCCGGTCTGGCACTGGCGCAACGGCGCCGCTGCGCAACTCGGCGACACCGAGGTCTGGCTCAAGCTGGAGCTGTTCCAGGAGACCGGCACCTTCAAGCTGCGCGGCGCGCTCAACTGCATCGCCGCCTTGCCGCCCGACGCGCTGGCGCGCGGCGTGGTGGCCGCCAGTGCCGGCAATCACGCCATCGCCGTCGCCCATGCGGCGCGGCTGGCGGGCACCACCGCCAAGGTGGCGATGGCGCGCCACGCCAGCCCCGCGCGTATCGCCGCCTGCCGCGACACCGGCGCCGAAGTGCTGCTGGTCGATTCGGTGCACCGGGCGTTCGAGCTGGCGCAACAGCTGGTCGAGCGCGAGGGGCGGGCGATGGTGCATCCCTACGACGGGCCGCGCATCGCCGAGGGCACGGCCACCATCGGCCTGGAGCTGATGGCGCAGGTGCCCGGCCTGGACGCGGTGATCGTGCCGGTGGGTGGGGGTGGGCTGTGCGCGGGCATCGCCGCGGCGGTGCGGCAGCTCGATCCGCGCTGCCGGGTGTTCGGGGTGGAGCCCTTCGGTGCCGATGCGATGTACCGCAGCTTCCAGGCGGGCAGGCCGATGGCGCTGGAACAGGTGGATTCGGTGGCCGACAGCCTGGGTGCGCCGTATGCGATGGATTACAGCTACGGCGTGTGCCGCCGCTTCGTCGAGGACATCGTGCGCGTTTCCGACGACGCGCTGCGCCAGGCGATGTACTACCTCTACCGCGACGTGAAGCTGGCCACCGAGCCCGCCACCGCGGCGGCCACCGCCGCCTTGTTGGGCCCGCTGCGCGACACGCTGGCCGGCCGCCGGGTGGCGGTGATCGCCTGCGGCGCCAATTTCGACCCGGCCCGCTTCGGCCAGTTGCTGGAGGAAGGGCGGTTGCTGGCGGCGTGAGCGCGGCCGCGCTCAGTCGTCGAACAGTTGTAGCGACATCTGCAATTGCGCATCCGCCTCCGCCAGGTGGCGGCGCGCGCTTTCCAGCATCTGGCGCGGATCGGCGGATGCCACCCGCGTCACGATGTGGATGGGCTCGACCGGTAGCGGCGGGGCGGCGGTGGCGGCCGGCTCGCGCTGCCCGGCGTCGAGGGCGCTTTCGGCGATGCGCCGGTACAGCGCCACGGTTTCGGGCATCGGGTGGATGGCCAGTTCGCGGCGCAGCAGGCCGCGGCAGAATTCGAACTGGCGCAGCGCCAGCGCGCGCTGGCCGTTCATGACATACAGCCGCATCAGCTCGCGGTGGATGTCCTCGCGCAGCGCGTCGCAATCGAGGATGGCCTGGGCATGGCGAATGCCGCTGGCGTGATCGCCGGTCAGGCTGCAGAACTTCATCAGCCGCCCCTGCGCGTTGAGATAGATGCGGCGCAGCTTCTCGCGCTCGCGCAGCGCCCAGTCGTCGGTGAAGTCGCCCAGGATGTCTGCCTTGTACAACAACACCCCGGCACGCAACCCGGCGATCTCATCCTCGCCCAGCATGTCCAGCGGTCGCGCCAGCCCCGGTGCGGTCAATTGCTGGAACTGCTCCACGTCCAGCGTCAGCGCCGCATCCGGCAGCAGCCCGATGCCGCCGCGGCGGTCGCTGCCGATCAAGGTGCCGGCCGCGATGGGCGGACGCTCGATGGCCTTGCGCAGTCGCCACAGCGCGGTGTTGAAGGTGCCGGCGTTCACGCCTTCGCCCTTGTCGGCCCACAGCACCGCGGCCAGCTCCGAGCGGCTGAAGAAACGCCCCCGCGCCAGGGCCAGGAACGCCAGCAGGCTCGCCGCGCGGCTCGACAACGCAATGCCGGAGTGCGCGGCGTCGTTCACCTGGATGGACAACGATCCGAACAGGCACAGGTGCAACACGATCAACCCCGGGCGAGCGGGTGGTTACGTGGACTTGTCATGTTTTTCTATCTCGTTGTCATAGGTAGCCTCCACCGTAGACAGGACAATTTAAGCCATCTACCCCATTCGACGATTAGCCGGGGCCAAGACGACGAACGCGAGCTGGTTGTGACGGGTGGTGGGGTGGGGGACGGACGATGCCGCCGGCATCGCCTGCAGTCTGCCGGGCAGGCCGGATAGGCATCACGCGACTGAACGCCCCAGGCGGGGATTTCGCGTTTTTTTCGCGGGCTTTTGTTCGATTTGACGAGTGGAATTTCTATTCCTATTTGAACTTTTGCTGATTTCAAATTTGAAAATATCACCATTTTATTAAATGGTCATCTATGGTTTTTCTTACCTCCTTGTAATCGATTTTGAAAACGGTTTTTGGGATTGATTCGGCCAATCCGCTTCCATTCATCCCTGCTGGGCGGGGGTGCCATTTTTTGGGGTTTATTTATGTAACTCCATGATTTTTATAAAAACAAACGCACGTGTAGCTTTCTTTGACACACTACATTTCGTGGCGGATCATGTGTTTCATGCCGCACCGGATGAAAAAGGGGCGTGCCTGGCCGGGATGCATTTTCAGGTTGTTTTATTCGCGGTCATGCCAACACCTCGCGGCAAAAGACTTCCCAATAAAGGGAAGGGCTTCCCAGTGGGAAGATGAAATAAAACAATCGAAAGGAGTTTGGTATGTCACGATTAAAACGCTTCACCCTGGCGGCACTGCCTGCCGTGCTGGCGGCCTATGTGTTTGCCGCGGCGCCGGCATGGCAGGAAGGAACGGTCTACGCGACCGGCGATGTGGTCAGCTATGCCGGTGCCGAATACCGCGCCCGCACCACCCATACCGCCCACATCGGTGCCAACTGGAACCCGGCCAGCTCGCCCACCTTATGGGTGCTGGTGGCAGGCGGCGGCGGTGAAGTCACGCCGCCGCCGATCACCCCGCCCGCCGTGACGCCGGTCGTGCCGGTGACCCCGACCCCGGTCGCCACCGGCTGCCACCAGGCGTGGTCGAGTACCGAGGTCTACCTCGGCGGGGCGCTCGTGACGTACAACGGGCGCAACTACAAGGCCGGCTGGTACACCAAGGGGGACGAGCCGACCAAGGGCGGCGAATGGGGCGTGTGGAAGGATCAGGGGGCCTGCGCCGGCGATGGTGAAGTGACCCCCGTGCCCGTGACACCGGTGCCGGTCACCCCGGTGCCGGTGACGCCTGTTCCCGTGACCCCCGTGCCGGTGACGCCCGTGCCGGTGACTCCTGTCCCGGTAACGCCGGTGCCGCCTGGAGGCACCCAGGTCGGGGCGTACTTCTCGCAGTGGGGGGTTTACGGTCGTGGTTACGAAGTGGCCGATATCGACCGCTCCGGTGCGGCAGCCAAGCTCACCTTCATCAATTACGCCTTCGGCAACATCTATCAGAGGAACGGCGGTTACGAATGCGCTTCGGGCATCAATCGCAGGGAAACCGGCGCGACCAACCCGAATGCACCGGACGCCGGGCTGGGTGGGGATGCCTGGGCCGATTACGTGCGTGAACCGACAAGGCTGGTCGATCCGAGCAAGACCACGAGCTGGGGTGCGCCGCTGCGCGGCAACTTCAATGAGCTGAAGAACCTGAAGGCCAAGTATCCCAACCTGAAGGTGTTGATCTCGCTGGGCGGCTGGACCTGGTCCAAGTGGTTCTCCGCCGCCTCGGCCACCGATGCGCTGCGCAAGCAGTTGGTGAGTAGCTGCATCGACGTCTACATCAAGGGCAACCTTGCCGCGTACGATGGCAGCGGTGGCGCGGAAGCGGCCAAGGGCGTGTTCGATGGCATCGACATCGATTGGGAATTCCCGGCAAGCCACGGCGGCCAGCCGTACAACACCGTCAGTCCGGCCGACACCAGGAACTTCACGCTGTTGATGCAGGAATTCCGTACCCAGCTCGACGCGCTGAACGACGGCCACAAGCTGCTGACGGCAGCCATGGGCGCTGGCAAGGACAAGATCGATCTGACCGAACCGGCCGAGTACAGCAAGTACCTCGACTGGATCAACATCATGTCGTACGACTACAACGGCACCTGGGCGGCGCAGGGCCCGACCGACTTCCAGGCGCACCTGTATCCCGATCCGACCAACCCCAACGCCATCGACAGCAAGACCGGCGAACCCAGTCTGGCGACCTACTACAACACCGACTCCGCGGTGAAGTCGCTGATCGCCAAGGGCATTCCGGCCAAGAAGCTGCATCTCGGCATCCCGTACTACGGCCGTGGCTGGACCGGCGTGCAGCCGGGCCCCAACGGCGATGGCCTGTATCAAGCCGCCACCGGCGCCGCCACCGGCACCTACGAAGCCGGCAACGAGGACTACAAGGTGCTGAAGAACGCGCCGGGTACGGTCTACTACCATCCGACGACCAAGCAGTCGTGGAAGTACGACGGCAACAACTGGTGGAGCTACGACACCCCGCAGGACATCGCGGTCAAGGTCGAGTACATCAAGGAGAAAGGCCTGGGTGGTGCCTTTGGCTGGTCGCTCGACGGCGATACCCCTGAAGCCGAGCTGACGAAGGAAATGGCCAAGGTTCGCAACTAAACCAAGGCCGGTCTCACATCTCTTGCTCATTTCCCCCGCCCTGACCGGCGGGGGCTTTTTTCGCAAGGCTGTGACCGGTACGGCCGGACGCCTGTCGAGGGCATCCACGTCAGTACGGGTCGTCGACGCATCGCCGTCGGCAAGCACCTCTGCGCCCCGGCTCCGGGCCGACCGCTGATCATGTTGTCGAATCAACCCGAGCGCCCATCCCACGAGGTGCGGCGCCTTGAGAGGAGCTTTCCCATGAGTGCCAGACTGGGATGGTTGTACCCGTATGCCTTGCTGTACCTGTTCATCCTGATCGTCGCCTTCTACTTTCCCGACATCGCCCCGATGGCGGACGAGGGCATCCACCTGTACCAGATCCAGCATTTCCATGCCGGTCATCTCGACCTGCATGGCGCGCTGACCAATATTCCGGGTTATCACTGGCTGATGGCCTTGCTCACCATGCCGGTGGAAACACCGAGCGTGGTGCTGGTGCGCCGGATCAACGCTTTCTTTGCCCTGGGCACGCTGACCACCCTGATGGTGCTCACTTACCAGGTGCGTGGCCGGCTCTGCATCACCCGGGTCACGCAACTGCTGTTCATGCCGCTGGTGCTGCCGTTCTACTTTCTGATCTACACCGACGCGGTCAGCCTGCTGCTGATCTTGTTGTGCCTGTCGCTGGGGCTGTCCAACCGCATGCTGCTGGCCGCGGTGATCGGCACGCTCAGCCTGGGCATCCGCCAGAACAATATCGTCTGGCTCGCCATGATGCCGTTCCTGCTGTATGCCACCGAAGGCGGCGCCTGGACCGACCGGCGCCGGTTGCTGCGCCACGTGCTGCGCTGCTGGCCGTTCGGTCTTTGCGCCGTCGCCTTCCTGGCGTTCTACTTCATCAACGGCGGTGTGGCGGTCGGCGACCAGTGGGCGCACCCGCCGCTGGCCATCCACTGCGGCAATTTCTTCTTCATGCTGCTGGTCTACCTGGTGCTGTTCCTGCCGGCCATCGTGTCGCACCTGCCCAAGACCCGGGCCTTCGTGCTGGCCTTGCCGCACAAGGGCTTGCTGCTGACCTTGCTGCTGATGGTCTATCTGTTCGGCTTCACCAATAGCCATCCCTATAACCAGGTCTACCCGGAGTACTTCCTGCGCAACATGGTGCTGATGACCATGGTGTCGTCGGTGTGGATCAAGGTGCTGTGCTTTCCGCTGATGGCGCTGGCCTTGTGCGACTTCCTGGCGCGTTGCCCCGGGCGCCCGGCCTGGGTGGTGATCGGCGTGTTCGCGGTGCTGGCGGTGGTGCCGGCCTGGCTGATCGAACAGCGTTACTACATGGTGCCGCTGTTGTTGATGCTGCTGTATCGCGATGAAGAGGCACCCTGGGCGGAGGCCGCCACCACCTGGTTCTATCTTTTCGCCGGCGCGGTATGCACTTACGGCATGACCACGCATCGCTTCTTCATGTGACGTTGGCGCGCCGTGCCCTGGCCGCAGGGGAGGTCGCCCGTGTTCCGGCACTGCCTCCGGGCAATGATGTCCGGCCCTGCCGGGCGCGGTGCGACGGCGGATCAAGGCGCGACGCCCGCTTATCGCTGGCGGACGGTCGCCAAATCACTTGAGGTTTTTATCTCAAACCTTTGATTAACAATAAAAATACATTCGTGTATCTTTTTTGGCATTTCTTGTGCAGATGGAGGAACATATCCCCGGCGGCATCCACTGCCGCCCATTATCCGAGGATCAATGCAGCTGTCAGGCGGGCTCTCAGGTCCGCTGGCCAGGGGTGGCGGCGCATTCAGGTTCAAATCGAAGAGCACAGAGAGGATGGTAAGCATGATGCGAAATCGTCGATGGACACTGATGGCAATTCCCATGGCGCTGGCGGCGGCAAGCGCCTTTGCGGCGTATCCGGCCTGGCAGGAAGGCAACACCTACAGCGCGGGCACGCTGGTCAGCTACAACGGCGCGGACTACCGCGCGCTGGCGACCCATACCGCCTGGGCGGGCACCAACTGGAATCCGGCCCAGTCGCCCACGTTGTGGGTGAGGCTGGCGGCATCCGAGGGCGATGGCGTGGCCCCCACCGCGGTTCCCACCGCCGTGCCGACGGCGGCGCCCACCACGCAGCCGACCACACCCCCGGCGCCCGCGCCCGCGGCGGGCTGCTTCGCGGCATGGAGCGCCGATGAAGTCTATGTCGGCGGCAATCAGGTGACCTACAACGGCCGCAACTACAAGGCCAAGTGGTGGACCCGCGGCGACGATCCCGCCCGTTCCGGGCAATGGGGTGTCTGGCAGGATCTGGGGCCATGCAAGGGCGGCGACACCCCGAGCCCGACTCCGACCCCGGTCGTCACCCCGACGCCCACCCCGACTCCGGTGACGCCCCCGCCGTACACGCCGACCCCGACTCCGATCGTCACACCGACTCCGACCCCTGTTGTCACACCGACACCCACGCCGGTGGTCACGCCGACCCCGACGCCCGTTGTGACGCCGACCCCGGTGGTGACCCCGACGCCGGTGGTGCCGACGCCGACGCCCGTCGTGACACCCACGCCGGTCGGCCCGACCCCGGAGCCGCTTCCCGGCGCGCAGGTCGGCTCCTACTTCACGCAGTGGGGTGTGTACGGCCGCAACTATCAGGTCAAGCACATCGACACCAGCGGCTCCGCCGCCAAGCTCACCTTCATCAACTACGCCTTTGGCAACCTGTATCAGAAGAATGGCGGTTACGAGTGCGGCATCATCAACAAGGCGGAGCCGGGCGCAACCAACCCGAACGCGCCGGATGCCGGCACCGGCGGCGATGCCTGGGCCGATTACCAGCGTGGCGTCGGTGGCGATGCCTCGGTGGATGGCGTCGGCGACACCTGGGGCTGGCCGCAATGGGACGACCCGCGCAACGGCAAGTCCGGTCCGCTGAAGGGCAACTTCAACCAGCTGAAGAAGCTGAAGGCCAAGTACCCGAGCCTGAAGGTCTACATCTCGCTGGGCGGCTGGACCTGGTCCAAGTGGTTCTCCAAGGCCGCCGCGACCGATGCGCTGCGCAAGCAGCTGGTCCGTTCCTGCATCGACGTGTACATCAAGGGCAACGTGCCGTTCGATAGCGGCTCCAACGCGGGCGGCGAAGGTGCCGCGGCCGGCGTGTTCGACGGCATCGACATCGACTGGGAATTCCCGGGCGTGATCGGCCAGCCGTACAACACCGTGGCGCCGGAAGACAAGCAGAACTTCACGCTGTTGCTGAAGGAGTTCCGTGAGCAACTGGATGCCATCGGTACCGCCAATGGCAAGCGTTATGCCCTGACCGTCGCCATGGGGGCCGGCAAGGACAAGATCGACATGACCGAACCCGCCGAGTACAGCAAGTACCTCGATTGGGTGAACGTCATGAACTACGACTACAACGGCGCCTGGGCGGCTCAGGGCCCGACCGACTTCCAGTCGCATCTCTATGCCGACCCGAGCAACCCGCAGTACAAGGATTCGGCCACCGGAGCGCGCACGCTGGTGTCGTACTACAACACCAACGAAGCCATCCAGTCGTTGATCGCCAAGGGTGTGCCACGCAGCAAGCTGGTGGTCGGTATTCCGTTCTACGGCCGTGGCTGGACCGGCGTGCAGCCGGGTCCCAACGGCGATGGCCTGTATCAACCCGCGGGCGGCGCCGCTGCCGGCACCTACGAGGCCGGCATCGAGGACTACAAGGTACTGAAGAACGCCGCCGGTACGGTGCGTTACCACCCGACCACCAAGCAATCGTGGAAGTACGACGGCAGCAACTGGTGGAGCTACGACACCCCGCAGGACATCGCGGTCAAGGTCGACTACATCAAGAGCAACAGCCTGGGTGGCGTGTTCAGTTGGTCGCTCGACGGCGATACCGCCGACGGCGAACTGATGAAGGCCATCAGCAAGGTCCGCAACTGATCGGCTTTATCCACGTCCTTCCTTGCAACCCCCGCTTCGGCGGGGGTTTTTTGTTGTGCGCCGGCACGTTGAAAAGCCAACCGGCCCCGATGGGGCCGGTTGAGCGATAGGGCGTGGCAGGGCGCCGCGATACGTATTCCGATCCAGCCAGGAGCTGGCCGGCGGCCGAACCGGCTACAACGTCTCGGCCGCGTAATCCGCCAGGCGCGAACGCTCGCCGCGTTGCAGCGTGATATGGCCGGAATGCCCCCAGCCCTTGAAGCGGTCTACCACGAAGGTCAGGCCGGACGAACCCTCGGTGAGGTAGGGCGTGTCGATCTGGCTGATGTTGCCCAGGCAGACCACCTTGGTGCCGGGGCCGGCGCGGGTGATCAGCGTCTTCATCTGCTTGGGCGTCAGGTTCTGCGCCTCGTCGATGATCAGGAACTTGTTGAGGAAGGTGCGGCCGCGCATGAAATTGAGCGACTTCACCTTGATGCGCGAGCGGATCAGGTCGCGCGTGGCGGCGCGGCCCCAGTCGCCGGCCTCGGCGTCCGACTGGTTGAGCACGTCGAGGTTGTCCTCCAGCGCGCCCATCCACGGCTGCATCTTTTCCTCCTCGGTGCCGGGCAGGAAGCCGATGTCCTCGCCCACCGGCACGGTGACGCGGGTCATGATGATCTCGCTGTAGATCTTGGATTCCAGCGTTTGCGCCAGGCCCGCGGCCAGGGTGAGCAAGGTCTTGCCGGTGCCGGCCTGACCCAGCAGCGAGATGAAGTCGATATCCGGGTTCATCAGCAGGTTCAGCGCGAAGTTCTGCTCGCGGTTGCGCGCGGTGATGCCCCAGATGGCGTTCTTGTTGTGGCTGTAGTCCTTCAGGCTTTCCAGCGTGGCCTGCTTGCCCTCCACCCCGATCACCCGCGCGGCGAAGCCATCCACCGACTGGTACAGCATCTGGTTGGTGTAGAGGTCGGGACAGTCCGGTCCCTTGATCTTCCAGTAGCTGCGGCCGTTCTCCTGCCAGCTTTGCAGATCCTTGCCGTTGGTATCCCAGAAGCTGGGCTCGATCTCGCGCATGCCGGTGTAGAGGAGGTCGGTATCCTCCAGCACCTTGTCGTTGAAGTAATCCTCGGCGGCCAGGCCCATCGCACGCGCCTTGATGCGCATGTTGATGTCCTTGGACACCAGGATCACCTGGCGCTTGGGCTGCATCTGTTGCAGGTGGTGTACCACGCCCAAGATCTGGTTGTCGGCCTTGCCCATCGGCAACTGCGACGGCAGCACGCTGGTGATGGCCTCGGTCTGCAGGAACAGGTGACCGATGGCCTGGCCCTTGCTCGGCTGTTCCAGCGATACGCCTTCATGCAGGTTGTGTTCGCGGCCGGCGATCAGTTCCTCGATGAAGCGGCTGGTCTGGCGCGCGTTGCGCGCCACTTCGCTCATGCCTTTCTTGTTGTTGTCCAGTTCCTCCAGCGTCATCATCGGCAGGAACAGATCGTGTTCCTCGAAGCGGAAGATGGACGTCGGATCGTGCATCAGCACGTTGGTGTCCAGCACGAAGAGCTTGGTTTCCTGAGCGCGGCGGGATTTGCGTGCGGCCATGGCTTTTCCTTGTTGTGATGGATGCTGGATGACAAACGACAAGGCGGCCACTGGGGCCGCCTCGGGTTACTGCTTCAGGCTCTGGACGAAGGCGAGCACCTCCTCGACATGGCCGGGCACCTTCACCCCGCGCCATTCCTTGACGACGGCTCCGCTGCCGTCCACCACGAAGGTGCTGCGTTCGACGCCGCGCACCTGCTTTCCATACATGTTCTTCAGCTTCATCACGCCCATCGCTTCGCACAGCGCTTCCTCGGGATCGCTGATCAGCTCGAACGGAAAGCACTGCTTGGCCTTGAAGCCCTCGTGCGACTTCACCGAATCGCGCGATACCCCGAATACCTTCACGCCGGCGGCGGCGAATGCATCGTGGTTCAGGCGGAAGTCGTTGCCCTCGGTGGTGCAGCCGGGGGTGTTGTCCTTGGGATAGAAGTACAGCACGTAGGTCTGCCCCTGTAGGGCGGCGGGATCGAAGGTGGCGCCGCCGGTGGTCGGCAGCGTAAGGGCGGGAATACTGGACATGGAATCTCCGGTGACGATGACTGCCTGCTTCTGCGGCGGCAGGCTCCGAGGGCGCCCTGACGGCTTTATTCTGGTCAAACCGCCTGCGCCCGGCAAGTGCGTGCCGGCCGGGTTGTTCTTTGCCAACAAGTGGGCGGGCGCGTTGAGTACAATACGCAGCAATTTTTTCCAGATGGTGTGACAACGATGAGTATCAAGAGCGATCGCTGGATTCGCCGCATGGCCGAACAAAACGGGATGATCGAGCCCTTCGTGCCCGGTCAGGTGAAGGAAGTGAACGGCCAGCGCATCGTGTCCTACGGCACGTCGAGCTACGGCTACGACATCCGCTGCGCCGACGAATTCAAGGTGTTCACCAACCTGAACAGCACCATCGTCGACCCGAAGAACTTCGACGAGAACAGCTTCGTCGACGTCTCGGGCAAGGGCTACTGCATCATCCCGCCCAATTCGTTCGCGCTGGCGCGCACCGTCGAGTACTTCCGCATTCCGCGCAACGTGCTGACGGTGTGCCTGGGCAAATCCACCTACGCGCGCTGCGGCATCATCGTCAACGTCACCCCGTTCGAGCCGGAGTGGGAAGGCTACGTGACGCTGGAGTTCTCCAACACCACGCCGCTGCCCGCCAAGATCTACGCCAACGAGGGCGTGGCCCAGGTGCTGTTCTTCGAGGCGGACGACGACGACATCTGCGAAACCAGCTACCGCGACCGCGGCGGCAAGTATCAGGGCCAGATCGGCGTCACCCTGCCCAAGACCTGAGCGGCGTTGGGGCGGATCGCCCCAGGGCCAGCGAATCGAACCGGCGCCTGCGCCGGTTTTTTCATGCCCGCAATAGGCCGTTTCATGACTGGGCACGCACGGCGATCCGGCGCAGGCTATCGTGATCCTTATCGCTGACCCGGAGCCCCGCCCATGACCTACCAAGCCGCCGCCGACCGCTATTCCGCCATGACCTACCGCCGCTGCGGCAACAGCGGCCTGCAGTTGCCGCTGCTGTCGCTGGGGCTGTGGCACAACTTCGGCGACGCGGTGCCGCTCGATCGCCAGCGCGCCATGCTGCGCACCGCCTTCGACCTCGGCATCACCCACTTCGACCTCGCCAACAACTACGGCCCGCCCTACGGCGCGGCGGAAGTCAATTTCGGCCGGCTGTTCCGCGAGGACTTCAAGCCTTACCGCGACGAGCTGATCATCTCGACCAAGGCCGGCTGGGACATGTGGCCCGGCCCCTACGGCCAGGGCGGCGGCAGCCGCAAGTACGTGCTGGCCAGCCTGGACCAGAGCCTGCAACGCATGGGGCTGGACTACGTCGACATCTTCTATTCGCACCGCTTCGACGTCGACACGCCGCTGGAGGAAACCGCCAGCGCGCTGGCGACCGCGGTGCAGCAGGGCAAGGCGCTGTATGTCGGCATCTCGTCGTATTCGCCGGGCAAGACCCGCGAGATGATCGCGCTGCTGGCGCAATGGAAGGTGCCGCTGCTGATCCACCAGCCGTCCTACAACATGCTCAACCGCTGGATCGAGCACGAACTGCTGGGCACGCTGAGCGAGGCCGGCGTCGGCTGCATCGCCTTCACCGCGCTGGCGCAGGGGCTGCTGTCGGACAAATACCTGAACGGCATTCCCGCTGGCGCGCGCGTCAACCAGCCGGGCGGCGGCTCGCTCCAGGCCGGTCACCTCAGCGAGGAAAACCTGGCCCACGTGCGGGCGTTGAACGAGATCGCCCGCCGCCGCGGCCAGAGTCTGGCGCAGATGGCGCTGGCCTGGGTGCTGCGCCATCCGGCGGTGACCACCACGCTGATCGGCGCCAGCACGCCCGAGCAGATCCGCGAGAACGTCGGCGCGCTGGCCAACCTGTCGTTCAGCGCGGCCGAGCTGGCCGAGATCGACCGCTACGCGGTGGACGGCGGCATCAACCTGTGGGAAAAGCCCTCGACCGACCAACATATCTGAGCCCCATGCGCGGAGCGCGGCGTGGCGCGCGCTCCGCCTGCTAGAATGGCCGCTTTTCCGTCCTGCACCACCCGCCATGCTCAATCTCTACAACACGCTCTCGCGCGAGAAGGAAGTCTTCCGGCCCATCGTTCCGGGCAAGGTGAACATGTATGTCTGCGGCATGACCGTCTACGACTACTGTCACCTGGGGCACGCGCGGGTGATGGTGGTGTTCGACATGGTGGCGCGCTGGCTGCGCGCGTCCGGCTACGCCGTCGATTACGTGCGCAACATCACCGACATCGACGACAAGATCATCAAGCGCGCGCTGGAGAACGGCGAATCGATCAACGCGCTGACCCAGCGCTTCATCGACGCCATGAACGAGGATGCCGACGCCCTCGGCGTGCTGCGGCCCGATCACGAGCCGCGCGCCACCGAATTCGTCGGCGCCATGCACCAGATGATCGGGCGACTGATCGACAACGGCCTGGCGTACAGCGCGCCCAACGGCGACGTCTACTACGCGGTGCGCAAGTTCGACGGCTACGGCAAGCTGTCCGGCAAATCGCTGGACGACCTGCGCGCCGGCGAGCGGGTGGATGTGGACCCGAACAAGCAGGATCCGCTGGACTTCGTACTGTGGAAGGCCGCCAAGGCCGACGAGCCGGCCGACGCCAAGTGGGATTCGCCGTGGGGCGCCGGTCGCCCGGGCTGGCATATCGAGTGCTCGGCGATGAGCTGCCATCACCTGGGCGCGCACTTCGACATCCACGGTGGCGGCGCCGACCTGCAATTCCCGCACCACGAGAACGAGATCGCGCAGAGCGAGGGCGCCAGCGGCCAGCGCTACGTCAATTACTGGATGCACAACGGCTTCATCCGCGTCGACAACGAAAAGATGTCCAAGAGCCTGGGCAACTTCTTCACCATCCGTGAGGTGCTGAAGAAGTACGACGCCGAAGTGGTGCGCTTCTTCATCCTGCGCGCGCACTACCGCAGCCCGCTCAACTACAGCGACATGCACCTGGACGACGCCCGCAACGCGCTGACCCGGCTGTACACCGCGCTGAAGGCCGTGCCGGCCGACGCGGTGACGCTGGATTGGCAAAGCCCCTACGCCGCGCGCTTCAAAGCGGCGATGGACGACGACTTCAACACCACCGAGGCCGTGGCCGTGTTGTTCGACCTGGCGCACGAGGCCAACCGGCAGCAATCGCCGGCGCTGGCGGGCGAGCTGAAGGCATTGGCCGGTGTGCTGGGCCTGCTGGGGCGCGAGCCGCAGGCATTCCTGCAAGCCGAAGTGGGTGAGGGCGAATGGAGCGCCGAGCGCATCGAGGCCGCCATCGCCGCCCGCAAGGCCGCCCGCGCCGCCAAGAACTGGGCCGAGTCGGACCGCATCCGCGACGAACTGGCCGCCGCCGGCGTGGTGCTGGAAGACGGCGCGCAAGGCACCGGCTGGCGCCGCGGCTGAGTCGGACCCTTGCCGGGAACAGGGCGCCGCTGGCGCCCTTTTTCATGGCTGGACATCCAAGCTGTTTTGCTTGTTTGCTGTCCGCTATCGACAGCTTTCATGACGGTCGGGGTTGGCTCACGCGCTGGGCCGACTTTGGCCTGATTCGTCGTCAAGCCAAGCAGTGGCGCTGCCTGCACGCCGTCGCCGCGCGTCCGGATTTCCCGATCCGCCCACGAATATGCTGCAAGGTTTTCCCTGTGTTGTGGCTATCATGAGCAGCAAAGGGGGCACCATGGCCGCATCACTACAAAAGCGCTTCGAGATCATCCGCACCCTGGGGCAGGGCGCGCAGGGCAAGGTCTATCTGGCGCAGGACGCCAGGCTGGGGCGCCAGGTGGCGCTGAAGGCGCTGCCTTCCGGCGGCACCGCCGCGATGGACGAGGCGCGGCTGGCCAGCCGCTTGCAGCATCCCAATATCGTGACGCTGTTCGACGTGTTCGAGGCCCAGGGCCAGACCTGGCTGGTGTTCGAATACGTCGAGGGCGAAACCGCCGCCGCGTTGCTCAAGCGCGAAGGCCCGCTGTCGCCGGTGCGTGCGGCGGAACTGCTGACCGGCGTGCTGGAAGGGCTGGCCTACGCCCATGCCCAGGGCGTGGTCCACCGCGACATCAAGCCGCAGAACCTGATGCTCGACCGCACGGGCTGGCCGCGCATCATGGATTTCGGCATTGCCCTGCCGCGCGGCGCGGCGGCCGACCTGTCGGGCTCCGCGCGCTACATGGCGCCCGAAACGTTGCGCAATCTGCCGGTCGAAACCCAGGTCGACCTGTTCGGCGCCGGCATGACGCTGTACGAGCTGCTCACCGGGCAGACCGCCGCCGACGGCGAATCGGTCATGGCCATCCTGCACCACATCGCCCACCGCGCGTTCGCGCCGCCGTCGCGGCTACGGCCCGACATCGACGAAAAGCTGGATCACCTGGTGATGGTGGCGTTGTTCAAGGACCCGCGCGAGCGCTATGCCGATGCCGGTGCCATGCTCGACGCGTTGCGCGCCTGGCAGGGCGCCGATCCGCCGGTGGCCGACGACGCGGAGGCGAGCGGGCGGGCCACGCTGGAGTTCCTGCTGCGCCGCATGCGCCACACCGCGGATTTTCCTGCGCTGTCGCAGGCGATCAGCGCCATCAACAAGATCAGCGGCGACGACACCGAACGCCTGCAGGTGCTGTCCGAAGTGATCCTCAAGGACTTCTCGCTGACCAACAAGCTGCTGCGCATCGTCAACTCGGCCAGCTACAGCCAGTTCGGCGGCACCATCAGCACCGTGTCGCGCGCCATCGTGATCCTGGGCTTCGACGCCATCCGCAACCTGGCGATCACGCTGCTGCTGTTCGAGCACATGCACAACCGCGCCCAGGCGGTGAGCCTGCGCGAAAGCGTGCTGCGCGCGTTTTTCTCCGGCCTGCTGTGCCGGGGCGTCGGCAAGCGCATCGGCACCCGCGACGCCGAGGAGGCGCTGATCTGCGGCATGTTCCATCACCTGGGCAAGCTGCTCACGCTGTACTACTTCCACGAGGAAAGCGTGGAGATCGCCAAGCGGGTGGAGGGTGGCATGGCGCACGACGCCGCGGTGCGCCAGGTGCTGGGGCTGGACTACAGCGAATTGGGCATCGGTGTGGCGCAGCACTGGAGCTTCCCCGAGCGCATCGTCAACAGCATGCGCCCCTTGCCGCCGGGTGCGTTGCGCGAGCCGCAGACCAATCTGGAGCGGCTGCGGCAGTACACCAACCTGGGCGCGGAAATGCAGCAACTGGTGGGCTGCGGCGCCAAGGAAGCCGGGCGGCTGCGCGCCGCGCTGCTCGACCGCTACGGCCGCCCGCTGGGCATCGTCTCTCGCGACATCGACGAGCTGTTGAGCGAAACCGCCGATCAATTCATCGCCTACCTGGGGGTGATCGGCGTCGATCACGGCGGCAGCGAATTCATGCGCCAGTTGCGGCGCGTCTATGGCGGCCACGCGGCGGGCGGCGGCGATGCCTTCGAGGACACGCTGGAGCGCGCCACGCTGGAAACCGCGGTCGAGGCCGGCGAGCAGGCGCAGCCGACCGCCGTGCTGTCCGCCGGCGTGCAGGACATCACCAACACGCTGGTGGGCGAGTTCAAGTTGAACGACCTGCTGCGGATGATCCTGGAAACCATGTATCGCGGCATCGGCTTCGAGCGGGTGGTGTTCGCCACCCGCGACCCCAAGCGCTCGGTGATCCAGGGGCGTTTCGGTTTTGGCGAAGGCATCGCCGGAATGGTGGATGGCTTCCAGATCGAGGTCGGCCCGGTGGTCGACGTGTTCCAGGTGGCGCTGGCGCGCAACGCCGACATCCTGATCGAGGACATCCACGCCGAGAGCATCCGCGACCGCATCCCCGCCTGGTATCCGCGCTGGGTACCGGCCTGCACCTTCATCGTGTTCCCGCTCAAGCTCGACCAACGGGTGATCGGCTGTTTCTACGGCGACATGCGCGAAGCCGGCAGCCTGAAGATCGCCAACAACGAGCTGAATCTGCTGAAAACCCTGCGCAACCAGGCGCTGCTGGCGATCCGCACCAAGCAGGCGGGCGGTTGAGGCGGGAATGCCGCCGGCTTTGCGGTCAGGCAGCGACGGTTTGGGGCTGTGGCTGGCGCCGCGCCTTGATGCCGTGCCACACCTTGTCGTGGAAGTGGTGCGCGACCACCATGCACAACGGTTCCACCAGGGCCACCAGACCGCCGGCCGCGATGCTGCCGGTCATGGCGTAGGTGACGCTGAAGCCCACCACCAGGTGCAGGGCGACACCGCTGCTGACTTCGCATGCCTTGACCATGATGGACTCCTTGTTGACCGGGTTGATTTCGTTGAGTACGGCTAGCAAAACCTTTCTGGCGGCGTCGCTCGGGGGCGCCGAGCCTCACTTGCCGTACGTCTTGTACTGTCTGCGTTTCGCGCTTCTTGCCAGAACCGCTGCGCTGGCTTTTGCTAGCCGTCTGAAGCGGATGATAATGATTCCCATCTAATAACGAAAATTGATTGTTCCCATCGCGGCGATAGGCAACGTCAACGCGCCATCGCCCGCCATGCCAGCAACGCCCAGGCGGCCAGGAACGCGGTGCCACCCAGCGGCGTGATCGCCCCGAGCACGCGCACGCCGGTCAGCGCCAGCAGATACAGGCTGCCGCTGAACAACACGATGCCGGCCAGCATCAGCCCGCCGCTCCAGGCCAGCAGGCGCCCGGGCAGGCGCGGCAGCAGCAGGGCGACCACGAACAGCCCCAGCGCGTGCACCATCTGATAGGTGACCGCCGTGTGCCAGATCGCCAGCATCGGCTCGCTCAGCACCGCCTTCAGCCCATGGGCGCCGAAGGCGCCGGCGGCCACGGCGATAAAGAGGTTGATGGCGGCTGCGGCGACCAGTTGTCTGTCGTTCATGGCGTGGCTTCCTACAGGGCAAAGCGGGAAATTCTACGGTGAATGTCTGCGACCCACCTACTGCCGGGCGCGCCGCGCGCCGACTGCCGCCCATGCCGGGCCGATCGTATCGTTGGGCCGTACTTCCCGGATCGTGCAAGGAGCGGACCATGGCTTACCCTTACGAACTCGACTACGACGAACGCCTGCGCCACGGCGCCTCCGAATGGCTGGAACCCGAGAACTGGGACAGCGAGGACGACGACTACGACCCGCTGCCCGGGCAACTGGTCCACCACCTGGAGCGGCCGCACCACGACGCGCCGCTGCACTGGAACAGCGAACGCTGAGCGGCCCGTTGCCGGGTGGCGGCGGGGCAGGCGGACACAGGAGCGGCGATGACCCCGATCGAGCAGTTCTTCGCCCACTACGAGCGCGGCGCCAACACCTTCGATCCCGAGCTGATCTGCGCCGAGTTCACCGAGGTGTTCCTCGGCGCCGATCCCAACGGCGTGGTCTGCCTGCGCAACGACCAGGCGTTCCGCGACGCCATTCCGCTGCGACAGGCTTTC
This sequence comes from Chitiniphilus shinanonensis DSM 23277, assembly GCF_000374805.1. Classification (GTDB taxonomy): domain Bacteria; phylum Pseudomonadota; class Gammaproteobacteria; order Burkholderiales; family Chitinibacteraceae; genus Chitiniphilus; species Chitiniphilus shinanonensis. Next base: position 71,169 of record NZ_KB895338.1, read on the forward strand.
TTCCGCGACATCGGCTTTCGCTCGGCCAAGGTGCTGGATATCGCCGAAACGCCGCTCGATGCGCGCTACACGCTGGCCAAGGTGCATTGGCGCATGGTGTTCGCGCCGCAGGGCGCGCCGCGCGAGTTCGAGTTCTACATCAGCTATGTGCTGTTCGACCCCGGCAGCGGCCCCAAGGTGGTGTTCTATATCTCGCACGAGGACGAACAGCAGGTGATGCGCGACGGCGGGCTGATCCCGCCGCTGGAGGCCAAGGACGGCGCTTGAAGCCGCATGGCTGCCTGCCGCGCTTGGCCTGTCGATCTGCGGCGCGGACCGACGCGGGCGGCGACGGCCGCTTGGGCGATAATCGCCGCTTTGTTCCGCCGCCACCCGCCTCATGCCCGCCATCGAAGTCGTCACCCTCGCCACGCTGCGTCACGGCCGCCTGCTTACCGTGCGCAAGCGCGGCACCACCCGCTTCATGCTGCCGGGCGGCAAGCCCGAACCGGGCGAGAGCCCGCTGCAAAGCCTGATCCGCGAACTGGACGAGGAACTCGGTTGCGCGCCGGACCCGGCGCAGTTGCAAATGCTGGGCTGCTTCAGCGCGGCGGCCGCCAACGAACCGGGGCACATCGTCCGCGCCACCGTCTACCTCGGCCCGTTGACGGGCGAGCCGCGGCGCCGGGCCGAGATCGACGAGCTGGCGTGGATCGACCCCGCCGCGCCGCATCTGCCGCTGGCGCCATTGCTGCAACAGGCGGTGCTGCCGGCGCTGCTGCGCCGGCTGGCCGAAGCGCCGCTCAGTCCAGGATCGATCCCCCGTTCAGATTGACGATGGCCCCGGTCATGGCGGCGGCCGCATCCGACGCCAGGAACACCGCGGTCTGCGCCAGCTGATCCAGGGTCGGCAGGCGTTGCAGCGGCGTGCCGCGCGCCGCGCCGGCCATCAGTTCCGCCACGTCGATGCCCAATGCCTGGGCGCTGCGCTCGAAAATCCGCCGGCTGTGCGAGCCGTGCGTCATCGCCTCGGGAATGGCGTGGGAGCGGATGCAGACGGCGCGCACCCCGGCGCCGCCCAGCTCGCCGGCCAGATGGCGCGTGAGCGCCTCGACGCCGGCGCAGGCGACGCAATGGCCCAGGTAGCCCGGCCCGGTCATGCGGCTGGCCGGCGTGGTCAGCGCCAGCACGACGCCGCTGCCCTGCGGCATCATCTGGCGCGCCGCCGCCTTGGCGATCAGGAAATGGCTGCGGATGTAGGTGTCCACCGGCAGCGCGAAATCCGCCAGCGTCAGCGACGACAGCGGTTCGCCCTGGATATGGTCGACGCCGATGGCGTTGACGGCGATGTCCAGATGCCCCGCTTGCCGGGCGATCTCGGCGCAGTGCTCGGTCAGCGCGCGCTCATCGAGCGCATCCACCTGGGCGATCTCCGCCCGGCCGCCCTTGCCGATGATGCTGTCGGCCACCGCGCCCAGCCTGCCCGGGGTGCGCCCGGCGAGGAATACCCGTGCGCCGGCCGCGGCGTAGGCGCGGGCAATGGCGCCGCCCAGCGCGCCGCCGCCGCCATAGACGACGGCATTCTTGTCTTGCAATGTCATGGAAGTGCTCCTGGTGTGACCCGCTCGCGGCGGGGGTGACACAAGGACGCGGGCGCCGGCCGCTTTCCGACAGTGCGCCGTTCATTCCCCGCCGGACGGCACGGGGCGGGCGAGTTGCCCCGGCAGGAACAGCGAGATCGGCACGATCTCGAAGACGCCGCCCTCGAAGGCCAATCCTTGCGCCACGGCGCGCGCCGCCGCCACGCTGTCGCAATCGACCACGTACAGGCCCAGCAGTTGTTCCTTGGTCTCGGCATAGGGGCCGTCCAGCACGAAATCGTCGTCGCCGCGCCAGACCGATGCCTGGCCGGGCGCCAGCCGCAGCGCCGGACCGAGGCGCCCTTCGGCCTGCAATGCCTGGCGCACTTCGGCATGGCGCTGCTGCAAGGCGGCTTCGGTGACGTCGTCCCAGCCGGCGATGGCTTCTTCGGAGCCGTGGATCAGGATGGCGTAGAGCATGGTCGGTCAGTCTCGGGTGGGCGAAGTGGAAGTGGCCAGATGCGCAATCTGGCGCTGGATATGGCGGGCTTCGGCCGGGGTGCGGGCCAGCGCCAACGCCTGCGCGAAGGCGGCGCTGGCTTCGTCGTGCCGCGCCAGTCGCGCCAGCAGTGCGCCACGCACGCCGTGGAAATGGAAGTAGCCGGCCAGGCGCGTGTCGAGCGGCGCGATCAGCGCCAGCGCCGATGCGGCGCCGTGCAGCTTTTCGACCGCGACCGCGCGGTTGAGCGTGACCACTGGCGATGGGCGCACGGCCTCCAGTGCGGCATAGCAACGGTCGATGGCGGCCCAGTCGGTGTCCGCCGCGCTTGCTGCGCGGGCATGGACGGCGGCGATTTCGGCCTGCAAGCGATACGGCCCGGGCGGTGCCGCGCCAGTCTGCGCCCGGGCCAGTGCGGCCAGCCCGGCATTGATGGCGGCCCGGTCCCACGCGCTGCGATCCTGGTCTTCCAGCAACACCACTTCGCCTTGCGCATCGATCCGGGCGGCGTGGCGCGCGTGTTGCAGCTGGAGCAGGGCCAGCAGGCCCAGGGTTTCGTCGTGCGCGGGAAACAGGTCGGTCAGCAGTTGCGCCAGGCGGATCGCTTCTTCGCACAGCGACGTGCGCAGCATCCGCTCGCCGCCGCTGGCGGCGTAGCCTTCGTTGAACAGCAGGTAGATGGTGGCGGATACGGCGCTCAGGCGCGCTTCGCGTGCGGCGGCATCCGGCGTTTCGAACGGCAGACCCAGCGCGGCGATGCGTTGCCGGGCGCGCACGATGCGCTGTTCCACAGTGCGCTCGGCGATCAGGAAGGCGCTGGCGATCTGCGCCAGCGTCAGCCCGGACACCACGCGCAGCGCGAGGGCGATGCGCGACGGGGCGGGCAGGGCGGGGTGACAGGCGATGAACAGCAGGTGCAGCACCTCGTCACCGTAACGCGCACGGTCCAGGTGATCGAGGGATTCGGCCGTGTCGCTCGGCTGGTCCGGTGGGGCGGTTTCGTCGGTCAGCGGCGTTTCGCGCGCTTCGCGGCGCACCCGGTCCAGCGCTGCGTTGCGCGCCACCAGGATCAGCCACGCCAGCGGATCGCGCGGCACGCCGTCGCCGGGCCAGCGTTGCAGCGCGCGCAGGCACGCTTCCTGGAAGGCGTCCTCGGCCCGCTCCAGGTCGTGGAAGTAACGCAGCAATGCCGCCAGCGCCCTGGGACGGGCGGCGACGAGCAGCGGGGCGATCTGGCTGGAGTCGGTCATGCGGCGGGGCCGGCGTGGGAATACCGGCACGGTAGCCGATGGCGGGAGTGCGTTGGGCCCGGGCGGCGCAACGGTGGGTAAAGTACAACAGCAAAACGCCCCGCGGTGGCGGGGCGTTCAAGGGGCGGGGTTCATTCCCAGACTTGCAGGGTGAACCAGTCCACCGCTTGCGCGTCGTCGCTGTTTTCCAGGACGACGGTTTCTTCGGTTGCGCAGGCGTCGTGTTGCGCCGTGTCGTGTTGAACCAGCGGGTCGAGATCGGCCATGGCATTGCTCCAGTGGGGAACGATCCCAATGTATTGGTGCGACGCAGCACGGCGCATCGGCGGTTTCCCCAATCGCGCGTAGGACAAAACGCAACCGCAGCATATCCCCGCCGTGGCCGGCCACTTGCCCGGGCAATACAATGCACGCTCGATTCGAGGAGCACACAGGCATGTTTTTTCTGAGCTGACCGGACCCCCACCATCCATCATCAATCCGTGTCGAGAAAATCAATCGAATGAAGGTCATCAACCTACGAAAACAACCCGAATACACCGAACGGGCGATCGGTTATTTCCAGAGCAAATGGGCCTCAGAGGCCAACAAGCCCATGTACGACGACAGCATCCGTCGCAGCGTGGTGGCCAGTAATCCGCTGCCGGTGTGGTATCTGCTGGAGGACGAAGGGGAGATCATCGGCTGCGCCGGTCTGATCACCAACGACTTCATCAGCTGCGGCGACCTGTGGCCCTGGCTGTGCGCGCTGTATATCGAAGAAGACCATCGCGGCCGCGAACTGGGACAGTTGCTGCTGACTCAGGCCAAGCGCGACGCGGCGGGGATGGGTTTTCCCAAGCTCTACCTGTGCACCGACCACGTCGGGTATTACGAGCGCTACGGCTTTGCCCGCATCTGCACCGGCTATCACCCTTGGGGTGAAACCTCCAGCGTGTTCGAGGCGGATACCGCCGATTAGGCGGTCCGGCCTTCACAGCCATGGGCGACAAAGGCGGCAGAATGCTCTGCCGCCTTTTTCATTTACGCCAGGGCGCGTTACCAGCCCACGGTGACGATCAGCCCCTTGGGCGACGGGTGCTCCAGCAGGCTGCTGTGGCCGCGCACGTCGTCGTAGCAGAAGCCATACGACAATCCGTCGATGCTGTGGTCGTGCCAGAACTTGGAGAAGTAGTTCGCCGGCGCTTGCAGATAGTAATACGCCGAGTTGCTCCAGTTGGCCGGATCCACCGTCAGCAGCAGGTGACGGTTGAAGGCGGCGGTGATCTGCGCCTGCACCACTTTCTCCTCGGCGCTGCCGGCGGCCAGGTTGCCCGAGCCCTCCATGATGTCCTGGGTGACGGGCTTGCCGCGGATGTACAGGTTTTGCGGCCCGCCGTTCTTGGAGAACACGAAGTCGTTGCCGATCACCCGGCCGCGGAAGGTGCCGGCCTCGGCCGTGAAGACCAGATCGTTGCTGGCGTAGTGGCTCCACACCTGGTTCACGTAGTTGGTGTAGTAGTTGCTGTTGGCGCCGCCGTGGCCGAAGCCGCCCTTGCCGGGCGCCACGATGCGGTACGGACGCTTCACCAGCGATTTGAACTCCGCCGGCACGTCGCGCTCGTAGGCGCTGAACAGCGCTTCGCGGGTTTCGGTCTCGCCCAGCGTGCGGTCATAGCCGTCCAGGCCGATCAGGCGCGTGCGGATCGGGAAGCCGAACTGGTCCACCCGCGTCGAATTGCCGTGGTAGCCGTATTGATCGACGGTGAATTCCACCCATTCGAAATACACGTCCTGATTGGGATCGGTCGGGTTGCCCAGATCCGGCCCGGCGAAGCCCACCAGGCCGTCGGCGGCCAGGTTGATCTTGATGAACATCGGCGAGCCGACGCTGATGAACAGGCGAGCGGAATCGATGCGCGGGATCGACACCCAGTTGGTCTGGCTCATGGTGGAGAAGTAATTGGCGTAGTTCTGGCCGTTCTTGGTCAGATGGCCCGCCGCATCGTTGTCCGCCACCCGCGCCGGCACCAGTTGCCCGCTGCGGTTGACGTAGGACAGCGCGCGGGTGGTCGGGTCGTAGCCGATGATGGCCCAGTAGACCTGCTGGTCGCCGTAGGTGCCGCGCGTGGCGTTCTCCAGCTTGATGGTCATCGCGCCGCTGCCCACCGGCAGATCCGGGTTGGCCGGCGTGGGCGTCGGCGTGACCGGGGGCGGCGTGGGGGTGACGCTGCCGGCGACGAATTCCAGCCAGTTCAGGTTGAAGCCGCCATTGCTGGCGTGGATGCGCAGCACCTGGTTGCCGGCGGGCAGGGTGACGCTGGTCTGCACCGTGACCCAGTTCTGCCAGCCGCCGGTGTTGGGAACGGTCACGCTGGCGAGCACCGCGCCAGCCGCGTTGCGCAGTTGCAGCGCGGCGCCGCTGTTGGGGCTGGCGACGCGCAATTGCAAGGTATAGCTGCGCGCGGTGGCGACGTTGACCCGGTAGTCGAGCCAGTCGCCGGTTTCGATCCAGCCAACATCGAGCCCGCCGCCGCTGTCGGTGGTGGTTTCGGTCTGCACCCCGCTCATGGCGCTCCAGGCTTCGGCCTGGATGCGGCCCGGCACCGCGGCGCCGGCCGGCGTCGGTGTGGCCGTGGGCGTCGGGTTCGGCGTCGGAGTGGGGGTCGGATTCGGTGTCGGGGTGGGCTGGCTGCCGCAACTGCCGCCGGCACGCCACAGCGTCGGCGTCGCCGCCGGATTCCAGTTGGTGCCGACATAGGCGGTATGCGTCACCAGCGCGGTATAGGTGGCGCCGTTGTAGCTGACCACCGTGCCGGCCGCGTAGGTGTTGCCCTCGGCCCAGGCCGCGCAGCTTGCCGGAGCGGACGTCGGTTGCGGTGTCGGCGTGGCGGTCGGCGTGGCGGTCGGCGTGGCGGTCGGCGTCGGATTGGCGCCGCCGACCACGTAGCTGAAGGTGCCGGTGTCGTAGGCGGGGGTGCCGTTGTTGTAGGTGAACGAATAGTCGAGCCGGGTGCCGCTGGCGACGTTCACCTGCTGCTCGTAGCGCGCGTTGCCCGCGCTATAGGCCATGCGCACGTTCTGCGTGGCCCCGCTGTTGACCTGGTAGTGGATGTCCACCCAGGTGGTGGCGACACTGGATTTGAACCAGATCGTCGCCACATTGCCGGCCACGCTCACGCCTTGGCCGTAATCGGCGGCCCGCGCCGCGGGCATCAGCCACAAAAGGCCCGCCAGCAGGCTGGCGAGCCACACTCTCCATCGCATCTTCATTGTTGTCGCTCCATTGAGGGCTTTATCCGGGCTTGGCCCGTGGCGATATGAAAGGGCTTTCATAAATGGGCGTCAATGCGCGCGGCATGAGCGGGCGTTCAGGTGCGACCTGCGGCGGATACGCGGTCAGGGCAGGGCGCCGCGTCGGCCAATTGGGTGCATTCATCGTCACGTCACGATTTCGAAATCAAATCGTAAACGCCTTGTTCCTATGCTGCGGCCCTTTGCGACCCCAACCCACAAGGACAACAACGATGAAGACCTGGATCGCCGCCGGCAGCACCCTGGCGTTCGCCGGCCTGCTGGCCGCCTGCGCCTCCGACGGCAGCACGCCGACGGCACCCACCCCCGTGCCGACCCCGGCGCCCACGCCGACCCCGACCCCGACGCCCGAGGTGACGCCGGATTCGATTTCGCTCAGCCTGCTGGGCCGCTTCAATACCGGCGTGTTCGCGCAGAGCGCCGCCGAGATTCCCGGCTTCGATCCGGCCAGCAAGCGCGCCTTCGTGGTCAATGCCAGGAAAGGCGTGATCGACGTGCTGGATCTGACCGACCCGGCCCAGCCGGTGCACTTCGGCGAGATCAGCGCCCAGACCATTTCCGCGGGGGCCGAGATCAATAGCCTGTCGCTGCACGATGGCATCCTCGCCGTGGCGATCCAGGCGCAGGACAAGACCGCGCCGGGCTACGCCGCCTTCTATCGCGCCAGCGACCTGACACTGCTGGGCCACGTGCAGATCGGCTCGCTGCCGGACATGATCACCTTCACCCCGGACGGCAAGACGGTGCTGGTCGCCAACGAAGCCGAACCCAGCCTGGACTACCAGATCGACCCGCCGGGCTCGGTCAGCGTGATCGACGTGCGCGACCCGGCACACCCGGTGGCGCGCACCGCCGACTTCACCGCCTGGGACGGCAGGGAAGCCGAACTGCGCGCCAGGGGCGTGCGCATCTACGGCCCGAACGCCAAGGCATCGCAGGATCTGGAGCCGGAATACATCGCGGTGTCGGCCGACGGCGCCACCGCCTGGGTCACGCTGCAGGAAAACAATGCGCTGGCCAAGGTGGACATCGCCCAGGCCAAGGTCATCGACATCCTGCCGCTGGGCTACAAGGACCACGGCGTGGCCGGCAACGGCCTGGACGTGAGCGACGCCGACGGCAAGATCGATATCCGCACCTGGCCCGGCGTGCGCGGCCTGTACCTGCCGGACGCGATCGCCGCCTACAGCGCCGGCGGCAAGACCTACCTGGTCACCGCCAACGAGGGCGACAGCCGCGCCTGGTCCTCCGACGAGACCGCGTATTTCGCCGGCGACGCCAGCAAGGGCTTCGTCGAGGAGTTCCGCGTCAAGCATCTGGTGCACAAGGACGGATTCGATCGCCGCAAGAACGAAGACCTGCCGCCGCAACTGCGTGCGCTGGCGGTCGGCGCGACGCTGAATCCCGACGTGTTCGGCTATTGCGGCGCCACGGCCACCAACCCCGGCAACTGCGCCAAGGACGAGCAGCTCGGCCGGCTCAACGTCACCTGGACGCTGGGCTACCAGACCAACGCCGATGGCACGCCCAAGCTGAACGGCGCGGGCAAGCTGGTCTACGACGCGCTGTACAGCTTTGGCGGCCGTTCGATCGCCATCTGGGACGAAAACGGCGCGCTGGTGTGGGAATCGGGCGACCAGATCGAGAAAAAACTGGCCGAACTGAACCCGACCTATTTCAACTCCGACCATGAAACCGCCAAGTTCGACGACCGCAGCGACAATAAGGGCCCGGAACCGGAAGGCGTGGCCCTGGGCCGCATCGGCGACAAGACCTTCGCCTTCATCGGGCTGGAGCGGGTGGGCGGCGTGATGGTCTACGACGTGACCAACCCGGCCGCACCAAGCTACGTCAGTTACCTCAACACCCGCGATTTCACCGCCGACCCGACCACCGCCGCAGCCGGCGACCTCGGCCCGGAAGGACTGGTGTTCGTCTCCGCGGCCAAATCGCCCAACGGCAAGCCGCTGTTGATCGTGGGCAACGAAGTCAGCGGTACCACGGCGATTTATCAGGTGGAACTGCACTAGACGGGGCAACGGCGAGCAAAGCCCTTCCGGGCCGATTGCGCGGAAGGGCCCAGCCCCATCGCGGTCATGTCCGATCGGAACGGGCGGCGCGAAACCCCAGGCCACCGGGCGATTGCCCGGTGGTTTTTGCGCTGATGCGCAACGGCACTGTGAGGACTGGTTTGCCGCAGGTGCTGCCCGGGCAGGCGAGGGGGGAAGGGTGCTCCAGCGGTGACCGCGATGCGTCGCCTCGGCAACGCGCCTTGAATGCGATCGTCAGCAAGCCTCGGCCAACCTGGCGCGCCTCCAGCCATCACTCCTTGGTGGTACATCCCATACCAGGATAACCACCTGCCTTGTACCGGTAGTGGATCGGCGAAAGAATGGGCTTCCCATATCGCCACCCGGAGCCCGCGATGAGCCAGCAGCGCCATGACGACGTCGTCGTCCACCAATATGATCCCAAGGCGAATGCCTATCTCACCAGCGCGGTCCACGCCAGCGGCGAGGATCTGGCGCTGATGGCCGAACGGGTCGCCAGCCGCCCCGATGCCATCGTCCTCGACATGGGCTGTGGCGGCGGCCATGTGTCGTTCCGTCTGGCGCCGGCGGTGGCCAAAGTGGTCGCCTACGACCTGTCCGCGCGCATGCTGGAAACCGTGGCCGCGGAAGCGCAACGCCGCGGGCTCGACAACATCGTGACCAAGCAGGGCGCGGCCGAAGCATTGCCATGCCCGGACGAGGCGTTCGACGTGATCGCCACCCGCTACAGCGCACATCACTGGCGCGACCTGCCCGCCGGCTTGAAGCAGATGCATCGCGCCCTCAAGCCCGGCGGCCTGGGTCTGTTCATGGACGTGGTATCGCCGGGGCAACCATTACTGGACACCTGGTTGCAAAGCCTGGAACTGCTGCGCGACCCATCCCATGTGCGCGACGCCTCGGTGGAAACGTGGCGTCACGAGCTGAACAAGGCCGGCTTCATCGTCGACGAGGTGGTGCCGTTCCGGTTGCGGCTGGAGTTCCGGTCCTGGATCGAACGCATGCAGACCCCGGCCGCCCACACGGCGGCCATCCGCTCCCTGCAAAACATGGCCGCCAGCGAAGTGGTCGAGCACTTCGGCATCGAAGCGGATGGCAGCTTCACGGTGGATACGGCGTTGCTGATTGCTCACAAAGGGTGAGGCACGGATTCGGTAGCACCGGGTGATTCTTCTCATCGCAACAAGCGGAAGCCGGGTTACCGCGCCCAGGGTTGCGCCTAAACCGGTCGCGTGCGCGGTGATGAGGGATATCTGTCGCTGTTATACGCAGCAAGCAACGGTTATTGCGTCGATGGATCAGGCGACGTGCAAACGGATTGTGGCCGAAGGGTGGTTTGATGATTCCGCTGGCCCGGCTGCGATATCTCAGCCGGTGTCGCATGTGCCAATTGGTTAAATAGTGACTATCACATAAATCAGACGAATGGCATGGCATTGCTGCTTCGGCGTAGATGTGGTCCGGGCGTGGCCGTCAGCCACAATGGGTGGTGGATTGCATAACCCCCGTGTGCGGCAGCCCGCAATCGGGCGGCGAATCTATTTGAATGATCCGGATGAAATGGCGATGCAAGCAATCGCTATTAAAGCGTTGGATAAAGAGAAGATAAGATAAATACTCGCCAAAAATATGACTCTTGTGGGTGTTTCTATTTTCAATCCCTTTGCAAGATTGATTATATTTTTGCGAGATATTTGTGTCATGGGGATCAAGCATAGAAAGGTTATGGCTAAGCCTGCGCTAAACGTTGCCGGCAAAACCATCGAGTATTCAATTTCGGCTATATCTTTATTGGCGAAATAAAAAGAAAGTATTGCTCCGGTAATTGCATAGTGGAAGGCATTTATTTTTATAGACATTTCCAAATGAAATCGATATAGCGCCACCTCCATTTCGTACTGCTTCCATAGTGCCTCGACATTTACTCTGGGCGAATTTCTTTGTAAAGGAATTTTTTCTTGAATAAATGTTTTTTTCATATTGATGGTTTCTTTGTTTTTCTGGGCTAGTCAAGGTTTATTTTTTCAAAGCACAGCTTAATTGCTTTTTCTACCTCTCTTTTTATTTCATTGCAAACACGAAGTGCGTTAGTTATTTCGGCTGCCTCTGGAATTTTTTTGTCACGGTATGTCGTATTTCCAACAAAGTTGCAATTTATGATTAACTCCTCAGTTTTGTTGGCAATTCCGGCTTCGTCCAGGCATATCAAATTTGCCCTTGCCGAAATCAATGCCTGCTCGCCCGTTCGAATTTTGTCACAGGCGTCGCTTATAAAGGTAAGATAGGTTTCGAACGAGTAATTTTTGCCCGAGTGTATTATGTTCAAGCACTTCGATGTGTACTGCATATATGCTGAATAATAATCTTCTAGTTTTTTATGTAGGAAAACAGCATTTCGTTCTTTAATTTTTTTAAGTCCTTTTTGGATTCAGTTCTCCTCCCCGTTTTCATGCCTAGCAATGAAAATATGCCTGATATAGTGGCGCCGAGACCAATTTTTATGGCGGTATCAAAAATTTCTACCCATTCCATTTGCTTGCTCATTACCTGAATAAAGATTTAATGTCCGCAGGACTAAATGTAGCGTTCGGGCGGGGGCCGATCAGGCCGCGAAGCGCCCTGAAGCTATAAGCTATAGGGCAGAAACTCTAGAGTTTGCCTCTACCTTTTTGGTTTTAACCTCGGACAACAAAAGATTTGTTTTTAAATTGAATCCAACAATTCCAAGATTTAACGCCCACTGGTACATTCTTCTAAATGTAATTACCATGTTTCGATCGTTGTGCCACTGGGCTAATTGGGGCAAAATTTCTTCTTCATTCCATGGAAACGTATTTGCTAATGACGTTTTGGAGAATTTCCTAATAAATACCACAACAGAAGCAGCAGTGCGCGGAGCATGCTTCTCAAGCGAATAGGATAAATAGCCTTTTACTTTGGCGCAGCAGAGGCTTCAAAAAGCAACTCGTCGGGTTTGTTTGCCTTTTTCATTTCTTGCTTTTTCCGAATCTATGATCGATGGCACTCATGCGCCTGGCGTTATGAAACTGCACTCGCTCCGGAAATGGATTGATATCAGCTCCTGGCACGATATGCGCCCGGATGAGATGAATATTTTCCTCTGTGAGGCTGCGTTCATGTGCTCTGGATTGCTTCAAGTTCAGGATGTGGTTACCAAATCGACGATCAATGCTGTCGACCGCATCAACGAAGACGGCCGATATTCCTGAGGGTTCTGATTTCCCAAGCCGTGAGCGTGGGATATATCGTGCTGCACACCAAGACAGGTAAGCCTTCAGTGCTAACAGGTGCTGATCCCTCGTTCGGCTATTCATTGGTAAGGCCGTTTCAATGCCGACAGCCGCGACGACGTTGGTCGCTTGCCGGCCTGTCGTTAACCAAGCAGCAAAGCCACTGACTAACGACAGGACGTTTTCCAGGCGACCTGCGCTTATGTCCGACTCGACATCAACATGCCTGAACGAGGCATAGTCATAAAATGCTTCGATTGAACGGAGGCAACGTGCTGCTGTGTTATAGGCTTGGTAGCGTAGTTTGAACTGGACGTACAACAGAGGGATTAGCAGTGGGAGTGCTGGCCGAGCCTTGGTGACCAAGAATGGTAGGCGCTGACCTGAAGCGAACTTGCACTGGATAATCGGCATCGTTGCATGTCTTACCAATGTTGAGCTTATGGACAACATTAGACATGGCACCCCCAGTTTTCAGATCTGGTGTGTAGGCCGTCACATGTTGCGCTCGTGAACAAGTTCAACATAGCTCGTCGCTTGACATAATATACATTATCGGAATCAAAATTTGAGTTTTCTCCTATTTCTGCCATAGATCAAATTCTGACTCCTCCCAGGGGCGTATCTTCCAACCTGCGGCTGTCGGGTGGCTGGTGTGGGCAGGCTTGGTTCAGGCGGTTTTCCACACTATCGATCAAGTGATCGTCGACAAGCGACAACCGGAATATATCTAGGAGAACATCGATGACCGTTACCAACATCCAAGAACTCGACGCGCTGGTCGCTCGGGTCAAGAAAGCACAGCAGCTATTTGCCACCTACACGCAGCAGCAAGTCGACGAGATTTTCCGTTGTGCCGCGCTGGCCGCGGCCGATGCGCGTATCCCGCTGGCCAAGATGGCCGCCGGCGAGACCGGCATGGGCGTGATCGAGGACAAGGTGATCAAGAACCACTTTGCCTCCGAGTACATTTACAACAAGTACAAGGACGAGAAGACCTGCGGGATTCTCTCGGTGGACGACAACTTCGGCACGCTGACCATCGCCGAGCCGATCGGCATCATCTGCGGCATCGTGCCGACCACCAACCCGACGTCCACCGCGATCTTCAAGGCGCTGATCTCGCTGAAAACGCGTAACGCCATCATCTTCAGCCCGCACCCGCGTGCCAAGCAGTCCACCTGCGACGCGGCCCGCCTGGTGCTGGAAGCCGCCGTCAAGGCTGGCGCGCCCAAGGACATCATCGGCTGGATCGATGCGCCGTCGGTCGAGCTGTCCAACCACCTGATGCGTCACCCCGACGTCAACCTGATCCTGGCCACCGGCGGCCCGGGCATGGTGCGTGCGGCGTACTCCAGCGGCAAGCCGGCGATCGGCGTCGGCGCGGGCAATACGCCTGTGGTGATCGACGAAACCGCCGACATCAAGCGCGCCGTGGCGTCGATCCTGATGTCCAAGACCTTCGACAACGGCGTGGTCTGCGCCTCTGAGCAGGCGGTGATCATCGTCGACAGCATCTACGACGCGGTGCGCGAACGCTTCAGCAACGCCGGCGGTTATCTGCTGAGCAAGAAGGAAGCGGATGCGGTGCGCAAGGTGATCCTGGTCGATGGCGGCCTGAACGCCAACATCGTCGGCCAGAGCGCGCTGAAGATCGCAGAAATGGCCGGCATCAACGTGCCGCCGTACACCAAGGTGCTGATCGGTGAAGTGACGTCGGTCGGCGAGGAAGAAGCCTTCGCCCACGAAAAGCTGTCGCCGACGCTGGGCATGTACCGCGCGCGCGATTTCTACGATGCGGTAACCAAGGCCGAGGCGCTGGTGGCGCTGGGCGGCATCGGCCATACCTCCGCGCTGTACACCGACCAGGATCTGCAGGCCGAACGCATCCGCTACTTCGGCGACAAGATGAAGACGGCGCGCATCCTGATCAACACCCCCTCCTCCCAAGGCGGTATCGGCGACCTGTACAACTTCGCGCTGGCGCCGTCGCTCACGCTGGGTTGCGGCTCTTGGGGCGGCAACTCGATCTCGGAAAACGTTGGTCCGCAGCACTTGATCAACAAGAAGACCGTGGCCAAGAGGGCAGAAAACATGTTGTGGCACAAACTGCCGAAGAGCATCTACTTCCGCCGTGGATCGCTCGGCTTCGCGCTCGAAGAGCTGGCGGACCGTCAACGCGCCGCCATCGTCACCGACGGCTTCCTGTTCAACGGCGGCTACTGCGACGAAACCATCCGCATCCTCAAGCAGATGGGCATGGAAGTCGAAGTGTTCTATGACGTGTCGGCCGACCCGACGCTGGAAGTGGTGCGCAAGGGCGTCGACCTGCTCAACAGCTTCAAGCCCGACGTGATCATCGCCCTGGGCGGCGGCAGCCCGATGGACGCGGCCAAGATCATGTGGGTGATGTACGAGCACCCGGACGTGCACTTCGAGGAACTGGCGCTGCGCTTCATGGACATCCGCAAGCGCATCTACAAGTTCCCCAAGCTGGGCGTGAAGGCGCAACTGGTGGCGATCCCCACCACCTCGGGCACCGGTTCGGAAGTCACCCCGTTCGCCGTGGTGACCGACGAGAAGACCGGCACCAAGTATCCGATCGCCGACTACGAACTCACGCCGACCATGGCCATCGTCGATCCGAACCTGGTGATGAACATGCCCAAGAGCCTGACGGCCTTCGGCGGCATCGACGCGGTGACCCACGCGCTGGAAGCCTACGTGTCGATCATGGCGAACGAGTACTCGGACGCCCAGGCGTTGCAGGCGTTGAAGTTGCTGAAGGGCTACCTGCCCTCCTCCTACCTCAACGGCGCCAAGGATCCGAAGGCGCGCGAGATGGTGCACAACGCCGCGACCATCGCCGGCATCGCCTTCGCCAACGCCTTCCTCGGCGTGTGCCACTCGATGGCGCACAAGCTGGGCGCCGAGTTCCATCTGGCGCACGGCCTGGCCAACGCGTTGCTGATCTCCAACGTGATCCGCTACAACGCCGTCGACATTCCGACCAAGCAGGCCGCGTTCAGCCAGTACGACCGCCCGATCGCCAAGTGCCGCTATGCCGATATCGCCGAGCACCTCGGCCTGGCCGGCAGCAATGACGACGAGAAGGTCGAAGCGCTGATCGAATGGGTGGACGGCATGAAGACCACGCTGGGCATCCCGGCGTCGATCCAGGCCGCCGGCGTGTCCGAGGCGGATTTCCTGGCCCGCGTCGACGTGATCGCCGAAGAGGCGTTCGACGACCAGTGCACCGGCGCCAACCCGCGCTATCCGCTGATCAGCGAACTGAAGCAGTTGCTGCTCGACAGCTTCTACGGCCGCGCCTACGTCGAAAGCTACGAGCGCACCCAGGTGAAAGCCGTGGTCGAGAAGGCCGAGGCCGCCGCCAAGGCCAAGCTCGCCGCCAAGTAAGCGCTCCCCTGCGGCAAACGGGCCCCGGCAATGCCGGGGCCTTTTTCATGGTGCATGCCCCATGGCGTGCCGCCGTCATCCCACGCCGCTGGGCTGACCCGCCCGGCCAATCCAGCCGATCCGCAAGAAAAAGGCCGGCCTGACGGCCGGCCGAACGTTCGCGGGTTTTTCCGCCAACGAGGAGTCCTCAGCGCGGCCAGCCTCCGCCGAACAGCTCCGGCGCCTGCCACACCGCGCGCAGCGCCACATACGGCGTGTGCTGATCGGCCAACTGCTCGCTGCCGGCCTCGATGCTGAACAGCCAGTCGTGCCACGGTCGCCAGCCGAGCATCGCGCCGAAGCGCGTGGCGCCGGGGTTGTCGAGCAGACCGGCGTCGCGCGCCACCGAGGTCGCGCCGGGGCCGCGCAGCGTGTGGTCGGCCTCCAGCCACTCGTAGCGCAGCGCCGTTTCCCAACGGGCGTCGAACTGCCAGGCCGCCTGCGCCCAGCCGCCCCAGGTGGTGCCGCGATAGCGCGTGTCGCCGTTCTGCGCGGCGAGCGATCCCGCCTCGCGCCGCGCCAGCAGCGCACCGGACAACGCCAGCGATGGCAACGGCGTCGCCCAATTGCCGGACAGCCCGGCCAGATCCACCGTGCCATCGAAGCACACCCGCTGCGCCAAGGTGCCCGAGCAATCCGGCGAGCCGTGCACGTGCCCTGCCCCGCTTCCTTGCGCGAAGGCGCCGCGCGCCTGCGGTTCCAGGTGGGCGTAGAACGCATCCACCAGCAACGTCTCGCGCCCGAAACCCAGCCGCAGCATGGGGAACAGCCGGTCGCCGCCATCGCCGGGAAAGGCGTCGCTGCGCCACATGCCCAGGTCCACCCGACGTAGCCAGGGCCAGGGTTCGTCGCTGCTGCGCAGCCAGCGCAGATTGACACCGCCCTCCTGCCAATCACCGTCGAACAACGCGCGCTTGGCCAGGGGCATGGTGAGAAAACGGTCGAAATGCCCGCCGCGCTCGATCACCGCGCCGATCGGCAGGGTGTCGCGGCCGGCGCCGAACGCCAGGTCGGTGTGGTCGAGCGGAAAATTGCCTTCGAACCACGCTTCCTCGACGTGGGCCTTGCCGTCGTCGTGCCAGCCCACGGCGGCGTGGCCGCCGAACGCGGGCGTGAGCCGCGCCGCCAGTTCCAGCGTGGCGTGTTCCAGACGCCAGCCGCGGCGGTCGTCGTAGCGGCTGCCGTTGCCCAGGATGCCGGGCAGCGTCGGCGCCGGATAAGGCGGATCGGCGTCGAGGTATTCGCCGGCCAGTGCGGCGCCGAAGCGCCAGCTCGGCCATGACGGGATGGCGGCCTCGCCGCTGTCGTGCGCCTGCGCGCCCAGCGCCAGCAAGGCCAGCAGGCCGCTAGCGGCGGAACGGATCGGCAAGCTTGGGATTGGTAAGCAGTTCATGGTCGGTCAGTGTCTTGAGGAAGGCGATCAGATCGTCGATCTCGGCCTGGGTCAGCGAGATGCGGGTGATCAGCTCGTCCTTGTAGGGGTTGGCACGGCCGTCGCCCGCGTAGGGGCCATCGACGATGTTGCGGCCGCCGGCGGCGTAGAAGGCGAGCACCTCCTCCAGCGTGCCGACGCTGCCGTCGTGCATATAGGGTGCGGTCACTTCCACATTGCGCAGGCTGGGCGCGCGGAACTTGCCCATGTCGGCGGCGTGCCGGGTGAATTCGATCAGCCCGACGTTGGGCTCCGGGAAGGCGCCGGTGCCGCCCAGGTTGTAGAGCCCCGTGTTGTGGAACGGCGTTTCGACGAAGCGGGACGCCGCGTGCACCGTCTGGTCGTTGAAGTTGAAGCTGCCGTGGCAATGGAAGCACTCGGCCTTCTCGCCGAAGAACAACTGCATGCCGCGCAACTCGGCGCTCGATAGCGTTGCCTTGCCCGACAGGTACTGGTCGTAGCGGCTGTTGCCCGACAGGATGGTGCGCTGGAACGCGGCGATCGCCTTGACGATGTTGCCCCAGTTCACCGGCTGCGCCTCGCCGGCGAACGCCGTGGCGAAGCGCCCCGGGTAGTCGCCGTCGCCGGCGATGCGGCCCAGTACCTCGTCCTTGTTGGCATCGTTGACGCCCATCTCCACCGGGCGCACGCCGAACAGCGGCACTTCCATCTGCCGCTCCAGGCTGGTCATCACCGGGTTGGCCCAGGTCAGCGTCGGGTTGAACACCACGTTGGCCAGACCCTGCGCGTTGCGCGGGTGCGGCTCGCCGGTGGAGCCCAGCGCCACGCGGCGGCCGTCGGTGAACGCCTTGTCCTGCTGGTGGCAGGATGCGCACGCCTGGGTGCCGTTGCCGGACAGGCGCACGTCGTAGAACAGGCGTCGCCCCAGCTCGACCTTGGCGTCGTTCATCGGGTTGGCCTCCGGTACCGCCGGTGCCGGGAAGAACGCCGGCAACTGCCAGGCAAAGGCGCCGCTGCCGGGTGTCTCGTCGACCACGGTGGTGCCGCCGCCACCGCCGCAGCCCGCCAGGGCGAGCGGCAGCAGCGCGGCCAGCCATGTCGCGCGCACGAAATGGCTGGCGGTCATCACTTGTTCTCGACGCGGAACAGCTTCTGCCCGTGGCCGCCGTCGATGGCCAGGCCGCTGGCGAGGTCGATCTTCAGCGCGTCGAAGATCGCCGGGCATTCCGGGTCGGTCGGGTTGCTCATGCAGCCGGGCGAGCCGCCGCCGTTGACGGTGATGTCGGACGTCGCCAGCAGGGTTTTCAGGTCCACCACGATCTGCTGGGTGGCCGCGTCGAAGCTGTGCGAGTGCCAGTCCATGCGGTTGGGGCGGGCGCAGGTCACCGTTTCGTCGTTGGCCGGATTGCCGGTGCAACTGCCCGCACCCAGGTGGACGAAGAACGCGTGACTGCTCCAACTGCCCGCCGCGCCTTGCGGATCGGCCAGTTCGATCTTGGTGAACAGGCGCCCGGCGGTCCAGCTCCAGGCCATCGCCTGCACGTCCAGCGGAGCCGGCGCGGTGGCGACGTTGCTGTGGTTCTGCGCGGCCGGCAGACCCACCACGAACTTGATGCCGGTGTAGTTGCCCGGCGGGACGGTGCCCACCAGCCGGCTGTTCATTGCCGCGTTGCCGCCGGCGCAGGCGCCGGTGCCGTCCTCCAGATCGATCAGCGCCGCGCCGTCGTGCTGCCAGGTGCTTTCGCTCAGCGTGACCGGGGTTTCGACGTCGTTGGCGTCGAGCAGCGCCACGCTCGACACGTAGAAGCGCAGGTCCTGCAATTGCGCTGCCACATTGCCGCTGCCCAGGCCGGCGATCTCGCTGCCGCACGCCACCGGCGCGGTGCCGGCCTTGGCGACGAAATCGATGGCCAGCGCCTGCGGCGCGGGGGTCGGAGTCGGCGTGGGCGCCGGCGCGGGGGCCGGAGTGGGAACGGGGCCGCTGTCGCCACCGCCGCCGCAGGCGGTCAGCAAGGTGGTCAAGGCCAGGGAGGCGCCCAGGGCGAGGGATTGCATGCTCATCGTGTAGTCCTTGGTATGGGTGTGACGCGGGCTCGGTCGGCCCGCTGTCCGGTACGGCTCAAGCGAGGTCCACGCGACCGCGCGCACCAGCCCCGATGGCTGGCGCGGCGCAGCATCGACGCAAGCGGAACGAGGTCCGGCGCGACGCTGGCGGTATCGTGAGGAACGGAAACGGCGGCCGGGCGACCTCAGGCCGCGCCGGCGTGGGCGGGATCAGGCGTGCAGGCTGGGCGGGCCGCGCGGCGGCGGCAGCAGGAGGGCGTCGACCGAGGCGACGTGTCGATGGGCCTGGATCGTCGCCGGAATGGCGGCCAAGCTCGGCAGACCGGGCGGTTGCTCGACCGGCGCCAGCCCGAAACTGCCGGCGTGCGTGACGCAGTACTGGCAGTAATTGGCGGACAGCGCATCCAGCAGCGAGGGCTTGCTGGTCTGCGAGGGATGCTCGCTGGTTTGCACCGAGCACACCACCAGCGCATCGAGCGGCGATTCGAGCAACGCCGCGCGCGTCATGCTGACCGACGGCGCCAGTGCATTGAGCAAAACGGCGAACAACGCCAGTCCCAGGGCTTTACGCCACCAGGACTTGCGCAGGAACACGCCGTATCGGTTGCTCAAGGACAGGCTCGCGGGTCAGGGGCCGCCCTGGGGCGGACGGCCGATCATGAAAACTCGCGGATATTACCTGCCAGTCTTTCAGGACGACAGCATTTCTTTCGACAAAGGGCGGAATCGGTGGAGGGAGCGGTTACGAGGCGCGCAGGAAGTCGGGGAAACCAAAAGAAAATCTGTGGACACAGAGCGCGGGGAGCGCACAGAGAACACAGAGAAAACCGGAGAAATCAAAGTCACGGACAAATTGTCTACAGAAGTGGTCTGTGGCACAGAAAAGGGCGACGCAATCTGTGGACACAGAGCACGGTGAGCGCACAGAGAACACGGAGAAAACCGGAGAAATCAAAGTCGCGGGCGAAGGCGACCTTTTTGCCTTTCTCCGTGTTCTCTGTGCGCTCGGTGGACTCTGTGTCTACAGAAGTTGGCCGTAGCGCCGCCCGCAAGGCCAGCGGGATGGGCCTAAACCTTCCGACGCACTTCCTTCCGCCTTTCTCCGTGTTCTCTGTGCGCTCGGTGAACTCTGTGTCTACAGAAGTGGCCTGTAGCGCGGCCCGTCCAACCAGCCGGCTCAGTCTTGTGGCGGGCGGCGCAGGATCATGCGCTCGCCGCGCATCACCACTTCCAGCCGGCCCAGCACGTTCATGCCCAGCAGCACTTCGTCGCCGGGCATGTTGGGCACCACGCCGGCGCCAACGTGGGTCAGCCGCAGTCCGGGCAGGGTCACCGTGTCCAGCCGGGTGGCGTAGCCCTCCACGGTGCCGTTGGCGGTCTGCGACACCAGCGTCTCGCCGCGCGGCAGGTCCAGGCGCGCCGCCAGCGGCGCCGGCAGCGTGATCGAGCTGGCGCCGGTATCGACCATGAACACCACCGGCAGGCCGTTGATCTCGCCGCGCAACCGGTAGTGCCCGTCGGGCGAGCGCGGAATCGCCACTTCGCCCGCAGCCATCTCGATGGCCATGGCGGGTTGCTGGCGGGCTTCCAGAAAGCGCTGCATCGCCAGGAACACGCCGGCGAACACCAGCAGCCAGACGACGAGGGGGCCGAGGTTGTTACGCATCGCTCATTGCGCGGCCAGCGCTTCGAGTTCTTCGTGCAGGATCAGCCAACGCTCTTCCAGTTCGCCCAGGCGCGTCTTCACCTCGGCTTCGCGCCGCAGCGTGTCCTGCAAGCGCTGCTTGTGCTCCGGCGCATAGATGCCCTCTTCCGCCAAGGCCGCGCTCAGCGTGGCGTGTTCGGCGGACAGCGGGTTCATTTCCTTTTCCACCTTGGCCAGTTGCTGCTCCAGCGGTTTGCGCTGCGCGGCCAGACGCTGCCGCGCTTCGGCCTCGGCGCGCTTCTGCGCCTTGCGGTCGAGCGCTTCGCCCGATGATGCGGTCAGCCCTTCCTGGCGGTTGGTCTCCAGCCGCTTTTCCTGGCTGTAGCGGGTGTAGTCGTCCAGGTCGCCGTCGAACGGCCGCACCCGGCCGTCCTCGATCAGCCAGAAATCGTCCACGGTGGCGCGCAGCAGGTGCCGGTCGTGCGAGACCACGATCAGCGCGCCGTCGAAGTCGGTCAGCGCCCGGGTCAGCGCCGCGCGCATCTCGATGTCCAGGTGGTTGGTCGGCTCGTCCAGCAGCAGCAGGTTGGGCCGTTGCCAGATCAGCAGCGCCAGCGCCAGCCGCGCCTTTTCGCCGCCGGAGAACGGCGCCACCGGCCCGGTCGCCATGTCGCCGTGGAAATCGAAGCCGCCGAGGAAGTTGCGGTGCTCCTGCTCGCGCGTCTGCGGGTCGAGCTTCTGCAAGTGCCACAGCGGTGATTCGTCCAGCCGCAGGTGCTCCAGCTGGTGCTGGGCGAAATAGCCGATCTTCAGACCCTTGCCTTCCACCCTCTGCCCGGAAAGCAGTTGAAGTTCGCCTTCCAAGGTCTTGATCAGCGTGGATTTTCCCGCGCCGTTCACCCCGAGCAGACCGAGCCGAGCCTGCTTTTCCAGGCTGAGGTTCAGGCCGCGCAGCAGCGGCTGGCCGGCGGCGTAGCCGGCTTCGCCGTTCTCCACCCGCAGCAGCGGATTCGGGCTGGATTCCGGCTCGCGGAAGCCGAAGGTGAACGGGGTGTCGACATGGGCGGCGGCGATGCGCTCCATCCGCTCCAGCGCCTTCACCCGGCTCTGCGCCTGCTTGGCCTTGCTGGCCTTGGCCTTGAAGCGGGTGATGAACGATTCCAGGTGGGCGATCTCGCGCTGCTGCTTGTCGAACGCCTGTTGCTGCTGCGACAGCTTTTCGGCGCGCTGCGCCTCGAAATCGGCGTAGTTGCCGGTGTAGAGGGTGAGCTTGCCGGCATCCACGTGCAGGATGGCGCCGACGGTGGCGTCGAGGAAATCGCGGTCGTGCGAGATCACCAGCAGCATGCCCTGGTAGCTGCGCAGCCAGCCTTCCAGCCAGACCACCGTTTCCAGGTCCAGGTGGTTGGTCGGTTCGTCGAGCAGCAGCAGGTCGGAGCGGCACATCAGCGCCTGCGCCAGGTTCAGCCGCATGCGCCAGCCGCCGGAGAAGGTCGAGACCGGGCGGCGCATCTCGTCCTCGGAGAACCCCAGGCCCGACAGCAGCTTGGCGGCACGCGCCGGGGCGCTGTAGCCGTCGATGGCCTCCAGCCGGCCCAGCAGTTCGCCATGGCGCACGCCGTCGTCGGCCACCCTGGCCAGTTCGGCCTCGATGCCGCGCAATTCGGCGTCGCCATCCAGGGTGTAGTCGAGGGCGCTGGTCGTCAGCGCGGGGGTTTCCTGCGCCACGTGGCCGATCACCAGCCGGGGCGGCAGTTCCAGGTCGCCGCTGTCGGCGTGCAACTCGCCGCGCAGCAGGCCGAAGAATGAGGATTTACCGGCGCCGTTGGCGCCGACGACACCGACCTTCTGGCCGGGATGGAGGGTCAGCTCGGCCTGGTCCAGCAGGACCTTGGTGCCGCGCCGCAGGGTAAGGGACTTGAGGCGGATCATGGGGCGCAAGTCTACCGCAAAGGACCGCCCCACGCCCCGTCGCGATCCACGCCGGCCTTGTCTGGAAGCCGGTTGCGGCGCAAGGCACGGCGGGGGTGCGGCGCCCTCTGCCGTGGCGCCAGAAGGGCCGGCTCGCGACGCTCAGACGGCGACCGGCGCCTTGATCGCGGGCCACGGGTCGTAGTCTTCCAGCGCGAAATCGTCGAACTCGAAGGCGAACAGATCGTCGCGCGCCGGGTTGATGCGCATGCGCGGCAACGGGCGCGGCTGGCGCGCCAGCTGGGTCTGCACCTGTTCCAGATGGTTGAGGTAGATGTGGCAGTCGCCGCCGGTCCAGATGAACTCGCCCGGTTGCAGGTCGCACACCTGCGCCAGCATCAGCACCAGCAGCGCATACGAGGCGATGTTGAACGGCACGCCGAGGAAGATGTCGGCGCTGCGCTGGTAGAGCTGGCAGCTGAGCTTGCCGCGCTGGTCGGCGTCGCCCGGCTGCGCCGGCGCCACGTAGAACTGGAAGAAGGCGTGGCACGGCGGCAGCGCCATTTCCTCGATCTGCCCGACGTTCCAGGCGGAGACGATGATGCGTCGCGAATCGGGGTTGTGCCGCAGTTGTTGCAACACCTGGGCGATCTGGTCGATATGGCGGCCGTCGGCGGTCGGCCAGCTGCGCCACTGGTAGCCGTAGATCGGCCCCAGCTCGCCATCGGCCGCGGCCCACTCGTCCCAGATGGTGACGCCGCGTTCCTTCAGCCAGTTGTTGTTGGTCTCGCCGCGCAGGAACCACAGCAGTTCCTGGATGATGGAGCGCAGGTGCACCTTCTTGGTGGTGACCAGCGGAAAGCCCTCGGCCAGATCGAAGCGCATCTGGTGGCCGAACACCGACAGCGTGCCGGTGCCGGTGCGATCCTCCTTCCGGACGCCATGGTCGAGAACGTGCTGGAGAAGGTCGAGGTACTGCCGCATTGCCGGACTCCTGGAAACGGTCGCGCCGCGAACGCGGCGTTCCGCGATTCTATGCGAAAGCGGGCCGCTGTTCGATGTGGCGTAGAGCGGCTGACAAAACCCGGCGGAGCGATCCTGGCAAGAAGCGCGAAACGTCCTGAAAGGCGGTCAACCGGACTTCCTTCGGTCGCATACGGTACAAGGCGTACGGCAAGTTCGGCTCGGCGCCCCCGCGCGACGCCGCCAGGAGGGCTTTGTCAGCCGCGTTTACCCCAGTGCCGCGCCGGCCAGTGCGCAGCCCAACACCACTAGCCACGGTGGCCAGCGCCAGCGCATCAGCGCCCACAACGCCGCACCCGCCACCAGCGCATCCACCGGCCGCAGGATGGCGCTGGTCCAGACCGGGTGGCAGAACGCGGCCAGCAGCAGCCCGACCACCGCCGCGTTCACCCCGGTCAGCGCGCCGCGCGCCAGCGGGTTGCCCGCCAGGCGCGACCAGAACGGCAGCGCGCCGGCCACCAGCAGGAACGACGGGGCGAAGATCGCCACCAGGCAGAGCGTAGCGCCGGCCCAGCCGCTGGGCGGTGCGTTCATCGCCGCGCCGAGGAAGGCGGCGAAGGTGAACAGCGGCCCCGGCACCGCCTGCGCCGCGCCGTAGCCGGCGAGGAAGGTGTCGTTCGCCACCCAGCCGCTCGGCACCGCCGCCGCCTGCAACAATGGCAGCACCACGTGGCCGCCGCCGAACACCAGCGCGCCGGCGCGGTAGAAGGCGTCGACGAGGGCGAGGGCATGGCTCGGCCAGTAATGCTGCGCCAGCGGCAACCCCAGCAGCGCGACGACGAAGATGCCCAGCAGCAGCGCGCCCAGCCGCCGGCCCAACGGCACCGGCAGCGATGCGCCCTGCTCCGCCGTGGCGCGCCAGCGGATGGCGCCGATGGTCGCGGCCACGGCCATCGCGCCGAGCTGGCCCCACGCGTCGGGGCGGATGAAGGCGAACGCGGCGGCGCACAGCGCCAGCGCCATCCGTGGCGCATCGGGGCACAACTGGCGCGCCATGCCCCAGATCGCCTGCGCCACGACCGCCACCGCCACCACCTTCAGGCCATGCAGCACACCGGACGGCAGCAGCGCCTGCCAGGCGTCGAGGCCCAGCGCGAACAGCGTCAGCAACAGGGCCGATGGCAAGGTGAAGCCGGCCCAGGCCGCCAACGCGCCGCCGAAGCCGGCGCGGCCCAGGCCGAGCGCCATGCCCACCTGACTGCTGGCGGGGCCGGGCAGGAACTGGCACAGCGCCACCAGATCGGCGTAGGCGCGGTCGTCCAGCCAGCGGCGGCGGGCGACGAACTCGTCGCGGAAGTAACCCAGATGCGCGACCGGGCCGCCGAACGAGGTCAGGCCCAGGCGCAGAAAAATGAGAAAGACCGCCCAGGGGCGGTCTTGACGGCGGTATGTCGCATTTGTCATCAGGCTGCCGGGCGCGCCAGCGGCAGGTCGATGTAGAAGGTGGCGCCGTGGCCGAGCACGCTTTCGCAGCCGACCTTGCCCTGCATCGCCTCGACCAGTCGCTTGACGATGGACAGCCCCAGGCCGGTGGTGTGCTCGCCGCCGGTGGGCACGGCGGAAAGCCGGCTGAACTTGCGGAACAGCCGTTCCATCTCGTGCGGGGCGATGCCCGGCCCCTGGTCGGACACCCGCACCTGCACCCGCTCGCCGATGACGATGGCCTCGACGCGGATGGTGGTCTGGTGCGGCGCGTACTTGGAGGCATTGGAGATCAGGTTGTCCAGCACCTGCCACAGCGCTTGGCGGTCGGCCTGCACCATCAGCCCGGACGGGGTGTAGATGCACAGCTGCTGCTTCTCGCCGAGGCGGTTCTCCCAGTAGGCGGCCAGCTCGCTGCACACCGCGTCCAGCGACACCTGCTCCGGCCGCAGGTGGTACTGCCCGGCTTCCAGCGCGTTGATGTCGAGCAGGTTGCCCAGGATGCGCTGCATGCGCTCGGACAGCTTGACGATGCCGAGCAGGCGATCCTCCACCCGCTCGTGCGACCACTCGCCCAGCTTGCCGACGATCAGGTGGGTCATGCCCTGGATGCTGGCGACCGGGTTCTTGAGGTCGTGCGCGGCGATGGTCAGCAGCTCGTTCTTTTCCTCGTTCAGCTGCGTCAGGCGCAGGTTGGCCGCTTCCAGCTCCAGATTGCGCACCGCCAGCTCCTGGGTGCGCGCCTCGACCAGCCCTTCCAGGTTGTGCCGGTGCTCCTCGATGGTGGAGGCCATGCCGTCGAAGGTGCGGGCCACGTCGCCCAGCTCGTCGGCGCGGTGCACGTCCAGGTCGGGGCTGCGCCGCCCTTCGGCCAGCGCGCCGATGGCGCCCTTCAGCCGACGCAGTGGCAGCGCCACGTCGTGCTTCAGGGTCCAGGCCATCACGCCCAGTTCCAGCAGCAGCGCCACCACGCCCAGCAGCAGCACCATGCTGGCGGCGATGGCGGCCTTCTCGGTAAGCAGACGCTTGGGGTAGACCGAAACGAACAACCAGTTGGCGCCCTTGATCTGCGCCACGCCGAGCCAGGCGCTGCCGTCCGGTGCCTCGACGAAGGGGTGCGCCGGGGTGGCGCTCAGCGCCGCCTGGTACATGCCGCGCACTTCCGGGTCCTCGACGCGCAGCAGGTTGTAGGCGCCGCCGGCCTCGCGGATCTGGCTGGCGCGCGCCGGATGCGCGATCAGGTCGCCCGAACGCGAGACGATGAAGTTGTGGGTGCCGGGAATGCTGATGCTGTTGGTGCGCTCGATCAGCTCGTCGAGCAGCACATCCTGGCCGGCGCCGCCGACATAGCGGCCGAGGTAGTCGATTGGCGTCACCACCGACACCATCCACTGCACCGCCTGCTTGTCGAAGTAGATGCCGGTCCAGAAGGTCTTGCGCTCGGGGTTGCGCGCCGGCGTGGCGCCCAGCTCGGTTTCCAGGTCGTAGGCGAAGTCCGCCACCGAGCCGTTGCGCGCGTAGTTGAGGTCCGGCAGGAACATGATGCTGCCGTCCGAAATGTTCAGGTCGATGAAAGTGTCGTAGTAGCGACTGCGGAACGCCGGGCCGTACTCGCTCGCCAGCTGGAAGCCCACCAGCACCTGGCGCATGAAGTCGGGCGTGAGCTTGGCCGAGGGCAGCAGCGCCACGGTGGCCTGGTGCTCGAAATCGTCGCGCTCCAGCCGCACTCGCCACATGCCGTCGCGTTCCTGGTTGAGCAGGCTGTGAAACTGGGGCGCCGGGTCGGTATCGCCCAGGTGCGACAGGCGCCGCACGAATTCGTCGCGCAGGCGCTTGGTGTTGGTTTCCGCCTGGAGGAACGGTTCGCTTTCCAGCTGGCTGCGCGCGGCGATGTACTTGCCCAGGTTGACCAGTGCCTCCTCCTGGAAGCGCCAGTAGCTGTAGTAATACGAGATCGCCGTGACGATGAGCGCCACCACCCCGATGCGCAGGGCCATGTTGCGCAGGACGCGGCGGAACAGACTGGAGGAAGGTGGAGCTGACGCGATCATGGCGCGAGCATAACGGTACGCTCGCGCCCTTAGCAAAGATTTCTGAAATTGCGCATCAGAATCGGGGGGTTACCCGATTGGCTGGTATTTCACTTCGACGATTTCCAGCTCTTCGACGCCGCTGGGCGTGCGCAGCGCCACCACGTCGCCCTCGCGGGCCTTGAGCAGCGCGCGCGCCACCGGCGACGTCCAGCTGATGTGATGCTTCTTGAGGTCGGTCTCGTCGACGCCGACGATGCATACCGTCTCTTCGCGGCCGTCTTCGCGCAGGTAGGTGACGGTGGCGGCGAAGAACACCTGGTCGGTCGGCTCGCGCTGGGCCGGATCGACCACTTCGGCGTTCTCCAGGCGTTTTTGCAGGAAGCGGATGCGGCGGTCGATTTCGCGCAGGCGGCGCTTGCCGTACTGGTAGTCGGCGTTTTCGGAACGGTCGCCGTTGCTGGCCGCCCAGTTCACCACCTGGGTGACGTGCGGCCGCTCCTTGTGCACCAGTTCGTACAGCTCCACCCGCAGGCGGTCCCAGCCGCCCGGAGTCATGTAGTTCTTGCTGCCGGCGGGCACCTTCAGCTCGGGAGGCAGTTCGTCGTCCGCGTCGTCGTTCTCGCGGGTGAACGCCTTGCTCATGCCTTGGCTTCTCCGTTCAGCTTGAGGTCGGCCCACTTCATCACCGCCAGCGTCTCGGTTTCGTTCAGCTCATAGAACTGGCCGCGCTTGAGGCGCGGCGGCAGGCCGAACATGCCGAAGCGCACCCGCATCAGCCGGCTGACGGTCAGCTCGAAGTGCTCGAACATGCGGCGGACTTCGCGGTTGCGGCCTTCCTTGAGCACCACGTTGTACCAGTGATTGGCGCCCTCGCCGCCCGACGCGTCGATGCGCTCGAACCTGGCGGGACCGTCGTCCAACTCGATGCCGCGCTTGAGCTGGGCGATCTGCTCGTCGGTCAGCTCACCCAGCACGCGCACCGCGTATTCACGCTCGATCTCGAAGCGCGGGTGCGTCATGCGGTTGGCCAACTCGCCCGAGGTGGTGAACACCAGCAGGCCGCTGGTGTTGAAGTCCAGCCGGCCGATGGCGATCCACTTGCTGGAGGCCAGCTTGGGCAGGCGGTCGAACACGGTGACGCGGCCTTGCGGATCGTCGCGGGTGACCAGTTCGCCTTCCTGCTTGTGGTAGAGCAGCACGCGCGGCAGGCGGTCGGCCCAGCGCAGCTGCACCCGCTTGCTGCCCACGCGCACGTCGTCGCCCGGCTTCACCTTGCAGCCCAGCTCGGCCACCTTGCCGTTCACCGTGACCTTGCCTTCGGCGATCCAGGTCTCGACTTCGCGGCGCGAGCCCCAACCGGAGAACGCCAGTGCCTTTTGCAGGCGCTCCTCGCCGATCTGGTCCGGTGTGAGGCGCTTCTCGCGCAGCTGCTTCTGCTTGGCCACTTCCTTCTGCGAGCCGGCGCGCACCGCCAGCTTCTTGGCGCGGGTCACCGGGGCCTTGCGCGCCACCGGGGCGGCGGCGTATTCGCCCTCGGCGGGCTTGGTCCCCGGCTTGCCGCCGGCCTGGGGCGCCGGCTTGCCGCGCGTGCCGCCCGGTTTGCCCAGGGCGGCCTTGCTGCTGACCCATTCGTCGCCGGCCGCGTGCGGCTTGCGACGCTGCGCGACCTGGCCACGGGCCGTGGCGCCGGCCTTTTCCTCGCGGATCGCCGGCTGCGGGCGTCGGGCTCGGGTATTTCTCATTGCGGATCATCCAAAAGCAAACCGCGATTATACCTGCGGCGGCAATGACAAGGGCCGCCCGCGGGCGGCCCGGATATGGCGACAGGACAAGGGCGAGTCCTGAATTTAGAGCGGCTGACAAAACCCAGCGAAGCGGTTCTGGCAAGGAGCGCGAAACGTAGACAGTACAAGGTGTACGGCAAGTGAGCGTGACGCAGCCAGAAGGGTTTTGTCAGCCGCTCTCAGCGTGCCGAGAAGAAGGCGATGCTGCCCAGGCTGGTCAGCCCGAGATTGAAATACTGCGGCGGCACCGGATCGGCGGCACCGCGCAGTTCGGTCCTGCGCAGGATCTCGAACAGCACTTCGATTTCCTTGAACCACTTCAGCAGGCGGGTATCGCCATTGATCACGCCTTCGATCCGCTCCTTGGCCGGATGCTCGCCCTGCACCGCGATGCGGCCATCGTCGGTGCCCACCAGCTGGATGGCCGGCGGCACGGTGATTTCGTGTTGCAACAGCAGGGCGCCCAGATCCTCGCCGTACTTCTTCAGTTCGATCGCCGCCTTGTTACGGATGTCCGAAAGCCGGATTTCGCCCTCGTCCCCGGAGACCCCCAGGAACCGGGCGATGCCATCGTCCAGTGCGGTCCCCTCCCCCATTTCGCTGACCATGTTCATCGTTAAATCCTTATATCCGCCGTCACGTACATGTTTGGTGCACCCCATCGTAGCAAACGGATTTTTTAGTCTTTGCCCGGAAGTGACAAACGGTTGACCTGAGTCATGGAACGGAGTTCGTAGAGTTTTTCCAACGCCTGTCGGGGACTTAGGGCGTCCACGTCCAGCGCTTCGAGCACCTCGACGGCCGGGTGTGCCACGGGTTCCGCTTCCGGCGGCACCGGGGCGGCGAACAGGTCGCCTTGTAAGCCATTGCTGATACTGCCCTGTTCCAGCTCCACCAGCTTACGCTTCGCCTGTCGGATCACGTCACGCGGCACGCCGGCCAGCTGGGCCACCGCCACCCCGTAACTCTGCGAGGCCGGGCCTTCCTGCACCGCGTGCAGGAACACGATCTTGTCCTTGTGCTCGACCGCATCCAGGTGCACGTTGACCACATTGGGGTAATCCTGCGCCAGTCGGGTCAGTTCGAAATAATGGGTGGCGAACAGGGTGTAGGCACGGTTCTTCTCGATCAGCTGGCGGGCAATGGCCCAGGCCAGCGCCAGACCGTCGAAGGTCGAGGTGCCCCGGCCCACTTCGTCCATCAGCACCAGGCTGTGCTCGGTGGCGTTGTTGAGGATGTTGGCGGTCTCGGTCATCTCCACCATGAAGGTCGAGCGCCCGCCCGCCAGGTCGTCCGAGGCGCCGATGCGGGTGAAGATGCGGTCCACCCGGCCGATCACCGCCTGGGTGGCCGGCACCAGGCTGCCGACGTGCGCCAGCAGCACGATCAGCGCGGCCTGGCGCATGTAGGTCGATTTACCGCCCATGTTGGGGCCGGTGATCAACAGCAGTTTGCGGCGCAGGTTGAAGCACAGCGCGTTGGGGATGAAGTCGTCGATCTGGGCCTCGACCACCGGGTGGCGACCGGCCTCGATGTCGATCACGGTGTCGTCCACGAACTGTGGCGCCACGTAGCGCCCCATCACCGCGCGTTCGGCCAGGCAGGCCAGCACGTCCACGCTGGCGGCGGCGTGCGCGGCCAGTCGCAGCGCGGGCAGGTGCGGCTGCAACTGCTCCAGCAATTGTTCGTAGAGTTGTTTTTCCAGCGCCAGCGCGCGTTCCTGCGCCGACAGCGCCTTGTCCTCGAACTGCTTCAGCTCGGGGGTGATGTAGCGCTCGGCGTTCTTCATGGTCTGGCGACGCCGGTAGTCGGGCGGCACCTGGTCGACGAAGGAATTGGTGACTTCGATGAAATAGCCGGCGACGCGGTTGTACTCGACGCGCAGGGTGGCGATGCCGGTGCGTTCGCGCTCGCGTTGTTCCATCTGCGCCAGGAATTCGCCGCCGTGGGTCTGGATGGCGCGCAGCTCGTCCAGCTCGCCGCTGTAGCCATCGGCGATCACCCCGCCCTCGCGCAGCACCACCGATGGTTCCGGCAGAATGGCGGCGGCCAGCAGCGCGTGGATCGCATCGTCGGGCGCCAGCGCCTGGGCCAGGCCCTGGAAGAACTCGCCCTCGGGCAGTTGCGCGGCCAGTTGCGGCAGGCGCAGCAGGCTGTCGCGCAGGCTGGAGAGATCGCGCGGGCGCGCCGAGCGCAGGGCCACGCGGCTGGCGATGCGCTCGATGTCGGCCACTTCGTCGAGCGTGCGATGCAGATCGACGTAACCGCCGCTGTCGATCAGCGCCGAGATCGCCGACTGGCGTTGCAGGATGGCGCGATGGTCGCGCAGCGGGTGGTGCAGCCAATGGTGCAGCAGGCGCGAGCCCATGCCGGTGGCGCATTGGTCCAGCAGCGAGAACAGCGTCGGCGCCGTTTCGCCGCGGATGGTCTCCGTCAGCTCCAGGTTGCGGCGGGTGGCGGCGTCCAGTTCGATGTACTGGCTGGCGTGCTCGACGCGTAGTCCGGCCAGCGCCGGCGAGGCGCCCCCCTGGGTGGTCTTGACGTATTCCAGCAGCGCGCCGGCACCGCCCAGCGCCAGCATACCGTCGACCACGCCGAAGCCCGCCAGGTCGTGCACGTCGAAATGCCGGGCCAGATTGCGCGCGGCCGCCTGGGGGTCGAACTGCCACGCCGCCAGGCGCCGCACCGGGATCGCCAGCTGGTCGAGCAGCGCCAGCGCGGTGTCGTCGGCCACCAGCACTTCCGCCGGGCGCAGCCGCTCCAGCTCGGAGGGCAGCTTCTCGACATCGCTGTCCATCAGCGCGAAGTCGCCCGACGCCAGCGACAGCCACGCCAGCCCCAGCCGGCCCTTGTGCGCCACCAGCGCCAGCAGGCGGTTCTCGCGCTTGTCGTCCAGCAGTGCGGCATCGGTGAGCGTGCCGGGCGTGACCACCTTGACCACCTTGCGCTCGACCGGCCCCTTGGCGAGCGCGGGGTCGCCGACCTGTTCGGCGATCGCCACCGATTCGCCCAGCTTGACCAGCTTGGCCAGATAGCCTTCGCAGGCATGGTGCGGCACGCCGGCCATCTTGATCGGCTGGCCGGCACTCTGGCCGCGCGTGGTCAGGGTGATGTCCAGCAGCTTGGCCGCCTTGACGGCGTCGTCGAAGAACAGCTCGTAGAAGTCGCCCATGCGGTAGAACAGCAGCTTGTCGGGGTGCTCGGCCTTCATGGCGAGGTACTGCTGCATCATCGGGGTGTGGCTGAGGGCGCTGTTCTCTTTGATCTTTTCTCGTTTCATCGGAATGCGGGGCCGTGCGGAAGGCGTCTGGGCGGAAGGCCGCATTCTACCCGGCGCGCCGGGGCGGATCGACCTTCGGGCGGCCAGCCGCCCTCGCCGGCGCGCCGGGTATCGGCCGGCCGACCTTCCAGCCCCGGAAAACGGGCTGCCACCTTGGGCTTTGTTGCACTGCAACCAAAAATCAAGCGGAGCCGTCGCCATCGCGACGGAAAAGCATGGAGAAAGTCCAATGAACCCTCGCCGCCTGCATTGCCTGTTCCTGTTGTTGACGGTGGCTTCGGCCTGCGCCGAGCCGACACCACCCCCGTTACCGCCGCTGGGCGCCAGCGAGGAGATGCTTACCGTCTCCGGCCTGTCTTCCGGCGGCTACATGGCCGTGCAGATGCAGGTGGCGCACTCGGCGCTGGTGCGCGGCGCCGGGATTCTGGCCGGTGGCGCCTACTATTGCGCCCGCAACAACGTTGCCAACACCGTCAACTGCATGGCGCCGGGCAGCTCGTCGCTGTACCCGCCGGTGCCGCCGGTGTCGCGGCTGATCGACGAGGCCGAACAGCAAGGCCACCTGGGGCAGATCGATCCGCCCACCAACCTGGCCCAGCACAAGGTATGGCTGCTCAGCGGCAGCGGCGACCAGACGGTGACGACGCAGGCGGTGGACCTGCTGCGCAATTTCTATCGCCGCTGGGTACCGGAATCCGCGCTGGTCTACGCCCACGTGCCCACCGCCGGCCACGCGCTGATCCAACCCGACGCGCCCGACGCCAACGACTGCCCGGTCACCGCGTCGCCCTATATCAACCGCTGCGGCGAATTCGACGCGCCGGGCCGCCTGCTCGCCCACCTGCTGGGGCCGTTGCAACCGAAGAGCGAGTCGCCGCAGGGGCGCATCGTGCCGTTCTCGCAGCACGAGTTCACCGGGGGCACGTCCGACAGCCGGCTCTCAGGTCTGGCGAAGACCGGCTATGTGTACGTGCCCCCGGCGTGCGAGCAGGGCGGCTGCCGGGTGCACGTGGCGTTTCACGGCTGCCAGCAGCAGGCGGAACGGCTGGGGATGCTGTTCATTGAGGAATCCGGCTACAACCGCTGGGCCGACAGCAACCGGCTGATCGTGCTGTACCCGCAGATCGCCACGCAGTCGTTCTGGCCCAGCGTGTTCAACCCCAAGGCGTGCTGGGACTGGTGGGGCTACAGCGGCGTGGATTACCACCTGCGCAGCGGACGACAGATCGCCGCGGTCAAGGCCATGATCGACCGCCTCGCCAGCCCGCGCTGAAGCACGCGACGATCATCGGCGAAGGCTGCGCCAAATTGGTGCGCGGCTGGAGTCTCCCCCCGTCCGAATGCTATCTTCATCGTTTTGCCCATCGGGCCGCTTGGAGGGGAGACGCACGCCATGCATGTCGAAATCGGGGAAGCCTGGGACATCGTCCGGCATTATCGTGAGGACGAGGCCCAGGCTTGCCAGCGGCTGGAGGACTGGTTCAGCCACGGCGGCAGCGCGCTGGCCGGGCAGACCGGCGAAACCCTGATCGAGGCCCTGGTGCGCGCCGACTGGGTGGAGGGCGTCAACCTCGCGCTGCGCCATGGCTTTCATCCCAGCGACCTGCCCCAACCCGCCGTGCTGCTGTGCCTGGCCCCCAGCGGGCCGATGGCGCGCCGCCTGATCGAGGCCGGCGTGCCGGTCAATCCCGACCTCGCCACCGGCGCGCCCTGCCCTGTGGAAACCGCCGTGCGCGAGGATCGCCGCGAGGTGCTCGATGTGCTGCTGCACCACGGCGCCGACCCCAATATCCGCCTGTCCGATGGCGGCTGCCCGCTTTACTTCGCCGCCCACCTGGGCCGGGTGGAGGTCGTGCGCGCGCTGCTGGTGCTGGGCGCGGACGTCAACAACGGCGAGATCCATGGCGAGACGCCGCTGCTGGCGGCGATTGCCGAATTGAACGTGGACGTCACCCGCCTGCTGCTCGATGCCGGCGCCGACGTCGAGGCGCGGCGCCAGGACGGCGCCTCGCCGCTTCAGGTGACGCTGGCCGAATCCAGCGCGCTCCCCGCCGACGAGGCGGACAAGCGCCGCCTGAGCATCTTCGAGATGTTGTTGAACGCCGGCGCCGATCCGCTGGTGCAGCGCGACCCGACCCTGGTCGAACTGGCGCGGGAGCGCTTCGGCGAAGCCTCGCCGGTGGCCCAGGCCGTCGCGGCCTGGATCGAGCAGGCGCAGGCCACGCCGGCCGACAGCTGATCCTTTCCCGCCCCAAAACAAATACGGCGTACCGGATTCCGGTACGCCGTTTTGCATGGGCCAGCCCGCGCGGCGGGGCCGCGCATGGGGTTCGCCTCAGATCACGCCTTGCGACAGCATGGCGTCCGCCACCTTGACGAAGCCGGCGATATTGGCGCCGTTCACGTAGTTCACCTTGCCGTCCGCGGTCTGGCCGTAGCGCAGGCAGGCGCCGTGGATGCCCTGCATGATTTCCAGCAGGCGGCCGTCGACTTCCTCGCGGCTCCACGACAGGCGCATCGCGTTCTGGCTCATTTCCAGGCCGGAGGTGGCCACGCCGCCGGCGTTGCTCGCCTTGCCCGGCGCGTACAGCACGCCGGCCTTGTCGAATACGCGCACCGCGTCGGCGGTCGACGGCATGTTGGCGCCTTCGGCCACGCAGATCACGCCGTTCTTGACCAGCACGTGGGCGTCGTTGTCGTCCAGTTCGTTCTGGGTCGCGCACGGCAGCGCCACGTCCACCGGCACGTTCCAGGGCTTGATGCCCGGCTCGAAGTGGGCCTTGACGCGCTCGGCGTAGTCGCTGACGCGGCCGTAGAGATGGTTCTTCACTTCCATCAGTTCGGCCAGCTTTTCCGGGGTGAAGCCGTCGTTGTCGATCACGGTGCCGGTGGAGTCGGACACGGTCACCACCTTGGCGCCCAGCGCCATGGCCTTCTCGACCGCGTACTGGGCCACGTTGCCCGAGCCGGACACCGACACGCGCAGACCTTCCATGGTGCGGCCGGCGTGGCGCAGCATTTCCTCGGCGAAGTAGACGGTGCCGTAGCCGGTGGCCTCGGGACGCATCAGCGAGCCGCCGAACGACAGGCCCTTGCCGGTGAACACACAGTCGTTGCGGTTGGACAGCTTCTTCATCATGCCGGCCATGTAGCCGACTTCACGGCCGCCCACGCCGATGTCGCCGGCCGGCACGTCGGTGTCGGAACCCACGTGGCGGAACAGCTCGGATACGAAGGCCTGGCAGAAGCGCATCACTTCGCCGGGGCTCTTGCCCTTGGGGTCGAAATCGGAACCGCCCTTGCCGCCGCCCATGGGCAGGGTGGTCAGTGCATTCTTGAAGGTCTGCTCGAATGCCAGGAACTTGAGGATGGACAGGTTCACCGAGGGGTGGAAGCGCAGGCCGCCCTTGTAGGGGCCGATGGCCGAGCTGTGCTGGATGCGGTAGCCGCGGTTGACGCGGACTTCACCCTGGTCGTCCACCCAGGCCACGCGGAACATGATCACGCGTTCCGGCTCCACCAGGCGATCCAGCAGGCCGTGTTCGGCGTAGCGCGGATGTTCCTGGATGAAGGGCCACAGGCTGTCGATCACCTCGGTTGCTGCTTGCAGGAATTCCGGCTGGCCCGGATTGCGGTCGGCCACCAGCGAGAGGAATTCGTGCGCGTTTTGATACTTCATTTCTAGTCACCCCGGCATCAGTAATTGCACCAAAGCGGGGCATTCTATGCGAGTGAGAGAACAAGCACCAACGCATCTATTGAGCAAAAACAAGAAGATGTGAATGGAATACGATCTGCGGTATCGCCGCACCTGGATGGTGCACTAAGTCTCGGAATCGTCTGAAAAATGCGGGTTATTGCTGAACCGTTTTGGGGCAAAAAACTTTCATCGGGCGGAAAACGATTCCCGCCTTCCACGCAAGGCTGTGCCAGCCCCGGAATGGCTAAGCAGGGCAAAAAAGCCAACCAGGGCAAAATATGACAATCCGTCGGGCGATGTATGGAACCCGGAGTGTCGTATTTGCGCATCACTCCTGCGGCAAAGGGGTGGCCATCCGGGCCGGATGACCGAACGCGCCGTCGCCATAGGTGCGCAGCACCTGCGAGATGATCACCTGATAGCCGCTCAGCCATTCGCTGTAGCGCCGCTTGGCCTCCTGGTGCAGCGGGTGGGCGATCAGCGCGCGCAGACCGGCCTCGTCGGACCAGTAATACACATTGCACACGCGCCCGGTCTTCGGGTCCTCCCACGCTTCCTCGCCCAGGTAGCCCGCGGTCTGCCGCGCCGCCTCGGCGATCTGCGCGTCCAGGCGATGGAAATCATCGTCGAACTGGTGGGTGTCGAAGATGAAGGTGGCGCTGTACATGGCGATGGCTCCGAGGGTTGGGGCGAATCGGCCTTCGCTGGCGAGTGCGAAGGATGAAGGCCGGCGTGCCGGGCAAGGCGCGCGATGATAGAGGCATGGCGAGTGGTACGCAAAAAGAGCGGGCCCCAGGTCGATTTGCCCTGGAGCCCGCCCCGTTGCGTAGTGGCGATCAGTGGACGATAGCCGCCGCCACTTGCGCCGGCACCGGCGCGTAATGGTCGAACTGCATGGTGAAGCTGGCGCGCCCGGAACTGAGCGCACGCAGCTGGCCGATGTAGCCGAACATGTTCTGCAACGGCACCTGCGCCTCGATCGCCGCGGCGTTGGCACGCTGCGTCTGGTCGCGCACCAGCCCGCGACGGCGGTTGATGTCGCCGATGCTGTCGCCCACGTACTCCAGCGGCGTCACCACTTCCACCGCCATCACCGGCTCCAGCAATTGCGGGCCGGCGTCGCGCAGCGCCTGCCGCAACGCGGCGGCGGCGGCCAGCTCGAACGCCAGCGACGACGAATCCTTTTCGTGATGGCTGCCATCGAGCAGCGTCACTTGCAGATCCACCACCGGAAAGCCGGCCAGCACACCGGCCTCCGCCGTCCTGCGCACACCCGCCTCCACCGCCGGCACGAACTCGCGCGGCACCGCGCCGCCGACGTTGCGGTCGATGAAGACAAAGCCCGCGCCGCGCGGCAGCGGCTCCACCCGCAGCACCACCTCGGCGTACTGCCCGGCGCCGCCGGTCTGCTTGCGATGCAGGTAGCGCGTCTCGGCGGCGTGGGTGATCGTCTCGCGGTACGACACCTGCGGCCGGCCCAGCTCCGCCTCGACATGGAAGCGCGTGCGCATGTTCTCCAGCGCCACCTCCAGTTGCAGCTCGCCCATGCCGGACAGGATGGTCTGCCCGGATTCGGCATCCACCCGCAGCCGCAGGCTAGGGTCCTCCTGCACCATCGCGTGCAGCGCCTTCAGCATCTGCTGCTGGTCGCCCTGGGTGCGCGCCTGCACCGACACGTCGATCACCGGCTCCGGCGCGTCGATGCGTTCCAGCACCAGCGGATGATCCGGCGCGGTCAGCGTATCGCCGGTCACCGTGCTTTTCAGCCCGACCACAGCGACGATGGCGCCGGCCGCCACCGCGTCGCGCTCGTGCTTGCGGTCGGCGTGCATCTCGTACAGCCGCGAAATCCGCTCGCGCTTGCCCTGGGTGGCGTTGTACACCGTATCGCCCTGCTTCAGCCGCCCGCGATACAGGCGGATGAAGGTGAGCGTGCCGTGGTCGTCGTGCGTCACCTTGAACGCCAGCGCGGCCAAGGGGCCGTCCGGGTTCGGCTGGATGTCGTGCTCGCCGGCCACCGGCACGTCGGACGGCGACGGCAGGTAGGCGATCACCGCGTCCAGCAACGGCTCGACACCCTTGTTCTTGAATGCCGAGCCCAGCAGCACCGGCACGAAGCGGCCCGACAGCGTACCCCGGCGGATGCCGGCGCGCAGTTGCGCTTCGTCCGGCACGCCGCCGTCGAGCCACGCCGCCATCAGCGCGTCGTCCTGTTCCACCACCGCTTCGACCAATTGCGCGCGGGCGCTCGCCACCTCGTCCGCCAGATCCGCCGGCACCGGCCCGACCTCGGCCGGCGCGGGGTCGCCGTGCGCCGGCCAGGTCAGCGCCTGCATCGTCACCAGGTCCACCAGGCCGCGGAACTCGCCCTCGCGGCCGATCGGCCATTGCAGCGGCAGCGGCGTCACGCCGAGGCGCTGGCGCATCGATTCGACCACGCGCGGGAAATCCGCGCCGATGCGGTCGAGCTTGTTGACGAAGGCCAGTCGCGGCACGTGGTACTTGTCGGCCAGGCGCCAGTTGGTCTCGGTCTGCGGCTCCACGCCGGCCACGCCGTCGAACACCACCACCGCGCCGTCGAGCACGCGCAGCGAACGGTTCACCTCGATGTTGAAATCGATGTGGCCCGGGGTGTCGATCAGGTTGATCTGGTGGCCGTGCCAGAACACGGTGGTCGCGGCGCTGTTGATGGTGATGCCGCGCGCCTGTTCCTGCGGATCGAAATCCATGGTCGCGGCGCCGTCGTGCACTTCGCCCAGGCGATGGTTCTCGCCGGTGTAGTACAGGATGCGTTCGCTGGTGGTGGTCTTGCCCGCGTCGACGTGGGCGATGATGCCGATGTTGCGTAGGTTTCTGTCTTCCATGATGTGGTCCTTCCACTTCTGGCCGTCCGCCCGGGGCGGATGCGGCCGCAATGTCCTGGTGACCGCCGGCGCCGGGCCGGCGCGGTCACGCCGAGTCTTGCTGTGGGGTGGCCACGGGCGGCACCACGCCGCCGACGGCCACGGACGAGCCAAAGGATGGGCGCAAGCCCCCTTTCCCTTGGCTGGAACGAATTGTGGCGATCAGCTTGTCGTAGGTACGCATGGCGCGGCCTCTTCGGGTTGGACACAAACAGGGTGCGGGTGCAAAACAAAACCCCCGCCGGCGTCGCCGAACGGGGGTTGGTGAGGCATTCCCGAAAGGCGACGGCCTTCCGGAACGAAACGGAAGGCTAATCCAGCACGACCTGCAATGCGTGCGCACCGACGCGCAGGCACGCACCCGCCACGTGGGCGGCGCTCGGCTGGCGAAGGGTTGCGGGACGACGGTTCATTGCACTGGACTCCATGAGTTGCGATCACTTTAGGTGATGGCCGTGCAAATCGCAATAGGATGTGACTAATGGTCGCAATGCGGCATCGGCATTGAAGCTATCGCCCGTCCGCCCGCCGCGTCGTGCCGAGCACATCGCGCCGCGCACGGCGTAGAATCGCCGGCTTTTCGGTTTCGCGAGCGTTCCGTGTCCACCTTCAAAGCCTGGCTGCGATCCTTCCACCCCGCCCCGTTGGCCGCCGGTTCGCGCGAGCGCCTGCTCGGTTGTGTCGGCGCCGGCCTGGGATTGCTGCTGTGCGAGTGGATCGGCCGCCGGGCGCTGGGCACCACCAACCCGTGGTTCATCGCCCCGATGGGCGCGTCGGCGGTGCTGTTGTTCGCAGTGCCGGCCAGCCCGCTGGCGCAGCCGTGGTCCATCGTCGGCGGCAATGTGGTGTCCGCGCTGATCGGCGTGGGCTGCGGCATGCTGCTGGGACACAACGGCCTCGCCGCCGGCATCGCCGGCGCGTTGGCGATCGCCGCGATGTTCCCGCTGCGCTGCCTGCACCCGCCCGGCGGCGCGGTGGCGCTGACCGCGGTGATCGGCGGCCCGGCGGTGGCGGCGCTGGGCTTCGGCTTCGTGCTGTGGCCGGTGCTGGTCAATTCGCTGGCCCTGCTGGCGGTGGCGCTGGCGTTCAACAACCTGGCGCGCCGCCGCTACCCGCACGGCCCGGTGACACCGCCCCAGCCGCACCGCACCGCCGATCCGCTGCCCAGCGAGCGCGGCGGGCTCACCCGCGAAGACCTGGACGCCGCGCTGGCGGCGCACGCCGAGCCGCTCGACATCAGCCGCGACGATCTGGCCGAGCTGCTGGGCCAGGCGCAGGCGCTGGCGCAACGGCGGCGCTTCGGCCGCATCCTGTGCGCCGACATCATGTCGCGCGACGTGGTGCGCGTGGCGACGGACGCTCCGCTGCGCGAAGCCTGGGCGCTGCTGGCGCGCCACAAGGTGAAGGCGTTGCCGGTCACCGACGCCGCGCGCCGGCTGGTGGGCATCGTGTCGCTGCACGACTTCTTCGTCGAGCACACCGCCGAGCCGGCCTTTCCCAGCGGCCCGTTCGACGGCGAACGCCCGGTGTCGGCCATCATGACCGGGCGCGTGCGCAGCGCGCGACCGGAACAGCCGATCGCCGAGCTGGTGCCGGTGTTCTCCGACGGCGGCCTGCATCACATGCCGGTGGTGGACCACGACGACACCGTGGTCGGCATGCTGACCCAATCCGACCTAGTGGCGGCCTTGGCCAAGGCTGGCTGACCCTCACCTTTCCTCTCGGTTTCCCCACCATTCGGCGGGCGGCCGGCGCAGCCGCTTGACGCCTTGCGGCATGCCTTTTAATTTACCAATTGGTTAATTAAGAGTGGCCAACAAAACCTTCCTGGCGATCCTGGCAAGCAGCGCGCAACGCAGACGGTACGCGCAGTACGGCAAGTTTCAGCCCGGCGCCCCGCGCGACGTCGCCAGGAGGGTTTTATCAGCCGCTCTTGACCCGCCGGCAATCCCGCATCACCCCGAGAGGTTCACGCAACATGGCTCCAGACGACGCGCTCAACGCCACCTTCGCCGCCCTGGCCGATCCCACCCGCCGCGCCATCCTGGCCCGGCTGGCCCAGGGCGAAGCCTCGGTCAAGCAACTGGCCGAGCCCTTCGCCATCAGCGCGCCCGCCATCACCAAGCATCTGAAGGTGCTGGAGCGCGCCGGCCTGATCACCCGCGGTCGCGAAGCGCAATGGCGACCCTGCCGGCTGCACGCCGGCCCGCTGCGCCAGGTGGCGGACTGGGTGGAGGAATATCGCCGCTTCTGGGAGCAGCGCCTGGACCGCCTGGAGGATTACCTCCGCGAACTGCAAGCACAGGAGCAACGGCATGACCCGCAGTCCTGAAACATCCCCCAGCGTGCACCACGAGCGCATCGTGATCGACCGCCTCTACGACGCCACGCCGGCTCAGGTGTTCGCCGCCTGGGCCTCTGCGGAGGCCAAGCGCCGCTGGTTCGGCTCCGACGAGGAATGGGAGAACCTGGAATACCGGCTGGATTTTCGCGTCGGCGGCCAGGAATTCGACCTCGCCCGCCCGCGCGGCGGCGGCGTGCAGCACCAGTACGACGCCCGCATCGAGGACATCGTGCCCGATGCGCGCATCGTCACCGCCTACACCATGTCGCTGGACGGGCGACGGATCTCGTCGTCGTTGCTGACGGTGGAATTTCTGGCGCGCGAAGGCGGCACCCGGCTGTTGTTCACCGAACAAATCGCGCTCTTCAACGGCGCCGACAGTGCCGCCGAACGCGAAGGCGGCTGGCGATGGCTGCTCGACAAACTCGATACCACGCTGCCCCGCGACACCGTCGCCTGACCTTTTCCCTACCCCGAACGCGCCACAGAGCGCGTCGTCCACCCCTGGAGCAAACATGCATACCGACAGCGATTTCGTCATCACCCGCCTGCTCGACGCCCCGCGCGGGCTGGTCTGGCAGGTTCATAGCGAACCGGCCCACCTGGCCCGCTGGTGGGGGCCGAAAGGCTGCGCCATCGACGTGGCGCGGCTGGATTTCGTCCCCGGCGGCCTGTTCCACTACGCCATGCGTTGGGACGGGCAGCCGCCGATCTGGGGCCGCTTCGTCTACCGCGAGATCGAGGCGCCGCACCGCATGGTCTACGTGAACAGCTTCGCCGACGCCGAGGGCGGCATCGTGCGCAACCCGTGGAGCCCCACCTGGCCGCTGGAAATGCTCACCACGCTCACGCTGGAGGAAGAAGGCGAGCAGACCCGGCTGACCATCCGCTCCAGCCCGCTGACCGCCGACGAGGAGGAGATCCGCACCTTCGTCGCCGGCCACAAATCGATGGAGCAAGGCTTCTCCGGCACCATCGAGCAACTGGTCGACTATTTGGCCAACCTGCCGCGCGGCGCCTGATCCGCCGCGCCCGACCTGTCTTTCCTCTCGTCGAACCATGGAGGCCGCCAACGGGCGGCCTTCCTTGTGCCCACCCGGGCCAAACCGGAGTGATGTCCATGCTGAAAATCATCCTGCTCGTCGTCGTGGCCGCCATCGCCGTGGTGCTGGTCTATGCCGCCCCCCGTCCCAACACCTTCCGTATCGAACGCAGTACGCGCATCCAGGCGCCGCCCGCCAAGGTGGCCGCGCTGATCGACGATTTCCACGCCTGGCAGACCTGGTCGCCGTGGGAACAACGCGACCCCGCGCTCCAGCGCACCTTCAGCGGCCCGCAGCGGGGCGTGGGTGCGATCTACGAATACCAGGGCAACAAGCAGGTCGGCCAGGGGCGGATGGAAATCATCGAATCCAGCCTGGCCCGCATCCTGATCAAGCTGGATTTTCTCCAGCCGTTCGAAGCGCACAACCAGGCCGAGTTCACCCTGCAACCGGATGGCGACGGCACCCGCCTCACCTGGGCGATGTCCGGCCCGCAGCCCTATCTGTTCAAGCTGGTGGGCGTGTTCTTCAACATGGAGAACACCGTCGGCAAGGATTTCGACCAGGGCCTGGCCGCGCTGAAGGAACAGGCGGAACACTGAAGCGCGCCCTGGTAACGCGATGCCGCCTCAGCGGTTGGCATGGCGCGACGCGCCCAAGCACAAAGCGGCCGAATGGCCGCTTTGTGCTTCATGCCACCCGTGGCATCCAGGTTGCGTGGTTGCGTGCGGCAACGGCCCCCATCACTTGCGCGGCTGCTGCACCAGCGCGCTGCCGCCGCCGTGGCGCAGCGGCTCGCTGACCGCGGTCACCGTACCGTCGCGGTTGAAGCGGATCGCGTTGGCCGCGCCGATCTGGTCGGTTTCGTTCCATTGATGGCCGTAGGTCGCCAGCGCCCTCGCCTGCTGGCTGCCGGGAAAGCCGGTCAGCGTCTCGACCTGGGTCTTGTCGCCGTTGCGCTGGCTCAGGCGAGGCGCCGCCACCGCGTCGGCCAGCGACATGCCCAGGTCCACGTGGTTGACCAGCGTCTGCAGCACCGTGGTGATGATGGTGGAACCGCCGGGCGAGCCCAGGGTGAAGGCCGGCTTGCCGTCCTGGAGCACGATGGTCGGGCTCATGCTGGAGCGCGGACGCTTGCCGGCCTCCGGCACATTGGGATGCGGGCCGCTGAAGTCGAAATCGGTCATCTCGTTGTTCAGCAGGAAGCCGCGCCCCGGCACCACGATGCCGCTGCCGCCCCAGTCCTCGATGGTGAAGGTGTAGGCGACCACGTTGCCCTCGCGGTCGCTCACCGCCAGGTGGGTGGTGTGCATCGGCTCTGCGGCAAGCAGCGGCTGCGGGCGCAGCGGCACCGACTGGTCGTCCTGGTAGCGATACGGGTCGCCCTGCGCCACCTTGCCGTGGGTGGCCTTGGGATCGATCAGCCGCGCCCGTTCGCGCGCGTAATCCTTGGACAACAGCCCGTCGCGCGGCACATCGACGAACTCGCTGTCGGCCACGTAGGCGTTGCGGTCGGCGAACGCCAGTCGCGACGCCTCCAGGTACAGGTGTTCCGCCTGGGCACGCGGCAACGCGCTCAGGTCGAAGTTCTCCAGGATGTTGAGCGCCTCGGCGATGGCGATGCCGCCGCTGGACGGCGTCGGCATGCCGTAGACCTCGTAGCCGCGATAGGTGGAACGGATCGGCTGGCGCAGACGCGCCTCGTAGTCCTTCAGGTCGGCCAGCGTCATTTGCCCGCCGAGCACCGACGTGTCGCCGCTGGCCGGCGGCGTGTTCACCGCGCGCACGATGTCGGCCGCCAGCGGCCCCTCGTAGAACGCCTTGACCCCGCCGCGCGCCAGCAGGCGATAGGTGGCGGCCAGGTCGGGATTGCTGAAGCGCTCGCCCACCGCCAGCGCCTTGCCGTCGCGCAGGTAGAGCCGGCTGGTGCTGCTGAAGCGGGCGAACTTGGCCTCGTTCAGCGTGGCGATGCGGTTGAAGTTGGGCGTGACCGCGAAACCGTGGCTGGCCACGCGGATCGCCGGGGCCAGCACCTTGGAGAACGGCATGCTGCCGTAGCGCGTCAGCGCCTCGTGCCAGCCGCGCACGGTGCCCGGCACGCCGACGGCGATGCCGTTGGGCACGGCGGCCGACCAATCCATCGGCTTGCCGTCCTGTTGGAACACCCCCGGCGTGAAATAGCCCGGCGCGGTTTCGCGGTGATCGAGCGCGATCACCCGTTTGTCCCTGGCGGAGTAGATCAGCATGAAGCCGCCGCCGCCAATGCCGCAACTGAACGGGTCGGTCACCCCCAGCACCGCCGCCGCGGCCACCGCGGCGTCCACCGCGTTGCCGCCGGCGTTGAGGATCTCCAGCGCCGCGCGGCTCGCCGGTTCGGAAATGGTGGCCACCGCCCCGCCGCGCCCGGTGGCGACCGGCTGCGCCGCCAGCGCCGCGAACGCGGCCATCATCAGGATCGTTGCCAACAGCTTCGGATGCCGCATCGTCACACTCCCGGAAAATTCGCCCTGGCCCACCCGTTCGGATGGGTAACAGTTTCATGGTGTAGCTCAAATTCCGTGAGGCGACGTGAATCGCCCCCCCGCCCGCTGCGGCAGGCGCGTTATTCCGTCTCTTCGTCCCGCGGGCGTTCCTTGACGATACGCACCAGATCGACGCGGTAGTTGCTGGCTTGCACCACGGTGATCCGCAAGCGGCCGAGGGTAAAGACATCGCCGGCCCGCGGGATCTGCCCGCTCATCGCGATCACCAGCCCGGCCACGGTGGCGATGTCCGCTTCGTCGTCCACCAGCCTGTCCAGTCCCAGCACCTGCTGGAGCGCGTGCAGGTCGGTGGCGCCCTTCACCAGCCAGCCGTCGCCATCGACGACGATTTCCGGCGTTTCGTCGGCATCGGGGAATTCGCCCGCGATGGCTTCGAGCACGTCCAGCGGCGTGACCAGCCCTTGCACCATGCCGAACTCGTTGGCCACCACGACGAAGCTGCCGCG
This sequence comes from Chitiniphilus shinanonensis DSM 23277, assembly GCF_000374805.1. Lineage (GTDB taxonomy): Bacteria > Pseudomonadota > Gammaproteobacteria > Burkholderiales > Chitinibacteraceae > Chitiniphilus > Chitiniphilus shinanonensis. Next base: position 116,063 of record NZ_KB895338.1, read on the forward strand.
CGCGCGGCGCAGCACGCCCAGCAGCTTAATCGGGCTGAGCGTTTCCGGCACGATGATGGCCGGCGACGTCGCGGCCACGGTGGCGACGTCCTGGCCCGTTTCCAGCGCGACCAGCATTTCCTTGGCCTGGACAATGCCGATGATTTCGTCGAGTTCACCGCGGCACACCGGAAACAGGCTGTGCGGCGACGACAGCAACTGCTGGCGGATTTCGTCCACGTCCAGCGAGCTGTCCACCCAGCTGATGTCGCCGCGCGGCGTCATGATGCTGCGCAACGAGCGGGAGGCCAGCGTCAGCACACCGTTGATCATGTAGCGTTCTTCGTCCACAAACGCGCTCTCGGGCACCGGCACCGCCGCCGCGTTGTCGCCATCGTGCTGCACCTCGGCCTGCCTGCGTCCGCCCATCAGGCGCAGGATGGCGTCGGCGGTGCGGGCGCGCAGCGGCAAGGCCGATTGATGGCGGATGAAGTTGTGGCGCGCGATCTGGTTGAACATCTCGATCACGATGGAGAAGCCGATCGCCGCGTACAGGTAGCCCTTCGGAATATGAAAGCCGAAACCTTCCGCGATCAGGCTCAGGCCGATCATCAACAGGAAGCTCAGGCAGAGCACCACCACCGTCGGATGCCGATTGACGAAGGCCGTCAACGGCTTCGAGGCCAGCAGCATCACCGCCATGGCGATCACCACCGCCGTCATCATCACCGGCAGGTGATTCACCATCCCCACCGCCGTGATCACCGCATCCAGCGAGAACACCGCGTCGAGCACCACGATCTGGAGCACCACCACCCAGAAGCCGGCGTACCCCTTGTCGTGTCCGGCTTCGTGCTGGCGGTTTTCCAGGCGCTCGTGCAGTTCCGTCGTCGCCTTGAACAGCAGGAACAAGCCGCCCAGCAGCATGATCAGATCACGCCCCGAAAACGGGTAATTCCACAGGGTGAATAGCGGGCTGGTCAGGGTGACCAGCCAGGAAATGACCGACAGCAGACCCAGGCGCATGAACAGCGCCAGCGACAGCCCCATCAATCGCGCTTTGTCACGCTGCCTGGGCGGCAGCTTATCGGCGAGGATGGCAATGAAAACCAGGTTGTCGATACCCAGCACGATCTCGAGGACCACCAATGTCAGCAGGCCGGCCCAGATCGAAGGGTCCATCAGGAATTCCATGCCAGCCCCCCATTTTGAAGAGGACCGCTCATCGTGGCGGCATGCGTCAGCATGAAATAAAACCAGTAAAATCAGCAGGATATCGCTGGACGGCGCGTCGGGCGCCACACGGTCCGCCGGGGCGTCGATTTCGGTGACAGTTCATAGGGATAGGTTGAACCTTGCACTCCTGTGCCATGAAACAGGTGCTCAACATATCAAAGAACGACGGCCTGTCGCAAAGATTGAACCGTCATTGCAAAAGATGGTTTTTCGCATTCCGGGATAATTATTTACTGATCACCAGATCACGGATATTTATCACCACAGTCAATTCCCGATATTTGGCAAACCCCAGCAATCCCGGGCCCTTTACACCGATTTGCGTCGATACGATTGCCGCCAACGCGCGGGCGGATTGCTGCGCGACAACCCACTCTCGCCCCGGCACAATGCGCGTCCCATGCACTCAGGAACGCGCCATGTCCGACATCCGACGCCTCAACCCCGCTCCGCTGTGGTCCGACGCCACCGTGTTCAACGGCATCGTCCATTTCGTCGAAGTGCCGGAAAGCGGCGACGACTTCGACAGCCAGGCGCGTGCGCTGCTGGCGCAGGCCGAGCGCACCCTGCAGGCGGTCGGCTCGGACAAAGGCCGCCTGCTGATGGTGACCATCTACCTGCCCGACCTCGCCAACCGCCAGGCGCTGAACGCGATCTGGGGCGACTGGTTGCCCGAGGGCCGCGCCCCGGCCCGCGCCTGCGTGCGCGCCGAGCTGGCGTCGCCCGACCTGTTGCTGGAAATGGCCTTCGTGGCGGCGGTGACGCCCGGCGCCTGAACCTGCTCCCCGTGCGTGCCGGCGCCGGGCTCGCTCAGCCGCCGCGCTTGGCCCTGCCGTACGCCTTGGCCGCCTTGCTGATGACCTTCCACTTGGCGGTCTGCGCCTTGCGCTCCCGCATGGTCAGGCTGCCCTGGCGCGCATCGCGCATCACCTTGTGGTAGTTGCGCAGGCGGTCGGCCGGCACGGCGTCGCGCACCGCGCAGCCCGGCTCCTCCAGGTGCTGGCAGTCGCGGTAGCGGCAGTGCGCCGCCAGTGCCTGGATATCGTCGAAGCCCGAGGTGAGTTCGGCTTCGTCGGCATCGGGCCGCCAGGTGCGCAGCCCCGGGGTGTCGATCAGGCAAGCGCCGCCGGGCAACCGGAACAGATGGCGCGCCACCGTGGTGTGTCGCCCACGGCTGTCGCCTGCGCGCACCGCGCCGGTCGCCTGGGCCGGCGTGGCCAGCAGGGTGTTGGTCAGCGTCGATTTGCCGGTGCCGCTGGCGCCGAGCAGCACCACGGTCTGCCCCGCGCCCAGCCACGGCGCCAGTGCCTCGCGTGCGCTGTCGGCACGGGCATCGACCGCCAGCATCGGCGTGCCGCCGGGCAGGCGCGCCGCCAACTCGTCCAGGCGCGCCGCGCCGTCGTCGGCCAGGTCGGACTTGGTCAGCACGATCACCGGCGCGACGGCGGCGATGCGGGTGAACGCCAGGTAGCGCTCCAGCCGGCGCGGGTTGAAGTCGTGGTCCAGCCCCATCACCAGCAGCGCGGTGTCGATATTGCTGGCCAGCGGCTGGCGGCGGCCATCGTTGGCCCTGCGAGCCAGTTGATTGATGCGCGGCAACAGCGCGCTGACCCAGGTTTCGCCCAGCGCGTTGCGCTCGGCGATCACCCAGTCGCCGACGACCAGTGCATCGGCCTCGGCCAACAACGTCTGCACCAGCCGGGGCAAGGGTCGCGCGGCGGTGTCCAGCCGGCCGTCGTGGAGAAACAGTCCTTCGCGCTGGACTTCGGTGACCCGCGCCAGCCGGGCGTCGGGATGGTCGGCCTCGGGGATATCTGCCAGGGCGGCGAGCGACGCCGGCTGCAGGCCGAGGGAATGCAGTACTGCGAAATCGTATTCGAGCATGGTGGGATTCGATCCGGTTGACGGGCCCGCGACGCGCGCGGGTAACGCCGCGACAGGCGCGGCAAGGCAACGGCGGGGGTCGGTCGACCATGCTGGGCGGGATGCGCCCGGACGGATCAGGCGGGTGGCGGCGCCGTAGCGGCGCGGCCTGGGGCAGCCGATCGTGGCTGCCCTCGCTACTTCACTGGGTGCGGAGCGTAAGCCCGTTCAGGATGGCCGACAGGAGAGCAAGGTCCAGGGTGCGCATGGGGAATCTCCTGTGGGTGGATGGGAAACGCAGTCTGCGCCGCCGCGCCGCGCACCGGCAAGCCCGGGCAACGCGGCTGGCGCATCGGCGCAACAGGGGAAAGGGCGCTGTCTACCCCGCGTCGCCCTGCCCGCCGAACAGATCGTCCGCGGGCCTGGCGCCGCGTCGCGGCAACGGCGCCGGCTCGCAGCGCAGGAAATCGTCCGCGCAGGGTTGCAGCAGGGCGCGGGCGATTTCCGGGTTGCGGCAGCCCAGCCAGGCGTCGTAGTCGGCGCGCGGCACCACCACCAGGCTGCGCTTCTCGTCGCCCGGCGCATGGAAGCGCCGCATCACCGGGTGCGCGTCGGCGTTGATGGTCAACTGGGTGAAGGAATAGCTGAGCGTGCCGTCGGGCTCGTCCCAGGCGCGCCACAGGCCGGCGACGGCGAAGGGCGCGCCGTCGGCGGCGCCGATGCGCCAGCGCACCGGGCGGCCGCTCTCGTAGCTGGGTTCGAAGAACGCCTGCATCGGCACCAGGCACAACTGCCCGACCCGCCACGCGCCGCGATAGGCACGCTTTTCGCCCACCGTCTCGGCACGCGCGTTCATCGTGGTATAGGGCCGCACTCCGGCCGGGATGCGGCTGCGCGGCACCATGCCGTAGCTGGCCAGCAACGCCTGCGGCCCCTGCCCCACGTCGACCACGATGGGCGCGGCGTAGCCCTGCCAGGTTTCGCCCGGCCAATCCTCGTCCGGCTCGATCACCCGGAAATGCTCGGCAAGCTGGCGTTTGGCGGGCGGCAGGAAGTTGACACACATGGCTCAGCCCTCGCGTCGGGCCGGGGCGGCCATCGGGGCGGAAGCGGACGGCATGGCGGCTCCGGCGATGAAGGACGGCGTGATGGTGCAGCAAAACGGGGCGCCCGGCGAGTGCGCGCCGTTCCGCGTTTCACCCGCTGAACGGTAGTTGCCAGTCCAGGGGCCCATCACTACGATGTAGAACGTTCGTTCTATATCAAGGATAGACCATGCGTACCGCACCGCGTTTCCGTTTTTCCGAAGCCGCCGCCATCCGCAAGCATGTGCTGCGTGTGCCTACCCAGATCATCGAGCACCTGGTGACGCGCTCGGCCGATGCGCCGGCCGGCACCTTCTGGCTGCATCGCCACGACGTGATCGCCCTGGACAGCACGCTGCACGCAGATGCGTTGCGGCTGGTGGGCATGTACGTGGCGCTGGACGACGACGGCACCGTCACCGAGATCGGCCTGCGCCGCGACGCCCGCCCGCTGCGCCACTGAGATCGCGCTCTGCGCCGGGGCGCGGGATGCGGCGCCGCCGCTGTCTCTGCGCGCCAGCGCGAGGGGCATCGACGCGGGCGATACCGGCGCCGACCGTCGCCATCCGGCGACCAGGCGCAAGGGGAATCATCCGCCCACCCGGCGCCCCACCCACCTCACTCCTCACTCCTCACCCGGCGACCTCGCCCGCATCGTCGTCCACCCGCACCAGCGCATAGCGGTCGCGGCCGATCTGCTTGGCCTGGTACAGCGCGGTATCGGCCAGCGCCACCAGTTGTTCCGGCGTGCGATGGGTGCGGTTGATGAAGGCGATGCCGATGCTGGTGGAAATGCGCAGGGTGCCGTCCTCGATGGCGATCGGCACCCGCACCGCCTCCAGGATCTTTTCTGCCACCTTGATCGCGGCCTCTTCGTTGCGGGCGTCGTCCAGCATCACGCAGAATTCGTCGCCACCCAGCCGCCCGACCACGTCCGATTCGCGCAGCGCGCGCTCGATGGCGCGGGTGTAGGCGCGCAGCACCGCGTCGCCGGCGGCATGGCCGTGCAGGTCGTTGATCGGTTTGAAGTGATCCACGTCCAGGTAGAACAGGGCCAGCGGCTGTCCGCTGCGGCGATGGCGGCGCAACGCCAGGTCCAGCGCCTCCAGGAAGAAGACGCGGGTCAGCGCGCCGGTCAGCGTGTCGAACGACGCCAGCGTCTGCCACGCCAGCTCCTGCTGCTTGCGGTCGGTGATGTCCCACGACACCACATAGAAGCCGGCCACCTCGTCCTGTTCGTCGCGGTGCGGGATCAGGTTGACGGATTGGTAGCGCGTGCCGCGCTGCGTCGCCATGGTGGTTTCGAAGTGCGCCGGCTCGCCGCGCAGCGCCGCCTCGATCTGTGGCCGGATCCGCGCGTGGAACTCCTCGCCCATGAATTCGGCCACGGTCTGCCCCGCCGCCGGCTCGATGCCCAGCGTCTCCAGGTACTGGCGGTTCCAGTAGCGGTAGCGCTGCCCGGCGTCGAGAAAAGACACCAGCGCCGGGATCGCGTCGGTGATGGCGCGCAATGTCTGCTGCTGCTGGAGCTGCGCCTGCTCGGCGCGCTTGCGGGCGCTGATGTCGCGCAGGAAGCACGGGAACTCGATGGTGTCGCCGTGGTGCAGCGCGGTGATGGTCAGCTCCACCAGGATTTCGTGGCCGTTGCGTTGCAGCGCGGGCAACTCCATGCGGCGATTGATGGCGGCGCCCTCGCCGGTGCGCAGGAAGTGCGCGATGCCGTCCTGGTGCCGCATGCGGAAACGCTCGGGCACGATCAGGTCGGCCAGCAGCTGGCCCACCACTTCGTCCTTGCTCCAGCCGAAGGTGGCGGCGGCCTGGGCGTTCCAGTCGATCACCCGTCCGTCGCGGTCGATGCAGATGAACATCTCGTGCGACGCCTCGATGATGGCCTGGGTGCGCTGGCGGCTGCTGACCAGCTCCTGCTCGTAGCGCTCGCGGCGCGTCAGTTCGCGCTCCAGCGCGGCCAGCGCCTGGGTGCGGCCCGCCAGCAGGCGCTCGTTTTCCTCGAACTGACGCTGATGGCCCAGCGCGGCGCCCAGCAGGCCGGCCATCAGTTGCAACGTCTGGGTGTCGGGCGGACCGAAGGTGTCGGGCCGGTCGCCGATCATCATCAGCACGCCCACCGCCGCGCCAGCCTGGTACAGCGGCGCCACCAGCAAGGCGCGCGCACCGGCGCGCCGGCAGGCTTCGCGGTCCACCCGCGGGTCGGCCTCGGTATCGGGCGCGCTCAGCAGCGCCTGCTCGGCCAGGCACCGCCCCGACAGGCTGCCCTCGCGTGGCACCCGCCGCCCCACCAGATGTGCGCCCGAGCCGCTGCCGGCACGGCAGAGCAGTTTTTCGCCATCGACCAGCAATACCACCACGCCTTGCGCGGGGCTCAACCGCAGCATGCTGTCGGTCACCAGGGTGAGGAAGCGCTCCAGGTCGAGCGCCGATTGCGCCAGCAGCGCCTGGGTGGCGATCAGGGCGTTGAGCTTGTCGTTGTGCTGTTCCAGCTGGCGCATCGCTTCGTTGCGCTGTGCGGCCTCGTTGAGCAGATGGCGGTTGGCCACGTCGGTGGCCGCAATGGCCGCGCGCTGGTCGCGGGCGGCGCGCAGCGCGAACAGGCAGGCGGCGCCGATCAGCAGCAGGTCCATCAGGGTGACGACCACCACCGAGATCCGGCTCCAGGCATCCCAGCGCGCCGTGTCGGCCGCCAGCGCCGCGCCGCGCAGCTGGGATTCGCGCGCCAGCGCCTCGATCTCGTTGCGGATCGCGTCCATTTCGCGCCGGCCCTGCGCCATGGCGGCCGTTTCCACCAGCAGGCCCCGGCGGCGGGCGGCGATGCGCCCGGCCTGCTGCGGCGCCAGCAGGTGCTCGTGGTGCAGCAGGCGCCCGACGGCGGGCGATGGCCGCATCCGGGCCGCGATCTGCGGCAGCAGGCGTTCCACCTCGGCCCGACCGTGCTGGTAGGGGCCCAGGAAAGCTTCGTCGCCGGTGAGGATGAAACCGCGTTCGCCGGTCTCGGCGTCGAGGTAGGCCCGCAGCAGGCGGGACAGCCCGCGACCCAGTTCGTGCTCGGCGTCGGCGGCCTCGTGCCGCAGGCCGGCCTGGCGGGTGACCAGGAACGGGATCGCGGCGTTGAGCAGCAGAATGGCCAGCCCGACGGCGAAGACCCAGCGCAGCATTTTTCTTGTCATGCACAAGCCTGGTGAAGGTGGGTAGCTCGGTTTTCATCGTACAAACCGAGTGGGGCCGATACCAAGTCGATATCACCTGCTCCAGGTTGGCATACGGGCTGCCATGCAACGAAACGGGCCCTTCCGTGGAAGGGCCCGTGATGGAGCGAGTCGCCGCTACAGGCGGAAGCGCTGCACCAGCCGGTTCAGGCTGTGCGCCACGTGCTCGATCTCGCCGGCGGTCTGCGCCGCGCTGCGGATCGACTGCGTGGTTTCCTCGACCATCTGCGAGATGTCCTCGACGCGGCCGGCGATGGCGTTGCTGGCCTGGCTCTGTTCGCGGGTGGCGGTGGCCATCTCGCGCAGGCGCGCCAGCGTGCCCTCGGCGCCGCTGTGGATGCGTTGCAGCGAATCGCTCACGTGCTTGGCCATCTCGGCGCCGTTTTCCACCTGCGGCAGCGCTTCGTTCATCACGGTCACCACCGAATCGGTCTCGGCCTTCACCGAGGCCAGCATCTGCTCGATCTCCACCGTGGCGCTGCCGGTGCGTTCGGCCAGCTTGCGCACTTCGTCGGCCACCACCGCGAAGCCGCGCCCCTGCTCGCCGGCCCGTGCCGCCTCGATGGCCGCGTTCAGCGCCAGCAGGTTGGTCTGGCCGGCGATCTCGCTGATCACGGCGGCGATGCTGGAGATCTCCTTTGCCTTGTCGTCCAGCTGGCGGATCTGCCCGGAGGCGCGCGCCACGCTGTCGGCGATGTGCGCCATCGCGGACGAGGTCTGGTTCACCTGGCGCACGCCCTCGCCCGCCAGTTCGGTGGCGGTGCGCGACAGTTGCTCGGTGTCGGCGGTGTTGTCGGAGATATGGTTGATGCTGACGGTCAGTTCTTCCATGGCCGCGGCCATCGACGCGGTGGAGTCGGTCTGACGGTCGGAGGCGACGGAGATCTGCTGGCTGGCCGTGGCGATCAGCGTGGCGTGCTGTTCCAGCTGCTGCGCGTCGCGCTGCACTTCGCTCAGCGCCGAGCGCAGGGAGGTCTGCATCCGCTCCACCGCGCCCAGGATGCTGGCCTGCGGCGCGTTGGACGCGCGGCCTTCGTCGGTGAGGTTGCCGTCGGCCACCTTGGCCACCAGCCGCACCACGTCGTCGGGCTCGCCGCCCAGGGTGTTCATCAGCTTGCGCACGGCCATCACCAGCACCGCGCCGATCACGCCGGCAAACACCAGACAGATGATCACCTGCCAGCGCGCATTGGCCCAGAAGCGCTGGTCGGCCTCGGCGAAGCTGATGCCGCTGCCCACCACCCAGTTCCAGCGCGGGGTGCGCTCGGCCACCGACAGCAGGTCGACCACCTTGCCCTCGCGCTCGGAATCCCACCAGTACTCGGTGAGCGCGCCGCCGGATTTGTCGAGCGCGGCCTTGGCGATGGCGCCGACGCTGTTGCCCTTGGAATCCTTGAAATCGTTGAAGCTGGTGCCGTGCAGTTGCGGATCGAGCGGCGCGGCGACGAAGACCAGCTTGTCGTCGGTGACGTAGACGTATTCGGAGTCGTGATACTTGTTCTCGCGCAGGATCTGGGTGGCGATCGCCTTGGCCTGATCCTCGGGCAGCTTGCCGGAGGCCGCCATGTTCTCCATCTGCACGATGGTGCTGTAGGCGCTCTTCATCAGTTGCTTGATACGGGCGCGGTTGTCCTTGTCGCTGGCGTCGCGCAACACGTACAGCCCAACCAGCATCATGCCCAGCAGGAACACCAGCACCACGCCGGTCAATCCCCATGCTTTCTGTTTCAGCGTCATTTCCCGTCTCCTCCGTCTGGGCGGTGAGTGGCTCACAATCCGGTCCATTTCGGGTCCCCGCCGGAGGGCCATACCTTCAGGCGGCAACCAGAATATTGCTGTCAGGATAACTCCCAATCCGGCAAAAAACCATGTGGGCCTACCCCTAGGTTTGATTTGTTTGTTTTAGGTAAAACCGCGCGGCGGGAAATTCGGCGCTTTCTGCCTGCCCGATTGCCATGGCCGGCAATTCGATCTATATGCCGGGCGCCCCGCAGGCGTCGCGCAATACCCCGTCCGGCATCGGCGGCCCCATCCGCTCACGCATGCGGGATGCGAGAAAGCCAACGGGGACAAGGCGCGGCCGCCACCCTGCCCACGGCGGGCGCGAATGGCCGATTCGCCCCGGGCAATTGCCGATTTGGCCCGCCGTTTAGGCCGATTCGAATTCGTGGGGCGCGAGCGCCGGGCGATCGGCCGTTATTCCGACACCAACCATGCCAAGGCCGAAATAAAAAGGCGCAATTGTCCGTCGGCAATTGCGCAGACCAAAGAAAGACCGGGCAAAGCCTGATGAAAACATGGGCGGCCCGCCATATGAACGATCACTCGCGGATTCCATGCGGGGAAGACGGCGGGCCGTCGCCTGCCATGGCGGGCCGGCCTTCCGCCCGGCTCGTGGCGCATGCCCGGCGTCGGGCGGCCATCGGCAAGGGCCGCTCGTTGGCTAGTCGCGGTGCACGCAGCAGTCGCGCTGTTCCAGTGTTTCCAGCAGTCGGCAATGCTCGGCGCTGCGACTGTGGCAATCGGCCAGCCGCGCCAGCACGTCGCGCATCGCCTGCAGGTCGGCGATCTTGGCCTCCACCTCGGCCAGGTGCCGCTGCGCCAGCCGGTCGGCCGCATCGCACGGCTGCTGCGGGTGATCCGCCAGTTGCAGCAGGGTGCGGATCTCGTCGATGCCGAAGCCCAGTTCGCGCCCGCGGCGGATGAAGCGCAGCCGTTGCACCGCCGTGCCGTCGTAGCGCCGGTAGCCGCCGTCGCTGCGCGGCGGCGCGGGCAGCAGGCCGATGCGCTCGTAGTAGCGCACCGTTTCCAGGTTGACGCCGGCGGCCTTGCCCAGCGCGCCGATGGTGAAGGTGGTGGCCATGACAGGCTCCGTGGTGGAACGCCAGCCAAGCATACGCGCGCCCCGCGCCGCTTCGCCATGCCGGGTTTGCCGCACCGGCATCACGGCGCCATCACCGGCGCATCACGCAACCTTACGGGCCTGTGATCCGGGCGTGATCCGGCGGTGATCGGGGCGTGATCGGGCGGCGCGAGACTCCAGGGCGAACAGCGGGGAGTCCGTGCATGTCGCTCCTGGAAGACCAGACCGCCTCGTTCATCGTGCGGGTCTGGCGCGAGCGAGGCGAATACGAGACCGGTCCCGGCGAATGGCGTGGCTCCATCGAGCACGTCCAATCGGGCCGCAAGGGCTTTTTCCGCGATCTCGGCAGCATGGAGCGCTTCATGGCGCCGCTGCTCCAGGAAATCGGGATCGACGCCTCCCAGCGCTTCTGGGAGCAGATATCCCCCGCGATGTTCGACACGACGGCGAATGCGGCGGCCCAGCCGTCCGCCGTCCCGGCACCGGCGTCCCCCGCCCCGGACCCGGCGCCCACGCCACGCATCGGCCCAGGCCGGTAGGAGAGGACGCATGCCAGTCATTCGAGCCAATCGCGAATCGATCGACGATCGTTTCAGCGTGCTGGGCTTCACCATCCGCACGGAAAGCCCGCTGTTCGAGGTGGGGATCGCCACCGATCCCGAGCTGTTCAAGCCCGAGCGTCGCGCCCAGCGCAGTCGGAGCAACTTCTACTCCAGCCGCGGCGCGGGCGGCGCGATCCGGGCACGACGCGGCGAGGCGGTCTACCTGGTGCCGCCGGACGTGCTGTCCAACTTCGTCGGCCAGCCCCGGCTCTACTTCGGCCTGGCCATCTACGACGAAGGCAGCGGCGGCGTGCCGATCACGGTGCAGACGCCCACCAGCGGCAACATGTACGTCAACATCACCGGCCTGTCCGGTCGCGGACTGCGCCGGCTGGTGTCGCCGGCCGCGCCGTCGGCCTACGGCGCGGTCAATGGTCATGACCCGAGCCTGGAATGGGGCGGCGACGCGCGTCCGTCCAGCCCGGAGCCGCGCCCGGCCAACGGCAACGCCCAGCCGGCCCCTGCCGCCAACGGCGCCCCGGGCGCACCCGCGCCCTACGACGACGGCTTCGGCAGCTTTCCCAGCGCACCCGCGCCGGCCTCGACCGCTCCGGCGGCCACGGCGCCGGCGACCCCCGCACCGACCGGCGGCGCGCCGGTCACCGCGCAAAGCGTGCGCGGCTACCCGGTGGTTGCGCTGGATACCAACAACCGCCGCCCGGCGCGCTTTCCCGGCACCGGGGTGCTCGGTAGCACCGAGGCGACCATCGCGCTGGGCGTGCTCGGCGTGCTCAACCCCGGCCTGGCCGGCACCATCCTGGCGCTGCGCGCGGTGGCCAACCGTTTCAACGTCAGCATCGGCATCGGCCCGTCGGCCAGCGTCGGCTTCCTGATCGGCGGCGGCGTGGGCGCCGGCCTGATCTTCGCCCCGGGCGACCAGGTGGGCTATTACGGCCAGTTCGACATCCGCGGCGGCTGGATCGACAGCGCCTCGGTCGAGTTGCAGATCACCATCGTCGGCGGCGGCATCGATTCCTTCGGCGGCATCAGCTGGGCCATCGCGGCCGAGGTCGATGCCGGGGTGTCGGTCAGCGCGCAGGCGCTGTTCAATACCTCGTTGCAGTTCCAGGGCGTGACCTTCGGCCTGGGGCTCGGGCTGGGCGTGGAGCCGATCCAGGTGTTCCTGTCGCTGCAGGGCAGCTATGCGTCCGGCCTGGCGCTGGCGCAAGGCTACGCCGCCGCGCCGCCGGCACGCCGTCGCGCGCCGCTGGTGCGGGCACAGGAGATCCTCACCCCGTTCTACGACCCGACCGATCCCTCCAGCGCCCTCACCTGCCAGAACGACGCGTTCAGCGCCGAGCGCGAGCAATGGTTCGCCGGGGTGCCCAACACCCGCATCTTTCCGCACTCGGCCATCTGCCAGCTGCTGATGACCATGCCGGACGGCGTGTATCAGGGCACCGGCTTCTACATCGGCCGCAACCGCATCCTCACCTGCGCCCACAACCTGGCGGGCGCCAGCAACGTCACCATCATTCCGGGGCGCAACGGCGCCGGCGGCAAGCCGTTCGGCGAGACCTCGGTGCCGTCGTCGTCGTGGCGCGTCGCGCCGGGATACACCGGCACCGGCAACTGGGCCAACGATCTGGCGGTGATCGACAACGTGCCGCTGGCGGCGCCCAACGACCAATGGTTCGAGTTCCTCAACGCCACGCCATCCGACCAGCTGCCCATCGTGGTCTGCGGCTATTCGCTGCAATCGGTGGCGGTGCCGGAACTGACCCAGGCCATCGACGGCGACAAGCAGCACCTGCACGGCGGCTACGCCGCCAGCCAGAGCGGGCCGGAGGTGATCGAGTACCCGATCCTCACCCTCAAGGGCGCCAGCGGCTCGCCGGTGTACCACATCAGCAACGCCGGCGGGCAACTGCGCGCCCAGGTGTGCGCGGTGCACGTCACCGGCGAGCCGGCGGCGCAGGGGCTGAACCGCGGCTGCTTCATCACCCCGCGCAAGATCGACTGGATCGAAGGCCGCGCGACGTCGTTCGCGCTGGCGGTGCGCGCGCTGGCGATCCCGCTCGATCCGGGCGAAGGCGGCCGCTCCATCGGCACCGACGCGCTCCAGGCCGGCGACATCATCGTCTCGACCGCGCGCCACGTGGTGTCGTACGGCATCCGCGCCGGCACGCTGTCGGCGGTCAGCCACGCCATGCTCTACGTGGGCGACGGCAAGGTGATCGAGGCGGTGGGCGACGGCGTGCGCGAAGTGCCGCTGTCGAGCGCCATCGGCGGCGCGCTGCTGGCGGTGGCCTACCGCGACCCGCGGGTGGACAACGACAAGGCGGCGGCGCTGGTGGCCTATGCGCGCGGCCGGGTCGGCAATCCCTACAACTACGCCGGCGTGGCCTTCACCGGCTATCGCATCCTCAACCCCGGCGGCGCGGCGCTGATCGACGCGCTGGCGCGGGTGCTGGGGCTGGAGGTCGGCCAGGCCGGCGCGGTGTACTGCTCCGAACTGGTGTACGACGCCTTCCAGGACGCCGGCATTCCGCTGTCCGGCACCCGACCCGCCGACAGCCGCCCCAGCGACATCGTCGACCTGTTCGGCACCCGCCTGGGCTATGTCGGCCACCTGATCGCCAGCGACGTGCCGCTGGGCGTGCCGCTGTCGCTCGGCGTGGCGCGCCCGCTGGGCCTGGCGCGCGGCCTGTCCGGCGAATCGTATTCGGTGCATTGGGACACCACGCCCTACTACCCGCAGAACACCGGCGGCTCGTGCTGGGCCGCCAGCGCCGCCATGGTGGTGGGCTGGCGCGACAACCGCCGCGTCACCGACCAGGAGATCTCCGACAAGGTGGCGATCCTCGACGCCTACAAGGACGGGTTGTGGCCGAAGGACCGCCGCGCCCTGGCCGACGTCTGGGATCTGGTGGCCGAGCCGGCCGCATCCTATCCCGTGGACGAATGGCGCCGCCTGCTGGAAAGCTACGGCCCGCTCTACATCGACATGACCTGGCGCGGCGACAGTGGCGGCCACGTGCGGGTGCTGGTCGGCATGACCAGCGACGGCGCCGAGGACGGCTCCGACACCTTTATGTACATGCACGACCCGTGGCCCAGCAGCCCGGGACGGATCAAGCTCAGCTACGCCGACTTCCTGGCGCTGTACGAAGGCCGCACCAACACCAGCGGCGGCCAGTTGCAATACCAGTTGCTGCACGCCTCGACGATTCCGCCGCACGCCCGCGCCGTCACCGCCGCGCCGTTCTCGCTGGAAACCGCCGACAGCGCGGGCGGCAACCCGCAGGCGCCGCGCTTCAGCCGCGCCCCGGCACCGCCGCCGCTGGGCGAGGCGCTGTCGGTGTCGGGCCGCTCGCACGCGCTGACCGGCCCGGGCGTGGCGGTGGAGATCGCCTCGGCCATCGCCGGCGCCACCATGGAGCGCGTCGCCAACAACGTCGGCGACATCACCTGGGAGCTGGACCAGCTGCGCGGGATGAAGCACCCGAACGACCGCGCGCCCGATCCGGCGCCGGCCACGCAGAACGGCGAGGTGATCCGCCTTCAGGACTGGCCGCGCGTCAGCGATTCGTACATCGACGACATCTACGCCGGCTTCGAGATCAACTGGCAGTACACCGGCAAATCGGTCGGCAACGTGTTGATCAGCAATATCTCGACCAACGACGCCATCGGCTGGGGCCTGGTGGTCAAGGCCAAGATCATGGACGACAACATCGTCTATCCGCGCGACAACCCCACTTTCGCGGCACTGCGCATCCGCTTCGAGTACCGCTTCACCCACGTGCTGGTGCAGGACCAGATCGCCATCGTGGACGTGCGGCTGTACGGCAACGGCACGCGCAACGTGCAGTTCCGCTGGGAGCAGACGGGAATGTTCTAGCAGCCCTCGACAAAACCCCGCCCGGCCACCGCGCCGGCATCGCGCCACCGGGTTTTGTCGATGGTTCACGTCCCCCTCTGACCGGACATGACCATGCCCAACCGTCCTCCCGCCCCACCGCCGCTCATCGGCTACAGCGAGCACCTGCCGGCGCGCGCCCTGGCCGATCCGGCCCCGGCCGCCGCCGAGCCGGCGCAGAACGCCAAGCCGCCCGCCACCGAAACGCTGGCGGCGCGCACCGGCGCGCTGGTCAACGAGATCGACTTCCCGGGCTTCGTCTCGCAACTGGTCAACGGCACCTTCGACGCGGTGGTCGACGCCGCGATCCGGCAGATGGAAAGCTACGCCAGCCTGGTGTCGGCGGTGGCCAAGACGGTGGACCAGTTCACCGAGGAGAACATCACCCCCAACCAGGCGCGCGACTGGCTGGCGCAGCGCTATCCCGGCGAAGTCGGCATTGCCCTGCCTACCGCCGAGCAGCCGTCGCCGCAACTGGCGCCGCGCGCCGAGGGCCTGAGCCCCGCCTGGCTGGCCGACTACGGCCTGGCCGGCGAGGAACTGAGCACCGAGCTGCTGGAACAACGCGTGCTGCCCAAGGTGCGACTGGCGGTGGGCGCCGAGCGCCAGCAACTGCTGGCCGCCATGGTCACGCTCGGGATGAACCGCATCGCGGTGCGCGACGGCTCGATCACCGCCAAGGTGATGTTCCGCGCCACCGCCCAGGACACCGCCAAGGTCGGCTACGCCGCCGGCAGCGATCCGGCGCAGCAATCCAGCGGCTGGGGCCAGCGCGGCAGCACCACCTACAGCGGCGGCAACACCATGGTGTCCACGCTGGCGGTGAACGCGCAGAACGAAACCAACCTGCGCGCCGACCTGTTCGGCGAGGTGAAGCTCAACTTCGTCAGCGAGACCCTGCCGCTGGACAAACTGGCCGACGCCGCCAAGGCCGCGCTGGTGCAGCGCAACCTGCCCGGCATGCAGAGCCTGAACGCCCCGGCGCTGCCGCCGGCCGCGCCGCAGGCCCCCGCCGCGCCCGCCGCCCCGGCGGCGCCTGACCAGGGAGCACGCTGATGCTGCGCGATCTGTCCGACGTGCTGGTGGAACTGCAGGAGGGCATCAGCGCCGCCGGCGCCCGCCGCGGCCTGGGCGTGCGGCTGACCGAGGCCGAGATGACGCTGCCGATGGACGTGCGCCCGGTGTTCCGCGACGGCGGCTGCGTGGTGCTGGCCGACGTGCTGCGCAACTACGCCGACGCCGATTGGCTGGAAACGCCGTCGCGCCTGTACGTGCGCTGGGGCGAAACCCCGACGGAGGAGCTGCCATGAGCGCCGGCATCCCTCCCCTGGTGCAGGACAGCGGCGTGCCGTTCGACCTGTTCATCCAGGCGCTGACCGAACAGCTGGACAAAGCCCAGGCCGCGATGGCGCTCAAGGCGCGCGTCGGCAAGCTGCCGCTCACCTTCGCGGTGAAGGAGGTATCGCTCGACCTGCGCGCCTTCGTGCAGATGGTGGACGACGACGTGTTCGTGCGCCCGGCCGGCCCCGGCGACGCCGAGGCCAGCACCATCAAGCTGGCGCTCACCACCATCACCAAGCCGATGATCGAAGAGAACGCCATCGACTTCCAGCCCGAGGACCCGAAGTTCTCGCTGCGCGAAGCGCTGGGCGAAGGTAAGGACAGCGAAGACCTGCAACGTCGGCTGGAGCGCATCGGCGTGCGCAACGTGCAGCAGCTCACCGAACTGCGCAAGACCGCCGGCACCGACGTGATCGCGCGCCTGGCGCGGCTGCCGGTGAACCGGCTGCAACAGGCGCTGATGAACGCCGCCGCGCCGCGCGTCACCCAGGTGGAAAGCCGTACCGAGGCCGGCCTCGGCGGGCCGGACCCGGTGGCAAGCAACCGGGTGCAGATCACCAGCCCGCTGCTGCGCGCCGGCCGCCTGCCGCTGGTGCGCGCCGCCGGCGAGGCGGTGCCGGTGATCGAGGCCGGCGACGGCAGCCTGGTGCTGGCGCCGCTGGCGATGCAGCTGGGCTGCGAGGCCGAGATCGATTTCGGCGACGGCGACGTCGGCCACGTCGACCTGTCGACCGGCAGCGTCGGCCGCATGCGCGACGGGAGGGCCCGGCCATGAACGGCTACGGAGCCCGCGTACCGCGCCGCCTGCTGATCACGCTGCGCCTGGGCGAAACGCCCGAGCACCTGCCCAGCCTGCTGGCCTGCCGCCGCTACGGCGTCACCCCGGCCGAATCCATCGACGGCGGCCCGATCGACCGCCTGCTGCGCCACCACGGCGGCGCGCTGCGCTGCACCCGGCTGCACAACTCGCGTACCCGCCACGACCAGCGTCCCGGCACCGCCGGCGCGCGCCGCTACGACGACGTGGAACAGCTGACCGGCGTGGCGCGGGTGTTGCGGGTGCTGGTGCAGGACGACCGCCACATGCCGGCGCTGTTGCAGGCGCTGGCGCAGCTGGCCAGCGTCGAGCACGTGCGCCCGGACCAACTGAGCGGCATCCCGTTCGACGGCGTCACCGCGCCGGGCCGGCCGGACGAACTGGCCGCCTGGCAATCGCGCGAACTGATCCGCCTGCCCGAGGCGCTGGGCTTCGAGCCGGGCGACCCCGCGGTGCTGGTCGGGCTGGCCGATACCGGCGTGATGGGCAGCCATAGCGACCTGGAGCCGCTGCGGCGCGGCTTCGACACCGTGGATCTCGACGCCAGCGTCACCGGCGGCCTGACCCTGATCGGCGACAACCACCTGAGCGACGAAGAACCGGACGACGAGGTCGGACACGGCACCGGCTGCGCCGGCATCCTGCACGCGGGCGGCCTGTCGTTGCCGCCGGGCGGCGCCGGGCAGTGCGGCCTGACTCCCGTGCGGGTGTTGGGCGCCGCGTTGCAGAACGACAAGCGCGTCGGCATCGGCGCCCTGTCCAACATCGACGCCGGGATGAAGCGGTTGATCGACCTGGGGGTGAAGGTCATCAACATGAGCTTCGGTACCCCCGAATCCGCGCTGCGCCCCGACGACGCCCCGCCGCACCAGGAAGTGGTGCGCTACGCCCTGGCGCGCGGCGTGCTGCTGGTGGCGGCCAGCGGCAACTCCGGCAAGGAGGAGCGCTATTTTCCGGCCGCCCACCCCGGCGTGATCGCCGTGGGCGCGGTGGATGCCGCGCTCAAGCCGTGCAGCTTCAGCACCCGCGGCGGCCACGTGGCGCTGTCGGCGCCGGGGCGCGACATCTGGACCACCGGCCTGACCGGCTACCAGCGCGCCAGCGGCACCAGCTTTGCCGCGCCGTTCGTCTCGGCGGTGTGCGCGCTGATGGCGTCCTACGCCCAGCGCCGCGCCATGCCGCTGACCCCGGAGCTGGCGCGCGAGGTACTGGTGGCCTCGGCCCGGCCGTTCCCGGTGGCCGGAGTGGAAGGCGGCGGCGCCGGCGTGCTCGACGCGCTGGCCGCGTTGCAGGCGCTGGACACCCGCCTGGACGCCCTGCTGGAGGACGAACCATGACCGCGCGACGCCGCCGCTCGCCGCGCGGGGCAGTACGGAGTCGCGGCAGACCCGAGTTTTTCTTTCACAACCGGCGGAGAACCTGCCATGGACCCAAGCGGTTGATGTGCAAGCGGGCGCTGGACCCGCCACCCGAGCGCAGCGAGGCCCCCTCGCGGCTCGACCGGGGGCCCGACACCGGATCACCCGCAGCAACGGACCGCTTTTCCAGAACAGGTTCCAAGGAGCAAGCCCATGGCGAATGACGACAAGGCGCCGGCCCCTGCCGGCAAACCCGAGGACCCGAAGGTCAAGGCCGCCGAGGCCAGGCCCGAGGTGCTTCTCACCCCCAAACCCAGGGGCTCGGGCGGTGCGCGCTCCGGCACGGGCAGTACCCGCAAGCGCCCGCCTCGCAAGTCCGCCGCGCCCGCCACGGTCGATCTGGTCGGCTACGACTCGACGAACGAAGACGACCAGTACCCGTATGGAGACAACGAGATGAACCGAATCCTGCTGGTGGACCTGAGCGAACGCGAATTGCGCCGCCGCGCCACGGTCGCCGAGATCGTGCAGCGCTACAAGACCATCGACGAAACCAAGGACAAGAGCGGCGGCCTGACCGCGCGGCAGCGCCTGGAATACGACCAGTACCGCCGCACCCTCGACCAGGACGAGGTCATCGATCCGTTCTACCGCGAGGTGGTGGCCACGCTGCTGCAACAGAACAGCGACAGCCTGACCACCCTGCTGCACGAGCACGGCCTGATGGGCTCGCAGCGCGGCGTGCCGGGCGACGGCAACGGGCTGGACGGCCGCGAGCAGGAAGTGGCCGGCGTGGCCGGCCTGCTGCAACTGGACAACATCACCGAGCCCGACCGCCCCGGCTTCCGCTCGAAGGTGACCCAGGCGCAGGGCGAGTACCGCGAGAACCGCGAACTGTTCAGCGCGGTGTTCGCCGCGCTGTCCGGCCAGCACCAGGTGACGGTGCGCAGCCAGATCCAGCAGGGGCTGGTGGACGACGCCATCGTCGGCACCATCCGCCCCGGCGGCTCGATCAGCAAGCGCCGCGATCCGCGCACCGGCGAGATCTCCGAGAACAGCGACACCCTCCTGCGCCGCGACAACGTGGTGTACGCCCTGTCGGCGCGCAGCGTGGCCGGCGTGGTGCGCAAGCTGGCGGCCGACCGCGTCAGCGCGGCCGATCCGTGGTTGTCCAGCCGCATCGACGCCGCCTTCGATTCGCTGACCGGCGTGCTGTCCGGCGGCCCGGCGTCGTCGCTGGAGATCGTGCTGCCCGACCTGGAGGATTCGGTGGACGTGGAAATCGTCCAGGAGAACCTGCACGCGGTGCAGGCCATCTACTTCAGCTTCATGCTGGAAGAGGCGCGGCTGTTCCAGGTGGTGGAACGCATCGTCGACCTGTTCCGCCAGGGCCTGCTGCCGCTGGGCCGCGGCAAGGCGGGCGACTATCTGTTCCGCTACTACAAGACCGCCGGCGAGCGCATCACCGAGGCCGAGCGCCGCGACCTGTACATGCGGGCCTTCGGCGCGCCCGGCGGCGACCCCAACGGCAACATGCCCAACCGCGAATTCAACGAACTGTGGCTGCGCTTCGTGTCGGCGGTGTCCAACTTCTCGCGCCAGATCTCGGTGGAAAAGCTGCTGCGCCAGACGGTGCCGATGTCGGTGTCGCAGGAACAGGTGCGCAAGGCCGCGCGCGATCTGGCGGCCAACCTGTCGCTGCACGGCTACGGCATCGCCTACTTCGCCGCCACCGACCTGCAACAGAGCATCCTGGAGTTCCGCGACCTGCTGTCCGACCCCGAGGTGCGCGGCGCCTTCGGTGCGCGCGACATGTGGCAGGTGGTGGACCAGGTGAACGCCAACTACCTGGGCGGCACGCGCAACACCTACCGCTACCGGGTGCAGGCCAACGCAGGCGCCATCGTGGTGCGCTGGCTGGCTAAGAACCAGCAGCGCCTGACCGGCCGCTTCGGCCTGGAGGTGATCTCGATCGACGCCCTGACCAACCCGCAACTGCGCGCCCTGGGCAGCGACCGCCCGCTGGTCGATCCCACCGACTGGGATCTGGTCAACGCCTGCGAGCAATGGCTGGCGGTGGGCGGGGTGCAGGACCAGAGCATCGAACAGTACTCGCAGCCGATCGAATCGCCGGTCATCACCAGCAAACCCATCGAAATGCCCCGCGCCGCGCGCGACGTACTCGACAGCGTGGGGATTTCGCTGCCGGGGATGTAGGGCGAGGGCGACGTTTTGGGAAACCCCACACCTTGAACCACAGAGGACACGGAGAGCACAGAGATCCATAGAGGAAAACCAAGAGCAGGCAGGGCGATCCGTTCCTTTCCCCGCGCACTTCGCGGACTCGTGATTCGGAACCGGGTTCCTCCCGGTTTTCCTCTGTGCTCTCCGTGTCCTCTGTGGTTCGAGATTTGGGGTTTCACCCACGCACACCATCAGGAGAACCGCCATGCCGAACGGCAAACGCCCCATGGCCGATTATGTGAAGCACTCGCTGGCGCAGGCGTCGCACGCGCTCGGGGTGCGCAGTCCGCTGCCTTACGTGGACGGCCTGCTCGACCGCACCTTCAGCCTGCCCGAGGACGACGTGTCCTACGCCGACAACGCGCTCACGCCGGGCGCGGTGCCGTACGAGCCGTCGTTCTCCGAGGCGGAGCCGGACACGCTGCGCTTCACCATCGAGCCGCTCGGCCCCGGCGCCTCGCCGGTGGCGCGCCGCGACGAGGCCACCCGCGAGATGCGCCGGCTGATCTCGCCGTGCTTCGGCAAGGACGCGCTGCGCTGGTTCGACAGCCGCAGCGAGGAATGGCGCGGCATGAGCGGGCTGGGCTGGATGTCCTACGGCGCCTGGTTCGGCAGCGCCTTCGACGAGGACGGCCTGTACGCCACCAAGATCTACTACGAGCTGATGCCCAGCCAGATCGACGCGCTGTCGCCCAACCTGTCGCGGCTGACCCGGCAGGTGATGGCCGAGATGCCGACCCTGATGCCGATCTTCACTTCGATCGGCTGCAAACGCGAAGTGGGCAGCCAGCGCGTCACCTTCATGCATCGCGGCCCGCTGGTGGTGTCGGCGCTGGGCCCGCTGATGAACCGGCTCGGCATCGGCCACCAGTTGCCCAGCCTGATGCGGGTGGTGGGCGTGGCCCTGGGCGGGCGCTTCGAATTGCCCAACGGCGGCGTGCTGCTGGGCCTGCGCGACACCGGCGACGGCGTCGAGCTGAAGCTGGAGATATTGCTGGCCGCCCTGCCCGACCTGCCCGGCCGCTTCCTCGACCTGTTGCGCCTGGGGCTGGCCGAACGCCCGCGCCAGGTGGCCGCGCTCGACCGCTGGCTGACCGCGTTCGGCGTGGACGACGCCAACGAGCAGGGGCATTTCTCGGTGTTGAGCGTGCGCGTCAGCGCACGATCGCCGGCCCGCATCAGCCTGTACGTGCGGCCGATCGAATTCGAGATGCGCGACACCATCGAGGAATCGCGCGCGTTTGGGTGAGACGCCGGACTTCGTCCGGCGTGGGAAGGGAGAAGAGGGAAGGGAGAAGGGTAAAGGCAACAGCCACACCGGGTTCTTGCCTTTGCCTCTGCTGTTCACCCTTCCCTCTTCCCCCTTCCCCCTTCCCTGCTGTCAAGCATCCAAGGAGCACGTCATGCCCACCAGTCGAGAGAACATCGATGCCACGCGCCAGGCGGTGCGGGCGTTGCTGGAACGCAGCGAGGCATTCAACGCGCTCGATACCGACAAACGCCGCCAACTGGCCAACGACCTGGTGCAGATCGGCACCCAGCTGGCCGAGCCGGGCGGGCAGCGTCTGGCGCCGACGCAGCAGGCACCGGCGGTGCGCGCGCTGGCCGAACAGGGGCTGGCGCGCAGCGGCCGCAAGGTCAGCAGCGCCGGCAAGAACACCCAGGAGGACGGCACCTTCGTCGCCCAGGGCGCCCGCGAAGGCGCCGAGGTGGCCGGCGCGCTGCTGACGGCGGTGAACTTCCCCGAATTCGTGTCGGGGCTGATCGACGGGGTATTCCACTCCATCGTCGGCAGCTCGATCCAGCAGATGGAGGCCTACGCCAAGCTGGTGGCCGACGTGGCCAAGAGCCTGAACGAATTCCGCGACGAGAACACCACCGCCAACCAGGGGCGCGATCACCTGGTGGAGCAGTTTCCCGACGTGTTCCAGCTATCGATGGATACCGGCGAATTCGGTGGCGATTTCGGCGGCTTCGGCGGCGACGGCGAGCAAAGCCAGCCGGCCGGCCCGCGCGTGGTGCTGCGCCAGGATGTGGACGAACGCCAGGCCATCGCCCGCATCAACCAGTCGCTGCCGCTGGAGCAGCCGATCACCCGGCTGGACGACAGCCTGGTCGAAGCGCTGCTGGTGCCCGCCGCGCGCAGCCAGATCGCCAGCAGCCGGCAGCAGTTGCTGGCGACCACGGTGATGCTGGGCATGCAGCGGGTGGTGGTCACCGACGGCAAGATCTCGGCCAAGGTGATGTACGACTTCCAGGCGCGCGACAACATGCAGTTCCGCAAGAGCGCGCAGAGTTTCGACTACGGCGACCAGTACTCCTACGCCAGCGAGGGCGAATCGGAGACCGACTACCAGGGCGGCAGCCGCTCGCGCTCCAACAGCAAGGACAACGGCTGGCAGGACGAGACGCGCGACGCCAGCTACTACTCCAAGGGCAAGTACAAGAACAGCGCGCAGCCGGTGCTCAAGCTGGCCGCCGCCAGCCAGACCAGCCAGGACGCCAGCCTGACCACCAAGGCGCAGCTGGCCGGCGTGGTCGAGGTCAATTTCAAGAGCGACTACCTGCCGCTGGACAAGCTGGCCAACCCCGAATCGATCGCCGCCATCCAGATGAACGCCCAGCCGGGCATGGTCAAGACCATCGCCAACCGGCCGGCCGCGCCCGCCCCGGCCGGCGCGGCACCGACGCCCGCAACCCCCACCGCGTGAGCACGCCATGAGCGCGACCACCTATCCCCCGCCCCATGTCCGACCGCTGGCCGCCGATCCGGCCTGGCTGGACGACGACACCCTGGACGCGGTGCGCCCGCACGTGCGGCAGCTGCTGGAGCAATCGCCCGGCTTTCGCGCGCTGCAACCGGACCAGCAGCGCGACATCGCCCGCAACATGGTGCGGGTGGCCGCCTACATGAGTAACCCGCAGGGCCTGGCCAAGGAGGAACTCACCCCCGGCAAGAGCGTGCTGGCGCGCGCGCAGGACGCGGTGGACGACGCCAAGAAGAAGGCGTCGGACAAAGTGGGCACCTTCGCCGGCAAGGACTTCACCGCCGGCGCCATGCGCGAGGGCGGCGAGCAGTTCAGCAAGTTCGTCGGCTCGGTGGATTTTCCCAAGTTCGTCGGCGGGCTGATCCAGAACGTGTTCCAGGCCATCGTCGATGCGTCGATCCAGCAGATGAACGCCTACGCCGAGATGCTCAAGTCGGTGGCGCAGACGGTGGACCAGTTCGCCCAGGACAACATCTCGCTGAACAACGCCCGCGACTGGCTGATCGACAAGTTCCCCGGCGAGCTGGGGCTGGACGACAGCAACGCCGAGGAAACCGGCGGCCCCAGCCTGACGGTGCAGGGCGACAACGAGGAAGGCGTGTTGGCGCGGCTCAACCAGGAAATGGGTCTGGCCCATCCGGTATCCGATCTGTCCGACCCCGAGCAGGAAGGCCGGCTGGTGCAGTCGGCGCGGTTGCAGATGGCGCGCAGCCGCCAGCAGTTGCTGGCGTCGATGGTGATGCTGGGCATCAACCGCATCGTGGTCACCGACGGCGCGATCAATGCCAAGGTGGTGTTCGACTTCCGCAGTTCGGACACCGCCAAGCGCGACGCCAACGCCTCGCTGTACGACAAGCAATCCAGCGCCAACCGCAACCGTACCCGCGCCGGGGCGGGCGGCTGGGGCTGGGGCGCCAGCACCGAGAACGTCAACGAGCAGAAGCACATGACCACGGTGTCGTCATCGGTGGACGAAACGTCCGAATCCAAGGCGACCATGAAGGCCCAGCTCACCGGCGAGGTGAAGGTGAACTTCAAGTCCGACTACTTCCCGATGGAGAAACTCGCCTCGCCGCAGATGATCGCCTCGATCCAGGGCAACGCCACCCCGGCCGACCCCAACGTGGTGCCGCAGGCCCGCAACGCGCCGGCGCCCGCCGGACATTGATCGCCCACGGGTGCCGACATGGCCGACCAAGATCCTTCCCTCGCCCTGGCGCTGGCACTGGCCGAGGCTGAGCACCTGCTGGACTGCCACCGGCTGGCGCGGGCCCAGGCGCTGGCCGACCTGGGTGACATCGACCTGCCGGACGTGGCGCCCACCCGCGACGACCTCAGCCAGCTGGCGCCGCTCGGCCCGCTGTACCTGGCGCGCGAACTGGAACAGGCCGGTCTGCTGCCGATGGCCGAACAGGTGGCCGGGTTGTTCGCCAGCGGCGCCATCACCCAGCCGCTGGGCCCCACCGGCGAGCTGATCACCCGCTTCTGGCGCCAGCGCCGTGACCGGCTGTCCGCCAACGAACGCGGCGCCATGCTGCAACAGGTGTTCGAAGCCGGCGTGTTCGACCGCGCCATGGAACGGCTGTGCAATGCCGTGCTGGCGCTGGCCGACAACGCCGGCACCCGCGACGCGCGCGAGGAAGTGACGCTGGACCTGGCGCTGCGCGGCGTGCGCGAACTGCTGTTCCAGCGTTCCGGCGGCATGGTCGGCTTCGCCGCCGAGGACATCCTGGCGTCGGTGCGTGACGCCATCGCCTTCCTGCGCGACCCGCGCCTGCTGGCCGCGTTCTCGGTCCGCAGCATGTGGGCGTTGTTGGCCGCCAGCGGCGAGCGCACCGAATACCAGGTACGCCAGCACGTGGAACTGGGCAATGCCGGCGTCACCCTGCTGGCGTGGGTCGGCAGCGCCGACGCCGGCCAGGCCACGCTCAATGCCGGCGGCGACGGCGCCGCGCGGCTGTTCGCCGCCGCACAGCGCTGGCTGATGGCACGGCAGAGCCTGGGCGATACGCCGGCCGCCGCGCCACCGGCCCCTGCCCTGGCGGGTGCCGCATGAACGTCGCCGAAGCCCGGCCTGCGCCGGCCCCGGCCGCCGCGCCGCCGCCGGACTGGCTGCGCGGCGCGGTGCGGCAGGTGCTGGAACAATCGCCCGGCTACGCCGAACTGGGCGCGGAACAGCGCCGCGCGCTGGCGCAATCGATGGTGCGGGTGTCGGCCATGGCCGCTGAGCTGCTGGCCGAGGAGGACGACGCCCAGGCGCAGATCGACCACGGCGAAGCGCGCCGCGCCGCCGCGTTGGGGGTGGAGCCGGGCGATACCGGTCGCCGCCGCCCGCTGGCGCGCGCCATGGACGCGCCCGGCTTCGGCGCCGCCACCGACCGTATCGCCGACACCACCCGCAACGTGCTGGGCGCGATCTCGTTCCCGCGCTTCGTCACCGACCTGGTGAACGGCGTGTTCCGCGCCATGCTCGACTCCACCTCGCAGCAGATGCAGATGTACGTGCAGTTGCTGAACAACGTCTCCGCCTCGGCCGAGGGCTTCGAGCGCACCCAGTACCCGCTGGTGGCGGTGCGGCGCTGGGTGGCCGAGCACTTCCCGGAAAGCATCGAGTACGAGGAACCGGAACTGGAGCCGGGCGAGACGCCGGACCCGGACGACGTGCGCGCGGCGGAGGAGATTCCGCTGCGGCTGAAATCCGGCGCCCAGATGCCGTCGGCCGAGGACATCCGCGCCGTGCTCGGCATGGAGCCGACCGAGAGCGTGGATGCCGGCAACCCGGAGCAGCTGGTGCCGCTGGCGCGCCGCCACATCGCCCGTCAGCGGCAGCAGATGCTGGCGACCATGGTGCAGATGGGCATGCAGCGCATCGTGATCGACAGCGGGAAGATCAACGCCGCCATGCGCTTTCACATCGATACCCGCAGCGCCGCCAACAGCGACCAGGGCAGCCAGTTCGGCATGCAGAACCGCGTGCGCGCCGCCGGCTCGTTCGGCATGGGGCCGTGGGGCGCCAGCGCCGAGGTGGAGAACACCATCAGCTATGTATCCACCCAGCGCACCCAGAACACCGAGGAGATCAACACCGACGTCGAGCTGAATTCGTCGGTGGAGCTGAATTTCCGCACCGACTACCTGCCGCTGAACCGCATGGCGGCCCAGGCCCAGGCCGACCGCATCCGCAACGCCTCGCTCAACCCCACCGCCGAAAGCAACCCGGCGGCGACCGCCAGCGCCGAACGCCAGGCGCGGCTGGCGGCGCAGCACACCGCCGAGCAACAGCGGCAAAGCTCGCTCTCCGGCGCCATCGACACCGCCAGCCGGGTGCCGCCGGCCAGTGCGCCATTGCCGGTGCCGCAGCCGGGTCAGCGCGCCGGCGACAGTGCCGGCAGCAGCAGCGGCACCAGTCCCGCCAGTACCGGCGGTGGTACGCCATCTGCCAGCGGCAGCAGCGCCCCGGCCACCGGCACGGTCGCGGCCAGCGGTACCACGCCCGCCAGCGGCTCCACCCACAGCACCCCGGCCACCGGCAGCGCCGTCGCCAGCGGCTCGGCCCCCGTCAGCGGCACCTCGCGGCCAGTCAGTGGTTCAACCCGATAGAACAACCTTTCCAGATCGGCATCGCTGTCGCATATCCTGTGCTTCAATCGATTCATGCCACACCCTCCTTGTCGCGCCGCAGCGCTTTATCGTGCCGGCAAGTAGACCAGCACCACCCCGCTACAGGCACCTCTGTGCACGCATAACGGACATGCACCGCGCGCATGGGCCGCCTGTCGCCGGCCACGCCCCCGCCGGCACGGCCGCCGCAAACCCCTTGCGCGGTGGCAGAATACGCAGTTCAGCCGGGCAACCCGGCGGCATCGATGCGGAGTGAGCAGTCCCCATGACGGTCATCGCGGTGTTCAATCAGAAAGGCGGCGTCGGCAAGACCACGGTCACCGCGCATCTCGCGGCCACGCTGGCCCGCAACGGCATCGAACCGCTGGTGATCGACCTCGACCCGCAAGCCCACCTGACCGCGATGTGGCGCCAGCGGGTACTGCCCGGCGAATCGGTGCTGCGCTTCTACCAGGGACTGGCACCGCTGTCCGACCTGGCGCGGCCGCTGCCGGGCGGCGTGCATTTCGTGCCGTCGGGGCTGGAGCTGTCCAAGGTGGACGCCCAGGTGGTGCGCCACCGCGACCACATCTGGCGCCTGAAGCTGGGGCTGGAAGCCGAAATGCTCAGCGACAGCGGCATGCCGATCCTGATCGATTGCAGCCCCGCCCTGGGCCCGCTGGCCTTTTCCGCCCTGTTCGCCGCCGACCTGGTGCTGGTGCCCGTCGCCGCCGACTACCTCGCCCTGCACGGTGCGCAACTGCTGGACCGCACCCTGGCCGGCCTGACCCGCTTCCGCGGTCGCGTGCCGCGCCGCTACCTGCTCAACCGCTACCTGCCCGGGCAGGACACCTCCGAGCAGGTATTGGCGCAACTGCGGCAGCGTTACGGCGACGAGCTGCTGCGCAGCATGATCCGCGAGCAACCCGACCTCGCCCGCGCCGCCCACAGCGGCGAAGACCTGTTCAACTTCGCCCCGGAAAGCGTCGCCGCCACCGACTTCTCCTACCTGCTGGACGAACTGATCGAGCTGGGCCTGCTGCGCATCTGACCCGTAAACAACCTCGCTGCTGGCGAGTGAGATCACTCCGCTTATCGTGTCGTCTCCCACCTCAGGACGCTCCCCATGCCTTACTGATCGGTCTTCCCTCCTTCGCAACGCTGCCTGCGGGCAGTGCGTTTGGCATACCGATCAGGAACCCATATGGAACGCTCATTGCGCACCTTGCGCATCTCTACCGCACGCCTGTGCGTGCGCAGTTTTTCCCTCGACGATCTCGATGCGCTGCATGCGCTGACCCGGCAATCCGCCATCACCGATCTGCTGCCCGACTGGGCGATGAGCCGCGGGCAGTGCAGCGAGTGGCTGGGCTGGCATGTCTCCCGCCTCGACCATTTCGACGCGGCCGCCCCGGTGCTGCCGCTGGCGATCTGCCTGCCCGACGGCGAACTGATCGGCTGGCTGGGGATCGGGCCCAAGCCCAGTGTGCATCTCGGGATGCCGGAGGTGATGTATGCGTTGTCGTCGCAACATCGCGGCCACGGCTATGTCAGTGAGGCGGTCCGGGCCGCGACGTGCTGGTTTTTTGCGCAGGGGCCGGTGCCGGCGCTGATGGTGCTGGTCAAGGCCTCCAATGCGCCGTCGCGGCGCGTGGCGCTGGCCAGTGGCTTCGTGCCGCGCGGGCATGCGATGTGCGATCAGGATGGGCGCTTCGAGCTGTTGGTGCTGGAGCGGCCGGCGGCCATGCCGATGCTGGAGCCGGTCCTCGACCAGGATGCAGCCGCCATCGCCGCGCTGCTGGTCAGGGTGGCGGCACACGAGGCGGAACACTGGCTGGACGGTGCCAGCCCCTTCATTCCGGATCACCACCTGCCGGCGATGCATTGCTTTCATCGCCGCAGCGGCGACTATCGCAAGATCGTGTGCGATGGCGTGCTGGCTGGCGTGGTACTGGTCAGCAGCAGCGGCCGCGAACATGCGCGCATCGAGCTGCTGTATCTCGACCCCGTGTATCAGGGCCGGGGTTTGGGTGGGCAGGTGCTGGCGCTGGTCGAGGCGGCGTATCCGCAGGTGCGTGTCTGGTCGCTCGACACCACGCGCCACAGCGCGCGCAATCTGCCGTTTTACCAACGGCACGGGTATGTCGTCGTCGGCCAGGATGAGGACGAGTTCTACTTGGTGAAGCGCCTGCCCGGCCCTGTCGATCTACGCGAGGGGCGCGATTTCCGCGCGACGGCGCTGGCCGGTGCCGATTTCAACGAGGTGGATCTGTCGCAGGCCCGCATCAGCAACAGCGGCATGGCCGATGCCTGCATCCGCTAATGCCAACCTGCAACGCCTGCTGGTGGCCAACTGCAATGTCAGCGATGCCACATTCGGCAATGCGCGGCTCGACGGCCTGGCGTTGCATCACGTGTCGCTGGGCGGGGCGCGCATCGATCACTGCAATCAGGGCTGGACCGGCGAGCGCAGGCCACTGTCCATCCACGCCAGCGATCTGGGCGGCAGCCGTATCGTTGATTGCAATCTGCGCAACGTGCATATCGACGGGTGCGATACCACGGGGCTGACCATCGACGGGGTGCCGCTGGCCGATCTGCAGGCGGCGTACCGGGCGCGGCACGGCTAGGTCGGTCCGCGCCGGCGTTGGCAGGCCCGGCCCCGGCCGGGCCTGCTACAATCGCGGCTCTTTTCCTGCCTTCGCCCCACCACCATGTATCGTCTCGTCATCCAGGCCCCCGAAGTCGCCACCCAGGATCTGAAGCAGCTTGCCAGGCTGTCGGATGCCTACGAGATCCAGGCCATCACGCCGCAGGCGTTCAGGCTGCTGGGCGCGCAGCTCGACAACGAGGAGCCGGTGGCCGATTTCTGCGAATCCAACCAGCTCGACTACGCCTTCATCCCCGAGGAACTGGGCGTGGCGGATATCGGGCTGGTGGTGATGGACATGGATTCCACGCTGATCACCATCGAGTGCATCGACGAGATCGCCGACATGGTGGGCATCAAGGCCCAGGTGGCCGAGATCACCGCGGCGGCGATGCACGGCGAGCTGGATTTCAAACAAAGCCTGACACGCCGCGTGGCGCTGCTGGCCGGGCTGGAGTTCGGTGCGCTGCAACGGGTGTACGAGGAGCGGCTGCAACTGATGCCGGGCGCGGAGCGCATGCTGAAGGGCTTTCAGGCGGCCGGCGCACGTACGCTGCTGATCTCCGGCGGTTTTACCTATTTCACCGACCGGCTCCAGGCGCGCCTGGACCTGAGCCGCGCCATCGCCAACGTACTGGAAGTGGCCGACGGCAAGCTCACCGGCCAGGTGAACGGTGACATCGTCGATGCCACCCGCAAGCGCGAGGAGCTGATGCGCTACCGCGACGAGCTGGGGCTGCGTCGCGAGCAGGTGGTGGCGATGGGCGACGGCGCCAATGATCTGCCGATGCTGCACGAGGCCGGTTTCGGCGTGGCCTGCCACGCCAAGCCCAAGGTGCAGGCCGAGGCGCCGTTCGCCATCAATTACGTCGGCCTGGACGGCGTGCTGAACTACTTCCTCTGATCCGGCGGCGGGCTGCCCGCCATCGTCCGGCCGCCGGGTGCCTGGTGGCCGGCAAAACCCCGCGTGGCGGCCCCGGTACTCGTCGCGCTAATGCCAGACTTCGCGCCGGCCCGCTTCGGCCGACAGGTTGTGCACCGCGAACGAGGTGGCATAGCCCTCGGGGTCGTTGCCGTCCCAGGCCCGTCCGTCGTTGAACACGCTGCGCCGCAAGTCCTGGCCGGGCGCGGTGGCATCGGCCAGCGTGGCGGCTTCGCGGAACAGCGTCACCTGGTTGATCTCTTCGGCCAGACCGCGATAGTCGGGCGGGGTGGCCAACATGCCCCAGCGCCGGTACTGCGTCAGGAACCACATCAGGTCGGAACGCCACGGCATGCAGACCTCGCCCTTGCTGCCGAAGAAGCGCACAGCGTGCGAGCGCCCTTCCTGGCCCTGGCCATCCACCAGCCGCGAGGCGATGGCGCCGACCGGCACGCCGATCACCTCGGACAGCCACGGCGCGGCCTCGATGCGATGCATCGGCTGGTCCAGCCAGCGGCACGCCTCCAGCAACACCGCCACCAGCGCGCGCGCCGTGTTGGGATAGCGCTCGACGAACATGCCGGTGGTGGTCAGCACCTTGGCGGGATGGTCGGGCCAGATCTGCGCGCTGCCGAGCAGGGTACGCCCGATGCCGTTCAGCTCGGCCAGCGCGCCCCAGGGCTCGCCCGCGCCATAGCCGTCCAGATCGCCGCGCGCCAATGCCGGCGCCAGGTCGGTGGGCGGCGTGGTGAACATCGAGACATCGCGCAGCGGGTGGATGCGGTGCGACGCCAGCCAGTAGTAGAACCACATGGCGCTGGTCGGCAGGTTGTGCGCGAAGGCCAGCCGGCGCGTCGCCGACAGCACGGCGCGATAGAGCGTCTCGCCGTCGCGCACCGAGCTGGCGAGCTGGTTGGCGATGGTCACGTTCTCGCCGTTCTGGCTCAGCGTCATCAGCACCGCCATCGGCGACGCCATCCCCCCCAGGCCCAGGTGCAGCGACAACGGCAGGCCGTAGTAGGTCTGCGCGGCGTCCAGTTCGCCGGCCAGCAGGCGGTCGCGCAGCACCGACCAGGTGGCCTGCCGGCTCAGCGACAGCTCCAGGCCGTAGTGGGCGGCCAGCCCCAGCCGTTGCGCCACCACCAGCGGCAGGCAGTCGCTGAACGGCAGGAAGCCGAGTTTGAGATGGGTTTTTTCCAGGTGGAAGATCATGGCGACGGGGTGGACATGGCGATCACCCGGCGTGCCACGTCCACCAGGCGGATGCCCTGGTCGCGGGCCTGGCGGCGCAAGGTGGATACGGCTTCGTTTTCCTGCATGCCCTGCTCGTGCATCAGCACGTTCTTGGCATGCTCGATCAGGCCGCGATCCGGCGGCTCGCCGGGTGCGCCCTTCTGGCTGGGCTGGGTGGTGGCGAGCGTGGCCCGAGCCACCAGGAAGGCGTGCTGCGACACCGATTCGGGCACGTCGTGCGTCGCGTAGACGGCGATGCCGGTGGCCAGGGTGGCGCGCAGCGAGCCGCCGCTGCTCATGCGCGGGCCATAGGGACGGGTGATGGCGAAGGCTTCCAGCGAGTCGCGCAACGGCGATTCGACGTCGGCCAGCACCACTTCCGGGGACAGGCTGGCCAATCGTTGGACCAGGGCCCGGGCGGTGTTTGCCTCGCCCACCACGTCCATGCCCGCCGCCTGGAGCGCCGGCGCCAGGGCGCCGATGGGCATGTCGGTATCGGTGATCAACAGGATGCGCGTCATATCGGCCATCCGCTGCGAGGAGACGATGATCCTAGTTATGCCGCATCGCAACATGAAGCGGCAATAACGGACACACCCTATGGTGATCCGCTCGCAGGGCGCATGAAAGCGCCACCCGGAAGCTGAACGCCCCGGCCCGACCGGCGGGCTCGCGGTGCTGCGGTCAGCGCTCGATGAATTCGCCGTCGGGCAGCAGTTCGCCCTCGGGATGGCTGTGCAGGTAGGCCCAGGCTTCGACCATGCCGCCCTCGGCATCGCGCACCGGGATGCGCTGGCGCTGGTAATCGTCGGGGTGCCCTTCCAGCCGGTCCAGGTTGTCCAGCGTGACGGCGTCCACCGCGTACAGCTCGCCGCGCACCGGATAGCGCGGCTCGCGTACCAGGAAAGGATAGTGATGGGCGTACAGGCTGAAGCACTCCACCGTGCTGGCGGCGCCCAGGCAAGGCGCGCCATTCAGCCAGCGATGGTTCCAGCCGCCGCGCTTGAGCGTGCCGTAGACGAACACCAGCGCGGCCGTGCTCATCGGCGGCTGGGTGTGGGGGTGGACAGTTCGCGTTCGTCCAACAGCGAATCGAGCACTTCGTCGGGCAGCACGAAGCGGCCGCGCGGGGCCGGCGCGGGGGTCGGGGCCGGGGCCGGCGTGTCGTCCGGCTCCACCACCGGCGCCGCGACGGTGGTCGGGCGGGTGTTGCTGGTGGTCCTGGGCGCGGCGGGCGCGGGCACCGGTTCGATGTCGGCCTGGCCCGGCAGCAGCGACACCGTGTCGCTGGCCACGCATTCGTCCTTGCGGCAGACCGAGACGCGCACGTTGCTGGTGCTGCTGCCGTAGGTGGTGGCCACCTGCTGCGGCAGGCGCAGGTCGCCGCAATAGCTGGCCACGCTGACGCCGGGCGCGGCGGGATCGGTCTTCTGGCACACCCGCACATCGCTGCGCAGGTTGCCCAGCGGCTCGGCCAGCGGGTCGTCGCTCGCCGCGTCGAGCAGGCGCCAGCCGTCCGGGCGCCCATCGGCCTGCGCCTGCGGCAGCGACCATGCCAGCAACACGCTGTCGGGCGTGCCACGGCTGACGGTCACCAGCGGCTTGACGTCGCCGGCCGGCGGCAGCAGCACTTCCAGCCGCACCTTGTCGCTGCGCGCGCATTGCAGCTGGTTGCACAGCTTGACCGACAGTTCGTGCACGCCCTTGGGCAGCCCGGCCAGCGTCATGCCGGCCGACTGGCTGTTGGGCGTGACCTCGCGGAACGACGTCGATTCGTACAGCACCCGGTCGCCGTCGAGCACCTGCCAGTAACGGCCGGGCTTGCCCCACCACACGTTCCACGCCAGCTCGACCGGCTCGCCGGTGTTCACCTGCGGCAGCCAATCCAGCTGTGGCGCGCTGGGCTGGCCGGTGGGCAGATCGTCGTCCTCATCGGTGGAGCCGCCCTGCGGGCCGACCCAGGTGCTGGCGGTCAGCGGCGTGCACTGCGGCTTGCCGTCGCGATCGACATTGCACAGGCGGATCTCGATGTCGTGGCGACCTTCGGCCAGGTTGTCGAGGGTGTACACGCCGCTCTGCACCGAGACGATCTGCTGCTCGTTGACCCGCTCGGCGCCTTCCACCGAGCCGTCGGCAAGGCGGCGACTGGTGAAGTTGCGGCTGCGCATGCGCAGCTCGCCGTTGTCCCAGACCTCCCAGTACTGCGCGGTGGTGCCGAAACCGATGTCCCAGCCGATGATCAGGCGGTTGCCGGGCAGTTTTTCCGGGATGGGGTCGAGCGATGGCTTGATCGGTGCTTCGGTGGTGGGCGGCGGGAACTGCTCGCCGGGGTATTCGATCGGCGGCAGCGCCTCGATGCTGGGATCGTTGCTGGGGCCGGGCGCGGGCGGGGCGATGTCCACGCAGTCGAGCATGCCGTTGTCCAGCGGGGTGCAGGCCCGATCGCCCTGCTGCTGCGCCTCGGAGGGCGTCAGCAACACGGCGTAGGCCGGCGGCAGGCTGAACATGGCCAGGACGGCGAGCGTGCGCAAACGGTTCATCGACCCTTCCTCCTCGTGCCGCGCCGGCGGCTGTTATAGGTGGGGCCGCGTTGTTGCACGGCCCCTCGCGCAGACTCTAATCGCCGCAGATCACATCCAGCAAGGCGCAACAGCAAGAAGTGCGGAACATCCCGAAACGCGGCGGATGCAATCGGACCGGCGCCGCTGGCGCCACCACACATGGCGCCGGCCCGTCGTCGCCCTATTCGCAGTGTTCGATCATCAGTTGCAGCATCCGCTCGCCGCGGAATTCGTTGACGCTCAGGGTGAATACCGCGCTGACGCTGGCCGGCAACGGCTCGGCGTTGGCGAAACGCATCGCCTCGATCAGCAGCCCGTGCCGGTTGCGCAGTTTGAGCTTGAGATGGCGCTCGCCGACCACGCGCTGCTCCACCACGCGGAATTCGTCGTGGAAACGCGGCGCGGGAAAGCCCTGCCCCCACACCTGGCGCTCCAGGCGCTCGGCCACGTCCATGGCGTAGTCGTGGGCCTCCAGCGTGCCGTCGGTCTCGATCACCCGGGTGAGTGCCTCGACCGGCATCAGCTCGCGGCAGGTGACCTCGAAGGCGTCGCGGAAGCGCTCGAAATCGCCGGGGCGCAGGCTGAGCCCCGCCGCCATCGCATGACCGCCGAACTTGAGGATCAGGTCGGGATGGCGCTTGGACACCAGGTCGAGCGCGTCGCGCAGGTGCAGGCCGGGGATCGAGCGGCCGGACCCCTTGATCTCGTCGTCGCCGGCCTCGGCGAACACCAGCGTCGGCCGGTGGAAGCGATCCTTGACCCGGCTGGCGACGATGCCGATCACGCCCTGGTGCCAGTCGGGGCGGAACAGCGCGATCGAGTAGCTGTCCTCGGGCGACATGCCGGCCAGCACCTGTTCGGCCTCTTCGCGCATGCCCGATTCGATCTCGCGCCGGGCGCGGTTCATCTGGTCCAGCTCGCGCGCCAGCGGCATGGCCGATTGCTCGCTGCCGGCCAGCAGGCAGGCGATGCCCAGGCTCATGTCGTCCAGTCGTCCCGCCGCGTTCAGGCGTGGCCCCAGGGTGAAGCCCAGGTCGAAGCAGCTGGCCTTCTGCGCATTGCGCCCGGCGGCGGCGAACAACGCCAGCACGCCGGGGCTGGCGCGGCCGGCGCGCATGCGCTTGAGCCCCTGCTCGACCAGGATGCGGTTGTTGGCGTCCAGCCGTACCACGTCGGCCACCGTACCCAGCGCCACGTAGTCCAGCAGTTGCGCCAGATTGGGCTCGGCGCCGCCGGCGAATGCGCCGCGCGTGCGCAGTTCGGCGCGCAGCGCCATCAGCACGTAGAACATCACGCCGACCCCGGCCAGATGCTTGCTGGGGAAGGTGCAACCGGGCTGGTTGGGATTGACGATCAGGCAGTCGGGCAGCACGTCGCCCGGCAGGTGGTGGTCGGTGACCAGCACTTCGATGCCGCGTTCGCGCGCCGCGGCCACCCCGGCCACGCTGGCGATGCCGTTGTCCACGGTGAGGATCAGGTCCGGCGATTTCTGCGCCGCCAGCGCGACGATCTCCGGGGTGAGGCCGTAGCCGTATTCGAAGCGATTGGGCACCACGAAATCGACCACCGCGCCCAGCAGGCCCAGGCCCTTGACGGCGGTGGCGCAGGCGGTGGCGCCGTCGGCGTCGTAGTCGGCGACCACCAGGATGCGTTCGCGGCGGGCGATGGCGTCGGCCAACCGCGCGGCGGCGGCGGCGATGCCCTTGAGCTGGGCGAACGGCAGCAGCCGCGTCAGGTCGTGCTCCAGCTCGCCGGCATCGGCGATGCCGCGCGCGGCGTACAGGCGGGCCTCCAGCGCGCTGAGCCCGGCGGCGACCAGTGCGCCGTGGCAATCCTGCGGCACGGTACGGGTACGGATCAGCGGCATCTCAACGGCTCCATGGCAGACGGGCGCCGCGCCAGAAGCGCCAGCGGGCGCCGGCGCCGGTTTCGACCGCCAGCCCCAGTTCGGGGAAGGTCAACGCCACTTCCTCCAGCTCGCCGCGCCGCAGCCGGGCCGCCAGCGGCGCGAACCAGTCGCGCTCCAGTGCCAGCCACGCCTCGCGCCAGGCGTAGGCGTCGCCGTAGCCGGCCGGGTCGGCCAGTTGGTCGAGCACCACCATGCCGGTGGCACTCAGCTCGTCGACCCCGGCCGGCGGCTCCACGCGGCCCTTGCCGGCGGCGGTGAGCGCGGCAACCAGCGGGTCGGCGGTGTAGACGGTGTCGGACGGCGCCTCCGGGGTGCTGGGCAACGGCGATTCGCCGCCGCCCCACAACCACAGGCTGTTGATCTGCGGCTGGCCGGCCTCGAAGCGGGCGTCGTTCACCGGGTGGGTGTACAGCAGCATCTGGATTTCGTTGAGCAGGCGATGCCATTGCAGCGCGTCGGCGCCGCGCGGCAGCGCCGGGTGGATGTCGCGGCCGATCACCGCGTGCAGCGGAGTGGTTTCCAGGCCGGGATCGCGCGGCAGACACAGGTACCAGCGGGTGGGCGTGGGCGCGATCAGGCGCAGGCCGTCCTCGGCCAGCAGGCGGTTGAGCGCTTCGACCAGCGCGGCGGCCTCGTCCGGGCGGATCGCCAGCGGTGCGGCGTCGCTGAGGGTGAGCTGGTCGCGATTGGCGCGCAGGTGCACCGGGTCGGCACGCAGCCAGTAGCCGGCTTCCTCGCCCGGCGCGTCCAGCGCCAGGGTCAGCGGGGCCACCGGCAGCGCGGGCAGGCCGTAGCGTTGCGCCAGCCAGCTGTGGAAATCGAGGGGAAGGTGTTTTTCGCGCGCGCCGCGGCCGATCAGCCAGGCCAGCGCGGGCAACGCCAGCCCGGCGACGACCTCGCGCTCGACGTCGCGCTCGGGCCAGGCGGCATGGGGGATGACGAGGTGGAGTTGCATCGCGCGAGTTTACCATGCGCCCCCCGGTGGGCCGCCCGCCATGCGGGGCTGTCGGCACGGTGGCGGTGCCGCAAAAACCGGGCGTTTCAGGCGTCGTTCGCCGGCTCCGGCACGGCGTCGGCCTGCGGCAGCACCAGGTTGCCCAGCTCGGCCAGCGGCGGCAGGTCGGACAGCCCGGACAATCCCAGGTCGTCGAGGAAGTGGCGGGTGGTGGCCAGCAGCTCCGGCCGGCCGGGGACTTCCTTGTGGCCGACCACGTCGATCCAGTCGCGCTCCTTCAGCGCTTGGATGATGGCGCTGGAGACGGTGACGCCGCGGATCTCCTCGATCTCGCCGCGGGTGACCGGCTGCTTGTAGGCGATGATCGCCAGCGTTTCCATCACCGCGCGCGAGTAGCGCGGCGGCTTGTCGGGGTTCAGCCGCTCCAGGTAGGGCTGCATCTCCAGCCGGGCGCGGAAACGCCAGCCGGACGCCAGCCGCACCAGCTCCACGCCGCGGCCGTTCCAGGCGTGGGCCAGCTCGTCCAGCAACTCGTTGAGCTGCGCCGCGCTCGGCGGCACGGCGAACAACTGCTTCAGCGTGGCCACCGGCAGCGGTTCGCTGGCGACCAGCAGCGCGGCCTCCAGCACCTTTTTCAGGTGGGCGCGCTCGGCCTCATCCAGGCGGGAATCCAGTTCGCTCATGCGCCCTGCTCCACCAGCGACCCTTCGCGCGCGGTGTCGGCGCCGGCCTGGCGCACGTAGATCGGCGCGTAGCCTTCGTCCTGGGTGACCACGATGTGCTTTTCCTTCACCAGCTCCAGCACCGCGATGAAGGTGACCACCAGCAGCGGCACGCCGCGCGCGGTATCGAACAAGGCCTCGAACGGCAGGTAGCGCCCGCCGGCCAACAGCCGCAGGATATGGCTCATCTGCTCGCGCACCGACAGCGCCTCCAGCTGCACCTTGTGGTGCTGCTGGCGCCGCGCCCGCGCCAGGATGCCCAGCCATGCCTGGCGCAGGTCGGCCGGGCTGACGTCGGGCAGGCGCACCACGGCCTCTTTCTCGAACAGCACCGCCACCAGTTGGAAGTCGCGCCCGGCCTGCGGCAGCCGATCCAGCTCGTAGGCGGCCAGCTTGATCTGCTCGTATTCCAGCAGGCGCCGCACCAGTTCGGCACGCGGGTCCAGCTCGTCGCCTTCGTCGCTGACGCTCGGCCGCGGCAGCAGCAGGCGCGACTTGATCTCGATGAGCATGGCGGCCATCAGCAGGTACTCGGCGGCCAGTTCCAGCCGCGACGCCTGCATGGCGTCGACGTACTGCATGTATTGCGCGGTGACCGCCGCCATCGGGATATCGAGGATGTCGATGTTCTGGCGCCGGATCAGGTACAGCAGCAGGTCGAGCGGGCCTTCGAACGATTCGAGCAGCACCCGCAGCGCGTCGGGCGGGATATAGAGGTCGTGCGGCAGCTCGGTGACCGGCTCGCCGAACAGGTGGGCGACGGCGTCGACCGCTCCGGCGTCGACCACGGCGTTCATGCGGTGTCGCCGTCCTGGCCCGGCAGGCGCAGGGGCTCGGGGCCGGGCGCGTCGGGCACCGCATCCAGCCGGGCCACCAGCAGCAACAGGCCCCAGGCCATCATCAGCAATGGCAGCAACACACTCCAGCCCCACTGGTACTGCTGGTTGGCGAACACGCCGCCACCGCCCAGGATCAGCAGCGGGCCGGTGACCACGGTGCGCTTGTTGCAGCCCTCGACCAGCAGCACGCCGATACCGGCGCACACCAGGCCGAACACCACGATCCAGCTCACCGCGGGCGCGACGTTCAGGCTGTTCACCAGCCAGCCGGCGCCGATCACGATCAGGGCGATGGGAAGCAGCGTATTGCGCAAGGGATGTCTCCTTGGGTCAGTCACGGCCCGGACGGGCAGCGGGAACGGGGCCGGCCGCGCGACTCACAGCGCGGCGAACTCGGGTGCGTAGGCGACGGCGCCGTTGCCGGCGGCCAACGCGCCGGGGATCAGCTCCAGCGCCATGAAGTACTCGTGCGGCACGTCGTAGGCGCACGACAGGCCGAAGCGGCTGGCGGGCACGAAGCCGAAGCGGCTGTAGTAGGCCGGGTCGCCCAGCACCACCACGGCGGCCACGCCGTCGTGCTGCAACTGGCGCAACGCCTCCCGCACCAGCAGGCTGCCGCGCCCCTGACCCTGCCACGCCGGATCGACGGCGATCGGCGCCAGGCCCAACACTTCGCCGTCGGCGCCGGGACACTCCACCGGCGAAAACAGCACATGGGCGACGATGTCGCCCGACTCGCCGATCCCCACCAGGGACAGCCGGACATGGCCGGCGTGGACCAGCGCCTCGATCAGGTCGGCCTCGGCGACCTGGCCGAACGCGGCGGCGGTGATGGCGTGGATGCGTGGCGCATCGCAATGGCTGGCGACCCGGATCAACATGTCGCCTCCCATCGGATGCGCATCGCGGGTCGGGGTTTGTCGTCGCCCTGCATGAAAACTCCTACTTGTAGTTGAGGCCCATGGCCTGGCGCACGTCGCGCATGGTCTCGCCCGCCAGCGTGCGGGCACGATCGCAGCCATCGGCGACGATGCGGCGCAGCAGCGCCGGGTCTTCCAGATAGCGCTGGGCGCGCTCGAACATGGGCTTCTGCTCGGCCAGCACACCATCGATCACCGGCTGCTTGCACTCGATGCAGCCGATGCCGGCGCTGGTACAGCCCTGCACCACCCAATCGCGGGTGGGCTGGTCGGAATAGACCTCGTGCAGCTTCCACACCGGACACTTCTCGGGGTTGCCCGGATCGGTGCGGCGCACCCGCGCCGGGTCGGTCGGCATCTGGCGGATCTTCTTGGTCACCGATTCGCTGTCCTCGCGCAGGCTGATGGTGTTGCCGTACGACTTGGACATCTTGGCGCCGTCCAGGCCGGGCATGCGCGATGCCTCGGTCAGCAGCGGCTTCGATTCGGGCAGGATCATCTTGCCGCCGCCTTCCAGGTAGCCGAACAGACGCTCGCGATCGGCGGCGCTCAGGTTCTGCACCTGGGCCAGCAGGTCGCGCGCGGCCAGCAGCGCCTCGGCGTCGCCTTCCTGCTGGTAGCGGGTGCGCAGCTGGGCGTACTGCTTGCCGGTCTTGCCCGGCATCTTCTTGATCGCCGCTTCGGCCAGTTCCTGGTAGTTCGGCTCCTTGCCGAACAGGTGGTTGAAGCGACGCGCGATCTCGCGGGTGATCTCGACATGCGGCACCTGGTCCTCGCCCACCGGCACCAGGTTGCCGCGGTACAGCAGGATGTCGGAGGTCATCAGCACCGGGTAGCCGAGGAAGCCGTAGGTGCCCAGGTCCTTGTGCGACAGCTTCTCGATCTGGTCCTTGTAGGTGGGCACGCGCTCCAGCCAGGACAGCGGCGTGACCATCGACAGCAGCAGGTGCAGCTCGGCGTGCTCCGGCACCTGGCTCTGGATGAAGATGATCGCCTGTTCCGGATCGACGCCGGCGGCCAGCCAGTCGACCAGCATGTCCCACACGCTGCGCTCGATGACGCTGACGTCGTCGTAGCTGGTGGTCAACGCGTGCAGGTCGGCCACCATGAACAGGCACGGGTATTCGCTTTGCAGGCGTACCCAGTTCTTGAGCACGCCGTGGTAGTGGCCGAGGTGCAGCTTGCCGGTGGGGCGCATGCCGGAGAGGATCCGATCTGGGAACATCCTTGAAAAATCCTTGTTATCTATATGATTTTGTTTGAATTTACACAAACAGAGACAGGAAACCGGTGACCAGCCCCATCAACGGCTGCATGATGCCGCCCAGCACCCCGGTTGCCAAGAGCACCACCAGGATGATCATGCCGTAGGGCTCGATGCGCGACACTGCCAGCGCGGCATCGCGCGGCAGACTGAACACCAGGATGCGCCCGCCGTCGAGGGGCGGGATCGGCAGCAGGTTCAACACCATCAGCACCACGTTGATGTTGATGCCGGCCTGCGCCATGTAGTACAGCGGCGCCTGGAAGTAGTTGCCCTCCAGGCTCAGCGCCAGCCGCAGCATCAGCACCCAGCCGATGGCCATCGCCAGATTGGCCAGCGGCCCGGCGGCGGCCACCCAGCGACCGTTGGCGCGCGGGTTGCGCAAGCCGCCGAAATTCACCGGCACCGGCTTGGCCCAGCCGAACAGAAAACCGCCGGGCAGCAGCAGGCACAGCAGCGGCAGCAGGATGGTGCCGATGGGATCGATGTGCTTGAGCGGGTTGAGCGTCATCCGCCCCATCAGGAAGGCGGTGGGGTCGCCGAAATGCTTGGCCGCGTAGGCGTGGGCGGCTTCGTGCAGGGTGATGGCGAACAGGACCGGCAAGGTCCAGATCGCGATCTGCTGGATCAGGTTGAATTCCATGGGGTCTCGTCGGGGTGGAATGGGCGCGCGCGGCGCGTCACAGGCCGAAGATGGCGGCGTCGCCCTTGCCCTGGCGCAGGATCGCCGGCCCGTCGCCGGACAGGTCGACCACGGTGGTGGGCTCCAGGCCGCAGAAGCCGCCTTCGATGACCAGGTCCACGTCGTGCTCCAGCCGGTCGCGGATCTCCCAGGCGTCGGTGAGCGGGTAATCCTCGCCCGGCAGCAGCAGCGTGCTGGACAGCAGCGGCTCGCCCAGTTCCTCCAGCAGCGCCAGTGCCACCGGGTGGTCGGGTACGCGCAGGCCGATGGTCTGCTTCTTGGGATGCCAGACCCGGCGCGGCACTTCCTTGGTCGCCAGCAGGATGAAGGTGTAACTGCCCGGCGTGGCCGCCTTCAACCGGCGGAACGCCTGGTTGTCCACCCGCGCATAGTTGCCCAGCTGCGACAGGTCGCGGCAGGCCAGCGTGAAGTGGTGGCGGTCGTCGAGTTGCCGCACCCGGCGGATGCGCTCGAGCGCGTCCTTGTTGTCCAGGCTGCAACCCAGCGCGTAACAGGAGTCGGTGGGATAAACCACCAGCCCGCCCTTGCGGATGATGTCGACCGCTTGTTTGACGAGGCGCAGCTGGGGGTTTTCGGGATGGATCGAGAAGAATTGGGACATGGCGACAGTTTACTACCCGGAAAGGGTCTGCAAGAAATGCCGCGTGCCCGCCGCTGTTGCGAACGGGTCGCCCCGGCCGGACCGGCGCCCGTGCCTGGCCGCTTCAGGCACGTCGCTGGTAATGCAGTTGCACCAGCCCGTCGGCATAGGCGCGGCTGGACAGCAGCTTGAGTCGGGTGGGCGGCACGCTGGCGAACAGGCTGATGCCGCTGCCGAGGATCACCGGCGCCAGGGTGAAGATGAATTCGTCGATCAGCCCGGCCTCCATCCACTCCTGCGCCACCCGCGCCCCACCGACCAGCCACACGTGGCGCAACCCACGCCCGGCCAGCGTCTGCAACAGTTCCTCGGGGGTGCAGGTCACGGCCTCGACGTCGGCCGGGGCCTGATCCAGCGGGCGGTGGGTGAACACGTAGCTGGGCTTGCCGGCATAGGGCCACTCGCCCATGTCCAGCACCTGGGTGTAGGTGGAGCGCCCCATCGCCAGCGCGTCGATGCCGGCGTAGAACTCGCCGTAGCCGTAGTCCTCGCCGTCCGGGGCGATCGGCGGCAGCCAGTCCAGGCCACCGTCGGGGCCGGCGATGTGGTTGTCCAGCGAGGTGGCGATATACAGCGTGACGCGCGGTCGTTCGGTCATGCGGCCTCCAGCCAGCGACTCCAGACCGGCTCGCAGCCCAGCGGCAGGTCGGGATTGAGTCCAGGATCGCGCGCGCCCTCGCCGGTGGCGTGGTAGTCGGTGCCGCTGGACGCCAGCAACCCGAACTCCTGCGCCAGGCGGCCGAAGCGCGCCACTTCATGCACCCCGTGCACGCCCGACACCACCTCGATGCCTTCGCCGCCCAGGCGGCGGAACTCGGTGAGCAGCACGCGCATGGTTTCGTTGCCGATCTCGTAGCGTGCCGGATGCGCCAGCACCGCCACGCCGCCCGCGCCGCGGATCCAGGCGATGGCGTCGTGCAGGCGCGCCCACTCGTGCTCGACGAAGCCGGGCTTGCCGCGCACCAGGTATTTCTTGAACACGCTTTTCACATCCTTGGCCAGGCCGCGCTCGACCAGATGCCGCGCAAAGTGCGCCCGGCTGATGATCTCGGGGTTGTCGGCATGGCGGCGCGCGCCTTCCAGCACATCGGGGATCCCGGCACGCGCCAGCGAATCGCTCATGGCCACGGCGCGCGCATCGCGTCCGGCGCGCACGCCGGCCAGCCCTTCGCGCAGGGTCTCGTTGGCCGCGTCGAAGCCCAGGCCGACGATGTGCAGCGTGTGCTTGCCCCAGCTGACCGACACCTCGACGCCATTGACGAAGCGCACGCCGTGCTGCGCGGCCTCGTCGGCCGCGTCGGCCAGGCCACCCAGCTCATCGTGGTCGGTCAGCGCCAGCAGGCGGCAGCCGCGCCCGGCCGCCAGTCGCACCACCTCGCGCGGTGGCAGCAGGCCGTCCGACACGGTGGAGTGGCAATGCAGGTCGACCGGCGTCATGTCGGCGAACCGGCGTGGCGGGCGCGCGCGTCGAAGCGCAGCTTCATCGCCAGCACCGAGCCGGCGAGCACCAGGGTGACGCTGTTGGCGACCACAACCGGCATGGCATGGGCCATCAGGCCGTAGGCCAGCCACAGCGCAATGCCGCTGACAAAGATGAGGTACATGCCCAGCGAGATGTCCCGTGCCGAGCGGGTGCGCCAGACCATCCATACCTGGGGCACGAATGCGAACGTGGTGCAGACGCCGGCGAACAGTCCGACGATGTCGACGATATCCATCCTGGCCTCCTTTAGAGCTGCCGACAAAACCCTCCTGGCTGCGTCGCGCGAACCCGTACTGTCTGCGTTTCGCGCTTCTTGCCAGGACCGCTTCGCTGGGTTTTGTCAGCCGCTGTTGTCTCAGACCGGGAACACCCCGGTCGACAGATAACGGTCGCCGCGATCGCAGACCACCGACACGATCACCGCGTTTTCCAGTTGCGCCGACAATTGCAGCGCCGCGACCAGCGCGCCGCCCGACGAGATGCCGGCGAAGATGCCCTCTTCCCGGGCCAGCCGCCGCGCCATCTCCTCGGCGTCGGGCTGTCCCACTTCCATGATCCGGTCGATCTTCGAAAAGTCGCAGATCGCCGGCACGTACTCGGCCGGCCACTTGCGGATGCCGGGGATCGCCGCGCCGTCGCGCGGCTGCACACCGACGATCTGGATCGCCGGGTTCGTTTCCTTCAGGTAGCGGCCGGTGCCCATGATGGTGCCGGTGGTACCCATCGACGACACGAAGTGGGTGATGCTCCCCGCGGTGTCGCGCCAGATCTCG
This sequence comes from Chitiniphilus shinanonensis DSM 23277, assembly GCF_000374805.1. GTDB lineage: Bacteria > Pseudomonadota > Gammaproteobacteria > Burkholderiales > Chitinibacteraceae > Chitiniphilus > Chitiniphilus shinanonensis. The sequence goes on from NZ_KB895338.1 coordinate 160,476, forward strand.
GGCCCGGTGGTTTGGTAGTGCGCCAGCGGGTTGTCCGGGTTGGCGAACTGGTCGAGCACGATGCCCTTGCCTTCGGCGACCATGCTGTCGGCCAGATCGCGGGCGATCTCCATGCCGTCCACCAGGATCACCTCGGCGCCGTAGGCCTTCATGGTCTGCACCCGTTCCAGGCTGGAATTGCGCGGCATGATCAGCACCATGCGGTAGCCCATCATCGCCGCGGCCATCGCCAGCGCGATGCCGGTGTTGCCGCTGGTGGCCTCGATCAGGGTGTCGCCGGGGCGGATGGTGCCGCGCGCCTCGGCGTGGCGGATCATCGACAGCGCCGGCCGGTCCTTGACCGACCCCGCGGGGTTGTTGCCTTCGAGCTTGACCAGCACGACGTTGCTGGTGTCGCCGGGCAGCCGTTTCAGCCGCACCAGCGGGGTATTGCCGACAAAATCTTCGAGGTATTTGTACATGTTGGCGTATCCAGTGGGTCGCCGATTATACCCCGTTCACTCCACCTGACTGCCGGGCGGCAGGCGCAGCGACAGCCCTCCCCCGGCCGCCTCGACCCGCACCTCGCGGTAGTCGGCGATACGGCCGATCACCCCAGGCGCGGCCGGCACGTGATTGCCCACCAGCACCACGCGGCACCCGGCCGCCAGCGCCGCGGCCAGCCCGGCCGGCGCATCCTCGAACACGATGCAGTCCTTGGCCGGCACGCCCAGCCGCTCGGCCGCCAGCAGATACGGATCGGGCGCCGGCTTACCGTGCCGCACCACTTCGGCGGTGATCAGCACTTCGGGCAACGGCAGCCGGCAATAGTCGAAGCGCATCCGCGCCACCGGCAGCGCCGCCGAGGTGACGACCGCCCAGCGTTCTTGCGGCAGCCCGGCCAGCAGTTCCGCCGCGCCGTCCACCGGGCGCTGGCCTTCGGTGATGGTGGCCTCCAGCTCTTCCAGCCACGCGGTCTCCGTCACGGCGTCCAGGTGCGGCGCGACCAGCCGCACCGTGTCCTCGGTGCGGGTGCCGTGGCAGACGCGGATCACTTCCAGCAGATCGATGCCGTGGCGCTCGCACCAGACCCCCCAAAGGCTTTCCACGGCGCCGGTGGAATCGACGAGGGTGCCGTCCATGTCGAACAACAGGGCGGCGGCGAAATGTTCCTGCATAAGTGGCTCCAGTCCGTGTTCATTCTTGTATGGCCGATGAAGTGCTGTTTCCGGAAAAAGCGCTTGTCGGCACGCCTGTAGAGCGACTGACAAAACCCAGCGTAGCGGCCCTGGCAAGAAGCGCGAAACGTCCTGAAAGGCGGTCAACCGGACTTCCTTCGGTCGCACACGGTGCAAGGCGTACGGCAAGTTCAGCTCGGCGCCCCCCGCGCGACATCGCCAGGAAGGTTTTGTCAGTCGCTCTTACTCTAGCGCCCGCCGGGCTGGCCGATGTGCCCGGATGGATCATGTTTCTCTACAATTGGCTCAGATTTTGTTTTTCGGATTGATCCGAATGCTGACAAGAGAGCTGGTGGGGCGCACCTTCGGCCAGGATTGGCACTACATCGCGCTTGACGCGGAACGGGTGCCCTTCCTGTGGCACTACCACCCCGAATTCGAGCTGACCCTCACCCTGGGCGCCGAGGGCCTGCGCTATCTCGGCGGCGACGTGGCGCCGTTCGGCGAAGCCGACCTCGCCCTGGTCGGCCCCGGCCAGGCGCATACCTGGCACGCCACGCCGCGCTCCGACGGTGGCTTGCAGCGGGTGCAGGTGGTGTACTTCACCGAGGAATGGTTGCGCGGCCTGAGCAGCCACGGCCTGCCCGAACTGGCCGGCTTTCGCGCCTGGCTGGACAGCGCGCGCGACGGCGTGGTGTTCAGCCCGGCGTGCGTGGCGCAGGTGCTGCCGTTGTTCCAGCGTCTGCACACCAGCCGGGGCATGCTGCGGCTGGCCTGCCTGTTCGAGATCTTCGACGCGCTGGCGCGCGACGGCGCGGCGCGGCGACTGGGCGGCGGCCATGGCGAAGTACGGGAGGACCCTCGCCTGCGCGCCGCGCTCGATCATCTGCACGCGCATTACCGCGAGCCGGTCGCCATCGACGACGTGGCGCGCGTCGCCGCCACGAGCCCCGCCACGCTGAAACGCCTGTTCCGCGAAGGGCTGTTCAGCAGCGTGACCGAAGTGTTGCAGCAATTGCGCCTGGGCCATGCCTGCCACTTGCTGGTGAGCAGCGATCTGCCGATCCAGCTGGTGGCCGAGCACAGCGGCTTCGCCAACCCCGGCCACTTCTACCGCCTGTTCGCACGGCAGCGTGGCTGCACCCCGGCCGAATTCCGCCGCCGCCATCATCTGCGCGCCGCCCAGATCGCCAGCGAGCCATTCGACGCGCCGGCGCCGTCGCTGGATCTGCAACCCTGCGGCGGCCCGGCGCGCTGAGCGGACCGACCGAACGCGGCATTCGCCCCCACGCCGGAAGACCGCCGGAAAGGCTTCGCCGGCCGCGCTAAGGCAGCCCGACGTGCAGCACGATCTTGCCGCGCGCCCTGCCCGATTCGCTCAGCGCGTGCGCGGCCGCCACGTCGGCCAGCGCGAATTCGGCGCCGACCACCGGCCGCAGCACGCCGCGATCGACCAAGGCACCCAGCTCGCGCAGCACCGCCGCATCCGGCCCGATGAAGATGAAGGCGCCGCGACGGCCGTCGCGTGCTTCGGCGGGCGGGCTGACGATGGAAACCAGCAGTCCGCCCGGCTTCAGCGTCTGCCAGGAGCGTTCCTGCACCTCGCCACCCATCGTGTCGAACACCAGGTCCAGCTCGCCCACCGCCTGCTCGAACGACGTCGCGCGGTAGTCAATCACCTCGTCGGCCCCCAGGCTGAGCACCAGTTCGCGGTTGGCGGCGGACGCCGTGGCCACCACGTGGGCGCCGCGCCATTTGGCGAGCTGGATCGCCAGCGAGCCCACGCCACCGGCGCCGGCATGCACCAGCACCCGCTGGCCCGCCGTCACCCGCCCCTGGCCCACGATGGCTTCCCAGGCGGTGATGCCGGCCAGCGGCAGCGATGCCGCGGTGGCGTGCGCGATGGTCGCCGGCTTGGGCGCCAGCTCGCCCGCGCGCACCACGATGTATTCGGCGTAGCTGCCGTCGCGCGCGATGTCCGGCCGGCTGTAGACCGCATCGCCCACCTTGAAGCCGCTCGCCTGCGGCCCCAGCGCGGCCACCACGCCGGACAGATCCCAGCCCAGCGTCAATGGCAACGCATGCGGCAACATGGCCTTCAGATAGCCTTCGCGGATTTTCCAGTCCACCGGATTGACGCCGGCCGCGACCACCCGCACCAGCACGTCGTCGCCCGTCGGCGTGGGCATCGGCGCGTCCTCCAGCCGCAACACCTCGCGGCCGCCATATAGGTATATCCGTACTGCCTGCATGATTCCTCCTTGGAGCGGCCAACAAGGCCCTCCTGGCAGCGTCGCGCGGCGGGCAACCGGCAGAGCCCGGGCGGCCGCGCCATAAAAAAACGCCGACTTGCGTCGGCGTCGTTCATCGCAGCAGTTACTGTGCCGCTTGTTCCACCCACATGGCCAGCGCCTGCTTGTAGCGCACCTGCACCTGATCGCCGATCGCGATGTCGTTCAGACGCGCCGCGTCGCGCACCTGCATCTCCAGCACCCGGCCCTTGGGGCCGCGCAGCTTGACCAAGCCCTTGTCCTTGTTCACCGCCAGCACGTCGGCGGTGATGGTTTTGGTGGTTTCCCAGGTGGCGCCGGGCTTCTCGCCCTCGGCGTTGCGCCCCACGCCTTCCTCGGTCTTGATCTGCGCGGGCGCATTGCCGCCCTTGACCACGTCGAACGCCAGCGCGCGATCCAGCACCACCGCGGCAATGTCGCCTTCCTTGAGCTGGTCGAAGTTGCGCACCGCGGGCGACACCGCGAATTCGGCAGTCTCGCCGTCGGGCTGGCGCACGGTCAGCACGCGACGGTCGTGGTCGACGCTGACGATCTGGACCCGTACCTTCTCGCTCTTCTCGAACAGGAAGATGGGATCGTCGGCGGCCCACAGCGGCGCGGCCAGGCCAGCGGCGAGCAAGGTGGCGAGCAGGATTCGTTTCATCGGGTTCTCCGTTTGTAGGTCCAGTGGCTGGACGTACTACAAAGTAGCCGATCCTTCGAGGCAGGCAAGGTGGGGATTATGTGTAGCGCGCAAAATGAAACCGGCCCAGCGGGCCGGTTGCGCAACAGGCGACGCCGGGCGGATCAGCCCGCCAGCAAGGCATCCACGTAGCGCTGCACGCCTTCCTCCACCGAGTAGAACGGCGCGTCGTAGCCGGCCTCGCGCAGCAGCGTCAGGTCGGCCTCGGTGAAGCACTGGTACTTGCCGCGCAGCGCGTCGGGGAACTCGGTGTATTCCAGGATGCCCTGCGCCACCAGCTCGGCCAGACTCAGCGGCGGCAGACCGTCGTGGGCACGACAGGCGTTGACGGCGGCCACCGCCACGTCGTTGAACGGCTGGGCACGACCGGAGCCGACGTTGTAGATGCCGCAGACCTCGGGGTTGTCGAGGAACCACAGGTTGACCTTGACCACGTCCTCCACCGAGACGAAGTCGCGGGTGTGGCCGCCGGCCGGATAGCCGCCGTATTCGCCGAACAGCTTGACCTTGCCCGATTCGCGGTACTGGTTGAAATGATGGAACGCCACCGACGCCATGCGCCCCTTGTGCCATTCGCGCGGGCCGTAGACGTTGAAATAGCGGAAGCCGGCCACCTGGGCGGTGATCTGGCCGCTGTCGATGCGGCGGCGCAGCACCTGGTCGAACAACAGCTTGGAATAGCCGTACACGTTCAGCGGTGCCTCGCACTCCGGGTCTTCGTAAAAACCCTTGCCGCCCGCGCCGTAGGTGGCGGCGCTGGAGGCATAGAGGAACTGCACTTCCTCGGCCTGGCACCATTCGAACAACGCCAGGGTGTACTGGTAGTTGTTGTCCATCATGTACTTGCCGTTGTGCTCCATGGTGTCGGAGCACGCGCCCTGGTGCAGGATGGCGCTGACCTCGCCGTCGAAGCCACCGCTGGCCAGTTCCTCGATGAAGTCTTCCTTGTCCAGGTAGTGGGCGATCTGGCAGTCGGCCAGATTGCGGTACTTGTCGCCGCGGGTGAGGTTGTCGACCGCGACGATGTCGGTCTCGCCCCGGGCATTGAGCGCGCGCACGAGGTTGGAACCGATGAACCCGGCGGCGCCGGTGACGATGATGGTCATGGTGGGAAGCCTTGATGGATGACGGAAACGCGGGCGCGGTGGCACCGGAAAGGCCATCAGTATAACGGCGGGTGAGGTGTGAGGAGTGAGGTGTGAAGGGTAACGTCAAAAGCAACGACCTGGTTTTGACGTTGCCTTTACACCTCACACCTCACACCTCACACCTCACACCTCACACCTCACATCATCATTCCGCCAGCCGGATGCACAACGCCAGGAACAGCCACGCGCCATGCGGCATCCACTGTTCGGTCCAGCGCCAGCTGTGCGCCATGGTCGCCACTTCGGCCGGGCGGAAGTCGATGTTCTGGTCGTCGTCGAAGCCGCCGGTGATGCCGTTGCACACGCCGCCGGGCGCGTTGAAGTAGCCGGGCTCGTAACGCGGGTTGTTGCGACCCCAGCCTTGCAGCATGCAGGCGTCGAACGGATTGGCGCCCAGCACCCAGTCCAGCGCGTGCTGGGCATGCGCGGTCAGGCGGGCGGCGAATTCCGGCTCGGCGGCGAACAGCTGGGCGCCACGCCGGTAGGCGGCGGCGACCGAACCCAGGCGCGCGTTCTCGCCCTGCCACCAGTAGCCCGATTCGTTGTCGTGCGGGATGAAGAACTGGGTCTTGCCGGCCTTGCCGTGCTGCTTCACGTACTGGCGCGGATAGCCGAACGGGTTGTTCACTTCGCCGGAGATCGCCAGTTCGTATTCGAACGCCTGGCGCAGCGCCTGGCGCACCCGGCCGGCCAGCGGATGGTCGGGCGCCACGTCCAGGAAGCGCGTCAACGCCAGGAACGGCAGACCGGCCTCGGCGGCATGGAAGTAGCTGCGCTCGCCGGTGTCGTCGGCGCGGAACCAGCCTTCGGGCTGCTGGCGTTCCAGCAGCGCCAGCACGCGGCGCGCCGCGGCGTCGGCGTAGTCGCCCTCGCCGGTCCCCCCCAGCAGTTCCACCGCGGCCAGCAGCGCGCAGTAGTCGTCGATGATGTTCTCGACGCCGTCTTCCAGGTATTCGCGGTTGTGCGCCTGCAGGTGGGCGAAGCCGGTGCGCGCGGCGTTCAGGTAGTCGGCGCGGGTATGGCCTTCGCCGTCGCGCGGCAGCGTCGAGGCGCGGGCCAGCGCGGCGATGGCGACACCGCCGCCCTGGCGGTAGGCCGCCTGATACGTGGCGTACTTCTCGCCCTTCTGGGTCTTGTATTCGCAGATGTCGCGCCGGTTCGGGTCCTTGGACCACTGGTCGAACACCGTCATGTAGAAGTAGCCGGCCGGATCCTGCATCCGCACCAGGTAATCGGCGCCGTGCAGGGCTTCGTCCACCAGCCGCTCGTTGAACCAGCGCGAGGCGAAGGCGATGGCCTCCTCGTGGGTCTTGACGTCGATGGTGTCGATGGAACGGCCGCTGATCCAGCGCGGCGTGGCGGTGAGGCGGCTCCAGCCGTCGATCAGGTTCCACACCACCTGCGGCGTCTGCTGCGGGTTCATGAACTGGGCGAACGACAGGTGGCTCAGGTACTTGGAGCAATCGCCCGAGGCGTCGTACCAGCCGCCGTGCACGTCGCGGCGCTCGTCGCTGCCCCACTTGGCGCGCGAGCGGTCGGCCAGGTCGAAGATGCCGGTGCAACGCTGGCCCTTGATGTAATGCAGGATGTCCGACAGCAGCAGGTCGCCGAACAGCCCCGGCCGGATGGCGAAGGTGTGCGACAGCAACGGCGGCGTCACGTCGTCGATCGCCAGGAAGTATTCGCCCTCGTCGTCCAGCGCCGAGAAGTCGGCCCGCCAGTAGTGCCACGGCGCGGCGCCGGGCGCGCTCCAGCGCGCCACCTGGCCCAGAGCCTCCAGCTGGCCGTGCGCGACCCGCTCGCGGGTGTCGGCGCGGTAGACCGAGAAGCCGCCGGCGGCAAGGCCGGCCGGTGCCTCGAGCAGCGCCTGCTTGGCGCCGCCCGGCTCGAAACCGAGGTGATTGAACAGGATCTTCATGGCTTTTCCCTCCCGCTGTCGACGGTTTGTTTAGGTATGGGACTGCGTCGCTGGACGCAGCGCCGGCGGTGGCCGCCGGCGGCGAGGATCAGAACAGACGTTTGGCGGTGAGCCAGTTGCGGACGGCGCCGATCATGCCGGCGTGGTTGCCCGCGGTGGCCAGCGCGATTTCGCTCATGTCGCGAAAATCGGGCAACAGGCACTCGTTGATGCGGCTTTCGATTTCGTCGTGGAAGCGCTGGCCCCGGCTGGCGATGCCGCCGCCGATCACCACCCGCTGCGGATTCAGGGCGTAGATCAGGTTGGCGATGCCGGTGGCGAGCAGGGTCAGCCAGTCGTCCACCACCTGGCGCAGCACCGGGTCGCCGCCGTCGTGGGCGGCGAAGATGGCGCGGCCGTCCAGCGTCTGGCCGGTGGCGGCGCGCGCGGCGTCGATCAGCCCGCGCATCGAGGCGTGGTCCTCCCACAGCTTGTCGGCGATGCGCATGTAGCCCCATTCGCCGGCGGCGGCGCGATGGCCGCGGTACAGCCGGTGGTCGATGACGATGCCACCGCCGATGCCGGTGCCGACCGTCAGTGCGATGTAGTTGCCGACGCCTTGCGCGGCGCCGCGCCAGCCCTCGGCCAGCGCCACGCAGTTGACGTCGTTCTCCACCGCCACCGGCAGGTTGAAGGCGTCGGCCAGCACTTGCAGCGGCGAGGTGCCGACGTAGTCGGGAATGGCCTCGGCGGCGGCGGTGACGAAGCCGGTGAGCGGATCGATCAGGCCCAGCGAGCTGACGGCGATACCGTCGGGCCGGCGCGCCTCGACCAGCGGCGCCGCCAGTTCCAGCAGGCGGTTGAGCACGAACTCGGCGCCGCGCTTGCCCTCGGTGTCGGCGACCCAGGTGTCGCCCACCACCCCGGTATCGGAGACGAAGCCATACTTGATGTGCGTGCCGCCGATATCGAATGTCAACAGATTCACGAACGGATTTCCCAATGGATCGGTGTCTTGCCGATGGATTGCAGATAATTGTTGGCCGCGCGGAAGTGGCCATTGCCGATGAAGCCGCGATGCGCCGATAGCGGCGAAGGATGAGGCGAGCTGAGCACGCAGTGGTGCGCCGGGTCGATCAGCGCGGCCTTCTTCTGCGCGTAGGCGCCCCACAGCAGGAACACCAGCCCTTCCCGCCGCCGCGCCAGTTCGGCGATCAGCCGGTCGGTGAGCACCTCCCAGCCCCGCTTGGCGTGAGCGCCGGCGCGGTCGGCCTCGACGGTGAGCACGCTGTTGAGCAGCAGCACGCCCTGCTCCGCCCACTCGGTCAACTGTCCGTGCTGCGGCGGGGTGTAGCCGTAGTCGCGCGCCAGTTCCTGCCAGATGTTGCGCAGGCTGGGCGGCGTGCGCACGCCGCGGGGGACCGAGAAACTCAGGCCGTGCGCCTCACCGGCGCCGTGATACGGGTCCTGGCCGAGGACGACCACCTTGACGTCGTCCGGCGCCACCGCTTCCAGCGCGGCGAACCAGTTTTCCCGGGCAGGATACACGGTCTTGCCGGCGGCCAGCTCGGCCACCAGGAATGCCGCAAGTCCGGCAAACGAAGGACTGTCGAGGGCGTCGCCGGCCAGTTCGCGCCAGGCCGGCGGCATCATCTGCGCCAGCCAGTTCATAGGCTGGCCTCGCGCTTGCGGCGGATCTGCTCGCGGTGATGGCGGAACACCATGCGCTCGAATGCTTCGCGCAGCCCCAGGTCGTCGATGACCCAGCGCGCCGCGACACGATGCCCGCCATTGGCGGCGTCGCAGGCGATGACCTGGGCCGGCAGCGTCAACAAAAAGGGCAAGGTGGCGCTGGGGCTGAAGCCCACCCAGCCGCACGTACCCACGGGCAGCGCCTGCTGCTGGAACCACACCGCATGCTCGATGCCGATGCGCACTTCGACACTGGGCGGCAGCGCCGGGGTCAGCAGTCGCGCCAGCCACACCAGTTGCAGGTCGAGCTTGGCGTCGCGCGGGTCGGGCACATCATCGCCCAGGTGTTCGATCGCGCCCAGCACGTCGAGAAAGCGCGCCGCCTCGAAGGGGGACTGGCTGGAGTCGGTCTGCCACGCCAGCGGCAGGCGCGACTGGAAATGCACGCCATCGTTCATGGGGGTTCCTTGGAAAGGTCGCCGGATTATAGCGGTTGGAAACACATTCAGAATTTGTCCAAACCCCGCGCTCCGGCAAGGTACGGAAGCGCGGCTCAGTCGCGCGCGGGGAACACGCCACCGTGCTGGCGCACCCGCTCGTACAGGCAGATCGCCGCCGCGGCGCCGACGTTGAGCGATTCGACCCCCGGCGCCATCGGAATACGCAGCCGCAACCGTGCCCGCGCCGCCAATTCGGGCGAGACGCCCTGCCCCTCGGCGCCCAGCGCCAGCGCCAGGTCGCCGGTCAGCGTGGCCTGGTGCAGATCGACCGCGCCATCGAGCAAGGTGGCGGCGACGACGCCATGGAATGCGTCGGCGAACGCCGGCAGGTCGGCGCGCTCGATCAGGTCGAGCAGGAAATGCGCGCCCATGCCGGCGCGCAGCACCTTGGGCGACCAGACGTCGGCGCAGCCCGGCGACAGCAGCACCTGCTGCACCCCCGCCGCCGCCGCGGTGCGCAGGATGGTGCCGACATTGCCCGGATCCTGCACGCCGTCGAGCAACAGGCACAGCCCGTCGCGACGCGGCGCAGCCGCCGCCGGCCAGGTGGTCAGCGCGAGGATGCCGGTGGGGCTCGGCAGTTCGGACAGCTCGGCGAACAGCGCCGGATCGATGGGCGTGGGTGGCAGGCCCGCGCGCTGCACCAGCGTGGCGATCTCGGGCGAGGTCAGACCCTGCGGAGTGACCAGCAGCCGCTCCGGACGCCAGCCGGCATCCAGCGCGCTGGCGAGCAGATGGGGGCCGTCGAGCAGCGTCTGATGCGTCTTCAGGCGCTCGCGGCGCTGGGTGGACAGCTTGTGCAGCTGCTTGAACAGCGGATTGTGGCGGGACTGGATGATTTCCATGCGCGGCGGAATCGGTGATCGGCGGGCGCAGTGTAACCGTTGGCGCGAAATCAGCGTAGACCGGGCCGGCCGCGCTCAGCGCGGTGCGCTTTCCGCCAGCGCCTTGCAGGTCAACTGGCAGATGCGGCGCAATGACTGGTAATCGGCTTCCGACAATGGCGCATCGTCGCCCCGGTCGGCGAACAGCATGCCCAGCGGCTTGTCGTGGACAAAGAGTGACATGGCACAGAAATCGTCCGGGCCGATCTGCTCGGTCAGCGCGGCCGGCAGCAAGGCGGCCCAACTTTCGCGCCGCTCGCCTTGCAGCCAGACGCATTGCGGCTTCTGCATCAGCTGGGCGAACAGGGTCGGCGCCTCCAGCCCGAGCGCGAAGCGTTGCAGCGGATCATCGTCGGCCACGCCCAGAGTGAAACGCACACGCAGCGACTTGCCGTCCTGGCTGATCAGGATTAGCGCGATGCGCCGCATCTGCATGCCCTCGGCCAGCGCGTGCACCGCCAGCGACACGATATGGTTGGCGGCGGCGCCCTGCTTGCCGGCCAGGTGCAGCGCCTGCATCCGCTGCGCCAGCGGATCGGGGCGCGGCGGCGCGGCCGGCTTGGGCGGTGGCGGCAGCGGCCAGTCGCCGGGCAGCATCGCCAGCCAGCGTGCCGGCGGCCAGTCGATATCGCGCCAGTTTTCCTGGCGCGCGAATTCGAGCATGCGGCTCACCAATACGCGCCACACCACGGCGTCGGGTTGCAGCAGCACCTGGGCGATGGCCTTGAGCGCATGCGTGACGTCGTCCTGCCACCAACCCTGGCGCACCGCCCCAGCAAGGCGTTGCGTGGCGTGCTGCATGGTCTGGCGCGGGGTGGCTTCGCCGCGTTCCCGGCACAAGGCGATCACGGCATCGGGCGTCTGCCAGGCGGCCAGCAGCCGTTCGAACGGCATCGGCCCGGGCGGCGGATCGCTGTCGACTTCGGCCAGGATGGCAAGCAGAGCGGGCATGCCGGAGAGCAAGGCGGCGGCGGTGACTTCGTCCGGGCGGGCGTCGTGGCGGCGCGCGGCGTAGTCGCGCGTCAGGGTGGTGGCGAAGCGCACGTTCAGCGTTTCGGCACGGAAGCGTTGCAGGCGGCGCGGGTCCTTGTCCAGCAGTTCCTCCACCGTGGGGCCGCGCACGAACTGTTCGACGAAGGGGGCGACGCCATACAGCAGCACCACCGATTCCAGCGCCACCACGTCCGACGCCAGGCTGGAGCGGATGCGCTGGTTGGCGGCGCGCAGCACCTTGACCGCCAGCAGCGGATCCTGGAGCACGATATCCGCCACGTCGGCCGGGTTGGCCCGCTCGCCGCGTCGCGCGAACGGCAGCAGCTTTTCGCGGGTAGCCTGCATCAGCGGCAACGGCCGGGCCCGCCAGTACGCCAGCGCCGCGGCCGGGTCGTGGGTGGGGTTCAGCGTCGCCATAGCAGCAGTTCGCTTCCTTTCCAGTCGCCCACCGGCAGCCGCAGCAGCGGCGGCTGGTCGGGCACGGCAAAGCTGTTGCTGACGAACAGCGCGCCGGGCGGCAGTTCGCGGCTGATCTTGTCCCACAGCGCGGGCATGGCCACCGGCGACAGGTAGGCATACACCACGTCGAACCCGGCCAGTGGCTGCTCGAACAGGTCGCGCCGCTCCCAGCGGGTCTGGCTGCGCGCGCGCAGGCGCATCCGGCCGATCAGCCACGGCAGCCAGGCGGTCTCGACGCCACAGCTGTGCACGTCCGGGCGGTGCCGGGCCAGCCAGGCCAGCACGGTGCCGGTGCCGGCGCCCAGGTCGAGGAAACGCGCGTTGGCGGGAATGTGCTGGGAAAGCAGCGCCATGGTGCGGGCGTTGCTGAGGAAGAGCGGCACCCGGCTCTTGATCACGCCGCCGTAGAGCAGCAGCAGGGTCAGCAGCCCCGCCGCCCAGTACCAGGCCGGCCAGGCCAGGATGTCGGCGGCCGCCACGGCCAGCGGGAATAGTAAATGGATCGGGCGCCACCAGCGGCCCTGGTGCAGCAGCGGCGCGGCCAGCGCGGCGGCGATGCCGACCAGCAGGGCGAAGGTCCAGCGGGAAATGGGCTGCCCGAGCAGGGCGAAGCCGGCGAAGACCGTCAGGCAGGCGACGCCTTGCAGCGCCAGCAGTCGCGCCATCTGCGACATGGGATCAGCTCGGCCTGACCGCGGCGATGGCGCTGGCCGGCGTGGCGTCGCTGTCGCCCATGCCGGCCTGGTCGCGGATATCCTGTTCCGCCTCGCGATTGAGCACGACGATGCTGATGCGGCGGTTGATCGGGTTGTAGATGTTCTTGGTGTCGAGCGGCACTTCGTCGGCGAAGCCGTTCACCCGCAATACCTTCTTGTCGTCGAGGCCGCCATTGACCAGTTCGCGCCGCGAGGCATTGGCGCGCTCGCTCGACAGCTCCCAGTTGCTGAAGCCGCGCAGGCCGCCGGCGAACTGCTGGGCGTCGGTATGGCCGGACAGCGACACCGAGTTGGGCACGTCGTTCAGCAGCCGGGCGATTTCGTCCAGGACGTCGCGGGCGTAGGGCTCCAGCTCGCTGCTGCCGGACTTGAACATCGGGCGGTTCTGCGCATCGACGATCTGGATGCGCAGGCCCTCGGCCACCATGTCCAGGCGCAGCTGGTTCTTGAACTGCGCCAGTTTGGTGTTGCGCTTGGCCTTGTCCTCCATCAGCGCCTCGAACTTGCGCTTCAGCTCGGACAACCGCTTGCGATCGTGCGCGATGTCGGTCTGCTCGGCGCCGCCCTTCTTCATCTGCCCTTCGTCCTGGGTCAGATCCTTGCCGCCGCCCTTGATCAGCGATTCGGCCGCGCCGGCGCCGGTGCCGCCCTGGCTGGCGACGCGCAGCGGGTTGTTGAAGTAGTCGGAGATGCCCTTGAGGTTGCCCTTGGACACCGAGCCGAGCAGCCACATCAGCAGGAAGAACGCCATCATCGCGGTCACGAAGTCGGCGTAGGCGATCTTCCATGCGCCGCCGTGGTGACCATGACCACCCTTCTTGATGCGCTTGACGACTATGGGGCGCTGGGAATCGTCGCTCATTTTGCTCTGCCGCCGGGCTTACTTGCCCTTGGTGCTCTTGACGAAGTCTTCCAGCTCCTTGAACGACGGGCGTTCGGCGGAAGACAGGGCCTTGCGGCCGAACTCGACGGCCACCTGCGGCGCGTAGCCGTTCAGGCTGGCCAGCAGGGTGACCTTGATGGTGCTGAGCAACTGGTGATCGTCCGCAGCCTTGCTCTCCAGCACCTTGGCGATGGGGCCGACGAAGCCGTAGCCCAGCAGAATCCCCATGAAGGTACCGACCAGCGCGGCGCCGACCAGCGGACCCAGTTCGGCCGGTGGCAGGTGCAGCGAGCCCATGGTGTGCACCACGCCCATCACCGCGGCCACGATACCGAACGCCGGCAGGCCGTCGGCGAGGTTGGTGATGGCGCTGGATGGCACCGACGCGTCGTGATGGTGCGCGTCGATTTCGACGTCCATCAGATTTTCGATCTCGAAGGCATTCAGGTTGCCCCCCACCATCAGCCGCAGGTAGTCGGTCATGAACTCGACCGCGTGGTGGTCATGGGCGATCTTGGGGTACTTGGCGAACAACGGGCTGTTGTGCGGATCCTCGACGTCGCCTTCGATCGACATCAGGCCTTCCTTGCGCACCTTGCCCAGGATTTCGAACATCAGGGCGAACAGGTCCATGTAGAACGTCTTGTTGTACTTGGAACCCTTGAAGATGGTCGGAAACGCCTTGAGCACGGCCTTGAGCGGCTTGCCGCCATAGCTGACGATCATGGCGCCGATGGCGCCGCCGAAGATGATGACGATTTCCGCAGGTTGCCAGAGCGCCGCGATATGGCCGCCCACCGAAGCGTAGGCACCAAGAATGCAGGCGACCATGAAAACGTAGCCGATGATGACGAACATGCCTGGGGGTTACCTGTGGGGGTTGGTTCTTATCATGTCGCGGGGGTCGCGAGGAGACCGGCAATTTTTGCCGCCCGTAGGCATATTAGGTTCTGACGGGCGGCATGACAACGTGCGGCTGCGCTTGCAGGCCGCAGTGTTGCTACCAGAGCGACGCCTGGGCCCCGGCCGCGCGCACCGGCCCGAAGCTGCGGCGATGCTCCGGGCACGGCCCCAGCCGCGCCAGCGCGGCCAGGTGTTCGGCGGTGGGATAGCCCTTGTGGCGGGCGAAGCCGTAGCCGGGATAGCGGATGTCCAGCGCGTGCAACGCGCGGTCGCGAGCCACCTTGGCCAGGATCGACGCGGCGGAGATCGATTCCACCTTGGCATCGCCCTCGACGATGGCCTCGGCAGGGATGGTCAGGCCCTTGGGAATGCGGTTGCCGTCGATCAACACCTTGTGCGGCACCAACGCCAGCGCGGCGACGGCGCGCTCCATCGCCAGCATGGTGGCGTGCAGGATGTTGAGTTCGTCGATCTCGGCGCAGTTCGCCTCGGCGATGGCCCAGGCCAGCGCACGTTGCTGGATCTGCGGGAACAGCGCTTCGCGGCGCCGTTCGGTCAGCTTCTTGGAGTCGTTCAACCCGACGATGCCGTGTCCTTCGGGCAGCACCACGGCGGCCGCGAACACCGAGCCGGCCAGCGGTCCCCTGCCCGCCTCGTCCACCCCGCACAGCAGCACGGTGGTCATCGGCCGCCCCGCAGCAAGGCGACGATGGCGTCGGCGGCGCGCTCGGCGCCACCGCAGCGTAGCGATTCGTGCAATTGGGTGAAGCGTTCGACCAGCGTGGCGCTGGCGGCGCTGTCGTCGATGAAGGCCGCCAGTTGGGCGGACAGCTTTTCGGGGGTGGCGTCGTGTTGCAACAGCTCGGGCACGATGCGCTCGCCGGCCAGCACGTTGGGCAGGCTGACGTAGGGGATCTTGAGCTTGCGCTTGACCAGCCAATAGGTGAAGCCGCTGATGCGATAGGTGACCACGGTCGGGCGTTTGGCCAGCATCGCCTCCAGCGCGGCGGTGCCGGAGGCGACCAGGATGGCGTCGGACGCCATCATGGCCTCGTGCGCGTGGCCGAACATCAGGCGGAACGGCAGTTGCTGGGCCTCCAGGCGCCAGATGGCGTCCTCGAACAGGCGTCGCGTCTCGCGGGTGACCAGCGGCACCAGGAACTGGGCATGGGGATAGCGTTCGGCCAGCAGTTTGGCGGTACGCACGAACAGCTCGGCGTGCATCTCCAGCTCGCTGACCCGGCTGCCCGGCAGGAAGGCAAACACCAGCGCCTTCTCGGGCACGTCCAGCAGTTCGCGGATCGCCTTTTGGTCCGGCGCCAGCGGAAACTGGTCGGCGAGCGGATGGCCGACGTAGGTGGCCGGGATCGCCGCGTCGCGATAGATCGCGGCTTCGAACGGGAACAACAACAGGACGTGGGACGCGGCGCGGCCGATCTTCTTCAGCCGCTCGGCGCGCCAGGCCCAGACCGAGGGGCTGACGTAGTGCACGGTGGTCAGCCCGGCTGAACGTGCGGCGCGCTCCAGGCCCAGGTTGAAATCGGGCGCGTCGATGCCGATCACCAGGTCGGGGCGCTCTTCGGCGATGGCGCGCTTGAGGCGGCGGCGGATGCCCAGCAGCTCGGGCAGGTGCTTGAGCACCTCGGCGTAGCCGCGCACCGCGAGCTTGCTCATCGGCACCACCGAGTGCGCGCCGGCGGCCATCATCTTGGGGCCGGCGATGCCGGCGAAACGGGCGTCCGGCATGCGCTCGCGCACCGCGCGGATCAGGTCGGCGCCCAGCAGGTCGCCCGAGGCTTCACCGGCGACGATGGCCAGTTTCGGTCCGGCGCCCGGGCCGTCAAACAGTCGATTGTTCATGCGAGGAGGGTCAACGGATGATGCCGCGCTGGCTCAGGGCGAAGAAATCCACGAAAGGCTGCAACGCCGACTCTTCGGCGGCACGGGCCTCGATCTGGGCGCGTGCGTCGTCGTAGGACAGCCCTTCGCGGTACAGCGTTTTGTAGGCGCGCTTCACCGCCGCGATCTGGGTGGCGTCGAAACCGCGCCGCTTCAGGCCCTCGGCATTCACGCCGCGCGCGCTGGCGCGGTTGCCTTCGCAGATCACGAAGGCTGGCAGGTCCTGGACGATGATCGAGCCGCCGCCGGCCATGGCGTGGGCGCCGATGACGCAGAACTGGTGGATCGCCGCCAGCCCGCCCAGCACGGCCCAGTCGCCCACGTGCACGTGGCCACCCAGGGTAACCGAGTTGGCGAAGGTGGTGTGGCTGCCGACCTGGCAATCGTGGCCGATATGCATGTACGCCATGAACCAGTTGTCGTCACCGATGCGGGTGACGCCCTGGTCCTGGACGGTGCCGACGGACACGGTGACGGACTGGAAGAAGGTATTGCCTTCGCCGATCTCGAGCCGGGTCGGTTCGCCGTGGTATTTCTTGTCCTGCGGGGCGCAGCCGATGTTGCCGAACGGGTGGAAGCGATTGCGCGCGCCGATCTCGGTCACGCCGTCGATCACCACGTGGGGGCCGACTTCGCAGCCGGCGCCGATGCGTACATTGGGGCCGATCAGGGCATAGGGGCCGACGACGACATCGGCCGCCAGCTCGGCCTTGGGGTCGACGATGGCGGTGGGATGGATACGGGTCATGTCAGGGCGCTTCCAGGCAGGTCGGCGATGCCTCGATCCGCGCGGCGCGCGGCGAGTCCGGGGCTGTCAGGCGAGCTTGCTCACCTGGCGCTCGGCGCAGAGCAGATCCGCCTCGGCGGCGAGCTCGTCGCCGACGTAGGCCTTGGCCTTGTATTTGCCGATGCCGCGCTTCTGGGTGACGATCTCGACGCACAGGGTCAGCGTGTCGCCCGGCAGCACCTGGCGCTTGAAGCGGGCGTTGTCGATACCGGCGAAGAAGTAGAGCGTGCCGCTGTCGGCGGTCTTGTTCTCGGTCTTGAACGCCAGCACGCCCGCCGCCTGGGCCAGTGCCTCGATGATCAGCACGCCGGGCATCACCGGGTATTGCGGGAAGTGGCCGACGAAGAACTGCTCGTTCATCGTCACGTTCTTCACAGCCTTGATCGACTTGCCCGGCTCCAGCTCCAGCACCTTGTCCACCAGCAGGAACGGATAGCGGTGCGGCAGATATTGCAGGATCTCGGTGATGTTCATGGTGATGCTCATGCTTGCTCCCCTGCCGACGAATCCAGTCCCGCCAGCTTTTTTTCAAGTTGCTTGACGCGCTCGGCCAGCGCGTCGAGATGGCGCAGTTGCGCCGCATTCTTCAGCCAATCCGCGTGGCCCTGCATCGGGTACGAGCCGGAATAGACACCCGGTGTGCGGATGGTCTTGCCGATCAGCGTGCCGCCGAGCACCACGACACCGTCGCAGATCTCCAGATGGCCGCTGATCATGGCCGCCCCGCCGATCTGGCAACGGGCGCCGATTTTGGTGGAGCCGGCGATGCCGACGCAACCCGCGATCGCGGTGTGCTCGCCGATCGCCACGTTATGGGCCACCTGCACCAAGTTGTCGATGCGGGCGCCGTTGCCGATCACGGTATCGTCCAGTGCGCCACGATCCACCGTGGTGTTGCTGCCGATTTCCACGTCGTCGCCGACGATGGCGCGGCCGATCTGCGGAATCTTTTCCCAGTGATCGCCGGCCCAGGCGTTGCCGAAACCATCGGCCCCGACCACGGCCCCCGGATGCAGGATCACCCGGTCGCCCAGGATGCAGCCGTCGGCCAGCACCGTATTGGGGTGCAGCAGGCAATCGGCACCGATGCGGGCGCCGGCGCCGACGCAGACATTGGCGCGCAGCACGCTGCGCTCGCCCACCTCGGCATCCGGACCGATCACCACGCCCGGCCCGATGCGGGCGCTGGCGGCCACCTTGGCGCTCGGATCGACCGCCGCCCGGGCGTCCACGCCCGGCATGCCCTCCGGAACCGGGTGCAGCAGGGGCACGGCCCGCGCGTAATAGAGATACGGGTCCGCCGTGACGATGCAGGCCCGGTCGAGCAACGGTGCTTCCGCCGGACGTACGATCAAGGCGCCCGCCGCACTGGCCTGCGCCGCGCCGAGGAACTTGCGCTGGGTCAGGAAGGAAAGCTGGGACGGGCGCGCGTGCTCCAGGCTGGCCACGCCATCGACCTGGACGTCATCGCCTTGCAGGGTGCCGCCCAGTTGGGCAACCAATGCCGAAAGCCGCATGCCGGGCATCACTTGTCCGCCAGCGCCTTGAGCACCTTGTCGGTGATGTCGATCTTGGGGGTGTTCCAGGCGGCTTCCTGAAGGATCAGGTCGTATTTCTCGGTGTTGGCGATCTGCTGGATGGCGTTGTTGATCCGTTCCTGCAAGCCGGCCAGTTCCTCGTTGCGGCGCGCGTTCTGGTCTTCGTTCAGTTCGCGCTGCATCCGCAGGAAATCCTGGTTCAGCCGCACCAGCTCGCGCTCGCGTGCGCGCCGATCCGCCTCGGGCATGCTGTTCTTGTCCAGCGCCTGCTGCAGGGCCTTGCCCTGGGCCGCCACCTTCTGCAACTCCTGGCGCCGTCCCTCGAATTCCTTTTCCAGGCGCTTGCTGGCGCGCACCGCCGGCGCGGATTCGCGCATGATCCGCTGCAAATCGACGAAACCGATCTTGATGTCGGCGCTGGCCATGCTGGAAACCGCCATCAGCACCGCACCGATAAAACACGCAATTCGCAACTTCATCTGACCACCTCGACCACGATTAGTAAGCGTGGTACCGCTTAGAACATGTTGCCCAACTGGAATTGGAAGCTTTCGGTCTTGTCCTGATCCTTGGCATTGAACGGCTTGGCGTAGGAAAGCTTGATCGGACCGATCGGCGAAATCCAGGTGAAAGCCAGACCGGCGGAATAACGCAGCTCGTCGGTGCTCGGATTGGTATCTTCGTCCCAGACGCCGCCCAGATCGGTGAACAGGCTCAGGCGGGTGGATTTGTCGTCCTTCATGCCGGGGATCGGGAACAGCAGCTCGATGTTGTTCACCAGCTTCTTGGTGCCGCCCATGCCGTCGCCGTTCTCATCCTTGGGACCGATGGTGCCGTATTCGTAACCGCGCACCGAGGAGACGCCGCCGGCGTAGTAGTTCTTGTAGAACGGGAATTCACTGTCACCGATCTTTCCGCCCCAGCCAATATCGACATTCCACATCAGGCTGGTGTTGCCGAAGACCGGAATGAACAGCTGGTTGGAGAAATTGGTCTTGTAGTAGTCGAGATCCGAACCTGGGATCGTGACTTCGGCGCCGACGCTGGTCAACATGCCCTGCGTGGGATACGACGCGCTGTCACGGGTATCGCGAGACCAGTTGATCGACGCGGTGTAGGTCATGTTGGTGTCGCCATTGCGCGAAATGAAGTCGAGCACGCGCTTGGGCGAATCGCTGGTAGTTTGCAGCTTCAGGTTTTCAGCTGCCAGGCCAAAGTTGATGCGGTTGGTTTCCGAGGTCGGGAAGCCGAAACGCACACTGCCCCCGTAAGCGGACGTCGAATAGTCGCCGATATCCAGCTCGCCCGGGTCGGTATCGCGGCGATAGAGGTTGTAGCCGACGGCGATGCCATCCGGCGTCATGTACGGTTCGTACAGCGAGAACGAATAGACCTTGTTGGCACTGGAGTTGTTGAATTCCGCCGTAAAGCGCTTGCCGGACCCCAGGAAGTTGTTCTGCGACAGCGACAACACGAACACCACGCCTTCGGATTGGCCATAGCCGGCACCGATGTTGAACTGGCCGGTCTTCTTCTCGGTCACCTTGACGTTCATATCCACTTCGTCCGGTGCCTCGGGGACCGGTGCGGTGTCGATGGTGACTTCGCTGAAGTAATCGAGCTGATCCAGGCGCTGCTTGGAGCGCTTCACCTTGGAGCCGTCGTACTGGGCGGATTCCAGCTGGCGCAATTCGCGGCGGATCACTTCGTCGCGGGTCAGGTTGTTGCCGGCGATGTTGATGCGACGCACGTAGACCTTGCGGCCCGGATCGACATAGACGGTGAACGAAACGGTATGGTTTTCCTTGTCCACCTGCGGCACGGCGTTCACATTGGCGAAGGCGTAGCCTTCGGTGGCCAGGCGGTCGGTGATCGCGGCGGTGGACTGGTTCAGCTTCTGGCGCGAGAACACGTCGCCGGCCTTCACCTGCAACAGCTTCTGCAACTCGTCGGCGCCGACGATGCTGTCGCCGGCCAGCTTGACGTCGCTGACGGTGTAACGTTCACCCTCGGTGATGTTCAGCGTGAGATACACCGCCTCGCGGTCTTCCGAGATCGCCACCTGGGTCGAGTCGATGCTCATCTCCAGGTAGCCGCGATCCAGGTAATAGGAGCGCAACGCTTCCTGGTCGGCCTGGAGCTTTTGCTTGGAATACTGGTCGGTGCGGGTGTACCACGTCATCCAGTTCGGCGTGGTCAGCGCCATCTCGTCGATCAGGTCGCTTTCCTTGAACGCCTTGGTGCCCACGATGTTGATGCGCTGGATGCGCGCCACGTCGCCCTCGGAGATGTCGAACTGCACACCGACGCGGTTGCGTTCGAGCTTGGTCACCTGGCTCTTGATGATGACCGAGTAGCGGCCACGCGAGAAATACTGCTGCTTGAGTTCGTTGATTGCCGAATCGAGCACGCCCTGCTCGAAAATGCGCCCTTCCGCGAAGTTCTGCGAGCGCAGCGCCTGGCGGATCTGGTCCTTTTCCAGCAGCTTGGAACCGTTGATGTTGATCTGCGCGATGGTCGGTCGTTCCTCCACCGTCACGATCAGCACGTCGCCGTCACGCTCGACGCGCACGTCGTCGAAGAAGCCGGTGGCGAACAGTGCCTTGATCGCCTCGGTCGCGCGCGCATCGTCGAAGCGCTCGCCGACCTTGACCGGCAGATAGTTGAACACCGTGCCCAGATCGGTCCGTTGCAGCCCTTCCACCCGGATGTCGCGCACCGTGAAAGGATCGATGGCCCAAGCGGACGGAAGCGTCGCGCCGAGGACGGCCGCGAGCAGCAGATGAAGCGGTTTTAGTTTCATTGTGCGCAAGTCGGGAGGGGCAATCAGCCAGGCAGGAACCGATTGAAGTCGTTGAAGAGGGCCAGGGCCATCAGCCCCAGGAGCAACGCCAGACCAATGCGCTGTCCGATCGCCTCGAGGCGGGCCGGAACAGGGCGGCCGGTCAGCAACTCGGCGGTATGATACATCAAATGCCCGCCATCCAGCAGCGGGATGGGCAACAGGTTCAGGACAGCCAGGCTCAAGCTGATCAGGGCCAGATAATCGATATAGACGCCGATCCCTGCCCGCGCGCTTTCGCCGGCATAGACCGCGATGGTGACTGGCCCGCTGATCTGGTCGAGCGGTGCCGCGCCGACCAGCATGCGGCCGAACATGACCAGGGTGATGCGCGCGTAGGTCCAGGCCTTGCTCAGACCCTGCCCGATCGCCTCGACCGGCCCGTATTGCAGATGGACGCGCTGCGCCGCCCAGCGGGTCTGGTCCAGCGACGGCACCACACCCAGGCGGCCCACCTTGCGGCCATCGACTGTCGCCACCTCGGGGGTCGCGGTCAGCGCCACTTCCTGGCCATCGCGCTTTACCGTCAATTCGACCGCTTGCCCGCCCCGCCTGGCGATTTCCGCCTGCAAGGCGGACCAATCCTTCAGCCGCAGTCCATCGAGCGCAACGATGGTATCGCCTGCGCGCAGGCCGGCCCGGGCCGCTGCGCTGCCCGGCGTCACCTGGGCAATGCGGCTGGAGAGCGGCGCGACCAGCAAGCCCAGGCTGGTCGGCAGTTGCGGGCTGATCTGGCTGACCGCAACCGGCGGCAAGGCCACCGTCCGCTCGCCCTCACCGGGGCTGCGCACTTTCATCTCGATCGGTGTATCGCCACCCGCCTCGTCGATCAGCGCGATGAACAGCTGATCCCAGGTCTCGATATCGTGCTCGCCGACCCGGACGATCTCGTCGCCGGAACGGATGCCGGCGCGGGCTGCGGGCGAATCGACCGCCACCTGGCCGGCGACGGCGCGCATCGCGTCGAAGCCGTAGCCGTTGAGGCCGGCATACAGCGCGCAGGCCAGGATCAGGTTGGCCATCGGCCCGGCCAGCACCACGGCGATCTTCTTCCACGGGTGCTGCTGGTTGAAGGCACGGTGCTGCTCGAACGGCGCCACAGGCGCCTCGCGCTCGTCCAGCATCTTCACGTAGCCACCCAGCGGCAGCATTGCGAGCTGCCAGGTGGTCTCGCCGCGCTGCCAGGTCAGCAGCGGCTTGCCGAAGCCGATGGAGAACGTCTGCACCTTGATGCCGCAACGCTTGGCAACCCAGTAGTGGCCATATTCGTGCACGGTCACCAGCAGGCCCAGGGTGACGATGAAAGCGAGCAGCGTCAGCATGCGCGTTCTCCTCGGGCCAGCCAGGCCCGGGCCGCTTCACGTGCGGCGCCGTCCGCCTGCAACAGAGATTCCAAATCGCCGGCGGGCAGGCCGCTCACCTGTTCGAGCACCGCTTCGCTCAGCGCGGCGATGCCGGGGAACGACAGCCTGCCATCGAGGAAGGCAGCCACCGCCACCTCGTTGGCGGCGTTCAGCACCGCCGTGGCGGCGCCACCGGCGGCCAGCGCCTCGAAGGCCAGACGCAGACAGGGAAAGCGCGCCAGGTCGGGGGCTTCGAAATCCAGGCGGCCGACACTGAACAGATCCAGCGGCTTGACACCCGGGTCGATGCGCTCCGGGTAGGCCATGCCGTAGGCGATGGGCGTGCGCATGTCGGGCGACCCCATCTGCGCCAGCACGGAGCCATCGGCGTACTCGACCATCGAATGCACGATGCTCTGCGGGTGGACCACCACCGAAATCTCGTCCGGCTGGGCATTGAACAGCCAGCGCGCCTCGATCACTTCCAGGCCCTTGTTCATCATGCTGGCAGAGTCGACCGAGATCTTGCGCCCCATCGACCAGTTGGGATGTTTCACCGCCTCGGCCGGGGTGATGGCGGCAAAGGTATCCAGCGCCCGGGTGCGGAACGGTCCGCCCGAGGCGGTCAGCAGGATGCGCTTGACGCCGGACTCGCGCAGCCCTTGCGCGTAGGGGTGTTCGCGATGCGCACGCGGCAACACCTGGAAGATGGCGTTGTGTTCGCTGTCGATCGGCAGCAGCTCGGCGCCGCTGGCCTTGACCTCGTCCATGAACAGGCGCCCGGCCAGGACCAATGTTTCCTTGTTGGCCAGCAGCACGCGCTTGCCGGCCCGCGCCGCCGCCAGGGTCGGCTTCATGCCGGCCGCGCCGACGATGGCCGCCATCACGGTACAGACTTCCGGCGCGGCCGCCACCTGCTCCAGCGCCGCCTCGCCACACAACACTTCGGTCTGGCTGCCGGCCGCCTTCAGGCGCGTAGCGAGCTGCTCCGCGGAGGCCTCGTCCAGCACCACCACGAAGCGCGGCCGGAAGGCTTGCGCCTGCTCGAACAGCCGGTCGAGCTGGGTGGCGCCGGTCAGGGCGTGGATGCGGTAACGCTCGGGGTAACGGGCAACCACGTCGAGCGTGCTGACCCCGATGCTGCCGGTGGAACCGAGAACAGTCAGGGTGCGGGGACTTGCGGACATCGGATATTCCAGAGTGAATGCCTGACGGCGCGTGCGAACCATCGGACAACGGGTGCGCGCCAGTATCTACCTTTCTCGCCCTGCTGGCTTGGCTTTGGCACGCGGCGGACCGGCGCCATGGCCAAGGCCGATCTTGCGCTCAGCGTACCAGCCAGTACAACAGCGGCAAAGCCAGCGGCATCAGCGCCACCAGGCTGTCGATGCGGTCGAGCACGCCGCCGTGCCCCGGCAGCAGGTTGCTTGAATCCTTGATCCCGGCCTGGCGCTTGAACAGCGACTCCAGCAGGTCGCCGGCGATCGACACCACCATCAGCAGCAGCGCCGCGGTGGCGCATTTCCACCACGAGAGCTGGGCCGTCCAGGCGATGACCAGCGCATACGCTGTCACCGCCAGCGCGGCGCCGATGACGCCTTCCCAGGTCTTGCCCGGGCTGATCGACGGCGCCAGCTTGCGCCGGCCGAATGCCTTGCCGGAAAAATACGCGGCGGTATCGGCCACCCAGGCGATGGCCAGCGTGGCGAGCACGCCCCACGGCCCGACCGCGCCGCGCAGGGCGATCAGGCTCAGCCCGGCCCCGAGCAGCAGCAGGAAGCCGACCGGCAGCCCCTTGGCCAGCGTCGCCGCCAACGGCCAGCGCCAGCGCAGCCAAGCCGGGGCGCCCAGTAGCCAGAACAGCGCGGCGGCCAGCACCACCGGCCACCACGGCTGGTCGAAGATCGGCAACGCGCCGGGCGCCAGCAATGCCACGCCGACAGCGACCAGTGCCGGCAGCAACCAGGCGCCCGCGCCATTCAGGCCACACAGGCGCGACCATTCCCAGGCGCCGGCCCCGCAGACGATCGCGGCGAACGCCACCCAGCCGCCGTGCGGCAGCAGGAACAATGCGAGCAACACCAGCGGCAACAGCACCAGTGCGGTGAGAATCCGGGTCTTCAGCATCCGCTCGCCGCCTGCAGTTGCTCGCTGGTGCGGCCAAAGCGCCGTTCACGCCCCTGGTACCACGCGATGGCGTCGTTGAAGGCGCTCTCGCCGAAATCGGGCCAGAGCAGGTCGGTGAAGTACAGCTCGGTGTAAGCGAGTTGCCACAACAGGAAGTTGCTGATGCGCTGCTCGCCGCCGGTGCGAATGAACAGATCGGGCTCGGGCGCGTAATGCATCGCCAGGAACGGCGCGATGTCGTCCTCGCCCAACGGCTCGGTGCGCGCGGGTTCGGCCTGAAGGCAGCGGTTCACTGCGTTGAGCACGTCCCAGCGACCGCCGTAGTCGGCGGCGATGGACAGGGTCAGACCGGGGTTGTCGGCGGTGCGCGCCTCGGCGGCCTCGATCAACCCGACCAGCTCCGGCGAGAACTTGTCGCGGTTGCCGACGATCTTGAGGCGGATGCCGCGCTCGTGCATGCGCTCGATCTCGGTATTGAGCACCCGCAGGAACAACCCCATCAGGAACGAGACCTCGTCGGCCGGGCGGCGCCAGTTCTCGCTGCTGAAGGCGAACACCGTCAGGTATTGCACCCCCAGCGCGTCGCACGACTTGACCGTCTCGCGCAACGCGTCGACGCCACGCTTGTGTCCGAAGACGCGCGGCATCATGCGTTGCTTGGCCCAGCGCCCGTTGCCGTCCATGATGATGGCCACGTGCCGGGGAATGCAGGCCGCGTCGTCCGGCACGTCGCGGGTGGAACTGCGGAAGATTGCCACGGACTGCTCCGACTCAGACGGTCATCAGTTCTTTTTCTTTCTCGGCAAGCAGCTTGTCGACTTCGGCGATGTACTTGTCGGTGAGCTTCTGGACATCGTCCTGACCACGACGCTCGTCGTCCTCGGAGATCTCCTTGTCCTTCACCAGCTTCTTCAACTGGTCGTTGGCGTCGCGTCGCACGTTGCGCACCGCCACGCGGGCATCCTCGGCCTCGCCGCGCACCACCTTGGTCAGGTCCTTGCGGCGTTCCTCGGTCAACATCGGCATCGGTACGCGGATCACGTCGCCGTTGGTGGCCGGGTTCAGGCCCAGGTCGGAATCGCGGATCGCCTTTTCCACCTTGGCGACCATGGGCTTTTCCCACGGCTGCACGCCGATGGTGCGGGCGTCGATCAGGTTGATGGCGGCCACCTGGTTCACCGGGGTGGGGTTGCCGTAGTAGTCGACCATGATGTGGTCGAGCAGGCCGGTGTGCGCACGGCCGGTGCGGACCTTGGCCAGATCGGTCTTCAGTGCCTCGACCGTCTTCTGCATCTTGGCTTCGGTGTTCTTCTTGATATCGGCAATCATGAGGCTGTCCTTTCTGCGAAAACAAACAGGCGGAGCAAGCCGCCTGTCGGGGCACCCAAGGGAAGATGCCTTGGTATTCCTGGGTCGTCGGGTGACGTCCGTAAACTTAGCAGTGTACCAGCGTGCCTTCGTCTTCCCCAAGCACGACCCGCTTGAGCGCGCCCTGCTTGAAGATGCTGAACACGCTGATGTTCATCTTCTGGTCGCGGCACAGGGCGAACGCGGTGGCGTCCATCACCTTGAGGTTGCGGCCGATGGCCTCGTCGAAGGTCACGGTCTGGTAGCGGACCGCGTCGGGGTTCTTCTTGGGGTCGTCGGTGTAGACGCCGTCGACCTTGGTCGCCTTGAGCACGATGTCGGCGCCCACTTCCATGCCGCGCAGCGCGGCGGCGGTGTCGGTGGTGAAGAACGGGTTGCCCGTGCCCGCGCCGAAGATCACCACCTTGTTTTCCTCCAGGTAGCGGATCGCCTTGCCACGGATATAGGGCTCGGCCACCTGCTGGATGGTCAGCGCGCTCTGCACGCGGCTGACGATGCCGGCGTGGCGCATCGCGTCCTGCAACGCGAGCGCGTTCATCACCGTGGCCAGCATGCCCATGTAGTCGGCAGTGGCGCGATCCATGCCGGCGGCGGCCGGCGCAACACCGCGGAAGATGTTGCCGCCGCCGATCACCACGGCCACCTGCACCCCGAGGTCCACGACGTCCTTCACCTCGCCGACGATACGCTCGATGGTGGCGCGGTTGATGCCATAACTGTCTTCGCCCATCAGGGCTTCACCAGAGAGTTTCAGAAGGATGCGCTTGTACTTGGGTGTCTGGCTCATGCGGGTTTCCTTTGCGATGCGGGCGATGTGGCAGGCGTGGAAACGCCGCGCGTTTCCGCGCGGCGTCTTAACGGGTACAACCGGTGAATCCTTGATGCCGAATGCTTAGACCTTGGCGGCCGCGGCTACTTCAGCAGCATAGTCCACCACTTTCTTCTCGATGCCTTCACCGACCACGAACAGGGTGAAAGCGTTCACTTTGGCGGAGTTGTTTTTCAGCAGTTGCTCGATGGTGACCTTGTCGTCCTTGACGAACGGCTGGCCCAGCAGGGTCACGTCCTTCAGGAACTTCTGCACGGTACCGTCGGCGATCTTTTCCAGCATGGCTTCCGGCTTGCCGGCTTCCTTGGCACGCTCGATGGCCACGCGGCGCTCGGTTTCGATCAGTTCGGCCGACACGCCGCTGGCGTCCAGCGACTTGGGCTTGGAGGCGGCGATGTGCATCGCGATGTCCTTGCCCAGTTGCTCGGCGCCACCCTCGAAATCGACCAGCACGCCGATCTTGGAGCCGTGCAGGTAGGCGGCCAGTTGGCCGGCGGTGGTGTAACGCACGAAGCGACGCAGCGTGATGTTCTCGCCCAGCTTGGCGATGATGGCCTTGCGGGCCTCTTCGACGGTCTCGCCCGAAGCGGTCTTGGCAGCAGCCAGGGCCTCGACATCGGCGGCGTCGGACTTGGCGGCGGCTTCGGCGGCGGCGCGGGCGAAGCCCAGGAAACCTTCGTCCTTGGCAACGAAGTCGGTTTCACAGTTCACTTCGAGCAGCGCGCCCAGCTTCTTGTCGTCGCTGATGAAGGTCACCACGGTGCCTTCGGCGGCGGTGCGGCCGGCCAGCTTCGAGGCCTTGTTGCCGGACTTGATGCGCAGCACTTCCTCGGCCTTCTTGATGTCGCCTTCGGCTTCGACCAGGGCTTTCTTGCATTCCATCATGCCCATGCCGGTCATTTCACGCAGCTCGGCAACCATCTTTGCGGTGATTTCCGCCATGACGTTCTCCTGAATTCGTTGGTTCACTGTTACGAAAAAGGGGCTGTGTAGGCCCCTTTTCGCTGGATGCTATCGCTGTGGGATTACGCCTCGGCTGCAGCAGCCGCTTCGACGATTTCCTGCACAGCCTGGTTGCGGCCCTCGAGCACGGCGTCGGCCACGGCGCGCGCATACAGACGGATGGCGCGGCTGGAGTCGTCGTTACCCGGGATCACGTAATCGATGCCTTGCGGGTCGTTGTTGGTATCGACCACACCGATCAGGGGGATGCCCAGCTTCTTGGCTTCGACCACGGTGCCGTGCTGGTAGCCGGTATCGATGATGAAGATGGCGTCGGGCAGGCCCTTCATGTCCTTGATGCCACCCAGCGAGCGCTCGAGCTTCTCGACTTCGCGCTGGATGTTCAGCAGTTCCTTCTTGCCGTAGCCGCTGTTCTCGTCGGCCAGGATGGCTTGCAGGTCTTCCAGGCGCTTGATCGATTGCTTGACCGTCTTGAAGTTGGTCAGCATGCCGCCGAGCCAGCGATGGTCGACGAACGGGCTGCCGGCGCGCTGGGCTTCTTCAGCCACGATCTCGCGGGCCTGGCGCTTGGTGCCGACGAACAGGATGGTGCCCTTGTTGGCGGACAGGCGACGCACGTACTTCAGCGCGTCTTCCAGCAACGGCAGGGTCTTTTCGAGGTTGATGATGTGAATCTTGTTGCGCGCACCGAAGATGTATTGACCCATCTTCGGGTGCCAGTAACGGGTTTGGTGGCCGAAGTGAACACCGGCCTCGAGCATTTCACGCATGCTGATCGACATGGAATAAAGACTCCGATAAGGGTTATGGCCTACCGTCCGCGCGACACCAGGGCTGTGCCCTGGCACCCTTAAAGGCGGACCGGGAAGATTTCCGCGAAATACGGAAGCGCGAGATTATAGCCCTCGATTGCGCGATGCATCAAGGCGCCTTGCATGCGGGCACCCGCGTCGCCGCGCACAGGCTGGCGAAGCGCGCCTCGGCCTCGGCCAGCAGCGTGGCGTCGCCCAGGGCGCGCGCCACCTTCACCAGCAAGGCGAAGTCGTCGCCCAGGTAGACCGAATTGGCCCGCTCCCGGTCGATGGCGACGGCTTGCAGCAAGGCGTCACGCGCGCCGGCCGCGTCGCCGGCCAGCAGCCGCGCTTCCGCAAGCAGGCGCCAGGCGTGCGCGCGTTCCAGCGGCGGGGCGTCCGGCATGCCGTCCAGCACGCCCCGGGCCAGCGTTTCGGCGCGCGCCGGATCGGCCGGCAACGCCAGCCGCGCCTGGAGGTTGTCCAATTGCGGCGTCAGCGCACACGGTGCGGCGCACAGTGTTCTCGCCTGAGTCAGTCGGTCGCCGGCCTGGGCGGCGTTGTCCCGCGCGGCGAGCAGGGCAAGCTGGTAGGCGGCGCGGGCGCGCAGCGGCTGCGGAAACAACTGCTGCTCCGGCAATCCCAGCAGCACGTTGCGTGCGGCGGCAATCTCGTTCTGGCGCGAGAACGCCAGCGCCAGCCCCAGGCGCGCCTCGCCCTGCCCCGCCCAGTCGTCGATGCTGCGATAGGCATCCATCGCGTCCTGCCACGACATCGCGGCGTCCTGGTAGCGCTCGGCGGCAAACGCCCGGTTGCCGGCGCGTAACGCCGACTCGGCCAGTTGCAGCCGCGACGGCTTTTCCACCTTGGGCTCGCTGGCGCAGCCCGCCAGCGCGATCAGCAGTATGGCGATCCAGATCCGCATGGCGCTCACTCCCGGCTCGGCGCGACCGGCGCGCTGGTTTCGGGTGCGGTGACCCATAGCTTGAGCGGCCACGAGCGGCTGGCGCCGTCGAGCACGTCGCGGCCGCCGCTGACCAGGTCGTCGGCGTTGCGCACCAGCGAGGGCAGGCGCGGCGCCGCTTCGTCCAGCGCGCGGCGCGCGGTGCCGACCGCCGCGTGGGCCTCGCTGGCGGCGCCCTGCGCCTCGGCCAGCGTGCCGTCGAGCTTGTCCAGCACGCTGGGCAGCCGCACTTCCAGGTCGGCGGCGATGCGTTCGGCGCGCTGCAAGGTGGCGTCGGTCTGCGCCATCACCTGCGGCACCTGCTCGCCGGTGACGTGGTCCAGGTTCTGCAACAGCTTGTCCACCGCCGCGCGGGTGGCGTGCAGTTCCTCGGTCAACTGGCGCACGTTGGCGATGGTGCCGCGCAGGTCGCCGCGCGGGTCGTTCAGGTAATCCAGCGTGGTCTGGACCGAATCGATGATGGGAATGGTGCGCTGGCGCAGGTCGAGCGCGATCTCCGACAGGCCCAGCGATGGCGCGAAGGTCAGCGTGGCGCCGTCCTCGACCGGCTTGGCGTTCGGGGTGCCGCCGGCGATCTCGATGAAGTTGTCGCCCAACAGCCCCTCCTGCTGCAACAGGGCCGTGGAGTCGGGCTTGATCCACTTCATGTAGCGCTCTTCGACCAGCAGTTCCACGTCCACCTTGGCCTGGTCGTTCAGCGCGACGCTGTCCACCACACCGATCTTGAAGCCGGACAGGCGGATCTGCATGCCGGCCACCAGCCCGGAGCCGTTCTCCGCCACGAAGTGCAACCGGCTCTTGGGCACGAAGTAACCCTGCTTCAGGCCGAGCAGGCCGATGACGATGGCCACCAGCATCACCGCGCTGCCGACGAAGGCGCCGACCCGCCAGCTCAGCCATTGGAAACGTGGATCAGTATCCCTCAGTAGCTTCATGGGTGCCCGATACGATGAGTTGCGAGGCGTCCACCGCTTCCAGCCGCTGGAAGCCCGTGGACGGCGGCGGATAGGCCGCGACGACGAAGACCGCGGCCTGGGCGGCGATGCGGTCGAACAGCTCGCGGCAGGCCAGGCCGCGACCGTAGGCCAGGAAAGTATGCCAGTCGCCGTCGATGACGATGCAGCACGGCCGGGTCAGCGCGGCGCGCAGCAGCGCCAGTTCCTGGCGCGCCTCCCGCCCCAGCGCCGAGGGCAGGCTCTGGCAGATGCCGACGGCGCTTTCCGCTTCGATGCCGACCTCGGCGAACAGCGCCAGCAGGCTTTCTTCCAATGCCGGCAAGGGTTCGGCGTGATGGTACCACGCAGGCAGGATCAGGTTTTCCCAGACCCGCAGGTTGTTCACCAGGCCCCCGGTGCCGTCCAGGCTGGCCACGCGGCCCGGCCAGAGCGCCAGCCCGGCACGTGCCAGCGTATCCAGCCAGTTGTCGCGACGGATCTCGTCGTACTCGACCAGCCAGTAGCGCTCGCCCAGCCGGACGTCGAGCGGCGGCTCCAGCGCCAGCGTGAACAGGGTGTCGCTCATGACATCACCGCCCAGATCAGGTCCAGCAGGAACACCAGCACCAGCCCGCGCACCACCGCACGCGACGACGCCTTGGGGATCTCGGTCACGTAGGATTTGGCGCGCAGCCCGACCACGCACGCCAGGGTGGAGGCCGCGAAACCGAACAACGCCGATTTGCCCAGGCAGATGCCGACCATTGCCGGCGTGACAAAGCGATCCATCTGGAACAACTGGTAGGTGACATCCACCCCGGTGACGAAGAACGCACCGCCGAGCTGCGCCGACAGCGCCAGCATGAAGCCCAGCAGCGTCGCCGCCACCGTCATGCCCAGCACCCGCGGCAACACCAGGTAGCCCACCGGGTCGATGCCATAGCGCATCAGGCTGCGCAGCTCGCCGTGCACCCGCATGCTGGCCAGCTCGCTGGCCACGGCCGACGACGAGCGCGCGATCAGTACCAGCCCGACCATCAGCGGCGTCAGTTCGCGAAAGCTGAGCGCCGCCAGCAGGCGCATCGCCGCCTCGCGGCTCTGGCCGTACTGGTCGTGCAACTGGCTGACCACGATGCCGCCCAGCGCAAAGCCGAGCAACAACATGATCCAGGCGGCCTCGTTGCCGGTGAAGTAGATCTGCTTGAGCAGCACCCGCCTCACCGGCGGGCGGCGCAATTCGAACAACGAGGAAATGACGGGCAGAAGGAAGCGCATGGGAGATCGGCGGGGTGTTCGGCCGACTATAGCAAAGGGCGCTTATAATCGTCGCGGTCTGCTGCTTGCGTAGGTTGCCATGAATCCCGTTGCCTTCCTGTTGATCGGCCTCGGTGCCGCCCTGGGTGCCTGGGCCCGCTGGGGCCTGTCGGTGCTGATGAATCCCATCGTGCCGTCGTTGCCGTTGGGCACGCTGACCGCCAACTGGATCGGCGGCTACCTGATGGGCATCGCGCTCGGCGCGTTCAGTATGTGGCAGGCCATCTCGCCTGAACTGCGCCTGTTCGTCACCACCGGCTTTCTCGGCGGGCTGACCACGTTCTCCACCTTCTCGGCCGAGATCACCACGCTGGCGCTACGCCAGCAACCGCTGTGGGCGCTGGGTGGCATCGTCGCCCATGTCGGCGGCTCGCTGGCACTGACCTGGGCCGGCATCCGCAGCGTGGTGTGGCTCAAGGGCTGACCCGCCGCCGTCCGCGCCGTTTCGATTTGCCGACATCCGACCGGACACCGGGCGCCCCCAATCGGCGGCGCGCCCATCCGGCCGTGGAACTCGCCGCAGCGGCCTCGATCCGACCCGCTGACGCCAATCAGGGCGATAGCCTTTTTCGATTGGAAAACTACATAACCAACGCTTTACACTATGCGCCTTTGCGCATTGCTTCCTAAGGACACGCCCATGGCCACCAAGCATTCCCGCCTGTTGATTCTCGGCTCCGGCCCCGCCGGCTACACCGCCGCCGTCTACGCCGCGCGCGCCAACCTCAAGCCCGTGCTGATCACCGGCTTGGCGCAAGGCGGGCAGCTGATGACGACCACCGATGTCGACAACTGGCCGGCGGATGCCGACGGCGTGCTGGGCCCCGAGCTGATGACGCGCTTCCAGAAGCACGCCGAGCGCTTCGGCACCGAGATGATCTTCGATCACATCCACACCGTGGATATCAAAGGCCCGGTGAAGAAGCTGATCGGCGACGCCGGCGAATACACCTGCGACGCGTTGATCATCGCCACCGGCGCCTCCGCCCAGTATCTGGGCCTGCCGTCCGAGGAAGCGTTCGCCGGCAAGGGTGTATCCGCCTGCGCCACCTGCGACGGTTTCTTCTACCGCAACCAGCAGGTGGCGGTGGTCGGCGGCGGCAACACCGCCGTGGAAGAGGCGCTGTATCTCGCTAACATCGCCGGCCACGTCACCCTGGTGCATCGCCGCGATACCTTCCGCGCCGAGAAGATCCTGGTGGATCACCTGATGGAGCGCGTGGCCGAGGGCAAGATCTCGCTGGCGCTGAAGCAGACGCTGGACGAAGTGCTGGGCGACGCCAGCGGCGTGACCGGCGTGCGCCTGAAGTCCACCGAGGATGGCAGCACCAGCGAACTGCAACTGGCCGGCGTGTTCATCGCCATCGGCCACAAGCCGAACACCGACATCTTCCGCGGTCAGCTGGAGATGGATCAGACCGGCTACATCATCACCCAGGGCGGCCGCGACGGTAACGCCACCGCCACCAGCGTGCCGGGCGTGTTCGCCGCCGGCGATGTGCAGGACCACATCTATCGCCAGGCGGTGACCTCGGCCGCCTCCGGCTGCCAGGCCGCGCTGGATGCCGATCGCTACCTGGAATCGCTGCGCTGATTGCAGGCTGTGCAGACAAAGCCGCCCCTCGGGGCGGCTTTTTCATGCCCTGCCCATGAACCGCGTTTGCCACTTTCTCATTCCCCTGCGCCCCACTCGATGCCCTACCCGTTCATCCCTCGCCGTCTCGCGCTGACGCTGCTGCTGTTCTGGGCCAGCGCCATCTGGATCGGCTCGCTGATACCGCTGGCCGCGCCGCCGGTGGACAACGGCGACAAGATCCAGCACTTCCTGGGCTACGGCGTGCTGGCCGCGTTGGCGCTGGCCGCGTTTCCGCCGCGGATGTGGCGCGCCTGGCTGGGCGCGACGTCGATGGGCGTGGCGGTGGAGTGCGCGCAGTATTTCGTGCCCTACCGCAGCTTCGACCTGCGCGACATGCTGGCCAACGCGCTGGGCGCGTTGCTCGGCGTCGTGCTGCTGCGGTCGCTCCAGGCGCTGCGCGGATAAAAAAAGGCGCGGACCAAGCCGCGCCAGGAACGATCAACCGTTGTCGCGGCGATGAGCCGCGCCCCGCTCAGCCGCCCGCCGGCTCGAAAGCCTGCCGGGTGCGGCGATCGCGTCGCCGGTACTTGGCCACCAGGGTTTCCCATTCCAGCACCACCGAGCCGCCGGTGGCGCGATGCCGTTCGCCCCATTCCTCCAGCAGTTCCAGGCAGGCCGGGTCGATATAACCCAGGTCGCGCACGTTGACGTGCAGCTCTACATCGTGCGGCACCTTGTCCAGCACGGCGGCCAGCTTGGGCAGGCGCACGAAGGTGGCGGTGCCGCTCAAGGTCAGCAGCGCCTGCCGGCCACCGGCCTTCAATTGCAGCGCGGCTTCCAGGTGCAGCAGGTCGTACAGCAGCTTGGCGAAGGCCAGGCCGATGCCGAGCATCACGCCGTCGAGCAGATCGGTGGCGACGATGGTGGCCAGCGTCACCAGGTAGATGCCCAGCTCCACCTTGCCGAAGTGCGCCAGCTTCACGATGTCGCGCGGATTGATCAGCTTGCAGCCGATCACCACCAGCACCGCCGCCAGGCTGGCGATCGGCACGTGGCGCAACACGAACGGCAACAGCGACACGAACAGCAGCAGCCAGGTGCCGTGCAGGATGGTGGAGCCACGCGAGCGCGCACCGGCCTGGACGTTGGCGCTGGAACGCGCGATCACCCCGGTCATCGGCAGCGCGCCGAGCAGGCCGCACAGCGCATTGCCCACGCCCTGCGCGAACAGCTCGCGCGAATAACGGGTGCGCGGGCCGTTGTGCAGCTTGTCCACCGCCACCGCCGACAACAGCGTTTCGGCGCTGGCGATGAAGGCGATGGCCATCGCCGCCATCAGCAACGGCCCGTCGAACACGCCGAGCAAGGCACCCGCCGTGGTGAGCTGCACGCCTTCCAGCAGATTGGACGGTACGTCCACGTAGCGGATCGGCAGATTGAGCCCCATCGCCAGCAAGGCGCCACCGATCACCGCCACCAATGGCGCCGGCACCAGCCGCATCGAAGCCGGCGCGAAGCGGCCCCACGCCAGCATCAGCGCAATGGTCGCCAGCCCGACCAGCGCCGCCAGGTGCGCCGAGCCGGCGGGACGTGCCTCGGTCAGGCCGGCCGCGGCATCGGCCAGCGCGGCGGGAAAGCCCAGCAGATTGGTCAGGCCGTTCCCCAGCGGCTTGAGGTCGAGCATGATGAACAGCTGGGCCGCGACGATGGAAACGCCGATGCCCGCCAGCATGCCGTGGATCACCGCCGGCGACACCGCGCGGAACCACTGCCCCAGGCGGAACGAGCCCGCCGCCATCTGCATCAGCCCGGCCATGGCCACCACCGGGCCGAGCGCGATCAGGCCGTGGCGCTGCACCAGCTCCCAGTTCAGCACCGCCAGCCCGGCCGCCGGGCCGCTGACCAGCAGTGGCGAGCCGGCGAACACCCCGACCACCAAGCCGCCGACGATGCCGGTGATGATGCCCAGCGCGGGCGGCACGCCCGAGGCGATGGCAATGCCCATGCACAGCGGCAACGCCACCAGGAACACCACCACCGACGCCAGGAAATCGGCGGCGGCATGACGGCGCCAGCCCAGCAGCCCCGCCAGCCAGCCCTCGCCCGGCGGCGTCGGCAAGGTTGCTTCGATCGTGTTTTTCATCGCGGTGCTCCGTTCAGGCCGTGGCCAGTTCGAGCGACGCCAGCGAGGAGAACAACCCGCTCGCCTCGTCCAGCACCAGCACGTCGCCCTGGGCAATGTCGTAGACCCAGCCGTGCAATTGCAGCCGCCGCTGCGCCAGCCGCGCGTTGACCGAGGGAATGGTGCGCAGATGGTTGAGCTGGACGCGCACGTTCTGGCGGATCGCTTCGTCCAGTTGCTCGCCGGCCGGCAACTGCTGGCAGGTGCACCGCACCACCGAGCGCGTCGCCTCGGCGTACGACAGCCAGCGCCCCACCGTCGGCAGCCCTTCCAGGCTGGCGGGGTCGAACAGTGCCTTCATGGCGCCGCAGTCGGTGTGCCCGCATACCACGATGTGCTCCACGCCCAGCACCTCCACCGCGTAGTCGATGGTGGCCTGTTCGCCGCCGCCACCGCTGCCGTGCGGCGGCACGATGTTGCCGGCGTTGCGCAGCACGAACAGATCGCCCGGCTCGGTGTGCGTCAGCAGATTGGGATCGATGCGCGAATCCGAGCAGGTGATGAACAGGACCTCGGGACGCTGCCCCTTGGCCAGGGTGCGGAACAACTGGCGGCGATACGGGTGGGTCTGGGTTCGGAAGCGATGCGCTCCCTCGAACAGTTTCTTCATGGTGAGGCACTCCAGTGAATGTTGTCGGTTGCCGCCGTACAGGCCGCGAAGCGCAACCCGGGGCAACTGCCGGCCAGTATCCGAACCCAGGCTGTCAGTCAGCCAACAACATTCCTGCGTTCACCCCTCGTTTCGTGCCGAATATCCCGAAAGATTCAGTCAGCTCGCACCCTGAATAGCGCGCGCCAGCGCGTCAGCAGCGCCTGGCGTTTGACGTCGTCCAGGTGGATCAGCAGCCCGCGCGCGGGGAAGACCGGCTCGAAGCCGTTGCCCAGCAGTTCGCTCAAGGCGTCGAAATCGCGCGCCTCGCCCTCCAGCGCGCGCACCGCATAGGTGCCGGGCGCCCTGGCCAGCAGGCGCTGGCCGGCCTGCGACAGCATGAAATCCAGCCACAATCGCGCGGCGTGCGGATGCGGCGCGTTGCGGGGGATCAGCGCCAGCCGGCCCAGCACCAGCGTGTAGTCGCGCGGATGGACAAAACCGATGCGCGGGTCGCGCCCGGCGCGGGTGGCCGCGTAGGAGCCGATCACGTTGTAGGCCAGCGCCGCCTTGCCGCTGGCAAGCTCGTCCAGCATGGCCGACGACGAGGTGTGCAGCCGCGGGTCCACCCCGGCCAGCGCCCGTTGCAGGCGCCAGGTCTCGTCGCGCCCTACCCGCACATCCTGGCTCAGCAGATTGAAGCCCACTCCCGAGCGCTCGACGTGGTAGCTCGCCACCCGGCCGTGGAACCGCGCGCGCTGGCGTTGCAGCAGACCGGTCAGCTCGGCGCGGGTGTGGGGTACTTCACGCGGCGACAGCGCGCGGCGGTCGTAAGCAAAGACGATGGGCTCGAACGAGGTGATCCACACCTGCTGCTGGTAGCCCATCCACGGCGGCAGCTGCGCGGCATCAGGCGGCACGTGGCTGGCGGCGTGGCCGTCGTTGGCCAGCTTCACCTGCAGATCCATCGCCGAACTCCACAGCACATCGGCCACCGGCCGGCCGGCGGCCGCATCGGAGAGAAAGCGGCGGTGCAGCGCCAGGCTGCTCATCTCGCGGTAATCCACCCGCGTGCCGTAGCGCGCCTCGAACGCCCGGATCAGCGGCCGCGCCGTCGCGGCGTCGGTGACCGAATAGATGACCAGCCGCCCTTCGTTGCGCGCCAGCGCGGCCAGCCGCTTGTGCGGCGTGTGATGGAACTGCGTCCAAAGGGCGGCCAGGAGCGCGCCGATCAAAAGCGCGATGCCGCCGCGATGCCAACCTTGCATTCCTGCCCCCGACGTTTGAGCGAGAGCGCATCCACAGCCCGCATTTTTGGCGGCAGCCTAGAACGCAAAGCCAACAAAAACCTTTCAATTACCCTACCGTCGGGCGCAGACAAAAGGTGCTGGCGTCCGCACACGTCGCCCCACCATGCTCCGGCCTATCTGGAATACCCGATGGACTCACGATGCGTATCCTGCTTGTCGAAGACAACCCCCAGCTGGCCGCCTCGCTGAGTACCGCATTGGGCCAGGCCGGGTTCGAGGTGGATGCGCTGCACGACGGCGCGGCGGCGGATCACGTGCTGCACACCCACGATTACGCGCTGGTGGTGCTCGACCTGGCCCTGCCGCGGCTGGATGGCTGGGAAGTACTGCGCCGCCTGCGCAGCCGCCGTGGGCGCGTACCGGTGCTGATCCTCACCGCGCACGGCGCGCTGGAGGACCGGGTGCGCGGGCTGGACCTGGGCGCCGACGACTTCCTCGGCAAGCCGTTCGAGCTGGCGGAACTGGAAGCGCGGGTGCGCGCGCTGATCCGCCGCGCCAACGGGCTGGAACATCCGCGCATCGCCTGTGGACCGCTGATCTACGACAGCGTGGCGCGGCGCTTCACCCTGCATGGCCGCGCGCTGGCGCTCACCCCGCGCGAGCACTCGGTGCTGGAGATCCTGATGCTGCGCGCCGGGCGCGCGGTGGCCAAGGAAACCCTGATCGACCAGCTGTTCGGCATGACCGGCGCCGGCAGCGCCGAAGCCATCGAGCTGTACGTGCACCGGCTGCGCCGCAAGCTGGTCAGCGACGAGATCTCGGTGGTCACCCTGCGTGGCCTGGGCTACATGCTGGAAAGCCACGGTCAGCCATGAAGGCACGCGGTTCCCTGCGCTGGCAGCTGACGCTCTGGCTGCTGCTGCCGTTGCTGCTGGTGCTGGTGATCGACGCCGTCCTCACCTACCGGCACTCGCTGCACGCCGCGCACGCGGCCTTCGACCGCACGCTGTTCGCCTCGGCCAAAT
This sequence comes from Chitiniphilus shinanonensis DSM 23277, assembly GCF_000374805.1. GTDB lineage: Bacteria > Pseudomonadota > Gammaproteobacteria > Burkholderiales > Chitinibacteraceae > Chitiniphilus > Chitiniphilus shinanonensis. Next base: position 199,003 of record NZ_KB895338.1, read on the forward strand.
CGATCGCCGACGGCGCGCGGCTACGCCACGGCAAGCTCGGCGTCGATCTGCCCTCGCTGTCGCTGGAAAGCCTGGAAGGCGCCGCCTCGGTGCGCGTGTTCTACCGGGTGGACGATGCCGGCGGCCGCCACATCACCGGCTACGCCGACCTGCCGCCGCCCGAGGTGGCGCCGGTGTTCTACCGCCCGGTGTACTACGACGCCGAATACCACGGCGAAACGGTGCGGTTGATCGCGCTGCGCCAGCCGGTGCACGACGTCGCCGCCGCGCAGACGCGGGTGATCTCGGTACTGGTCGGCGAAAGCGGCGAGATGCGACGCGCCTTCGCCCGCCACATGCTGGTCAAGACCCTGTGGCGCCAGGCGCTGCTGGGGCTGCTGGTCATCGCCATCGTGCTGGGTGCGCTGCATCGCGGGCTATCGCCGTTGCGTGATCTGTCGGCCGAAGTGAGCGCACGACGCGAGGACGACCTGGCGCCGTTCCGCACGCCGGGCCGGCCCGGTGAGCTGCTGCCGCTGGTCCACGCGATGAATCAGTACGTGGCGCGGCTGCGGCGCATGCTGGCGGCGCACCGGCGCTTCTTCGCCGACGCCGCCCACCAGTTGAAGACCCCGCTGGCGGTGCTGCGCGCCCAGGTGGAGCTGGCGGAGCGCGAATCGGCGCTGCCCGGCATGCGCCAACGCCTGACCACCATGCGCTGCTCGCTGGAGGACGCCTCGCGTGGCGTGGCGCAGTTGCTGGCGCTGGCGCGCCTGGAGAACGAGCGCGGCGAAGCGCTGCCCAGCGCGCCGCTCGATCTGGCCGACGCGGTGCGTCAGTGCGCGCTGGAATGGGCGCCCGTCACCCATCGCCGGCGGGTCGACCTGGCCTTGCAGGAAGTCGAGCCGGTGCGGCTGCTCGGCAACGCGCAGTTGCTCCAGGAACTGATCGGCAACCTGATCGACAACGCCATCCGCTACGCGGGCCCCGGCTGCGCGCTCACCCTGGGCACCGCCAGCGCCGCCGGCCAGGCCGTGCTGACGGTGCGCGACAACGGTCCCGGCATCCCCAGGGCGGAGCGCGAGCTGGTGTTCCGGCGCTTTCACCGCGGCTCCACCGCGCGTGGCGAAGGCAGCGGCCTGGGGCTGGCCATCGTGGCCGAGATCGCCGCGCGGCACGGCGGTCGCGTGATCCTGGACGACACCCCCGGCGGCGGCCTGACCGTCCGGGTGTGCTGGCCACGCCTGCCGGGTTGAGAGCCTGTTCAAGATCTTTTCGCGGCAGCGCCGGACTAAAAAAAGATCTTGAACAGGCTCTGAGAACCCGTCTCATCCGGCGGCCCGCCCATGCTAACCTTGCCGCCGGAGGAGGACGGCATGGAAGGCGAAGCAAAGGAAACGCTCAAGCGCTTGCGCAAGAAGCTGGCGGCGATCCGCCATGCGCCGGCGCCCGCCCCGGCGCCTCCACCGCCGCCCAGCGATCACGACCTGTTCATGCAGGCGGTCAGCGGCGCCCGACCCATCGCCTACGACCGCGTGGTCCACCCGCCGCGTCGTCCCAGCCCGTGGCCCTTGCAACGCTGGCACGACGAAGCGCGGGTGATGGCGGACGCGATGAGCGACTTCTGGCCGTGGGACGAACTGGAAAGCGGCGAGGAACTGCTCTACCTGCGCCCCGGCATGAAGCTCGACACCCTGAAGCGTTTGCGTCGCGGCGAATGGGTGGTGCAGGCCGAGCTGGACCTGCACGGCCACACCGTCGATTCCGGCCGGCTGGCGGTGGCGGAATTCCTGCACCGCTGCCGCCTGTACAACCAGCGCTGCGTGCGCATCGTCCACGGCAAGGGCCTGGGCTCGCGCAACAAGGAGCCGGTGCTCAAACTCAAGTTGAAGAACTGGCTGGCGCAGCGCGACGAGGTACTGGCCTTCGCCCAGGCACGATCGGTGGACGGCGGCAGCGGCGCGGTGCTGGCGCTGCTCAAGGGCTGGCGCGAACGCTGAAACCGCCGATCGCCGGCGCGCCGTCCGGCAAGTCGGGGGTGAATTGGCGGCGGGCAACCCCATCTGGGCAGTTGGATTCCAAGCGGAGAACGACAATGCACGAAGAAATCGCAACCCTGGCCGGCGGCTGCTTCTGGTGCCTGGAAGCCGTGTTCCAGCGCGTGCGCGGCGTGCGGCAGGTGGTGTCGGGCTATCTGGGCGGCCACACCGCGCAGCCCGATTACCGCAGTGTCTGCGGCGGCGGTACCGGGCACGCCGAGGCGGTGCGCATCGCCTTCGACCCGCAGGTGGTGAGCTACGACACCCTGCTGGACATCTTCTTCGCCATCCACGACCCGACCACGCTCAACCGGCAAGGCAACGACGTCGGCACCCAGTACCGCTCGGCCATCTTCTTCCACGGCCCCGAGCAGGAAGCGACCGCGCGTGCCAAGCTGGCCGAACTGGCGCCGCACTTCGCCATGCCCATCGTGACCGAACTGCGCGCCGCGCCGCAGTTCCACCCGGCCGAGGACTACCACCAGAACTACTTCAACCAGCACGGCGACCAGCCGTACTGCCAGTTGGTGGCCGCGCCCAAGGTGGCCAAGCTCAGGCAGTACTTCGCGCCGCTGTTGGACGAATAGGCGCGGCTGACAAACCCTTCCGTTGACCACTTAAGACTCCCCACGGACGACAGCATTGCCTGCGCCGGCCCGCCATGCGGGTTACCGGCGCTGGGCGGCGCGGCTATAATTGCCGTTTTCCCTCACGCCGCCCCATCGATGTCGCCGCGTCTCGACCTGCTCCAGCCCTACCCGTTCCAGAAACTGCGCGAACTGTTCGCCGGCCTCGTTCCCAACCCGGCCTTGCCGCATGTGAACCTGTCGATCGGCGAACCCAAGCACCCGGCGCCGCAACTGGTGAAGGACGCCCTGATCGCCAACCTGGACGGGCTGTCCGCCTATCCGGCCACCGCCGGGTCGGATACGCTGCGCGGCGCCATCGCCGCCTGGATCGGCCGCCGCTACAACATTCCGACACCGGATGCCGCGCGCGAGGTGGTGCCGGTGAACGGCAGCCGCGAGGCGCTGTTCGCCTTCGCCCAGGCCGTGATCGACCCCACCGTGCCGCACACGCCGGTGGTGCTGTCGCCCAACCCGTTCTACCAGATCTACGAAGGCGCGGCCCTGCTGGCCGGCGCCGAGCCGTACTACGTCAATTGCCTGGCGGAAAACCGCTTCCAGCCGGATTGGGACGCGGTGCCCGAGGCAGTCTGGGCGCGCACCCAACTGGTCTACGTCTGCTCGCCCGGCAACCCCACCGGCGCGGTGGCGTCGCTGGAGGATTGGCAGAAGCTGTTCGCGCTGTCCGACCGCTATGGCTTCGTCATCGCCAGCGACGAGTGCTACTCGGAGATCTACGAAGGCCAGCCGCCGCTGGGTGGGCTGGAAGCCTCGGTCAAGCTGGGCCGCGGCCTGCGCAACGTGGTGATGTTCTCGTCGCTGTCCAAGCGCTCGAACGTGCCGGGTCTGCGCTCCGGCTTCGTCGCGGGCGATGCCGACGTGCTGGCGAAATTCCTGCTGTACCGCACCTATCATGGCTGCGCGATGAGCCCGACGGTGCAGGCCGCCAGCGCGCTGGCCTGGGGCGACGAAGCGCACGTCGAGGACAACCGCCGGCAATACGCGGCCAAGTTCGAGGCGGTGACGCCGCTGCTGGCGCAGGTGCTGGATGTCTCCCAGCCCGACGCCGCGTTCTACCTGTGGGCCAGGACGCCCATCGACGACACCGAATTCGCCCGCCGGCTCTACGCGGAACAACATGTGACCGTCCTGCCCGGCAGCTATCTGGCGCGCGCCGCGCACGGGGTGAACCCCGGCAGCGGCTACGTGCGCATCGCCCTGGTGGCGCCGCTGGCCGACTGCGTGGAAGCGGCACGGCGCATCGCCCGCTTCTGCCAGAGCCTCTGACCTTTACGAACCTTTTCATCAAGCAACGGGATACGCCATGAGCAATCTGCAATCCGTCATCGAAACCGCCTTCGAAAACCGCGCCGACATCACCCCGGCCTCTGTGTCCGCCGAGCTGCGCGACGCGATCAACGAAGTCATCACCGGGCTGGATCGCGGCGCACTGCGCGTCGCCGAGAAAATCGATGGCGCCTGGCACACCCACCAATGGCTGAAGAAGGCCGTGCTGCTGTCGTTCCGCATCAACGACAACGTCCCCATGAACGGCGGCTGCACCCAGTACTTCGACAAGGTGCCGAGCAAGTTCGGCGACTACACCGAGGCCGACTTCCGCGCCGGGGGCTTCCGCGTGGTGCCGAACGCCGTGGCGCGCAAGGGCTCGTTCATCGGCCGCAACGTGGTGCTGATGCCGTCCTACGTGAACATCGGCGCCTACGTCGACGAAGGCACCATGGTCGACACCTGGGCCACCGTCGGCAGCTGCGCCCAGATCGGCAAGAATGTCCACCTGTCCGGCGGCGTGGGCATCGGCGGCGTGCTGGAGCCGCTGCAGGCCGGCCCGACCATCATCGAGGACAACTGCTTCATCGGTGCGCGTTCGGAAGTGGTGGAAGGCGTGGTGGTCGAGGAAGGCTCGGTGATCTCGATGGGCGTGTACATCGGCCAGAGCACCAAGATCTACGACCGCGAAACCGGCGAAGTCAGCTATGGCCGCATCCCCGCCGGCTCGGTGGTGGTGTCGGGCAACCTGCCGTCCAAGGACGGCAGCTACAGCCTGTACTGCGCGGTGATCGTGAAGAAGGTCGATGCCAAGACCCGCGGCAAGGTGGGCATCAACGAACTGCTGCGCGGCGTCTGACCGGGTAGCCGGCCGGCCGCGTCTCACCGGCGCGGCGGTCGCCAGGCGGTTCCATCTGGAACGGCAAAAAAAAAAGGGCGCCAGTGGCGCCCTTTGAGTTGCGTGCAACATTTTGGTTATCGATCAGGCGCCCAGTTGCTCGCGCAATTGGTTGAAGGCGCGCTCGGTGGCGCTGTCTTCGTCCGCCAGGATACGCAGCCGTCCGCTTTCGATGTGTTTCTCCAGTTCCGCCCGGGTCACGGTCAGGCCATTCTCGCCCTGGCGATTGGTAAACAGGTAACGCGTGCCTTGCGGGCTGACCCACGACAGGCGCAGGCGCACGCTGCGGTTGTCGTCGTTCTCCCAGGTGATCCAGTCCCCGCGCTCCAGCACATGCTGTTCGCGTACCTGGGCCGGCGTCGCCGGCAGCACCACCTCGGCAACCGGCGCCGCGTGAGGCACCACCGGCACCTCGGCTTGCGGCTGGGCGCGCGGCACGACGATATGGCCTTCGGCCAGCACGGTGCGCGGCGCGATGGCCGGTTCGGGCTGGGCATCCGGCGCCGCGGGCTCGGCCGCCGCGGCACGCAGGCCGGAGCGGATCGCCATCGCGTGGCACTGCACCAGTTGGGCAAAGAACGCGCGCGATGCTTCCTGCGGCATCTCGGCGCGCTTGGCGCCCTGCTCCAGCACCTTGAGCATCGGCGGCAGCATGTTCACCAGTTGCAGCCGTTCTTCCGGCGTGCGCTTGGGTCGCAGGCTCCACAGCAGTTCGTCCATCACCCGCACATACTTGGCGAAATCCGCCCCCTGCTCGCCTTCGGGCCCGTACACCGCTGCCAGCGCGCCGCGCCACCAGTCGGCAAGGAAGGCGCGCACCAGCTCGGGCGCATCGGTTTCGCGCGCCAGGCGCTGGTCCACCAGCGCCCCGGCGGTGGTGGTCGAGAGTTCGCGCACCTCGTGCAGGATCAGATCCTGCGCGGCATCCTGCGTCTTGGCCTCGGCGCCCGCTTCCAGGTCGGCGTAATAGCCTTCGATCTTTTCCAGCGCGACGTCGAATGCGCCCAGATCGTCCTCGAAGTGGTCGACGATCCAGGTCACGGCCTCGTTGAACAACGACAGTTCGGGGTCGTCGGCCGGCGGATCGCCTTCGCGATCCTTGAAGGCGTCTTCCAGCAGATCCATCACCCGCCGCGCGGAATGCTGCTTCTTGGCGAAGAAATCCGGATCGAGCAACGCGACCTTCAGCACCGGAATCTGCAAGCGCGCCAACAGCCCCTTGGCGACGTTGGCCAGGTGCGGGTCTTCGAACAGGCGGTCGAACAACATCGCCACCAGATCGAAGGTCATGGTGTCGACACGGTTCAGCTCGCTGGCCCAGCGCGTGCTGCGCAGCAGCGACAACAGGTTCTCGGGGCGGCCACCGGCGTGGTGCGTGGCGCCGGGAGGGTCGTGTTGCAGGTTGTCCAGGAAGGAGAACCACTCAGGGCGCAGGTTGCTGCCGCGCACCTCGGCCTCGCCGGCGGCGAGGCGCATGAAATGATTGGCCAGATCGGCGGAGATCGTGAACCCGCCGGCCGCGTGCCCCGCGCCGGGCACGGAACCGCCAGCGTAACCGCCGCCGATGCCGGCCGCACCCGGAGCGTATCCGGTGCCGATGCCCGAAGCATCGCCGGCCGGCTCGGCCGGATGGGCATGCGCGCCAGCGCCGGCAGTGCCCGACGGGCGACGGACGATGCCGCGCGGTGCGATCGGCTGCACGTTCTGCTGGATCAGGTATTGGTTGACGCTTTGATAGACGCTGGCCACACGGTCGGAAAGGGCCGACTCGAACGCCTTCAACGCCACCAGGCGCGCGCTCAGGCCACTGTCCAGCTGGCGGCAGGCGGCCAGGAACGCCTGGCAGATGGTTTCGGGACTGAGCGGGTTGGCCAGGGCGGCATCGTCGTTCTGCGGCAGCAGCGTCGCCAGCCGTTGTTCCAGCTGCGACAGCGTATCGCCGCCCTTTTGCTTGAGCGCGTTGGCCACGTGGCTGGCCGTCAGGCTTTCCTCGTAGTCGTCATTGGCGACCAGCGACAGCTCGTTGGGACTGACCACGACCTGGAAGAAGCCGGCGGCGTTCTGGTCGCCCTTCAGGCGCTGATTGAAGGCTTCGATGAATTGCTGGCGGAAGGCGCTGACGATCTCGCCCTTCTTCAACTTGATCTCGACACGGGCGGCGAAGTAGACGTCGCGCAGCTCCCGGTCCGGGGTGTTCTCGGCAAGCTTGAAGAATTTCTCCTCCAGCTCGGCGAAGTAGCCATCGAGCGAATCGGCAAGCAGCTTGAGCGCCATGTCACGGCAAGCCTCCAGCGTGGCGCTCGAAGACGCCCGCGCCGATGGCTGCGGGATTCTGGCCTGGTTCATTGAATTCTCCAGGAGGGGTGGCCTCTCAATCTGTCCGACTAAATATTAGCATGGGTTAATATTTCACTTCCCTGCTCGCCGTACGGCAAAAGCGCGCGTCTGTCGGCCAGTTTCGACGTTTTTCCAGTGCCTTGTCATATCGCACCATTTTTGACAGACACATTAAGTTTGACGCTTGAAAAGCAGCCACAACAACCGTCTGAATGCTTGTCCGCACGCGCCACGGCAGCCCGGTTGTAAAACTTACAGCCAACCTGCCGATGCTCCAGCCTCCTGCCGGGGGCCATCCATTATGTAAGCCCGGGCCTCGACCGTCGCCGCCACTCATCCGCGCCTGGCAACCTGCCACCCCTTCCTTTCCCCTCCCGGGTGGGGTGTGTCGCGGGTAGCCGATGGGGTGACCAGGGCTCACGTGATCGCCTACGGAAGAGCCCAGCCGGTCGCAACCGGCCTCCCCCGAGGGCGAATCGACCTTCAAACGCGGGTGCGAAGGACGAAGGCCGGGCGCATGGCTGCGCTGTACCTCGCTCGTGGGGATCGCTCCACTTCGCTCGGCACGCCTTGCCCTGCATCCCGGCCTTCGCCCTAATGGTGGGCCATCCGGTCGGTGTACCGCTCCGCATCCATTCTGTCATTGTGGAAACCCCCGGTGGTCACACGACCACTGGCCTATATAGATTGGTTTCGGGGCCGTGCTCCAGATTGGGGCACGGCGTTCCGTCGCGTGCCCACAAGGACCCTGGACCTCATGAGCTATCTGATCGACCGGCAGGATCTCGCCAACCTGGTCGCCGCCGCCCCCGCCGACGCGGCGCTGCGCCACTTCCTCGCCGCCTACCACCCCAATCTCTCCACCGAGGATTTCGCCTCGCGCCCGGTGGAGGACTGGTTGGGCGCGGCCTTTGCCCACCATCGTTTCGGCGCCCGCCGCGCGAAGGGGGAAACGCTGCTGCGGGTCTACAACCCCAGCCTGCCCGAGCACGGCTGGGAGTCGAGCCACACCGTGGTCGAGCTGGTGGTCGACGATATGCCGTTCCTGGTCGATACCGTGGGCATGGCCCTGGCGCGGCTGGGCTACAGCGTCCACCTGGTGCTGCACCCGGTACTGCGCACCGCGCGCAATGCCGATGGCCAATGGCAGGATCTGGCCGACGATGCGCCGGCCGAATCGTGGATGCGCTTCGAGATCGATCGCGCCTCCGACCCGGCCGCCCTGGCGGCGCTGCACGACGAGATCGCACACGCGCTCACCGCGCTGGAAACCGCCGTCACCGATTGGCCGGCGATGACCGGGCAGTTGGGCCGCACGCTGGCGCAACTGCGCGAGTCGCCGCCGCCACTGGCCGAGGACGAACTGTCGGAAAGCATCGCCTTCCTGCAATGGCTGCTGGACGGCCAGTTCGTCTTCCTGGGCTGTCGCGAGTACCGCTTCGAAGAGACCGAATTCGGCACCCAGCTGATGATCGTGCCGGATTCCGGCCTGGGCCTGCTGCGCGACAGCGGGGCCGGCGGCCCGTCGCGCACCTTTGCCTCGCTCACCCCGGCGCTGCGCGACATCGCGTACAACAACCGCGAACTGCTGATCCTGACCAAGGGCGACACCCGCTCCATCGTCCACCGGCCGGTCTACCTGGACATGGTGTGCGTCAAGCGCATCGACGACTCCGGCACGGTCATCGGCGAACAGCGCCTGCTCGGGCTGTATACCGCCACCGCCTACACCACGCCGCCACGCCAGTTGCCCATCCTGCGCCGCAAGATCGAACAGGCGATGCAACTGGCCGGCGCGCGTAGCACCGGCCACCGCGCCAAAACCCTGCTCAACGTGCTCGACACCTATCCGCGCGAGGAACTGCTGGAGATCGGCGCCGACGAGCTGGCGCGCATCGCCCAGGGCGTGGTGTCGCTGCACGAGCGCAGCCGCGTGCGCACCTTCTTCCGCGACGACATCTACCGTCGCTACGTGTCGGTGATGCTTTACCTGCCGCGCGACAACTACAACACCGACGTGCGCATGCGGGTGCATCGCCTGCTGACCGAGCGCCTGGGCGGCAGCAGCGCCGAATTCAATGTCGCCATGTCGGACAGCCCGCTGGCGCGCATCCATTTCATCGTGCGCATCCCGCACGGCCACTATCCGGCCTACGACGCCGCGCGCATCGAGGCCGAGGTCGCCGAGATCGCCCAGCGCTGGCAGGACGAACTGCGCGCCCAGTTGCGCCAGCACGCCGGCGAGGAAGGCGGCGCGGTGCGCTTTCAGCGTTACCAGCGCGCCTTTCCGTCGGCCTACGCCGGCGACTACCCGGCACGGGTGGCGGTGCACGACATCGACAGCCTGGAAAGCGTGATCGGCAGCACCCGCATCGCCGCGCGGCTGATCGCCGCCAGCCATGCCGACACCCGCCTGTGGCGTCTCAAGCTGTACCGCGCCAGCGCCGTCGAACTGTCCGACAGCCTGCCGCTGCTGGAGAACCTGGGCGTGCGGGTGCTGGACGAGCGCCCGTATGGCCTGAACTTCGACGACGGCAGCCAGGCCTGGATCGTCGACGTCGGCCTGCGCCTGCCCGAGCCGGCGATGCTGGAACAGCCGGAGGCGCGCCAGCGCTTCGTCGATGCCTTCGTCGCCATCTTCGACGGCCGTTGCGAGAACGACGCCTTCAACCGCCTGGTGCCCGCCGCCGGGCTGGATTGGCGCGAAGCGCTGCTGCTGCGCGCCTACGCGCGCTACCTGAAACAGATCGGGCTGATCTTCGATACCGACACCCTGGTCGACGCCCTGCTGGGCCACGGCGAGCACGCGGCCGCGCTGGTGCGGCTGTTCAAGCTGCAACTCGACCCCGCCCACGGCGACCAGGACGCCGCCCAGGCGCTGGCGGCGCAGCTGGCGGCGGAGACCGATGGCCTGGCCAGCGTGGACGAGGAGAAGATCCTCTCCGCCTATCGCCACGCCATCCTCGCCACCGTGCGCAGCAACTGGTTCCAGACCAACGCGCGCGGCGAGCCCAAGGGTTACCTCTCGTTCAAGCTGGCGCCCGCCCGTATTCCGCGCATGCCGCAGCCGGTGCCGCTGTTCGAGATCTTCGTCTATTCGCCGGAGATGGAAGGCGTGCACCTGCGCAGCGGCAAGGTGGCGCGCGGCGGGCTGCGCTGGTCCGACCGTCGCGACGATTTCCGCACCGAGGTGCTGGGGCTGGTGAAGGCGCAGATCGTCAAGAACACCGTGATCGTGCCGGTCGGCTCCAAGGGCGGCTTCGTGCTCAAGCATCCGCCCACCGAGCGCGAGGCGCTGCTGGCGCGCGGCGTGGCGTGCTACCGCACCTTCATCGGCGGCCTGCTCGACCTGACCGACAACCTGGTCGACGGCAAGGTGGTGCCGCCGCCGGCGGTGCGCCGCCTGGACGAGGACGATCCCTACCTGGTGGTCGCCGCCGACAAGGGCACCGCCACCTTCTCCGACATCGCCAACAGCGTATCGCGCGACTACGGCTTCTGGCTGGACGACGCCTTCGCCAGCGGCGGCGCCAACGGCTACGACCACAAGAAGATGGGCATCACCGCGCGCGGCGCCTGGATCTCGGCGACGCGGCATTTCCGCGAGATGGGCATCGACGTCGCCACCCAGCCGATCACCGTGGTCGGCATCGGCGACATGTCGGGCGACGTATTCGGCAACGGCCTGCTGCGCTCGCGCGCGGTGAAACTGGTCGCCGCGTTCGACCACCGCCATGTGTTCATCGACCCCGATCCCGAACCCGGGCGCGCCTTCGACGAGCGCCAGCGGTTGTTCGAGCTGCCGCGCTCATCGTGGGCCGACTACGACGCGGCGCTGATCTCCGAAGGCGGCGGCGTCTGGCCGCGCAGCGCGCGCACCATCCCGCTGTCGCCGCAGGCACGCGCGGTGCTCGGCATCGAAGCCGAGCAACTGGAGCCCGCCCAGCTGATCCAGGCGCTGCTCAAGGCGCCGGTGGACCTGCTGTACAACGGCGGCATCGGCACCTACGTCAAGGGTGCGGCACAGACCCAGGCCGAAGCCAACGACCGCGGCAACGACGCGGTGCGCGTCGACGGACGCGACCTGCGCTGCAAGGTGGTGGCCGAGGGCGGCAACCTGGGCTTCACCCAGCCCGGCCGCATCGAGTACGCGCAGACCGGCGGCCGGTTGTTCACCGACGCCATCGACAACTCGGCCGGCGTCGATTGCTCGGATCGCGAGGTGAACATCAAGATCCTGCTCAACCGCATCGTCGCGGCGGGCGATCTCACCGACAAGCAACGCAACACGCTGCTGGGCGAAATGACCGGCCAGGTGGCGGAGCTGGTGCTGCGCGACAATACGCTGCAAACGCTGGCAATCGCGCTGGAGGCCGAGCAGGCGGCGTCGCTGCTGCCGGTGCACCTGCGGCTGATGCAGACGCTGGAGCGCCACGGCCGGCTGTCGCGCCGCCTGGAATACCTGCCGTCGGACAGCCAGTGCCAGGAGCGCATCCAGGCCGGCCAGGGCCTGACCCGCCCCGAGCTGTCGGTGCTGTTCGCCTACGCCAAGATCGTGCTCAAGCAGCTGCTGCTCGAATCCGACCTCGTCGACGCGCCACGCTGGAACGACCTGCTGCGCCAGGGCTTTCCGGCGACGCTGGTCGAGCGCTTCGGCGCCCGGCTGGCCGAACACCCGCTGCGCCGCGAAATCGTCGCCACCCTGCTGACCAACCATGTGGTGAACCGCTATGGCATCACCTGCGTGTTCCGCCTGATCGAGGAAACCGGCAGCAACGCCGCCGGCGTGGTCGCCGGGCTGCGCGAAGCCGAGGCCCTGCTCGACACCGAAACGCTGGCCGCGCGCGCCGAACGCCTGATCGACCAGGGCGTGCCGGCCGGCGACGTGTACAGCCTGCTGCTGGGCGCGCGCCGCCAGACCGAGCGCGTGGCGCGCTGGCTGCTGCAAGGTTCGCCCGACGAGGCCGCGCTGGACCACCTGCGCACCTGCGCCGCGCTCAGCCTGGCGCAGGTGCCGGAATGGCTGGTCCAGCAAGGCGTGGCGCTGGCACGGCGCGAAAACTGGCTGGGGGCCGGCATTCCGGCCGATCTGGTCGGGCGCGCGCTGGCCATCGACTACGCGATGCCGTTCCTCGCGCTGGCGCGCGGCACCGCCGACACCGGCACCCTGGCCGAGCGGATGAAGCTCTACCTGGCGCTGGGCACGCAACTGGAATTCGAGTGGCTGGCGCAGGCCATCGAGCAGTTGCCGCGCGACAGCCGCTGGCAGGCGCTGGCGCGCATCGCCGCGCGCGACGACCTGCTGCGGCTGCACGTGCACCTGGCGCAGGCGGCGTGGCAGAGCGACCAGGGCGGCATCGACGCGCGCCTGGCCGCGTGGCACGACGGCGCGGCGCAATCGGTGGCGCAATGGCGCGCCATCGTCGCCGAACTGCGCGAGAGCACGCCGGACCTGGCGATGATCTCGGCCGCGCTGCGCGAACTGCGGGCCCGGATGACCGGCGAGCACTGAGAGCGGCTGACAAAACCCTCCTGGCCGCGTCAGCCCGACTGGCCGTACGCCTTGTACTGTCTGCGTTTCGCGCGCCGTGCCAGGATCGCTTCGCCGGGTTTTGTCAGCCGCCCTGAGCCCCGCGCCGGATCGCGCCACCGCCGCGCGGTCCGGCGCCACCCTGCCCGACCGCCGTCGCGAAATCCGTCCGCCACTTCCCTGATATACTTCCGGGTTTCGCGAAATCACCCGAAGCCCAATGGAAGCCGAACAGCTCAACCAGATCGCCGCCCACCTCGACGACCTCGCCGGCCGCGCCGACGAACTGAAGCGTTACCTCGACTACCCCGCCAAGCGCGACCGCCTGGAGGAAGTGGTGCGCCTGTCGGAGGACCCCGAGCTGTGGAACGACCAGAAGAAGGCGCAGGAGATCGGCCGCGAGCGCAAGGCGCTGGAAGACGTGGTGCTGGTGCTGGACGAAGTGGCCGGCGGCGCCGCCGATGCGCGCGAGCTGTTCGACATGGCCCGCGCCGAGGACGACTTCGACACCTGCGCCGCCATCGATGAAGACGCCCAGGCGCTGGAAGAAAAGATCGCCAAGCTCGAATTCCGCCGCATGTTCAGCAACCCGATGGACCCGAACGCCTGCTTCATCGACATCCAGTCGGGCGCCGGCGGCACCGAGGCGCAGGACTGGGCCGGCATGCTGCTGCGCATGTACATCCGCTACGGCGAGCGCAAGGGCTTCAATGTCGAGGTGATGGAGGAATCCGAAGGCGAAGTCGCCGGCATCACCAGCGCCACCATCAAGCTTTCCGGCGAATACGCCTATGGCTTCCTGCGCACCGAAACCGGCGTGCATCGTCTGGTGCGCGTGTCGCCGTTCGACTCCAACGCCCGCCGCCATACCTCGTTCTGCTCGGTGTTCGTCTACCCCGAGGTGGACGACAGCTTCGAGATCGAGATCAACCCGGCCGACGTGCGCACCGACACCTATCGCGCGTCCGGCGCCGGCGGCCAGCACATCAACAAGACCGACTCCGCGGTGCGCCTGACCCACATTCCCACCAACATCGTGGTGCAATGTCAGAACGACCGCTCGCAGCACCGCAACCGCGACGAAGCGTGGCAGATGCTGCGTGCCAAGCTGTACGAGCTGGAGCTGCGCAAGCGCATGGAAGCGCAGCAGCAGCTGGAGGCCGGCAAGTCGGACATCGGCTGGGGTCACCAGATCCGCTCCTACGTATTCGACCAGAGCCGCATCAAGGACCTGCGCACCGGCTACGAAGTGGGCAACCTCAAGGGCGTGATGGACGGCGACCTGGACGGCTTCATCGAGGCCAGCCTGAAACAGGGCGTGTAAGTCGTCTTGACCCCAAACCCTGAACCACAGAGAACACGGAGAACACAGAGCTTCACAGAGGAAAGCGCATGCTGAACGATCCGCTCAGCGAGCAGATCATCGGCGCTGCCATCGAAGTGCACCGCGCGCTTGGCGCCGGCCTGTTGGAAAACGCCTACGAGCAGTGCCTGCGGCATGAACTGGCCCTGCGCGGCCTGGCGGTGCAATCCCAACTGCACTTGCCGATCCGGTACAAAGGCGTCCAGGTCGACCACGCGTTCAAACTGGATCTGCTGGTCGAGGAACGCGTGATCGTCGAGTTGAAAAGCTGTGAGAAGCTGTTGCCCATTCATGAATCCCAATTGCTGACCTATTTGAAACTCACCGGCCTCAAAACCGGCTTATTGATCAACTTCAACACCACATTGCTCAAGAACGGCCTCCGCAGGCTGGTCCTGTGACCTACTCCGTGCGGCTCCGTGCTCTCTCTGTCCTCTGTGGTTCAAGATTTAGGGTTTGAAACCATGTCCGAAGAACAACAACTGCCCCAAGACGAAAACCAGATCATGGCCGAGCGGCGTGCCAAGCTGGCATCGATCCGTGAAGCCGGGGTGGCCTTTCCCAACGACTTCAAGCGCGAGCACTTCGCCGCCGACCTGCACGCCAAGTACGGCGCCAAGGAGAAGGAAGAACTCGATACGCTGACGGTCGAAGTACGCGTGGCCGGGCGCATGATGCTCAAGCGGGTGATGGGCAAGGCCAGCTTCGCCACGGTGCAGGACGGCTCGGGCCGCATCCAGTTCTATATCAGCCGCGACGCGGTGGGCGAAGAGGTGTATGCCGCGTTCAAGACCTGGGACATGGGCGACATCCTGGCCGCGCGCGGCACGCTGATGAAGACCAAGACCGGCGAGCTGTCGGTGCAGGTCACCCAACTGCGCCTGCTCACCAAGAGCCTGCGCCCGCTGCCGGACAAGTTCCACGGTCTGGCCGACCAGGAACAGAAGTATCGTCAGCGCTACGTCGACCTGATCGTGAGCGAACAAAGCCGCGACACCTTCATCAAGCGCTCGAAGATCGTGCAGAAGATCCGCGAGTTCATGGTGGCCGAGGGCTACCTGGAAGTGGAAACGCCGATGATGCACCCGATCCCGGGTGGCGCCACGGCCAAGCCGTTCATCACGCACCACAACGCGCTGGACATGCCGCTCTACCTGCGCGTGGCACCCGAGCTGTACCTGAAGCGCCTGGTGGTCGGCGGCATGGAACGCGTGTTCGAGGTGAACCGCAACTTCCGCAACGAGGGGATGAGCACGCGCCACAACCCCGAGTTCACCATGATGGAGTTCTACGAGGCCTACGCCGACTACCAGCGGATGATGGACCTGACCGAAGGGGTGATCCGCTACGCCGCCAAGGAAGTACTCGGCCATACCGTGGTCGAGTACCAGGGCAAGACGGTGGATCTGTCCAAGCCGTTCGCGCGCTTCACCATCGCCGGCGCCATCAAGCACTACAACCCGCAGTACACCGACGAGCAACTGCACGACCGCGCCTTCCTCAAGGCCGAGATCGCCCGCCTGGGCGGCAAGCCGGTACTCACCGACGGCATCGGCGGCCTGCAACTGTCGCTGTTCGACGAAACCACCGAGGAAAAGCTGTGGGAGCCGACCTTCATCGTCGACTACCCGGCCGAAGTGTCGCCGCTGGCGCGCGCCAACGATGCCAACCCCGGCATCACCGAGCGCTTCGAGCTGTTCATGGTCGGCCGCGAGCATGCCAACGGCTACTCGGAGCTGAACGATCCGGAAGACCAGGCCGCGCGCTTCCAGGCGCAGGTGGCGCTGAAGGACAAGGGCGACGACGAGGCCATGCACTTCGACGCCGACTACATCCGCGCGCTGGAATACGGCCTGCCGCCCACCGGCGGCTGCGGCATCGGCATCGACCGGCTGGTGATGCTGCTGACCGATTCGGCCAGCATCCGCGACGTGATCCTGTTCCCGCAGATGCGCCGCGAAGACTGATCCGTCCCGCGTCTGAAAAATGCCGGCCCCAAAGCCGGCATTTTTCGTTGCTGCGCCGGGTGACGCGCCGGCGGGGCGTCGTCCGGCAAACCCCATCGCCCGGCGAAACCGGCCGATCCATGCAGCATTGCGCAAGCCCGGGTACTGCGCGCGGGGTCGGGGTCGGGCATACTGGCCGGCCATCCGCGCATGAGATGGGTTCGCAACGACCGCTTCATCGCGCCCACAGGTATTCCCCGATGTCCCGCCCCATTTTCCAGCCCATTTCCGTCCTCGACTGGCGCGTGCTGTTGTTCCCGCTGTCGATGGTGCTCTACGAATTCGCCACCTATATCGCCAACGACATGATCCTGCCCGGCATGCCGGCGGTGGTGCGCGAGTTCGGCGTCGGCGAAGCCTGGGTGCCGACCGGCATGTCGGCGTTCCTGGCCGGCGGCGCCGCGCTGCAATGGCTGCTCGGTCCGCTGTCCGACCGCGTCGGGCGGCGACCGGTGCTGCTGTTCGGCGTTGCCTGCTTCGTCGCCAGTTGCCTGGCCACGCTGCTGGTGCGCGACATCTGGTCCTTCGTGGCGCTGCGCTTCGTGCAGGGTTTCGGCCTGTGCTTCGTGGTGGCGGTGGGCTATGCCGCGATCCAGGAGGCGTTCGTCGAGGCGACGGCGGTCAAGGTCACCGCGCTGATGGCCAACGTGGCACTGATCTCGCCCCTGATCGGGCCACTGGCCGGCGCGGTGATGATCGAATACGCACCGTGGCGCTGGATCTTCGTGGTGATCGCGGCGGTGGCCGCCATCGCCTGGGTCGGCTTGTGGCGCGCCATGCCCGAGACCGCGCCGCCCGCCAGCGGGCCGTTGCGTGCCGGCGCCATCTGGCGCGACTACCGCGCGGTGCTGGGCAACCGCCGCTTCCTGCTGGGTGCGCTGTCGATCGCGGCGGCCGGCATTCCGCTGCTGGCGTGGATCGGCCAGAGCCCGGTGATCCTGATCGAGCGCGCCGGGATGAGCCCGCTGGACTTCGGGCTGTGGCAGATTCCCGTGTTCGTGGCGCTGGGCCTGGGCAACCTGGCGCTGGCGCGTTACGCGGACCGGCTGCCGGTGCAGCGGCTGGTCGCCCTCGGCAGCGGTCCGGTCATCGCCGGCCTCGTGCTCACCCTGGCGACGTTGTGGCAGCCGGCGGGCTGGGGCTGGATTGTCGGCGGCATCTCGCTCTACGCGTTCGGACTGGGGCTGGCCAACGCGGTGCTGTACCGGCTGACGCTGTTTTCCAGCGAGATCGGCAAGGGCACGGTATCGGCCAGCCTGGGCATGGTGACGCTGCTGGCGTATTCGCTGGGGATCGAGCTGGTGAAGATCGGCTACGCACACTGGGGCAACGCCTGGTTCGCGCTGGTGAGCTGCGCCGCCGGTGCCGCCTACCTTCATTGTTCGCGCCGCTTCCTGCGGCATCGACCGGGGACGGTAGAATCGGCGCCATGACCGTCGATCCCATCCTGCTGCCGATCCCCGAAACCCTGCACAGCCAGCGACTGACCTTGCGCTGCCCGCGCGAAGGCGACGGCGCCGCCGTGCATGCGGCGGTGCTGGCCACGCTGGCGCAACTGCGCGCCTGGCCGGCCTCGCTGCCCTGGGCGCAGGACACGCCCTCGCCCGCCGCCAGCGAGCGCTGGTGCCGTCTGGCACGCGCCGAATTCATCCTGCGCCAGCAACTGCCGTGGCTGATCCTGTCGCGCGAGCACGGCACGCTGCTGGGCGCCTGCGGCCTGCATCACCCGGACTGGGACGCCGGCAGCTTCGCCATCGGCTACTGGCTGCACCGCGACCACCAGGGCCACGGCTACGCCACCGAGGCGGTGCAGGCACTGGTGGCAATGGCGCATCACAAGCTGGACATCCGCCAGTTCACCATCGATTGCGACACCCGCAACGTCGCCAGCGCCCGCGTCGCCGAACGCGCCGGCTTCGTGCTGGAAGGCCGGCAACCGCTGCCCGCCGAGGCCGGCGCGGACGGCGAGATCCTGCTTTACGGACTCACCCTGCCGTGAACCCCATCGTCCCCGCCACGCTGGCGCTCTCCGCCGACGGCGTGCCGTACTCGGCCGCCTTCGACGATGTCTATCACTCCAGCGACGGCGGCCTGGGCCAGGCGCGCCACGTGTTCATGGCCGGCAACGATCTGCCGCACGCCTGGGCCGGGCGTTCCTACTTCACCATCGTCGAGACCGGCTTCGGGCAGGGCCTGAATTTTCTCGCCACCTGGCAGGCCTGGCGCGCCGACCCGCAACGCTGCGAGCGGCTGCACTTCGTATCGCTGGAGCAGTTTCCCTTCCGCCGCGACGACCTCGCGGTGCTGCATGCCCGCTACCCGGAGCTGGCGGAGCTGTCCGCCGCGCTGCGCGCGGCGTGGCCGGCGCTCACCCCGGGGCTGCACCGCATCTGGCTGGATGACGGCCGGGTCACCCTGACCCTGGCGCTGGGCGATGCGCGCGCGCTGTTGTCGCAACTGGACGCGCGCGCCGACGCCATCTACCTGGACGGCTTTTCGCCCGCCAAGAATCCGGAACTGTGGCAGCTGCCGATCTACAAGGCGCTGTGGCGGCTGTCGCATGCTGGCACCACCCTGGCCACCTACACCGTGGCCGGCGAGGTACGGCGCGGTCTGACCGAGGCCGGGTTCGCCGTGCGCAAGGCCGAAGGCTTCGGCGGCAAGCGGCAGATGTTGCGCGGCGGTGTGGCGCGCGCACCGCGCCGCACGACGCCCCATGCCGGGAAACGCAGTGCGCTCGTCGTCGGCGCCGGCCTTGCCGGCTGCGCAGTGGCCGAGCGCCTGGCGGCGCGCGGCTGGCAGGTCACGCTGCTGGAGGCGGAAAGCGACCTCGCGCAGCGCTCCTCGGGCAACCACGCCGGCTTGATGCACCCTTATTACTCGCGCGACGACAACCTGCTGTCGCGCCTGACCCGCGCCGGCTGCGCGCTGGCGTTGCGGCATTTCGCCGCGCTGACCGCCGCAGGCCTGCCGCTGCGCTACGCGGTGGAGGGCATCCTGCAACTGGCCAAGCACGATGCGCAGCAGCAGCTCATGGCCGAGCTGGCCGAACAGGGCGGCTGGCCCGACCTGGCCTTCCTGCCGCCCGAAGCGGCCAGCGCGCGCGCCGGCACCGCGCTGCCCCGTGGCGGCTGGTGGTTCGCCGACGGCGCGACGGTGTCGCCGCCCTCGCTGTGTCGCGCCAACCTGCTGCGCCATCCACGGCACATCACATTGCGTACCGGCACGGAAGTCGCCGCGTTGCGTCATGAGACGGACCACTGGCTGGCGCTGGATATCTCGGGCCGGCCGCTGGCCCGCGCCGGCATCGCCGTCCTGGCCAATGCCACCGCCGCCGCCCGCCTGCCGCAGGCGGCCGGGCTGCCGCTGCACGACGCGGCGCGCGTCGCCACGGTGCTGGCGCAATCCGAGCTGGCCGTGCCACGGATCGCCATTGCCGGCGATGGCTATGTCACCGGCGCGCTGGACGGCGCGCGGGTGATCGGCGCCGCCTCCCTGACCGATACCCTGGCCCAGGCCGAAACGGCGAACCTCGATGCGCTGCGTACCCTGGTCCCCGGACTGCCGCCACCCCAGCCACTGTCCAGCCGCACCTGCCTGCGCCCCACCGCGCCGGATCGCCTGCCGCTGATCGGCGCCCTGCCCCTGGCCGAGCAATCGGCCGCCTGCCACCAACTACGCCAGATCGCCCGCCACCCAGGGCTGTATGCCGCGCTGGCGTTCGGCTCGCGTGGGCTGACCTGGGCCACGCTGGCGGGTGAATTGCTGGCCAGCCACCTGGACGGCGAGCCCGCGCCGCTGGAGCAGCCTTTGCTCGACGCGGTCGATCCCGCGCGCTTCCTGCTGCGCGCCTTGCGCAGCGCCCGCTGATTCCCCAGCCCCGGCAGGGCCGACGTGCCCGCCACCGCCCCGTAGCCGCGCCCTGACCGGACCATTGCGCAGGCTCCCTGCCCGGCCCCGATCCGCGCCCATGGGCGTGCCTGCCGTCTTGATGCCTCGTCCTGCGCCCTTGCTTGCATATGTCATGTGCAGTGCAGCATTCATATCCCCCGTCCACCCCGAAGTTTCCCCGCGCCCGTCGGAGTAACCGGCCGTAGACATCGTTTCGTCCGCCCAAAGCTGGTATCCAGGGCAAGCCCGGCCAAGTCGGGTTGCTTCCGGGCGACGCGAAATTAACCCGCGCCCAATTCCGGTCCAATTCCACTTTCAAGCAATTTACAACTCACCATCAATTGCGCGCAATTTTTAAAATTTCGGCAGTCGCAAGGATTTTTCTTTTCCGTTACGGACAGCTTTTTTTACACCAAGAAAAGCCAAACCAACACGAATGGAAAGCTAATTACGCGCCGTTACCGTTGATCGCCTTTTACGCGGATTTTCAAAAAAACCTATTCCAAAGCGTGCCCCACATCACTACGATTCACCTCAATAAGAGAACGCTAATGTTCTGACAAAGCTTGTAGGGAGAAGGTTTGCGGCACGAAATAGTGCGTTGATTTCCATCAACAAACACCAAATCCATTTGCCGCCATTCATCTTCGCAGTGATATGGAGTCATGCAGTAAAATGAAAACCAAACTATTCAATCCGATCATCTTTGCCACGGCACTTTTGGCCGCGGCGTTTTCATCCCAAGCCGAAGCCGGCATGGATTACAGCAAATATAATTTGCTCGGCAATTATGGTTTTGAAAATGGTGCGGCCCTGACCGCCGGACTGTCCAGTGGCTGGATCAACGACAAGAGCGCGGGCTATACCAGCTTCCAATTGGTCACCTCCGTGCCGTACGAAGGCACGACCGCGCAATTGATGAGCTTCTCCGCGCTCAACAGCGGCAAGTGGGCGCGGCTTTACCAGGAAGTCCCCATCACGCCGAACCGCCAGTACTACGCCAGCAGCTTCGTGCGGGTGCAGGCCCTGAACGGCGCGCGCTTCGAAATGCGGCTGGAACTGCTGGACGACAGCGGCGCGGTCATCCAGAGCCGTTCCACCGACTGGTACCTGAACCAGAGCCTGACGGCGCCCACCAACGGCTGGACCAACCTGAAGATGAACGGCATGGTGCCCGCCAACGCGGTCAAGGCGCGTCTCGCGTTCCGCGCCATCGGCGTCGATGCCGACAGCAGCGGTACGGTGCTGATCGACGCGGTGCAACTCAGCCAGACCCAGATGCAGATGGGCCGCTTCGAGCTGAACAACCTCAGCGAGTTCGACAAGGTGGATGCCAACGAGGGCGCCCTGATCCCCAGCGACAGCGTGGCGCGCAGCGGCAAGAAGTCGCTGGCCGTGCAGTTGCGCAACACCGATCCGCTGGTTTCCTCGGGCAAGCGCGCGGAGCTTTCCAAGCTGGACATCGGCGAGAACGGCAAGTCCTATGCCTACGGCTTCAGCCTGTATCTGCCGACCGACTGGAAGAGCGACACCTCGTCGGAAGGCATCGCGCAGTGGCACGTCACCGGCGATCCGGGCGACGTGGCGCGCTCGCCCAGCCTGGCGCTGATGATCCAGGGCGACAAGTGGATCGTGGCCAAGCGCTGGGACGATCAGGCGATCTCCACTTCCAACAGCCTGGCCGCGCTGCACTACGAGGTCATCTATGAAGCGCCGCTGAACAAAGGCAAGTGGGAGGACTGGGCGTTCGAAGTGCGCTGGGACTATCGCCCGCAAGCGGCCGGTGGCACTGGCTACACCCGGGTCTGGCGCAATGGCGTGCTGGTGGCTTCGGTCAATGCGCCCAACAGCTACAACGACCAGAACCAGAAGTACTTCAAGATCGGGCTGTACAAGTGGGACTGGAACAACGGCGCGGCCACCCAGACCACCTACCGCAAGCTGTACATCGACGATGTGCGGATCACCGACAGCGGCGGCACCCATCTGGATGTGATGCCCTGAGCTGCCTCACTGCGACACGGCGCCCTGCGGGGCGCCGTTTTTGTTTTGGAGGCCCACGGGAACACAGCGTCCCGCGCTGCCAGCCGATACAGTGACAACTGTTATTGCACTGCGCCTGCTTTTCGCGGGTGTACCTGAATCTGTAACGGTCGATGACGGACGCTTAAGCTTCTTCCTGAACCACGGTCGAAGGAGCCCACGATGAAAACCACCATGCTGCATTGCCAGGGATTGCTGGCGCTGGAATACGCCGGCCCGGTCGAGCTGCGTTGCATCGCCGGGGCGCTGTGGATCACCGAGCATGGCTGCGATCTGATCGTGCGCGCCGGCGAGCGCTGCCGGTTGCAAGGCGGCGACAAGGCGCTGGTCCAGGCGCTGCGGCCCAGTCACTTCAGCATCGAGGCGCCGCAAAGTCCGCCGTTACGCTGGCTGGCGCGCTGGCTGCCACGCCTGCGCCGCATCGGTCGCCGGACTGCGCCGCGCTACGCCTATTGACGCCACCCGGCAGGCGGCGCAACTCGCTGTGCGGTGACCCGGTCGTATCGCAACGCACGGCGCCGCCGCGCGATCGCGAAGACGGGAGGCCATCATGCGCCGTGTCGTCGTGCTGTGTCTGTTCGCGTTGGGAGCCACGCTCCCGGTCCAGGCCGAGTTGGTCGAGGGCATCGCCCGCCTCGGCGATCTGATCGAACTGCGCTGCGGTCCGCGCATCGACGTAGTGTGGGTGGACGAGAGCGGTGCCGCGCCGCCCTGTCTGCACACCTATTCGCCCGGCTGCGACGAGGTCCAGCGCAACGCGGCCAACCTGTGCGTCGCGCCACCGCAGGAATCCACCGAGGAAGCGACGCTGCGTTTCTAAGCCGGCGTGCGATGCCGGTGTGGGGCGCGCGGCGGCAACAGGGTGAAGGCCCTGGCAGCGCCGCCGTGTCACGCAGTCTTCAATCCGGCAACGGCAACCGCGCCTGGATCAGCTCGCCCAGGCGGCGGATCGCCGCTTCGTGGCGCGTGGTCCAGGTTTCCACGCAACAGATGCGCATGCAGTTGCGATAGCTGCGGCTGGGGCTGAACAACTCGCCCGGGGTGAAGTTGATGCCTTCGGCCATCGAATCGCGCAGCACTTCGCGCGTATCCACCTGCGGCGGCAGCTCCACCCACAGCACATAGCCGCCTTGCGGCACGTTGAGCCGCGCATCGGCGGGGAAGTAGCGCCGGATCGCGTCCACCGCCGCGCCGACCTGCTCGGCCACCGCGCGCCGCAACCGCCGCAGGTGGTGGTCATAGCCCCCGTTTTCCAGGAAGCGCGCAATGGTCTGCTGCAAGGCCAGCGGCGTCGAATAGGTGTTGATGAACTTCAGGCGCTCGATCTCGCGCTGCCAGCGCCCAGCGACCACCCAACCGATGCGCATGCCGGGCGCCAGCGCCTTGGTGAACGATGAGCACAGCATCACGTTGCCGCCACCCTCCTCGACCGCCGGATCGAACGCCTTGGCCGGGCGCGGCCGCTCGCCGCGATGGAAGAACTCGCCGTAGAGATCGTCCTCGATGATGGGGATGCCGCGCGCCGCCATCAGCGCCACCAGGCGCTGCTTGTTTTCGTCCGGCATCAGACAGCCCAGCGGGTTGGAGAAGTTGGGCAGCAGCAAACAGGCCTTGACCTTGCCGTCGCGCGTCGCCAGGTCCAGCGCCTCGATCGACATGCCGGTCTGCGGATGGGTGGGAATCTCCAGCGCCTTCAACTGGAAGCTTTCCAGCATCTGCAACAGGCCGAAGTAGGTGGGCGACTCGATCGCCACCACGTCGCCGGGCTGGGTCACCGCGCGCAGGCACAGGTTGATCGCCTCCAGGCAGCCGTGGGTGATCAGCACTTCGTCCGCTTCGAAATGCCCGCCCCACGCCAGCGCGCGCCGCGCGATATGGCGCCGCAGCTCGGCGTCGCCCACCGGCTTGCCGTAGTCGGCCAGCAGCCGCGGCTGGTGTCGCGTCACCTGCGACAACAGTCGTTGCAATTGCTGGGTGGGATAGAGTTCGGGATCGAGAATCGCCAGGCCGAAATCGACGCGGATCGGCTTCAGCTCGCTGGCCTGATACGGCCACAGCACCGGGGCGGTCACCACTTCGGAAGGCTCGCGCGGCGGCTGGGTCAGGTCGGGGATGTTCAGCACGCGCGCCTGAGCGACATAGAAGCCGCTCTGTGGGCGGGCTTCGATCAGGCCGCGATCCTCCAGCGCGCGATAGGCTTCCATCACGGTGGACAGGCTGACGTGGCGTTGCGCGGAGAGCTTGCGGATCGACGGCAGCTTCTCGCCCGGTTGCAATACCCCGGAGGTGATGGCCTGGGCCAGTTCCTCGGCCAGCTGGTAATACAGCGTGTCGAGCTTGCGGTGGCCTGCCGGAAGGCGGACGTCGTTCATCGAAGCGGTTCCTTGTCTGCTGCGGCCCGGAGGGCGCACCGCGCGCCAAAGCGCGGCCAGGCACCACTATAGCGTACGGTTTGCAGAGCGAAACAGTTTCAGATTGTGCGCAGAAACCACGCGGATGGCATGACAGTTCGCGGCCGAGCGCCGCGTCGCGGTTCAGTGCACCGAGGCAGGCTTGGAGGCGTCGATGGGGGCGGGGGCCACGCTGGGCGCAACCGGCTTGGAACGGTCGAGAATCTGGAAGAACACTTCGTCCTTGCGGATCATCCCCAGCTCGTTGCGGGCGCGTTCCTCGATGGCGTCCGAGCCGGTCTTCAGATCCTGGACTTCGGCGGCCAGCGCGCTGTTGCGCTCGCGCAGCTTGTCGTTGTCCGTCTTCTTCTCGGCCAGCTCCTGGTCGAGCTGCCAGACCCGCAGCCAGCTGCCCTTGCCGACCCACAGCGGCCATTGCAGGAGCGCGATCACGAGCGCGAGGACGATGGCGAGAATGCGCATAGGAAACCGTAGAAAAAAGAAACCGGAGCCCGTGGGCTCCGGTTTGCGATGTTACTACAGGCTTGCCGCAACATCGAACCCGATGTGGCGGCGCACCGATCAGCGCTTGATCTGGTAGAACGCGTCGATGCCGGGGTACACGGCGGCATCGCCCAGTTCTTCCTCGATACGCAGCAGCTGGTTGTACTTGGCGATACGGTCGGAACGCGACAGCGAGCCGGTCTTGATCTGCATGCAGTTGGTGGCCACGGCCAGGTCGGCAATGGTGCTGTCCTCGGTTTCGCCCGAGCGGTGCGACATCACCGAGGTGTAGCCATGGCGCTTGGCCAGGTCGACGGCGGCCAGGGTTTCGGACAGCGAGCCGATCTGGTTCACCTTGATCAGGATCGAGTTGCAGATGCCGCGCTTGATGCCTTCGGCCAGGATCTTGGTGTTGGTGACGAACAGGTCGTCGCCCACCAGCTGCACGCGGTCGCCCAGGCGGTCGGTCAGCACCTTCCAGCCGTCCCAGTCGCGCTCGCCCATGCCGTCCTCGATCGAGATGATCGGGTACTTGTTGACCAGGCTTTCCAGGTAGGCCACTTGCTCTTCGCTGGTCAGCTCGCGCTTGTCGCTCTTCTTGTACACGTACTTGCCGGTGGCCTTGTCGAAGAATTCGGACGCGGCGCAGTCCAGCGCGATGAAGATCTGCTCGCCGGCCTTGTAGCCGGCCTTTTCCACCGCCTGCATCAGCAGGTCCAGCGCTTCCTCGGCATTGGCCACGTCGGGGGCGAAGCCGCCTTCGTCGCCGACCTGGGTCGGCAGGTGCTTGTCGTGCAGGATCTTCTTCAGCGCGTGGAAGATCTCGGCGCCGTAGCGCAGCGCTTCACGGAAGGTGGGCGCGCCGGCCGGCACGACCATCAGTTCCTGGAAGTCCAGGCTGTTGGAGGCATGCTCGCCGCCGTTGATGACGTTCATCATCGGCACCGGCAGGCTCATCGGGCCCGAGCCGCCCACGTAGCGGTACAGCGGCAGGCCGGCCTCGTCGGCGGCGGCCTTGGCGACGGCCAGCGACACGGCCAGGATGGCGTTGGCGCCCAGCTTGCTCTTGTCCTCGGTGCCGTCCAGATCGAGCATGGTGCGGTCGATGAAAGCCTGGTCGGCGGCATCCAGGCCGATGATGGCTTCGACGATTTCGGTGTTGATGTTCTCGACGGCCTTCAGCACGCCCTTGCCCAGGTAACGGCTCTTGTCGCCGTCGCGCAGTTCGAGCGCTTCGCGCTCGCCGGTGGATGCACCGGACGGCACCGCAGCGCGGCCCATCACGCCGGATTCGAGCAATACATCGGCCTCTACGGTCGGGTTGCCGCGAGAATCCAGGATCTCACGGGCGATGACTTCAACGATTGCGCTCATTGTTTCAACACCTCTGCATCGGTTTGGTTTAAACGGAAACGCCGCATGAATTGGTCTGCGGCGCGAGAATACACAGCTTGCTGTTACAAAGTCTGTTCGATCAGCGAGTTTGCCTTGACCACCTGATCCAGTGCCTTGAGCGTGGTCAGCAGTTCCTTCATCCGCGGCAGCGGCCAGGCGTTGGGACCATCCGACTTGGCGCAGGCCGGGTCCGGATGGGTTTCGGCGAACAGGCCGGCGATCCCGGTGGCGATGGCGGCACGCGCCAGCACCGGCACGAACTCGCGCTGGCCGCCCGACTTGTCGCCCTGCCCGCCCGGGAGTTGCACCGAGTGGGTGGCGTCGAACACCACGGGACAGCCGGTGTCGCGCATGATGGCCAGCGAGCGCATGTCCGATACCAGATTGTTATAGCCGAAGCTCACGCCGCGTTCACACGCCATGAACAGGTCTTCCGGCAAGCCGGCTTCGCGGGCGGCTTCGCGGGCTTTGTCCATCACGTTCTTCATGTCGCCCGGCGCCAGGAACTGGCCCTTCTTGATGTTCACCGGCTTGCCCGACTGGGCGCAGGCGCGGATGAAATCGGTCTGGCGGCACAGGAAGGCGGGGGTCTGCAGTACGTCGACCACGGCGGCGACCGGGGCGATCTGCTCGATCTCGTGGATGTCGGTCAGCACCGGCACGCCGACCTGCTCGCGCACCTTGGCCAGGATGCGCAGGCCCTCGTCCATGCCGAAGCCGCGGAACGACTTGCCCGAGGAACGGTTGGCCTTGTCGAAGCTGGACTTGAAGATGAAGTTGATCCCCAGCTCGCTGGTGATCTCCTTGAGCTGGCCGGCGACGTCGATGGAAAACTGCTCGCCTTCGATGACACAGGGACCGGCGATCAGGAAGAACGGCTGATCCAGGCCGATTTCGAATCCGCAAAGCTTCATGGGTGACTCCGTAGGAGGTGCATGGCTGGCGCGGCCGGCGGGTGGCCGGCGGCCCGATCGGGGCGGCCTGTCGGCCGCCCCGCCCTGGTGGTTCAGCAGCTCAAACCTTCGCGCCCATGATCGCGGGCGTAGCGGATTGCCGCTTCGATATACGCCTTGAACAGCGGATGCCCGTCGCGCGGCGTGGAGGTGAATTCCGGGTGGAACTGGCAGGCGAAGAACCAGCGGTGTTCCGGCAATTCGATAGTCTCGACCAGTTGCTCGGCGCCGGTCGATTTGCCGCTGATGGTCAGGCCGGCATCGGCCAGGCGCGGCAGGTAGTGGTTGTTCACTTCGTAGCGGTGACGATGGCGCTCGGTGATGGTCTCGGCGCCGTAGATGCGCGCCGCCAGGCTGCCCGATTCGAGGTTGCACTGCTGCGCGCCCAGGCGCATGGTGCCGCCCATGTTGGAGTTGGCGTCGCGCTTCTCGATGCGACCGTCGTGGTTGACCCATTCATCGATCAGCGCCACCACCGGGTATTCGGTGTCGAGGTCGAATTCGGTCGAGTTGGCGCCGGCCAGGCCCGCCACGTCGCGCGCGTATTCGATCAGCGCGATCTGCATGCCCAGGCAGATGCCCAGGTAGGGGATGTCGTTTTCGCGGGCGTACTTCACCGCCAGGATCTTGCCTTCCACGCCGCGCTTGCCGAAGCCGCCCGGCACCAGGATGGCGTCCATATGGGCAAGGCAGCCCGGGCCGTCGCTTTCCAGCGATTCGGAATCGACGAAGTGGATCTTCACTTCGCTCTCGGTGTGGATGCCGGCGTGCTTGAGCGCCTCGATCAGCGATTTGTACGATTCGGTCAGATCGACGTACTTGCCGACCATGGCGATGTTCACGGTCTGGCGCGGGTTGTCGATGGCGTGGACGATCTTGTCCCACATCGCCAGATCCGCGGCCGGCAGATCCAGGTGCAGTTGACGGCAGATGATCTGGTCGATGCCCTGCTCGGACAGCACGCGCGGAATCTTGTAGATGCTGTCCATGTCCGGGCAGGAGATGACGGCCTTTTCCGAGACATTGGTAAAGAGCGCGATCTTGTTGCGCTCGTCGTCCGGCACCATGCGGTCGGCGCGGCAGATCAGCACGTCGGGCTGGATGCCGATTTCGCGCAGTTCCTTCACGCTGTGCTGGGTGGGCTTGGTCTTGATCTCGCCGGCGGCGGCGATGTACGGCACGTAGGACAGGTGGACGAAACAGGTGTTCTCGCGGCCCAGTTGCACGCCCATCTGGCGGATGGCTTCCAGGAACGGCAGCGATTCGATGTCGCCCACGGTGCCGCCCACCTCGATCACCGCCAGTTCGGCGTCGCCCGCGCCCTGACCGATGAACAACTTGATCTCGTCAGTGATGTGCGGAATCACCTGGACGGTCTTGCCCAGGTAGTCGCCACGGCGTTCCTTCTTGATCACCGACTCGTAGATCTGGCCGGTGGTGAAGTTGTTGCTCTTCCTCATCTTGCTGTGGATGAAGCGCTCGTAGTGGCCCAGATCCAGGTCGGTCTCGGCGCCGTCCTCGGTGACGAAGACCTCGCCGTGCTGCATCGGGGACATGGTGCCCGGATCCACGTTGATATACGGGTCGAGCTTCATCATGGTGACTTTGAGACCGCGGGATTCGAGCAGTGCGGCCAGAGACGCGGCGGCGATGCCTTTGCCAAGCGAAGACACCACACCACCGGTAACGAAGATGAACTTGGTCATGACAGCTGAGGGGAGTGTGAATTGCGCATTTTACCCGATCGGCCTCCCACCCCTCAATTCTGGACAAGCGCGAAGGAATGTGTGTCGGGCGCTGCCGACGTCCCCGCTGCACACAAGATAGCGGCTTCCTACCGTCCTCGCCGAGGTGCCGCCCGGCGGATCGTCGCACCGGATCGAACGGCGATCCGGACCCCGCGCGCCACCGGCAACGTCCCTACATTCACGCCCGGGTGCCGCCCAACCCTTTTCTCCGCCACCCAATGCGCCTATGAATGGATAACTGGCGCAATATTGAATTCAGCTTGCACCAGCGTTGCCTTTTTGTTGCATGGCAGCAATTTAATTTTTACTCATTTGCCATACGCTCTGTAAGATCCGCGCCGCATAGATAAAACAAAAACTACGTCAGTTGAAGTAAACCACTAGAAAGGGAACACGATATGTCCAAAATCGCCTTAGTGACGGGTGGCATGGGCGGCATCGGCACCGCCATTTGCAAGAAGCTGGCAGACGCCGGCTTCAAGGTCGCCACAACCTATTCCCGCCCCGGCAAGGAGATCCAGTGGCTGGCCGACGGCAAGGAATCCGGCTATCTCTTCCACGCCTATGAATGCGACGTCACCGATTTCGATGCGTGCGTGCTGCTGCGCCAGCGCATCGAGGCCGAGCTCGGCCCGGTGGACGTGCTGGTCAACAACGCGGGGGTCACGCGCGACGCCACCTTCAAGAAATTGGAC
Organism: Chitiniphilus shinanonensis DSM 23277; assembly: GCF_000374805.1. Lineage (GTDB taxonomy): Bacteria > Pseudomonadota > Gammaproteobacteria > Burkholderiales > Chitinibacteraceae > Chitiniphilus > Chitiniphilus shinanonensis. Next base: position 228,687 of record NZ_KB895338.1, read on the forward strand.
AAGGTGCACTGGGACGCGGTGATCGACACCAACCTCAACTCGGTGTTCAACGTCAGCAAGCAGTTCGTCGACGGCATGGCGGAACGCGGCTGGGGCCGCGTCATCAATATCTCGTCGATCAACGGGCAGAAAGGCCAGTTCGGGCAGACCAACTACTCGGCGGCCAAGGCGGGCATGCACGGCTTCAGCATGGCGCTGGCGCAGGAAGTGGCCCGGAAGGGCGTGACGGTGAACACCATCAGCCCGGGCTATATCGCCACCGAAATGGTGATGGCGGTGCCGGAAGACGTACGCGCCAAGATCGTGTCGGGCATTCCGGTCGGTCGCCTGGGCAAACCGGAGGAAATCGCCGGCCTCGTCGCCTATCTTGCCTCGGATCTGGCGGGTTTTCTCACCGGCTCCAACCTGGCAGTCAACGGTGGCCAGCATATGTGCTGACCTTGTCTCGGTTTGCCTGGTTAGAAAAATCAAAAGCGGCATGCATGAGCATGCCGCTTTATATGTGTGGCGAACTTGTCATTGTCATATAGGATTTCACTCGGCTCAATTATCATCACAACAGCGTTTTCTGCTGCTTTCGCAGCCTGACCTTGCAGCCCATGAACATGGTCCGAGTTTCGGCGACACCGATCCGGGAGGTAACCCGAATGGCACGTTTGAGGTTGGCTGGCGGTTTCGTACCGCTGACGTTGTCCATCGCAGCGCATGCGTCGCTGTTCAAGGGCGAAGCACTCGATACCGCAGCCAACGTGCTGTCGTGGATCGTGCTGATCGTGCTGCCCATCGCCGGTATCGCCATCTTCTGGATGCTGCACATCCTGCCTGAGAAGATCGCGCACCAGCGCCATCATCCGCAGAAGGACGCGATCCATACGCTGTGCATGCTGTCGCTGTTCTTCGGCGGCCTGCTGTGGCCGCTGGCCTGGCTGTGGGCCTATACCAAGCCGGTGCTCTACAAGATGGCCTACGGCATCGACAAGGTGATCGAGGAACACGACAAGAAGATCGGCCAGGACGAAGCGCACCTGGCCCAGCTCGATCAGCAGGTCAACCATGACGAGGCCCTGCTGCATACCATGCGCGCCGAGATCGAGGCGCTGAAGGCAGAGCTCAACGCCGTGCGCAATCAGAAGGATCAAGCCTGACATGGACGCTCTACTGCTTGGCATCTATGCCTTCTTCGTCTGGCTGATCTTCTTCAAATTCAAATGGCTGCCTTGGAACAAGGTGTCCATGGTCATCGTCTTCACCATTCCGGTGGTGGCGCTGACGATTCTCATCCTGACGCTGAACGTGGTCGCGCCCTCCTCCAGCGACGTGCGGGTGATGAACAAGGTGCTGCAGGTGGTGCCACAGGTACGCGGCCGGGTGGTCGAAATCGCCGCCGAGGGCAACCGCGATTACAAGAAGGGCGATGTGCTGCTGCGCATCGATCCGACGCCGTACCAATCCACGGTGAAACAGCTGAAAGCCCGTCTCAAGGCCGACGATGCGGCGCTCGCCGATGCCGAAGCTTCGGCGCGGCAGTTGAACGAATCGATCCGCGCCGCCGCCGGCAAGGTATCGGTGGCACAGGCCAAACTCGACCTGGCACGCCGACGCCTCGCCGAGCACGAGGAGCTGGTGGCCGCTGGGGCGGGCGACAAGTTCGCGCTGGAGGATGCGCGCACTCGCGTGCGTGAACTGGAGGGCGAACTCGTGACCGCCGAAGCCTCCGAAAACGAAGCCAAGCAGAAGCTCTCGGCCAAGAGCCAGGGCGAGTTTGCCGCCATCGCCTCGGCCCGCGCCCGCCGTGGCGAAACCGAGACCCAGTTGGAAAACGCCCAGTGGGAACTCGATCAGACCATCTATCGCGCGCCGGCGGATGGCCGCGTGATCAACCTGCAGGTGCGTGTCGGCACCATGCTGGTCCCGATGCCGTTCGCGCCGGCATTCAGCTTCGTCGAGGACGAACAGGAGCTGGTCGCCTTCTACCAGCAGAACGAGCTCTATAACGTCGCCGACGGCAACGAGGCCGAAGTGGCACTGCTCACCCATCCGGGCGAGATCATCAAGGCACGCGTCGACTCCATCGTCTGGGCGCAATCCCAGGGCCAGGTGCAGCCGGGCGGGATGCTGCCCAACACCGGCCCCGTCGGCACGCCGCCGAACCGTTTCGCGGTCAAACTCAAGCTCGATGGCAAGTACAAGAACCTGGTGCTGCCGGCCGGCGCACTGGGTGCCGGGGCGATCTACACCGAACACGGCCAGATGGTGCACATCCTGCGCAAGGTGTTCCTGCGCGTGAGCACCAAGCTCAACTACCTGGTCCTGAAGCTGCACTGAGGGGAAATGACACATGACCCCTCTTGGTAAAGCCACACCGATCATCGCCCTGCTGTTCACCGCCCTGGCCGGCTGCGCGCTGCAACCCGCACCGGATACCGATGCGCTGCGCGGCGAGCAACTGCCGATGCTGACGCGCGACCAGGCCTGGCGGGCGGCCTCGCAACAGGGCGAGGTGGCCGACGATTGGCTGAAGCAGTTCCACGACGCCACACTGGAAGCGCTGGTGGCCGAGGCCGTGGCGCACAACCGCGATCTACAGCTGGCCGCGGCCCGCGTCGACGAAGCCCGCGCCCAGATGGCCATCAACGGCGGCGAGCTCTACCCCGCAGTCGGCGTCCGCGGCCTGGGCGGCAACAGCGAAACCCAGGTGCTGTCGGTCGCCGCCAGTTGGGAGCTCGATCTCTGGGGCCGGGTGCGCTCCCAAGCCCGCGCGGCGGAATCGCAATATGCCGCGAGCGAAACCGATTTGCTGTGGGCCCGCGAAGTCGTCGTCGCCACCACGGCCCGCGCCTGGTTCGCACTGCTGCAGTACCGGCAGTTGATCGCACAGCAGCAAATACTGGTCGACACCCAGCAGCGCCTGCTGGGCATCACCCGCCAGCGCATCAGCACCGGCATCGCTCCCGCCACCGAGGAGCAGGAAAGCCAGGTCGCCTTGCGCCAACGCCAGGACGAGCTGCGCCAATTGCAGCTGGCCGAGCGCCAGGCTGCGCAGACCATGGAAATCCTGTTGGGACGCTACCCGGCCGGCGAGCTTGCCGCGGCCGGCGCCTTACCCGCCCTGCCGCCACCGCCGCCGGCGGGCCTGCCGGCCGAATTGCTGGAAAGACGCCCTGACCTGATCGCCGCGGAGCGCCGGGTCGCCGCAGCCTTCGATCTGAAGCAGTCGGCGCGGGCCGCGCGACTGCCCCGCATCTCGATCGGCGCGGCCATCACCTGGGTCGACAGCGATCTGTTCCTGCTCAACAGCGCGGAAAGCCCAGTGAAGGGGCTGACCGGGAGTTTCCTCGCGCCGCTGTTCACCGGCGGCCAATTGCAGGGCCAGGTCGACTTCTACGATGCCAGGCAGAAGCAGGCCGCGATCACCTACGGCACGCAGGCGCTGGCCGCGCTCAAGGACGTGGAGGGCAGTCTGCTCGCCGAGGCCGCCTATCGCGATCGGGCCAGGTTGCTCGACGCCCGCCTCACGGAGCAGCAGACGCTGCTACGCCGCGAGGAAGTGCGGGTAAAGGTGGGTTCGCGCGACCCACGCAGTGTGCTGAACCGCGAGCAGTCGCTGACGGCCACGCGCATGGAGCAACTGCAGTTGCAGACCGCGCAGCTCAATCAGCGCGTCACCCTGTTGCTGGCCCTAGGCGGGAGCTGGACGGCGACCGGCGCCGCAAGCCGCCAGGGCGAGTCGCCCTGACACCCAATCCCCCGCCCGTACACGACGGCCCGCTCAGGTGGGCCGTTATGCATCCATCCGCCGATGCTAAACGCTGTTAGCTCTCTGAAGTCGAGACAAATCCGGACGTGAAATCGGAGCATTCCCCGAGCGAAAGACGAACATTTTTCATCTATAACGACAACGAAACTCAACACCGATGAGCCAGACTGGCGCCCGCCAAGTCCAGCCTTCGTATCCAGGGAGCCTTCCCGCAATGCCGCATTTCCTGCCGCGTCAATCGGTCCTTCTCGCCTGCCTGATTCCCGTGCTGTTCACTGCCTGCGACAAATCGCAGGAAGCCAAGCATGTTCCGCCACCGCCGGTTTCCGTCGTCACCATCAAGCCCACCAACGTGCCGATGATCTACGAAGCGGTCGGCCAGACCGCCGGCTACCGCGAGATCGAGGTGCGTGCACGGGTGGAGGGCATCCTGCTCAAGCGCACCTACACCGAAGGCAAGCCGGTCAAGGAAGGCCAGCTGCTGTTCCAGATCGATCCCGCACCGTATCGCGCGGCGCTCGACCAGGCACGCGGCGTACAGGCCCAGGCCAAGGCGCAATTGGAAAAGGCGCGGCTCGACAAGGACCGCATCATCCCGCTGTATCAGGAGAACGCCGTCTCCAAGAAGGACTACGACGACGCCTTCGCCGCATTCGACACCGCGACCGCCAACCTCGATTCGGCCACCGCCCGGCTGCAGGAAGCGCAGATCAACCTGGACTACACCAACGTGGTCGCACCCATCGGCGGCATGGCAAGCAAGATCAATGTCTCCGAAGGCAGCCTGGTCGCGCCGACCGCCAATGGCGGATTGCTGACCACCATCGCGCAGCTCGATCCGCTTTACGCCAATTTTTCGTTCTCCGAGGCCGATCAGCTCAATATGCAGCGCGGGCAGCAGGACGGCCGGTTGATCGCGCCCGCGAACCGCAACTTCGAAGTCGAACTGCAACTTGCCGACGGATCGAGCTACAGCAGGCGCGGCCACGTCGACTTCGCCGACAGCAAGGTGGACCCGACCACCGGCACCATCCGCGCCCGCGCCATCGTGCCGAACCCGGACGGTCAACTGCTGCCTGGTCAATTCGTGCGCGTGCGCCTGCACGGCGTGACGATCAAGGATGCCATCCTGGTGCCGCAGCGCTCGGTGCTACAGCAGCAGGCCGACAAGATCGTCCTGGTGGTCAACGCCAAGAACGTGGTGGAAGTGCGGCCCGTCGAGCTCGGCGCCACCCATGGCAACGACTACGTGGTGACCAAAGGCTTGAAGGGCGGCGAACGCGTGATCACCGATGGCGTGCTCAAGGCCAAGCCCGGAGCACCGGTGACCATTGCTCCGCCTGCCGCCCACGCCAGCGCCCCGGCCGCCCGCTAAGGAGAACGCACCATGTTCTCCAAGTTCTTCATCGAACGGCCGATCTTCGCCAGCGTCATCTCCATCATCATCACCCTGGCGGGCCTCGCGGCGATGACCGCGCTGCCCATCGAACAATATCCGCAGATCGTGCCGCCGGTGGTCTCGGTGAGCGCGAACTACCCCGGCGCATCGCCGCAAGTGATCTCCGAGACGGTGGCCGCGCCGATCGAAGAGCAGGTGAACGGCGTGGAGGACATGCTGTACATGCAATCCTCGGCCGCCTCCAACGGCTCGATGACGCTCAACGTCTATTTCGCCATCGGCACCGATCCCGACCTGGCAACCATCAACACCAACAACCGGGTTCAGGCAGCGATGGCGCAGCTACCGGACGAGGTGAAACGCCAGGGCGTGACGGTGAAAAAGAAGTCCACCGCCATCCTGGGCTTCGTCACGCTGGATTCGTCGGACGGCCGCTACGACGCGCTCTACCTGTCCAACTACGCCGAGCTCAACGTGGTCGACGAGCTCAAGCGCATCAGCGGCATCGGCGATGTGTCCATCATCGGCGCCGGCGACTACGCGATGCGCGTCTGGCTGCGGCCGGACAAGCTCGCCGAGTTGTCGTTGACGCCTTCGGACATCACCTCCGCCATCCAGGAGCAGAACCAGCAGTTCGCCGCCGGCAAGGTCGGCGCCGAGCCGACCTCGCGCCCGCTGGAGTTCACCTACACCGCCACCGCGCGCGGCCGGCTGGAGGATGTGAAGGATTTCGAGAACATCATCATCCGCTCCAACTCGGACGGCTCGCAGACCAAGCTCAAGGACGTGGCCCGGATCGAGCTGGGATCGGCCAGCTATGACGTGGTCTCCAAGCGCAACGGCAAGCCCACCGTCGGCATCGGCCTGTACCTGCAACCGGGCGCCAACGCCATCGGCGTGCTCGATGCGGTGAACGCCAAGATGAAGGAACTGGAGCCGCGCTTCCCGCCGAGCATGCAATACAACATCCCCTACGACACCACCAAGTTCGTGAAGATCTCGATCGAGGAAGTGGTCCACACGCTGATCGAGGCCATCATCCTGGTGTTCCTGGTGGTGTTCATCTTCCTGCAGAACTTCCGCGCCACACTGATTCCCTGCATTGCGGTGCCGGTTTCGTTGATCGGCACCTTCGCCGGCATGGTGGTGCTGGGCTTCTCGATCAACCTGCTCACGCTGTTCGGCATGGTGCTCGCCATCGGTATCGTGGTCGACGACGCCATCGTGGTGCTGGAAAACGTCGAGCGCATCATGACCACCGAGAAATGCAGCCCCAAGCAGGCGGCCATCAAGGCGATGGAAGAAGTCTCCGGCCCGGTGGTCGCCATCGTGCTGGTGCTCTGCTCGGTGTTCCTGCCGGTGGCCTTCATGGGCGGGATGACCGGCGTGATGTACAAGCAGTTCGCCGTCACCATCGCCGTCTCGGTCACGATCTCGGGCCTCGTCGCGCTGACGCTCACCCCGGCGCTGTGCGCACTGATCCTGAAGCCCGGCCATCATCAGCCGAACAAGTTCTTCGTCTGGTTCAACAACGGCTTCGATCGGCTCACCGGCGGCTACGTGCGCGGCGTGTCCTTCCTCAACCGCCGGGTGCTGGTGGCCTTCGGCGTGTTCGGCACGCTGATGGTCTGCCTGCTGCTGCTGTTCAAGAGCGTGCCGGGCGGCCTGGTACCGGACGAGGACCAGGGCTATCTGATGGTGGTGCCGGTGATGCCGGATGCCGCGTCGCTCACCCGCACGCAGGCGGTCACCAGCCAGCTCGACGCCTTCCTGACCAAGGAGCCGGACGTGGCGCAGGTGCTGAGCTTTGCCGGGTTCGACCTGCTGTCCAGTACCTACCGTTCCAACGCGGCGGCGGTGTTCGTCACGTTGAAGGATTGGGGCGAGCGCAAGGGTGAAGGGCAGGATTCGTTCTCGCTGGCGAAGAAGATCATGGCCATGGGCTTTGCCATCAAGGAATCGGTGGTGCTGGCCTTCAATCCGCCGGCGATCACCGGCATGTCCACCACCGGCGGGCTGGAAGCGTATCTGCAAAGCCGCGCCAGCACCGATCCCAAGCAGATCGAGGCGGCCACCCAGGCCTACATTGCCGCGGCGCAGAAGCGTCCGGAATTCGCCAGCGTCACCACCACCTACCGCGCCTCGGTACCGCAGATGTTCTTCGATCTGGACCGGGAAAAAGCCAAGACACTGGGCGTGCCGGTCGACCAGGTATTCAACGCGCTGTCGGCCACCTTCGGCTCGCTCTACGTGAACGACTTCAACAAGTTCGGCCGCACCTACAAGGTGCAGTTGCAATCCGAAGCCGATTTCCGTTCGCGCCCCGAGGACATCCGCAACGTGTTCGTGCGCTCGTCCAGCGGCAACATGATCCCGCTCGATTCGCTGGTCCGGGTGGAGCGGGTGACAGGACCGGAACTCGTCGAGCGCTTCAACGTGTTCTCGGCGGCCAAGGTGATGCTGCAGCCAGCCCCCGGTTATTCCAGCGGCCAGGCCATCGCCGCCGCCGAAGCGGTCGCAGCCGAAACGCTGAGTACCGATTACTCGCTCGCCTGGACCGGCAGCGCCTACCAGGAAAAGGCCGCGAGCGGCTCCTCGGCCCAGGCCTTCATCTTCGGCATCATCATGGTGTTCCTGATCCTGGCCGCCCAGTACGAGCGCTGGACGCTGCCGCTCGCCGTCATCACCGCGGTACCGTTCGCGTTGTTCGGCGCCATGCTGGCGGTATGGCTCACCGGGCTCAACAACGACGTGTATTTCCAGATCGGCCTCGTCACGCTGATCGGCCTCGCGGCCAAGAACGCCATCCTGATCGTCGAATTCGCCGTCGAGAAATACCGCGAGGGCATGAGCCTGATGGATGCGGCGCTGGAAGCATCGCGATTGCGCTTCCGACCGATCGTGATGACCTCGCTCGCCTTCATCCTCGGCTGCGTACCGCTGGTGACCTCCAGCGGCGCCGGCGCCGCCAGCCGCCACTCGATCGGCACCGGCGTGATCGGCGGCATGCTCGCCGCCACCCTGATCGCCACCTTCTTCGTGCCGCTGTTCTTCCGACTGATCATGAAGCCGGCGGAAAAACAACGACAGCAGGAAGCACGCAAGGAGGAGGCCGGCCATGAATAAGCCTCGTCTCGCCCTGCGCTGCGGCGCCCTCGCCCTGCTGCTGGCCTTGAACGGCTGCGCCCTGCTCAGCCCCGACCGCACCCCGGTCGCGCTCGATCTGCCCGAAGGCCGCGAAGCCGCCACCATCGACAACCAGTGGTGGCATCTGTTCGGCGACAAGGAACTGGACGCACTGGTCGAGCGCGCCCGCGAGCGCAACGCCGACGTCCAGTTGGCCATCGCCCGCATCGAGGAAGCGCGCGCCGCGCTGGGCATCGCCTCCGCCGAGCAATTGCCGCGGCTGGACCTGGGCGCCGACGCCAGTCGGCAGCGGGTTTCCGAAAACGGCCTGCAAGGCGGGCTTCGCCCCAACCCCTACGACAGTTACCAGTTCGCCGCCAGCGCCAGCTGGGAGCTCGACCTGTGGGGCCGGGTGCGCAACCAGCGCGAAGCCGCGCTGGCGCAACTGCAAGCCACGCAATACGACCACGACAGCGTGCTGCTGGCGGTCAGCGCCGCCACCGTCGAGGCGTATTTCAACCTGCGGGCGCTGGACGCGCAGGTCAACGTCGCCCAACAGACACTGACCACCCGCGAAGAGTCGTACCAATTGCGGGTGAAGCGTTTCAAGGGCGGCCTGACCTCCGAACTGGACGTGCGCCAGGCCGAGGCCGAGCTGATGGACGCCCGTGCCGCCCTGCCGCAATTGCAGGCTTCGCAGACCCAGGCGCAGAACATCCTGTTCATCCTCACCGGCGCCAGCCCGCGCGAGGTCTACAACGAGGTCGCGCCACGCGGCACCAGCATCGAGGGCTTGCTGCCGGGCCTGTTCACCCTGCCCGCCGGCCTGCCTTCCGACCTGCTGCTGCGCCGCCCCGACATCCAGAGCGCCGAACAGCAATTGCGCGCCACGCGCGCCCAGATCCAGGTCGCCCGCGCCGCGTACTTCCCGCGCATCACCCTGACCGGCCTGTTCGGCGTGCAGAGCCTGGAATTCAGCGACCTGTTCAAGGGCCCATCCAAGGTGTGGGGCTTTGCCGGCGACCTGACGATGCCACTGTTCGACAACGGCCTCACCGCCGCCCAGGTGGATCAGGCGCGCGCGCGCGACAAGCAGGCCGCCATCCGCTACACCCAGACCGTGCGCAGCGCCTTCGGCGACGTGCGGGTGGGCCTGGATGGCGTGCAACGCACCCGCGAGCGCGCGGAAGCGCTGAAGCTGCAATCGAACGCCCTGGCACGCCAGGTGCATCTGGCCCAACTCCGCTACGACAACGGCTATTCCGACTACCTGGAAGTGCTGGATGCCGAACGCAGCGACTTCCAGGTGCAGCTCACCCTGATCAGCGCCCAACGCGACGCCCTGGTCGCGCAACTATCGCTGATCAAGGCACTGGGGGGCGGCTGGCAGGCGCCATCCGACCTCTCTACCAGCAACGCCACCACACCGGGCTGACGGTCTTCTCGCATCCACGGCACGCCCGTTCTTCGGAACGGGCGTTTTTCCTGCGACGGCGATCCGCAGTGCAACCCCCAGCCCGGCCAGGGCGTAAGGGCATTTCACAACAAATACTTTCCCAACAAGTCAGCAATCGAAATTGGCGCGACGCCGGCAAATGCCCGTCGTCAGCTGTTTTATGCCGCGCCAACCATGGATTTGCCGATCAATGCGATCATGCCGTGGCAGCCGCACCACACTTCGATCCGCCGAAATCGACCGTAGAGCGTGAAAGCGCAACCGTTGCGCTGTGCCAGGGCTCACAAACCCCGGTGAACACCGCTGTCTGATGGTGCAACGCCTGCACTATCTGTGACAATGCAGCATCCGGATCGCATGAAACCTTACAAATTGTCGACGAGCACCGTGCAAATCGCCCACTATCAATTACTGGGCCGCCTGGGCAAAGGCGCCATGGGCGTGGTGTACCGCGCGCGCGATCTGCGCCTGGAACGCGATGTCGCCCTCAAGTTGCTCGACGTGGGCGACCTGGGCGCAACCCAGGCCATCGACTACTCCACCCGGCTGTTGCAGGAAGCGCGCTCCGCCGCGCGGCTGAATCACCCCGGCATCATCACCATCTACGACTGCGGCACCTGGGAAGGCCAGACCTACCTGGCGATGGAATTGCTGGAAGGCCGCTCGCTCAAGACCCTGCTCGACCAGCAGGGCACCCTGGCCGTCAAACAGGTGGTCAGCCTGGCCAAGCAGATGTTCGACGCCCTGGAGCACGCCCACGCCGCCCAGGTAGTCCACCGCGACATCAAGCCCGCCAACCTGATGCTGATGGCCAACGGCCGGCTCAAGATCATGGATTTCGGCATTGCCCAGCAGCCCGCCAGCGAACTCACCCAGGCCGGCACCCTGGTCGGCTCCCCGCGCTATATGGCCCCGGAGCAGATCACCGGCCAGAAACAGGACGGCCGCGCCGACCTGTTCTCCGTCGGCATCGTGTTGTATGAAGCCCTGACCGGCCAACCGCCCTTTGCCGGTGACCAGCCGATTAGCATCGCCTACAACATCCTGCATACCGAACCCGCCGACCCGCGCACCCTGCAACCGGACACCCCCGCCTGGCTGGCGGAACTGATCCTCAAGTGCCTGGCCAAGCAGCGCGACGACCGCTACCCCGACGCCCACGCCGCCCGCAACGCCCTGCTGCTGGGCTCGCGCAGCGCGCGCCACCCCGGCGCAGATGCCGCCAAGCCACGACGTCGCCCCACCCAGACGGAGCCACCGATCCGGGGTGTCGACGCCCACGGAGGCGCCGCGCTGGGCGGCCTGTTGTGGCAGGACAGCAGCGTGCTGCCCCAGCGGCTTTATCACGCCGCGCTCCAGTGGCTCCAGCGCGCCCGACAACAAACCGCCGCCCTCGGTGCCGCGCTGCAACCGGCATGGCAACGCTATCGTCACCTGGCGCCGCGCTGGCAGATCGTCATCGGCGCCGGCGTCGCCGCGCTGGCGGCCGCCATCGTGCTCACCTTGAGCCAGCCCGTGCCCGAACCCGTGATGGAAGTGGAACGCACCCCGCACCAGGCAATCCCGACCGCCGCAGACCTTCAACCCACAGCCGAACCCCTGCCCGTGGTGAAGCTGTCGCCTTGGTCCGGAAACAGCAGCGAGCCCGCCGCCGAATTCATCGAACCCGAAACCCTCGCCCCGTCGCGCACCCGCGCCGCGACCGGTACCACCGTGCAGGAACGCAAAGCCCTGCCCACTATCGCCATTCGCCCGGCCACCCCGCAAAAGCGCCAGGAAGCCGCGCCCCAGCCGGTCATCGTCGAACCCCAACCCGCCCCACCGCCACCCGCGCCCGAGGCCCCCAAGCAGGAAGCCGGCAACCACCCGAAGAGCTTCCGCGAGGAAATCGGCAGCGCCTTCGACTGCCTGCGCGGCAAGGTCACCTGCCCGCCAGGCGATCCCAAGCTGAACGAACGACGCGGGCCGTGAAATACATCGGGAATAAAAAACGCCAACCTCGGGGTTGGCGTTTTTTATGGCTGTCATCTCCATCCATCAACAGCGGCCGGTTTCGTTGCTTCATCCATCATTTCTACCGTCCCAACCGAGAAAGCGGCCCACCCACACCTGCCCTGCAAATCATGCCGCGACCCAATCAAACAACCATCTCAGGGCAAAAGCCTGGCGTTGTTCAAGGCGGTAAAAGCAGAACCTGTGTGACGCAAATACGACAAACCAAGCAAAGTGTCTCAATTTCACTTCATCCGGATAGAACAATTTTACGTTGTCATAAACATGCTGTACTTTTTTCTGGCTGACAACATCCAGGTCAAAAACTTGTCTTTTTGCTGATGTCAGCTTGACCATAAGCCAGATATTTCATTACCACTTTCGGATGGGGATTTTCATGAAAAAAGCAATTGCTTTGGCTGCTACGCTGCTTGTTGTTTCCGCTTCGGCCTATGCCGCCATTTACACCTATTCCTGGGACCCCACAAAAGAAAGCCCGCTGACCACTTGCGCCAGATATGGTGCCGAATTTGTGAATGCCTCGGTGAGTGGCCGATGGGTTCAGTGCTCCAAGTAAACGCCTTACGCATGATGCGTGGCAAGCTAGAGCAAGCCTTGTAAATCAAGTACCGTCGAGGTCGAAGAAAAATTCAGATCAATGATTCCAAATTCGATCCCGACGATCCATTTGCATCGACGCCAACATCATGGCAAAACCACCCACCAGCCAGAGTATGTCAGTTACTACGACCGGATTAAGTGGTTTTACGTTGCCAAAAACATGCCTTGGCTTTTTGGGGGCCGACAGCAATACCGCATCCATGGTTTGCATCGACCCGACCAAGAACCAGATTTTTATTACCACTTTTGGATAGGAACAATCATGAAAAAAGCATTTACCCTGGCTGCTGCATTGCTTGTTATGTCCGCTTCGGCCTACGCCGCCATTTACACGTATTCCTGGGACCCCACGAAAGAAAGCCCGCTGACCGTTTGCGATCGATATGGCGCCAGCTTTGTAAATGCCTCGGTAAGTGGGCGTTGGGTTCAATGCTCCAAATAACAGCCCGGCATACGTGTTATTGACATATACGTGCTGGTCTAGCTTCGTGCCAAACCTATAACTGGATTCAGTGCGAGCCTAGCATTCATCTACACGGTAAAAACTAACCGCCGACCTTGGGGTCGGCGGTTTTTTTGTTGTGATCATGGAAGGCTCATTTAATGGATGGCTGGCGGCTTCGTTTGTTAATCTACCATTGCTTATAATTCAACTTCAAACACCGTATCAAGAGAACGCGGCATCTTAATAAATTCCCTCCAGCCAATCAAAACTCGTTCCCACTCATTCAACAAAAACATTCCTTCAGGTTGCCCCACCCATTGATCATTTATCTCTATATCAACCTGCACTCCAAATTTACTAATTTTCAATGTAACATCATTCCCCCCCGTTTCTATCTTATCAACATTCCCTTTCTTTATTTCCTCAATAAATTCCAAAATCCTACTACAATCTTCCACCGTCTGAGCAATAGCCCCTAGTGCCCCACACATGTATCTATCATACCGAGCAGATCCCTCCCCTTCGACTACTTTAGGTTGCCAGTAAAGCGTCTCCCCCACCAAAGGATGGGCTCCGCCGCTTATATATGAAAACTGTATCTTCATTTATAGCCTCGCATGTCATTTATCTCTCTTGACAAACCGGATATACAGTCGTCCGCGGCGATACAAAACCTTCAACCTTCACCCCTGAAGGAGTGAAAGAACTCCATTTTTCTCCGGCAACAATTTTATTAGGACTGATAAAAAATCCGTCAGCCTTGAGATGACGACTTCTAATTTTCGTGTTAGACGGCTCGATTAGCTGAAGAGTCGGCTTCGTTTTTTAATCCACCTTTAGATAACCATCAGGAACCAAAAACATCCCCATTTTCATCAATCCACACAACCCCTGGGATTTCATAAAAATAGACCGCAAGCTCGATATCATTTTCATCACTCACCCCAATTGGCCAGAGACTTTTTAAATAAGAAACAATTTCCTCTGGGGTCGCTTTCCAATAAACATTTTCATCACTAATCACATACCTTGGGCTAGGATTTTCCGGAGAAATATAACAGTCAGCCCCGGGGGCTATAAACTTAATCACCCCTCTAGACAAAAGATCCTTAACAAAGAAAAAAAACAATTCTTTTCTTTGAAAAAAATCCATTTCTGGATTCCAAGAGCCTATCGCACCAAATAAACCAGAAATCCAAAGCCCAAATGAATCGCGGACAATTTCCTCATAAAATCTCAAATCATTCATTTCATTCCCTCAAAAACTTAATTTCTGGATTATACGTAGTGCCTGTAGCATTTTTGGGAATATCAATAGTCCAAGCGGGGCCAGTTTTCCCTGATGAAGTAGAAAAATTCCTTAGGGTAAAACGTCCCGTCGGGAGTATTTATAACGTAAATAAGCCCCTTCCCTGGAATAGTTCTAGGCTCTGGCAAAGTTGCCGCACCAGTCAAATCAGAGAAATAACTTTTAATCTCAGAGTCTGATGCTCCTACAAAAATTTGGGTCATGACTAGAACAGCGGGTTAGCAATGGAGCTAACCTACTGTTATGACGAACAAAAATAAGTACATCCGCCGTTCGAAAATTTCCGAGGCCAAGTTCCGCGAGCTGGTGCGCTACTTTGCGCTCGACCTGGACGCCTCGCAGATCGCTATGCTAAGCGGGCTGAACCGCAATACCGTCAACCGCTACCTCAACGGCATCCGCCTGCGCATCGCCCAGACCTGCGAACAGGAGTCGCCCCTCTCCGGCGAGGTCGAAGTCGACGAATCGTTCTTCGGTGCCCGGCGAGTCAGGGGCAAACGCGGTCGGGGTGCCTATGGCAAGACCGTCGTCTTCGGCCTCATCAAGCGACAGCGTCAAGGCTTGTTGCTCAAGGGATTTACGCAGTGCAGCCACCTGCGCCAGATGTGCCAGTTGTTGCCGGAACGTCTGCACAGCCTGCGAGTGCTCGGGGACGGGCAAGGCCGTGCTGTGACTAGCCAGCGCATACATCTCCAGCAACTTGCCTTGTTTGCCAACCTTGCGTCCCAAGAGCGGCGCAGCGGTTTGGACGAATTCGGTTTCACTCAGACGACACCGGCCATCAG
>NZ_KB895339.1 GCF_000374805.1 Chitiniphilus shinanonensis DSM 23277
CGCCTCACGCCTCACGCCTCACGCCTCACGCCTCACGCCTCACGCCTCACGCCTCACGCCTCACGCCTCACGCCTCACGCCTCACGCCTCACGCCGCACGCTTCACGCCTCACGCCTCACGCCTCACACCTCACACCTCAGCCGAAGCGGCACTCCGGCAGGCCGCGCACCCCGGCGCCGTCGATGCGGAACACTGCCCCGGCGTTGCGGTCCGCGGCCCGGGCCGCGTCGTCCATGCCGGCGCTGGCGCTGGTCACGTACAGCGTATCGAGCACCGGCCCGCCCAGCGCCAGGCAGGTGATCTGCCCGGTGGGTAGCGCGATCTCGCGCAGCGGCTGGCCGTGCGGGTTGTAGCGCACCACCCGCGAGCCGCCCCATTCGGCGCTCCACAGGCAGCCCTCGGCATCGACGATGGCGCCGTCCGGGTCGGCCTGGCCGCGGCTGAGGTCGGCGAACACGCGGATGTTGCCAGTGCGGCCGCTGGCTTCGTCGTAGTCGCAGGCCATGATGCGTTTGGCCGGTGAATCGCAGAAATACATCGTGCCGCCGTCCGGGCTGAAGCAGATGCTGTTGGAGATCGCCACGCCCGGCAGCGACAGCCGCTGCAAATCGCCGTCGCGGGTGTAGCGGTAGAAGCCGGCGGTCTTGTCGGTGCCGCCCTCGTTCAGCGTGCCGAATACGAAGTTGCCGGCCCGGTCGCAGCGGCCGTCATTGACGCGGTGATTGGGCTGGTTCGCCGCCACCGGCACCAGTTGCGTCAGTTGGCCGCTGGCGCTGTCGAAGCGCGCCAGCCCCTGTTCCAGGCCCAGCAGCAGCACGCCGGTCTGCGCGGTCAAGGCGAAGCAGCCCAGCCGCTCCGGCAGGTGCCAGCTGCGCTCGACGCCGCTGCCGGGATGGAACTGCCACAGCGTGGCGGCGTGGATGTCGGTCCACCACAGCGCTTCCAGGCGGTCATCCCAGAGAATGCCTTCCGACAGGCCGAAACGGGTGTTGCCGAGTGCTTGCACGTTCATGGGGTGGGAGTTTCCTTGGTCACGGGGTCGGTCGATACCTTAGCGTTCGCCGCGCCACCCGGCCAGCCCGAGCACCGCGTGTTGCGCGCTGAGGAAGGTGCGCTCCAGCAGCGGATCGAGCAGCCCGCTGCCGACCAGCGCCTGGCGCAGCGGTACTTTCAGCTCGGCCAGGTACAGCGTGACGCCGCGCTTGGCCAGACCGTGGTCGAGTTGCGCCAGCGCTTCGGCCGCGCTGAAGTCGATGCTGGCGACGCCGGAGAGGATCAGCACCGCGTCGCGGGTATCGGGGTGGCGGGCCAGCAGCTCGGCCACGCGCAGCTGCACCGCCTGCGCGTTGCCGAAGTAAAGGCTCTCGTCGACGCGCAACAGCAGCAATCCGGGCCAGGTCTGCACCGGGAAGCGCTCGATATTGCGGAAGTGCTCGGTGCCCGGCAGCCGTCCGACCACGACCACCTGCGGCTGGCTGACGCGGTGGATGAACAGCGCCAGAGACAACAGCACGCCGCTGCCGATGCCGGGCAGCGCGCCGAAGCACAACGTGACCAGCAGTGTCGCCAGCAGGGCGGCGGCGTCGCGCTTGTCGTAGCGCCAGGTGGCCAGCAGCAGGCGCAGATCGATCAGCTTGAGCGAGGCGAGGATGATGGTCGCGGCCAGCGCCGCACGCGGCAGCGCTTGCAGCAGCGGCGACAGCCATGCCGCCACCAGCAGCACCCAGCCGGCGGCCAACACCCCGGACAGAGGCGTGCGCGCACCGGCATTGGCGTTGACCGCGGTGCGGGCGAAACCGCCGCTGACCGGCAGGGCGCCGGCGACGCCGGCCGCGATGTTGGCCGCGCCCAAGGCGATCAGTTCCTGGTCCGGCGACACGGTTTCGCCGCGCGCCAGCGCCAGGCTCTGCGAGATGGTGATGCTCTGCAGGAAGCCGACCAGCCCCAGCAGCAGCGCCGGCAGCCACAGCGTGGCCACTTCGTCCGGGGTGAAGCTGGGCCATTCGAGCACCAGGGCCGCGGTGGGCAGCGGGCCGACCAGGGTTGGATTGCCCGGGGCGTAGGTCGCGTAGACCGCCAGGGCGGCCAGGATCGGCAACGGCGCCAGCCGGCCGGCCCAGCCGGCGTGTCGCGGCGGCACGCCCAGGCGGCGCAACAGGCCGGGCAGCAGCTCGCTGCCGAGCGCGAACGCGGCCAGCGCCAGCAGTCCGAACGACAGCGCGGCGGCCGAGACCTGCGGCAGCGCCCGCCACAGGCCCCCGAGCAGCGCGGGGACGAGGTTGCCGGAGAGCGGCAATTGCAACAGCGGGCCGAGCTGGCCCAGCGCGATCAGGATGGCGGTGCCGCTGGTGAAGCCGCTGACCACCGGGTGCGACAGCAACTGGGTGATCCTGCCCAGCCGCAGCAGGCCGCAGGCGATCAGCATCGCCCCGGACAGCAGCGCCAGCAGCAGCGCCGCGGCGATCGGGTCCTCGCCGCGCGCGGCGATGGGGGCGAGCGCGCTGGCGGTCATCATCGAGGTCAGCGCCGTGGGCCCCACCGACTGCGTCATCGCGCTGCCGAACAGCGCGTAGGCCAGCAGCGGCAGCGTGCTGGCGTACAGGCCGGTCTGCGGCGGCAGTCCGGCCAGCAGCGCGTAGGCGATGGCCTGCGGGATCAGCAGCGCCGCCACGATCAGGCTGGCGCCGAAGTCGGCGAGGAACAGGTGGCGATGGTAGCCGGGTAGCCAGTTCAGCAGCGGCAGCCAGTGGCGGCCGGGGCGAAGGTGATCGAGCAGGGGATGGAACAGCGCGCGACGGGGACTCGGCATGGCGGGGACGGGGGCGGCGATCCGGGCATCTTAGTCCGCTTCGTGCGACATGCCCACGCGGGACATGAGCGTAGCGGAGGATCTTTGGTGCGATCGAAGCCGATTCGCCCTAGCCCCGGCCGCCCCGCGCCAGCCGCCCGTACAGCCAGAAGCCGGCGAGCATCGCGGCCACGAACGGCCAGGCCTGGCCGGGGGCGAGCACCAGCGCCACCACCGCCGGCCCCGGGCAGATGCCGGCAAGGCCCCAGCCGACGCCGAAGGCGATGCTGCCCAGGATCAGGCGTCGGTCGATGCGGCGGTTGTCCGGCAACTGGAGCGGCGCGTGATCGAACAGCGTGGTGGTACGGCGGCGCGCCCAGCCGAAGCCGAGCAGGCCGACGGCGATGGCGCCACCCATCACCAGGGTCAGGCTCGGGTCCCACTGGCCGGCCAGGTCCAGGAAGCCCAGCACCTTGGCCGGATTGGCCATGCCGGACACGATCAGGCCGACGCCGAACAGCAGGCCGCTGGCGAAGGCCACCCAGGTGGATTTGGCGTTCATGACGAAACTCCTCAGGCGAGCGCGTGGCGCAGCAGGTAGACGGTGACGAAGCCGGCGCCCATGAACGCCAGCACGGCGCTCAACGAGCGCAGCGACAGGCGCGACAGCCCGCAGACCCCGTGGCCGCTGGTGCAACCGTTGGCGTAGCGTGTGCCGATGCCGACCAGCAGCCCGGCGATGATTTGCAGAACGGGCCCGGCATCGAGCCGGAACGATGGCGCATCCGCCAGCAGCAGCCAGGCGACGGGCGCGGCCAGCAATCCCGCCACGAAGGCCAGTTGCCAGCGTGCCGGCGTGCCGCCGACCAGGTTGCCGACGATGCCGCTGATGCCGGCGATGCGGCCGGCACCCAGCGCCAGCAGGCTGGCGGCAAGGCCGATCAGCGCGCCGCCGGCCAGCGCGCTCCAGGGGGTGAACGAGGCCCAATCGATGGTCATTTGGCGTTTTCCTGGTTGCAGTAGAGCTGATAGAGCAGGGCGAGCGTGGCCCGGACTTCCTCGCTGGCCAGCCGGTAGTAGATGCGCTTGCCTTCGCGCCGCGTATCGACCACCTGTTCCGCCCGCAGCACGCCCAGTTGTTGCGAGAGCGTGGGCTGACGGATACCGGTGAGCGTTTCCAGGTCGGAGACGCAGCGCTCCTGCTCGACCATCTGGCACAGCAGCAGCAGGCGATCCTCGTTGGCGAGCAGCTTCAGCAGCGTTGCGGCCTGTCCGGCGGCGTCGCGCAGCTTGGCGATGTCCACGTTCGTTCCTTCAATATATGTTTATTCATAATATAAAAATATATTATGTTTGAAAAGAAGATTTTCGCCGCAAGATGAGGTCGAAGCACTTGCGGCGACCGGGTGTAGCGGGTGCCACGGCCCGGGCGATGCGGCCCGCCGCGTTCCGGCCCGCGGCAAACCTGTTCATAATCGGACCCAAATCCATACCCGGCGGCGCCAGATGCCGCCCATAAACCCGGAGGAGCGCCATGATCGTCGAATGTCCCCACTGCCACACCGGCAACCGCCTGGAGCCGGCCCGGCTGAGCGAGAACCCCAACTGCGGCGCCTGTCACCAGCCGTTGCTGGCGGGTGTGCCGATCGCCGGCACGGCCGAGAACTTTGCCGATCTGGTGAAGTACAGCAAGGTGCCGGTGATCGTCGATTTCTGGGCGCCGTGGTGTGGCCCGTGCAAGGCGTTCGCGCCGGGCTTTGCTTCCGCCGCCGAGGCGTATGCCGGCCAGGCGCTGTTCGTGAAGATCGACACCGAGGCCCAGCCGGCGCTGGGGACGCAATACAAGGTGCGCAGCATTCCGACCATCGCCGTGTTCGAACACGGGCAG
This sequence comes from Chitiniphilus shinanonensis DSM 23277, assembly GCF_000374805.1. Taxonomy (GTDB): domain Bacteria; phylum Pseudomonadota; class Gammaproteobacteria; order Burkholderiales; family Chitinibacteraceae; genus Chitiniphilus; species Chitiniphilus shinanonensis. The sequence goes on from NZ_KB895339.1 coordinate 4,678, forward strand.
GAACTGGAACGGATGAGCGGGGCGCTGCCGGCGGGCCAGTTCAAGGCGTGGCTGACGCAGTTCTTCTGAACGACGCGACCCAATGCAAAACGGCGCCCAAGGGCGCCGTTTTTCGTTGTGCCAAGCTCAGAGCAGCCAACAAATTCCTTCTGGCTGCGTCGCGCGAAACTTGCCGTACGCCTTGTACTGTCTGCGTTTCGCGCTCCTTGCCAGAACCGCTCCGCTGGAATTTGTTGGCTGCTATCAGAAGGTGCCGGCGTGCAGTCGGGCGTAGGGGCTGGTCTCCAGCCATTTGCGCACGCGGGTGGCGTCGCCGATCCGGGTGTACTTGCCGGCGGAATCCAGCAATACCATCACCACCGGCGAGCCGCCGATGGTGGCCTGCATCACCAGACAGCGCCCGGCCTCGTTGGTGTAGCCGGTCTTGGACAGGCCGATGTTCCAGTCGCCTTCGCGCACCAGCGGGTTGGTGTTGCGGAACTGCAACTCGCGGCCGGTGATGTTCGAGACGAAGGAATACTCGCTCGACGTGGTGAAGTGGTGGATCTCGGGATACTGCCGCGCCGCGACCACCATGCGCGCCAGTTCGCGCGGAGTGGACACGTTGTTCGGGGTCAGGCCGGTGGCGTCGAAGAAGCGGGTATGCACCATGCCCAGCTCGCGCGCCTTGTCGTTCATCCGCTTGAGGAAAGCCGCGTGACCGCCGGGGTAGTAGCGCGACAGCGCCGAGGCGGCGCGGTTTTCCGACGACATCAACGCCAGCAGCAGCATTTCGGCGCGGGTGAGCGAGGTGCCGACGCCGAGTCGCGACGAGGTGTTCTTCAGCAGGTCGACGTCTTCCGGGCCGATGGTCAGCAGTTCGTTCATCGGCAGGGCGGCATCGAGCACCACCATGGCGGTCATCAGCTTGGTGATCGAGGCGATCGGCGCCACGTCGTCGGCACTCTTCTGGTACACGACTTCGCCGGTGTTTTCGTTCATCACCAGCACGCCGGCCGATTGCACGCCCGGATGCTCGACCGCGGTCATGGCACGCGACACATTGACGCTGTCGCGCGCCTTGGCAGTCGCTTCCTTACTGAGGTTGCTGTTGCGCTTGGCGCGCTTGGCCGAGGCGCTTTGCTTGCTGCTGGCTTGCTTCTCGGTGGTTTTCTGTGCCGCTTGGGCAGGCAACGTCAAGGCGGCGGCCAAAACGGCCAAGCCCAACATATTGATCCAATTACGCATTTCTTGCCTCCCCGCGCTTATCCCGGGCAATCTTGTCTATCAGTTGCTGCTGATTTTAAGCAACGATTCCAAAAATGTCATGTTTAATCAATGAGAACCATCTGAAATTGCATGCAATTTCGAGAGTGATTTCTCCTGGCTTGCGCCAAAACGGGGAGTTTTGTATGCTGCGTTGCACAAAATAAGTGCTATCCCCCATTGCTTATGACGATGGCCCGGAATCGATCCCGGATAGAAGCACGTCTATTACCGTCCACCATCCTGCGGAGTGAACCGTGTTGAATCCACCGAATTTCCAAACGCTATTGCAACAACTGAACGATGCCAACCGCCAATGGTGGCAGCATTGGGAACACACCTCCAATTCGCTCGGCGGCGCCCAGGCCCCGGCTGGCAGCACGGCGCAGGCTTCCTGGCTGGCGGCATTGAACAGCCGCCCTGAGTGGATCGAAAAGCAGACCGAATACTATCGCGCCCAGCTCGACCTCTGGCTGGGCCTGATCGGCGCCAAGCCGCCGCTGAAGCTGATCGAGCCCGAAAGGGGCGATCGCCGCTTCAATGCGCCGGAATGGGAAGACCCGCTGTTCTCCTTCATCAAGCAGAACTACCTGCTGACCTCCAAGTGGCTGATGGAGTCGGTTTCCGCCGCCGCCACCGACGACGGCATGCGCGAGAAGATCGAGTTCTTCACCCGCCAGTACGTCGATGCGATCAGCCCGGCCAACTTCGCGCTGACCAATCCCGAAGTGCTCAAGCTCGCCCAGGAGACCAAGGGCGAGAGCCTGGCCGCCGGCATGCAGAAAATGCTGACCGACGTGCAGAAGGGCCTGATCACCACCACCGACGAAAGCGTGTTCGAAGTGGGCCGCAACCTGGCGGTGACGCCGGGCGCCGTGGTCTACGAGAACGACCTGTTCCAGTTGCTGCAATACACGCCGAGCACCGCCAAGGTCTACGAAGTGCCGCTGCTGATCGTGCCGCCGTGCGTGAACAAGTACTACATCATGGATCTCCAGCCCGAGAATTCGATGGTGCGCTGGGTGGTCGAGCAGGGGTACACCACCTTCCTGGTGTCGTGGAAATCGGTGCAGCCGGAGCAAGGCAAGCTGGTCTGGGACGACTACATCGAGCAGGGCGTGATCCGCGCCGCCGAGGTGGTGCGCGAGATCACCCGTCGCGAAAAGATGAACGTGCTGTCGTTCTGCATCGGCGGCGAACTGGTGTCCACCGCCATCCCGGTCATGCAGTCGCGCGGGCTGGACTGGTTCGAATCGCTGACCCTGATGACGGTGATCCTCGATCACTCCGAGCCGGGCGACATCAAGCACTTCATCGACTGGAACCTGATCAATGCCCGCAAGCCGAAGCTGGCGCAGGGCGGCGTGGTGTCCGGCAAGGAACTGGCGCGCACCTTCGCATCGCTGCGCGCCAACGACCTGATCTGGAACTACGTGGTCAACAACTACCTCAAGGGCAAGACGCCGCCGCCGTTCGACCTGCTGTACTGGAACAACGATTCGGCCAACCTGGCGCTGCCGATGCACACGTTCTTCCTGGAAAACATGTACCTGAAGAACAACCTGACCAAGCCCAACTCGTTCAGCCTGTGCGGCGTGCCCATCGATCTGACCCGGATCACTCTGCCCACCTACGTGTTCGCCGCGCGCGAGGACCATATCGTGCTGTGGCGCTCCGCCTATGGCACCACCCGTCTGTTCAAGGGGCCGCTGCGTTTCGTGCTGGGCGCCTCCGGTCATATCGCCGGCACCATCAATCCGGTCACCGCCAACAAGCGCAATTACTGGGTGAACGAGGAATTGCCGGCCGATCCGGAGCAATGGTTCGAAAAAGCCGAATCCCGGCCAGGCAGCTGGTGGCAGGATTGGGCCGCCTGGCTGTCGCCTCGTGCGGGCAAGCAGGTTGCGGCGCCCAAGAAGTTGGGCAATACCAAATACAAAGAAATCGAGCCGGCACCTGGTCGATATGTGAAAGAGCGTGTCGACTGAAACGACCGCCAAATCAGGGAATCGGGACTAAATCCACCTCTTGGAGAATGAGCAATGACCAATGTAGTAATCGTGGCCGCACAGCGGACCGCCCTGGGCAATTTCGGCGGCAGCCTGGCCAAAGTCTCCGCACCCGAACTGGGCGCGATCATCATCAAGTCCCTCCTCGAAAAGACCGGCGTGGCCGCCGATCAAGTCAGTGAAGTCATCCTGGGCAACGTGCTGACCGCCGGGCTGGGCCAGAATCCCGCCCGCCAGGCACTGCGTCGCGCCGGTCTGCCCGACACCACGCCCGGCCTGACCGTCAACCAGGTCTGCGGCTCCGGCCTGAAGGCCGTGGCGCTGGGCGTGCAGGCCATCCTCACCGGCGACAGCGACATCGTCATCGCCGGTGGCCAGGAGAACATGAGCGCCACGCCGCACCTGTTGAACGGCAGCCGCGACGGCTTCCGCATGGGCAATGCGCAATTGATCGACAGCATGGTCTACGACGGCCTGACCGACGTGTACAACCAGTACCACATGGGCGTCACTGCCGAGAACATCGCCAAGAAGTACGGCATCAGCCGTACCGAGCAGGACGAACTGGCGCTGGCGTCGCAGCAGAAGGCCGCCGCCGCGCAGGCCGCCGGGCGCTTCAAGGACGAGATCGTTCCGGTGCTGATCCCGCAGCGCAAGGGCGATCCGGTGGTGTTCGACAACGACGAGTTCATCAAGACCAACGCGACCATGGAAGGCCTGTCCAAGCTGCGCGCGGCGTTCGACAAGGAAGGCACCGTCACCGCCGGCAACGCGTCGGGCATCAACGACGGCGCCGCCGCGGTGCTGCTGATGACCGAGGCCAAGGCGCGCGAGCTGGGCCTGACCCCGCTGGCCACCATTCGCGCCAGCGCGTCCGCCGGCGTCGACCCCACCATCATGGGCATGGGCCCGGTGCCGGCGACCCAGAAGGCGCTGAGCCGTGCCGGCTGGTCGCTGTCCGATCTCGACCTGATCGAGGCCAACGAAGCCTTCGCCGCGCAGGCGCTGGGCGTGGCCCGCGAACTGAAGTGGGATTGGAACCGCGTCAACGTCAACGGCGGCGCGATCGCACTGGGCCACCCGATCGGCGCTTCCGGCGCCCGCGTGCTGGTGACGCTGCTGCACGAAATGCAGCGCCGCGACGCCAAGCGCGGCCTGGCGACGCTGTGCATCGGCGGTGGCATGGGCGTGGCGCTGGCCGTCGAACGCTGATCCACCCGGTGCTGAGGTAACATGCGGAACGCCCTCTTCGGAGGGCGTTCCGGCGTCTGGACGCCGCTTTCCCCTTTTTGCCGCAGGCGAATCGCCGTGCGCTCCAGCGCCACGCCGCTTCGCCCGGGCCCCGTCAGGAGCATGCCGATGTCGCCATTGATCAGCGTCGATCGACTGAACACCTTGCTGAACAACGCCAACGTGGTGGTGGTCGATTGCCGCCACGACCTGGCGCAACCGCAGGCCGGCGCAGCGGCCTATGCCGCCGGGCATATCCCGGGGGCGCTGTTCGCCCATCTGGACAACGTGCTGTCGGGCACCAAGACCGGCGGCAACGGTCGTCATCCCCTGCCGGATCCGCTCGAACTGGCAGCGTGGCTGGGCGCGCATGGCATCGGCAACGACAGCCACGTGGTCGCCTACGATGCGTCGGGCGGCATGTTCGCCGCGCGCCTGTGGTGGCTGCTGCGCTGGCTCGGACACGACGCGGTCCAGGTGCTCGACGGCGGCCTGCCCGCCTGGCAGGCGGCGGGGTTGCCGCTGAGCGACGCGCCGGTCGCGTTGCCGCAGCAGCGCTTCGTGGCGGACGTGCGCTCGACCATGCGGGTGAACAGCGCCGACGTGCTGGCCAACCTGCAGGCGGCGCAATTCGTGGTGGTCGACGCGCGCAGCCCCGAGCGCTACGCCGGGCAGGGCGAAACGCTCGATCCCGTCGGCGGCCATATCCCCGGCGCGCTCAATCGGTTTTTCCAATCCAACCTGGGCGACGACGGGCGTTTCAAGTCGCCCGAAGCCTTGCGGGCCGAATGGCAGGCGCTGCTGGCCGGGCGCGACGTGAGCGAGACGGTCCACCAGTGCGGCTCCGGGGTGACGGCATGTCACAACCTGCTGGCGCTGGAAGCCGCCGGCCTGCCGGGGGCGCGGCTGTATCCCGGGTCCTGGAGCGAGTGGTGCGCCGATCCGGCGCGCCCGGTGGCTCGCTGAGCCGATCCGGCCCAAACAAAAACCCCGTTCCGAGGAACGGGGTTTTTGTTTGACGCGAAGGACCGAATTACTTGCCGGCCTTGCGACGGCGCGCGATCAGGGCCGCCAGACCCAGGCCCATCAGGGCGTAGGTCTCGGGCTCCGGAACCGGGCTGGTCAGGGTGTAGGAGAACGTGCCGCTGTAGTCGTTGCCGAGCGCGAGCACACCGAACAGATAGTTGTGGCCATTCACCAGCGACAGATCGTCGAACGAATAGTCGAAGCCGACCTTGCGCGGACCGTCGTGCAGGAAGCCCGTGCTGCTGAAGCTGTTGAAGGCCAGGAAGTTGCCCGCGGTGACGTCGAACAGACCGAGCAGCACGTTGGACAGCGAACCATTCACGGTCGGGCTGAAGTCGACATCCAGCACGGCGTCGTTGGTGGTGAAGCTGGAGGTGAAGGAATCGCCGAACAGCAGGAAGCTGTCGTGGCTGAAGGACTGGCTGCCGGAGGACACCACGGCGGCATTGGCCGACGCGGCGAACACGGCGCCCACAGCGAGGGCGATCAGGGTTTGGGGCAGACGCATGTGTACACTCCTATATCAGTAAATGCTGATTAATTGTGTTTTAAAGCGGACGAAAGTTTTCCGCTCGTGGATCGTATCCGGCCTGCTCAGTGCTAATCAATTTCAACTAAATGAAAACCGACGTTAGGCATTGATTTCCGGATACAAACCCGCATCTGACCGACGAAAGGACGAATGCTTACAGCATATTGAAGCCTGACAATGCTGCAATGCAGCGTTGTATGTATTTGGGCTAATCGAACGTCATGTTCAGCGTCGTGTCAGCTCTTCGAATTGCTTGTTCAAGCGCTTGAGCGACACCGGGTAGGGCGTGCGCAGTTCCTGGGCGAACAGGCTGACCCGCAATTCCTCCATCATCCAGCGGAACGGCAGCAGCGGCGCCAGGTCGCGGCCTTCGCGCTGCCATTTTTCCAGTTCGTCCTCCCAGCGCGCCCACAGCGCGGCGATCTCCGCGGCGCGCTGCCCGTCGCGGGAAGGGTTCTGCACCCGCTTCTCCATCCTGACCCGCATGGCTTTCAGATAGATGGGCAGGCGCGGCAACTGCTCCCACGGCGTGGCGCTGAGAAAACCGTCGTACACCAACTGTCCCAGCTGCTCCTTCAGCGGCTGGCTCAGCGGGCCGGGTTTGGCCAGCGCAGCGGACAGCGGCGCGTATTCGGCCACCACGTCGCCCAGCGCCCGGACCACCGCATCGCGCACGCTGGGCAGGCGCACCTTGGCGCGCGCCTTCTGCTCGTCGAAATCCTTCTTGCGGCGCGGCGCTTCGTCGTCGCCGAGGAAGGCGCGATTGCAGATGGCATCGACGATGTCGGCCAGCAGGCGGTCGGCGTTGCCCAGCGCCCGCAGCTGGATCGCCAGTTGCTGGAAGTTGGGCACCGACTTTTCCAGTTGCTTCACGTGCTGCGCCAGCTCCAGCCGCAGCAGCCGCACCACGCCCTGGCGATGCGCCGCGTCGGCCGCGTGCGCGGTGTCGAACAGGCGGATGGCGCAGGCGTCCTCGTCCGGCACCAAGGCCGGGTAGCCGGTGAGCTTGCGGCCCTGGCGCTTGATGGTGAGCTGCGCCGGCAGATCGCCGAAATCCCACTTGGTCAGGCCGTTCTGCTCGATGCCGGCATCGTCGGCTTCGTCGCGGAAGGTCAGTTGCGCCGCCTCGCCCAGCTGGGCCCGGATCGCCACCAGGTCGCGGCCGCTGGCCAGTTCCTGGCCGCCGTCATCGATCACCCGGAAGTTCATCCGCAGATGGGTGGGGATGGCGGTGTCGTCGAAATCGTCCGCGCTCACCGTGCTGCCGATGCCGCGCGTCGCCGCCTGCGCCAGTTGCGGCAGCAGCGGCGCCTCGCGGTCGGCGCGCTCCAGCTCGGTCAGCATGCGGGTGGCGAATTCCGGCACTGGCACGCACATGCGGCGCAGGTGCTTGGGCAGCGACTTGATCAGGAAGGTGATCTTCTCGCGCAGCATGCCCGGCACCAGCCAGTCGAACACCGCCTGGTTGACGCGATTGAGCTGGTGCAGCGGCAGGCTGAGCGTCACGCCGTCCAGCGGATGGCCGGGCTCGAAGCGGTACGACAACGGCAGCTTGGCCTCGGCCAGGCGGAAGTGCGTGGGGAACTGTTCTTCGGTGACGCCGCTGGCCGAATGGCTCATCACGAAGTCGCGGGTCAGCCACAGCAGCTTCGGCTGCTGCGCCTCGGCCTTCTTGCGCCATTGCTCGAAGCCGGCGCCGTTGTGCACCTCGGGCGGGATCAGCGCATCGAAGAAGCCGTACAGCGCATCCTCGTCCACCAGCACGTCCTGGCGACGCGCCTTGTGCTCCAGCTCCTCGATGTCGAGCAGCAGCCCCAGGTTGTGGTCGAAGAACGGCGCGTTGGTCTTGTAGTTGAAGCGCACCAGCGCCTCGCGGATGAAGATCTCGCGGGCCTCGGCCGGGTTGATGCGGCCGTAGTGCACCCGGCGGCGGTTGACGATGGGCAGGCCGTACAGCGTGACGCGCTCGCTGGCCACCACCTGCGCCGAATCCTTCTCCCAGTGCGGATCGAAGTACTGCTTCTTCACCAGGTGCTGCGCCAGCCGCTCCACCCATTCCGGCTCCACCGCGGCCACCACGCGGCCGTACAGCCTGGTGGTCTCCACCAGCTCGCCGGCGACCACCCACTTGGGGCGGCTCTTCTTCAGGCAGGAGCCGGGGAAGATATTGAACTTGATCGCGCGCGCGCCGAGGTATTCGTCGTTCTCCGGCTGCTTCATCCCCAGGTTGCCCAGCAGGCCGGTCATCAGCGCCTTGTGCACCTGTTCGTAGGTGCCGGGCGCGTCGTTCAGCCGCCAGCCCAGGTCCTCGACGATCTCGCCCAGCTGGCGGTGCAGGTCGCGCCATTCGCGCAGCCGCAGGTACGACAGGAAATGGGTGTGGCACTGCCCGACCAGCTGCTTGTTGGAGGTCTTCTCCGCCAGCGCCTTCTCGAAGAACGCCCACAGGTGCAGGTAGGACAGAAAGTCCGATTTGTCGTCGGTGAAGCGGGCGTGGGCGCGGTCGGCGGCGTCGCGCGCCTCGAACGGCCGCTCGCGCGGATCCTGCACCGACAGGCCCGAGGCGATGACCAGGATGTCGCGCAGGCAGGCGTTCTCATGGCCGGCCAGTAGCATGCGCGCCAGCCGCGGATCCACCGGCAGTCGCGCCAGTTGCTGGCCCACCGGCGTGAGCTGGTCGTCGTCGTCCACCGCGCCCAGTTCGCGCAGTTGCTGGTAGCCGTCGGCGATCAGCTTGCCGGACGGCGCTTCCAGGAACGGGAACGCATCCACCCGGCCGAGCTTGAGCGCGGCCATGCGCAGGATCACCGCCGCCAGACTGGAGCGGATGATTTCCGGGTCGGTGAATTCCGGGCGGCCGAGGAAATCCTGCTCCGAATACAGGCGTACGCAGACCCCGGCGGCCACCCGGCCGCAGCGGCCCGCGCGCTGGCGGGCGCTGGCCTGGCTGATCTTCTCCACCAGCAGTTGTTCCACCTTGGCGCGCGGACTGTAGCGGTTGATGCGCGCCTGGCCCGAGTCGACCACGTAGCGGATGCCCGGCACGGTGAGCGAGGTCTCGGCCACGTTGGTCGCCAGCACCACGCGGCGGCCATTGGACGCCCGGAAGATGCGCTGCTGGTCTTCGTTGGACAGGCGTGCGAACAGCGGGATGACCTCGGCGTCGCGCAACCTGGCGCGGCGGAATTCCTCGGCGGTCTCGCGGATTTCGCGCTCGCCGGGCAGGAACACCAGCACGTCGCCCGGCCCGTCGTGCCGCCACAGGTGCTCGACCTCGCGCACGATGGCTTCTTCCATCTCGATCTCGGCGTCGTCGTCGTCGAGCGCCGAGCCGCCCTGCGCCGTGGCGCCACGGCGACGGTCGGCCTCCAGCGCCGCGTAGCGTACTTCCACCGGGAAGGTGCGGCCCGAGACTTCCAGCACCGGCGCGCCGTCGAAATGCTGGCTGAAGCGCTCGGCGTCGATGGTGGCGGAGGTGACGATCACCTTCAGGTCCGGCCGGCGCGGCAGCAACTGCTTCAGGTAGCCCAGCAGGAAATCGATGTTCAGGCTGCGTTCGTGCGCCTCGTCGACGATCAGGGTGTCGTAGTTGGCGAGATAGCGATCCGACAGCGTTTCGGCAAGCAGGATGCCGTCGGTCATCAGCTTGATGTAACTATCGCCGGACGATTTGTCGGTGAAGCGCACTTTGTAGCCGACCACGCTGCCCAGCTCGCTGTCCAGCTCCTGCGCGATGCGCGACGCCACCGAGCGCGCGGCCAGACGGCGCGGCTGGGTGTGGCCGATCAGCCCGGTCACGCCGCGGCCCAGCTCCAGGCAGATCTTCGGCAACTGGGTGGTCTTGCCCGAGCCGGTCTCGCCGCAGACGATCACCACCTGATGGTCGCGGATGGCGGCGGCGATCTCGTCGCGTCGCTGGTTGACCGGCAGGTGGTCGTCGAATTTCGGTCGCGGCAGGCGTTCGCGGCGGCGCGCGGTCTGCGCGGCGGCGGTTTCCAGCTCGCGCGTCAGTTCGGCCAGCCCGCGATCCGCCGGCTTGCCGGCCGCCAGCCGTTGTTCCAGCGTGCGCAGCTTCTTTTCCAATGGCCAGCGCAGGCGCGCGGGCACGTGATCGAGTTGAGCGAGGAGGGGGGCAAGGGAGGAAGAAGCGGACATGCGGCGGGCAGTATAAAGATCGAGGTCGGAAGACCGCGGATTCTAGCACGCGTCCATGTCCGCGCCGGGCGGCGCGGGATGCTCGGGATGGTCGCGCTAGGGTGAATCGACATTCAAACGTGGGATGCGTTGATCCGTGGGCCGGATGGCTGCGCGAAGCGCGGCGCAGCAGATAGCCTTCCTATCTGCAAGCCGTGCGACAAAGCAGACGCCGGCCCACGGACCAACCCGCAGGGAAGGGCGAAGGCCGGGCGCATGGCCGCGTTGCGCCTCGTTCGTGGGGATTACCCCACTTCGCTCGGCACGCCTTGCCCTGCATCCCGGCCTTCGCCCTTCGCACCCGCGTTTGAATGTCGATTCACCCTAGGATTTTGAACCGGTGCTCAGGCGGCCTGGGCTTCGCGCACCGTATCGAACACGATCAGGTGCGCGTCGCCGGCGTTCTGCCGGATGCGGCGGGCCCAGCAGGGGAAGCCGTCGCCATGCGGCACTTCGAAACGGCTGGGCTGGAAGTCGGGGGCGGCGAGCAGGCTGTCCGCGTTGCCGGCGAACGCCGACAACGGGCGGCCGAGCACGGCGGACGGCGGCGCGTTCAGCAGCAGGCAGGTTGCCAGGTTGGCGAATTCGATATTGCCGTCGCGCACCAGCATGAACGGTTGCGGCAGCGCGTCGGCCACGTCGCCCGACAATGGTTCGCTGTTGGCGAGCGCCGCCTCGGCAGCCTTCACGTGCGAGATATCCATGGCGATCGACAGGATGTAGACCTCGCCGTCGCGGATCAGCGGCTGCTTGATGATGTCGAACCAGTGCGTGCGGCCGTTGGCCAGCGTGTAGTGGTCGACGATGCGCACGGTCTCGCCTTTCTCCAGCACGTCGTGGTCGCCGTTGGTGAACGGCATCTGTTGCTCGGACAGGCCCATGTGCGATTGCACCAGCAGATCGTGGCCCAAGGCACTTTGCGTCGCGCGGTTCACCAGCAGGAAGCGGCCGTGCTTGTCACGCACGAAGATCAGGCTGGGGCTGGAATCGATGATCTGGTGGACGAACAACTGCTGGTTGAACAGCGCCTCCTCGGTGGCCTTCATCTCGGTGATGTCGCGGATCACCGCCAGGCATTCCTTGCCCGACAGCGGCAGCAACCGGGCCTCGAACACGTGCTGTTCCTTGCCGTCGGCCGGCGCGAGCCGGTATTCGAACTGCTGCGGCGTCTGCGTGCTCTGCACGTTGATCAGCGCTTCCAGGTATTGCCGCGACACCCGGGCCGGAAACAGCATCGACAGTCGGGCGCTTTCCTCGTCGGCGCGCGGGTGCTCGGCGGCACCGGCGGCGTTCAGCGGCATCACCGCGCGGGTGGCGTAGTCGATGCGCCAGACGATGTCGGGCAGGCAATGGGCGATGGGTTGCGATTCGGCGGCCACCGCCAGGACGGTGGATTCCTGCGGCGCGCCGGCCGGAGCGGGGCGGCGCAACACCAGGTAGATCAGCCCGATCACCGCCAGCACCAGCAGGCCATGGATCAACCAGATGCGCTCGCCGAGGCGGTCGGCGGCCCACCATTGCAAGGTGCCCGCCGCCACGAGGCAGGCGGCCAGGGCAAGGCCGAGAAAGGCGGTTTCGAGGTGATTGTGTACGGAGCGAGCGGTCATGCCGAAGAAACGTTGCGCCACGGGTAACGCATGACAGTGTAGTCGGTGCTTGTCCGCTTGGCGACGCGCGCGGCGGAAATGATCCGTATCCGATCCCCGGCCCAGGCCGCCGACGCCAGCGGGAAGCGGTGCGTGCGAGGTGTCGGAGCGGGCAGCCGCGCCCTGCGGACAACGCCCCGGCATCGCGGGACAGGCGGAAGCGGAAGCCGGCTTGCGCCGGCTTCCAGGGCACGCCCGCGCCGCTCAGCGTCGCGCATGCGCCAGCCGGCTCACCACGCCGATCAGCGTGTCGATCTCGGCGCAGGTGTTGTAGAACGCCAGCGAGGGGCGCACCGTGGCCTCCAGCCCGAAGCGACGCAGGATGGGCTGTGCGCAATGGTGGCCGGAACGCACGGCGATGCCTTCCTCGTTCAGCGCGTGGCCGACCTCCTCGGTGCGATAGCCCGGCAACACGAACGACAGCACGCTGGTCTTCTCGCGCGCCGTGCCGATCAGCCGCAGGCCGGGAACGGTCTTGAGGCCGGCGGTGGCGTATTCGAGCAGGCCGTGTTCGTAGGCGGCGATGTGGTCGAGCCCCAGCCGCTCCACGTACTTGAGCGCGGCGCCCAGCCCCACGGCGTCGGCGATGTTGCCGGTGCCGGCCTCGAAGCGCATCGGCGCGGGCTGGAACACCGTCTTCTCGAAGGTCACGTCGGCGATCATGTTGCCGCCGCCTTGCCAGGGTGGCAGCGTCTCCAGCAGCTCGGCCTTGCCGTAGACCACGCCAATACCCGTGGGGGCGAACACCTTATGCCCGGAGAACACGAAGAAATCGGCATCGAGCGCGGCCACGTTCACCCGCAGGTGCGATACCGACTGCGCGCCGTCGATCAATACCCTGGCGCCCGCCGCGTGGCCCAGGCGGATGATCTCCGCGATCGGCGTCACCGTGCCCAGCGCGTTCGACACGTGCGTCACCGCGACGAGCCTGGTGCGGCTGTTCAGCAGCTTCTGGTATTCGTCCAACCGCAACTGGCCGTCGTCGTCCACCGGGATCACCCGCAGCGTCGCGCCCTTCTCGGCTGCCAGTTGTTGCCATGGCACGATGTTGGCGTGGTGCTCCAGGTGGCTGACGATGATTTCGTCGCCCGCGCCGATCTGTTGCTTGCCGAAGGTCTGCGCCACCAGGTTGATCGCCTCGGTGGCGCCGCGCACGAACACGATCTCCTCGGGCGAGCGGGCGCCGATGAAGCGGGTGACCGTCTGTCGCGCATCCTCGTAGGCGTCGGTGGCGCGGGCGGCCAGCTCGTGCGCCGCCCGGTGGATGTTGGAGTTCTCGTGCTCGTAGAACGCCGCCAGGCGCTCGATCACCGCGCGCGGCTTATGCGTGGTCGCGGCATTGTCCAGCCAGATCAAGGGCTTGCCGTTGACCCGCTCGGCCAGGATCGGAAAATCGCGCCGCACCGCGTTCACGTCGAACGGCGGCCGCGTCGCCTGCGGGTGGGCGGTGGCGTCGCCGCCGCGTTGCAGGCCGTCCGGCGTCAGGAAGTAATAGCTGCCCGCCGGCGCGAACTGCGCATGCGTGGTGCTGGGCCGGCCGAAGTCGATGTCCAGCACCAACGCAGCCAGCGCGTCGTTGCCGGGCAGACCGGCCGGGCCACCGCGCAAGGCATCGCCGCCCAGCGCCTGGGCCGCCAGGCCATCGAGCGGATCGCTGCCGGTTTCGCCGAGGAAGTAATACGGCGTGCTCGGCGCGCCGGGCAGGGCGCCGCCACCAACGGCGGGCTGGTGCGCGGCGGGCGCCTGCGGCACGGCCAGCGTCTGCTGCCCGGCGCGGCCGGCCTGGGCGGGGATGCCGGCGCTGGCGGGTTCCAGCGTCGGCGCGACGCGTTGTGGCGCTGGCGCGGACTGCCCGGGCAGCAGCGCGAACAGCTCGCTCGCCAGCCGCGACAACTCTCCTTCACCCGGCAAGCCGGCCGCCGCCCCTGCGGGAAGCGGGTTACTTGTAGGTGTCTGGATAGTCATGGTACTTGCCAATCTCCACGTCATCGAGCACGGCCAGGGCATCGTCGGTGAGCACTGCCAGCGAGCAATACAGCGAAATCAGGTAGGACGCGATGGCATTGCGGTTGATGCCCATGAAGCGCACCGACAGCCCGGGGCTCTGTTCGCCCGCCAGGCCCGGCTGGAACAGCCCGACCACGCCCTGGCGCTTCTCGCCGGTGCGCAACAGCAGGATCTTGGTCTTGCCGTCGATGATGGGCAGCTTGTCCGAAGGCACCAGCGGAATGCCGCGCCAGGTGAGGAATTGCGAGCCGAACAGGCTGACGGTGGGCGGCGGCACGCCACGGCGGGTGCATTCGCGGCCGAAGGCGGCGATGGCCAGCGGGTGGGCGAGGAAGAAGCCCGGCTCCTTCCACACCCGGGTCAGCAGGTCGTCCATGTCGTCCGGCGTCGGCGCGCCGGTCAGCGTGGCAATGCGTTGCGAATCGGCCACGTTGGCCAGAAGGCCGTATTCCGGGTTGTTGATCAGCTCGGATTCCTGGCGCTCCTTGATCGTCTCGATGGTCAGGCGCAGCTGTTCCTTGATCTGGTCGTGCGGGCTGGAATACAGGTCCGACACGCGGGTGTGCACGTCGAGCACGGTGGTGACGGCGTTGAGGAACAGCTCGCGCGGCGCTTCGTCGTAATCGACGAAGGTGCGCGGCAGCTCGGCCTCGTCGCGCTGCGAGCAGCCGACGCGCACGTCGAGCGGGTTCTTCACCCGGTTCAGCCGGTAGATGCCGGCCTCGACCGGCAGCCATTGCAGCAGGTGGACCAGCCAGCGCGGCGAGATGGTGGAAAGTTGGGGGGTGGTCTTGGTGGCGTTGGCAAGCTGGCGGGCGGCGTTGTCGCCCAGGGCCAGTTGCACGTCTTGGTCGGCCATGGTGTGTTCCTGCGGGGGTTGGTGTGTGGTGAAAAGTTATAAGTAAATATCCAAAAAGCAGGATGACGACTCAACATGCTATAGCCATCAAATTCGCGAAATCGTGTCGGCGACGCGCAAGCCGGGGCTGGCGCGGGCGAAAGCGCGCCGATGGATCGGTGCCAGGGCGGATTGACGTACAAACGCGAAGATGAAAGCGGGGATGCGGGGCAGGGCGGCGTGGCGCCGCACCGGCGATTGGGGCCGGCGAAAACGCGCCGCCGACCGCGTCTATTCGCAGAAGGTGATCAGTTCCGACAGCTTGACGCCCAACGCGCGGGCCAGCTTGGCGGCGGTATCCAGCGAGGGCATGGCATCGCCGCGCTCGATCTCGCCCAGGTAGGAACGGTTGAGGTCGGCGCGCTCGGCCAGCGCTTCCTGCGACCAGCGGTGCTGGCGCCGCCAATGGCGGACCACCTTGCCGAACTGGCGGCCCAGGAGCGGCGGCGCGGCATTCATGCGGGCACACCGCTGCGGGTGTCGGCGTTGGCCTGGGTGATCTGGCTGCCGGGTGGCACGCTGCGAGTCAGCCAGACATTGCCGCCGATGACCGATCCCTGGCCGATGGTGATGCGGCCGAGGATGGTGGCGCCGGCATAGATCACCACGTCGTCCTCGACGATGGGATGGCGGGCATTGCCCTTGAGCAGCACCCCGTCGTCGTCGTGGTCGAAGCGCTTGGCGCCCAGCGTCACCGCCTGGTAGAGCCGTACCCGCTGGCCGATGACGGCCGTTTCGCCGATCACCACGCCAGTGCCGTGGTCGATGAAGAAATCGCTGCCGATCCGCGCGCCGGGATGGATGTCCACGCCGGTCTCGGTATGGGCGATCTCGGCGACGATGCGGGCGAGCAGCGGCGCGTCCAGCCGATAGAGCTGGTGCGCCAGCCGGTGCAGGATGATGGCGTGGATGCCCGGATAGCACAGCAGCACCTCGTCGACGCTGCGCGCCGCCGGGTCGCCCCGGTAGGCGGCCTCGATGTCTGTGTCGATCAGCGCGCGCAGGCCGGGCAACGCGGCGGCGAAGCGCCCGGCGATCTCCCGCGCCTGGGCGGCGATGCCGGCCGCGTCGTTGCGCGGACGCACCAGGCCCAGCTCCAGCTGCAACTGCCGCAGCAGCGCGTTCAGCGCCTGGTTCAACGTGTAGCCGACGTAGTAGTCCTCGTCCTGCTGGCGCAATTCCACCGGCCCCAGGCGCATCGGGAACAGCACGCCGCACAGATCGCGCACGATGGCGCGCAGGGCATCGCGCGAGGGGAACTCGCGCTCGCCGGAGGCGGCGCTGCGCTGGTGCTTGGCGCGCCAGCGGCGGCGGGCCTGGTGCAGCTCGGTCACCACCTGGTCCAGATCCCAGGACCAATCCTGTTCGTTGCGCTCGGGCGGGGAAAAGGTCATGTGCGTTCCGTGCGGATCAATCCTGCACCCAGGGCAGGCCGGCATGACGCCAGCCGTTGGAGGCGCCGCGCTGCTGGTCGGCATCGAGATCGCCTTCGAAGCCTTCCAGCACGTTGAACACGTTGGTGTAGCCGGCGCGGCCGGCCGCCTCGGCCGCGGTCGCCGAGCGCTTGCCGCTGCGGCACAGCAGCAGGATGGTGTCGTGCTTGCCAGCGAGCTTGCCCAGCTCCAGCGTGAAGCGCGGGTTGGGCAGCAGGGCGGCGCCGATCTGCCAGGCGACGTGGCCGCTGCCCGGCACGTGGCCGACGAACTTGCGTTCCTCGCCGGTGCGCACGTCGATCAGCTTGGCGGCGTGGTTGGAGAACAGCGCCCAGGCTTCGTCCGGCCGGACGCCGCCGGCATAGCCGAGGTTGCTGGCGCGGGCGGCGGCCCGTGCCGCTTCGAGGATGGCGAGCAGCTCGGGCGCGATGGCGCCGTGGTCCTGGAGCGTGGATGGGGTGGGGGGCATGGCGGCACTTCCTTTCGTCTTGGGGGCGACGTGGTGCAGCCACTATATGGGGCGGTTTTATATTTCAAAAAATAATTTGATTTTATGTCTTAATAATTTTTTATGGATGTCCGCGCCCGGCAGCGACGCGCTCAGCGCAGGGCGTCGATCTCGCCGTTCTTGATCAGGCGCGCGCGCAGGATGTTGCGGCTGATGCCCAGCAGCTTGGCCGCCTGCACCTGGTTGCGGTGGCAATGGTGGTAGGCGGTGCGCATCACCATTTCCTCGATCTGCTCGAACAGTGCCTCGCGGTCTTCCTCGAACAGTGCGAGCAGCGCTTGTTCCAGCTGGGTGGCGGCGTCGGGCGGCGCGCTCGGCGCGGTGGCGCGCCGCAATTGCAGCGACGACAGGTGCAGATCGTCGCCGCGCAGCACCTGGTTGCGGCAGACCAGCAGCGCGTGGTGCACGGCGTTTTCCAGCTCGCGGATATTGCCGGGCCACGCGTGTTGCAGCAGCTTGTGCTCGGCGTCGGCGGCGATCCCCACCTTGCCGTAGCCCAGCCGCCGCCGGTATTCGTCGACGAAGTAGCGCGCCAGCGGCAGGATGTCGCCGGGGCGGTCGCGCAGCGCCACCAGTTCCAGATTCACCACCCGCAGCCGGTAGAACAGGTCCTCGCGGAAATGCCCGGCGGCCACGGCTTCCTCCAGCCGCACATTGGTGGCCGCGATCACCCGCACGTCGATCGGCACCGCCTTGCGCGAGCCCAGCCGCACCACTTCGCGTTCCTGGAGCACCCGCAACAGTTTTACCTGGATGCTCATCGGCAGATCGCCGATCTCGTCCAGGAACAGCGTGCCGCCGCTGGCCGCCTCGAACCACCCGGCCTTGGCCGAGAAGGCGCCGGTGAACGCGCCTTTCTCGTGGCCGAACAGTTCGCTCTCCACCAGCGATTCGGAGAACGCGCCGCAGTTCACCGCCACGAAGGGCCCGTGCGCCCGGTGGCTGAGCGCGTGCACGTGGCGGGCGATCAGCTCCTTGCCGGTGCCGGTCTCGCCGATGATCAGCACATTGGCTTCGCTGGGCGCTACCTGGCGGATCCGCCCCAGCAGCGCCACCGATCTGGGGTCTTCGAACACCTGGGCGGTGGCGCGGATCGACGTGGCCAGCGCCTGCGAGTTCGGCAGGGTGATCAGCGGCGCGTCGTCGCCGTCTTCGCGGTAGCGTGCATTCATGAGTAGAAGCTCGGGGTTGGATAGTGTTGCAGCAGCGCCCACTCGCCCAGCTCGCGCAGCTTGTAGTCGACCGGGTCGTGCAGGGTGTGGGTGCGCAGGTTGCGCCAGTGGCGGTCCAGCCGCAGCCCGGCATGGGTGGAGCGGGCGCCGGTCACGTCGAACATGCGGCTGGTCACGTCGAGGCCGACGCGGGTGGCTGCGACCTTGGCCGCCGCGATGGCCAGTGCCACCTCGCCGCGCCCGGCTTCGTCCAGCGCCTCGCCTTGCCGCCACGCGGCCTCGAAGTGCGCCGCCGCGCGCTCGATCAGGCTGCGCACGCCTTCCAGCCCGGCCCAGAATTCGCCGTAGTGGTTGAGCACGTAAGGGTCCTGCCACGACTGCTCGACCTGGGCGCGATGCCAGGGCCGCGCCTCGTTCAGCGTGTAGTGGCGCGCGTCCTGGTAGGCGCCTTCGGCGATGCCGAGGTAGATGTTGGCCAGGATCAGCTGCGCCAGCAGCGGGCGCAGGCAGGAAAACGGCGTGGAGAGCGGGCCGGGGTCGGCCAGGATCTCGTGTTCCTCCACCCGCACCCGCTCGAAGTCGACGCTGCCGCTGTCGGTCTGGCGCTGGCCGATGTTGTCCCAGTCGGCGTGCACCGAGATGCCGCTGCGCAGCGTGGGCACGGCGGCGACCAGCAATTGGCGCGTGTCCTGGTCGAGCGCGGAGGCGATCAGCATCTCGGAATCGGTCGCGCCCGAGCAGAAGCTCTTGCGGCCGGAGAATTCGCGCCAGCCGTCGAAGCGGCGGGCGACGGTGCGCTCGTCCAGCGGGTTGAGCGCGTTGCCCCAGAACCAGTCGTGCGCGGCGGTATGCTCGAACCACGGCTGCCATTGTTCGGGGCGCGAGAACAGCCGCACTGTCGCCAGCATCAGGTGGTGGAAGGCATAGACGTGCGCCACCGAGCTGTCGCTGGTGGCGAGCAGTCGCACCGTGCGCATCACGGTCGGCCAGTCGCCGCCGCCGCCGCCGAACCGGGCGGGGATGGCCAGGCGCAGCAGGCCGCTGGCGCGCAGCGCGTCGCGCTCGGCCTTGGGCGTGCCGCCGCGGTGGTCGCGCTCGGCGGCGGTCGCGGCGAAGGCCAGCGCCAGGTGGCGGGCGATGTCCTCGGCGGATCGGGCGCGCTCGGGGTCGAGCAGGTAGGACGGTGGCAGGTGCGGGCTGTTCAAAAGGGTTCCTCGACGATTGCTGCCCAGGCAGCACCCGTGTCCTTGAGCACGCTTCGTGCCAGCGCCCATCTGCGGCGCAGCCCAGCAAAATCGCGCCCGCCGCCGGCCCGCTGCTGCTGAAAAACCAGCAAATGCCGGCCGGATCTGCTGATTTTCGAGCAATCGCCAGGGCGACGCGGGAACCGGGGCGGACATCGCCGCGCCGCGACGGCGCAGCCTGGGTCAAATCTGCTGCTGGGGCAGCAGCCGCGGCCGGCGATTGCTGGTGCATCAGCAAGCCCGGCGGGCGGCGCGGCCCCGGCGCGGGCAAATGCCGGGCCCGCGGCGCTTGGCACGCTCCCTGCTCTGGAGAGCCGCCTGAATCCCGCTCAGGAGCGTTTCATGCAGTTGTTCTGGTTTCTTCCCACGCACGGCGACAGCCGTTATCTCGGCACCAGCCACGGTGCGCGCGCGGTCAATCACGCCTATCTGCGGCAGGTGGCGCAGGCGGCGGACGAACTCGGCTTCGAGGGCGTGCTGATCCCCACCGGCCGCTCGTGCGAGGACGCCTGGGTGGTCGCCTCGTCGCTGGCGCCGCTCACCGAGCGCCTGAAGTTCCTGGTCGCCATCCGCCCCGGCATCGTCTCGCCCACGGTATCGGCGCGCATGGCGGCCACGCTCGATCGTCTGTCCGGCGGCCGGCTGCTGCTCAACGTGGTCACCGGGGGCGACCCCGACGAGCAGCACGGCGACGGCAGCTTTCTCAGCCACGCCGAGCGCTACGAGGTGACCGACGAGTTCCTGCGCATCTGGCGCGGCGTGGCGGCCGGCGAGACGGTGAACTTCAGCGGCAGGCATCTGCGCGTCGAGAACGCCAAGGCGCTGTATCCGCCGGTGCAGCGACCGTACCCGCCGCTGTGGTTCGGCGGCTCGTCCGATGCCGCGGTCGAGCTGGCCGCCGAGCAGGTGGACGTCTACCTCACCTGGGGCGAGCCGCCGGCCGCCGTGGCGCAGAAGATCGCGGCGGTGCGCGAGCGGGCGGCCGCGCTGGGCCGCACGGTGAAATTCGGCATCCGGCTGCACGTGATCGTGCGCGAGACCAGCGCCCAGGCGTGGCAGGCCGCCGAGGAACTGATCCGCTACGTGACCGACGACACCGTCGCCGCCGCGCAGCAGGCGTTCGCCCGCTTCGACTCGGTGGGGCAGCAGCGCATGGCCGCCCTGCACGGCGGGCGGCGCGACCGGCTGGAGATCTCGCCCAACCTGTGGGCGGGGGTCGGCCTGGTGCGCGGCGGCGCCGGCACCGCCCTCGTCGGCAGCCCAGAGGAAGTGGCGGCGCGGATGCGCGAGTACGCCGACCTCGGCATCGAGACCTTCATCTTCTCCGGCTACCCGCACCTGGAAGAAGCGTACCGCGTGGCCGAACTGCTGTTCCCGCTGCTGCCCATCGCGCAACGCGAGCGGGCGGGGCAGACCAACCTCACCGGGCCGTTCGGCGAAATGATCGCCAACGACATCCTGCCCGCCAGCGCCAAGGAGCCCGCCTGATGCCCGATTCCCTCATCGCCGCGCCCGACGCGGCGCAACGCCGCGCGCTGACCGTGCGCGAGCTGTGCGACACCTTTGCCCGCACGGCGGCCCAGCGCGACCGCGACGGCGGCAGCCCCAAGGCCGAGCGCGATCTGCTGCGCGCCAGCGGCCTGCTGGCGATGTCGGTGCCGCGGGCACAGGGGGGCGACGGCGCCAGTTGGCAGCAGACGCTGGCCGTGGCGCGCGAGATCGCGCGGGTGGATAGCTCGGTCGCCCACCTGTTCGCTTTTCACCACCTGCTGCTGGCCACCACCCGGCTGTTCGGCCAGCCCGCGCAGTGGCAACCGTGGTTCGAGGCCACCGTGCGCCAGCGCTGGTTCTGGGGCAACGCGCTCAACCCGCTGGACGAGCGCACCGTCAGCACGCCGCACGCCGGCTGGCGCGAATTCAACGGTCGCAAGAGCTTCTGCTCCGGCGCCACCGACTCCGACATGCTGATCGCCTCGGCGATCCAGCCCGGCGCCGACAAGCTGGTGATCGCCGCCGTGCCCACCGGCCGCGCCGGCATCACCGTGTTTGAGGATTGGGACAACATGGGCCAGCGCCAGACCGACAGCGGCAGCGTGGCCTTCGACGCGGTACGCGTCGACGAGGCCGAAATCCTGTCCGACCCCGGCCCGCTCTCCACGCCGTTCGCCAGCCTGCGCCCGCTGCTGGCGCAACTGGTGCTGGCCAATCTCTACCTGGGGCTGGCCGAGGGCGCCATCGCCGAGGCCGCGCACTACACCCGCACCCAGACCCGGCGCTGGTATACCTCGCCGGCCGAATCGGCGAGCGAGGATCTCTACATCCTGGCGCACTACGGCGAATTCCACGTCGGCCTGGAGGGCGCGCGCCTGCTGACCGACCGCGCCGCCGCGCTGTTCGACGCCGCCTGGGCGCGCGACGTGGCGCTGGGCGAGGCCGAGCGCGGCGAGGTGGCGGTGGCGGTGGCCACGGCCAAGGTGGCCGCCGGCCGCGTCGGGCTCGATCTCACCAGCCGCATGTTCGAAGTGTGCGGCGCCCGCGCCACCACCGCCGCGCTGCGCTTCGATCGCTACTGGCGCAACTTACGCGTGCACACGCTGCACGACCCGTTCGACTACAAGCTGCGCGAGCTGGGCGACTGGCGGCTCAATGCCCGCCATCCCAAGCCGTCGTTCTACTCATGACCGGAGCCGACATGAACCAGTGTTTCGACGAGATCGACACCGCCGTCGCCGCCATCGCGGCCGGCGGCTTCGTGGTGGTGGTGGACGATACCGACCGCGAGAACGAAGGCGACCTGATCATTGCCGCCGACGCCATCACCACCGGGCAGATGGCCTTCCTGGTGCGTCACAGCAGCGGCGTGGTGTGCGTGGCCTTGCCGCCGGAGCGGCTGGATGAATTGCGCCTGCCGCTGATGGTGGCGGACAACAGCGAATCGCACGCCACCGCGTTCACCGTCAGCGTCGATTACCGCCACGGCACCAGTACCGGGATCAGCGCGGCGGATCGGGCGGCGACGCTGCGCGCGCTGGCCGATCCCGCCATCGGCGCCGACGATTTCGCCCGCCCCGGCCACGTGTTCCCGCTGCGCTATCGCGAAGGCGGCGTGCTGCGGCGGCGCGGCCATACCGAGGCGGCGCTCGATCTGGCGGCGCTGGCCGGGCGCGCGCCCGCCGGCGTGCTGTGCGAGATCGTCGACGACGACGGCAGCATGGCGCGGCGGCCGGCGTTGTTCCGCTTTGCGCGGCGCCACGGCCTGCCCATCGTCAGCATCGCCGCGCTGGTGGCGTACCGGCTGCGGTTGCAGGCGTCCGACGAGCGCGTGCTCCAGGCCGTGGCCTGACGGGAACGGGCGGCCGCAAGGCCGCCCGTGTGCGTCATGCGGCCTGGGCGCCGCCCAGGTAGAAGGCGTGCAGGTCCTGGTGTCCGGCCAGCGCCTGGGCGCTGTCGTGCGCGGCGATCACGCCGTTTTCCAGCACGTAGCCGTAGTCCGCATAGCGCAGCGCGACGGCGGCGTTCTGCTCGGCCAGCAGAAAGCTCACGCCTTCGTCGCGGTTGAGCGCATGCACGATCTCGAAGATCTCCTCGACGATCTGCGGCGCCAGGCCCATCGACGGTTCGTCCAGCAGCACCAGGCGCGGCCGGGCCATCAGCGCGCGGCCGATGGCGATCATCTGCTGCTCGCCGCCCGAGGTGTAGCCGGCGAGGCTGCGTCGCCGTGTCCTGAGCCGCGGGAAGTACTGGTAGATGCGTTCCAGGTCGGTCGCCAGCTCGCCGCGCGACGGTCGCCGCAGGAAGGCGCCGGTCTTCAGGTTGTCCTCGACCGTGAGATGGCCGAAGCAATGGCGGCCTTCCAGCACCTGCACCAGCCCGGCGGCCGCGAGCCGGGCCGGATCGGCGCCGGTGATGTCCTGGCCGCTGAGGCGCACCCGGCCGCGCACCACCTCGCCGCGCTCGGCGCGCACCAGGCCGGAGACGGCCTTGAGCGTGGTGCTCTTGCCGGCGCCGTTGGCGCCCAGCAGCGCCACGATCCGGCCTTGCTCCACCGACAGCGACACGCCGCGCACGGCGAGGATCACGTTCTCGTAGATGACTTCGATCTGTTCCAGTTCGAGCAGGGGCATGTCTTGCTCCAGGGGTGAAAAAGGCGGGTCGCGTCGCGACCCGCCGTGGGCGGCTGGGCATCATCGACAAAACCCAGCGCAGCCAGAAGGGTTTTGCTCTTAACTCTCCTTGCTGCAATCGCGCGGCGTGATGCCCTTTTCTTTCGCGTACTTCTTCGACGATTCCTCGATGATCGGCCGCAGCAGCTTGCGGTCGGCCTGCACCCAGTCGGAGATCACGTTCCACTTGCTGCCGTCCCATTGCTGGAAGCGCACCGCGCCGCCGCCCTCGTGGTCGGCGCAAGACAGCTTGAGCGGCTGCACCAGGCCGTAGGCGCCCAGCTCCTTCAGGCGCTTGTCGTCCAGGTTCAGATGCTCGAAGCCCCAGCGCACCTGTTCGCCGGTGAGCGGCTTCTTGCCGTACTTGGCTTGCGCCAGGCGCACCGCCTCGACGTTGAGGATGCCGTTGACCACGCCCAGGTTGTAGTAGACGTTGCCGAAGCGCTTGGGATCGGCCAGGTTGCCCTTGCCGGCGTCGATCACCGTCTTCTTGATGTCTTGCAGCACCGGGAACTGCGTGCCCGACGGATGCGTGGTGATCGAGATGTAGCCCTTGGCGGCGTCGCCGGCGGGGGCGGCGTCATCCTCGGAATTGCTCCAGATGTTGCCGATGATGTGATCGACCGGGAAGCCGGTCTTCTTGGCGGTCTTGAGCGCCACCGGGTTCATCACGCCCCAGCCGCGCAGGATCACCCAGTCCGGCTTGATGCGGCGGATGTTCAGCCACTGCGATTGCTGTTCGTTGCCCGGGTGCGGCACTTCGATCAGCGTCAACTCGAAGCCGTACTTCTTCGCCAGCAGTTCCAGGATGGGGTTGGTCTCCTTGCCGTAGGGCGAGCCGTGGTACAGCGTGACGATCTTCTTGCCCTTGAGCTTATCCAGCCCGCCCGATTTCTGGCCGATGTAGTTCACGATGGCCGACACCTCGGAATACGGGTTGAGCTGCAACGGGAACACATAGGGGAACACGCTGCCGTCGGTGGAATCGGTGCGGCCGTGGTTGATGGTGATCAGCGGCAGCTTGTCGGCGGTGGAGCGATCGAGCGTGGCGTAGGCGATGCCCACCGACAGCGGATTGGTGGCGGCGGCCGGCGCGCCGTTCAGGCCTTTCTTCAGCCGCTCGTAGCACTCGACGCCTTTCTCGACCACGTATTCGGTCTCGCATTCGCTCCAGGTGAGCTTGACGCCATTCACCCCGCCCTTGGCGTTGACGTACTGCAGGTAATCGATGAACCCGCCGAAAAAGCCGGTGCCGCCGGCGGCGTAGGGGCCGACGCGGTAGCTTTGCAGCGGGAAATATTGCTCGTTGGCCGCGTGGGCGCCGCCGGCCAGCAGGCCCGCGACGAGCAGTGCCGCGACGCGGCGGAAGGTTGCGTGCTTCATGGTGATACTCCCTGTGGTTGAGGTTGCCGCTGTGGCGCGGCTGATGCTTTGGGGGAAAGGGGTGATTACTCAAAGCGGCCAACAAAACCCAGCGAAGCGGTCCTGGCAAGAAGCGCGAAACGCAGACAGTACGTGTAAGTACGGCAAGTTCGCGCGACGCCGCCAGGAGGGTTTTGTTGGCCGCGCTCAGTAACGCAGTGGCCAGACGCGGGCCCTCTCACGCAACTGCTGCCATAGCCGGGCGAGCCCTTCCGGCTCCTTGATCAGAAAGCCGATGATCAGCAGGCCGAACACGATCTTCTGCAGGTTCTCCAGCTGGCCCGCGTCGATCACGCCGGGGGGCAGCAGGCCCGAGAGCAGCGACAGGCCGATGGGCAGCAGCACGATGAAGGCCGCGCCGAGGAAGTTGCCGGCGATGCTGCCGAGGCCGCCGATGATGATGATGAACAGCACCTGGAATGATCGGCTGAGATCGAAGCCGTGCGGCTCCACCGTGCCCAGGTAGGTGAACGCCCACAGCGCGCCGGCCACGCCGAGGATGAAGCCGCTCAGCGCGAACGCCAGCAGCTTGGTGCGCGCCAGCGGAATGCCGATCACCGCGGCGGCGGTATCCATGTCGCGCACCGCCATCCAGTTGCGGCCCAGCTCGCTCTTCACCACGTTGCGCGCCAGCAGCGTCAGCGCCACCACGAAGCCCAGCGTCAGCAGATAGCGCCCGGCCGGGTTCGACAGATCGTGGCCGGCGATCCGCAGTGGCGGCGCGGTGATCACGCCGGAGGCGCTGTCGTTGGAGAACCAGCTCACCTTGGTGAACAGCCACTGCACGAAGAACTGCGCGGCCAGCGTCGACACCAGCAGGTAAAAGCCCTTGATGCGCAGGCTGGGCAGGCCGAACAGCACCGACGCGGCCGCGGCGAACACGCCGCCGAGCGCGATGCCGACCAGCAGCGGCAGGCCGGGCACGCGCAGCGCCAGGTTGTAGGTGGCGAAGGCGCCGACGGCCATGAAGGCGGCCGAGCCCAGCGACAGCTGCCCGGCGTAGCCGGTCAGCAGGTTGAGCCCCAGGCCGGCCAGCGACAGCACCAGGAACGGGATCAGGATGGCGTTCAGCCAGTAGTCCGAGCCGATGGCCGGGACGACGGCGAATGCGAACAACAGCAGTGCGTAGAGCGCGTAGCGATCCTGCCGCAGGCGGAACAGGCGGCGATCGGCGCGGTAGTGGCCGCTGAACTGGCCGGCTTCGGTGTAGAACATGGTTGGCTCCGATGTCTTCTCGTTGGGTCAGACCCGCTCGATGGCGCGCTCGCCGAACAGGCCGGCCGGGCGCACCAGCAGGAACAGCAGCGCCAGCGCGTAGGGAAACCAGTTCTCGATGCCGCCGCCCACCAGCGGCCCGAGATAGACCTCGGCCAGCTTTTCGCCGGCGCCGACGATCAGCCCGCCGACGATGGCGCCGGTCATCGAGGTGAAGCCGCCGATGATCAGCACCGGCAAGGCTTTCAGCACCACCAGCGACAGCGAGAACTGCACGCCCAGCCGGGCGCCCCACAGCAGGCCGGCGACCAGCCCGACGAAGCCGGCCACCGCCCACACCACGGCCCAGATGCGCGGCAGGCGGATGCCGACGGCGAGCGCGCCGAGCGCATCGTCGGCCACCGCGCGCAGCGACAGGCCGAGCCGGGTGCGGTTGAACAGGAAGGACAGCAGGGCGACCAGCAGCGCGGCGGTGCCGGCGGCGAACAGGTCGAACTGCGACAGCAGCATGCCGCCCAACTCCAGCGGCTCGTCGGCGATGCCGAGGTCCAGCCCGTGCACCTGCGCGCCCCACAGCGCCTGCGCCGCGCCCTCGATCACGTAGGACAGCCCCAGCGTGGCCATGAACAGGGTGATCGGCGAGCGGTTCACCAGCGGGCGCAGCACCGCGCGCTCGATCAAGAGCGCCAGCGCCACCATGGCGGCCAGTGTCAGCGCGAACGCGCCCCAGAACGGCACGCCACGCTCGACCAGGCTGACGAAGGTGAGCGCGGCGAACAGCACCATCGCGCCCTGGGCGAAATTGAATACGCCCGACGCCTTGTAGATCAGCACGAAGCCGATGGCGACCAGCGAATACATCACCCCGGCCAACAGGCCGCCGGTCAGTACTTCCAGAAAGAAATCCATACGTTGCTCCAGGCAAGCCGGGCCCTGCCGGCCGCGGTGACACGGTCGGTGCAGGGGAAACCGGCGGGTTGGAGCCGCTGACAAAACCCAGCGAAGCGGTCCTGGCAAGAAGTGCGAAACGTCCTGAACGGCGATAAACCGGACTTCCTTCGGTCGCAGGCAGTACAAGTCGTACGACAAGTAAGCACGACGCAGCCAGGAGGGTTTTGTCGGTGGCTCCTAGTGGCGGGTGCCGAGGTATGCGGCGATCACCTCGGGATTGCGGCGTACCTCGTCGGGCGGGCCGTCGCCGATCTTGCGGCCGTAATCGAGCACCACCACGTGGTCGGACAGGTTCATCACCACGCCGATGTCGTGCTCGATCAACACCACCGTGGTGCCGAACTCGCGATTGACGTCGGCGACGAAGCGGCTCATTTCGCGTTTTTCCTCGGCGTTCATCCCGGCCATCGGCTCGTCGAGCAGCAGCAGCTTGGGCTCGGCCGCCAGCGCCCGCGCCAGTTCCACGCGCTTTTGCAGGCCGTAGGGCAGTTTGCTCACCAGCGTGTGGCGCCACGGTTGCAGGTGCAGGAAGGCGATCACCTCCTCGGCGCGTCGCCGTTGCGCGTCGTCCTCGGCCGGGGCGCGGCCGATGCGCAGCGCCTGCTCCAGCCAGCTGCTGCGGCGCTTGAGGTTGCGGCCGGTCAGCACGTTGTCGAGCACGCTCATGCCCTTGAACAGGGCGATGTTCTGGAAGGTGCGGGCGATGCCGCGCACCGCCGCGCGATGCGGGTCCATGCGCCGGCGCACCTCGCCGTCGAACACGATGCGCCCCGCCTGCGGCCGGTACACGCCGTTGATCACGTTGAGCAGCGAACTCTTGCCGGCGCCGTTGGGGCCGATCAGCGCGGTGATGCGGCCGCGCGCCACGTCGAAGCTGATGTCGCTGATCGCCTTCACGCCCTTGAACGAGAGCGAAATGCCCTCCAGGCGCAGCAGCGGGGATGAAATCTCGGTCATCTTCAATACCTCAACCGGGTTGCGGCAGCGCCGCGCCGTAATCGGGCGCCTGCCAGCCGGTGACATGGACTGCGGGGCCGGTGGCGCCCTGCCACTGCGCCGGGTCCGGCCAGCCGCGCACCGTCACGCCCAGTTGCGCCAGCAGGCGGGCGGCGGGCTCGGTCAGCGGTTCGCCCACTAGCAGCGGCACGCGGGTGCGGGTCAGCCCCAGCACGTCGCGCAGCGGGCGGCGCACCAGCCAGTAGCCGGCGATGCCGTGCCACAGCCGGCCGGGCCAGCCGCGCGGCGGCGCGAGCGCGGTATCGACCAGCCGGCGGCGCAGCGAGCCGGGCAACGGCAGGCGTTGCTGCACCTGATCGGCGAGCCGGCCCCAGGTTTCGCGCGTGCCGGCGACCAGCGTCGGGCCGAGTTCGCGTCGATCCTGGTCGCGCGTGGCGGTGCTTTCCGGGAAGTTGAGGCGAAACCCCGCCAGCAGCCACGGCGCCAGCAGGTAGCGCGCCTGGCCGCCGGCGGCGAAGGCGCGCGCCGCCAGCGCTTCCTCGTGCTCGGTCAACCCTTCGGCCGCGACCAGGCGCACGCCTTCCTGCAACAGTTCGGCATGGGCGATGGCCTGACGCTCGATGGCGCCGTCGGCCTGCACCCGGTAGAAGGCGAAGGCCGGCTGCGTCGGACGCGCCCGCGGTTCGGCCGGGGCGGGGCCGCCGTCGAGCGCCGCGTAGGCGGTCCACCCGGCGATGCCGGCCAGGCCGCGCGCGTCGCCATAGATGGCCAGGTGGTAGCCATCGTGGCTCACGCGTCGCCACTGGGTTTCGTCCTCGACGAACAGGTGGCGCGGCGCCAGCTGCCGCAACAACGCTTGCAGCGCGGCGTCGGGCTGGTCCGGATCCAGCGGCACCGCCACGCCGCCCAGCCATTGCGCGGCCAGCGACAGCAGCAATGCCTCGGGGCGCGGCTGCGTCAGCAGCACCAGCGCGTCGCCGGCGCCGAAGCCGGCCGTGGCGAGCGCGCCCGCCAGCCGCGTCGTTTCGTTGGCCAGTTCGCGCCAGCGGCGGGCCTGCCAGATGCCCAGCCGCTTGTGACGCAGAGCGATCGCCGCGCCTCGGCGGCGGGCCTGGGCAAGCAGGTGGTCGGGCAGGGTGGCGGGCGCGGGGTGGTCCATGCGCGCGGCCTCAGGCTGCCACGGCTTCGGTGGCCTGCCGCGCTTCCAGCTCGCGCACCAGCGGCAGCACCTGCTGGCCGAAGTAGACCACTTCCTCGTGGTAATGCAGGAAGCCGGTCAGGATCAGGTCGACGCCCACCGCCTTCAGCGCGACGATGCGCTCGGCGATCTGGCGCGGCGTGCCGATCAGGTTGGTCTTGAAGCCGTCGTTGTACTGCACCAGATCCTCGAAGGTGGATTTGGCCCAGTTGCCTTCGCCCTCGGGGCTGGCCTTGCCGGCCTGTTTCACCGCGTCGCCGAAGGCGTTGACGGCTTCCGGGTCGGCTTTTTCGATGATCTCGGCCAGTACGGCGCGCGCTTCTTCCTCGGTCTCGCGGGCGATGACGAAGGCGTTCACTCCGATCTTGACGCTGTGCTGGTTGGCGGCGGCCTTGGCGCGGATGTCGTCGATCTGTGCCTTGATCCCTTCGACGGTATTGCCGTTGGTGAAGTACCAGTCGGACACGCGCGACGCCATGTCGCGCGCGGCGCGTGAGCTGCCGCCCTGGAAGATCTCCGGGTGCGGCTGCTGCAATGGCTTGGGCTTGAGCGTGTAGTCGCTGAAGCGATAGAAGTCGCCGCGGAAGCTGAAGCTGTCGCTGGTCCAGATGCCCTTGAGCGCGCGGATGAATTCCTCGGAGCGGCGATAGCGCTCGTCGTGCTCCAGCCACGGCTCGCCGATGGCCTGGAATTCGCCCTTGAACCAGCCGGAGACGATGTTGACCGCGACGCGGCCGCCGCTGAGCTGGTCGATGGTGGCGATCTGCTTGGCGGCGACGGCCGGGTTCCACGGGCCGGGCAGGATGGCGGCGATCACCTTGAGCCTGGTGGTGGCGGCCAGCAGCGCATGCGAGAACGCCACCGGCTCGTGCTGGAACTCGGCGCCGTAGCCGGCGGTGAAGCGGATCTGGCTCAGCGCGTAGTCGAAGCCGTTGGCCTCGGCCAGCTGCGCCAGCTTGCGGTTGTAGTCGATGTCCCAGCTGGTGCGCTGCTCGATCTTGCTGACGACGAGGCCGCCGCTGACGTTGGGGACCCAATAGGCGAACTTGATCTGGCTCATGGGGAGGTTCCTGTGTGTGAAAGGCTGTGGATTCAGGCCGCGACGGCGGCGGGAATCGCCGCGTCGCGATGGGAAAGCAGCGGCAGCGCGCGCTTCACCGCCAGGGCGATGCGTGCCCGCAAGGCGTCGTCGGCGATGCGGTAGTCGCTGAACTCGCGCTCGGCGCCGTAGACGCCGACCGGCAGCGTCAGCGCCTGGAAGAACGAGAACAGCGGGCGCAGCTGGTGATCGATGACCAGGGCGTGGCGATCGCTGCCGCCGGTGGCCGCCAGCAGCACCGGCACGTTGGTCAGCGCCTCGTGATGGACGAAGTCGAACAGGTGCTTGAACAGGCCGGTGAAGGACGCGCGGTAGACGGGAGTCGCCACCACCAGCAGGTCGGCGGTCTCGATGGCGCGGATATCCTCGGCCACGCTCACCGGCAACTGGTCGCGTCGCAGCGCGCCGGCGAGCGACGGGCCGATCTCGCCCAGCTCGATCAGCCGGATCTCCACCGGGATGTGCTCGGTCAGCTGGGCCAGGATGGCCTCGGTGAGGGCCAGGGTGCGCGACGGGCGTTGCAGGCTGCCGGTCACGGCGACCACGTTCAGTTTCTTGCTCATAGTGTCCTCTGGGCGGGATTGCCGGTTGTTGCCGGCTCTCTATGAGCACTAAGCGTGCCAAAGCTGTTTTTCTATATTTATCAATGCATTGGGTGTGGCTGGACGGTGACCTGCATGTTGCGCCTGCTGCACCGTGCTGCTGGGTTGCTGCTGGTGCAGCAGTGAGCGGCCGGGCGGGCAGGGTGGGAGCAAACGGGCGGCGGGCGGTGCTGGTGGAGCAGCAACGTTGCAGCAACTCGCTGCGGGCCCACTCGTCGTTCCGGCGACGGGTTTTTGATTTTTTCTTTCAAATCAAAGGGATGGTTTGATGGCATGAAGTGTGCATTTCCTGCTGCGGACCGCGGCCTTTACCGCGGCATTCTTTCCAGAGGAAGTCCACCGATGTCCGAACTTGCCCAACCCTCCGCTCCGGTGGCCGCCGCCCGGCCGGCCGCTCACCTGATCCGCGACGACGCCGAAGCGATCGCCATCGCCCACGAACTGGCGGCGGAGTTCCGCCAGGAGGCCGCGCAACGCGATGCCGAGCGCCGCCTGCCGCGCGCCGAGCTGGACCGCTATTCGCAAAGCGGCCTGTGGGGCATCACCGTGCCCAGGGAATACGGCGGCGCCTTCGTCTCCAACGTGACGCTGGCCGAGGTGGTGAAGATCATCTCCGAAGCCGACCCCAGCATCGGCCAGATCCCGCAGAACCATCTGTATATGGTCGAGGGCCTGCGGCTGGACGGCAGCGACTGGCAGAAGCAGCACTTCTTCAAGCTGGTGCTCGACGGCGTGCGCTTCGGCAACGCGTTTTCCGAGATTGGCACCCGCAGCGTGAACGACGTGCAGACGCGCCTGACGCCCACCGAGGGCGGCTATGTGCTGTCGGGCAAGAAGTTCTATTCCAGCGGCGCGCTGTTGGCCGACTGGGTGCCGGTGGTGGCCAAGAACGAGCACGACGAAACGGTGGTGGCGTTCGTGGAGAAGGGCAGCAAGGGGCTGACGGTGATCGACGACTGGTCGAGCTTCGGCCAGCGCACCACGGCCAGCGGCACCACCTTGCTGGAGAACATCTTCGTGCCGCGCGAATACGTGCTGCCGCATCACCTGGCGTTCGACCGGCCGACGGTGATGGGCCCGATCGCGCAGATCATCCAGGCCGCCGTCGATGCCGGCATCGCCCACGCCGCGCTGAACGACACCATCGCCTTCGTGCGCCAGCACACCCGGCCGTGGATCGACAGCGAGGTCGAGCACGGCTACGAGGACCCGCTGATCATCCGCGAGATCGGCGACCTGACCATCCGGGTGCATGCCACCGATGCGCTGCTGCGCCGCGCCGGCGAGGCGATCGACCTGGCGCAGGCCGAGCCGACCGAGGCCAACGTCGCTGCCGCGCAGATCGCCGTCGCCGAGGCCAAGGTGCTGAGCACCGAGACCGCGGTGCTCGCCGGCAGCAAGCTGTTCGAGCTGGCCGGCACGCGCTCGACGCTGAACCAGTTCAATCTGGATCGCCACTGGCGCAACGCGCGTACCCACACGTTGCATGATCCGGTGCGCTGGAAGTACCACCACGTGGGCAATTACCACCTGAACGGCGTGTTCCCGCCGCGCCATCCGTGGCTGTAGGCGCCACGCTCCCGGCGGCATCGCGTACGGACGGGTGACGCCGAAAGCAGTCGGGCCCGCAGAGGCGGGCCCGGAAGGCAGAAAACAATAAAGCCCTGACGAATCAGGGCTTTATTGTGAAATTTTGGCGGAGCGGACGGGACTCGAACCCGCGACCCCCGGCGTGACAGGCCGGTATTCTAACCAACTGAACTACCGCTCCGCAGCGGTGTTTTCGACAACCCGGCAGCCGCAGCTGCTGGTGGGTGGTGACGGGATCGAACCGCCGACATTCTGCTTGTAAGGCAGACGCTCTACCAACTGAGCTAACCACCCGCCGTCGAAAGAGGCCGCATTTAATCACGGGCTTTTGGGGGTGTCAACGACTCGCCGAAAGTTTTTTCGGGGCCCGTTTTGCGCGGTCGGATAGGTATGCTTACGGCATGAATCGAGGAGTTCCGGTGGCGTGGTGTCAGCGGAAAACGAAGGGAGGCGCGACCGCGGGGGCTGTGGCGTATCGGTGGCTGAAACATGCCGCCGATGGGCAAGCTTTCCGTCGTTGAGGTATAAATACCGCTTTTGCCGACAGCGCTGCGCCAAGTGAGAATTCAGAAATTGCCACGTATCCCGACCGCGCGTCTCGTTCGCGGGGCGGAGGTCGTGCTGGTGGCGGCGCTGGCCTGGGTCGCGGCCGGCCTGTTGTGGCGCGTGGCGGCGCCGCCGTCGCCCGATCTGCGCCTGACGCAGCCGCCGGCACCGCCGGCGCAGCAGGCGTTTGCCTGGAGCAATGCGCCCAACTGGTTCGGCAATGCCGCGACCAGCGCCACGGCCACCACGCTGTCGGCCAAGCTGCTGGCGGTGATCGCCGGGGGCGAGGGCTTCAGCGCGGCGATCTTCACCGGCTTTGGCGCCGGCCCGCTGGCCGCGCGCCCCGGCGATACGCTGCAGGATGGCGTCAAGCTGTTGGCGGTGGAGCGCGACCGCGCGCGCATCGACAACCACGGTCGCATCGAGGAAGTGCCGCTGGAGGGCCTGGACAAGGCCATGCCCGGCATCGGCGCGCCGCAGCCGCCGGACGTGGTCGCGGTGGCGCCGCAGTCGCCCTCCGGCCCGGCGCAGCAGATGAAGGTGACGCGCGGCGTGATGGCCGATGCGATGCAGAACATGAATATCGCCGACTGGTCGAAGGGCCTCGCCAACGCGCCCGATGGGGGCATCTTCATCTCCAATGCGCGGCAGCAGCCGTTCGCCGAGGTGCTGCAATTGCAGGACGGCGATATTCTCAAGCGCGCCAACGGCCGGCCGCTCGGCGATACCGCCGACATGTCGCTCGTGTACAGTCAGTTCAGTCAAACCAGCCAGGTCACGCTCGAAGTCGTCCGCAACGGCGGCCTGGTGGTCCTGCAATATCAAATCCAACCATGAACGGTACGCCATGATCCGCTTGCGCCCGCTCGTGCTCGCCCTTGCGCTGTTCGCCGCCGGCCCCGCGCCGGCCGCGGACGACGAGGTGACGCTCAATTTCGTCAACGCCGATCTCGAATCGACCATCAAGGCCGTGGGGATGATCACCGGGCGCAACTTCGTCCTCGACCCGCGGGTGAAGGGCACGGTGAACATCGTCTCCACCCAGCCGGTGAAGAAGAGCCAGGTCTATCCCATCCTGTTGTCCGCGCTGCGGCAGCAGGGGTTCGCCACGGTGGAGGCCGGCGGGGTGGTCAAGGTGGTGCCCGAGGCCGACGCCAAGCAGAACTACAGCGTGACCACCAAGCCCGGCTCCAAGGTGGCGGGCGACCGCATCGTCACCCAGGTGTATCCGCTGAAGTACGAATCGGCCAGCCAGCTGGTGCCGATCCTGCGGCCGCTGATCACGCCGAACAACGCCATCGCGGCGTATCCGGCCGGCAACACGCTGGTGATCACCGACTACGCCGACAACATCCAGCGCCTGAACCGGGTGATCGAGAGCATCGATCAGGCCCCCAGCCTGGACGTGTTCCCGGTCACGCTGAAGTACGCGTCCGCCGTGGATGTGGCGCAGACGCTGGCGCGGCTGCTGCCCGAGGTCAACGTGCAGGGCGTGAACCCGCCGACGCCGATCCCCGAGGGCGTGCGGCGCAGCGCGGTGGTGGCGGACATCCGCAGCAACGCGCTGCTGGTGCGCGCCGAGACGGCCGTCCACGCGCAGCAGATCCGCCGCCTGGTGGAGACGCTGGACCAGCCCGGCGCGGCCGGCGGCAACATCCACGTGATCTACCTGCGCAATGCCGAAGCGGTGAAGCTGGCCAACACGCTCAAGGGCATCCTCACCGGGCAGGACAGCGGCAACGCCTCGTCGGGCAGTGGTCTGTCGTCCACCCCGACCAGTTCGTCCGGCGGCGGCGTCACCACCGGCGGCAATACGCTGAATCTGTCGGCGACCGGCGCCAGCACCAGCACCGGCGGCGCCACGGCGCAGTCGGTGGCGACCAGCGTACAGCTGGGCGGCGCCACGGTGATGATCCAGGCCGACCCGATGACCAACTCGCTGATCATCACGGCCCCGGACAACATCTACAACAACCTGCGCTCGGTGGTGGACAAGCTCGACGTGCGTCGCGCCCAGGTCTACATCGAGGCGATGATCGCCGAGGTGAACGTCACCAAGACCGGCGAATTCGGCATCCAGTGGGTGCTGGGCGGGGGCAGCAACATCGTCGGCGTCGGCATGTCGGCGCTGGCGCCGGCCACCGCGGCCAACAACCTGGCCAACATCGCCAACAGCATCATCGCCGGCACGCCGACCGTGCCGTCCGGCTTCAACATCGGCGTGCTCAACGCCAACCCGCTCAAGGGCGAGACGCCGACGCTGGGCGTGCTGGCCACCGCGTTGCAACGCAGCGGCAACGCCAACATCCTGTCCACGCCCAACCTCATCACGCTGGACAACGAAGAGGCGAAGATCATGGTGGGGCAGAACATCCCCATCATCACCGGCACCCAGTCCTCCACCGGCAGCAACCCCAATCCGTTCACCACGGTGGAGCGCGAGGACATCGGTATCACGCTGAAGGTGAAGCCGCAGGTGTCCGAGGGCGGCAGCATCACGCTGAGCGTGTACCAGGAGGTGTCGAACATCGACAACACGGTGCAGACCGATGGCGCCGGCATCGCCACCAGCAAGCGCGCGATCGAGTCGCGGGTGCTGGTGGACGACGGCCAGATCCTGGTGCTGGGCGGGCTGATCGAGGATCGCCTGTCCAACGGGCAATCGCGCGTGCCGGGGCTGGGCGACATCCCCGGCCTGGGCCAGTTGTTCCGCTACGAATCGCGCGATTGGCAGAAGACCAACCTGATGATTTTCCTGCGGCCGTACATCCTGCGTGACGGCAAGGCCAGCGAGGCGTTGTCCAATTCGCGCTACCAGTACCTGAAAACCCAGCAGGAAGGCTTCCAGATCCCCGATCACCTGCTGCTGCCGACGCTGCCCAAGGTGCACCTGCCGGCCAACCTGCCGGCGCCCGGTCCGTTCCCGGTCGATCCGGCGCCGGCCGCGACGCCCGGCGTGCCGGACGCCTCCGCGCCGGCCGCTGCGGTGGTGCAATGAGCCGACTGGTTCCCTACCACTTCGCCCGCGATCGCGGGGTGGTGGACCTCGCGGCGGCCGATGGGTCGCTCGATGTGCTGATGAAGCGCGGCGGCGATCTGTCGGCGTTGTCCGAACTGCGCCGCGCGGCGGGGCAGCCGCTGAACGTGACGGTGCTGGAGGCGGCCGAGTACGACGCGCGCATCACCGCGCTGTTCAGCGACGGCGAGCGCGGCGGCAGCGCCACCGTGGTGGGCGACCTGGAAGACGATCTCGACCTGTCGCGCCTGGCGCAGGATATCCCCGAGGTCGAGGACCTGATGGAGGCCGCGGACGACGCGCCCATCATCCGCCTGATCAACGCGCTGCTGACCGAGGCGCTGCGCGAGAATGCCTCCGACCTGCATATCGAGCCGTTCGAGACGCGCTCGGTGGTGCGCTTCCGGGTCGATGGCCAGCTGCGCGACGTGATCGAGCCCAAGCGGGCACTGCACGCCGCGCTGGTGTCGCGGATCAAGGTGATGGCCGGTCTCGACATCGCCGAGAAGCGCCTGCCGCAGGATGGCCGCATCACGCTGCGCGTCGCCGGCCGCCCGGTGGACGTGCGGGTGTCCACCCTGCCCACCGGCCACGGCGAGCGCGCGGTGCTGCGCCTGCTGGACAAATCCGCCGGCCGCCTGAATCTGGAAAAGCTGGGCATGCCCGGCGATACGCTGGCGCGGCTGGAGGAACTGCTGGCGCAGCCGCACGGCATCATCCTGGTGACGGGCCCCACCGGCTCGGGCAAGACCACCACCCTCTACGCCGCGCTGTCGCGCATGGATGCCACCACCAGCAACATCATGACGGTGGAGGATCCGATCGAATACGACCTGGACGGCGTCGGCCAGACCCAGGTGAACCCGCGCATCGACATGAGTTTTTCGCGCGCCTTGCGCGCCATCCTGCGCCAGGACCCGGACGTGATCATGATCGGCGAGATCCGCGATCTGGAAACCGCGCAGATCGCGGTGCAGGCGTCGCTGACCGGCCACCTGGTGCTGGCGACGCTGCACACCAACGACGCGGCCAGCGCGGTGACGCGGCTGACCGACATGGGCATCGAGCCGTTCCTGCTGGCGTCGTCGCTGCTGGGGGTGCTGGCGCAGCGCCTGGGCCGACAGCTCTGCGCCGAATGCCGCGAGCCGTATCCGGCGGATGCGTCGGAACTGGCGGCGATGGGCGTTGCCGGCCCGGCGACGCTGTATCGCGCGGTGGGTTGCCCCGTCTGCCACGGCAACGGCTATCGCGGCCGCACGGGGGTCTACGAGCTGCTGACGGTCGACGAAGCGTTGCGCGGCAAGATCCACAATCAGGCCGCGGAGCAGGACATCAAGCAATACGCGCTGGCGCACGGCATGCTCAGCCTGCGGCAGGACGGGGTGCGCCGCATCCTGGCGGGCGATACCACGCTCGAGGAAATCTGGCGGGTAACGCGCGACGCGTAACGGCCGCGATGCCGGCTGTCGGCGCCGCGTCGCGCGGGAGCCAGCAGTCATCGGACACGGCGGATCTGCGTTGCGCCATAAGGTAGGTCCCCACGTGCATCCGTCTGCGATCGGTGCGATGATCTTCGGGATCGTACGCCCAGCCATGCCGATTGCCGGCCCGCCCTGAGGGGTGGCAAGCGGAGCAGCGTTGAGCGCTAGACTACGCCCTTACTTCAGTCGGTTGGCTCCATGGCCCTTCCTTCCTCACGCGAGCAACGCAGTGCGCTTCGGGTACCGATGAACTGCAAGGTCAAGATCCGCACCCTGGATTTCGGCCCTCCGTACTACGGCGAATGCATCGACCTCAGTGTGACCGGCATGACGATCCGCACGTCCTTCGTGCCGCGCCCGGACGAGGAGTTCGAGATCTTCGTGATGCCGCCCATGTCCGGCGCCGGCCCGCGCGATCCGTTGTCGGCCCGGGTGCGTGTGGTGCGCTGCCACGAAGTGGAGCGCGGCAAGCTCTACGAACTGGGGTTGTTCATCGTCCAGATACTGGCCTGAAAACATCAGGGCCGCCCTTTGGGCGGCCCTGATGTTTTGCAGGAGCGCTCTGGCCCGGATTACTTGGGCTGCTGGCGGATCACCGAGGTGGCGGTCGCGACCAAAGTGGCGATATCGCTGGCGTTGGTCGGCAACAGCATGGTGTTGCCTTGCTTGGCGATGTTGCTGAAAGCGGCCACGTATTGCTCGGCGATCTTCAGGTTGACCGCCTCGATACCACCTTCCAGTTCGATGGCATGGCCGACCGCGGCGATGGCTTCGGCGTTGGCGCGCGCCACCAGGCGCAGGGCTTCGGCTTCGCCGGTCGCCATGTTGATCTGCGCCTGCTTCTGGCCTTCCGATTCGTTGATGGCGGCCTGCATCTCGCCCTGCGAGCGCTGGATCGCGGCTTCGCGTTCGCCGCTGGCCAGGTTGATCTGCTCCTGGCGCACGCCTTCCGATTGGGCGATGCGGGCGCGCTTTTCCCGTTCGGCGGTGATCTGGGCCTGCATGGCGCGCAGGATTTCCGCCGGGGGCGTCAGATCCTTGATCTCGTAGCGCAGCACCTTCACGCCCCAGCTGGCGGCGGCGTCGTCCAGCGCCGACACCACGGCGCGGTTGATCTCATCGCGTTCCTCGAAGGTGCGGTCGAGCTCCAGCTTGCCGATCACCGAGCGCAACGTGGTCTGCGCCAGTTGGGTGATCGCCAGCACGTAGTCGCTGGAGCCGTAGGAGGCCAGCTTGGGATCGACCACCTGGAAGTAGAGGATGCCGTCCACCTGTAACTGCGTGTTGTCGCGCGTGATGCAGACCTGGCTGGGCACGTCGAGCGGGATTTCCTTCAGGTTGTGGCGATAGGCGATGCGGTCGACGAAGGGCACCACCACCCGCAGGCCCGGCTCCAGCACGTCGTGGAAGCGGCCCAGGCGTTCCCGGACCCACGCATTCTGCTGCGGAACGATCTTCAGTGTCTTGGCGATGAAGATCACGACGATGATGAACAGGACGATAGGAAAACCGAGGCTCATGGTGCGGGGGACTCCTGTTGGGATGAGGAAGAGCGGGGATAGGCCAGGTCGAGGATCAGCACGGCGCCGCGCTGGGCGACGATGCGCAGTTCGTCCTTGAGCGGGCCGGTCAGCGGCGGACGCAGTTCCGCGTCCCATTGGGTGCCGCGATGGCGGACCCGCGCCCGGCTGGCATCCAGCCATTGCTCCACCACGACGATATGGCCGATATCGAGCGATTGCTCCGGCGGCAGCCTGGCGGCCTGCTTGCGCTTCCATTGCTTGAGCGCGCCCAGGGCCACCAGGCTGAACAGCGCGGCGATGGCGATCTGGGCGGCCAGCGGTACCCCGCTCAGCGCGGCCAGGCCGCCGAATGCCGCACCAGCGGCGACGGCGAGCAGGTAGAAGGTGCCGGTCAGCATTTCCAGTCCGGCGAGGGCGAGGGCGGCGATCAGCCACCAGGTAACCGCGGACATACCGTAGCGTGCTCCGATGTAATGGATTCTCTGATATACCCGATCGCGGATGACAAGCCAATAAAAAAAGCGCGTCGCCAGGGACGCGCTTTTCATGACTCTGACCCAGATCAGGCTTTCAGGATTTTGACTCCGCCCATATAGGGTTGCAAGGCATCCGGCACGGTGACGCTGCCGTCGGCGTTCTGGTAGTTCTCCAGCACTGCGACCAGGGTGCGGCCGACCGCCAGCCCCGAGCCGTTCAGGGTATGCACCAGCTCGTTCTTGCCCGCGTCGTTCTTGAAGCGCGCCTGCATGCGGCGGGCCTGGAAGGCTTCGCAGTTGGAGCAACTGGAGATCTCGCGATAGGTGTCCTGCGCCGGCAGCCACACTTCGAGGTCGTAGGTCTTGGCGGCGGAGAAACCCATGTCGCCGGTGCACAGCGCCACCACGCGATAGGGCAGGCCGAGCTTTTGCAGGATGGCCTCGGCGTGGCCGACCATCTGCTCCAGCGCGTCGTACGATTGATCCGGCTGGGTGATCTGCACCATCTCGACCTTGTCGAACTGGTGCTGGCGGATCATGCCGCGCACGTCGCGCCCGTAGGAGCCGGCCTCCGAGCGGAAGCACGGCGAATGCGCGGTGAGCTTGATCGGCAGTTCCTCGGCCTTGAGGATCGAGTCGCGCACGGTATTGGTGAGCGAGATCTCCGAGGTGGAGATCAGGTACTGGGTATTGCCGTCCTCGCCGCCGCGCTCCACCCGGAACATGTCCTCGGCGAACTTGGGCAACTGGCCGGTGCCGTACAGGACTTCCGGATTAACGATGTAAGGCGTGTAGGTCTCGCTGTAGCCGTGCTCGTCGACCTGGGTGTTGATCATGAACTGCGCCAGCGCCCGATGCAGTCGCGCGATCTGCCCGCGCAGCAGGGTGAAGCGTGCGCCGGACAGCTTGGCTCCGGTTTCGAAATCCAGCCCCAGCGGGGTGCCGACGTCCACGTGATCCTTGACGGCGAAATCGAAGGCGCGCGGCGTGCCCCAGCGGCGGACTTCGACGTTGTCGCGCTCGTCGGTCCCGGTCGGGACGCTGTCGTGCGGCAGGTTCGGCACGCGCAGCAGCAGGTCGTTCAGCTTGTCCTGCAAGGCGCCGAGCGCGGTTTCGTTGGCCGACAGCTCGCCCTTGAGGTTCTCGACCTCGGCCAGGATCGGCGCGACATCCTCGCCGCGTGCCTTGGCCTGGCCGATCTGCTTGGACACGCTGTTGCGCTTGGCCTGGAGATCCTGCGTGGCGGTCTGGAGCGTCTTGCGTTCGGCTTCGAGCGCGGTGAATTCGTCGGCGGGGAAGGCGAAGCCGCGGGCGGCCAGGCGGGCGACGACGCCATCGAGGTCGTTGCGCAGCAGATTGATGTCGAGCATGGGTGGAGTCGGAGCGTTGTGAATCGTCGGATTTTACACGGCGCGCCAGCGGGAAGTGAACGTGGTCGCGCCGCTGGCGTGCCAACTGGCGTCAGTCGGGCTTGTGTTCGGCCAGCCAGGCCGCGTCCAGCTCGCGCAGGTGGCGCAGCTTCTCGGCGATCCTGCCTTCCAGGCCGCGCGGCGTGGGCTGGTAGAAGCTGACTTCCTCCAGCCCTTCGGGCAGGTAGGTTTCGCCGGCGGCGTACGCCTCGGGCTCGTCGTGCGCATAGCGGTAGTCGTGACCGTAGCCCAGCTCTTTCATCAGCTTGGTCGGCGCGTTGCGCAGGTGGACCGGCACCTCGCGGGAACGGTCGCTACCGACCAGCGCGCGGGCGGCCTTGTACGCCATGTAGCCGGCGTTGGACTTGGGGGCGATCGCCAGGTAGATCACCGCCTGGGCCAGCGCCAGCTCGCCCTCGGGGCTGCCCAGGCGCTCGTAGGTTTCGGCGGCGTCGTTGCAAAGCTGCATGGCGCGCGGATCGGCCAGGCCGATGTCCTCCCAGGCCATACGCACGATGCGTCGCGCCAGGTAGCGCGGATCCAGCCCGCCGTCGAGCATGCGGCTCAGCCAGTACAGCGCGCCATCCGGGCTGGAGCCGCGCACCGACTTGTGCAGCGCTGAAATCTGGTCGTAGAACGCATCGCCGCCCTTGTCGAAGCGACGGCTGTTCAGGGTCAGCGCGGCTTCGAGGAAGGCGGCGTCCAGCGTGGTGCGCCGCTCGGCCTGGGCGGCATTGGCGGCTTGCTCGACCAGATTGAGCAGACGGCGGGCGTCGCCGTCGGCATAGCCGATCAGGACATCGGCCGCGCTGGGCTCGAACACCAGGTCGGGGTAGCAGCGTTCGCGGGCACGCTCGACCAAGGTGGCGAGATCCTGCGCCGACAGCGGCTTGAGCACGTAGACCTGCGCGCGCGACAGCAGCGCGGCGTTGACC
Organism: Chitiniphilus shinanonensis DSM 23277; assembly: GCF_000374805.1. Lineage (GTDB taxonomy): Bacteria > Pseudomonadota > Gammaproteobacteria > Burkholderiales > Chitinibacteraceae > Chitiniphilus > Chitiniphilus shinanonensis. The sequence goes on from NZ_KB895339.1 coordinate 46,405, forward strand.
TCGAACGAGGGATTCTCGGTGGTGGCGCCGATGAAGGTGACCAGCCCCGATTCGACGAAGGGCAGGAAGGCATCCTGCTGGCTTTTGTTGAAGCGGTGTACTTCATCGACGAACAGGATGGTGCGTCGGCCCATGCCGCGCGCGGCCTGTGCCTGGTCCATCGCGGCGCGGATGTCCTTGACGCCCGAGAACACGGCGGACAAGGCAATGAACTCGGCGTCGAAGGCGCCGGTCAGCAGGCGCGCGAGCGTGGTCTTGCCGACGCCGGGCGGGCCCCAGAGGATCATCGAGTGGGGTTGGCCCGACGCGATGGCCAGCGTCAGCGGCTTGCCCGGCCCCAGCAGATGCTGTTGGCCCACGACCTCGCCGACGGTCTTGGGGCGCAGGCGTTCGGCGAGCGGCTCGTGGCGCTCGGCGTCGGCACTGAACAGGTCATTCCCGGACGACATCGACATCCTTCGGTGGCGTAAAGCGGAACAGCGACGCGTCGAGCCTGGCGTTGCGCTTCACCCCGTCGAAACGGATGCGGGTGAGCTGTTCGAAGCGGTCGACCAGTTCCATCTCGACCACCTGGCCATTCTTCAGACCGAGGCGAATGTTGGAAAAGCCGGCGTCTTCCTGGCGTGGCTTGGCTTCGAACCAATCCACGCCGTTCTTGGACGCCAGCGGCTTGATCAGGTAGTTCTTTTCCAGCGCGTTGTCGCCGGCCAGCAGCGCGGCGGGGCTGGATTCGAGCGCGTTGCCCATTGACTTGACGGTGGCCTGGCGCAGGTCGGGATCATACAGCCACACTTCGCTGCCATCACCGACGATCAATTGCTCATACGGCGTGGCATATGCCCAGCGGAACTTGCCCGGACGCTGGATCGCGAAATCGCCGGCGCTTTGCTGGGGTTTGCCCTTGTGCTGGGAAACGGTCTGGGTGAAGCGACCTTGCAGCGAGGTGGTGCCCGACAGTGCGCTCTTCAGCGCATCCAGGGTATCGGCATGGGCCAGGGGCGCGGCCAGCAAGGCTAACGGCAGGGCGAGGGTGGCAAGCAATGTCTTCATCGGAAGCGGGTTCTCCAGAAAGTAAAAAGCCCCGCCTGGGCGGGGCTTTCAGACCGAAAACCGATTACTTGGTTTCGGTGACTTCGCGGGTGCCGCGCACTTCGATTTCCACGCGACGATCCGGAGCCAGGCATTCGATCAGCTTGGCGCGCGGCTTCACCTTGTCGCAAGTGTCGCCGGTCACCGGTTCGCGCTTGCCGCGGGTTTCGGCGGAGATGCGGTCGGCCGGAGCGCCCTTGGAGATCAGGTAGTCCTGAACGGCCTTGGCACGACGATAGCCCAGTTCCTCGTTGTACTTGTCGGAACCGATGCGGTCGGTGTGGCCCACGACCACGGCGGCGCCTTCCTTCGGATCCAGGTTGGCGACTTCGTTGTACAGCTGATCCAGCGCATCCTTGCCGGACGGCTTCAGTACCGACTTGTTGAAGTCGAACAGCACTTCGGCCTGCAGGGTGAACTTCTTGGTGCTCACGGTCGGGGCCGGAGCCGGGGCGGGAGCGGCCGGAGCCGGGGCGGGAGCCGCGGCGGCAACGGGTTCGACATAGCCCGGGCAACCCTTGACGGCCTTGTCCTTGGTCCAGCTGCTGGTTTGCCAGCATTCGCCGATGCTGTTCTTCACCACGCCTTCCGGATTGGCGGCGCTGACGGTGGTGGAGTTGGTCAGGTATGCATCGGTTGCTGCAAAGGCGGGGGCAGCGGCGCCCAGGGTGGCGGCTACAGCCAGAGACGTCAGAGTTTGTTTGAGCGACAGCATAGTTTTTTCTCCTAGTAGGTTTCGTTGTGAGCCCGGGAAAACATAGCAACCCATAACTTAGCCAATTGATTGTAGGGCTGAACAGTAAGTTCCATCCAATCAATCAGTAACGTTGCATATTCTAGTGTCTTAACTTTCGCGTATGCAAATGAAGCCACCGTGAATTTTCCGACGCCCCTAAGCAAAATTGGAGTGGTACAGGGTGCGTGTTAAACTCCTTACCTTATTAGCAGATAGTCCTCCTTGTTGCACGTTCCTGTGTCAAGGTGCCGTTCCAGCCTCTCCGCACGAGCCCGAGCTCGTCGTCAATGGTCCTAGAAGATGTCCGAACAAAGCAGCTTCGCCAAAGAAACGATCCCAGTCAGCCTCGAAGAGGAAATGCGCCGTTCCTATCTCGATTACGCGATGAGCGTCATCGTAGGGCGGGCCCTGCCCGATGTGCGTGACGGTTTGAAACCGGTCCATCGGCGCATTCTGTTTGCGATGCACGAGAGTAACAATGTCTGGAACCGACCGTATGTGAAATGCGCACGGGTGATCGGGGACGTGCTCGGTAAATACCATCCGCACGGCGACGCCGCGGCATACGAGGCGTTGGTGCGGATGGCGCAGGATTTCTCGCTGCGCTACCCGCTGATCGACGGGCAGGGCAACTTCGGTTCCATCGACGGCGATTCGCCGGCGGCCTATCGGTATACCGAGTGCCGCCTGGCGCGCGTATCCAGCGAGTTGCTGGCCGACATCGACAAGGAAACCGTCGATTTCGCGCCGAACTACGACGAGAAGGAACTCGAACCCACCGTCCTGCCCACGCGCATTCCCAACCTGTTGATCAACGGTTCTTCGGGCATCGCGGTGGGGATGGCGACCAATATCCCGCCGCATAACCTGGCGGAAGTCATCGACGGCAGCCTGGCATTGCTGGCCAATCCCGAAATGGGCGTGGACGAGCTGATCGAGCTGATCCCCGCGCCCGACTTCCCCACCGCCGGCATCATCTACGGCATCCATGGCGTGCGTGAAGGCTATCGCACCGGCCGCGGTCGCGTGGTGATGCGCGCGCGCTGTCACTTCGAGGACGTGCCGCGCAGCAACGATCGCCAGATGATCGTGGTGGACGAACTGCCGTACCAGGTCAACAAGGCCAAGCTGCTGGAGCGCATCGGCGAGCTGGTGCGCGAGAAGATCATCGACGGCATTTCCGAGATCCGCGACGAATCCGACCGCTCGGGCATGCGCGTGGTCATCGAGCTGAAGCGCAGCGAAATGCCCGACGTGGTGCTGAACAACCTGTACAAGCACACCCAACTGCAGGACAGCTTCGGCATCAACATGGTGGCGCTGGTCGACGGCCAGCCGCGCCTGCTGAACCTGAAGCAGGTGCTGGAGTGCTTCCTGCGCCATCGCCGCGAGGTCATCAACCGCCGTACCGTGTTCGAACTGCGCAAGGCGCGTGAACGCGGTCACATCCTGGAAGGTCTGGCCGTCGCGCTGTCCAACGTCGACGAGATCATCGCGCTGATCAAGGCCGCCGCCACGCCGCCGGAAGCCAAGGCTGGGCTGATGGGGCGCGCCTGGCGCTCCGAACTGGTGGAGGACATGCTGGCGCGCACCGATTCGTCCGCGTCGCGGCCCGACGGCCTGCTCGAGGAGTTCGGCCTGCATGCCGACGGCTATCGGTTGTCCGACGCCCAGGCGCAGGCCATCCTGGAGCTGCGCCTGCAACGCCTGACCGGGTTGGAGCAGGACAAGATCGTCGCCGAATACCGCGACGTGATGGAGCGGATCCTCGACCTGCTGGACATCCTGGCCACGCCGGAACGCGTCACCCAGTTGATCGCCGACGAATTGAATCAGGTGAAGGAACAGTATGGCGACGTCCGCCGTTCCGAGATCGTCGCCCACGGCGAAGACCTGTGCATCGAGGACCTGATCACTCCGCAGGACATGGTGGTCACGCTGACCCACAGCGGCTACATGAAGGCCACGCCGGTCGACGAATACGCGGCCCAGCGCCGCGGCGGACGCGGCAAGCAGGCGGCGGCGACCAAGGACGACGATTTCATCGACCAGCTGTTCGTCGCCAACACGCATAACTATATTCTGTGCTTCTCGTCGTTCGGCCGCGTGTACTGGCTGAAGGTGTACGAGCTGCCGCAGGGCGGCCGCACCAGTCGCGGCAAGCCCATCGTCAACCTGCTGCCGTTGCAGGAAGGCGAGAAGATCAGCGCCGTGCTGCCGGTGAAGGAATTCCGCGAGGACCAGTGCGTGTTCATGGCGACCGCGCGCGGCACGGTGAAGAAGACCTCGCTGGTCGATTATTCGCGCCCGATGAAGAAGGGCATCATCGCCATCAATATCGAAGACGGCGACGACCTGATCGGCGTGGCGCTGACCCAGCAAGGCGACCAGGTGATGCTGTTCTCCAACGCCGGCAAATCGGTGCGCTTCGTCGAGACCGACGTGCGGGCGATGGGCCGCGCTGCGACCGGCGTGCGCGGCATGCAGTTGCAGGAAGGCCAGCGCGTGATTTCGCTGCTGGTCGCGGCGGACGATCAGCAGCAGGTGCTGACGGCCACCGAGAACGGCTACGGCAAGCGTACCCCGATCGGCGACTATCGCCTGACCAGTCGCGGCACCCAGGGCGTGATCGCCATCGATACCGGCGAGCGCAACGGCCAGCTGGTCGCGGCGACGCTGGTCGAGGAAAGCGACCACTTGATGCTGATCACCACCGGCGGCGTGCTGATCCGCACCCGCGTGGCGGAGATCCGCGAAACCGGCCGCGCCGCGCAGGGCGTGCGACTGATCAACCTGGACGAAGGCGAGAAGCTGTCCGGGCTGGAGAAGCTGGCCGAGAGCGACGAAGAGGACGAAGGCGCCCCCGAGGGCGAGCAGGGCGAAGCGTCGACCGGCGACGGCGACCAGACCGTGGACTGATCCGGCAGGAGACAACATGGCCGTGACCAACCCCAAGATGTTCGAGCAGCTGTGGCGCTGGTTCATGGACCTGCCGCACTGCAAAGTGCTCGGCATCGAGTACGTCGGCGCCGAGGAGGGCGTGGTCGAACTGCGGCTGCCGTACTCCGAGGGCATCGTCGGCAACCCCGAGACCGGCGTGGTGCACGGCGGCGCCGTGACCACGCTGATCGACACCACCAGCGGCACCTGCATCTACACGCTGTTGCAGGAGGCCGAGGCCGTCGCCACGCTCGACCTGCGCATCGACTACCTGCGTCCCGCGATCCCGGGCGAGGACATCGTCTGCCGCGCCGAATGCTATCGGTTGACCGACCAGATCGCCTTTACCCGGGCCGTGGCCTACCAGCGCGAACGCGAGGTCGCCCACGGCGTCGGCACCTTCATGCGGACCAAGGCGGGGAACGGGGCATGACGCACGAGGAAATGAAACACTGCTGGGAAACCGCTCGCGCCAGCGGTGATTACCACGCGCTGATGCAGGCCATTCCCTATGCCCGCACCATCGGCATGACCATGGAAGAAGTCGACGGCCAGTTGCGCTTCACCCTGCCGTTCCGGCAATCCAACATCGGCAACGTGCTGTTGCCGGCGCTGCACGGCGGCGTGATCGGCGGCTTCCTGGAGAACGTGGCGATCTTCACCCTGCTGGCGTCGCACGAAACGCGCAGCGTGCCCAAGGTGGTGGATTTCTCCATCGATTACCTGCGCAGCGGTCGCCCGCAGGATCTGTCCGGCCGTTGCGAGATCGTGCGCCAGGGCAAGCGGGTGGCCAATGTGCAACTGATGGCCTGGCAGGACGACCCCGACAAGCCCATCGCCTCCGCGCGGGCGCACTTCCTGCTGGCGTGACGCGATTTCCCGATTTGCCTGCCGCGCCGCGTGCAGGGGCAAGACCACAGAAGGACACACGATGACCCAGGTATACAACTTCAGCTCCGGCCCCGCGGTCCTGCCGCGCGAAGTGATGCTGGCGGCGCAGGCCGAGTTCACCGACTGGCACGGCACCGGCATGAGCGTGATGGAGATGAGCCATCGCGGCCGCGAGTTCACCCAGATCATCACCGAGGCCGAGGCCGACCTGCGCAAGCTGCTGGGCGTGCCGTCCGGCTACAAGATCCTGTTCATGCAGGGGGGCGCGCACTTCCAGTTCGCCCAGGTGCCGCTCAACCTGGCGCAGCAGGACGACACCGTCGATTTCGTCGATACCGGCCACTGGTCCAAGATCGCCATCAAGGAAGCCCGGCGCTACGCCAGCGTGCAGATCATCGCCAGCGGCGACGGTTCGGGCATCCCGGACGAGGCCGCTTGGCAGCGCAGCAAGGGCGCGGCCTACCTGCACTACTGCTCGAACGAGACCATCGGCGGCGTCGAATTCCCCTTCATCCCGCAATCGGACGTGCCGCTGGTGTGCGACATGTCGTCCAACATCCTGTCGCGCCCGCTCGACGTTTCGAAGTTCGGCCTGATCTATGCCGGCGCCCAGAAGAACATCGGCCCGTCGGGCCTGACCCTGGTGATCGTGCGCGAAGACCTGCTCGGCCGCGCCCGGGCCGGCACACCGACCATGCTCGACTACCAGGTCCACGCCGAAGCCGATTCGCTGTACAACACCCCGCCCACCTACGCCATCTACATGGCCGGGCTGGTGTTCAAGTGGCTGCTGGAGCGCGGCGGCCTGAGCGGCATCGAGCAACACAACATCGAGAAGGCGTCGATGCTCTACGAAACGCTGGACGCCTCCGGCTTCTATACCTGCCCGGTGGAGCGCCCGTACCGTTCGCGCATGAATGTCCCGTTCCGCCTGGCCGACGAGCGCCTGGACGACCCCTTCCTGGAAGGGGCCAAGGCGCGCGGCCTGCTGCAACTGAAGGGGCACCGCTCGGTGGGCGGCATGCGGGCGTCGATCTACAACGCCATGCCGCTCGAAGGCGTGAAGGCGCTGTGCGACTACCTGCGCGAATTCGTCAGGACCCACGGCTGATCGCCATGCGCGGCCGGCCAACGCTGGCCGCGATCCACAGGGAGTAGGGGATGGCAGGACAAGGTTCCGGCGGCAACGTATTGGCCGCCCTTGCAAGTTTCTTCATACCGGGGCTGGGGCAGCTGTTGCAGGGCCGCCCGTTGATCGCCCTGCTGATGTTCGTGCTCGCCGGCGTGCTGTGGTTCATCCTGCTGGGATGGATCATCCACCTGTGGTCGATCATCGACGCCGCGCGTTTCGAGCCCAACAAATAAATCATCATGTCCGAACAACAACTCAAACAGCATCGTGATGCCATCGACGGCATCGACGCCCGCATCCTGGAACTGTTGAACGATCGGGCGCGGCATGCGCGCACCATCGGCGAAATCAAGGGCGGAGGCGTGGTCTACCGGCCCGAGCGCGAAGCCCAGGTGCTGGCGCGCCTCAAGAGCCTGAACACCGGGCCGTTGTCCGACGAGACCGTGGCCAAGCTGTTCCGCGAGGTGATGTCCGCCTGCCTGGCGCTGGAGCGCCCGCTGACCATTGCCTTCCTCGGCCCCGAGGGCACCTTCAGCCAAGCCGCCGCGATCAAGCATTTCGGCCATGCCGCGGCCACCACCGCCTGTATTTCCATCGACGAGGCGTTCCGCAGCGTCGAGGCCGGGGCCGCCGACTACGTGGTCGCGCCGGTGGAGAACTCCACCGAAGGCGCGGTCGGCCGCACGCTGGACCTGATGGTCAACACCTCGCTGCATATCTGCGGCGAAGTGGTGCTGCGCATCCATCACCACCTGCTGCGGTTGGGCGAGAGCAAGGACGGCATCAAGCGCGTCTACTCGCACGCCCAGAGCCTGGGGCAGTGCCACGAATGGTTGAATCGCAACCTGCCGGCCGAAGTGGAGCGCATCTCGGTCGCCAGCAATGCCGAGGCCGCGCGCCTGGCCAGCCTGGACCCCAGCGCCGCCGCCATCGCCGGCGACGCCGCGGCCGAGAAGTTCGGCCTGACCAAGCTGGCGCAGAACATCGAGGACGAGCCCAACAACACCACGCGCTTCCTGGTGCTGGGACGGCAGGAAACCACGCCGTCGGGCCGCGATCGCACCTCGCTGGTGATCTCGGCGCCCAATCGCCCGGGTGCGCTGCATGCGCTGGTCGAGCCGCTGGCGCGGCACAACGTGTCGATGACCAAATTCGAATCGCGTCCCAGCCGCACCGGTTTATGGGAATACCTGTTCTTCGTCGATGTCGAGGGCCACGTGGCCGAGACCAAGGTGCAGCAGGCGCTGGAGGAACTGCGGCGCGACGCGGCCTTCGTCAAGGTGCTGGGCAGCTACCCGCAGGCGGTGCTGTAGCGGTCGGCAAGCCGGCCTGATGTGCGAATCTGGAGCGGTTGGCAAAAACCTGCGTAGCGGTTCCGGCAAGAAGCGCGAAACGCGGACAGTGCCAAGCAGTACGGCAAGTGAGGTCCGGCGCCACGCGCGACGCGGCCAGCAGGGTTTTGTTAGTCGCTCTTGGTGGGCAGCGCAGGCTGCCCACGTGTTTTGGAGTCTTCCATGCAGAAAGTCGTCGTGTTCTGCGGTGCCCGCCACGGCGCCGACCCGATCTTCACCCAGGCCGCGCAGGCACTGGGCACCGCCCTGGCCGCCAGTGGCCGCACCCTGGTATACGGGGGCGGCCATGTCGGGCTGATGGGCGTACTGGCCGACGCCGTGCTGGATGCGGGTGGACAGGCCATCGGCGTGATCCCGCACTTCATGGTCGAGCGCGAGCTGGCGCACGGCGGGCTGACCGAGCTGGTGGTGGTCGATTCCATGCATACCCGCAAGGCGCGCATGGCCGAGCTGGGCGACGCCTTCGTCGCCATGCCCGGCGGCTTCGGCACGCTGGACGAGCTGTTCGAGATCCTGACCTGGGCGCAGATCGGGCTGCACGGCAAGCCGGTGGGCCTGCTCAATACCGGCGGCTATTTCGATTCGCTGCTCGACTTCATGCGCAACGCGGCCAGCCAGGGCTTCGTCAATCCGGCGGAAGTGGAGCGCCTGGTGCTGGCCAGCGAGCCCGATACCCTGTTGCAGGCGCTGGCGGCGATCCCGGTCGCCGACGCCCGGTGGCGCCGCGCCGAACTGCGCAGCCGCAGCTGAGCATTGCGCCGGCGCGCCGCTTTCCTTACCGTTGCCATCTTCCACCGTTCACTCCTGGAATCGCCATGTCGCTGCAAGACCTCGCTCCCTCGTACATCCGGGCCATCGCGCCTTATCAACCGGGCAAGCCGATCTCGGAACTGGCCCGCGAAATGAACCTGGAGCCGGAGGACATCGTCAAGCTGGCGTCCAACGAGAACCCGCTGGGCATGAGCCCGATGGCGCGCGCCGCGATCGAGCGCACGCTGCCGGAGCTGGCGCGCTACCCGGACGGCAACGGCTTTGAACTGAAAGCCAAGATCGCGCAGCGCTTCGGCGTATCGGCCGGCAGCATCGTGCTGGGCAACGGCTCCAACGACATCCTCGAACTGGTCGCCCGCGCCTTCCTCACCCCCGCGGATTCGTCGGTGTATTCCGAATACGCGTTCGCGGTGTACCCGCTGGTGGTGCAGGCCTGTGGTTCGCAGGGGATCGAGGTACGCGCCGTCGATTACGGCCACGACCTGGAAGCGATGCGCGCGGCGATCCGCCCTGACACCAAGGTGGTGTGGATCGCCAACCCCAACAACCCGACCGGCACGCTGGCGCGGCCCGGCGACCTGATCGAATTCCTGGAACAGTGCCCGCCGCAGGTGCTGGTGGTGCTGGACGAGGCCTACACCGAATTCCTGCCGCGCGAGAAGCGCAGCGATTCGATCCAGTGGCTGCAACGCTTCCCCAACCTGATCGTGGTGCGTACCTTCTCCAAAGCCTACGGCCTGGCGGGCCTGCGTGTCGGCTTCGGGCTGGCCAGCCCGGAAGTGGCCGACATCCTCAACCGGGTGCGCCAGCCGTTCAACGTCAACCTGCTGGCCCAGGCCGCCGCCTGCGCCGCGCTGGACGACACCGTGTTCCTGGCCGATTCGCTGCGGGTGAACAACGAAGGCATGAAGCAACTGACCGATGCGTTCGTGCGCCTGGGGCTGAGCTTCATCCCCAGCTGCGGCAACTTCGTGACCTTCCATTGCGGCGACGCCGCCGGGCTCAACCGCTTCATGCTGCAACGTGGCGTGATCGTGCGCCCGCTGGCCGGCTATCGCATGCCCGATTCGCTGCGGGTGTCGATCGGCCTGCCGGAGGAGAACGCGCGCTTCATCGCGGTGCTGGAGGAAGCGCTGGGCGATTGATCCGCCGGGCTTCCATAAAAAAAGGCCGGTTGCGAACCGGCCTTTTTTATTGTCGCGGCAACTACTGCGCCGCCTCGATCCTGGACACCTCCACCAGCGGCAGGCGTGGCGGCTGGGCTTCGCGCACCAGCACGCCGGTCACCTTCACCCGCTGCCGCTGCAATGCCGCAGCCTGCTCCGACGGCACCTTGGACAACTGGTACTGCGCATCGTCGGTCTGCAGCACCTGCTGAATGTGCGGCGCGTTGCCCTTGAGCAGCAGCGTGCCGAACAGCGTCACGGCCCGGTCCGGACCGGCCTGGGCGCAGGCGCCCAGGACCAGCATCAGCGGCAGCAGCCAGCGGCCCAGTCGCATCATTGATTCTCCATGGTTTGTATCACCACACTCAGCGTGGTGTTGATCGGCACCGGCACCACTTCCTTGTAGACGCCGTTGGCGGGGGCGCGGCGGACCGGGAACAGCGCGTAGGGCTTCAGCACCGACGGCCGCGTGGTCGGCCAGCGGACCGCGAAGTCGAAGTCGGGCCCATTGACTGCCGGCAGGGTGAAGCCTTGCTCCTGGCGCAGCGGCAGGCCGAAGCCGGCTGGCACGCCGGTGGCCGGCAACAGCGCGGCCATGGTGCTCCAGCGGCGCAGCGCCTCGGCAAAGCCGGGGCCGCCGGCCTGGCGGATCGCATCGTCGAGCACCACCAGCGAATCGGTCGACGACCGGTTGCGCAACAGGCCCTTGTAGAAATCGATGCCGTACTGGCGCAGCAGGTAGCCGCCGAAGCTGGCGGCGATGGAATAGCTGAAGCACGGGGTATTCGGCTCGCCGTTCCAGTCGGGGTAGCTGCAATTGTTCAGGCCGCTGTTCAGCCAGTCGGCGAAGCTGGCGTCGCGCAACGAGTTGAAGGTGGGATCGAGGTTCAGCCCGATGATGTCCTCGGTCATCAGCGCCGTCGATTCCTCCAGGAAGGTCTCGAAGTCGTAGAACGCGCTGGAGTTCGGGTCGGACATCAGCACGCCGCGCTGGTAGAAGTTGATCATGTGGGTGAGCTCGTGCCCGAGCGTGCTCAGCTGGATCTGCACACCTTCCTCACCGGGGGCCCAGTAGACGGTCTCGGTATCCATATAGAACGACAGCGATTCGTTGCTGTATTCGCCGTACTGCACGCTGGGGTCGACGAAGAAGTTATTGTTCGACCAGAAGTAGCCGATCATCCCGTAGGGCCGGTTGTTGCGGTCGAAGTTGACGAACACGATGTCCAGTTCCTGGTTGGCCGGGATCAGCAGGTCGGGATAGCTGTGCGGCCCCCATGGCTGGCCGGCGAGTCTGGTCACCATCGAATACACCGACTGACTGCCCACGGCGAAGCGCTGGGCGAACTGCTCGACCCGCGCCGCGCTGAACTTGCTGTCGCCATACTCGCTGTCCTCCACCCAGATATTGACCACGCGACCGTCGTCGGCGGTGACCTTGCGTTGCAGCGTGGCGGTGCGGGTGGTGATGGAGTTGTCGTTCTGCGAGATGAACCAGTCGCGCTTGTCGTTGACCGCGGCCGAGTGGGGCGCGGCGGCCAGCAGGCGGCGCGATGCCAGCGCCCGCGACGGCGCGCTGCCCATGCGCGCCTTGGCGTCGAAATTGCGCACCATGCTCGGAATCCGGTTGGCTCGACTGTCGGCGGTGTCCTCGGCGAACGCTGCCACGGCCGCCGCGCGCGGCGTCGGGGCGAAGTCGGCGGCCGGTGGTGCTGGTAGCGACACTGGCATGCCGCCCTGGTTGGTGTAGATCAGCGTGACGGTCGATCGATCGTTCAGCCCGGCAATCGAAATCGGCACATTGACCTGGCCATTGGTGGTGTTGGTGTAGCGCCACAGGCCGACGCCGCTGCCGGCATAGGTACCGGCGTCGGTGGCCTGACAGTTGGCGCCGCTGCAATCCACGCTCAACGCGGCCCCCGTGGTGGGCGGCAGGCCGGGATCTCCACCGCCTCCGCCCCCACCCCCGCCGCCACCACATCCGAGCAGCACGGCGCTGAGCAGGGTGGTGAACAGGAGGGTGCGATAGCTTGTCGACTGGCCTTGCTTCATGGTTTCCCCGGTACGGTGATTGTGGGGCCCGGCCCCGGCGTCGCGGCCGGTTTTGAACCCGTTGTTTTGCAGAATGTAGCACCTGTGGGGTTTCTTTTTGCATGGAACGAGGGAAAACACGTACTTGGTCGTCGGGTTTGTCTCATTGGTTTGGGCGTGACCATGCACGCGGAGGGCGGCGGATCGTATGGGGGAGGCGCTCATCGTTCCGACGATGTTCTCGGCCATCGTTGCCATGGTCTCCTCCAGGAAAGGGGGCGCTGTGGTGGTCTTTGTGGGAGGGAACGCGATGCCGCGGCCACCGACTTTCGATGCGGCGGCCCGTGCGTAGGAATGCAGTAATGGGCCGTTTGCGATGGAAAGGGTAATGTAAACAGCTGTTGGTTCGTGCTGGTGAATGCACCAAATATGATATGGCTCAACTGAAACAACCTGACAATTGTCAAGCGCCAATTTGCCGCCCGCTTTACAAATTGCCAGCTCACGTCGGTTTTTGCTTTCGGAAGTCACACGTTGATTGGATGTGGCTGGCATTTTGAGATTACGATTTGTGCCAGCCATGCCCTCCGATTATGCTCGTCGCACCACCCCCATCCGGTTACCCGCAGTGCTCCAGAATTTCTTCCGTCGCGCCAAGGAGTTTTATCGCGAGAACCGCCTTGCCTGGCGCATGGTGGCGGCGGTCATTGCCATCAGCCTGCTGGTCACCGCCTCGCTGACGGTGATCCTGGTCCGGATCGAATATCAACGCAGCATCGCCCGCATCGAAGCCGATCTCGACACGCTGTCCAGCAGCGTGCGGCCGCAGCTGGCGGTGAATCTCTGGCTGGTGAACACCGAGGCGGTGCGTACCCAGTTGCATTCGCTGTTGCAGACCAAGGTGGTGGGCTGGGCGCGGCTGGTCGAGCCGGACGGCACCCGTTACGAGGTGGGCCAGTTGCCGGAGAACCGCGAGCTGATCCGCAAGCGCTACATCGTCGAATACGAACACCCGCTGACCCATCGCAATGTGCCGCTCGGCGAGCTGGAACTGGTCAACACCCTGGACGGCCTGCAGGCGCAATTGCTGGCGCAGCTGGGCCGCATTCTGCTGCTGCTCGGGCTGGGCATGATGAGCGCGGCGCTGTGCTTCCTCTGGCTGTATCACCGATTGATCGCGCGTCACCTGTCGCACATCGCCGAGTACACCCGCCGCTTCGACTACGAACGCATGATGGCGCCGCTGGTGCTGGCGCGGCAGAAGCGCGGCATGGACGAATTGCAGACGCTGACCGACGCCATCAACACCATGCGGCGCAACCTGCTGATCGGCAACGCGCAGCGCGACGAGGCGCAGCAGGCGATGCTGCGCGAGAAGGAGCTGGCCGAAGTCACGCTGCGCTCGGTGGCCGACGCCATCGTCACCACCACCGCCGACGGGCGCGTCAAGCTGCTCAATACCGCGGCCGAGAAGCTGATCGGCTGGACTTTCGCCGAAGCGCGCGGCCGGCCGATCACCGAGATCGTGGTCACGCTGGACGATACCGGCGAGGCCGACTTCGCCTCGCTGCTGCACCTGGCGCGGGTCGGCGCGCTGCCGCCGGGAGCGGTCAAGACCACCATCACCAATCGCCATGGCGAGCACTACCGCGTCGAGATGGCCATCGTGCAGATCGGCGATGCCGAGGGCGGCATGGGCTACGTGGTCGCCCTGCACGACATCAGCGCCGCCGAGGCGCTGACCGCGCGGCTGGCCTACCAGGCGATGCACGACGAACTGACCGGCCTGACCAATCGGCGCGGCTTCATGACCGCGCTGGCCACCGCGCGCGATCTGGTGCAGGAGTACGACGAGGCGCGGGTGGTGATGCAGCTCGACCTCGACCAGTTCAAGCTGGTCAACGATACCTGCGGGCATCAGGCCGGCGACGAGCTGTTGCGGCAACTGGCGCAGCAGTTCCGCGACGTGATCTCTTCCAACGTGCTGGTCGGCCGCCTGGGCGGCGACGAATTCGGCTTCCTGCTCGATACCGCCGACGAGGCGCAGGCCCAGCAGGCGGCCAGCGACGTGCTGCTGGCGCTGGAGCAGTACCGCTTCGTCTGGGGCGACCGGCCGTTCGTGGTCACCGGCAGCATGGGCTTGGTGCGGATGGACCGCGAGGTCTGCAATCCGCAGGAAGTGATGAGCCGCGCCGACGTCGCCTGCTACGCCGCCAAGGAGGCCGGGCGCAACCGCTTCGCCTGGTATCGCGGCGCCGAGGAGAACCTGGAGGCGCGCCACAACGAGCTGCAATTGCTGGCCACGTTGCGGCAGGCTGCCGAGCAGGATTGGTTCCGCCTGTACTTCCAGCCCATCGTCCCGGCGCGCCCGGGGCGCGGCACCCGCCATCACGAGGTGCTGCTGCGGCTGGTGGATGAGCACGGCAAGGTGATCCCGCCGGGGGCGTTCATTCCCGCCGCCGAGCGCTACGACCTGATGGCGACCATCGACCGCTGGGTGATCGCGCATACGCTGAAGGTGCTGCGCGACGAAGGGCCGCATATCCAGCTGTCGGTCAACCTGTCCGGCAAATCGCTCAACCGGCAGACCCTGGCCTTCGTGCTGGAGCGGCTGGAGGAAACCCAGGTGACGCCGTCGCAGCTGTGTTTCGAGATCACCGAGACCAGCGCCATCGCCAACATCCAGGAATCCACGCAGTTCATCGAGGCGTTGCGCCAGCGCGGCTGCCGTTTCGCGCTGGACGACTTCGGCAGCGGTTTCTCGTCGTTCACCTACCTGAAGACACTGCCGGTGGACTACCTCAAGATCGACGGCAGCCTGATCCGCGATGTGGTGCACGACGATGTCAGCCGGCAGATGGTGATCGCGGTGAACCGCATCGCCCACGCCATGGGGCGGCAGACCATCGCCGAGTACGTCGAGAGCGAGGACATCGCCCGCGCGCTGCGCGAGATCGGCGTCGATTTCCTGCAGGGCTACCACATCGGCATGCCCGAGCCGGTGCTCGATCCGGCGCCCACGCCGGGCAACGGCACCACCGGCTTCTACTGAGCGGCGCCGGCCGCTTGCTGGCGGCATCGCCTTCGCCCACGAAAAAGACCCCGCAGCGCGGGGTCTTTGCTTTGGCTTGGCGGGCCGGTCAGTTCAGCCGCTGCCAGGTCTCGGTGCGGGTGTTGAAGAACCCCGATTCGATATAGGCGCGCTCGATCAGGCCGCGCCCACGCAGGATCGCCAGCCCCTTTTCCAGGGCCTCGGCCGCTTGCGCACCGTTCGGCGCCAGGCGGCTGACGAACAGGTGCCGGCTGCCCTGCAGGCCCACCTTTACCTTGGGAATCGGCAGGAAGCGCTGGCTGCCCACCTGGAGCGACATGTCCGGCGTGGCCTGGAACGGTGCCAGCAGCACGTCGGCGCGTTGCTTGGCCACCATGCCCACCATCGAATCCCAGCTTTGCGTCATCAACACGTTGGCCATGCCCAGCCCTTGCAGCGTCGCCACGTCAGGGCGCCAGCTGTCCGCCACCACGGCGGTCAGTTTCTGCACCTTGGCCAGGCTGTCGGCGGCCAGCGCCTTCTGGTTGCCGGGGGCGGTGTAGAGGCCGGCCTCGAATTCGCCTTGGCGGATCAGCGGTGGGCTGATGTAGATCTTGTCCTTGATCTCCTGCAGGTCGACCAGCCAGGCCGTGTTGCCGCCCAGCGTGGCGGTGCCGGACAGGATTTCGCGCAGGAAGCGGCTGTACGAATCGCTACTGTGGTCCACCTTCACCAGCTTGATCGGCTGGCGCAGGCCGCCCAGGTGCAGCGCCTGCTGGGTCAGCACCAGTTCCACCACGTCGCGGCGCGAACCAGGGCCGGAAAAATGGGTCAAGGTCAGCGGGTCGCGCTTGCCGATGAAGCGGATGTAGTCGTTGTAGACATCCTGCTGGGTCAGGATGGTGATGCTCTGTTCGGCGCGCGCGCCCGGCAGCCACGCAAGGGCCAGGCCGGCGAGCAGGCCCAGACAGAAGCGCCGGCGCAACGGGTTGAGGGGTGTCGGTTTCATATGCTTTAGTTGTCCTCCGTATCCAACATCACGATGATCGCGTCTCCCCGGGAACGAGACAATGGCTGTCGCTGCGATAGGAAGTAACTATCAGCCATATCAACTTTCCTTATTTGACGGGTCAGGAGTGAGCGACTATCGTTGCTGCGCCTACCCATCACCGGGCGAACGGTGCCGCCAGCGCGGGCCGCGCGCCGCCGCGGAGCGATCCGCTTCTCTGTTTCATCCCTACATACGCACAGGAGATCACCATGGCTGTCCTCGTTGGTAAACAAGCTCCCGCCTTCACCGCCGCCGCCGTACTCGGCAACGGCCAGATCGTCGATCAATACCACCTGCACGACAACATCAAGGGCAAGTACGCCGTGGTGTTCTTCTACCCGCTGGACTTCACCTTCGTGTGCCCGTCGGAACTGATCGCCTTCGATCACCGCCTGGAAGAGTTCAAGAAGCGCAACGTCGAAGTGATCGGCGTGTCGATCGACAGCCAGTTCACCCACAGCGCCTGGCGCAACACCCCGGTGGACAAGGGCGGTATCGGCCCGGTCGGCTACACCCTGGTCGCCGACGTGAAGCACGAGATCGCCAAGGCATTCGACGTCGAATCCGCCGATGGCGTGGCATTCCGCGGCACCTTCCTGATCGACAAGTCCGGCGTGGTGCGTCACCAACTGGTGAACGACCTGCCGCTGGGTCGCAACATCGACGAAACCCTGCGTACCGTCGACGCGCTGCAGTTCACCGAAGAGCACGGCGAAGTGTGCCCGGCGGGCTGGAACAAGGGCAAGAAGGGCATGAAGGCCGACGCCAAGGGCGTGGCCGAGTACCTGGCCTCTGAAGCTGCCTCGCTGTAAGCGGGATCTGCCGCTCAAGGCGCTTCGGTCCAAAAAAGAAAGCCCCGGTTCGCCGGGGCTTTTTCATTGCGGCGCCTGGCGTCGTCACATCGGGCGCGAAAGCGCGCGGTCCGTCCGGCCGCCCGCGCTGCGGCATAATGCTGCTTTGCCTCCTGAAAACCGTCGTATGTCGCAACACGTGATCGCCCCACCGGCCGCCGGCATCAGCCCGCGTGCCTGGTATGACAGCCTTTCCGGCCAGCCCGGCTTTATCTTCGATGCCGCGCAGGCGCAGGCCATCGACCGGCTGGAGGCGCTGTGGCAGGCGCTGGTGGAGTTCAAGCGCAAGCGCAATCGCCTGTTCGGCAAGAGCCTGTTGCCGCAGCCCGACCTGCCGCGCGGGCTGTACTTCTGGGGTGGGGTGGGGCGCGGCAAGAGCTTCCTGATGGATGCCTTCTATGCCGGCCTGCCGTACCGCCGCAAGCGCCGGCTGCACTTCCACCACTTCATGCAGGAGGTGCACGCCGAGCTGAAGAAGCAGCAAGGCGCCGACGATCCGCTGGCGCGACTGGCCGAAAAGTGGGCCCGCGCGGTGCGGGTGCTGTGCTTCGACGAGTTCCATGTCTCCGACATCGCCGACGCGATGATCCTGCGCCGCCTGTTGGAGCAACTGTTCGCGCGCGGCGTGGTGATGGTGGCCACCAGCAACTACGCGCCGGACAACCTGTACCCCAACGGCTTGCAGCGCGCCAATTTCCTGCCCGCGATCGAGCTGATCAAGACGCAGATGGACGTGCTCAACGTCGACGGCGGCCAGGACTACCGGATGCGCACGCTGTCCCGCGCGCGCACCTACCTGACCCCGGCCGACGCGGCCAGTGAAGCCGAGCTGGATACGCTGTTCTCGGCGATCAGCACCGGCCACGACCTCGGCAACACCCTGACCATCGAAGGACGGCGGGTGGCCGCGCGGCGTCATGCGCCGGGCGTGGTGTGGTTCGATTTCGCCACGCTGTGCGGCGACGGGCGCGCCCAGGCCGACTACCTGCACCTGGCGCGCGAGTACCACACCGTGCTGCTGTCCGGCATTCCCCGCCTGGGGCCCGCCAGCGCCAACGCGGCGCGGCGCTTCACCTGGCTGGTGGACGTGTTCTACGACCACCGCGTCAAACTGATCATTTCCGCCGAGACCGACGCCGCAGCGCTGTATACCGAAGGCGTGCAGGCGAGCGAGTTCTTCCGCACCGCCAGCCGCCTCACCGAAATGCAGTCGCAGGAATACCTGGCGTTGCCGCACCAGTCCGAGACCGAACGGCTGGCCGGCATTTCCGAGACCTGAAACCAGTCGAGCCGACCATGCGCGCCATCCTTCCGCCCGTTCCCGGACAACCGCTCACCGTGGGCGAATTCGCCCCCCCGGTGCCACAGGCCGGCCAGCTGTTGGTGCGGGTGCGCGCGGCGGGGGTGAATCGCGCCGATCTGGCGCAGGCGGCGGGCCACTATCCGCCGCCGCGCGGCGAGTCGCCGCTGCTCGGCCTGGAGATCGCCGGCGAGGTGGCGGCGCTGGGCGAGGGCGTCGATGGCTACGCGCTGGGCGACGCGGTATTCGGGCTGGTGGCCGGTGGTGGCTACGCCGAGTATTGCGTGATCGACGCGGGGCTGGCGGTGCCGCTGCCGGCGGCGCTCGGTTTCGAGCAGGCGGCCAGCCTGCCGGAAGTCTGGCTGACCGCCTGGCTCAATCTGGTCGAGCTGGGCGGCTTGCGTCCGGGCGGCCGGGTGCTGGTCCATGCCGGTGCCAGTGGCGTGGGCGCCGCCGCGATCCAGCTGGCGCGTGCGCATGGCGCGTGGGTGGCGGCGACGGCGGGTGGCGACGCCAAGTGCGCGTGGTGCCGCGAGCTGGGCGCCGATCTGGTGATCGATCATCGCGCGGGCGACTTCGCCGCCGAGGTCAAGGCTGCCGGCGAGGTCGGGCTGATCCTGGATACGGTGGGCGGCGACTACCTGCCGCGCAACCAGGCGTGTCTGGCCACCGATGGCCGCATCGTGTTGATCGGCCTGCTGCGCGGTACCGAGGCGCAGGCCAATCTCGGGCTGCTGCTGGTGAAGCGCCAGCAACTGATCGGCAGCACGCTGCGCGCGTTACCGGTGGCGCGCAAGGCCGAGGTGGCCGCCGCGCTGTGGCCGTGGCTGCTGCCGCGGCTGGCGGCCGGCGAGATCCGGCTGACGCTCGATCGCGTCTTTGCGCTGGAAGAGGCCGCCGAGGCGCACGCGTATCTGGCGCAGAACCGGAACCTGGGCAAGGTGGTGTTGCGGGTGGATTGATCCAGCCGAGCGCGGCCGGCACTTCGCGCGTTCCGACGGGGCCGGCGCGGTTGTCGCCCAGCCCTCGGCCGTTCAGTGTGGCGGGCGCCTGCGATCAACCGGCGTTGTCGGCGGCCGGTTTCCTCGCCGGCGCCAGGTACCAGTTGGCGGGCGGCACGATCTTGGGCGATTCGGGATCGTCCTCGTAGTTGGGGCTCATGATCTGCACACCGTATTCGTTGAACACGTCCTGCAAGTGGCCGTGCAGTTCGTCCAGGATCTCCAGCCGCCGTCGCGGTTCGTCCAGGGCTACGCGCAGGTTGTATTCCACGTAGAAGTCGGACAGCGCCGTCTGCAGCACCATCGGCTCGGGGTGATTGCGGATGCCGGCGGTGCGGCGCGCGCCCTCCAGCATCATCGCCTCCACCTGTCGCCACGGCGTGTCGTAGCCGATGGTCATCACCACCGACACGATCACCCCGCCGCCGCCGGCCAGCCGGCTGAAGTTCTTCACGTTCTGGCTGACCAGCACCGAGTTGGGAATCGCCACTTCCTCGCGCAGGTTAGTGTGGATCTTGGTGGCGAACAGACCGATCTCGGCCACGGTGCCCTCGTGGTCGCCGATCTGCACGTATTCGCCCACCTTGAGCGAACGGCTGTAGATCAGGATCAGGCCGCTGGCGAACTGGCTGACCACGCTGGACGCGCCCAGCGACACCATCAGGCCGACCATCACCGACAGGCCCTTGAAGGCGTCGGTGTCGGCGCCGGGCAGATAGGGATAGATCATCGCCAGCGCCACCAGCCAGGTCAGGCAGATCAGCAGGCGGCGGGTGGTGGAGGCGGTGTCCGGGTCCAGCAGCTTCACGCTCAGCTGGCCGCTTTCCACCCGCAGGAACAGCACGTTGAGCAGGCGCGTCAGCCAACGGGTGACCGCCACGATGAACACCGCCGTCGCCAGGCCGGGCAGGGCGTCCAGTACCGCCGAACCCGCCTGTTCCAGAAACCCCAGCACGTAGCGGTCCAGTTGTTCCGCCCAGATCCGGGTGCGCGGAAACTGCGCCAGCATCACCGACAGCCAGCGATAGCCGATCAGCAGCAACAGCGGCCAGAAGATCACCAGGCCCAGGTGGTGCACCAGCCGGCGGGCGCTGCCCGGCGTCACGGTGAGCACACCGGCCGGGGCGCGGTTGGCGGTGCTCATCAGCAGGTTGGTGGCGCGCTGCGACAACCAGCTCCCCATGCGCCGCAGCAGCCACAGCGCCAGCAGCATCGCCACCGTGGCGAGCGCGACCCGGCTGCCGGCCCACACGTACTGCATCGGGTCGCGGAACGACTGGCTGTCGGTGATGGCCGCCTGCAAGGCCTGTTGGGCCTGTTGAGCGGTGCTGTCCAGGGTGTCGCCACCCAGCACGTCGACGTCGGCGTGCAGGATCGAGAACAACGGTACGCCGTCGTATTCCAGCATGGCGGTGGAAGGACCGATGCTGACGTTCACCAGCGCGGGGTCGGCAGGGTGTTCCAGCAGCCGCTGGATGCGTTTCTCGGCGCCGGCCGCGCGTTGTTCGGGCGTATAGCCCGACAGTGGCGCCCGGAAGGTGACGAGGTCGCGGTTGAGGATGCGGGCGGTGACCGGGTGGTTGGCATCGGGCGCCGCGGCCTGGAGCAGGCCGGCCAGGCACAGCAGCAACAAGGCGAGATAAGCGCGGATCATGGGGGGCGGCGGGTCGTGTGATGTTCTCCTACGGTTTGGAGAGTCCGCCGCGGAAAGTCAACCGCGCGATGCGTGGCCCACGAAAAACGCCGCCCCGAAGGGCGGCGTCGTTCGATCGGCTGCGGCCCGCAGGCCGCGAGGATCAGATCGCGTGCAGCATGTCCTCGACCACCTTCTTGGCATCGCCGAACACCATCATGGTCTTGTCCATGTAGAACAGGTCGTTGTCCAGGCCGGCGTAGCCCACGCTCATCGAGCGCTTCACCACCAGCACGGTGCGAGCCTTGTAGGCGTCCAGGATCGGCATGCCGTAGATCGGGCTGGCGCTGTCGTTCTTGGCGGCGGGGTTGACCACGTCGTTGGCGCCGATCACCAGCACCACGTCGGTGGTGGAGAACTCGCTGTTGATCTCTTCCATCTCCAGCACCTTGTCGTACGGCACTTCGGCTTCGGCCAGCAGCACGTTCATGTGCCCCGGCATCCGCCCGGCCACCGGGTGGATGGCGTAGCGTACCTTCACGCCGTGCTCTTCCAGCATGGTGGTCAGTTCCTGCAACGCATGCTGGGCGCGCGACACGGCCAGACCGTAGCCGGGAACGATCACCACGCTTTCGGCGTTGGACATCAGGAAGGCGGCATCCTCGGGGCTGCCCGACTTGTAGTTGCGCGCCGCGCCGTCGCCACCGGCGGCGGTGCCCTCGGCCGCGCCGAAGCCGCCCAGCAGGACCGACACCAGCGAGCGGTTCATCGCGCGGCACATGATGTAGCTGAGGATGGCGCCGGACGAGCCCACGCAGGCGCCGGCGATGATCAGCACCGAGTTGTCCAGCGTAAAGCCGATGCCGGCGGCCGCCCAACCCGAGTACGAGTTCAGCATCGACACCACCACCGGCATGTCGGCGCCGCCGATGGGCACGATCACCATCACGCCGAGCAGCAGCGCCAGGACCAGCATCATCAGGAAGGCGCTGTGGCTGTCGGTGACGAAGTACGCACCGCCGAAGCCCAGCATGGCCAGGAACACCACCAGGTTGAACACGTGCTGGCCGGCAAAGCGCACCGGCTTGGACGCGAAGCGGCCCGACAGCTTGCCCCAGGCGACGATCGACGCGGTGAAGGTGATGGCGCCGATGAAGGCGCCGAGGAACAGCTCGATCTTCTGCACCTGGGTATGGCTCTGCCCGGTGTGGTAGATCGCGGCGACGGCGATCAGCACCGCGGCCAGACCGACCAGCGAGTGCATGGCGGCGACCAGCTCGGGCATGGCGGTCATCGCCACGGTCTTGGCCTTCCAGGCGCCGATGGCGGCGCCGGCGGCGATGGCGATGCCGATCAGCCACAGCACCGGGCTGGATGCGACGAACAGCGTGGTGACACCGGCCAGCGCCATGCCGACCATGCCGTAGACGTTGCCGGCGCGCGCCGACACCGGCGACGACAGACCGCGCAGCGACAGGATGAACAGCACGGCGGAGACGAGATAACTGAGGGCGTAGAGGTTCTGCATCTCAGCGCTCCTTCTTCTTGAACATTTCCAGCATGCGACGGGTGACCAGGAAGCCACCGAAGATGTTGATGCTGGCGATGAACACGGCGATGGCGCCGAGGACGCTGGTCAGGGTGATGACGTCGCCCTGGATGTCGACCACCTGAAGCATGGCGCCGACCACGATGATGCCGGAGATGGCGTTGGTCACGGCCATCAGCGGGGTGTGCAGCGCCGGGGTGACGTTCCATACCACGTGGTAGCCGACGAAGATGGCGAGGACGAAGACGGTCAGGCTGGCGACGACGGGATCGACGCCTCCCGCCTGCGCGATGGCGGAGGCCGCCTGGGCAATCGGTTCGTTCATGATGGGTCCTGGATCAGAGATTCTTCAATTCGCCCTGGTGGGCGATGCAGGTGGCTTCGACGATGTCGTCCTCGAAGTTCAGCGCCAGCTTGGCTTCCTTGTCGAACAGCAGGGCGGCGAAGGTGAGCACGTTGCGCGCGAACATGGCCGAGGCGTCGGCGGCGAGTTCGGAGGGCAGGTTGCCCGAGCCGAGCACGGTGACGCCGTTGGGCGTGGTCACCACCTGGTCCATCCGCGACAACGGGCAGTTGCCGCCGCTTTCCACCGCCAGGTCGACGATCACGCTGCCTTGCTTCATGGTCTCGACGGTTTCGGGCGTCAGCAGCACCGGCGCCGGCTTGCCCGGGATCTGCGCGGTGGTGATGACGATGTCGGCCTCGCGCGCGCGCTCGGCGATCAGCGCGGCCTGACGGGCCTTGTAGTCGGCCGACATTTCGCGGGCGTAGCCGCCGCTGGTCTCGGCGGACTGGCCTTCGTCGGCGGGCACCTCGATGAAGCGTGCGCCCAGCGATTCCACCTGCTCGCGCGCGACCGGGCGCACGTCGAATGCCTCGACCACGGCGCCCAGACGCTTGGCGGTGGCGATCGCCTGCAGGCCGGCCACGCCGGTGCCCAGGATCAACACGCGCGCCGGCTTCACGGTGCCGGCGGCGGTCATCATCATCGGCATGAAGCGTGGGTAGTACTGGCAGGCCTTGAGCACGGCGCGGTAGCCGGCCACGTTGGCCTGCGACGACAGCACGTCCATCGATTGCGCGCGCGAGGTGCGCGGCATGCGTTCCAGGGCGAACGCGGTCAGGCGCTTGTCGGCCAGCCAGCGCTTGTGCGGATAGCGCTGCGCGTCGAACGACGCGATGATGGCGGCGCCATCGGGGATATTGGCCAGTTCGGCCTCGCTGGGTGCGCGCACCTTCAGCACCAGCTCGGCCCCGGCGTAGACGTTGCCGTCCGCGGCGATGGTGGCGCCGGCCGCCACGAAGGCGTCGTCCGAAATGGCCGCGCCACGGCCGGCGCCGGGGGCGACGCGGACCGTGTGGCCCTGCGCCACGTACTTCTTCACCGTTTCCGGTGTCGCCGCCACCCGGCACTCGCCCGGATGCGTTTCGGCGGCAATCGCGATCAACATTGGTGTAATCCTCCCTGCATTGACGGTGGAACCGGCTGTTGCCGGTATCGGAAATCTGCTTTGCCTATCGGCGTTCGCGCGGCCTGCCGGCCCGGCGATCCGCCTGTTCTGATCCGACCCTCAATTAGGCGTGCTCCAGCATGCGTGCGGTTTGACCGGACGCAAGCAAGGATGCTTCCGGGGTGGGTAAGGGGAAACCATCCAGTCCGTTACGAGTACAACGGCATTTAATAAAACAACTGTTTGACACGCAATGGCGGACATCAGCATGTCATTTGCCTTTCATCGGAATATCACTTGCCAAGCAGAGTTCAATAAATGAGAATTAGTCTCATTTGAAAAGGCCGCATGACCCGTGCGGTTATTCCACGACAAGGATTCTCCGGAATGAACGCATACCTGGTTGGCGCCGACGTGCTGGGCAACATCCCCGATCTGCTCACCCAATATGGCATCTCGATCCACAAGCATGTGTCCGGTCGTCACGCGGCGCACCAGCGCAAGCCGGCCAGCCTGAAGGGCGTGGACCTCATCATCCTGTTCACCGACTTCCTCGGCCACAACGTGATGCGCCATTACCGCGAGCTGGCCAACGAGGAGAACATCCGCTTCGTCGCCTGCCGCCGTTCGGTCTGTTCCCTGTCGCAATCGCTGGACAAGGTGTGCCCGCGCGACGGCTGCGCCGCCTGCCCCAACCAGAAAAACCGGCGCTGAGCGCGGCGGCTTCCGTCGCCTTTATAGACAAAACGCCGTCGCTTCATCCTTGCCGTATCGGCCGCCCTGCGCGGCCGATGTGCTTTGCGG
This sequence comes from Chitiniphilus shinanonensis DSM 23277, assembly GCF_000374805.1. GTDB lineage: Bacteria > Pseudomonadota > Gammaproteobacteria > Burkholderiales > Chitinibacteraceae > Chitiniphilus > Chitiniphilus shinanonensis. The sequence continues at coordinate 71,184 of NZ_KB895339.1, forward strand.
CGGCGGCGGCCTCTGCGCGTGAGGGCAGGGCGCGAAGCGACGCCTGCTGCGCACTGTGCTCCGCCGGGCTTTCCGCTCCGGCGGGGCCGCCGAATATCCCGGTGATCCGACCGCCGATTCGTTCCCTGGCCGGCAATCCTTGCCGCCTGCCGCCGGCACCGAGGACGGCCATGTCCCGCGAAGCCGCATCCAGCCAGGGGCCTGCTCTGTGGCACGCTTTCTGCTTACTACCGGGCAGACACCACGGGGAAGCCCATCATGCTCGGTCGTATCGACGATTATTTCCGCCCTCAGGAAACCGCGCTCAAGCTGAGAAGCCTGCGCCAGGAAGTGCTCGCCTCGAACATCGCCAACGCCGACACGCCGCAATACAAGGCGCGCGATTTCGATTTCGAAGCCGCCTTCAAGGCCGCCACCGCCAAGCAGGCGGGCGGGGCGCTGGCCACCACCGATGCGCGCCACCTGCAGCCGAAGAACACCATCGATCCGCTGTCGCCCGAGCTGATGTACCGCAACCCCTACCAGGCGTCCATCGACGGCAACACCGTCGAGATGGACAACGAGATGCGGCAGTTCTCGGACAACGCCGTGCGTTACCAGGCCGCCATCACGTTCATGCAGCGCCGCATCGAAGGGCTGCGTGGCGCGATACAGAATCAATAAAGGAGCTGAGCGATGTCGCTGTTCCGTACTTTCGACGTGGCGTCCTCGGCAATGCGGGCGCAATCGATGCGCCTCAACGCCGTGGCCAGCAACCTGGCCAACGCCGAGTCGGTCACCAGCTCCAACGGCCAGCCGTACCGCGCCAAGCAGGTGGTGTTCGAAGCCACCTCGCTGGACAACGGCTCGACCCTGCCGGGCGTGCGCGTCGCCGCGGTGGTCGAGGATCAGGCGCCGCCCAAGCTGGTGTACGACCCGAAGAACCCGTTGGCCGATGCCAATGGCTACATCGCCATGCCCAATGTGAATGTGGTCGAAGAGATGACCAACATGCTTTCCGCGTCGCGGGCCTACCAGACCAACGCCGACGTCATGAACACAGCCAAGACGCTGATGCTGCGCACCCTGCAGCTCGGCCAGTCCTGATAGGAGCGCCTCACCATGAACACCACCAACAGCGTCGGCGATTCCTCGTTCGATTACTCGGCCCTCAACAAGAAGGCCGACAGCAAGACCAGCGCCATGGCGGATCAGCAGGAGACCTTCCTCAAGCTGCTGGTCAAGCAGTTGCAGAGCCAGGATCCGATGAACCCGATGGACAACGCCCAGATGACCAGCCAGATCGCGCAGATCAATACCGTCACCGGCATCGAGAAGCTGAACGAGGCGATGACCAATCTGCTGAGCGCCTACGGCTCGTCGCAGAGCATGCAGGCCGCCGCGCTGATCGGCAAACAGGTGATGGCGCCCCAGTCCTCGTTCGAATTCGATCCGGAGAAAAAGCTGGAAGCCGGCGTGACGGTGCCGTCCGACGTGTCGCAGGTGGCCGTGGCCATCATCAACAAGGACGGCAAGGTGGTCGACGAGATGTCCGGCAGCGTCAAGCCGGGCGAATTCCTGCCGTTCGAGTGGGACGGCAGCCTCTCCGACGGCACCAAGGCCGAGGCGGGCACCTATTACATCGTCGCCAAGGGCATCAACGGTGAAGGCAAGGAAGTCGCCCTGACGGTCAACGGCTGGCAGCAGGTGAAGAGCGTCGAGTTCGCCAAGGACGGGGTGCAGGTCAACCTCGCCAGCGGCAGCAAGGTCGGCTTCGACACCATCCAACAGGTCATGTAATACCCGCGCCACGGCGCAATGCCAGGGCGCGGCGGTTGCCGCACCGGCAAGAATTGCCAGGAGAGTCAAAATGGGTTTTCAACAGGGGCTGAGCGGGCTTAACGCTTCGTCGAAGAATCTCGACGTCATCGGCAACAACATCGCCAACGCCAACACGGTGGGTTTCAAGGGCTCGCGCGCCGAATTCGCCGACGTGTTCGCCTCCACTTTTGCCTCCTCCAGCAATATCGCGGGGATCGGGGTGCGGGTGAAGGGCATTGCCCAGCAGTTCGGCCAGGGCAACACCACCACCACCAGCAACCCGCTGGACATCGCCATCACCGGCAACGGTTTCTTCCGCATGGAAGGTTCGGGCGGCTCCATCAGCTACAGCCGCAACGGCCAGTTCCAGCTCGACAACCAGGGTTTCATCGTCAACGACGGCCAGTTCCTGACCGGCTGGATGGCCGATCCGGTAAGCGGCGCCATGATCAAGGGCGGCCAGCCGGTGCCGTTGCAGGTCACCGTCAGCAACGTCGGCGCGCGCGCCACCGGCGCATCCGGCCTGCCGAATTCCGGCGTGCAGCTGGCGGCCAACCTGGATGCGGGCAAGCCCATCATCGATCGCACCGCGCCGCCCACCGGCGTCGGTCCGCTGAACATCACCGACCCAACCACCTATACCCACTCGACCTCGGCCACCGTGTACGACGCGCAGGGCGTGTCGCACACGGTGCAGTACTTCTTCACCAAGATCGACGTCAACAAGTGGGAAGTGCAGACCTCGTTCGACGGCGCCGCACCGGTGCCGGCCAGCCCCAACGGCTCGCCCGCGGGTACCCAGGGCTACCTGTACTTCGACGGCAACGGCCGCCTGGACGGCACGCCGGCCGACAGCGTGGGCGCGTATACCTTCTCGACCACGCTGGTGGCGCCCAGCGGCGCGACCAGCCCGTTCACCTTCAACGTGAACTTCGCCAACTCCACGCAGTTCGGCAGCGATTTCGGGGTTAATACTCTGCACCAGGACGGCTACGCCGACGGCGTGCTGACCGGCATGTCGATCGCCAAGGACGGCACCATCGTCGCGCAGTTCTCCAATAACCAGACCAAGGCCGTCGGCCAGATCGTGCTGGCCAACTTCGCCAACGTGCAGGGCTTGGCGCCGCTGGGCGACAACCGCTGGGCCGAGACCTACGAATCGGGCCAGGCGCGCGTGGGCGATCCCGGCACCACCGACCTGGGCCGGCTGCAATCGGCCGCGCTGGAGGATTCCAACGTCGACCTGACCGCCGAACTGGTCAACCTGATCGTGGCGCAGCGCAGTTACCAGGCCAACACCCAGACCATCAAGGCGCAGGACACCATCCTGCAGACCATCGTCAACCTGTAACCAGCGGCCGCCTAGACCATGGATCGCCTGATCTACACCGCGATGACCGGCGCCAAGAACAGCGCCTACCGCCAGGAAGCCATCGCGCACAACCTCGCCAACGTCGGCACCAACGGTTTTCGCGCGCAGCTGGAAAGCTTCCGCGCGGTGCCGGTGATCGGCGGCGGCAACGTGCTGCCGACCCGGGCCTTCGTGGTGGAGCAGACCACCGGCACCGACTTCAGCGCCGGCACCCTGCAACAGACCGGGCGCGAGCTGGACGTGGCGGTCAACGGCAGCGGCTGGTTCGCGGTGCAGACCGATACCGGCGAGGCGTACACCCGCAACGGCAGCTTCGAGATCGATCCCACCGGCCTGCTCAAGACCCGCAACGGCCTGACCGTGCTGGGCGAGAACGGCCCGATCACCATTCCCGAGAACACCATCGTCACCTTCGGCAGCGACGGCACCATCAGCGGCGCCGATCGCAGCAACCCGACGCAGGTGAACGAACTGGGGCGGCTCAAGCTGGTGAACCCGGATCTCGCCACGCTCGACCGCGGCAACGATGGCCTGTTCCGCCAGCGCAGCGGCGAGCCGGCGCCGGCCGACGCACTGGTCACCGTGTCCGGCGGCTTCGTCGAGACCAGCAACGTCAACGCCGTCGATGCGCTGGTGGGCATGATCGCCGCGCAACGCCACTACGACATGCAGGTCAAGCTGCTCCAGACCGCCGATACCAACGCGCGCTCCGCCGCGCAACTGATCACGATGACGGGCTGACCGGCCCGCGTACCGAGGAAACACCGCCATGATGCGCTCGCTGTGGATCGCCAAGACGGGCATGGATGCCCAGCAGATGAACGTGGACGTCATCTCGAACAACTTGGCCAACGTCAGCACCAACGGCTTCAAGCGCCAGCGACTGGTGTTCGAGGACCTGCTGTACCAGAACATGCGCCAGCCGGGCGCCTCGACCAGCCAGCAGACCCAACTGCCCACCGGCCTCGCGCTCGGCACCGGCGTGAAGCCGGTCGCCACCGAGCGCATCTTCATCCAGGGCAACCTGCAATTGACCGATGGCCCGCTCGACATGGCCATCAACGGCGAAGGCTTCTTCCAGATCTCGCTGCCGGACGGCACCACCGCCTATACCCGCGACGGCGGCTTCCAGGTGGACAGCCAGGGCAACGTGGTCACCATGAGCGGCTACCAGATCCAGCCGGCGCTGCAGGTGCCGCAGGGCACCACCAAGCTGACCATCGGCAAGGACGGCACCGTCACCGCCATCGTCAACAACAACAGCGCCGCGCCGGTGCAGCTCGGTACGGTCCAGCTCGCCACCTTCATCAACCCGCCGGGCCTGCAATCGATCGGCGAGAACCTGTTTCTGGAAACCGCCGCCTCCGGCGCGCCGGTGGTGGGGCAGCCGGGCACCAACGGCCTGGGCGCGATCAACCAGGGTTACGTGGAGACCTCGAACGTCAACGTCACCGAGGAACTGGTCAACATGATCCAGGCCCAGCGCGCCTACGAGATCAATTCGCGGGCGGTCCGTACTTCGGACGAGATGCTGCAACGGCTGACTCAGCTGTAACATGGCGCCATGAAAAGATTCGTCATTCTCCTCGCCGCGCTGCTGCTGACCGCCTGCGCGCTGGAACCGCGCAGCATCGTCACCCAGCCCACCAGCGCACGCCCGACCGAGCCGCTGCTGCCCAGCCAGAACCAGGGCGCGATCTTCCAGGCCGCCAATTCGCGGATGCTGTTCGAAGAGCGCGTGGCGCGCCATATCGGCGACCTGCTGACCATCGCGGTGCAGGAGAACCTGTCCGCCACCAACAAGTCGGACAGCAGCGCCGCGCGCAACGGCAGCATCGACTACTCGGTCACCGGCAACCTGCCGATGGTGCCGGGCAGCATCGAGAAATTCATCACCAGCCCGGGCGTGACCGCCAGCGGCACCAACACCTTCGCCGGCAAGGGCGCCACCACCAATTCCAATACCTTCACCGGCACCATCGCAGTCACCGTGATCGAGGTGCTCCCCAACGGCAACCTGGTGGTCGGCGGCGACCGGCAGATCGCGGTGAACGGGCAGGTCAACACCTTGCGCTTCACCGGGGTGGTCAACCCGCTGGACATCCAGGCCGGCAACACCATTTCCTCGACCAAGGTGGCTGACGCGCGGATCGAGCAGGTCGGCAAGGGCTACGTGGCCGACGCCCAGACCATGGGCTGGTTGCAGCGCTTCTTCCTCAACGTGTTGCCGTTCTGATCGCGGGGACGAGAGCCATGATGCGGATCATCGTCGTGTTGTGCGCCACCTTGCTGGCGATGGCCTCGGCCCAGGCCGAGAAGGTGCGCGACCTGGCCAGTTTCGCCGGCGTGCGCACCAACCAGCTGGTCGGCTACGGCCTGGTGGTCGGCCTGGACGGCAGCGGCGACCAGACCACGCAGACGCCGTTCACCGTGCAATCGGTGATCAACATGCTCGGCAATCTGGGCATCCAGGTACCGAGCGGCGGCAACCTGCAGCTGAAGAACGTGGCGGCGGTCACCGTCACCACCTCGCTGCCGGCGTTCGCCCGGCCGGGCCAGCCGCTGGACGTGACCGTCTCGTCGATCGGCAACGCCAAGAGCCTGCGCGGCGGCACGCTGATCCTCACTCCGCTCAAGGGCGCCGACGGGCAGATCTACGCCATGGCGCAGGGCAACGTGGTGGTCGCGGGGGCGGGCGCCCAGGCCGCCGGCTCCAGCACCCAGGTCAACCAGCTCGCCACCGGCCGCGTGCCGGCCGGCGCCACCGTCGAGCGCGTGGTGCCGAACGCGTTGGGGCAGGGCGAGTTCGTGCAGCTCGAACTGCTGGAAACCGACTTCACCACCGCCAGCCGCATGGTCAACGCCATCAACGGCGCGCTGGGTCCGGTGGCCGCGGCGCTGGATGGCCGGGTGATCCAGGTGCGCGCGCCGATGGACAACAACCAGCGCGTGGCTTTCCTGTCGCGGCTGGAGAACGTCGACGTCGCCACGCCCGAGGCCGCGCCCAAGGTCATCATCAACGCCCGCACCGGTTCGGTGGTGATGAACCAGTCGGTCACGGTCGAACCCTGCGCGATCTCCCACGGCAACCTGACCGTGACCATCACCACCAACAACGCGGTGTCGCAGCCCAACGCGCTGGCAGCCGGGCAGACCGTCGGGGTGCAGAACGCCGACGTGCAGATCCAGGCCGATTCGGGCGGCGTGGTGCGCCTGCCCAGGGCCGCCAACCTGCGAGACGTGGTGCGCGCGCTCAACGCCGTCGGCGCCACGCCGCAGGATCTGCTGGCGATCCTCCAGGCGATGAAGGCCGCCGGCAGCCTGCGTGCCCAGCTCGAAGTGATCTGATCCCGCTGGCGGATCGCCGCAGAACAGGGCGCCCCGAGCGGGCGCCCTGTGCGTTTCAGGCCGGGCGAATCCAGTCGGACTAATCCTGGCACGGCATTTGCTGGAATAGGGGCGAGAACCCAGCCGAGCGCCGTGCCATGTTGACCCCCAAGGCTTCCCAACCGATCCGAGATTTCGCCGCCGACGTGCGCAGCGCGGACGGGATGCGGCTGCTCAACAAGCAGGACCCGAAGGCCGCCAGCCGCGAAGTGGCGCGGCAGTTCGAAGCGCTGCTGGTGCAGCAGATGATGAAGTCGATGCGCGAAGCCACGCCGCAGTACGACGAGTTCAACAACTCCGCCACCGACATGTTCCGCGGCATGTACGACCAGCAACTGTCGCAGACCTGGACCCGCTCCGGCGGCACCGGCCTGGCCGACGCCATCCTGCGCCAGATCGAAGTCCAGACCAATCCGGCACTGCTGAACCAGACCTACGGCAAGAAGGCCGATCCGTTCGCCCTGCCGTTCCAGACCCAGGTACAGGCACAGGTCCAGGCCTCGCTGGCTGCGGCGAAATCTGCCGCCGAGGAGCGCGCCGGGTCGGCAAAAAATGCCGGTGGCGCCGCCGGATTCCTGGATCGCATCGGCACGGCCGCCGACACAGCCGCCGGCGTGCTGGGGGTATCCCCGGCCTTGCTGGTCGCCCATGCCGCACTGGAAACCGGCTGGGGCAAGAAGCCGATCAAGGACGCCGACGGCCAGGACAGTCACAACCTGTTCGGCATCAAGGCGACACCGGACTGGAAGGGCAGGACGGTGGACATCACCACCACCGAATACGTGGGTGGCGTGCCGCAGAAGCGGGTGGAAACCTTCCGCGCCTACGACAGCTACACCGAGGCGTTCGCCGACTACGCCTCGCTGATCCAGCGCCGTTACAAGACCGCGATGTCGCAAGGCGACAACGCCTCGGCCTACGGCGCCGCATTGCAGGCCGGTGGCTACGCCACCGATCCGAACTACGCCAACAAGCTGGCCCGGGTGGCCAACGTGGTGGCGCGGTTCCAAGACACCTCAAGAATCGGCTGATCGGGCCGATGGCTTTGAACTGGGAGTAACAGCATGGCATCCAGCGTTTTCAACATTGGCGTTTCCGGCCTCAATGCCGCCAACCTCGGTCTGGTGACCACGGGCCACAACATCGCCAACACCAATACGCCGGGCTATTCGCGCCAGTACCTGAAGCAGAGCGCGCCGTACCCGCAATACACCGGCAGCGGTTTCGTCGGCCTGGGCGTGAAGGTGGACAGCATCCAGCGGGTGTACGACCAGTTCCTGACCCGCCAGGTGCAGACCGCGCAGAGCGCCGCCAGCTACCTCCAGACCTATCTGTCGCATCTCGAGGACATCGACAACATCGTGGCCGACCCGACCACGGGCGTCTCGCCGGCGCTCCAGAACTTCTTCTCCGCGGTGCAGAACGTGGCGACCAAGCCGGCGGACACCGCCGCGCGCTCGGCGCTGCTGGCGTCCGCGCAGTCGCTGGTGACGCGCTTCCAGACCATCGACGACCGGCTGAGCGAGCTGTACACCGACCTCAACGGCGAGCTGACCAACACCGTGGCCAGCATCAACGCGCTGGGCAAGCAGATCGCCACCCTCAACAAGGAGATCTCGGTGCAGGGCGCGTCGGGCCAGCCGCCCAACGACCTGCTCGACCAGCGCGACCAGCTGCTCAAGGAGCTGAACAGCCACGTCAAGGCCACCACGGTGATGCAGAGCGACGGTACCATGAACGTGTTCATCGGCAATGGCCAGAACCTGGTGGTGGGCGGCAACAGCTTCGACCTGGGCGTCGAGCCGTCGCAGTCCGATCCTTCGCGCCTGTCGGTGGTGTACTACCAGGGCGGCAACACCATCTACCTGCCGGAATCGCAGCTGGTCGGCGGCGACTTGCAGGGCCTGCTGGAATTCCGCAGCAAGTCGCTCGATCTGGCCAAGAACAACCTGGCGCAGGTGGCGCTCGGCTTCGCCCAGACCTTCAATGCCCAGCATCGCGCCGGCCAGGACCTGAACGGCAACATTGGCGGCAACATGTTCGACTTCCCGCGCGCCAACAGCCTGACCGCGGATCTGGGCGGCGCCACCGTCAACATCACCGCGCCGGCCAACGGCGTGCCGCTGTCGGATTACTCGCTGACCTACGACGGCACCAACTACACCCTGCGCCGCCTGACCGACAACCAGACCGCCACCATCACCCCGGCGCAGATGGCGGCCGGCTACAGCGCGCTCGGCACCACGCTGCAACTGGCCGGCGCGCCGCCCGCCGCGGCCGCCAGCACCACCTGGTCGTTCCCGCCCGCACTCGGCGACATCGACCACAACACGCTCAATACCGGCAACGCCCAGATCGGTGGCTACATCAACGACGTGAGCAAGCTGACCACCAGCGCCTACGAACTGGGCTTCGACGGTGCCAACTACGTGGTGACCCGCAAGTCCGACGGTGTGAAGACCACCTACACCCCGGCGCAGATGGCGGCGGGCATCGATCAGGACGGCCTGACGCTGCGCATCGACAGCGGCACCATGAACGCCGGCGACCGCTTCACCATCAAGCCGCTGGACGGCCTGGTGCGCGGCATGTCGGTGGCGATCAACGATCCGCGCCAGGTGGCCGCGGCCGCGCCCATCGTCGCCGCGCCCGACAGCAACAACACCGGCAAGCTGACCATCACCCAGCCGACGGTCAACAAGCCGCCCTCAGACACCACCAGCGGCGCGCTCGATCCGGCGGTGAAGAACCCGGTGACCATCCAGTTCACCTCGGCCACCACCTACACCATCACCGATACGGTGACCGGCGTGACCAGCGCGCCGCAGACTTACACCGCGGGCACCGACATCAGCTTCAATGGCTGGACCATGAAGATGGACGGTGTGCCCGCCGTCGGCGACAAGGTGAACATCACCCCCAATGTCGCCGGCTCGGCCGATGGCCGGAACGCCCTGGCGTTGGGCGCGTTGCAGACCACGCGTATCCTCAATGGTGGAACCTCCACCTACCAGGAGGCGTATGGCCAGATGGTCGCCACCATCGGCATCCAGACCAACGAGGCCAGCGTGATGTCCGAAGCGCAGGACACCATCCTGGCGCAGGCCGAGACCGCGCGCGATTCGGTCTCCGGCGTGAACATCGACGAAGAAGCGGCCAACCTGCTGCGCTACCAGCAGGCTTATGTCGCGGCAAGCAAGGTGATCCAGATCGCGAAGGAAACCTTCGATCAGATCGCCAACATCGCATAAGGAGTAAACAGCCATGCGCGTCGCTACCAATACCGTCTACAGCCAGGGCTCCATGGGCATCTCGCGGCTGATGGCGCAGCAGAGCAAGCTGCAGAACCAGCTGGCGACCGGCCGCCGTGTGCTGTCGCCGTCGGACGATCCGATCGCCTCGTCGCGCGCGCTGCAGATCAGCCAGGCCCAATCGATCAACACCCAGTACTCGACCAACAGCGACAGCGCCGACACCTCGCTGGCGATGACCGAAAAGACGTTGAACCAACTGGTGACGCTGATCCAGAACGTGCAGAGCCTCGCGGTGAGCGCCGGCAACCCGACGCAGACCGCCGACCAGAAAAAGATGCTGGATGCCGAACTGCAAGGCCGCTACCAGGAACTGCTGGCGCTGGCGAACGCCACCGACGGCAACGGCGAGTACCTGTTCTCGGGCTTTCGCGGCGATACCAAGCCGTTCACCGAGGCCGGCTTCGGCAACGTGACCTACAACGGCGACGACGGCCAGCGCGGCATCCAGATCTCGGCGTCGCGCACCATCCCGGTGTCGGAGGCGGGCAGCAAGCTGTTCCAGCGCGTGCCCACCGGCAACGGCACCTTCACCTCGTCGGCGAACATGGCCAACACCGGCACCGGCATCATCACCACCGGCGAAGTGCTCGATCCGAGCAAGTGGGCCAACGCGGCCAACGTGCAGGACTTCCGCATCGAATTCAACTCGATTCCCGACCCCAACGACCCGACCGCCGCACCCATCGTCAACTACGACATCATCGACAGCCGCGCCACGCTGCCCGACGGCAGCGCCAACCCCAACTACAACATGTCGATGGTCGACGGCTACGACTACAACGGCGGCGCGCGTCCCAGCACGCCGGGCGTGAACAGCTACCCGCGCACCTACAAGAGCGGCGCGGACATCGAGTTCAAGCAGTTGCCGGGCGAAACCACGCCGCTGGTGGCGAACTGGGATTTCGGCGTGAAGACCAGCGTCACCGGCGACCCCAAGACCGGCGACACCTTCACCGTGGCGGCGAGCAAGAACACCGACATCTTCAGCGTGCTGGCGGATTTCTCCAGCGCCTTGAACAACTACAACACCGCGGGCAACGGCAAGGGCCAGACCGACTTCCAGAACCAGCTCAACACCGTCATCAAGAACCTGTCCAACTCGCTGGACACCGTGTTGTCCACCCAGGCCAGCATCGGCGCGCGCATGCTGGAGACCGAGTCGGTGCGCAACACCAACGAGGACGTCAACCTGCAATACACGGCCACGCTGTCCAAGTTGCAGGATCTGGACTGGCCCAAGGCGATCAGCGATTTCTCGCAGAACCAGATGCTGCTGGACGCCGCGCGCAGCAGCTTCTCGCAAGTGCAGAACCTCAGCCTGTTCCAGTACATCTGAGCAGGGCGCCCAGCAAAAAACCCGGCCTTGGCCGGGTTTTTTGCTGTCGTCGGATCGATCAGATCGATTCGAAGATCAGGAATTGCAACACCCGTTCCTGCGGCCAGAAGCGCGTGCTGGGGCACTCGTCGGCGGTGTGGTACGACGAATAGATCAGCTTGCCGCCCTGGTTGCCCTCGGCGCGGATGAAGGTGAGCGGGCGGTTGACCAGACCGTCGAAATCCACGCCGCTGCCGGACGACACCACCAGCGAGCCGGCCGCGTCGTGGAAGCCCGCGATATGCACCCAGGCGCCGAGGAAATCGCCCACCGGCAGGGTGCCGTCGCTGTTCAGCGCGCCATTGACGGTGCCGGTGCTGGCGCAGTCCGACTCCGGGTTGCCCGGCGCGGAGCCCGCGACATTGCTCACCACCGGCACGGCCTTCAGCCACGTAGCCAGCGCCGGCAGATTGATCGCCGCGTTCAGGTGCAGGCCACCGCTGCCGCTCTTGGCGGCGTCGGGCGAGCCGGGGGTGCTGGCGTCGTCGGGATCGCCCTCGAACTTGGCGGCCTGCGGGAACACCTGCTCGACGAAGTTGTACGACCAGTCGGTCACGTACAGGCGGCCGCCGGCGTCCACGTAAGCCTTGAGGCGCGCGCGCACCGCCGGATCGCTCAGCAGGCCGTCGGCATCGTTGCCGCAATCGATGAAGATCACCGAGAACAGCGGCTTGCCGTTGGCGTCGAGCAGCGGGCGGGTGCCGTCAAGGAACGATGCCCAGGTGGGATAGCTGCCGATCTGGGCCGCGTTCTCGCTGATCAGCGGCATGCCGCCGCCATCGATGATGGTGAGCTTGCTGCCGTATTCCGAGCCGTAGACAAAGCGGCCGGCGCTGTCGACACGACCGTAGACGCCGGCCACCTCGTCGGTCAGGTCGGCGTCGCCCAGCTTGGCCAGCACGTTTTCGATCTGGTCGTAGTTGCCGGTCACCACCGCCACTGCCGGGTAGGCGTTGTTGTCGCCGGCCCCGACCGTGGTCGCGCTGCTCGGCAGTGCGCAGGTGGCTTCCTGGCCGCATGCGATCGACTTGGTGGTCTTGAGCGAACCCTTCTGGATCACCAGTTGCGACGGCGGGGTCGACGACGGCGGCAGCGTCAGGCTGAACGAACCGTCGGGGCCGCTACACGTTCCGGCCAGCACATTGGCCGGAATGCTGGCCTGGCACGCGGCGGAAGGATCCACTTCGGCGCGGCTGGGCGGGCGTACGCTGACCAGCTTGCCGCTGCCGTTGCCGGCGACGTAGACCGCGGCATACGGGATCGGGTCGCCGTTGGCCGCGCGCACCGTGCCGGTGAGGGTGCGACTGACCGGTTCACCGGGCGCCGGGGTTGGGGTGGGCGAGGGGGCTGGCGTCGGGGTGGGCTTCGTATTGCCGTCGCCATCGCCGCCGCAGGCCGCCAGCATGGTGGCCAGTACGGAAGCGGAGATCAGCTTGACGCTGCTGTTGCTCATTTTTGTCTCCAGTTGTGGTCTAAGTTGATTGTTTTTGTAATTATTAACAAATATTAATTGAAAGTAATTGTCATGTCATTAGGTGTGTTTTGTAAGTATTGGCGCGGCGGCAAGATGCTTGGTCTGTGCTGTCCGGCCACGTATCATTGCCCGCCATGAGCAAAGCCAAGACCCTCTACGCCTGTCAGTCCTGCGGTGCCACCTCGCCCAAGTGGCAGGGCCAGTGCCCCGGCTGCGGCGAATGGAATACGCTGGTCGAGTCGATCGCCGAGCCCAAGAGCAGTGGGCGCTTCCAGTCACTGGCCGCCGATGGCGAAATCCAGCAGTTGTCCGACGTGGACGCGGCGGAACTGCCGCGCACGCCCACCGGCATGGACGAACTGGATCGCGTGCTGGGCGGCGGGCTGGTGCCCGGCGGCGTGGTGCTGATCGGCGGCGATCCGGGGATCGGCAAATCGACGCTGCTGCTCCAGGCGCTGACGCGCCTGGCGGCCCAGCGCAAGGTGCTGTACGTATCGGGCGAGGAGTCGCCGCAACAGATCGCGTTGCGCGCGCGCCGCTTGCAACTGGAGAACGCCCCGGTCGCGCTGATGGCCGAAATCGGGCTGGAAAAAATCCTGGCCGGCCTGTCGCGGGTAAAACCGGAGGTGGCGGTGATCGACTCGATCCAGACCATCTATACCGAGGCGCTGACCAGCGCACCGGGCAGCGTCGCCCAGGTGCGCGAATGCGCGGCGCAACTGACCCGTTTCGCCAAGCGCACCGGCACCACCATCCTGCTGGTCGGCCACGTGACCAAGGAAGGCGCGCTGGCCGGGCCGCGAGTGCTGGAGCACATCGTCGACGCGGTGCTGTATTTCGAGGGCGATACGCATTCGAGCTTCCGCCTGATCCGCGCCATCAAGAACCGCTTCGGCGCAGTCAACGAGCTGGGCGTGTTCGCCATGACCGACAAGGGGCTGCGCGAGGTCTCCAACCCATCCGCGCTGTTTCTGTCGCAGCACCGCGAGCCGGTGCCCGGCTCGTGCGTGCTGGTGACGCAGGAAGGTTCGCGTCCGATGCTGGTGGAAGTGCAGGCGCTGGTGGACGACGCCCATTCGCCGCAGGCGCGGCGGCTGGCGGTGGGCATGGAACAGAACCGGCTGGCGCTGCTGCTGGCGGTGCTGCACCGCCATGCCGGCATCGCCGCCTTCGACCAGGATGTATTCATCAACGCCGTCGGCGGCGTGCGCATCGCCGAGCCGGCTGCCGACCTGGCGGTGCTGCTGGCCATCGTCTCCAGCCTGAAGAACCGGCCATTGCAGGACAAGCTGATCGTGTTCGGCGAGGTGGGGCTGGCCGGCGAGGTGCGGCCGGTGCAGCGCGGGCTGGAGCGGCTGCGCGAAGCGGCCAAGCTGGGCTTCACCCACGCCATCGTGCCCAAGGCCAACCGGCCGCGCGGCGGCATCGACGGCATGGTGGTCACTGCGGTGGAGCGGCTGGAGGATGCGGTCTCGGCGGCGTTGTGAGCGAGGGCGATTCGCGCTGGCGGCGAACGCCGGCGGTTATCCCGCAACGCCGCAAGGCTTGTGCCGCCAGGCATGGCGTGCGATTTATCCAACCCGCATATGTACTGGCTATCGGACCGATTGAATCGTTTTTTCCGGGGCACAGTTGAAAGCCGATAGAATGCCCCCATTCCCAATCGTATCGGCCGCCAGACATCCGGCGGTCTTCACCCCTCACCGGAGAATCCTATGAGCGACCAGATTGTTTACGTGACCGACGCCAGCTTCGAAGACCAGGTACTCAAGGCGCAGGGCCCCGTTCTGGTCGACTACTGGGCCGAATGGTGCGGTCCCTGCAAGATGATCGCCCCGATCCTGGATGAAGTCGCCACCGAATACGCCGGCAAGCTGACCGTGGCCAAGCTCAACATCGACGAGAACCAGGCCACCCCGCCCAAGTTCGGCATCCGCGGCATCCCCACGCTGATGCTGTTCGCCAACGGCGAAGTCAAGGCCACCAAGGTGGGCGCGCTGTCCAAGTCGCAGCTGACCGCCTTCCTCGACAGCAACATCTGATCCAAACACCCGGGCGCCCGCCCGGGTGTCGCTTTCCTGCACGACCTCAGCCGCTGCGTTGACAGCGGCTTTCCCGGTTGTATACGCTTACGGGAAATTCCCCGACTGGAACGGGTTCTCCGTTCACCCCAAATCCCCCGTCCTTCCTCCCTTATCCGCAGCAGCATCTACGGCAGATTCGCATGCATTTGTCCGACCTAAAACATTATCACGTCACTCAACTCGTCGAGATGGCCACCGACATCGACGGTGCCAATCGGATGCGCAAGCAGGATCTGATCTTCGCATTGCTGAAGAACCAGGCGAAGAAGGGCGAAAGCATATTCGGCGATGGCACGCTGGAGGTCCTGCCGGATGGCTTCGGCTTCCTGCGCAGCCCCGACACCAGTTACCTGGCCGGCCCCGACGACA
Source organism: Chitiniphilus shinanonensis DSM 23277 (assembly GCF_000374805.1). Classification (GTDB taxonomy): domain Bacteria; phylum Pseudomonadota; class Gammaproteobacteria; order Burkholderiales; family Chitinibacteraceae; genus Chitiniphilus; species Chitiniphilus shinanonensis. The sequence goes on from NZ_KB895339.1 coordinate 86,359, forward strand.
TCTACGTCAGCCCCAGCCAGATCCGCCGCTTCAACCTGCATACCGGCGACACCGTCGAGGGCGAGATCCGCACCCCCAAGGACGGCGAGCGCTACTTCGCACTGGTGAAGGTCGACAAGGTGAACGGCGAGCCGCCGGAAAACACCAAGAACAAGATCCTGTTCGAGAACCTGACGCCGCTGTTCCCCACCGAGCGCATGCAGCTCGAACGCGACATCAAGGGCGTCGAGAACATCACCGGCCGCATCATCGATCTGATCGCGCCCATCGGCAAAGGCCAGCGCGGCCTGCTGGTGGCGCCGCCCAAGTCGGGCAAGACGGTGATGCTGCAGAACATCGCCCACGCCATCACCGCCAATCACCCCGACGTGGTGCTGATCGTGCTGATGATCGACGAGCGCCCCGAGGAAGTGACCGAAATGCAGCGCTCGGTGCGCGGCGAAGTGGTCAGTTCCACCTTCGACGAACCGGCCACCCGCCACGTGCAGGTCGCCGAAATGGTGATCGAGAAGGCCAAGCGCCTGGTCGAGCACAAGAAGGACGTGGTGATCCTGCTCGACTCGATCACCCGTCTGGCCCGCGCCTACAACACCGTGGTGCCGGCCTCCGGCAAGGTGCTGACCGGTGGCGTGGACGCCAACGCGCTGCAACGGCCCAAGCGCTTCTTCGGCGCCGCGCGCAACATCGAGGAAGGCGGTTCGCTGACCATCATCGGCACCGCGTTGATCGATACCGGCAGCCGCATGGACGACGTGATCTACGAGGAATTCAAGGGCACCGGCAACTCGGAAATCCACCTGGATCGCCGCATGGCCGAGAAGCGCATCTTCCCGGCGATCAACATCAACCGCTCCGGCACCCGCCGCGAGGAACTGCTGCTGCCGCAGGACCAACTGCAGAAGATCTGGGTATTGCGCAAGCTGCTGTACCCGATGGACGACCTGGAAGCGATGGAATTCCTGCAGGAAAAGATCAAGGCCACCAAGAGCAACCTGGATTTCTTCGATTCCATGCGGCGATAGGGGGTCGGCCGCCTTGCGGCCTGGCGCGGGTTCTGAAATAATCCCGCCTTTGCGTCGGCACAACCCCGGCGCGCTCGTAAACAAGGACAGAAAATGAAAGACGGCATTCATCCCGAATACAACGAAGTGATCTTCTTCGACGCCAGCGTCGACTTCAAATTCCTGACCCGCTCGACCATCAAGGCCAAGGGCAGCGAAACCATGAAGTGGACCGATGGCAAGGACTACCCGGTGGTGCGCCTGGACGTTTCCAGCGAATCCCACCCGTTCTACACCGGCAAGCAAAAGATCGTCGACACCGCCGGCCGCATCGAGAAGTTCCGCAGCAAGTACTCGATGTACACCAGCAAGAGCGAAAGCTAAGACCGGCTGGTTCATCCCGAAAAGGCAGCTTAGGCTGCCTTTTTTGTTGCCGCGACGCGCGGCAGCGGCGGCGCTTTGCGATAATCTCGGCAGCCGTAATTCCAGGAATGCCCATCCATGCTGACCTACGTGCCGCCCACCGAGCGCGAAACGCCCGTCATCCCCAACCAGAGACCATGGCTGTTGCTGCTGTTGTGCCTGGTCTGGCTGCTGCCCGGCCTGGTCGGCCATGACCCGTGGAAGCCCGCGGAGCTGGAAACCGCGGCGGTGGTGAAGCGCTTCGTCGACGAAGGCTACTGGGTGCTGCCGCGTTTCGCCGATGTGGCCTATCTCGAATTCGCGCCGCTGTACTACTGGTCGGCGGCAATCGTCGCCTGGCCGTTGTCGCGGCTGGGCATGGATATCCACGATGCCGGCCGGCTGGTCACGGGGCTGTGGATGGCGCTGTCGCTGTGGGGCATCGGTCTGGCCGGACGCGAACTGTATGGGCGCCGGCAGGGGCGGGTGGCGGTGATGGCGCTGATCGGCTGCGTCGGCCTCATCATCTGGGGCCACCAACTGGCGCCGCAGGTGCTGCTGGTGGCGGCATTTTCCTGGCATACCTACGCCCTGGCACATTCCACCCGCCGACCGCTGATCGCCGGCGCGCTGCTGGGACTGGCCTGGCTGGTGCTGCTGCTCGGCGCGACCTGGGGCGAATTCCTGCTGGCGCTGGCCTCCGCGGTGCTGTTGCTGGTGTTCCGCCCGTGGCGACGCGCGGTCTATCTCACCGCCCTGGTGACCGCGCTGGTGATCTCGCTGCCGCTGGCGGCGGTCTGGGCCTTGTGGCTGCACCAGTTCAGCCCGGCGGCGTTCCAGGCGTGGTGGCGCTTCGACGCGCTGGGGCCGTTCGGCGGGCTGGGATCGCTGCAACTGTTCCACAGCTTTGGTTTTTTCATCTCCACCGTCGCCTGGTTCGCGTGGCCGGCGCTGCCGCTGGCCGCCTGGGGCGTGTGGAGCAACCGTCGGCAGTGGTCCGGCCCGGCCATCGTGCTGCCCGCCTCGATGGCGGCGCTGATGGCTGTCTGGCTGGCTTGCGCTGGCGAGGTACGCGATTACTCGCTGCTGCCCCTGCTGATTCCGCTGTCGCTGCTGGCCACGGCCGGGATCGACGGCTTGCGGCGCGGCGCGGCCGCCGCGCTCAACTGGTTCGGCCTGATGACTTTCGGGGTGGGCACGCTGGGGTTGTGGTTGTGCTGGGTCGCGCTGCATTTCGGCGTGCCGCCGCGGCTCTACGCCTGGGTCAACGGCATGAACCCCGACCACGTGCCATCGATGGCGGTGCCCGGCCTGCTGTTCGCCGCCGTGCTCAGTGTGGTGTGGTGGCGTGTCATCACGCGCAAGCGCCCGCTGGGGCGCCTGGCGGTCACCAACTGGGCCTGCGGCGTGACCTTGCTGTGGGGCGTGCTGATCGGCTTGTGGCAGCCGTGGCTGGACGAGACCAAGAGCTATCGCGAAGCGTCGGTCTCGCTGGAGCGCAAGATGGCGGGCGAGCCGGGCAGCTGCATCGATGCCAGCACCGCGCCGGATGCGATGGTGGTGTCGCTCGATTACTTCACCGGATTGCAGCTGCGACGGGTGGGCATCGATGCCTGCCGCTGGCAATTGCGCCAGGGGCCGCCCAGGGATGGCGAGAAGGTGATCTGGGAAGGCGGGCGCCGTGGTGACCAGCGCGACGAGATGTTCTATCTGCTGGACAAGGGAGCGACCCGCCAGGTGCTGCCTTGAGCGCCTGTTCGAGATCTTTCGCTGTCGCGAAAAGATTTTGAACAGGCGCTGAGGCTCAGGGCGCCGGAGCGTGTCCGGAGTGCTCGGCGGCCTGCTGTTCTTCCTGTTGATGGGCGAGGGTATCGCGACGGATCGCCCGGCGGGCATAACAGAAGATGAACACCGCCATCGCGACCACGAAGCCGATGGTGAACAGGCTGAGTAGTCCGATATCCGACATGAACAGAGTTTGGAAGGGCGTGTTCTCCATGGCGCGGCTCCTCTTGGATTGATCCAGGAAGCATGCGTCCCTGCCCACGTGACGATGTTGATCCACGTCAACGGCATGAAAAGCGGGAGATAACCCCAGGTTGTAGTGCCCTCATCCGAGGCAGGGATGCCACCTCGTCCCGGAAATCCGCCGATTCGGGCAAGGCGGCGCGACCGCCGCGACAAGGCTGCGGCGGTGGCCTCAGCCCTGGGGGTCGGCCGGGATGTTGTCGTACACCGTGGCTTGATTGCGGCCGTGCTGCTTGGCGTAGTAGAGCGCCACGTCGGCGCGCTTGAGCAGATCGTCGATCAGTTGGTCTTCCGGGCGCAGCGCCGCGATGCCGATGCTGCCGGTGAACTGGACGACGGTGCCGTCGCCGAGGACGATGCGGTGGGCTTCGATCTGCGCCCGCACCCGTTCCGCCGCGGCCTGCGCCAGATCGGGCGAGGTCTCCGGCAACAGCGCGGTGAACTCCTCGCCGCCCATCCGTGCCACCACGTCCACGTCGCGCAATGCGCTGCTCAGCACCTTGGCGACCGCCTTGATCGCCATGTCGCCCACGTCGTGGCCATAGGTGTCGTTGATGCGCTTGAAGTGATCGATGTCGATCATCAGCAGCGCCAGCTGGCGCTTGTAGCGGCCGGCGCGCGCCAGTTCCTGGTTGGCCAGCTCCATGAAATGGGCGCGATTGGTCAGGCCGGACAGGCCGTCGGTGGTGGCGCGCCGTTTCAGTTCGCCTTCCAGCCGCTTGCGCTCGGTGATGTCCGAGATGCCGATCATCAGGGTGATCTCTTCTCCCACGGTGACGCTGGACATCGACAGGCTGGCCCAGAACGATTCGCCGTTCCAGCGGCGCATCCGCACTTCGATGTTGCGGATGCCCTGCGCCTGGCCCACCGCCTGCAACTGCTCGCGGAAATCCTCGCTGTTCAGGTAGAAATCGGCCGCGCGCAGCGACAGCGCGCCCGCTTGCGGGATATCGAAGGTGCGCGACGCCTGCTGGTTGATATAGGTGATGAAGCACTCCGGCAGCCGCGCCAGCACCAGCGCCACCGGGATGGTCTCGATCATCTGGCGGAAGCGCGATTCGCTGACATTGAGGCGGCTTTCCTTCTGTTGCAGGTTGCGCGCCAGGCGGTGCGAGCGCCAGAAAAAGTAGATCATCATCAGCGCCATCACCAGCAGCAGGCTGCCGCCGGTGAGGTAGTACAGCGTGGTGCTGCGCCAGGTCGCCAGGTAATCGAGCGACGACGCGCCGACGATGATGAAGAACGGCGAGCCGGCGATCTGGCGATAGCTCACCAGCCGCGTGGCGCCGTCGCTCTGGCGCGATACGGTGGTGCCGGCGGGTGCCGCGCCGCTCTTGAGTTCTTCGAGGATGACCGGGTCGGGCTTGAACGGCGGGTCGCGCTTGTCGGCGGTACGCCGGGTGATGACGCTGCCGTGCTCGTCGACCAGCATCACGAAGCCGTGGCGGCCCAGGCTGAGGTTTTCCAGCACCTGATTGAAGTAGCTGGCCGAAACGCTGGCGATCACCAGGCCGCCGAACACGCCGTTGGGGGTTTCGTAGCGCCGCGCCAGCAGGATGCCTTCCTGCTGGCCCTGCATCCGTGCGTACAGACGTTCGCGGTAGGGGTCGTCCCGCACCTGCTCCAGATAGGCGCGGTCGAACGACTGGGCGGGCTTGCCGACATCCAGTGCGCGATGCGACATCGTGCCGTCCGGGCCGATCAATAGGATGTTGTCCGCCTGCCGCACCAGCGTGAGTTTATCCAGCAGCAGGCTCTGGACTGCCTTGTTGCGCGCTTCGCCGAGGTCGCCGCTGGCGATTTCCTCCGGCGAGAGCCGATCCTCCAGATCGCGCAGTACCAGATCGACTTCGCGCAGGGCGCTGCGCATCTGGGCTTCCAGGATCTGCGACAGGTTGTCGCTGCGGGTCCGTGCCTGAGCCACCTCGGCCTGATAGGAGCTGCTGACCTGATAGCCCAGGATGGAAATCATTCCCAGCCCGAACAGCATGGCGAAGACCGTGATGGTGGCGGATTGGCGCGCGGACCAGAGCATGAGCGGGGCAGGGGTTTTTTATCGGCGGGCTAGTCGCGGAAATTCTGATACTGCAACGGGAAGTCGTCGACCGATTTCTTCACCAACGCGATGGTTTCCTGCAAAGTGTCGCGTTTGGCCCCGCTGATGCGCACGGCGTCGCCCTGGATCGCCGCCTGCACCTTCAGCTTGGAATCCTTGACCAGCCGCACGATGCGCTTGGCCAGTTCGCCCTCGATGCCGGTGCGCACGGTCAGCGCCTGCTTGACCTTGTTGCCGGACACCTTCTCGACCTTGCCTTCGTCCAGGCAGCGGATGTCCACCCCGCGCTTGGCCAGCTTGTTGACCAGCACGTCCTTCACCTGGTCGAGCTGGAATTCGCTGTCGGCGAAGGCGGTCAGCACCTTTTCCGTCTGCTCGACGCGGGCGTCCGAGCCCTTGAAGTCGTAGCGGTTGCCGACTTCCTTGTTGGTCTGTTCCACCGCGTTGCGGACTTCGACTTCATCGATTTCGGAAACGATATCGAACGATGGCATGGTGTACTCCTCGAATCACCGTGGCGGTGTGCCGTTCAGCTCGGGCAGCGCAGCCAGATCGGTGACGCCGAAGTCGATGCCCAGTTGCGCCAGCAGCGTGGTGAGCTGGCCCCGGTGATGGGTCTGATGGTTGAAGAAATGCAGGACCAGTGCCCAGGCCGGCTGGGTGCGCTCGATGCCGGTCATGGAGCGAAAGGTGAACGACTCGGCCAGCCAGGTTTCGGACAACCCCGCCACCCACTCCTCGATACGGTGATCCAGTGCCTGGCGCTGCGTGCACAGCGTCTGCCAGTCGTCGCTGGCGACGGTGCTGTCGGGCAGCGGTTCGCCGGCGAAGCGGGCCAGCCACACCGAATCGGCCCAGACGAGATGCGCCAGCGTGCCGTGGATGGACTTGAAGAAGGCGCCCAGGTCGGAGCGGCGCGTGGTGTCGTCGAGCGCGTCGCAAATGTCAAACAACCGCTGGTTCATCCAGCGGTTGTAACAGGCCATCACGCTTGCAGCCGAGGCGTTCATCGCGGCGACGACTCAGCCGAAATGACAGACGTAGTGCAGGGTATCCGTCACTTCGATCTCGAAGCTGGAGTTCCCCGGCACATTGAACGACTGGCCGCCGGCGTAGGGCTTGGCTTCGGCTTCGCCGGCCAGCTTGACGCGGCATTCGCCGGCCAGCAGTTCCATGATTTCCGGCGCGCCGGTGTTGAACACCAGGGTGGACGGCAGGATGACGCCGACGCTCTTGCGGGTGCCATCGGCCAGGATCACGGTGTGGCTGACGCACTTGCCGTCGAAATAGACGTTGGCCTGCTTGACGACGGAGACGTTGTCGAATTGGGACATGATGGATTCCAGTGGGAGAACGGGCTGCGTTACTTCTGCAGCACCTCGGTCAGGATGGTCTTGACGATGAAGCCGAACATGCCGAAGCCCAGCACGAAGAACAGCACCAGCGTGCCGTACTTGCCCGCCTTCGAATCCTTGGCGAGCCTGTAGATGATGAAGCCCATGTATGCGATCAGCGCGGTGCAGAAGATCGAGACCGTGAGCGTGGTGAAGGTTTCTTCGGAAATGTTCATGGAGTTGTCGGTGGGGGGAGGGCGGCGCGGCCCACGGGTCGCGCCGCCGGTTGCTTAGCGGCCCTTCTTGCCGGCGATGCGCATGCGCAGCGCGTTCAGCTTGATGAAGCCGCCGGCGTCGGCCTGGTTGTAGGCGCCGCCGTCATCGTCGAAGGTGGCGATGGTCTGATCGAACAGGGTGTCCTTGGAATCGCGTGCCACGACCGAAACGCCGCCCTTGTACAACTTGACGCGGACCCAGCCGTTCACGTGGGCCTGGGTGTGGTCGATCAGCGTCTGCAGCGCGACGCGTTCCGGGCTCCACCAGTAGCCGTTGTAGATCAGCGAGGCGTAGCGGGGCATCAGGTCGTCCTTCAGGTGCGCCACTTCGCGGTCCAGCGTGATCGATTCGATACCGCGGTGGGCCTTGAGCAGGATGGTGCCGCCCGGGGTTTCGTAGCAGCCGCGGCTCTTCATGCCGACGTAGCGGTTTTCCACCAGGTCGAGACGGCCGATGCCGTGCTTGCCACCCAGTTCGTTCAGCTTGGCCAGCAGTTCGTGGGCCTTCATGCGCTGGCCGTTGATGGCCACGAGGTCGCCGTTCTCGAATTCCAGGTCGAGGTATTCCGGCGCATCCGGGGCCTGCTCCGGCGATACCGTCCAGCGCCACATGCTTTCCTCGGCCTCGGCCTTCGGGTCTTCCAGGTGGCGGCCTTCGAAGCTGATGTGCAGCAGGTTGGCATCCATGGAATACGGCGCACCGCCGTTCTTGTGCTTCATCTCGACCGGGATGCCGTTGGCTTCGGCGTAGGCCAGCAGCTTCTCGCGGCTGAGCAGATCCCACTCGCGCCACGGGGCGATGACCTTCACGCCCGGCATCAGCGCGTAGGCGCCCAGCTCGAAGCGCACCTGGTCGTTACCCTTGCCGGTGGCGCCGTGGCTGATGGCGTCGGCGCCGGTTTCGCGGGCGATCTCGATCAGGCGCTTGGCGATCAGCGGGCGGGCGATCGAGGTGCCGAGCAGGTACTCGCCTTCGTAGATGGTGTTGGCGCGGAACATCGGGAACACGAAGTCGCGCACGAATTCCTCGCGCACGTCGTCGATGTAGATGTTCTCCGGCTTGATGCCGAACTTCAGCGCCTTCTGGCGCGCCGGCTCCAGCTCTTCGCCCTGGCCGAGGTCGGCGGTGAAGGTGACCACCTCGCAGCCGTAGTTGTCCTGCAACCACTTCAGGATCACGGAGGTATCGAGGCCGCCGGAATAGGCGAGGACGACTTTCTTAACGTCAGACATGGTATTCCTCAAATTTGAAAAGCCAGTGTGTTCCTGCGATCGGCGCGACTGGCGCTGCGCCAACCCGGTAATCGGTAGTCAGCGGCTGGTGGCGAGCCTGAGCCCGAAGCTGACGAACAGCAGTCCGGTCAGCTTGTTGGCCAGACCCGCCAGCCATCGTCGTTGCGCCAGCCGCTGCACGATGCGGCTGCCGGCGAGGATCAGCACGCTCAGGTAGCTCATGCTGGTGACCTGGACGATCAGGCCCAGCGCGGCAAACGTCACGGCCACGTGCGGATAGCCGGGATCGACGAATTGCGGGAAGAAGGCCATGCAGAACAGGATGGCCTTGACGTTGACCAGTGAGATGGCCAGCGCCTGGCGGAACGCATGCCGTGGATCGGCAGCCTGCGGGGCGGTGGCTGCCGGCCCTTTGCGCAACAGCAGGGCCTTGAGACCCAGCCAGCCGAGATAGGCCGCCCCGGCGTAGCGGACGAGGTCGAACGCCACCGGGTAGGCGTGCATCAGCGAGGCCACGCCCAGCGCGGCGGCGGTCATCAGCACCAGATCGCCGACGAACACGCCGCCCGCCGCCGCGAAGCCGGCGCGCTGGCCGTGGCGGCTGGCCGTGGTCAGCACGAACAGCGAGTTCGGCCCCGGGGTCAGGATGATGACCAGGGTGCCGATCAGGTAGGTGGCGAGATCGCTGATCCCTAGCAGGCTCACTGGCGTGTCAATCCTCGATCTTGCCCAGCAGCAGGTATTCCATCACCGCCTTCTGGGTGTGCATGCGGTTTTCGGCTTCGTCCCACACCAGCGATTGCGGGCCGTCGATCACTTCCGGATCGACCTCCTCGCCGCGGTGGGCGGGCAGGCAATGCATGAAGACCGCGTCGGCCTTGGCCTGGAGCATCACCTTCTCGTTGACGCGGTAATTGATGAAGTCCTTCTTGCGTTGCAGCGTCTCGCGCTCGTAGCCCATCGACACGCTGACGTCGGTGGTGACGATGTCGGCGTCGCGCGCGGCCTGGTACGGATCGTAGAACTGCTCGAAGTGCTCGGCGCCGTAGGCTTCGTCACCCAGCAGCGTCATCTCGTAGCCGCGCGGGCAGGCGAGGTTGAGCTTGAAATCGAAGATGCGCGCCGCTTGCAGCCACGTGCGGCTGACGTTGTTGGAGTCGCCGATCCAGGCCACGGTCTTGCCGGCGATGGGGCCGCGGTGCTCGATGTAGGTGAAGATGTCCGCCATGATCTGGCAGGGATGGTATTCGTTGGTCAGGCCGTTGATGACCGGCACCTTGGAGTTCTCGGCGAAGCGCTCGATGATGCTCTGCTCGTAGGTGCGCACCATCACCAGATCGACCATGCGGCTGATCACCTGCGCCACGTCTTCTATCGGTTCGCCGCGCCCCAGCTGGGTATCCTTGGACTGCATGAACATCGCGTGCCCGCCGAACTGCGCCATGCCCGCCTCGAACGACACCCGGGTGCGGGTCGAGGATTTTTCGAAGATCATGCCGAGCACCTTGCCCTTGAACGGCTGGTACAGCTCGCCGGCCTTGTGCAGCGCCTTGAGCTTGACGGTGCGGTCGAACAGATACTGATATTCGTCGCGGGTGAAATCGGTGAACTTCAGGTAGTGGCGCATAGGGGTGCTGGCCGGGCGCTGATCGTGCCGCTGGCTACTCTCTAGTAAAAACGACCATTATTCAGTTGGCGGGCCCCGGCTGGCAAGTGCCGGACGCTGCCTGCAAGGCCCGCGCGGATTCTTTTTCACGCGGTGCAACACGGCGGGTGATATACTCCGGCTGTCTTTGCCAGGACACGTCGCACCAGCCCGCCTCGTCATGATCTGCAATCCATACGAAATCATCATTCAGGGTCTTACCAGCAACGGTCGCGAGTTCCGCCCCAGTGATTGGGCAGAGCGACTTTCCGGCATCCTCTCCACCTTCGGCTTCGACCAGAAACTGTCCTACGCGCCTTACGTCCGCCCCATGGTGCACGACAATGTCCGCTGCGTAGCCGTGGACAAGCAGCTGGAAAAGATCGATCCGCGCGTGTTCGATTTCATCATGACCTTCGCCCGCGACAACGATCTGCGCATCGTCGATTGCCGCACGCTGCTCGATCAATACCAGCAGTCCCCCCTTTAGGGCGAGTCGACCTTCGCACCCGCGTTTGAAGGCCGATTTGCCCTGCTGCTGCCCTGCACCATCCTTTCCGCTTGCCGTCCGTCAACGTTGCGACTCTTCTGATTACTGCATCGCACAATGCCGCTTATGCTTACTGACAATACCAGTCGCCAAGGGTGACTGGATGTGTCTTTAAGTTTTTTAATCACCGGAGGATTTCCAGCATGCGTCTTAAGGATAAGGTAACCATCATTACCGGCGGTGCCAGCGGCATCGGTCTTGCCACTGCCCAGAAATTCGCTGCCGAAGGCGCGAAGGTCGTGGTCTGCGACGTGAACCAGGCTGGCGTGGACCAGGTTGTTTCCGAACTGGCGGCTTCCGGCGCCACGGCGGCCGGCTATCTGGTCGACGTCACCAACACCGCCCAGATCGCCAGCATGGTGGCTGACGTGAAGCAAAAGTTCGGCCGTATCGACGTGCTGGTCAACAACGCCGGCATCACCGCCGACGCGCAATTCGTGAAGATGACCGAAGAGCAGTTCGACCGCGTCATCGACATCAATCTCAAGGGCACCTACAACTGTGCCCGCGCCGTGATCGACACCATGGTCGAGCAGGGCAGCGGCGTGCTGCTCAATGCCTCGTCGGTGGTGGGCGTGTACGGCAACTTCGGCCAGACCAACTATGCCGCGACCAAGTTCGGCGTGATCGGCATGGTCAAGACCTGGTCCAAGGAACTGGGCAAGAAGGGCATCCGTGCCAACGCCGTGTGCCCCGGCTTTGTCGCCACCCCGATGGTCAAGGCCATGCCGGAGAAGGTGATCCAGGCCATGGAGGAACGCGTGCCGATGCGCCGGATGGCGCAGCCGGAAGAAATCGCCAATGTCTACGCTTTCCTGGCGTCGGACGAAGCCAGCTACATCAACGGCGCGGCGATCGAAGTGACTGGCGGCGTGACGCTGTAAGCCAGCTTCCCGCCCCAACGAAAAACCCCGGATCGAAGCCGGGGTTTTTTGTCGCTGTTCGTCGGCGCAGGGCCGGGTCGGGGGTATCGGGTTGCGCCTCGCTCAGCCGGCGCGGGCGCGGCCTTCCCACTGGATCTTCCATGCGCCGTTCTCTTCCTGCCAGTACAGGCGCTTGCGCATCCTGTTGTCCAGCGCGTCGCTGCGGTAGTCCTGGTCGAAGGTCGCCACCCAGGTGGCGTTTTCGCCGCTGGTGGCGAAGATGCTGACCTTGTCCAACGTGATTTTGGTCCAGGAGCGGCCTGCATTGACGGCGGCCTTCTGCTTCTGCCAGCCGGCCAGGTTCTGGCCGTCCTGATCGGTGAAGCGGTTGCCGTAGAACGACAGGTAGCGCTGGGTATCGAGCGATTCCCATGCGCCGCGCCACGCTTCCAGCCGGGCCAGCGCCTGGGCGCGCCGCGCGTCCCAGCTGGCCCGGTCCAGCCATTCGATGCGGGTGACATTCACCACCGGGGTGCTGCCGGGCGCCAACTGGCGCGCCAGCGCCGTCATGTCCTCGTTGGTCAGCGCCACGCAGCCGTTGGAGGCCTGCGGCGCCCGCGAATAGGTGTCGTAAGGCACGCCGTGCAGCCAGATGCCATGGCCGGTGCGGCCCTCGCGGCGATCCAGCTCGTTGGGATACGACAGCGGCCAGGCGCCGACACCGTACAGCGACGCCGCTTCGCCGTAGATCTTGTCCAGCTGCGGGCGCGTCATGTGGCTGGTCACGAAATACACGCCCAGCGGCGTGCGCTGGTCGCCTTCGCGGGTCTTGTCGGTGCCGAGCTTGCCGATGGTGACGTAATAGTCGGTGACGTAGGTAGGTACGCCGTCCACGTTCTTGAACAGGTAGGCACGCGCCGCGCTGCTGTCGACCACCACCGCGTGTTCCTGGCCGGGCGACAGCACCAGCAACTGCGCCGGCAGCATGCGCTCGGCCGGCGGCGGCGCCAGGTGATGCAGCAACCGCACCTGCGCTTCGCGCTTCAGGTCGTCCAGCCGGTCGCGCGGCGCGTCGACGGCGGCGCCGCCCAGGCTGGCCAGCGGCGCGGCGCGCATCGCGTACAGGTCGGCGGAGACCAGATGCGCCAGGTTGTAGTTGGGTTCCTTGACCAGCAACGCGTCGATGGTGGCGCGCGCATCGGCCATACGGCCCTGGCGCACCGCGTCGATGGCGGCGACGATCATTTCCTCCGGCGAGCCGGCGAACACCTTGCCCGGCTGCTCGAACACCGGCACATGCGTTTGCGGCCAGGGCGGCGTCAGCCGCGGCTGCGCCGCCGGGGTGAAGAACAGCAGCAGGACCAGGCAGAGCCCGAACTTGGCCCAGGGCATCACACGCTTTCTCAATTAGGTTCTTTCCTCGCGAATCAGCCAGCGGCCACCGGATTTCTCCAGCACCAGCGTCTTGCCGGTGGTGCTGCTCAGGCGGTCGGACTTATAGCTCTGGCGGAACTTGACCACGGCCACGTCGTCGCCCTGGAAATCGACCTGCACACCGCTGATCTTCACCTCGATGTACTTGGGCCCGACCACGCGGGGGCGGCGCTGCTCGGCCCAGTCGGCGAAGCGCTGGCCGCCCGGGGCGTCGAACTTGCGCGAATAGGCGGCGAGGTAGGCGTCGAAGTCGCGGCGCGACCATGCCTTGGCCCAGGCTTCGACCGCCTCGACCACCCGCTCGCGTTCGCGCTGCCGCGTATCGGCCGGCACCGGGGTCGGCGTCGGAGTGGGCTGCGGGGTCGGCGTCGGGGTCACCACCGGCTTGGGCGTCGGCGTGGGTTTCGGCGTCGGCATCGGCTTCGGCGTGGGCAGCGGGGTCGGCTGCACCGTCGGGGCCGGCGCCTTGGTCGGCGCGGCGGCGCGGGTCGGGGTGGGGCGCGGCGCGGGCGTGGCGGCCTGGGCCACCTGCTGGCGCGGCAGCGGCTGGGCCAGCGCGCCGCCGCTGAACAGTTCGCGCACCAGCGTCAGCTTGGTCTGCACCTGGCGGTTCTGGCCTTCCAGTTGCAGCGCCTTGTCATAAGCCTGCGACGCGAGGCGGGCATACAGGTCGCCCAGGTTCTCGTGGGCGATGGCGTAGCTGGGGTTGGTCTGGATCGCCAATTGCAGCGCGGCGCGCGATTTGTCGAGCTGATTCTGTTGCGCGTACAACACAGCGAGGTTGTTGTAGGGCTCGGGCAGCTGCGGGTAGTCCTCGGACAGGCTGGTGAAGGCCTTGATCGCCTCGTTGGTGCGGCCCAGTTCGGTCAGCGCCAGCCCGCGCAGGAAGCGCACCTGCGCGTCCTTGGGGGTGCGGGTCAGATAGCGGTCGGCGCGCTCCAGCGCGGCATTGAATTCTCGGGCCTGTACCAGGTGGCGGATGTCGTCGACCTCGCCGGCGCCGGCGGCGCCACAGGCAAGCAGGAGGACCAGAGGGAGCAGCGCTCTGCGAAAAATCATGGGTGGGCGGTTCCGTGTCTGGAAAGGATGCTGCGGTGCGACAACGCGGCTGGTGGCCCCGCTGTGCGCCCGTCATGCGTAAACTCGCGAATTCTAGCAAAACCGCGTTGAAACCGTGCCATGAACCTGCCCCCAGGATTGATTTCCCCGCTGTTGTTGGTGGCCTCGAACATTTTTATGACGTTTGCGTGGTATGGCCACCTGAAAAACATGAGCGGCAAGGCCTGGTGGATGGCCGCGCTGGTGTCCTGGGGCATCGCTCTGTTCGAGTATCTGTTGCAGGTGCCGGCCAACCGCATCGGCTACAGCGTGTATTCGCTGGCACAGCTCAAGATCATGCAGGAAGTGATCACGCTGTCGGTGTTCCTGCCGTTCGCCATGTTCTACATGCACCAGCCGTTCAAGCTCGACTACCTGTGGGCGGGGTTGTGCCTGGTCGGGGCGGTGTACTTCATGTTCCGCGGCTGACCGTCCTACGCGCGGCCGCGCCGTCGTCCTATGGCTGACGGCGCACGACTTGGCGACACTGGAACCACCCAGTTCCCGGAGTGTTGCCATGTCGCGACAACCGCAACCCCCGCGCCATCCCGCCGAGGCGCAGCGCGACCTCACCGAGACCGAACGCGCCGAACTCGCCAGCCGCGAGGCGCCGCTGGCCGAGCCGCCCCGGCAGGCCCCTTTCGAGCACGACACCGGCCGGCTGGCCGGCCCGCCCGCGCGCTGAGATCGTCATGGCGGAACAGAAGTGGCCCGACCGGCTGTGGCTGGTGCGCCACGGTCAGAGCGCCGGCAACGTGGCGCGCGACGCCGCCGAGGCGGCGAGCCTGCCCACCATCGACATCGCCGAGCGCGACATGGACGTGCCGTTGTCCGATCTCGGGCGGCGGCAGGCGTTGGCGCTGGGTGCCTGGTTCGGCCAGTTGCCGCCGGCCGAGCGGCCCAGCGTGGTGCTCGCCTCGCCGTACCTGCGGGCGATGCAGAGCGCGCAATTGCTGCTGGAAGGCGCCGGCATGGCCGAAAACGAACTGACGCTGCGGCACGACGAGCGCCTGCGCGAAAAGGAATTCGGCCTGACCGACCGCCTGACCAAGGCCGGCATCGCCTTGCGCTATCCCGAACTGGCAGCGCAACGCGCACACGTCGGCAAGTTCTACTTCCGCCCGCCGGGCGGCGAAAGCTGGTGCGACGTGATCCTGCGCCTGCGCAGCGTGCTGGAGATGGTGGTGCGCGAATACCGTCGCGAGCGGGTGCTGGTGGTCGGCCACCAGGTGATCGTCAACTGCTTCCGCTACCTGCTGGAACGCCTGGACGAACGGCAGATCCTCGACATCGACCGCCTGGCCGACGTGCCCAACTGCTCGGTCACCAGCTACCGCTTCGACCCGGCGCAGGGACGGCAGGGCAAACTGGTGCTCGACCAGGTGAATTTCGTCGCGCCGCTGGCCGAGGCGCATGCACCCATCACCAGCGAGCCGGACGCGCCGGTCGCCGCCAAGCCATGAACGCGCGACTCAATCCCCTGGACGATGCCGCGCTGCTGCGCTGGCCGTTGCCGATGCCCGAGCCCGATGGCGACAAGGAGTCGCGCGGCCACGTGCTGGTGGTGGGCGGTTCGCCCGAGATGCCGGGCGCGGTGTTGCTGGCGGCGACCGCTGCGCTGCGCGCCGGCGCCGGCAAGTTGTCGGTGGCCACCGGGCGCAGTGTGGCGCCGCTGGTGGCGGCCACCTTGCCCGAATCCCGCGTGCTGGCGCTGCCCGAGACCACCGCCGGCGGCCTGGCATTGGAAGGCGCCGCCCTGCTGGCGCCGTTGGCGCCCAAGCTCGACGCGATACTGATCGGCCCCGGCATGCAGGACGAAGCCGCCGCCGCGGCCTTCGTGCGCGCCGCCTTGCCCGGTCTGCCGGGCCTGCCGCTGGTGCTCGACGCCTGCGCCATGGCGGCGGTGCGCGACGAGATGCCGCCGCGCCCGGTATTGCTGACCCCGCACGCCGGCGAGATGGCGCACCTCACCGGCGTCGCCAAGCCCACCTTGCAGGCCGATCCGCTGTCGGCGGCACGGGTGGCGGCGGCCTGCTGGCAGGCGGTGGTGGCGCTCAAGGGTGCGGTGACCCATATCGCCTGCCCGGACGGCACGGCGTGGCGTCACGAAGGCGGCAACGTCGGGCTTGGCGTATCCGGCTCGGGCGATGTGCTGGCGGGCGTGATCGCGGGGCTGTTGGCCCGTGGCGCGGCGCTGGAGCAGGCGGCCGCGTGGGGCGTGGCGCTGCATGCGCGCGCCGGCGAGGCGCTGGCGAGGCGCTGGCGGCCAGGCTGGGGCCGCTCGGCTATCTGGCACGGGAAATCGCCGACGAGATCCCACGCCGCATGGCGATGTTCCAGCGTTAGGGCGATTCGCCCTGGCGCGATTCAGCGTTCCTCGGCGGTTTCGTGCCCGGTGCGCCGGGCCACCTGTTCCATCACGTCGTCCAGCTTATCGTGGGTGGCGGCGGCGATCTGTTCGTAGTGCTGCTTCAGGTCGGCCAGTTCGCGATCGTCCATCTCCTCGGCCCGGATCAGCTGGTTGCGCGCGCCATGCACCGCGCGGATCAGCTCGTCCAGCTTCAGCTGCAACGCCTGGGTGTCGCGGTTCTGCGAGTGCTGGATCAGGAACACCATCAGGAAGGTGACGATGGTGGTGCCGGTGTTGATGATCAGCTGCCAGGTATCGGAAAAGTGGAACACCGGCCCGCTCAGCAGCCACGTCCCCACCAGCAGCAGCGCCAGCAGGAACATGCCGGGGCTGCCGGCGGCGCAGGCGGCGCGCTGGGCGAAGCGGCTGAACAGGTGGGAAGTCGGGCGCATGGCGGGTTCCTTGTCGTGGTGGATCGGCCGTGGTGGATCAGCCGCGCCGGGCGGCGGCGTCGGCCAGGGTGCGGCGCATCGCGTCGGTCAGGCGGCGGCGCGCGTCGTGGTAATCGGCCCAGGGATCGGCGGTGTCGCGCAGCCGCGCGTCCAGGTTGCGCACGGTGAAGTCCGCCGACTGGATGCCTTGCTCCAGTTCCTCCCAGAACAGCGGGACGGCGACCGGTGCGCCGGGGCGGGCGCGGGTGGAGAACGCGGCCACCGCGGTCGCGCCCAGCGCGTTGCGCAGGTAATCGATGAAGATCCTGCCGCCGCGCCGGTTCTTGGCGAGCTTGGTGGTGAAGCGCTGGGGGATCTCGGCCGCCAGGTGCTCGGCCACGCCGCGGGCGAATGCCTTGGCTTCGTCCCAGCCGGGGCCGCGGATCAGCGGCACTTCCACGTGCAAGCCCTTGCCGCCGGTTGTCTTGAGAAAACAGCGCAGGCCGAGATACTCCAGCAGCGCGCGGGTGAGTTGCGCGGCTTCCTTCACCTGCGCCCACGCCACGTCCGGCGCGGGGTCGAGGTCGAAGATCAGCCGGTCCGGCCGCTCGGGCGCATCGCCGCGTGCGCCCCAGGTGTGGAATTCCATCACCCCGTACTGCACCAGCCCGATCAGCGCCGGCAGATCGTCGACCATCATGTAGGTGGCCGTGTCGCCGTCGCCGGTGGGCACGCTCACCGCCTGAACGCTGTCGGGCAGGGCGTCGCCCAGGTGTTTCTGGAAGAAGCAGCCATGCGCCGAGCCCTGCGGGCAGCGCACCAGCGACAACGGGCGGTTGCGCAGGTGCGGCAACAGGTGTCCCGCCACCCGCTCGTAGTAACGCGCGAGGTCGAGCTTGGTCAGTTCGCCTTCGGCGTAGACCACCCGCGACGGATGGGTGATGGTCACCCCGGCGACCACTGCGTCCGCCTGCCGCGGCCCCTTGCTGCGTTGTTCCACCAGCTGCTGGCGCGCCGGCGCCTCGGGGGCCGGCGTGGCCTGGGGGCGCTCGCGGGTGATCGCGGCGGGCGGTTTGTCCTCGCGCAGGCCGATGAACGATGCCTGGCGCAGCAGCCCCTGTTCGGTCCAGTCGGCAAAGCGCACCTCGGCCACCAGCGTGGGTTTCACCCAGTGCGCGCCCGCCGCTTCGCGGCCGCGCGGCGGTGCGTCGAACGCGGGCTTCTTCTGCTCCAGCGCTTTCAGCCGCGCGGTCAGGCTGGCGAGCGTGGCCTCGTTGAAGCCGGTGCCGACCCGCCCGGCATAGCGCAAGGCGCCGTCGGCATCGTGCACGCCCAGCAGCAGCGCGCCGAAGCCCTGGCGACTGCCGCTCGGGTCGGTATAGCCGCCGATCACGAATTCCTGGCGCTGGCTGCACTTCACCTTGAGCCAGTTGCGGGTGCGCGCCGGGCGATAGGGCGCGTCGGCACGCTTGAGCACCACGCCTTCCAGTCCGTGCAGGCAGGCATGGTGGAACACGTCGTCGAGCTGGCCGTCGAGGTGGTCGCTGTAGCGCAGCGGGCTGGCGTCGCCCACGTCGCGCAGCAGCCGTTGCAGCCGGCGCTTGCGCTCCCGCTGCGGCTGCTCGCGCTGGTCCTTGCCGTTCAGGTAGAGCAGGTCGAACAGGTAATAGACCAGGCGCGCGGGCGGGCCCTGGTCGGCGAAGGCGTTCTGCAATGCCTGGAAGCTGATGCGGCCCTGGCGGTCGATGGCGACCACTTCGCCGTCGAGCCAGCCATCGCGGGCGCCGAGCGCGGCCACGGCGCGGGCGATGCCGGGCATGCGACGGGTCCAGTCGTTGCCGTTGCGGCTGAACAGGGCGACCTGGCCGTCGCCGTCGATGCGCGCCAGGATGCGGTAGCCGTCGTATTTCACTTCGGCCAGCCAGCCGTCGCCGCCGGGCACCTGGGCCACCAGGCTGGCCAGTTGCGGCTCGACCAGCACCGGCAACTCGGCGGCGCGGCTGCGTGGCGCGCGGCGGGGCCGCGGCTCGGATGCCTCGCTGGGCGGCGGCGCGAGCGCCTTGACGCTGTCCGGCCGCTGCTCGGTGATCTCGGCGTCGGGGCCGTGGCGCGCGGTGTCGTCGTCGGCCTTGATCAGCAGCCAGTTGTCCTGCTTGTCGTCGCGTGAGGCCATCCGTACCAGTGCCCATTCGCCGGACAGCTTTTCGCCGTGCAGGGTGAAGCGCAGATGCCCCTTGCGGTAGCCGGCCTCGGCGTCGCCATGCGGGGTCCAGGTGCCGCGATCCCACAGCAGCACGCTGCCGGCGCCGTACTGCCGGGCGGGGATGGTGCCCTCGAAGTCGCCGTAGTCCAGTGGGTGATCCTCGACATGGACGGCCAGCCGCTTGTCGTGCGGGTCCAGGCTGGGGCCCTTGGGCACGGCCCAGCTCTTGAGGGTGCCGCCCAGCTCCAGGCGGAAGTCGTAGTGCAGGCGCCGCGCCGCGTGCTTCTGGATGAAGAACGCCAGCGTGTCGCCGGATTCGGCCACGCTGCCGCGTGGCTCGGGGGTCTGGGTGAAATCGCGTTTGCGGTGGTAGCGCTCCAGGCTCATCGCGGCGCTCCCGGTCAGGCGCGCTTGCGGGCGCGGGCGGTGGAGGTCTTGGCCGGCGCCTTGCGCGCGGCGGACTTGGCGGGCTTGGCACTGTCGAGGCTGCGCTTGAGCAGCGCCATCAGATCGACCACGTTGTCGCCTGCTGGCGCGGCCTCATTGTCCTCGACCGGTGCGGCGATGGCGTGCACCTGCTTGCTGCGCACCTTGCGCTCGATCAGCGCCAGCACGTCGTCGCGATAACGGTCGCGATACTGGGCGGGCTGCCTCGCCTCGCTCATGCTCTCCACCAGCGATAGCGCCATCTTCACTTC
Organism: Chitiniphilus shinanonensis DSM 23277; assembly: GCF_000374805.1. Taxonomy (GTDB): domain Bacteria; phylum Pseudomonadota; class Gammaproteobacteria; order Burkholderiales; family Chitinibacteraceae; genus Chitiniphilus; species Chitiniphilus shinanonensis. The sequence goes on from NZ_KB895339.1 coordinate 105,960, forward strand.
GCGCTCGGCGACACCGGCCGCCTCGAGGTCGCCCTCGGGCAACGGTAGTTGGGCGCTGTCGCGCAATTCGTGGGCATAGCGCAGGGTGTCGAGCAGCAGCACGTCGCCCACCGGCATCAGCGCGGCCAGGTGCTGGCGGGTGCGGATCACCACCTGGCCGATGCCCACCTTGCCGGCGCGGCGCAACGTTTCGCGCAGCAGCGCGTAGACCTTGGCGCCGCCGCGGGTGGGGGCGAGGTAGTACGGCTGGTCGAAGTAGAGCGGTTCGATCTCGTCGGCGTCGACGAAGGCGATCAGGTCGACGGTCTGGGTGGCCTTGACGTTGGCCGACTTCAGCTCGTCGTCGCCCAGTACCACGTACTGGTCTTCCTCGTACTGGTAGCCCTTAACGATGTCGTCGCGCGGCACTTCCTCGCCGCTGTGCTTGTTGACGCGGCGATAGCCCACCGGCGCGAAGTCGCGCCGGTCCAGCAGCGTGAGGTCCAGCTCGTCGCGCTGTTCGGCGGGGAACAGCTCCACCGGGATATGGATCAGGCCGAAGCTGATCGCGCCCTTCCACAATGCGCGTGCCATGCAACGCTCCGTCGATGTCGTCGATGCAGGCTGTAGCAGCTTCCATGCCACGGCCGGCGGCGTGGCGATGCCCAAGGGGCGCGGGCTGCGGCGGCGCGTGGGGCGATCCGGGCACGCCGCGCGGGGCAGTAGCTTTTACACCGCCTAGCGCAAACGCTGCCACGCGCGCTACCGGGTTTCGGCAATATCCGGTTGGGGGGATGTGTCTAGAATGGGAGGGTTTGTCCGCCTACCCGAGAACAGAATCATGCAGATCACCGTCGTGTCGCACCCGCTGGTCCAACACAAGCTCGCGCTGCTGCGCGAGGAGGACGTCAGCACCAACAAGTTCCGCCTGCTGACCGAGGAGCTGGCCCGCCTGCTGGCCTACGAGGCCACGCGCGATCTCAAGCTGGAGACCAGGACCATCCAGGGCTGGTGCGGCGAGGTGGAGGTGCAGAAGATCAAGGGCAAGAAGCTGACGGTGGTGCCGATCCTGCGCGCGGGCCTGGGCATGCTCAACGGCGTGCTCGATCTGGTGCCGTCGGCCAAGATCAGCGTGGTGGGCCTGGCGCGCAACGAAGAGACGCTGCAACCCGAGCCGTATTTCGAGAAGTTCGTCGGCAAGCTGGACGACCGGCTGGCGCTGATCATCGATCCGATGCTGGCCACCGGCGGCTCGATGGTCGCCACCATCGACATGCTCAAGCGCAAGGGCTGCCAGCAGATCAAGGCCATCGTCATGGTGGCGGCGCCCGAAGGCGTGAAGCTGGTGAACGAGCGGCACCCGGACGTGCAGATCTACGCCGCGTCGCTCGACAGCCACCTCAACGAGCAGGGCTACATCATCCCGGGGCTGGGCGACGCCGGCGACAAGATCTTCGGGACCAAGTGATCCCGCCGGTGCCGCAGGGGGCGGGGCCGGCAGCGATAAACAAAACCTAAACAAGGGGAGTCGAGATGTTCGCAACATTGAAAACGGCGATCTCGGGGGCGCAGATCCTGTTCGTCGCCTTCGGCGCGCTGGTGCTGGTGCCGCTGCTCACCGGCCTGAACCCGGCGATGGCGCTGCTGGGGGCGGGGGTGGGCACGCTGGTGTTCCAATTGCTGACCGGGCGGCAGGTGCCGATCTTCCTCGGTTCGTCGTTCGCCTTCATCGCGCCGATCATCGTCGCCATGCACACCTGGGGCCAGGCGGCGACCCAGTTCGGCCTGTTCTGTGCCGGCTTCATGTATTTCGTGATCGCCGGGCTGATCAAGTGGCGCGGCATGGGCTTCATCCACCGGCTGCTGCCGCCGGTGGTGATCGGCCCGGTGATCATCGTCATCGGCCTGTCGGTGGCGGTGGCCGCGTCGGGCATGGCGATGGGGCAGGGCGGCGGCCAGCAGCTGGTGCCGTACCAGACCTCGATGCTGCTGGCGGCGATCTCGTTGGCCACCACCATCGTGGTGGCGGTGTTCGCCGGCGGCATGCTGCGGCTGGTGCCGATCCTGTCCGGCGTGATCGTCGGCTACGTGGTGGCGGCATTGCTGGGCGTGGTCGATTTCTCCGGTATCGCCGCGGCGCCGTGGTTCGCCGCGCCGAACTGGGTCAAGCCCGAGGTGAGCTGGGCGGCGGCGCTGTTCCTGCTGCCGGTGGCGATCGCCCCGACCATCGAGCACATCGGCGCGGTGATGGCGGTGGGCAAGGTCACGGGGCAGGACTACACCGTCAAGCCCGGCCTGCATCGCACGCTGTCGGGCGACGGCATCGGCGTATGCTTCGCCGGCCTGATCGGCGGCCCGCCCATCACCACCTATTCCGAGGTGACCGGCGCGCTGATGATCACCCGCAACTTCAACCCGGTGATCATGAGCTGGGCGGCGGTGCTGGCGGTGATCCTGGCGTTCTTCGGCAAGTTCAACGCCATCCTGACGTCGATTCCGCTGCCGGTGATGGGCGGGATCATGGTGCTGCTGTTCGGCACCATCGCCAGCATCGGCCTGAAGACGCTGATCGACGCCAAGGTGGATCTGATGGCGCCGCGCAACCTGGTGATCGTCGCGGTGGTGCTCACCTGCGGCATCGGCGGCCTGACGCTCAAGCTGGGCGATTTCAGCCTGGCCGGCGTCGGCCTGGTGAGCGTGCTGGCCATCGTGCTGAACCTGATCCTGCCGGCCGACAAGCATCACGAAGGCATCGTCGAGGGCCAGGACATCTGATCCAGCCCGTGCCACCAAAAAGCCGCCCCGAGGGGCGGCTTTTTTTGTGGGTACCCGATCGGCGCGGTTCCGCGCCAGCGGTCCTGGCAAGCAGTGTGAACGCAGACAGTACGTTGGTACGGCAAGTGAACACTGCGCCGCCAGGAGGGCTTTGCTGGCGGCGCTCAGCGCCCCAGCATCGGCAGCAGCACCAGAATGCTGAGAATGGCCCAGCTGCCCACGCCGATCCACATCACCAGGTAGGTCATGTCGCGCACGTCCTCGCGCCGCTCGTGGCCGGCCATGGTCGGCACGCCGTGGTAGACCAGCGCGCAGGCGGCCAGCAGGCCGAGCACCGCGCACACCATGTTGAAAGTCAGGTTGGGGACGAACAGGGTCAGCGACGACAGCCACATCGGCACCGCCGACACGGCGGCCAGCAGGAAGCCGCCATCGTAGCCGTTGCCGGTGTGCCGCAGCGCCAGTTGCTGGATCACCCAGCCCATCAGTGCCACGGTGCCCAGTTCGGCGGCGAGGAAGATCGCCGCCAGCAGCACCCAGCCGGCCTCGGACAGCACCGGCGCGTAGTAGCTGCCGTACAGGGTGCCGGCGTAGAGGATCATGAAGGCGGGGATCATCGACAGCGGCAGCACCAGCTTGTAGAACACCGCCTTGCGATCCGGGTGCGCGGCGACGAGCTGGTCCCAGCCCTCGTGGTAGGACACGAACATCTGCGAATAGTCAGCCAGTTTCATCGGTCCACTCCTGGCCGGGCCGCCCATGGGGCGGGGCGCCGGCGTGCGGATTGCGCTCCCTGGTCGGCGGCCGGCGCGTGGCGGCCGTTTCTGTGTTGTTTAGACTGGTTTGCATTCTCGAATTCAGCCGGCATGACCAACGGCGCGGGAGGTTCCGCCGCGGGCTTTCCGCTACAATCGCATTCTTTCGACCTGTCACCGCGTTCCTCATGAGCAACGAAGCACCGGCCAGCAATTTCATCCGCCACATCATCGAATCCGACCTCGCCAGCGGCAAGCGCAGCGAGGTGGTCACCCGTTTCCCGCCGGAGCCCAACGGCTACCTGCACATCGGCCACGTCAAGGCGATCAACATCAACTTCGGCCTGGCGCAGGATTTCCAGGGCAACTGCAACCTGCGGATGGACGACACCAATCCCGAGAAGGAAGAGGACGAGTACGTCCAGGCGATCCAGGACGACGTGAAATGGCTGGGCTTCGCCTGGCAGGGCCAGACCCGCTTCGCGTCCGATTACTTCCAGCAGTTGTACGACTACGCCGAGGAGCTGATCCGCGCCGGCAAGGCGTTCGTCTGCGAACTGACGCCCGAGCAGATGCGCGAGTACCGCGGCGACTTCGTCAAGCCGGGCAAGGACAGCCCCTACCGCAACCGCAGCGTCGAGGAGAACCTCGACCTGTTCCGCCGGATGAAGGCGGGCGAGTTCCCCGACGGCAGCCGCACGCTGCGGCTGAAGATCGACATGGGTTCGCCCAACCTGAACCTGCGCGATCCGGTGATCTACCGCATCAAGCGCGCGCATCACCATCGCACCGGCGACGACTGGTGCATCTACCCGATGTACGACTACACCCACTGCATCTCGGATGCGCTGGAAGGCATCACCCACAGCCTGTGCTCGCTGGAATTCGAAGACCACCGCCCGCTGTACGACTGGGTGCTGGACAACATCACCATTCCCGCCCACCCGCAGCAGATCGAGTTCTCGCGGCTGGAGCTGCTGTACACCATCACCTCCAAGCGCAAGCTGATGCAGCTGGTGCGCGAAGGGCTGGTCGGCGGCTGGGACGATCCGCGCATGACCACCGTCTCGGGCATGCGTCGTCGCGGCTACTCGCCCGAAGGGCTGCGCCTGTTCGCCAACCGCGTCGGCGTGTCCAAGTCCGAGAACGTGGTGGATTTCAGCGTGCTGGAAGGCGCGGTGCGCGAGGCGTTGGAAGAAGCCAGCCCGCGCATCATGGCGGTGCTCGATCCGCTCAAGGTCACGCTGACCAACTACGAGGAAGGCCGCACCGGCTCGCGTAGCGCGCCGTTCCACCCGCACCACCCCGAGTTCGGCGAGCGCGAGGTGCCGATCGGCCCCACGCTGTGGATCGAGCGCGACGATTTCGCCGAAGTGCCGCCCAAGGGCTGGCAGCGCCTGACGCCGGGCGGCGAGGTTCGCCTGCGCTATTCCTACGTGATCAAGTGCGACGAAGTGGTCAAGGACGCCGACGGCAAGGTGATCGAGCTGAAGTGCAGCATCGACCCCGACACGCTGGGGCAGAACCCGGTGGGGCGCAAGGTCAAGGGCGTGATCCACTGGCTGAGCCAGGCGCACGCCGTGCCGGCCGAAGTGCGCCTGTACGACCGCCTGTTCACCGTGCCGCGCCCCGACGCGGTGCGCGGCGACGATGGCGAATACCTCGATTTCAAGCAGTTCCTCAATCCCGATTCGCTCACCACCGTGACTGCCTATGTCGAGTCGGTGGCGCGCGAACTGCCGGCCGAGGCGCGCTACCAGTTCGAGCGCCTGGGTTATTTCGTGACCGACCGCCACGACCATCGTCCGGGCGAGCGGCTGGTGTTCAACCGTACCGTCACGCTCAAGGATTCTTGGGCCAAGGAGCAGGCATGACGTTGTTGCAAGCTATGGTCGGCGGCATGCTCGCCGCGTCGTTGGCCGGCGTGGTGCTGGCGGCGGATGAAGCGGCCGTCGCCGAGGCGACCGCCATCCTGGCCCCGACGCCGGTGATCCATCGCGGCGAGCCGGGACAGACGCCGGTGGAGGTCGCCTACCGCTACCTGAAGGATCGCGTCGCCGACGAATACGGCGTGGCGGATTACCGCGAACTGCGCATCGCCCAGCAGTCCAAGGGCGAGGACTTCAAGCACGTCGGCCTCGAAGTGCAGATGAAGGGCCTGACGGACGACTCGGTCGCCACCCAGCGCTTCCAGTTCAAGCTGGCCTTCGACGATGCCGCCCACGCCTGGGTGATCGACCATGCCCGCCAGGATTGGCAATGCCGCCGCGGCGGCAAGGGCTGGACCCAGCGTCCCTGCAAGTAACGCCTCGCGGCGATGACGCCGGAGCCCCGCTCCGGCGTCATCGCGTGTGGAGCGGCTGACAAAACCCTTCTGGCGGCGGCGCGCTTACTTGCCGTACATCTTGTACTGTCTGCGTTTCGCGCGTCTTGCCAGAACCGCTACGCTGGGTTCTGTCAGCCGCTCTTGATACCCACCGTTTCATTCCGAAAAGCACCCCGGCGTAGACCGAGGGGCGCCAACCCAGCGAGAAGCGAAGATGGATCAGCAACCGTCCGCGCCGCGCATCCGCAAGCGCGACCTGTTCAAGAACCTCTGGCGCCTGGCCAAGCCGTTCTGGGTCAGCGAGGAAAAGTGGAAGGCCTGGGCGCTGCTGGCGCTGGTGATCGGCCTCAACCTCGGCATCGTCTACCTCAGCGTCCAGTTCAACGACTGGTACGGCAAGTTCTACCGCGCCATGCAGGGCTACGACGCCAAGGAGTTCTGGGCGCAGATGTGGCGGTTCTGCATCCTGGCGTTCTTCTGGATTCTGACCGGGGTATATGCGCAGTACCTGCGGCAGATGCTGGACGTGAAATGGCGCCGCTGGATGACCGAGCGCTTCAACCGGCGCTGGCTGGAGAACCAGGGCTACTACCGCATGCAACTGGTCGACCGGCAGACCGACAACCCCGACCAGCGGATCGCCGAAGACGTGCGCGACTTCGTCTCCACCACCCTGGGGCTGTCGCTGGGCCTGCTGCGCTCGGTGGTGAGCTTCGTCTCGTTCGTCGCCATCCTGTGGGCGCTGTCCGGCCCGCTGCGCTTCCATTTCGCCGGTAGCGACTGGGTCATCGAGGGCTACATGCTGTGGGTGGTGATCCTCTACGCGCTGGTCGGCACCGCCATCACCATCCTGATCGGCAAGCCACTGGTGGGGCTGAACTTCGTGCAGCAACAACGCGAGGCGGATTTCCGCTTCTCGCTGATGCGCATCCGCGAGAACGCCGAATCGATCGCGCTCTATCGCGGCGAAAGCCAGGAGGACCAGCGCCTGGGTCTGCGGCTGATGCGGGTGGTGACCAATTACTGGCAGATCATGCGCATGCAAAAGCGCCTGACCTGGTTCACCTCGTTCTGGGGCCAGCTCGCCATCATCTTCCCGTTCATCGTCGCCGCACCGCGCTACTTCGCCAAGGCCATCGACTTCGGCGTGGTGATGCAGATCAGCAACGCCTTCCGCGAGGTCTACGACGCGCTCGAATTCGTCATCGCCAGCTTCTACTCGCTGGCGGCCTGGAAGGCCATCATCGACCGTCTGGCCACCTTCGAGCAGGGCATGGCCGATATGGAAAAACTGCCGGTGCTGACCCCGGCCGACGCGCCCGTCAACGCCACGGTGCGCGGGCTGGCCGTGAGCAAGCCCGACGGCACCCCGCTGCTGACCGATCTCGCCTTGTCGCTGGTGCCCGGCGAGCGGTTGCTCGTGCGCGGCGCGTCCGGCGTCGGCAAGAGCACACTGCTGCGCGTGCTGGGCGGCATCTGGCCGTTCGCGCAGGGCGACACCGCCATCCCGCGCCACGGTGGCGTGTTGTTCCTGTCGCAGCGGCCCTATATGCCGTTGGGCACCTTGCGCGACGCCATGTCGTACCCGCACGAGCGCGCCGGCGATACCGAACTGCTGCGCGGGTTGCTGATCCAGGTGCGGCTGGGGCACCTCGTCGCCCGGCTGGACGATACCGACCATTGGGCGCACGTGCTCAGCCTGGGCGAACAGCAGCGCATCGCCATCGCCCGCGCGCTGCTGCATCGCCCGGCCTTCCTGGTGCTCGACGAAGCCACCTCGGCCATCGACGAGGACACCGAACAACTGCTGTACGGCGCGCTGCTGGCGGCGCTGCCGGACAGCATCATGATCAGCGTGGGCCACCGTTCCTCGCTGAAGGTCTTCCACAACCGCTTCCTCGACTGCGAGGGCGAAGGCCGCTGGGCGCTCGCCTGAGCGTCGGCGACCGGCGCCCGCCGCGGGCGGGCGCCACGCTTCCGGATATCCCCATGACCCAACTCAAGAACGATACCTTCCTGCGCGCCTTGCTGCGTCAGCCCACCGACTACACCCCCCTGTGGCTGATGCGCCAGGCCGGGCGCTACCTGCCCGAGTACTGCGCCACCCGCAAACGCGCCGGTTCCTTCCTGCAACTGTGCAAGTCGCCCGAAATGGCCACCGAGGTGACGCTGCAACCGCTGGAACGCTTCCCGCTGGACGCCGCCATCCTGTTCTCCGACATCCTGACCGTGCCGGACGCCATGGGGCTGGGGCTGTACTTCGCCGAAGGCGAGGGTCCCAAGTTCGAACGGCCATTGCAGGACGAAGCCGCCATCCGCGCGCTGGCGGTGCCCGATGTCGGCACCGAACTGGCCTACGTGACCGACGCGGTGCGCAGCATCCGCCACGCGCTGGACGGGCGCGTGCCGCTGATCGGCTTCTCGGGCAGCCCGTTCACCCTGGCCTGTTACATGATCGAAGGCGGTGGCTCCAGCGACTTCCGCCGCGTCAAGACGCTGATGTACGACCGCCCGGCGCTGCTGCACCATGTGCTCGACATCAACGCCCGCGCGGTCACCGACTACCTCAACGCCCAGATCGCCGCCGGCGCCCAGGCGGTGCAGATCTTCGACACCTGGGGCGGCGCGCTGGCCTACGGCAAGTACCAGGAGTTCTCGCTGGCCTATATGCAGCGCATCGTCGCCGGACTGACGCGCGAGGCCGAAGGCCGTCGCGTGCCGGTGATCGTGTTCACCAAGGGCGGCGGCCTGTGGCTGGAGGACATCGCCGCCATCGGCTGCGACGCCATCGGCCTGGACTGGACCATGAACCTGGCGCAGGCGCGCCAGCGCGTCGGCGACCGGGTGGCACTGCAAGGCAACTTCGACCCGAACGCACTGTTCGCCAACCCGCAGGCGATCGACGCCGAAGTGGCGCGCCTGCTGGCCGACTACGGCCATGGCGGCGGCCACGTGTTCAACCTGGGCCACGGCATCAACCAGTACACCCCGCCCGAGCACGTGACGGCGCTGGTCGAGGCCGTGCATCGCCATTCGCGTCCGTATCACGCCTGAGGGCGGCCAAGAGCCAGCGAAAACAACGGTTTACCACCCCTTGTTAGCGTGGCGCTCGCGGTTCCGACAGTAAGTTATGCACAACGGGCCCAAGGCTTTGTGGCGGTTGTCAAGCTGTCAGGCAAAAAACCACGCCATGAATTGGGTGTTTTGTTAACCAATTGAATTAAAACAATATTTTTATTTGGTTTAAAAAATAGGCAATCTAGCCCCCTGCCCGAGAAACCAAGGGTTGGGGGCGGATATCGCCAGATTGCTCACAAAGTTATCCACAAGAGCTGTGGGTAGTTGTCATCCTGACGGAACCATCGCGCCGCATGCGATTCCTACGCCGTTTTTCCGTTGAGACTTACATCGCGTCCGGGCCGATCGGAGGCACGCGGTGAGCGAACGCTTCGCCACCGTCGCCCTCGACGTCCCCCTGCCGCGCGTCTTCGATTACCGCCTGCCCGGCATGCAACAGGTGGCGGTGGGGCAGCGGGTGATCGTCCCGTTCGGGCGCCAGGTGCTGTCCGGCGTGGTGCTGGCGTTGGGCGAGACCGCACCCGACGTCGCCACGGTGCGCGACGTGCTCGACGTGCCCGCCGACATGCCGGCCTTGCCCGACGACGTGCTCGACCTGTGCCGTTTCTGCGCCGACTACTACGCCTATCCGCTGGGCGCCGTGCTGGCCGCCGCGCTGCCCGGCGCGTTCCGCCAGCCCAAACCCTGGCCGGGCCACGAGGACGCCGGCGCCTATGTCGCGCCCGATCCGGCGGCATTGCTGGCCACGCTGTCGCCGCGCGCCGCCAGGCAGCGCGCGCTGGCCGAGCTGCTGGCGCAGCCGCGCCGGGTGGAGACGATCCGCGCGGTGGCCGGCGACGCCATGCGCTGGCTGCGCGACTGGATCGCCGCCGGATGGGTGGTGCGCACCGCGGCGCCGACGCTGGACGCCGAGGTGGCGCCGGCCGCGTCGCCCGCGCTGAACGCCGGGCAACAGGCGGCGGTGGATGCGGTGGCGGCGCCGCAAGGTTTTCAGCCGTGGCTGCTGTACGGCATCACCGGCAGCGGCAAGACCGAGGTCTACCTGCGCGCCATCGAAGCGGTGCGGCGGCGCGGCCGGCAGGCGCTGGTGCTGGTGCCCGAAATCAACCTGACGCCGCAGCTGGAATCACGTTTCCGCGCGCGCTTCCCGCAGGAGCACATCGTCAGCCTGCACAGCGGGCTGGCCGACGGCGAGCGCGTGCGCCACTGGCTGGACGCCGCCGAAGGCCGTGCCGGCATCGTGCTCGGCACCCGGCTGGCGGTGTTCGCCCCGCTGCCGCGGCTGGGGCTGGTGGTGGTCGACGAGGAGCACGACGCCTCGTACCGCCAGGCCGAGGGATTCCGCTACTCGGCGCGCGACGCCGCGATCTATCGGGCGCGGCTGCGCGACGTGCCGGTGTTGTTGGGATCGGCCACGCCGTCGCTGGAAAGCTGGAAGAACGCGCGCGACGGCCGCTATCGCCTGTTGCGGCTGACCGAACGCGCCGTCAGCGGCGCCCGGCCGCCCGCCGTCGAACTGGTGCCGACCCAGCGCCAGCGCTTGACCGACGGCTTCTCCGACACCGTGCTGGGCGCGCTGCGCGACACGCTGGCGTCGGGTGGGCAGGCGCTGGTGTTCGTCAACCGGCGCGGCTACGCGCCGGTGCTGTCGTGCCAGGAATGCGGCTGGATGTCGTCGTGCCGCCACTGCTCGGCCCGGCTGGTGCTGCACCTGACCGAGCGCCGCCTGCGCTGCCACCACTGCGGGCACGAAGAGCGCGTGCCGCCCGCCTGCCCGGATTGCGGCAACCACGACCTGAAGCCGGTCGGGCACGGCACGCAGCGGGTGGAGGCGGTGCTGGAGACGCTGTTCCCCGACGCCAACCTGCTGCGCATCGACCGCGACAGCACCCGCCGCAAGGGCGCGCTGGGCGAGATGCTGCGCCGGGTGCACGCCGGCGAGGCCGATCTGCTGGTTGGCACGCAGATGCTGGCCAAGGGTCACGACTTTCCCGGCCTGGCGCTGGTGGTGGTGCTCAACGCCGACGGCGGCCTGTTCAGCGCCGACTTCCGCGCCGAGGAACGGTTGTTCGCCCAGCTGCTCCAGGTGGCCGGCCGCGCCGGCCGCGCCGACCGCGCGGGGCGGGTGCTGGTGCAGACGCATTACCCCGACCACCCGTTCTACGCGGCGCTGCTGGCCGGCGACTACGCCGCCTTCGCCGATGGCCAGTTGCAGGAACGCCGCGCGCTGGCCTTGCCGCCCTATGCCGCCTGGGCAGTGCTGCGCGCCGAGGCCAGGCAATTGCAGCTCGCGCTGGCCTTCCTGCGCGAAACCAAGGCGCTGCTGGCGGGCAGCGCTGTCCACGTCGCCGACCCAGTGCCCGCCGCGCTGGCGCGCAAGGCGGGCTGGGAGCGCGCCCACGTGGTGCTCAGCGCCAGCGGCCGCGCACCGTTGCAGGCGGCGCTGCGCTTCCTGGCGCAGCATCTGGCCGAGGCGCCGCCGCGCGGCGTGCGCTGGGCGCTGGACGTCGATCCGCAGGAATTCTGAGCGTTCGGCCAGTCTGGCCGCTCGGCATGCCGGGCACTGCGTCTTGGTCGGAGAGACGCGGCTGCGCCCCGCGTGCCAGGCGGGCGTTGCGGCGTTGCGCGGGCGCGACCACGCCGGGCGTCGAGGGTTCACGTGCATCTGCTTGCTTGGATAAACGCGCCGCCGATCGTATATCTGATCGCCAGGACCACTCATTACGGATCGCCATGACCGCACCGCTCCATCGTCTGATCGTCAACGGCAAGGCCGCGCTCGCGCCCGAATTGCGCGACGCGGTGGCCCTGGCCCGCCAGGCCGGGCACGCGCTGGAAGTGCGCGTCACCTGGGAGGGCGGCGACGCGGCGCGCTATGTGGCCGAGGCACTGGCCGACGGCGCGGCCAACCTGATCGCGGGCGGGGGCGACGGCACCTTGAACGAAGTCGCCACGGCCCTGCTGGCGCACGAGGCCGCCGCCCGTCCGCCGCTGGGGTTGCTGCCGCTGGGCACGGCCAATGACTTCGCACGCGGCGCCGCGTTGCCGCTGGCCTTGCCCGAAGCGCTACGGCTGGCGCTGCTGGGCGAGCCGCGCGCCATCGACGCCGCGCGGGTCGGCGACCGCGCCTTCGTCAACATGGCGACCGGCGGCTTCGGCACCCAGGTGACGCTGGATACGCCGGAACAGCAGAAATCGGCGCTGGGGCCGTTTGCCTATCTGTTGACCGGGCTGAAGCGCCTCAATGCCATCGAAGCCGAGCAGGTGCGCATCGAAGGGCCGGATTTCCAGTGGGAGGGCGACTTCCTGGCGCTGGCGATCGGCAACGGGGTGCAGGCCGGCGGCGGACACCGGCTGTGCCCGCAGGCCCGGCTCGACGACGGGCTGCTCGACCTGCGCATCCTGGCCGGCGGCGAGCTATTGCCGGCCTTGCTGGAAGGATTGCTGGTGGGGGACGAGGCCGAGCGGGTGGTCGGTGCGCAGTTGCCGTGGCTGACGCTGGAAGCGCCGCGCGAGATCCGGCTCAACCTGGACGGCGAGCCACTGGCGGGCACGCGCTTCCGCATCGAGGTGGTGCCGGGCGCGCTGCGGCTGCGTCTGCCGCCCGACAGCCCGTTGCTGGGCCAGCCATGAAAAAGCCCGGCCGAGGCCGGGCTGGATGCGGCGTGGCGAACGCTGCCGCGAAAAGATCTTGAACAGGCGCCTGGAGCGGCTAACAAAACCCAGCGAAGCGGTCCTGGCAAGGAGCGTGAAACGCAGACAGTACACGGCGTACGGCAAGTGAGGCTCGGCGCCCCCGCGCGACGCCGCCAGGAGGGTTTTGTTAGCCGCTCTTAGATGGCTTCTTCGTTGGTCTCGCCGGTACGGATGCGCACCACGTGCTCCACCGGGGTGACGAAGATCTTGCCGTCGCCGATCTTGCCGGTGCGCGCCGCCTGCACGATGGCCTCGATCGCGGCTTCCACCTGATCGTCGGCCAGGATCACTTCGACCTTGGTCTTGGGCAGGAAGTCGACCACGTACTCCGCACCGCGATACAGCTCGGTGTGGCCCTTCTGGCGGCCGAAACCCTTGACCTCGAGCACGGTCAGGCCGGAGATGCCCAGGTCGGACAGCGCCTCGCGCACTTCGTCGAGCTTGAACGGTTTGATGATGGCTTCGATCTTCTTCATGGTGGAATCCTCGTCAACGAATGCTTGCGGCGCCCTCGCGAGATCGCGCGACCGGCTGCCGCAATGATCGGTTTATCCGCCCCGGGCGGGCTTGGCAATCGGCATTTTCGAATACGCTCAGCGGCCCAGCGTCAGCGTGCGGCTGTTGCCGCTGCCGCCCATCAGGTTCAGCAACGGCGCGAACTGGCCTTCCTGGCCCGACGCCGGGGTGAAGGTGAGGGCACCGCTGGGGCCCTTGCCGTCCACCTTGCCTTGGCCGTTGATCGCCAGCACGCCGCCGGTGGGGGCGATCTGCCAGGTGAGCGCCTGCCCGTCGCGCCCCAGGGTGATGCGGTAGTCGCCGAATGGATTGACCCGCGGCGTGAGCATCGAATTGGCGCGCAGCCATTGCACCACCGCGCCGTTCCAGGCGTCGCGCGACACCTTGGGCGCGCTGATGTCCAGGTCGCCGCCGAGCTGCACGCCGGCCAGGCGCTTGTCGAGCGAGAACAACGGCGCGGCGGGCAGTTGCAGGCGTACCGCCTCGGCGCGCAGGCCGCCCAGCCCGGCCGCCACGCGGGCCGTGCCCTGCTGCTCGCGGTAACGGGTATTCACCTGCCACGCCAGATCGCCGCGCAGCAAGGCGGCGGGCTGCCAATCCCAGCGCACGTCCTGCAACAGCTGCATGCCATTGACGCCCAACTGGCCGATGCGGCCGTGCCACAGCGTGCCTTCCACCAGACCGGCCTGCCACGGCTTGGGCAGTTGTCCGGCGAACAGCGTCGCCGGCAGGCGCACCACGGCGAAACAGAGCAGCAGCGCGAAGAACAGCCAGCCGATGCGGGAGACGCGCCGCTTCATCGTTGTACTTCCAGGTTGAGCGACACCCGGCCCGGCGCGCCGGTGGCCTTGGCATCCAGCTTGACGATGCGGGCGCCGGCATCGCGCCGCACCGCGCTGAGCAATTCGAGTACCTGCGGGAACGGCAGGTCGGGCGCGTCGACCGCCACGCGCTGGCCGGGCAGGGCGCGCAGATCGGCCTTGATGCCGACCGCGCCGGTCACTGCCTGCACCGCACTGCGCAGATCGCCCTCGGCGGCTGCGCCCGCGGCGGGGGCACCCTTGAGCAGGGCGATCTGGCGCTGCATTTCGGCCAGATCGGCCTCCAGGCGCGGCAACTGTTTCTGCAGGCGCGCGCGACCGTCCACCGCCGGCTGCCACAGCAGCGCGTAGAACAGGGCCACCGCGATCACCGTGCCGCAGGCAGCGAGGAACAGGCGTTCACGGGGATTGCGTTGCAACCAGAACTGGCGGAGACGTTGGACGAACGGATTCATGCCTTATTCCTGATGGCGCAGCAGGTTGCGGCTTTCGCCGGCCAGCTCGAAGGCGAGGCCGGCGTCGGCCAGCTGCTTTTGCAGCGCGCTGGCATCGCCCACCGTCTCGATCTCCAGCTTGCCGTCGGCCAGCGAGATCCGCGTCAGGCGCAATTGCGCGCCGCCGAGCGCGTCCAGCTTCTGCAACACCGCCAGCAGATCGCCGGCAGTCGCTGCCGCGGCGCCGTCGGCCACCCCGGCTTCGCGCAACCGGCTGGCCAGTTGCAGCGACGGATCGACCACCGGCACGCCGGGGAAGGCCGCGGCGAAGGTCTGGCGCATCTCGCGCTTCAGCGCTTTTTCGCGCTGCGCCAGCCGCGCCCAGTCGGCCAGGTTGACCGCCGTACACAGCACCAGCAGCAACAGCGCCAGCACGGCGGCGCGGCGCCAGGGGCGCCACTCGAACCGCCACGTCGGACCGGGGGAGAGTTCGCCTTGCAACAGATTGGCCGCGTTGCCGGCCGGCCCGCCGCACGCTTCGCGCAACGCGAGCACGCTGACCGGAGATTCGCCGACGATGGCATCGGCAGTGGCGCCGTCGTCCAGCAACGCGGTATCCCCGGCGGGGTTCACCAGCAGCACCGCGCCGTCGGGCAACGCCAGCCGCAGCCAGGATTCGGGATCGGGTGCCAGCAGGCCGGCGAGCGGGTAGGCGGCTTCCGCCTGGCGGCCCGAGGCACTCAGCGTCGCCAGCCAGCGTTGCAGCCAGGAGCGCTCGACCGCGAACACGCGCCAGCGATCGTCGCCCAGTGGCAACAGCGCGAAATGCAGTGCCTCGGGCGGCGCGAGCAGCTTGTCTTCCAGCGCGAGCGGCAACAGCGGCCGCAGCTTGGCCAGCGGCTGGCGCGGCAGGGTCAGCACATGCGCGCTGACGTGGGTGGGAGAGATCAGCAGTTCCAGCCGCGACGCGGCGGGCAGATGGCCGATGGTGTCAGCGCCGCTTTGCGCGACGTAACCGGCGTCATCCACCAGGAACCAGGCAAGCGGCCGATCGCCGTCGGGATTGCCGTCGAGCAGCAGACGAAGGCTGAGGGGCGGGTGGGATACGCTCACGTCGGTTTGCAGCAGGCTTGCCTGAAAGATGGCGGAGTATGACATAAACCCCAGGGCCGACGAAGCACGGCACATTGTTCGGCTCCGTTTGAGATTCGGCCCTGCTTTCCCTATAATCGCGCACTTCCCAGCCGGCCTTGCCGACTGGTGTCCCCCGGGCGAGGGTGGCGGAATTGGTAGACGCAGCAGGTTTAGGTCCTGCCGCCGTTAGGTGTGGGGGTTCGAGTCCCCCCTCTCGCACCATCTAGACTTTATTCGGCTTTATTCAAATCGATTGGGTTGTTGCCGCTTCATCGCGCTGGGCAGGAACGCTGCGCGGCGAAGCGCCTGGGCCTTCCACCGCATTTCTGCGCTCGCTTCTT
The DNA here is from genome assembly GCF_000374805.1 of Chitiniphilus shinanonensis DSM 23277. Taxonomy (GTDB): domain Bacteria; phylum Pseudomonadota; class Gammaproteobacteria; order Burkholderiales; family Chitinibacteraceae; genus Chitiniphilus; species Chitiniphilus shinanonensis. The sequence goes on from NZ_KB895339.1 coordinate 121,815, forward strand.
GTCGAGGTTTTGGCAAATATCCTGCAAATCGGCTGCTTGATCCGAAGGGCGGAGTGCTGTGCGGTGGCCGCTATTGGCGAGCAATACACATTGCATTGCCAAACCGTAACGTGATGTTGCCTTCAGGAATTCGAATTGGTGTCGATAATGCACCTCCAGCGGGTACGTTGCATGCCCGCTGTCCGTTGGTTCGCGGATGCTGCCGCGACCTGATTCGAAGTACCGACAACAACAATGAAGGAAATCACTATGACTGCAACAGGCCGCCACGAACGGTCGTCAATTGAACAACCTTTGGATGCGCGATTCCAGCCGGAGCTGGTCGCTCACCTCAATACCTGTTACGACGTCGCCAGCCGGGCATACGACTATGCCCATATGGTGGGGACGATGGTGAGCATCATGCAGACGCTGCAACGCGGCAGTGATCCGCTATGGCAGCATGCGCTGGACGTGACCGGATTCATCGCCGAAATGGCGGAGCATGCCGCCGCTTCGGACGTCGATGAAGCGCGTATTTCGCTCAACAACATCGAAGCGCAGCGGCGTGCGCAGCTGATGTAACCTCCAGCCTCGCGATTGCGGGGCTTTGTTTTGTCCATCGGACGTTTACTTCTTTCACGGTGATGGCGCTCATATCGGCGGCAATGCCGAGGCGAACGGCCATGGCGAGCCATTTCGGGCGGGATGATTGGCCGCGGGTCGTTCCGCCATTCAGGGTTGCACGGGTCATTGTGTGCAATAGGCAGGTGGCGATACGAATGGATTGCGCCCCGTTCAGCGGGGCGTTTTTTATTTCCAGCGTAATGCCGATCCCCTGGGATGGCATCAGCGCTTCGAACCGATCATTACCGCGGCATCCGGAAACTAGTCTTCCAGCAATGGCTCCTGCTCATAGTCCACCGTGGCCAGAAAACGCGCCGGGCGCCGGGCTGTGGCGGCCTGCCGCGCCGCGGCCCGCACGGCCTCGTGGATTTCGGGAATCCGATATTCCAGCGTGGGCGAATAGACGTAGAAATCGCTCCAACCCTGGTCATCCACCGAGACCGATGCATGCAGGAGAACGGGGCCGTCTTCCTGGTCCTCGTCGATGTCGAGCCTGGCGCGAAATTCCTTGAACAACTGGCGGGCGTGGGGCCGGGTGGTCTCGACCACGATCAGCCCGTAATGGCGCAGCTCGCCGGCGGCGAGGTCGATGTCGGACATGCCGAAGTAGACCGGCACTCGCATGGTGAATGGATCCTTGCGACACGGGGAAACGTCACTATGAACCGGCATGGTGCCCGGCTGAACGGTCGGCGATCAGTTGATCCCCATCTGATCCGCTGCGCTGTCGCCTGTTCGCTGGCCCCGGGGCGTTGGTACAGGCTGATGGTGCCGGGTATGGCGGCGCCTGGATTTACCCGTGGGTAAGCCATGATGGGTCACTGCGTGGGAAGGGGGCGGGGTGCCCCAACCGAATTCTCATCCGCGCACCGGGTGAACCAATGCAGTGCTTGGCTCGTCCGAGCCCGGGGGCACAGTCTGCTTTGTATGTAACATGCTTGAATCTGTCATCCGCAAGGAGCTTGGCGGGTGGTCCGTGCCCCGCTGGTGTGGTAATGGTTGACAGCTCGGGCGCAAGCCCGTGAAAGGCGATGGCCGGCGGAGGCACCCGCCGGCCATCGATTGGCATTCCAAGAACAATACTCAGAGGAAACACCAATATGGATGTTATGGACCCCCTTGCCGGCAAGCAAGAACGGTCGTCAGACGCCTCGCGTCACCACGCCGCGCTGCAGGCCCTGGCCGGCAGCCGTCTGGACGTGGCCAACCTCGCGCACGATTACCTGTCGATGATCGGCACCATGGTCACCATCATGCAGCAGTTGCATCGTGGCAACGATCCGTTGTTGCAGCATGCGCTGGACGTCACCGGCTTCATCGCTGAGCAGGCGGAGCACTGTCTGGCGCACGAGACCGACATGGCGCAGGGGCGGCTGGAAGAATTGATCGGTGTCGAATGACCCACGTGGTAATCGCTATATGCCCCGCCATGGCGGGGCTTTTTCATATGCGATGTGCACCGGTGGCCGGTGATGATCTGGCGGCGTCCCGCAGGCAGTGGGCATTCAATTACGCCGGTACGCCGGCAGCACGGTAGCCGCGCCGGTCATGATGCCGGCTTGACCGCATCGAGCCACGCGGCAGGCGGCGTGCCGAGCTGTCTTCCCGCCACGGCGACCGGCTTTTCGTTGCCGCCATGCACTTGGAGGCGGGCCACCGGATCATCGTGCAGCGTCAAGGCCGCGAGGATGGCGATCAACAGCGCGGCGCTCAGCAGTAGCGAAGGAAAGCGGGTATGCATCGGTGTCTCCTGGTTACGCTGCCCATTACACCGCGGCCCGGCCCGGCGGGTGAGTGGCGGGGTGCCGAAACGGTTGTAGGAAAACGGCGCGGGCCCTGGCGGGACGGCGCTTGCCCGTCATTGGCGAACCGTGGCGGGTTGCGTTATCCTCTCAGGCTTGCCGTGGAGAAAGCGCCGCACGAGCAAGCCTAGGCGGCCCGGCCGCCGTTCTCCCGCACCGGCCAAATCGAGCCGGTTTTTTATCGTCAAATCAACGCACTGCGTACGCGTGCCCGCAGCCGCCCGCGGTTGAAGAATTCGCATCAAGGACCTCAATCATGCAAGCACAACTGGAAACCCTGAGCGGCCTGGAACGACGCCTCAGCTTCACGATCCCCCGCGCCGAGATTTCCAAGCGCGTCGACGCCCGTCTGAAGGACGTGGCCAAGAAGGCGAAGATCGCCGGCTTCCGTCCGGGCAAGGCGCCCCTGAACATCGTGGCCCAGCAACATGGCTTCCGCGTGCAGGAAGAAGTGCTGGGCGAGACCGTCGAGCGCTCGTTCGGCGAGGCCGTGCAGGAACAGCAACTGCAAGTGGCGGGCTATCCCCAGTTCGCGCCGGCCGAAGGTTCTTCCGAAGACGGTGACTTCCAATTCGTCGCCACCTTCGAGGTCTATCCGGAAGTGAAGCTGGGTGATCTGAGCGGCAAGGAAATCGAAAAGCCGACCCTGACCGTCGGCGACGCCGAAGTGGACCAGACCATCGAGATCCTGCGCCGCCAACGCACCCGCTTCGAGCGCGTCGAGCGCGCCGCGCAGGACGAGGATCGCGTGATCATCGACTTCAAGGGCACCATCGACGGTGAAGTGTTCCAGGGTGGTTCGGCCGAGAACTATGCGTTCCTGCTGGGCAAGGGCCAGATGCTGGCCGACTTCGAGAACGGCATCCGCGGCATGAAGGAAGGCGAAACCAAGAACGTCGAGGTCAAGTTCCCCGAGGACTACCAAGGCAAGGAAGTGGCCGGCAAGGCCGCGGTGTTCGAAATCACCGTGAAGAACGTGGCCGCGCCGCAACTGCCGGCGGTGGATGCCGACTTCGCCAAGGCCCTGGGCATCGCCGACGGCGACGTGACCAAGATGCGCGCCGAGGTGCAGAAGAACCTGGAGCGCGAAGTGCGCCTGCGCCTGAAGGCCCGCGTCAAGGAAAGCGTGATGAGCGCGCTGATCGACTCCGCGCCGCTGGATCTGCCGCGCGCGCTGGTCGGCATGGAAATCGGCCGTCTCGCCGAACAAGCCCAGGCGGACTTGAAAGCCCGCGGTATCGATCCCAAATTGGTACCGTTCTCGCCGGCAATGTTCGAAGAGCAGGCCAAGCGCCGTGTTCACCTCGGCCTGGTGCTCGCCGACGTGGTGAAGGCCAACAAGCTGGAGGCCAAGCCGGAGCAGGTCAAGGCCATCATCGAAGACCTCGCCGAGAACTATGAGGATCCGGCCGATGTGATCGCCTGGTACTACGAGCAGCGCGAGCGCCTCGCAGGCCCGGAATCCATGGCGCTGGAAGACAATGTGGTCGACTTCGTGCTGGGCCAGGCCAAGTCCGTCGAGAAGGTCGTTGCCTTCGACGAACTGATGGGCCAGCAAGGCTGATCGACCTCCACTGAGGAACACCCCATGCAACGATCGGATTACGACCCGCAGAACCTTGGCCTCGTGCCCATCGTGGTCGAGCAGAGCGGCCGCGGCGAGCGGTCTTACGACATCTACTCGCGTCTGTTGAAGGAGCGGGTCGTCTTCCTGGTCGGCCCGGTGAACGACCAGACCGCCAACCTGGTGGTCGCGCAGCTGCTGTTCCTGGAGAGCGAGAATCCCGACAAGGATATCCATCTCTATATCAACTCCCCCGGCGGCTCCGTCACCGCGGGCATGGCGATCTACGACACCATGCAGTTCATCAAGCCCGACGTGTCGACGCTATGCGTCGGCATGGCGGCGTCGATGGGGGCGTTCCTTCTGTCGGGCGGTGCGAAGGGTAAGCGCTTTGCATTGCCGCATTCGCGGATCATGATCCACCAGCCGTTGATCGGCGGTCTGGCCGGCCAGGCGTCGGACATCGAGATCCATGCCCGCGAACTGCTCAAGACCAAGCGTCAGTTGAACGAGCTGCTGGCCGCGCACACCGGCCAGCCGATCGAGACCATCGAGCGCGATACCGACCGCGACAATTTCCTGGCGGCCGACGAAGCGAAGAACTATGGCTTGATCGATGAAGTGCTGAATTCGCGTTCGTCGATCGCCTGAGCGATCGTCGCGTGACGGCATGAATGCGCCGCCAGCCCAGCGCTGGCGGCTTTTGTATTGATACCGCGGCTCCCGCGTGTCGAGGGGAGATGGCTGATGACCGACAAGTCCAACGAAAAACTGCTTTATTGCTCCTTTTGCGGCAAAAGCCAGCACGAGGTGACCAAACTGATCGCCGGTCCGCAGGTGTTCATCTGCAACGAGTGCATCGAGCTGTGCAACGACATCATCAAGGATGAAGCCGCGCAGACGCCGAACGCCGAAACGCAGACCCCGTCCGGCAAGAAGCTGCCCAAGCCCACCGAGATCCGTGAAGTGCTGGATCAATACGTGATCGGGCAGGAACGCGCCAAGAAGATCCTGGCGGTGGCGGTGTACAACCACTACAAGCGCCTGGCGACCAAGGGCCAGAAGGTGGGCAACGATGTGGAGCTGTCCAAGTCCAACATCCTGCTGATCGGCCCCACCGGCTCGGGCAAGACCTTGCTGGCCCAGACCATGGCCAAGCTGATCGACGTGCCGTTCGTGATCGCCGATGCCACCACGCTGACCGAGGCCGGCTACGTCGGCGAGGATGTCGAGCACATCATCGCCAAGCTGTTGCAGCAGTGCGACTACGACGTGGAGAAGGCGCAGCGCGGCATCGTCTACATCGACGAGATCGACAAGATCGCCCGCAAGTCGGAAAACCCTTCCATCACCCGCGACGTGTCGGGCGAAGGCGTGCAGCAGGCGCTGCTCAAGCTGATCGAAGGTACGGTGGCCTCGGTGCCGCCCCATGGTGGCCGCAAGCATCCCAACCACGAGATGCCGCAGGTCGATACCACCAATATCCTGTTCATCGTCGGCGGTGCCTTCGAAGGGCTGGACAAGATCATCCGCAATCGCTCGGTCAAGGGCGGCATCGGCTTCAACGCCGAGGTGCAGGCGAAGGACGAGAAGAGCAGCGTCGGCAAGATGCTGCACCAGGTGGAGCCGGACGATCTGATCCGCTTCGGCCTGATTCCCGAGTTCGTCGGCCGGGTGCCGGTCATCGCCACCCTGGATGAGCTCGACGAATCGGCACTGATCTCCATCCTCACCGAACCGAAGAACGCGCTGGTCAAGCAATACCAGAAGCTGTTCGAGATGGAAGGCGTGGAGCTGGAATTGACCCAGGCCGCGCTGGAAGCCGCCGCCAAGAAGGCGATGGAACGCAAGACCGGCGCGCGCGGCCTGCGCTCGATTCTGGAAGGCGCGTTGCTCGACACCATGTACGAGCTGCCGGCACTGGAAGGCGTGGCACGCGTGGTGGTGGGACCGGAAACCATCGTCTCCGGCCAGCCGCCGGAGCAGGTGGCCGCACCGCCGGCAGCGGAGTCCGCCGCCGCCTGACCGGGCGCGCACCGTCAGTCATTCGGCCGCTGACGAAGTCCGCAGTACCAAGCCGCCCACCATTTGTGGTGGGCGGTACTCATTTTCGATGCCGTTTGCATGGCCGCTCCCGGCGGCGTTGAATTTCCCGTAGTCAGGCCACATCATTGGAAAGGCGCCTCCGGGCGCCTCACACAAACTCACAGGTCATCCAATATGTCCGAATCCCAAGTCCTGCCTTCAGAGCCAGCCCAGTTCCCGATGTTGCCGTTGCGGGACGTGGTCGTGTTCCCGCACATGGTGATTCCGCTCTTCGTGGGACGACCCAAATCGATCCGCGCCCTGGAAGCCGCCATGGAAGAAGGGCGGCATATCCTGCTGGTGGCGCAGAAGAATGCCCAGAAGGACGAGCCCAGCATGGCCGACATCTATCCGGTCGGCACGGTGGCTACCGTCCTGCAACTGCTCAAGCTGCCCGACGGCACCGTCAAGGTGCTGGTCGAGGGCCTGCAACGCGCCACGGTCAGCGCGCTGCACGATGGCGACGGCTATTTCCGCGCCGACGCGCTGCCGCATGATCCCAATGAGGATGCCGGCCACGAGGCCGAGGCCATGCGCCGCGCGCTGCTTTCGCAGTTCGACCAGTACGTCAAACTGAACAAGAAGATCCCGCCGGAGATCCTGACCTCGCTGTCGGGCATCGAATCGGCCGGGCGCCTCGCCGACACCATCGCCGCCCACCTGCCGCTCAAGCTGGAGCAGAAGCAGGCCGTGCTGGAGATGGAAGACGTGCGCCGCCGCATGGAACACCTGCTCAAGCAACTGGAAACCGAGCTGGACATCCTCCAGGTGGAAAAGCGCATCCGCGGCCGCGTGAAGCGGCAGATGGAAAAGAGCCAGCGCGAGTACTACCTGAACGAACAAGTCAAGGCGATCCAGAAAGAACTTGGCGAGATCGACGAGAACGCCGAGCTCGATGATCTGGAAAAGCGCATCAAGGCCGCGGGCATGAGCAAGGAAGCCCGCGAGAAGGCCGAAGGCGAGCTGAAGAAGCTGCGCATGATGTCGCCGATGAGCGCCGAAGCCACGGTGGTGCGCAACTACATCGATACCCTGGTCGGCCTGCCGTGGAAGAAGAAATCCAAGATCAGCAAGGATCTGGCCGAGGCGGAAACCGTGCTCGACACCGACCACTACGGCCTGGAGAAGATCAAGGAACGCATCCTGGAATACCTGGCGGTGCAGGGGCGCGTCGACAAGCTGAAGGCCCCGATCCTATGCCTGGTCGGGCCTCCCGGCGTCGGCAAGACCTCGCTGGGCGAATCGATCGCCCGCGCCACGAACCGCAAGTTCGTGCGCATGGCCCTGGGCGGCGTGCGCGACGAGGCCGAGATCCGCGGCCATCGCCGTACCTACATCGGCTCGATGCCCGGCAAGATCCTGCAGAGCATGACCAAGGCCGGCGTCAAGAACCCGCTGTTCCTGCTCGACGAAGTGGACAAGATGGGCGCCGATTTCCGCGGCGACCCGAGCTCGGCCCTGCTGGAAGTGCTCGATCCCGAGCAGAACCACGCCTTCAGCGACCATTACCTGGAGGTCGATTACGACCTGTCCGACGTGATGTTCGTCGCTACTGCCAACTCGCTGAACATCCCCGCGCCGCTGCTGGACCGGATGGAGATCATCCGTCTGTCGGGCTACACCGAGGACGAAAAGGTCAATATCGCCCTCAAGTACCTCGTGCCCAAGCAGATGAAGAACAACGGCGTGCAGGAAGGCGAGCTGGTGATCAATGAAGGCGCGGTGCGCGACATCGTGCGTTACTACACCCGCGAGGCGGGCGTGCGCAGTCTGGACCGCGAAATCGCCAAGATCTGCCGCAAAGTGATCAAGAGCCTGATGGTGAAGCCCAGCGACAAGAAGCTGACCGTCACCGCCAAGAACCTCGACAAGTACCTGGGCGTGCGTCGGTACGAGTACGGCGTGGCCGAGCAGCAGAACCAGGTCGGCCAGGTGACCGGCCTTGCCTGGACCGAGGTGGGGGGCGAACTGCTGACCATCGAAGCGGTGAAGCTGCCGGGCAAGGGCAAGATGATCCAGACCGGCCAGCTGGGCGACGTGATGCAGGAATCGATCCAGGCGGCACTGTCGGTGGTGCGTTCGCGGGCGAATTCGCTGGGGATCGACCCCGAGTTCTACCAGAAGAACGACATCCATATCCACTTGCCCGAGGGCGCCACGCCGAAGGACGGCCCGTCGGCGGGCATCGCCATCGCCAGCGCCATGACGTCGATCCTGACCGGCATTCCGGTACGGTGCGACGTGGCCATGACGGGTGAAATCACCTTACGCGGCGAGGTGTTGCCGATCGGTGGCCTGAAGGAAAAGCTGCTGGCTGCGCACCGCGGCGGCATCAAGCATGTGCTGATTCCTGACGGCAATGTCAAAGACTTGGCGGAGATTCCGGACAACGTGAAACGCGGCCTGGCCATCCATTCGGTCAAGTGGTTCGACCAGGTACTGGGCCATGCGCTGGAGCGTCTGCCGGAACCCGAGGGAAAGGTCGAAGGGAGCGATGAGCCGATTGCGGCGCAATCGCCCGCCAATCCTAGTGCGGAAACGGCAACACCGCCCACCAAGCATTAGTTGACACCTATTTTTGCCGCTTGCTATAAAGCTCAAGCAATCGGCCGACCGGACCTATCCAACCAGAACCAAAGGGGACGTAAGTGAATAAATCCGAACTCATCGACGCTATCGCCGAATCCGCAGGCCTGTCCAAGGCTTCCGCTGGCAAGGCACTGGATGCCACCATCGATGCGATTTCCGCAGCCCTGAAGAGCGGCGGCGAAGTGACGCTGGTCGGCTTCGGCACGTTCTACGTTGCCGAGCGCGAAGCCCGCAATGGCCGTAATCCGCGGACCGGCGAAACCATCAAGATCGATGCCGCCAAGCAACCGAAATTTAGGGCTGGCAAATCCCTGAAAGATGCAGTACAATGATTGTCTTTCGTCGCTAAGGAATTAGTGACGAAAGATGCAAGGGGTGGTTAGCTCAGTTGGTTAGAGCGCCTGCTTCACACGCAGGAGGTCGGTGGTTCGAATCCACTACTACCCACCACAGCGCTTCAGGCAAGATTCAGTACTGCGACAGTAGTTGCAATTTTCTGAAAAGCTGCTAAGATCGCTGTTCTTCACCGGAGCGGTAGTTCAGTTGGTTAGAATACCGGCCTGTCACGCCGGGGGTCGCGGGTTCGAGTCCCGTCCGCTCCGCCAGCTTCGACAAAAAAGCCAAGCGTAAGCTTGGCTTTTTTGCTTTTCTCCCTCCGCATCCGCCGCGGCTTGCCGTTCATGTTCAGGTCAATGGTTCAACACAGTGCGCCTGCCTTCTGGCATCATGGTCGCCGCCAAAACTTGGATGTGGAGCGCCTGTTTTCATGTTTGACATAGTCCAAAAAAATAAAACGCTGGTGCAGATCGTACTGGGTCTGGTGGCCCTGGGTCTGGTCATCGGCGCGGGGGTGTCGGGTTACAGCGCCATGAGCGGCGCAGACCATGCACTGGTCAAAGTCGATGGCAAGTCGATCACCGAGTACGACGTGCAGCAGGCCACCAACGGCCAGCCGATTTCCAACGAAATGCGCCCGATGGTGATCGAACAACTGGTGCAGCAGCGACTCGTCCTCGCCGCCGCCGACAAGCTGGGCCTGAACCCCAGCAAGCCCCAGTTGCAGCAGGCGATCTCCCAGATCGACGCATTCCACGAAAACGGCAAGTTCAGCCCCACGCGCTACCAGGAGATGCTGGCCGCGCAGCAGATGTCGCCGGCCATGTTCGAGCAACGCGTGCGCGACAGTATCGCCGCCCGCACCCTGCTGGGTGCCTACAGCGTGACCAACATCGTGCCGCAGACCACGCTGGCACGCATGGCCAAGCTGGTGGGCGAGCGCCGCGAAGTGCAGGCCACTGTCCTGGCGCCTTCGGCCTTTGTCGGCCAGGTCAGCGTCAGCGCCGACGAAATCAAGAAGTACTACGACAGCCATGCCAGCGAATTCAAGGCGCCGGAGATGGTGCGGGTCGAGTACGTGATGCTGTCGCGCCAGCAGATCGCCGCCAAGCTGGCGGTCAGCGATGAAGAGATCCAGAAGTACTTCGATGCTCACCGCGCCGAATTGCTGGGCGAACAGCGCGACGTGGCGCACATCCTGTTCGAAGTGCCCAAGGGCGCGAAGCCGGACGTGAAGGCCAAGGTTCGCGCCGAGGCCGAGAAAGTACTGGCCGAACTCAAGGCCAATCCAGGCCGCTTCGCCGAGCTGGCCAAGCAGTATTCCAAGGACCCGGGCTCCGCGGCCAATGGCGGCGAGCTGGGTGTGTTCGGTGCCGATGCCTCGCTGGTGGCGCCGTTCAAGGAAGCCATGTTCAAGCTGCCCAAGGGTCAGTTGAGCGATCTGGTGGAAAGCGAATTCGGCTTCCACATCATCCGGGTCAACGATATCCAGGCCAAGAGCACGTTCGAGCAGGTCAAGCCGCAGGTCGTGGCCAAGCTGCAAGGCGACAAGGCCGAGTCGCAGTACCGCACCCAGGCCCAGGCCTTCGGCGAACTGGTCTACCAGAAGGGCGACAGCCTGAAGCCGGCGGCCGACGAGTTCAAGCTGCCGATCCAGCAAAGCGGCTGGATCACCCGCCAGGGCGCGCAGGACCCGCAGCTGAACAACCCCAAGCTGGCCGAAGCGGTGTTCAGCGACGATGTGCTCAAGGGCAAGCACAACTCCGAAGCCATCGAAGTTGCCCCGGATACCCTGGTGTCGGCGCGTATCCTGGAACACAAGGCAGCTCAGCAGACTCCGCTCGACACCGTGCGTGGCGACATCGAGCAGCGCCTCAAGCTGGAAAAGGCCGCCAAGCTGGCTGCCGAGGCGGGTGCCAAGCAACTGGCCGCGTTGCAGGCCGGGCAGGACGCTCAACTGACCTGGCAGCCGTCGCGCCAGGTGGGGCGTCTGGGTGAGCGCGAGCTGAACAGCGCCACGCTGGCGGCGGTCTTCAGCGCGCCGGCGGACAAGCTGCCTGCGTATGTCGGCCAGGAAGTGCCTGGCGCCGGCTACGTGATCTTCAAGGTGGTGTCGGCGATTCCCGCGCCGCCGCTGAGCGACGAGATGGCGCAGCGCATGCGTGACGAAGTGGCCCGTACCTACGGCCAGGTCGAAGTGTCGAAGTACATCTCCGACCTGAAGGCAGCTTTCAAGGTGGAATACCGGAAAGCGCCGGCGGATGCCGGCAACCCGGTGGAGTAAGAAAAAGCGGCGGACTTCCCGCCGCTTTTTTCATGGCGACGGGCGGAATTGAATTTCCGCCCCGCCACGCCGATATTCCGGATGTAAGCAAGTTTTCGCGCAATGCGATTCCATCGGAGGAGGGCACACCATGTTGAAGACTTACGATATGTCTTCGGGAAGCGCCGAGGCGCTCGAGGAGCCCGCAATCGCCGCCAGGGCGGCCCGGACGGCAATGCCGCAGCAGCAGGCGGCGCGTCCCGAATTGCAGTTGCGCCTGTTGTCCGTGGCCGAGGCGGAGGCCGCCAGGCAGAAGGAATCCTCCCCGACCTGTTTCTTCGGTTAATCCAGTTCGTACCAACGCGGAGGGCGTCCGGCCACATGGGCCGCGACGCCCTCTTGCGCTTCTGCGCGCGTCCGCAGGTGGGCAATGCGGTGCGCGATGTCGGAGAGCAGTGCATCGTCGATCGGCCGGTGCTCGATGGCCGCCACCAAACGCTTGGCCGCCTGCATCGCACGTGGGCCGTTCCGGCGCAGCGCGTCCAGCCAATGCGCCACCCACCCATCCAGTCCCGCATCGTCGTCGGTCAGTTCATGCACCAGGCCCAGCCGGTGGGCGCAGTCGCCGTCGATCCGTTCCGCGGTCAGGAAATAGCGCCGCGCCGCCGAAAGCCCGATCTTCGACTGGATGTACGGCGCGGTGATCGCCGGCACCAGCCCGAGGCGCACTTCGGAGAGCTGGAAATGGGCGTCGCGTCGTGCCACCACCAGATCGCAACAGGCGATCAATCCCAGCCCCATGCCGAACGCGGCACCCTGCACCCGGGCAATGGTCGGCACCGGAAAGCGGTCCAGCAACTGCATCAGCCGCGACAACGCCAGCGCTTCCTCGAAATTGCGGTGCTGGTCGTTGCTCGACGCGCGCAGCAGCCAGGCGTAGTCCAAACCCGCGCAGAAGAACGGTCCGCTGGCGGACAGCACCAGCGCGCGCAAGGTGCTGTTCTGCGCCAGGCCGGCCAGGCAAGCGGTCAGCTCGGCGATCATCACATCGTCGAACGCATTGCATGCGGCCGGGCGATCCAGGTTGATGCGGGCGACCTGATCGCCGCCGATTTCGTATTGCAGGGTATCGCTCACGCGACCTCCTCGGTTGGCATTCCCGTCCCTGGCGGAGAACGGTTCCAGGCACGTTCGATTTAGCCGAGGCGTGCACCGACTGCCAAGCGTCTTCGGTGTGCGCTGTGATAAAGTGCGGCCTCTGCCGTTGTTCAGATTTCCCTGATCCGCCTCATGACATCCTCCGTGCGTGCCTTGCTGCTTGGCCTGTCGCTGCTGCCGGCCCTGCCCGCGATCGCCGAGCCCGTTTCGTTCGCGGGGCCGGGGGGCGTGCTACGCGGTGAGTACTTCCCACCCAGGGAGAACGAGCAGGGTGCGCCGGCAGTGATCCTGATGCACGGCTGTGAAGGCATGTGGCGACGCGGCCAGCTCGGGCCGCGCTATGCGCACATGGCCGGTTTGTTCCAGGAACTGGGCTACGCGGTGCTGATTCCGGACAGCTTCGGCCCGCGTGGCGTGCGCGAGCAGTGCACGGTCGTACCCTCGCGGCAGAAGGTGAGCGCCGCGCGGCGCGCCGACGACGCGCAGTGGGCGGTGGCCTGGTTGCGTACCCGGCCGCAAGTGGATGCGGCGCGGGTGGGGGCGGTCGGCTGGTCGCAGGGCGGTTCCGCCGTGCTGACGCTGGCGGGCCGTCAGACCGAGGGCCTTGACGTCGCGGCGGTGTTCTACCCGGATTGCAGCGGCCTGACGCGGCAAAAGCGCTATCGCGTGCGTATCCCTACCTTGATCCTGATGGGCGAATCCGACGACTGGAGCCTGATCGAGCGCTGCCGCGAGTTGGTCGATCGGGACGCGCACCAATCGCTGCACTTGGTCGGATATCCGCTGACCTACCAGGATTTCGACGTGCTCGGCGGCGAGCTGCGGGTGCGGCGCGACGTGCCCGCCGGGCGCTATCCCCGCCAGGGTGTGACCGTCGGTCCGAATCCGGAGGCGGCGGCTGATGCCTATCGCCGGCTGTTCAAGTGGTTCTCCCGCTGGTTGGATCCCAACGCCTGATTGGCCGCGTCCCAAGAAGCGGCGTATATTGCAGTGCACAATATTTGTGTCTCAGGAGATAACCTTGTCTTATACCCTGGAGCAACTGCACGTCGGCCTGAAGGCCGAATACCGCAAGACCATCACCGAAACCGACGTCGTGCTGTTCGCGGGCCTCACCGGCGATAACAATCCCATGCACATCGACGAGGAATTCGCCTCGGCCACCCGCTTCGGCGGCCGCATCATCCACGGCATGTTGACCTCGTCGCTGCTGTCGTCGGTGATCGGGATGAAGCTGCCCGGCCCGGGCTGCATCTACATGGGCCAGAACCTGCGCTTCATCAAGCCGGTCAAGATCGGCGACACCGTGACCGCGCTGGCCGAGGTGGCCGAGATCATCCCCGAGAAGCAGCGCGTGCGGCTCAGCACCTACTGCCTGGTGCGCGGCGAGAAGGTGCTCGACGGCGACGCGCTGGTCTGGGTGCCGCGCCAGGGCTGATTTGCCGATCCTGCACAGACGCGGGGCAGGCACGAGCGGCAGCGGCCTTTGTTCTACAATACGGTACTTTGTCACGAGGAAAGACCGATGCAGACCTTGTCCGCATTCGATTCGCGCCTGGCCGATGCCGCCGGTGTCTCCGTAGCCAGTTCCACCGAAATCCACGGCGGCGAAGGCGCCGGCCTGCCCATGCTGATCGTGGAGAACGCGCTGGGCCGTGCCGAACTGACGTTGCAGGGGGCTCACCTGACCTCGTTCGTACCGGCCGGCGGCCGCGAACTGCTGTGGTTGTCGCCCAAGGCGGCGTTCGTTCCCGGCAAGGCGGTGCGCGGTGGCATTCCGCTGTGCCTGCCGTGGTTCGGCGGCCATCCGGAAGGCAAGCCGGCGCACGGCTTCGGCCGCAACCAGCCCTGGACCCTCGTCGGCGCCGAGGCGCTGTCCGATGGCACCACCCGCGTCACGCTGGAACTGCTGCCCAACGACGCCACCCGCGCGTTGTGGCCGCACGACTTCGTGTTCCGCCTGGCCGTGACCGTGGGCAGCGCGCTGACGCTGGCGCTGCGGGTCGAGCATCGCGGCGAGGTGACGGTGCCGTTCTCGTGCGCCCTGCATACCTATTTCGCGGTACCCGACGTGACGCTGGCCGATATCGACGGGCTGGACGGCTGCACCTATATCAACACCGTCGGCGGCGCCAACACCCGGCACGCCCAGCAAGGCACGCTACGTCTGGATGCCCCGACCGATCGCGTCTACCTCGACGTGCCCGCGGTGCAGACCATCCGCACCGCGCAGGGCACCACGCATATCGAGAGCGATACCCGCAGCGCCGTGGTCTGGAATCCCGGCGATTTCGCGCTCAACATCGCCGACGTCGGCGAAGCCTATCGGCACTTCGTCTGCGTCGAACGCGGCGACGTGTTCGACGATGCGCTGACGCTGGCGCCCGGCGACGTCTACGAGAAGTGGCTGACGCTGTCGTTCTCCTGAGCGCTTCGTGCTGCTGTCACGCCCGGCCCGAGCCGGGCGTTTTCGTTTGGCGGTTACAATGACGGCTTTCCGGCCGGGCCGCCGCGCCGATCCTGCGTCGCGCAGTCCACATGCCTAGACCATCGACAGGTTCTCCATGAAATACCGCGATCTGCGCGACTTCTGCGCACAACTCGAAGCCCAGGGCGAACTCAAGCGCATCGGCGTGCCGGTGTCGCCGGTCCTGGAAATGACCGAGATCTGCGACCGCACGTTGCGGGCGCAAGGACCGGCGCTGCGGTTCGACAACGTGCCCGGTCATACCATGCCGGTGCTGGGCAACCTGTTCGGCACCCCGCGGCGCGTGGCGCTGGGCATGGGGGCCACGGGCGCCGAGGCGCTGCGCGAGATCGGCAAGACGCTGGCCTACCTGAAGGAACCCGAACCGCCGCGTGGCCTGAAGGATGCGTGGGACAAGCTGCCGCTGCTCAAGCAGGTGCTGAGCATGGCGCCCAAGTCGGTGCGCAACGGCGCGTGCCAGCAACAGGTGATCGAAGGCCCGGACGTCGATCTGGCGCGCATTCCGGTGCAGCACTGCTGGCCGGGCGACGTGGCACCGCTGATCACCTGGGGGCTGGTGGTCACGCGCGGGCCGCACAAGAAGCGTCAGAACCTGGGCATCTACCGCCAGCAGGTGATCGGCCGCAACCAGGTGATCATGCGCTGGCTGGCGCATCGCGGCGGCGCGCTCGATTTCCGCGAACACGCGGCGCAGCACCCCGGACAGCCGTTCCCCATCGCCGTGGTGCTGGGGTGCGACCCGGCCACCATCCTGGGCGCGGTCACCCCGGTGCCGGATACCTTGTCCGAGTACCAGTTCGCCGGCCTGCTGCGCGGCGCCAAGACTGAACTCACCCGCTGCATCGGCAACGATCTGGACGTGCCGGCCATGGCGGAAATGGTGCTGGAAGGCGCCATCAAGCCGTGCGAGCCGGGCTTCGCCGGGGTATCCGAGCATGGCGTGCCGCTGAAGGAAATCGGCGGCTACCTGCACGCGCTGGAAGGCCCTTATGGCGACCATACCGGCTACTACAACGAGCAGGACTGGTTCCCGGTATTCGAGATCGACCGCATCACCCAGCGTGAAAACGCGATCTATCACAGCACCTACACCGGCAAGCCGCCCGACGAGCCGGCCATGCTCGGCGTGGCACTGAACGAAGTGTTCGTGCCCATCCTGCAAAAGCAGTTTCCCGAGATCGTCGACTTCTACCTGCCGGCGGAAGGCTGCAGCTACCGCATGGCCATCGTCTCGATCCGCAAGCAGTACCCGGGCCACGCCAAGCGCGTGCTGTTCGGTGTGTGGTCGTTCCTGCGGCAGTTCATGTACACCAAGTTCATCGTGGTGGTGGACGACGACGTCGATACCCGCTCCTGGCAGGAGGTGATCTGGGCGATCACCACCCGCATGGACCCGGTGCGCGACACCGTGCTGGTCGAGAATACGCCGATCGATTACCTCGACTTCGCCAGCCCGGTGTCCGGCCTGGGCGGCAAGATGGGGCTGGATGCCACCAACAAGTGGCCGGGCGAAACCGCCCGCGAGTGGGGCAGGGTGATCGACCGCGATCCGGCCGTGGTGGCGCGGGTGGACGCCATCTGGCGGGACCTGGGCATTTGACGCGCGCCGGCCGGTCCATCCGGCATCGCGATCGAGGAGAACGCCATGTGGTGGCTCAATGAACTGGCGGAGCGGCGCATCGCCGAGGCGCGCGACGCGGGCGAGCTGGACAACCTGCCCGGCAGCGGCCGGCCGTTGCCGGCCGAGGACATCGACCCGCTGGTGCCCGAACACCAGCGCATGGCCTATCGGGTGTTGAAGAACGCCGGCTACCTGCCGCCCGAGTTGCAGCTGCACGCCGAGGCGGTGGAACTGGCGCTGCAACTGGCCACCGCCGGCGAGGCCGCGCCGGCCTTGCAGCAGCGCTTGGCCCGGATCAATGCCTTGCTGCGTCATTCCGGCCATGCTGCGCTGGCCGTGCCGACGGATTACGCCGCGCGATGCCTCGCCCGGCTGGGGCGCGGTCCCGCCCATTGATTACAAGTCGCCTGACTGCACGCTATGCTTCGAGTTCGGCGCGAGCGGCGTCGCCATACGACAAGAACCTGAACAGGCGCTGAGGACAACTTCATGCTGCAACCCCCCACTCGAGAATTCGCCTTCACCGAGCAGGACTTCGAGAAGATCCGCAAGATCATCTACGACTACGCCGGCATCGCGCTGTCGCCCACCAAGCACGACATGGTGTACGGCCGCCTGGCCAAACGCCTGCGGGCGCTGAACCTGAAGACCTTCAACGACTACCTGCACGTGCTGGAGCGTGGGGACCAGAAGGAATTCGAGCTGTTCACCAACTCGCTGACCACCAACCTCACCTCGTTCTTCCGCGAATCGCACCACTTCCCCATCCTGGCCGACCACCTCAAGGCCAACCGCGGCGCCGGCACGCTCAACCTGTGGTGTTCCGCGTCCAGCACCGGCGAAGAGCCGTACAGCATGGCGATTACCGCCTGCGAGGCCTTCGACTCGATGCGCCCGCCGGTGAAGATCATCGCCACCGACCTCGACACCAATGTGCTCGACCACGCGCGCGCCGGCATCTATGCCGGCGAGGAAGTGCAGAAGCTCGATCCCAACCGGGTGCGCCGCTTTTTCGAGCGGCTGCCGGACGGCCGCTACCTGGTCAAGCAGGAAGTGCGCGACATGATCGTCTATCGCCGCCTCAACCTGGTGGAGCCCAACTGGATGATCCGCGGACCATTCGATGCGATTTTCTGCCGCAACGTCATGATCTATTTCGATAAAGCCACCCAGCTCAAAATCCTGCAACGCTTCGCCCCGCTGATGAAGCAGGAAGGGCTGTTGTTCGTCGGCCACTCCGAAAACCTCTACCACGCGGTCGACCTGTTCAAGCTGCGCGGCAAGACGGTGTACGAGCTGGCGCGCGAAGTACCGCATCCGCCTGCGCGCTGAGCAACGGCTCGCATCCAGCAAAAAGCCGGCGGGGACACCCGCCGGCTTTTTTGTCGGTGTCGAACGCGGCGGGCTACACGTACAGCATGGCGCGGCCCACCTTGAGCGCGGCTTCCTCGCCGGCCAGTTGGCGCGCCAGCTCCAGCGCGAACAACCCTGCCGTGGCCGGGCCGCGGCCGGTGGTGAACTGGCCGTCGTGCACCACGTTGTAGCCGGCGTATTCCGCGCCGCCCTGGCGCAGCTTTTCCTCGTAGCCGGGGAAGCAGGTGGCCTTGCGGCCTTCCAGCACACCGGCGCGCGACAGCACCGACGGCGCGGCGCAGATAGCCGCCACGCGCTTGCCGGCGCCTTGGTGGGCGCGCAACCGCGCCGTCACCCCCGGGTGGCTGGCCAGCGCCTCGGCACCGGGGCCGCCCGGCAGCACGATGGCGTCGGCCAGCTGGCCTTCCACCGCCGCGAAGGTGCGGTCCGCGTGGACCACCACATCGTGCGCGCCGGTGACCGACAACTGGTCATCCAGCGCCACCAACAGCGTTTCCACGCCGGCGCGGCGCAGCACGTCGACGATGGTCAGTGCCTCCACTTCTTCGAAGCCGGGGGCGAGATAGACATGGGCCAGGGACATGGTGTTTCTCCTCAGATCGATGGAACGGGCCGTCGCCGGATCGGCGCGGCTGACAAAATCCTTCCGGCCGGGCCGGACTCACTGGCTGTCTGCGTTCGTCCGTCTTGCCCGAGCCGCGGCGCCGGGTTTGGTCAGCCTTCCTCGACGGCGGAGATGGGTTTGCGCGCGTGATCGCCATCGCCCGGCCGTAGCTGCATGAAGATGCAGGCAGCCAGGATCGACAGCACACCGACGCAGATATAGGTGTTCTGGAACGCGTTCAGCAGCCGCTCCGGCTGCGGCGCGATGCCGTGGTCGGAAAAGCCGGCGAGCAGCGCCGCGGCGGCGGCCACGCCCAGGCTCATCGACAGCTGCATGATCACCGACAGCAGACTGTTGCCGCTGCTGGCGGTATCCGGGCCCAGGTCGCCCAGCGTCAGCGTGTTCATCGCGGTGAACTGCAACGAGTTGACCACCCCGAACACCGCCAGTTGCAGCAACAGCAGCCAGTGGGGCGTCTGGCGGTCGGTCAGCGCGAAACTGGCGATCATCATGCCCAGCAGCAGCGTGTTGCCGACCAGCACCCGGCGATAGCCCTGCTTGTGGATCAGCGGCTCGACCATGGCCTTGGACACCATGGCGCCGAGCACGGTGGGAATCATGAACAGGCCCGCCTGCGTCGGCGGAAAGCCCAGGCCGATCTGCAGGAACAACGGTGTCAGGAACGGCATGGCGCCGCTGCCCAGGCGCGCGAACAGGTTGCCCCACACCCCGATGGCGTAGGTATGGATGCGAAACAGGCTCAGGCTGAACAGTGGCAGGGCCGAACGCGCGGCATGCAGCCAATAGCCCGCCATCGCGGCCAGCCCGGCGAACAGCAGGATCAGCGAAGTGGCCAGCGGCAGCGCGTGCTCGCCCATGCCTTGCAGCGAGATCGACACCAGCACCATGCCCGCGCCGAACAGCACAAAGCCCAGCCAGTCGAAGCGCTTCTCGTCGCCCAGCAGCTCGGGCATGTAGCGCGCGGTGACGAAGCAGCCGACGATGCCCACCGGCAGGTTGATCAGGAACACCCAGTGCCAGCTCGCCACCTCGACCAGCCAGCCGCCGAGCGTCGGCCCCACCAGCGGGCCGATCAGGCCCGGAATGGTGACGAACGACAGCACCGGCAGGAACTGCTCCTTGGGAAAGGCCTTGAGGATGGCCAGGCGCCCCACCGGCAGCAGCAGCGCGCCGCCCATGCCTTGCACCACGCGCGACGCCACCAGTTGCGTCAGGCTGCTCGACAACGCGCACAGCAGCGACCCCAGGCTGAACAGCACGATGGCGCTCATGAACACCTTGCGGGTGCCGAAGCGGTCGGCCAGCCAGCCGGATGCCGGGATCAACAGTGCCACGGTCAGCATGTAGGCCACCACCACCGACTGCATGCGCAGGGGGCTCTCGTTCAGCCCCTTGGCCATCGCCGGCAGCGCCGTGTTGAGAATGGTGGAATCCAGGGTCTGCATGAAGAAGCCGATGGCGACGAGCCACGGCAACAGGCGGCGGGTGGTGGGATCGAGCACTGGACGATCTCGCAAGGACGAATGCTTGGCATTGTAGTGCGGCACCCGCGCGGGCGAATCCTTTACAATTGCCCCCCTTTACAGGGCACCATGCCCTGGCCGTTTTTGGGAGAACCGCATGTCCTCGATGAACCTGGCGCTGCTCGGCGCCGATACCGCGCTCGGCACGGCGCTGCTCGACGTGATCGCGGATAGCCCGCTGCGCCTGCCGCAGTTGTTCCCGCTTTCCATTGGCGATGAGCCGGGCCTGATCGAGTTCCGCGGCGAGGATTACCCCGAGCTGCCGCTGGACGAATTCGACTGGGCGCAGGCCCCGGTGCTGGTCAATTGCCTGCCGGACGCAGACGCCGCGCTGGATGCCGCGGCCCATGCCGGGCTGACCGTGATCGACCTGACCGGCAGCCGCCCGGCCGGCGGCAAGCTGGCGCGCGGCCAGGTGCTGTCGCTGCCCGACCCGTTCTCGCAGCAGCTGGCCAGCGTGGTCGCGCCGTTGGCGGAGCTGGGCCGGTTGCTCGCCGTCAGCGCCACTGGCCTGTTGTCGGTCTCGACCGAGGGTCAGGCCGGGGTCGACGCGTTGTCCGGGCAGACCCGCGCGCTGTTCGCGCAGACCGAACACGAGACCGCCGTCTACGCCAAGCGCATCGCCTACAACCTGCTGGGCGGCTTCGGCGAGCCGGATGCCGACGGCCACACGCCGGAAGAGAAGGCCGCGCTGGCGCTGTTGCGCCGGCTGGTGCCCGACGACTGCCCGGTGGACGTCACCTGCGTGCGCACGCCGCACTTCTTCGGCCACGGCGCCAGCGTGTCGCTGCATTTCGCCGCGCCGGTGACGCTGGAGGCGGCCGCCGACGCGCTCAAGGCCGCCGAGCGCGTGTTCGTGCTGCAAGTGCCCGGCGCCGCCGGCATGGCCGCCAGCCAGGACGCGGTGGGCGGGGACAAGGTGTGGGTCAGCCGGTTGCGCCGCTCGCCCGATGGCCGCAGCCTCACGCTGTGGAGCGTGGCCGACAACACCCGCCTGCCGGCGCTGGCGGTGCTGCAACTGCTGACACTGATCGCCGCCCGCCAGGGCGCGTAACCCCCGGCGCCGCGTTGCGGCGCCTTTCTCCGCATTCCTACAGGTTTCGCATGCTGCCTTCGATTTCCCACCGCATTGCCCAAGAACTCGCCTGCCGCCCCAACCAGGTGGACGCCGCGATCCAGTTGCTGGACGAAGGCGCCACCGTGCCGTTCGTGGCGCGCTACCGCAAGGAAGTCACCGGCGGGCTGGACGACACCCAGCTGCGCACGCTGGACGAGCGTCTGCGCTACCTGCGCGAGCTGGAGGACCGCCGCGCCACCGTGCTCGCCAGCGTCGAGGAACAAGGCAAGCTCACGCCCGAGCTGAAGGCGCAATTGCTGGAGGCCGACAACAAGCAGCGCCTGGAAGACCTGTACCTGCCATACAAGCCCAAGCGCCGCACCCGCGCCCAGATCGCGCGCGAAGCCGGTCTGCAGCCGCTGGCGGACACCCTGCTGGCCGATCCGGGCCAGGTGCCGGAATCGCTGGCGCAGGGCTACCTCAACGCCGAGCACGGCATCGCCGACACCAAGGCCGCGCTCGACGGTGCGCGCGCCATCCTGATGGAACAGTTCGGCGAGCACGCCGCGCTGCTGGGCGAATTGCGCGACTACCTGACGCAGCACGCCGTGGTCCGCACCCGGGTGGTCGAGGGCAAGGCGGAAGAGGGCGCCAAGTTCTCCGATTACTTCGAATACGACGAAAAGCTGGCCGCCATGCCGTCGCACCGCATCCTGGCGGTGCTGCGCGGGCGCAACGAGGGCGTGCTCAACCTGACGCTGCTGCTGCCGGAAGAGCTGGACGCCGAGCGGCCCAGCGGCCCCAACGTCTGCGAGCTGAAGGTCGCCCGCTGTTTCGGCATCGACAATCAGGGCCGGCCGGCGGACAAGTGGCTGGCCGACACCGTGCGCCTGGCGTGGCGCGCCAAGATCTTCCTCGGTCTGGAATCGGAGCTGATCGGCCAATTGCGCGACAAGGCCGAGCAGGATGCGATCCGCGTGTTCGCCCACAACCTGAAGGACCTGCTGCTGGCCGCGCCGGCCGGTCCGCGCGCCACCATGGGGCTGGACCCCGGCCTGCGCACGGGGGTGAAGGTGGCGGTGGTCGACGCCACCGGCAAGCTGGTCGATACCGCGACCATCTATCCGCACGAGCCGCGCCGCGACTGGGATCGCTCGCTGGCGACGCTGGCCGCGCTGGCGGCCCGCCACAAGGTGGAACTGATCGCCATCGGCAACGGCACCGCCAGCCGCGAAACCGACAAGCTGGCCGCCGACCTGATCCGGATGCAGCCCGAGCTGCGCCTGACCAAGTTGGTGGTCTCCGAGGCCGGTGCGTCGGTGTATTCGGCATCCGAGCTGGCCGCGCGCGAGTTCCCCGACCTGGACGTCAGCCTGCGCGGCGCGGTGTCGATCGCCCGCCGGCTACAGGACCCGCTGGCCGAACTGGTCAAGATCGACCCGAAGTCCATCGGCGTCGGCCAGTACCAGCACGACGTGAACCAGGGTGAGCTGGCGCGCTCGCTGGACGCGGTGGTCGAGGATTGCGTGAACGCGGTCGGCGTCGATGTGAACACCGCGTCGGCCGCGCTGCTGGCGCGCGTCTCCGGCCTGAGCGGCACGCTGGCCGCCAACATCGTGCAGTACCGCGACGCGCACGGCGCCTTCGCCAACCGCGCTACGTTGCTCAAGGTGCCGCGCCTGGGCGAAAAGACCTACGAGCAGGCCGCCGGCTTCCTGCGCGTCATGAACGGCGACAACCCGCTCGACGCCTCGGCGGTGCACCCCGAAGCCTACCCGGTGGTCGAGAAGATCATCGCCAAGGTGCAGAAGGATGTGCGCACGCTGATCGGCGACGGTGCCTTCCTGAAGAAGCTGGACGCGCAGGCGTTCACCGACGAGCGCTTCGGCCTGCCGACGGTGAAGGACATCCTCGCCGAACTGGAAAAGCCCGGGCGCGATCCGCGGCCCGAATTCAAGACCGCCAGCTTTGCCGATGGTGTCGAGGATCTGAAGGACCTGCGGCCGGACATGGTGCTGGAAGGCGTGGTCACCAACGTCACCAACTTCGGCGCCTTCGTCGACATCGGCGTGCACCAGGACGGGCTGGTGCATATCTCGGCGCTGTCCAACCGCTTCGTCAAGGACCCGCGCGAGGTGGTGAAGGCCGGCGACGTGGTCAAGGTGAAGGTGCTGGAAGTGGACCTGAAGCGCCGCCGCGTGGCGCTGACCATGCGGATGGGCGACAGCGCGCGCGACCAGGCTGCCGCCGCGCCGACCCACGTGCCCGCCACGCGCGGCCAGCAACGCGCCACCGAACGACAGGCCGAGCCGCAGGGAGCGATGGCGGCGGCGCTGGCCGGGCTGAAGCTGCGCAAGTAGCGCTCGGCGCTAGCCGCGCCGCCCTCAGTGGACGTACATGTAGTCGCGCGTCAACGGCAGCGGGTAGCCCGGGCGTGCGCCCTGGCCCTTGATGCCCACCACCTGGTGCAACGCCACCCATTCGTGCGTGAACGCGTGCGCGCAGCCGGCCAGGTAGACGCGCCAGATGCGGTAGCGCTCCTCGCCCGCCAGCGTGCGGATGGTGTCGCGCGATGCCTCGAAGCGTTCGGCCCAGTGGTGCAGGGTGAGCGCGTAGTGGTGGCGCAGGTTTTCCACGTCGGTCGCTTCCAGCCCGGCCGCGCTCATCGTCTGCAGCACCAGGCCGATATGCGGCAATTCGCCGTGCGGGAACACATAGCGGTCGATGAAGTCGCCGCCGCCCCACGGCGAGGCGCGCGAATGCGGGTCGGTGCTGGTGATGCCGTGGTTCATCACCACGCCGCCGTCGGCCAGGCGCTCGTTGATGCAGCGGAAATAGGTTTCCAGGTTGGCCAGCCCCACGTGCTCGAACATGCCGACGCTGGTGATGCGGTCGAACTGCCCGGTGACGTCGCGATAATCGAGCAGCCGCACTTCGCAGCGGTCGGCCAGTCCTTCGCGGCGGATGCGATCCTGCGCGAATTCGTACTGGTTCTCAGACAGGGTCACCCCCAGCACCCTGGCGCCGTAGTGCTTGGCGGCGCGGATCGCCAGCGCGCCCCAGCCGCAGCCGATGTCGAGCAGGGTCTGCCCTGGTTGCAGGCGGATCTTGGTCAGGATGTGGTCGATCTTTTGCAGCTGAGCGGCTTCGAGCGTGTCGTCGCGGGTGTGGAAGTAGGCGCAGGAATAGACCATCTCCGGGTCCAGCCACTGGGCGTAGAAGGCGTTGGAGACGTCGTAGTGATACTGGATGGCGTCGCGATCGAGTTCGCGGCTGTGGGCGTGCGGCGCATCGTTGTCGGCGCGTTCGGCATGGCCGGAATGGCGCGCCAGTTGTGCGGCGACGTCGATCAGGTCGAGCAGCTTGCCTTCGAGATCGATATGGCCTTCCACGTAGGCCTGGCCCAGGCTGTCGAGCGACGCGTGCGCCACATGGCGCAATCCCTTGAGCGAATTCACGCGGATGACCACGGGCGGCTCGGGCGCCAGATCCACGGCGTGGCCGTTCCATAGCTGGATGCGGACCGGCACGGCATGAATCTGCATCCGGCTCATGAAATCGTCGATGAGTGCTTGCCAGAACATTGCTTTCCTCCTGATAGCGGGTACCGGGATTTGGCGAACGGCTCGCGGCGGGTGGACTCACGATTCGGGAACCGTCGTCGGCGGGTGAGGTCTGGTCCAGATTTGCCGGCACGGGAAATGGCCGGTGGCGGGACAACCGGTGGCTGTCATCTGGAGCATCCGATGTTGTCTGAGCATAAACGATAATCCAGACAATGCCCGGCCATGACTGTGGCGGCACTGATTCGCCGCTTACCGTTGGCATGGGTCGGGTGCAAAGATCTCCGCTGCAAATGATGCGCCGATTGGAAGTGAAAGAAAATGTTCGCGCAGGCGAACGCAAGCGCCAGGTTGACCCGGGAAAGCCGACGGCTGTCGGCGCGCCGGGCGTCCGGTATCATCGACCGGGCTCGACAGGGGAAGAACGATGGGAACCAGGTTGAAGTTCGTGTTGTTGGCGGCGGTGGCTGCGCTACTTGCGGCGTGCGGCACCGCGCCGCAGAAGAGCGCCAGGCCGGGCTACAAGCCGGCGCCCACGCCGATCGGGCAACTCAACGTCGATTCGGCGCAACGGCAGGAGATCCTGATGTACGCGTTGGGCCTGCTGGACGTGGGCTATCAGTTCGGCGGCAACAACCCCGAAGCCGGGCTCGATTGCAGCGGCATGGTCAGCTTCATCTACCGCAACGCCGCCGGGGTGGCATTGCCGCACAACGCGGCGCAGATCGCGCAGATGGCGCGGCCGGTCGAACGCAAGGGCCTGCAGGCGGGCGACCTGGTGTTCTTCAACACGCTGGGGCGCTCGTTCTCGCACATGGGCGTCTACATCGGCGACGGCAAGTTCATCCACGCGCCGTCCAGCGGCGGCAAGATCCGCGTCGATTCATTGGATAAACCGTATTTCGCCGAACGATTCGAGGGCGGGCGCACGTTGTTCGCGGGCCGCTGAGCGGGGCAGGGAAGGGGTCAGGCCTTGTCGAACGGCTGGCCGCCCAGCGTGCTGCGCACGCGGCCGTCCTCGCCGTAGAGCTGCGGTGTTTCGCGCAGTTGGGAAAGCTCGTTGAACAGGCGGTCGTTCAGCTGTTTGCGGCTGTCGATCAACTGGCCATTGCTGGTGTTGCGTGCCTTGGCCACCAGGCTCAGCTCGCGGATGCGATGCCATTGCTCGCCCAGTTGCGCATCGAAGCGCACCAGGGCCTCGTCCAGCACGTGGGCGGGGCTGAGCGGCATGCGGGAGAATTGCGCGAAAGCGCGGAAGGCCTGGAACTGCTGATCCAGTTGTTGCGTGATGGCCAGCTTGTCGGCGGTCAGGGTGGCGAGTTGGTCGATCCGGGTGTGGACGAGGTGGTCCTCTTCATCGATCAGCAATGCATTGAAGCGCGTCAGCGTGGCTTCCAGTTCATCCAGCAGCGCCGACAGTTGCGCACGGCCAGTCTCACTCACTCAGCAGTTCCTTGACGCTGTCGAGCAGCTTGTCCGCGATGGCTTCGGGACGCACCGAAAAACGGCCTTCGGCGATGGCCTGGCGCAGACTGGCCACGCGCGCGCTGTCGAAGGTGCTGCCGACTTCGTCGCCCTGGCTGATCTGGCTGGCGACCGGGTTGAGGGTGACGCTGTCCTGTGGCGCGTTGCCCGCAGGCTTGGGCGCGCCCTCGACGGGGCGATTGCCGGCGCGCGGCGGCTGGGGAAGCGCATTCTTGCCGGTTTGATCGATTTTCATGACGGTGTACCTCGTCGCGCCTCTGCGCGGGCGTCCAGTGCGATTATGCCTCCACTATCGTCACCGAATCCGAAAACTTTAGAGAATCATTGATCTATAAGTTAAGCCTGATGGGAGAGCCGTGTTCTGCTGCAAACGCCGTTTCGCTATGCTACGACACATCGCATCGACCAACACGATCAAGAGGAGAAATCATGCAGATCATCAAGACCCGTTTCGGCGAAGTCGCCGTCGATCCGAACACCATCCTGACCTTTCCGCGCGGCCTGCCCGGCTTCGAGCAATTCACCCGTTTCAAGCTGCTGCACGAGGACAAGCCGCAGCCCAAGGTGCTGTGGCTGCAATCGCTGGACGATGAAAACCTGGCCTTCAGCGTCGTCACCAGCGAGCTGCTGGGCGTGAACTACCAGATCCAGCTCTCCGACGACGAGTGCCAGCTGCTCGAGCTGGAAAACCCGGATGACGTGACCTTGCTGCTGGTGCTGGCCAAGCAGGAATCCGGCCAGCCGTTCAGCGCCAATACCCAGGCCCCGCTGGTGATCAACGTCAAGAGCCGCCTGGGGTTGCAGAAGACCGGCCTGCAAGCCGACATCGTGTTCCGCAACGCTGTCTGAAGCCCCGTTTCGGCAATCGCGATCCAGGCGGTGGCCGGTATTGGGCCGCCTGGGGGCTTGCTGTATGATTGCCTGATTTTTCGCCGCGCCCAGGGGGGACGGCGGCCTTGCTCCCGCAGGGCGGGGAAAGAGAAGCATGAAGACCACATTCCTGGATTTCGAGCAGCCCATCGCGGAGCTTGAGAACAAAATCGAAGAACTGCGCTTTGTCCAAGACGATTCGGCCGTCGATATCTCGGCGGAGATCGGCCATCTGGAAAAGAAAAGCCAGGAACTCACCAAGACCATCTACGGCAAGCTGACCGCCACCCAGATCTCGCAGGTGGCCCGTCATCCGCAGCGGCCATACACCCTGGACTACATCAAGGCGCTGTGCACCGACTTCGAGGAACTGCACGGCGACCGCACTTACGCGGACGACGCCGCCATCGTCGGCGGCCTGGCCCGCTTCAACGGGCAGAGCGTGATGGTGATCGGCCACCAGAAGGGGCGCGATACCAAGGATCGCCAGTTCCGCAACTTCGGCATGCCGCGTCCCGAGGGCTATCGCAAGGCGCTGCGCCTGATGAAGCTGGCCGAGAAGTTCGGTCTGCCGGTGCTGACCTTCGTCGATACCCCTGGCGCCTATCCGGGCATCGGCGCCGAGGAGCGCGGCCAATCCGAGGCCATCGGCCGCAACCTGTTCGAGATGGCCAAACTGCGCGTGCCCGTCGTGACCACGGTGATCGGCGAGGGCGGCTCGGGCGGTGCGTTGGCCATCGCGGTTGGCGACGTGGTGATGATGTTGCAGTACTCCACCTATTCGGTGATCTCGCCGGAAGGCTGCGCCTCCATCCTGTGGAAGACCGCCGAGAAGGCGCCCGAGGCCGCCGAGGCCATGGGCATCACCGCCGGCCGGCTGAAGACGCTGGGCCTGATCGACAAGGTGATCAACGAGCCCCTGGGCGGCGCGCACCGCAACTACCCGCAGATGATGGCCTCGATGAAGAAGGCCATCGCCGACGCGCTCAAGGGCCTGCAGGAAAAGTCGGTCGACGAGTTGCTCGACGCCCGCTTCGAACGCCTGATGGGCTATGGCAAGTACAAGGAAGTCAGCGTCGCCTGATCTGGCGCTGCGGGTGGCGGCCGTCCTGGCGCGCCACCTTTCCCCCACGGCCCGGCGCGTGTGCGTCGGGTTGTCCGGCGGTCTCGATTCCATCGTCCTGCTGCATGTGCTGGCCACGCTTGGTCCGCGCCTTGGGCTGCGGCTGAGTGCGCTGCACGTCCACCACGGCCTGTCGCCGAATGCCGATGCCTGGGCCGACCACGCCCGGGCCTTCGCCGAACGCCTCGGCGTGCCATGCCGCGTGGCGCGGGTGCAGGTGGTCGGCATTGCCGATTCGGGGTTGGAGGCCGCCGCGCGTATTGCGCGCTACACCGAGTTCGAGCACTGCGACGCCGACGTGCTGTGCCTGGCGCACCATCGCGACGACCAGGCGGAAACGGTGCTGTTCAATCTGCTGCGCGGCGGCGGGCTGGCGGGGCTGGCGGCGATGCCGCAGGCCCGGCCGTTGGGCCAGGTGCTGCTGCTGCGACCGCTGCTGGACAGTCCGCGCGACGATCTGCTGGCATATGCGCGCAGCCACGAGCTGGCGTGGGTCGAGGACGAAAGCAACGACGACATCCGCTACGACCGCAATTTCCTGCGCCGCCAAGTATTGCCGCTGCTGCGAGAACGCTTTCCCGGCTGCGACGCCGCGCTCGCCCGCAGCGCCGGCCACGCGGCGGAGGCGGAATGCCTGCTCGCGGCCCAGGCCGAACAGGATCTGCCGGAATGTCTCGACCCGGCGGGCGGCTTCGACCTGACGCGCGCGCGCGGGTTGGGCGAGGCGAGGGCGCGGCAGGCGTTGCGTTGCTGGCTGGACGGCCAGGGCATCGTGCCGGACCAGCGCGCCTTCGACGAATTGTGGCGCCAAGGCGATGCCGCCGAGGATGCGACGCCGCGCTGGCGCTGGCGTGCGCACGAACTGCGACGCTATCGGGCCGCCTGGTATCCGGCCCCGGAAACGGCGCCAGGGCCAGTGACGGTGCTGCGCTGGGCGGATGGCGCCGCGATGCCGGTGCCCGCGTGGCGAGGCGTGCTCGACTGGTCGCCCGCCGCGGAGGGGCTGGATGCGTCGCTGCTGGCTGGCGGGCGCCTGAGCCTGCGCCCACGCCAGGGGGGCGAGCGGCTGTGTCTGCGTGTCGGCGGCGGGTCGCGCCTGCTGAAGGCGTTGTACCAGGAGGCCGCCATCCCGCCATGGCGGCGCGAGGCATGGCCGCTGCTGTACCTGGACGATGCGCTGGTCGCCGTGCCGGGGATCGGCGTGGCGGCGCCGTATCGCATGGCCGGTGGCTGGATGCCGCAATGGCGCCCCGGCGGGTGAACCTTCTTCCGCTCATCGGCTGACGCCGCGGCGATACCGCACCGCAACGGTGCCGGCAAGCACTGTTTTTGCTCATTTCCGATTTGACAATGGCATGGTCGCGGTTGCCCTTCATCGGGTCCATCCATGACTTTTCCGGCCTTCGATAGCAATATGAAACCGCTTTCATAACATCGCGCCCTCACGGCGCGGACCACGCGGAGCAAGGATGGAAACCATGAAACCCAAGCACAAAACCAATCGATTGATCGCCTGCCTGCTGTTGGCCGGGCTGGCCGGCGTGCCCCTGGCCGCCCAAGCCGCGGCCTGCGTTGCCGGTTGGGCGGAAGGCAACACCTACGCCGCCGGCACGGTGGTGTCGTACAACGGGCACAACTATCGCGCGCTGGTGACGCATACCGCCTATGTCGGCGCCAACTGGAACCCGGCGGCGACGCCGTCGCTATGGGCCGACCAGGGCACCTGCGGCGGCGCGACCCCCGTGCCCACGCCAGCGCCGACACCCGTGCCGACCCCGGCGCCGACTCCCACGCCCCAGCCGACGCCTGCGCCGACGCCGGTCGGCAGCTATGGGCACCAGATCCTGTCGTCGTCCAGCGTGCGCTTCTTTGCCAACAATGCGCCGTGGGCCGATCTGCATTACCAGGTCAACGGCGGCGCACAGCTCAACATCCGCATGACGGCCTCGGGAGGCAACAACAGCTATACCGTCTCGGGGCTGCCGGCCGGCGCCACGGTGCGCTATTTCCTTACCGTGGGGCAGGCGGCCGGTGGTGCGTTCGATACCGCCTGGACCCAGTTCAACCTCAGCGGCTCGGTGACGCCGACGCCCAATCCGACCCCGACACCGACGCCCAATCCCACGCCGACGCCCACGCCATCCGATGGTTGGCGCGTAGTCTGGGAGGACACGTTCGATGGCAGCGGCGCGCCGGATTCGGCCAACTGGAACTATCACGTCGGCAATGGCCTGAATCCTGGCCTGAATGCCTTCCAGGGCTGGGGCAACGGCGAATGGGAATGGTACCGCCCGGAAAACGCGTATCGCGAGAACGGCAATCTGGTGATCAAGGCGGAATACCTCGACGCGCCGATGAATATCGCCGGTCGCCAGTGGTATCAGCGCTCTTCCCGGCTGACCACCAAGGGCAAGCACTCATGGCAGTTCGGTCGGATCGAGGCGCGCATGGCATTGCCGCGGCGCATCGGCACCTGGCCGGCGTTCTGGATGATGGGCACGTCCTGCGACGATACCTATACCAGCAACTACAACGCGCCGATCACCTACTACGACACCATGGCGTCCAATTGGTCGAGCTGCGGCGAGATCGACATCATGGAGCAGAAGAACACCGAGACGCGCTCGTTCCAGAATGTGTTCTGGGATAGCCGCATCGGCGTGTTCCCGTGGGCCGACGGCCAGAACAACGAGCGTCCGGGCAATGCCGAAGTCGGCGATGTGACCCAGTTCCATCTGTATACGATCGAATGGGATGCAAACCAGATCCGCTACTACATCGATCGCGAAACCCGGCCGACACCGGTGCACACCATCGATATCACGGCGGCGAACATGGAAGAGTTCCGCAAACCGTTCTACATCAACCTGAACCTGGCGCTGGGCGGCCTGTTCACCGGGTGGGCGGAGCCGAACAAGGCCGACTTCCCGCTGTACCTGAAGGTGGACTACGTGCGTGTCTGGCAGCGCTGACGCGTTGCCCGCAGACAGAAAGGCCGCCTTCGGGCGGCCTTTCTGTTCGACGACCATCCGGCACGGTCTGGTCAGATGGGGTGCCGGCCACTCTCAGGCGCCGTGGCTTTGGTCCTTGCTCATGTCCCAATAGTTGGCTTCGATCTTGTGGCCATCGAGGTCGCGCACGAAACAGCCGTAATAGGGCTCGCCGTAGTGGGGGCGCGGCCCGGGAGGACCATCGCCGCGTGCGCCGGCCTTGAGCGCTGCCGCGTAGAAGTCGTCCACCGCCTGCTTGCTGGGGGCGATGAAGCCGAAGTGGGTGCCGTTGCCGACGTTGGCGGGCTGCCCGTCGATTGGGGTCTGGACCCAGAATTCGGGGAACTGCTTGCCGTAGGCCACCGCCTCGACGCCGGGGATGTCCAGGATGCGGCGCGCACCGATGGTGGGCAGCACCGCGTCGTAGAAGGCCACGGCTTCGGCATACCGATTGGTGCCGATGGACACGTGCGACATGATGCTGGGGATATCGTCAGTTTCCGACATGGGATGACTCCTGGGTTGATGACCGGACCCAGCATAGGCCGAAGTCATGCGCTTGGCGATATCCTGACAAAACCTGACAACGTCAGCCCAGCAGCCGCTCCAGCGTCCGGCGATAGACCGCGGACAGCTTGGGAATGTCCTCCACCGCCACGCATTCGTTGAGCTTGTGGATGGTCTTGTTGATCGGGCCGAATTCCACCACTTCGGGGCAGTGCTTGGCGATGAAGCGGCCGTCGGAGGTGCCGCCGGTGGTGTTCAATTGCGGCGTGTGGCCGGTGACGTCCTCCACCGCGCCGCGGATGGCGTCGATCAGCGCGCCGTGGTCGGTGAGGAACGGCTCGCCGTTGAGGGTCCAGTCCAGTTCGTATTCCAGGCCGTGGGCGTCCAGGATGGCGTGGACCTTCTGCTTGAGGGTGTCGGCGGTGTTCTCGGTGGAGAAGCGGAAGTTGAACATCAGCTCGGCCGTGCCCGGGATGACGTTGGTCGCACCGGTGCCGCCGTGGATGTTCGACACCTGCCAGGTGGTCGGCGGGAAATAGGCATTGCCGTGATCCCATACGGTGCCGGCCAGTTCGGCCAGCGCCGGCGCCAGCAGGTGGATCGGGTTCTTGGCCAGGTGCGGATAGGCGATATGCCCTTGCACGCCGTGCACCACCAGATGCCCGGACAGTGAGCCGCGGCGGCCGTTCTTGATGGTGTCGCCGAAATGCTCGGCGCTGGTCGGCTCGCCGACGATGCAGTAATCGATGGCTTCGCCACGCGCTTTCAGCGTCTCGATCACCTTGACCGTGCCGTTGCGGGCCGGGCCTTCCTCGTCTGAGGTGATGAGGAAGGCGATGGAGCCGCGCGGGGCGGGGTGCATGGCCAGGAAATCCTCGGTGGCGGTGACGAAAGCCGCCAGCGATGCCTTCATGTCGGCCGCGCCGCGCCCGTACAGGTGGCCGTCGCGCAACTCGGGCATGAACGGGTCGGATTGCCAGCGATCCACCGGGCCGGTCGGGACCACGTCGGTATGACCGGCGAACACCAGCACCGGGCCGCTCTCGCCGAAACGCGCCCACAGGTTGTCGACATCCTCGAAACGCATGTGCTCGATCTGGAAGCCGATCCTTTCCAGGCGGTGGGCGATGATCTGCTGGCAGTCGGCATCCTCGGGGGTGACCGAGGCTTGTTTGATCAACTGGATGGCGAGGTCGAAGGTTGGATTGCTCATTTCAGGAAAGCCGCGTAGTCGTCTGGTTTGAAGCCGACCGCGATCTTACCATCGCGCTCCAGCACCGGCCGCTTGATGACGCTCGGCTGCGCCAGCATCACGGCGATGGCGGATTCGGCATCGACCACGCCGACGCGGGTGGCGTCGTCCAGCTTGCGCCAGGTGGTGCCGGCGCGATTGACCAGGCGCTCCCAGCCCACTTGGGCGATCCAGCCGGCGAGCAGCGCGCGATCCACGCCCTGCTTCTTGTAGTCGTGCCACTCGTAGGCGACGCCGGCTTCTGCCAGCCAGGCGCGCGCCTTCTTCACCGTGTCGCAGTTGGGGATGCCGTAGAGCTTCATGGGGAGATCCTGTGCGCGAAAAGGCGTGATGGTAATCGTTCGCCGCTGCGTGCTGAAGGCCATCGCCAAAAAGAACAACGCCCCGCAGGGCGGGGCGTGTGGGTGAGGGGGGGTCAGTGCAGCGAGATATCGAAGTTGATGTCGGGCGCTGTCACGGTCTGGGCCTGTGCCTGCGGCGATGGCGCGTGCCGCGCGTTCTGCTGTTCCTCCACCGTCTGCGCGTTGTTCACCATCCACGACAGGTTGGTGGCCGAGTCGGCATTGCGCAGCGCTTCGTCCAGTTCGATCTCGCCATCGCGATAGAGCCGGTACAGCGCCTGCTCGAAGGTCTGCGCGCCGTCGGACAGCGATTGCTCCATCGCATCCTTGATGTCGGTGAGCTGGCCGTTGCGGATCAGTTCGGCGATGCGGTTGGTATTGAGCATGACCTCCACCGCCGGGATCAGCTTGCCCTGGGTATTGCGCACCAGCCGCTGCGACACGATGGCCTTCAGCGCGGTCGAAAGGTCGTAGAGCAGCGATTCGCGCGCATCCTGCGGGAAGAAGTTCACGATGCGCGACAGCGAGTGGTAGCTGTTGTTGGCGTGCAGCGTCGAGATGCACAGGTGGCCGGCCTGGGCGTACTGCATCGCGTAGTTCATGGTCTCGCGGTCGCGGATCTCGCCGATCATCAGCACGTCCGGCGCCTCGCGCATGGCGTTCTTCAGCGCTTCGCCATAGCTCTTGGTGTCCAGGCCGATCTCGCGCTGGTTCACCAGGCTCTTCTTGTGCGAGTACAGATACTCGATCGGGTCTTCCACGGTGAGGATGTGGCCGGGATGCAGCGCATTGCGGTGCTCCAGCATGGCGGCGACGGTGGACGACTTGCCCGAGCCGGTGGCGCCTACCATCAGCACGATGCCGCGCTTTTCCATCACCAGGTCCTTCAGGATCGGCGGCAGGCGCAGATCCTCGATGCTGAGCGCGCGCGGCCGGATGAAGCGCGCCACCATGGCGACGTTGCCGCGGGTGCGGAACACGTTGATGCGGAAATTGCCCAGGCCTTCCAGCGGCAGGCCCAGGTTCAGTTCCAGGTCTTCCTCGAAGCGCGCGATCTGGTCGGGCTTGAGCAACTGGTAGACCAGCTGCTTGACGTGCTCGGGCCCCAGCACCTGATTGTTCACCGGGTGGCACAAACCGTTGATCTTGATGGTGATCGGGGAATGGGCGGAAAGGAACAGGTCGGAAGCCTGCTTTTCCGCCATCAGCTTGAAGAAGGGCAACAGATTCATGGCTGCATCTTATGTAGTGGTGGTTCGCAACTCCCTGCGCAGAATCTTACCCACATTCGACTTCGGTAGCTCGCTGCGGAATTCAACCTGCTTCGGCACCTTATAATTGGTCAGGTTTTCCCGACAGTAGGCGATCAGTTGTTCCGCGGTGAGCGCCGCGTCCTTCTTCACCACGAAGAGCTTCAACGCTTCGCCGGTCTTGTCGTCGCTGACGCCGACGCAGGCCACCTCCAGCACCCCGGGGTGAGCGGCGACCACGTCCTCGACCTCGTTGGGATAAACGTTGAAGCCGGACACCAGCACCATGTCCTTCTTGCGATCGACAATCTTGAAGTAGCCGGTGGGCGACATCACCGCGACATCGCCGGTGGCCAGGAAGCCGTCGTCGCCCAATACCTTGGCGGTCTCGTCCGGACGGTTCCAGTAGCCCTTCATCACCTGCGGCCCCTGGATGAACAGTTCACCCGCCTCGCCGGGCGCCAGCACGTGGCCGTCGTCGTCGCGGATCTGCGCGTCGGTGGCGGGCACCGGCAGGCCGATCATGCCGTTGTATTCCTTGATGGTCAGCGGGTTGATCATCGCCGCCGGCGAGGTCTCGGTCAGGCCATAGGCTTCCACCAGCGGCACGCCGGTGATCTTCTTCCATTTGTCCGCCACCGCCTGCTGCACCGCCATGCCGCCGCCGAGCGCCAGCTTCCAGGTGCTGAAGTTCAGTTGCGCGAACTCGGGGCGGTTGGCCAGCGCGTTGAACAGCGTGTTCACCCCGGTCATGCAGGTGACGGGATACTTGGCCAGCTCCTTGATGAAGCCGGGGATGTCGCGCGGATTGGTGATCAGCAGGTTGGTGGCGCCGATCTTGGTGAACACCATGCAGTTCGCGGTCAGGCAGAAGATGTGATAGAGCGGCAACGCGGTCACGATCACTTCGCGGCCCTCGTCGACCACGCCGTTGATCCAGGCATGCGCCTGCTGCATGTTGGCGACGATATTGCGGTGGGTGAGCATGGCGCCCTTGGCCACGCCGGTGGTGCCACCGGTGTATTGCAGGAAAGCCAGGTCCTCCAGCTTGAGTTCCACCGGGCGGAAGGCGTGGCGCGCGCCGCGCACCAGCGCGTCGTTGAAGCCGATATGGCCGGGCAGGGAATAGGCCGGCACCATCTTCTTCAGGTATTTCACCGCCAGATTCACCAGCGTGCGCTTGGGGAAGTCGAACTGGTCACCGATGCCGGTCACCACCACGTGCTCGATGTCGGTATGGGCGATGGCCTTTTCCAGCGTGTGGGCGAAGTTGGCCACGATCACGATGGCGCGGGAGCCCGAATCCTTGAGCTGGTGTTCGAGTTCGCGCGCGGTGTACAGCGGGTTGACGTTCACCACCACCAGCCCGGCCTTGAGGATGCCGAAGATCGCGATCGGGTATTGCAGCAGGTTGGGCATCATCACCGCCACGCGATCGCCGCGCGACAGTTTCAGGTCGTTCTGCAGGAACGATGCGAACTGCGTGGCGCGCTCGTCGATGTCGCGGTAGCTGAGGGATTTTCCCATGTTCACGAAGGCGGGCCGGTCCGCATACTTCGCGGCCGACTGCGCGAACACGTCCGGGATCGAGCTGAATTCCTCGATGTTCACTTGGTGCGGCACGTGTTCCGGGTAACTGTGAAACCAGGGGCGATCCATCGTGTTGTCTCCTCTTATCACCACGGCGTGGCGTGGTTCGCGCTGTGTCTTGGGGCGCCAGGATCGGCAATGCACCGGAATGTGCCATGCAACGTGTGCCACGTAAACGTAACGCAACGGACGCCCCGTTTTGACAGTTTCGCCAAGTGGTTGTTTCTGATAGAATCCGGTCTATCCCCAAGGGGGTTGTTTGAAAACCTGGGTCGGCGATATGGCCGGCCAAGGTGGGCAGGCAGCTTCCGCCGGCAGGGGTGTGCTTTCCAAATGGGCGCAGTGTTGCAGCCCATTTTTTGTTTGCAGCGAAGGAATTGAATTTGGCA
Organism: Chitiniphilus shinanonensis DSM 23277; assembly: GCF_000374805.1. Taxonomy (GTDB): domain Bacteria; phylum Pseudomonadota; class Gammaproteobacteria; order Burkholderiales; family Chitinibacteraceae; genus Chitiniphilus; species Chitiniphilus shinanonensis. Next base: position 158,266 of record NZ_KB895339.1, read on the forward strand.
GTCAATCTGCAAGAGCTTCTGGAAACGACGCTGAGCGCAATGGGCTACGAACTGGTCGATCTGGAGATCGGCCACAACGGCCTGTTGCGCCTGTTCATCGACAAGCCGGGCGGCATCGTGGTGGACGATTGCGTTCACGTCAGCAATCACTTCACCCGCCTTTTCATGGTGGAGAACATCAACTACGAGCGGCTGGAAGTGTCGTCGCCGGGCCTGGACCGCGTGGTCAGGAAGCCGGCCGACTTCCAGCGTTTCGCCGGGCAACTGGTCAAGGTCAAGCTGCGCCTGCCGCTGCCGGACAAGCGCAAGCGCGTGGTCGGTACCCTGCTGGGGCTGGAGGACGACGCCGTCGTGGTCGAGTGCGACGGCGAACGGCTGGCGTTGCCGCTGACCCAGATCGACAAGGTGCGACTGGAGCCGCAGTTCTGATCCGAACGAGTTACCCGAACATCATCGAATGCAGTCTGTGCGAAGGATTAAAGGATTAAACGACAATGAGCCGTGAAATTCTGTTGCTGGTCGATGCGCTGGCCCGCGAGAAAAACGTAGAAAAGGACGTGGTGTTCACCGCCCTGGAAATGGCGCTCGCATCCGCGACCAAGAAGCGCTACGACGACGAAGTGGACATCCGGGTGGAAATCGACCGCGAAAGCGGCGACTACCGCTCGTTCCGCGTCTGGACCGTGGTCGAGGACAACGATCACGAGGAGCCGAGCCGCCAGATCGCCATCACCGACGCGCCGGACTACGACAAGGACCTGCAACTGGGCGAAACCTGGGAAGAAGAGCTGGAGCCGATCGAGTTCGGCCGGATCGGCGCCCAGACCGCCAAGCAGGTCATCCTGCAACGTATCCGCGACGCGGAGCGTGAGCAGAACCTGAACGATTTCCTGGATCGCCGCGAGCACATCGTCTCGGGCACCATCAAGCGCATCGAGCGTGGCAACGCCATCATCGAGCTGGGCAAGCTGGAGGCCGTGCTGCCGCGCGACCAAATGATCCCCAAGGAAAACCTGCGCGTGGGCGACCGCGTCCGCGCCTTCCTGCTGCGCATCGATCGCCTCGGCCGTGGCCCGCAGCTGGTGCTGTCGCGCACCGCGCCCGAGTTCATGGTCAAGCTGTTCGAGATGGAAGTGCCCGAGATCGAGAACAGCCTGATCGAACTGATGGGCGTGGCCCGCGATCCCGGCATGCGCGCCAAGATCGCCGTGAAGTCCAACGACCCCCGCGTCGATCCGCAAGGTACCTGCATCGGCGTGCGCGGCACCCGCGTCAACGCGGTGACCAACGAGCTGGCCGGCGAGCGCGTGGACATCATCCTCTGGTCGAACGATCCGGCCCAGTTCGTGATCGGCGCGCTGTCGCCGGCCGAAGTGAGCTCGATCATCGTCGACGAGGAAAGCCACGCCATGGACGTGATCGTCGACGAGGACAACCTGGCGATGGCCATCGGCCGTGGCGGCCAGAACGTCAAGCTCGCTTCCGAGCTGACGGGCTGGAAGCTGAACATCATGACGGTGGACGAAGCCGAGAAGAAACACGAGGAAGAATTCTCCAAGGTGCGCGAGCTGTTCGTGCAAGCGCTGGACGTCGACGAGGAAGTGGCCGACGTGCTGGTGCAGGAAGGCTTCAACACCCTGGAAGAAGTGGCCTATGTGCCGCTGAACGAGATGCTGGAGATCGAGGCCTTTGACGAGGAAACGGTCAACGAACTGCGCGCTCGCGCCCGCGACGCTCTGCTGACGCAGGCCATCGTGCGCGAGGAGAAGCTCGAGCATCAATCCGAGGATCTGAAGACCTTGGAAGGCATGACCCCGGAACTCGCCGCCTCGCTGGCCGAGCACGAGATCCATACCCGCGACGACCTGGCCGAACTGGCGGTGGATGAACTCACCGAGTTGACCGGCATGGACGAGGAAGCCGCCAAGCAATTGATCATGAAGGCACGCGAGCATTGGTTTGCGTGAGCCGGGAGGGATTTGAATGAGTGAAATAAATGTCAGTCAATTTGCCGCCGAGCTCAAGATGCCGCCCCAGGAACTGCTGGAGCAGTTGCGCGCGGCCGGCATGCAGAAGTCGAGCCCGTCGGATACCGTCAGCGCGGATGACAAGTCGCGCTTGTTGAACCACCTGAAGCAGAAGCATGGCGCAGCCAGCGACAAGCAGAAGATCACGCTGACCCGCAAGGAAACGTCGGAGATCCGCAAGACCGATGCCACCGGCAAGGCCAAGACCATCCAGGTCGAGGTGCGCAAGAAGCGCGTGGTGGTGTCGCCGGAAGTGCCGGCAGCGCCTGCCGCCGCGCCCGAGCGTGCCGTTGCCGCCGCCCCGGTGCTGGATGATGCCGAGCGCGCCCAGCGCGAGACCGAAGCCCGTCGCCAGGCCGAATTGCGTGAGCGCCAGGCCGCCGAGATGCGTGCCAAGCAGGAACGCGATGTGCGCAAGGACGAGCCGGTTGCCGAAGTGGTCGAAGCGCCCGTCGTCGAAGCCGTGGTGGCCGAGCCGGTCGTCGAGCCGGTGACCGTCGCCGCGCCGACCCCGGCCCCGGTGCCGACCCCGGCGGCTGCCGCGCCGGCGCCGACCCATGGCGACCGCCCGCGTATCGGCATGCGCGTCGAATTGCGCAAGCCCAAGGACACACCGCTGCGCGCGCCCGAACCCGCCAAGGCGGAACCGGTCGCTGCCCCGGCGGCGGCCAAGCCCGCCGACAAGAAGCCGGCCGCCCGCAAGGACGACCGCGACGACCGCGACAGCCGTGGCAAGAAGGGCGGCATGCGCACCCGTGGCGGCGATACCTCGGGTGGTTGGAAGTCGAAGAAGGGCGGCCGCAAGCAGAACGACAGCGATAACGCTCACGCCTTCCAGGCGCCGACCGAACCCATCGTCCACACCGTGGACGTGCCCGAGACCATCAGCGTCGCCGATCTGGCGCACAAGATGGCCGTGAAGGGCGTCGAGGTGGTCAAGGCGCTGATGAAGATGGGCATGATGGTGACCATCAACCAGGTGCTGGACCAGGAAACCGCGATGATCGTGGTCGAGGAAATGGGCCACGTGCCGGTCGCCGCCAAGCTGGACGATCCGGAAACCTACCTGGGCGACGACGACAAGGGCGAGCACGAGCAACTGCCGCGCGCGCCGGTCGTCACCGTGATGGGCCACGTCGACCACGGCAAGACCTCGCTGCTGGACTACATCCGCCGCACCAAGGTCGCTGCGGGCGAGGCCGGCGGCATCACCCAGCACATCGGTGCGTACCACGTCGAAACCGACAAGGGCATCATCACCTTCCTGGATACCCCGGGCCACGAGGCGTTCACCGCCATGCGTGCCCGCGGTGCCAGCGCCACCGACATCGTGGTGCTGGTGGTGGCGGCCGACGACGGCGTGATGCCGCAGACCATCGAGGCGATTCACCATGCCAAGGCGGCGGGCGTGCCCATCGTGGTGGCGGTGAACAAGATCGACAAGCAGGGCGCCAACCCCGAGCGCATCCGCCAGGAACTGGTGGCGCAGGAAGTGGTGCCGGAAGACTGGGGCGGCGATACCCAGTTCGTCGAAGTGTCGGCCAAGCAGGGCCTGAACATCGACGCGCTGCTCGACGCCATCCTGTTGCAGGCTGAAGTGCTGGAACTGACCGCGCCGGTGGACGCTCCGGGCAAGGGCATCATCATCGAAGCGCGCCTGGACAAGGGCCGTGGCGCGGTGGCGACGATGCTGGTGCAGTCGGGCACGCTGCGCAAGGGCGACGTGCTGCTGGCCGGTCAGGTCTACGGCCGCGTCCGCGCCATGCTCGACGAGAACGGCAAGCAGATCAACGAAGCCGGCCCGTCGATCCCGGTGGAAATCCTCGGCTTGTCCGAAGTACCGGGCGCTGGCGAGGATGCGATGGTGCTGGGCGACGAGAAGAAGGCCCGCGAAATCGCGCTGTTCCGCCAGGGCAAGTTCCGCGACGTCAAGTTCGCCAAGCAGCAGGCCGCCAAGCTGGAAAACATGTTCGCGCAGATGGCCGAGGGCGAGGTGCAGAACCTGCCCATCGTCATCAAGAGCGACGTGCAGGGCTCGCTGGAAGCGCTCAGCAGCAGTCTGCAGAAGCTGTCCACCGACGAAGTGCGCGTGCAGATCCTGCACTCCGGCGTCGGCGGCATCAGCGAATCGGACATCAACCTGGCGCTGGCCTCCAAGGCCGTGGTCGTCGGCTTCAACGTGCGTGCCGACGCGGCTGCGCGCAAGCTGGCCGAGAGCGAAGGCGTGGACATCCGCTACTACAACATCATCTACGACGTGGTGGATGACGTGAAGGCGGCGCTGTCCGGCATGCTGGCCCCCGAGAAGCGCGAGCAGATCATCGGTCTGGTGGAAATCCGCCAGGTGTTCGTGATCTCCAAGGTGGGTTCGGTGGCCGGCTGCTACGTGCTCGACGGCATGGTGAAGCGCGGCGCCGGTGTCCGTCTGCTGCGCAACAACGTGGTGGTGCACCAGGGCGAGCTGGATACCCTCAAGCGCTTCAAGGATGACGTGAAGGAAGTGAAGGCCGGCTACGAATGCGGTCTGCAACTGAAGAACTACAACGACATCCAGGAAGGCGACCAGCTGGAAGTCTTCGAAATCATCGAAGTGGCGCGTTCGCTGTAATTCGATGAGGTGTGCGGGGCCGGCGCGAGGTACGCGGTCGGCCCAGGCACCGGCGCAGGGGGCTTCGGCCTCTTGCGCCTTTTGCTTTTTTGACAGGCCGCGGCCGCATGCCTCGCCGACCGCGCCTTATCGAACGATATCGAGATGCCCAAGAACTTCACCCGCTCCGACCGGATCGCGCAGCAGTTGCAGCGCGACCTGGCCGAACTGATCCGTGCCGAGCTGGATCATCCCAAGGCGTCGCTGATCACCATCACCGACGTGGAAGTTACCCGCGACTATTCGCATGCCAAGGCGTTCTATACCTTCCTCGGCACCCCCGAGGAGGCCGAGGACATCGCCGCCAAGCTGGAGGCGGCCAAGGGTTACCTGCGCAGCGAACTGGCGCGTGGCTTCAAGCTGTTCAAGATGCCGGAACTGCATTTCCACTACGACCATTCGGTGGAGCAGGGCATGCACCTGGACAGCCTGATCGCCGAGGCGGGTCGCCTGCCCAAGGCGCCGGACGACGAAGCGTAAGTCTTCAAAACCACTCTTCGACGTTCACATGGCAAAACGAAAAATCGACGGCGTCCTGCTGCTGGACAAGCCGTTCGGCATTTCCAGCAACAATGCGCTGCAAAAGGCGCGCTGGCTGCTGAGCGCCGAGAAGGCCGGGCACACCGGTGTGCTCGATCCCTTCGCCACCGGCCTGCTGCCGCTGTGCTTCGGTGAAGCGACCAAGTTCGCCCAGCGCATGCTGGACGCCGACAAGGGATATCGCGCCACCGTCCGCCTAGGCCAGGTATCGAGCACGCTCGATGGCGAGGGCGAGATTGCCGACAGCGGCGCCGCGCCTGCCGACCTGGCGGCGATCGAAGCGGTTTTGACGCGATTTCGCGGCGAGATCGACCAGGTGCCGCCGATGCACTCCGCGCTGAAGTTCGAAGGGCGCGCGCTCTACGAATACGCGCGCCAGGGCGTGGAGATCGAGCGCGCGGTGCGTCGCGTGACTATCCATGCGCTCGACGTGCTGAGCTACGACGCCGGCAGCGGTGTGCTGGTGCTGGACGTGCGCTGCTCCAAAGGTACTTATATCCGCACCCTGGCCGACGATATCGGCCGCGCGCTGGGCTGCGGCGCCTATCTGGCGGGGCTGGTGCGCACGCGCACCGCCGGCTTCTCGCTGGACGACGCCATCGGGCTCGACGCCTTCGGCCAACTGGACCTGCCGCAGCGCGAGGCGCTGCTGCTGCCGGCGGAAACGCTGGTGCTCGATCTGCCCGAACTGCGCTGCGACGAGGCCGACACCCACCGCATGTTGCACGGCATGAGCGCCCGCCGACCGGATGTCGCGCCGGGCACCTTCCGGCTTTACGGCACACAGCAAAGCACGGATAATGCGCGGTTCCTCGGTTTGGGCGAGGTGGGCGCCGACGGCGTGCTACGGTCCAAACGACTGCTTTCCACCGCGTGAGCATGGGGAAGTCAGGAAGGGTCGCCACGGCTCGCCTGGCTTGTCGGGACTCGATCCCTTTATCTATCTGGAGTAATCAAGAATGGCTGTTACCGTTGACCAGAAGGCCGACATCGTCAAGACCTACCAACGCGCCCAAGGCGACACTGGCTCGCCCGAAGTGCAGGTCGCGCTGTTGACCGCCCGCATCAACGATCTGACCCCCCACTTCAAGGCCAACGCCAAGGATCACCACTCCCGTCGTGGTCTGCTGAAGATGGTGTCGCGTCGTCGCCGCCTGCTGGACTACCTCAAGCGCACCAACGCTGACAGCTACCGCGAGCTGATCGCCAAGCTGGGTCTGCGCAAGTAATCCCGGCAAAAAAGTCGCAGTCGTCAGACTGCGACTTTTTTGTTTTGTGTTCCTCGTCCGTCAAAAAGCGGTTCCGGCGGCGGCGGGGAAGAAGTGGTTGTGTCGGAACCGGCAATCGTCGTACCGCCCGCGATGCAGCGCAATGCTGTGGACTGGCGGGGCATCGGCCCGATTGCAGCGGACTGCCGTTACGTCCAAGGCCGAGGACGCACCACTGAAGAAAGGAAAATCCGTGTTCAACAAAATCGTGAAATCGTTCCAGTACGGCCGGCATACGGTGAAGCTGGAAACCGGCGAGGTCGCTCGCCAGGCATCCGGCGCCGTGGTCGTGTCGATGGACGACACCGTGGTGCTGGTGACCGTCGTGGCCGCCAAGGGCGTCAAGCCGGGCCAGGACTTCTTCCCGCTGACCGTCGACTACCAGGAACGCACCTACGCCGCGGGCAAGATTCCCGGCGGCTTCTTCAAACGCGAGGGCCGTCCCTCCGAAAAGGAAATCCTGACCAGCCGCCTGATCGATCGTCCGATCCGCCCGCTGTTCCCCGAAGGCTTCTTCAACGAAGTGCAGATCGTCGCCACCGTGCTGTCGGTCGATCCGCAGATCGATTCCGACATCCCCGCCATGATCGGCGCCTCCGCCGCGCTGGCGATCTCGGGCGTGCCGTTCCAGGGCCCGATCGGTGCCGCGCGCGTCGGCTACCTGAATGGCCAGTACCTGCTGAACCCGACCAAGGATGAACTGACCACCAGCCAGCTCGACCTGGTGGTGGCCGGTACCGAACAGGCCGTGCTGATGGTGGAATCCGAAGCGCAGGAACTGCCGGAAGACGTGATGCTGGGCGCCGTGGTCTATGGCCACGAGCAGATGCAGGCCGCGATCAATGCCATCAATGAGCTGGCCGACGAGGTGAACCCGGAGCTGTTCGACTGGGCCGAGCCGAGCCGCGACGAAGCGCTGGAAGCCCAGGTCGCCGGCATTGCCGGCGAGGACATCGCCCAGGCATTCCGCATTCCGCAGAAGCAGGCCCGCACCGTCAAGCTGAACGAAGCCTGGGACAAGGTGAAGACCGCCCTGGTCACGGAAACCACTGATACCCTGCAAGCGAACAAGATCCGCGGCATCTTCCACGACATGGAAGCCAAGATCGTCCGCAACCAGATCCTGGACGGCTATCCGCGTATCGACGGCCGCGACACCCGCACCGTGCGTCCGATCACGATCAGCACCAGCGTGCTGCCGCGCACCCACGGCTCGGCCCTGTTCACCCGTGGCGAAACCCAGGCACTGGTCGTGGCCACGCTGGGCACCAAGCTGGACGAACAACGCATCGACGCACTGGCCGGCGAATACACCGACCGCTTCATGCTGCACTACAACTTCCCGCCGTACTCCACCGGCGAGACCGGCCGCGTCGGCAGCCCGAAGCGCCGTGAGATCGGCCATGGCCGCCTGGCCAAGCGCGCGCTGATCGCCGTGCTGCCCAGCGCCGAGGAGTTCGGCTACTCGATGCGCGTGGTCTCCGAGATCACCGAATCCAATGGCTCGTCGTCGATGGCGTCGGTCTGCGGTGGCTGCCTGTCGCTGATGGATGCCGGCGTGCCGCTGAAGAAGCACGTGGCCGGTATCGCCATGGGCCTGATCAAGGAAGGCAACCGTTTCGCCGTGCTGACCGACATCCTGGGCGACGAGGATCACCTTGGCGACATGGACTTCAAGGTGGCCGGTACCGACAGCGGCGTCACCGCGCTGCAGATGGACATCAAGATCAACGGCATCACCAAGGAAATCATGAAGGTGGCGCTGGATCAGGCCAAGGCCGGCCGGATGCACATCCTGGGCATCATGAAGGATGCCGTCGGCGGTGCGCGCGAAGAAGTCAGCGCCCATGCGCCGCGCCTGTACACCATGAAGATCAACCCGGAAAAGATCCGCGACGTGATCGGCAAGGGCGGTTCGGTGATCCGTGCGCTGACCGAGGAAACCGGCACCCAGATCGACATCCAGGAAGACGGCACCATCACCATCGCGTCGATCTCGGCCGAAGGTGCCGACGAGGCCAAGCGCCGCATCGGCGAGATCACCGCCGAAGTGGAAATCGGCAAGATCTACGAAGGCCCGGTGGTGAAGATCCTCGACAACAACGTCGGTGCCATCGTTTCGATCATGCCGGGGCGCGATGGGCTGGTGCATATCAGCCAGATCGCCAACGAGCGCATCAAGAACGTCAGCGACTACCTGAAGGAAGGGCAGGTCGTGCGCGTGAAGGCGCTGGAGCAGGACGAGAAGGGCCGGGTGCGCCTGTCCATCAAGGCGGTGCTCAACGACGAAGCCGCTGCGGCTGCGCCGGTGGAGCCGGCCGCCGAATAAGCGGTCGACACCCCAACAAAAAAGCCACGCATTGCGTGGCTTTTTTGTTATTCAGCTTTATCGTTGGCTTGACTTTGATAGTTTAAAACTATAATTTGCCAAGGGCCGAGCCGGCTTGCATGGGGGCTGGATCGGGTAACGGTGCTTGTTTACCACATCCAAGGGCCGTGCTCGGCCATTTTGATAGAAAATGGCAATGCAAGAAAACAATCCAATTGGTCTTCTACCTATGGTGGAGGGCTTATTCCAGGAGGAGTCTCGATGAAGCGCAGTCATTTGCCATGGCTGATCTGCCTGGCGCTGTCCGGGGGCGCTGCTGCCGCCTGCCCGGGCTGGCAGGAAGGCGAACACTATGCCGCCGGTAGCGCCGTGCGCTACCAGGAGCAGACCTATACCGCGACGGTGGCGCATACCGCGCATGTCGGCGCAGGCTGGAACCCCGCCTCGACGCCGACGCTGTGGCGCGTGGGCGGCAGCTGTGACGCCGCGGTGACTCCCACCCCCGCAGCGACGCCGACCGCTGTGCCGGTCACGCCCAGCGTGACACCGGCACCGGGCAATACCGCATGCGGCGAAGCCTGGACGCAGAGCGCGGTGTACTTGGGCGGGCAACGCGTCGTCCGCAACGGCGTGCTCTATCAGGCCAAGTGGTGGACCCAGGGCGACGACCCGGCGCAATCCGGGGCCTGGGGTGTCTGGACCAAGGTCGACCATTGCTCGGTGGTCACGCCGACCCCGACACCGCAACCGACGCCTACCCCGACTCCGCTTCCCACGCCGACCGTGACACCGACGCCGGCCGGTGTGCTGGCGCAGACCGTCTCCGGCGGTCGCGTGCAGCCCGAGTCGGCCGAGCGCGTCGCCTTTGGCTGGCCCGGAGTGTATTTCGAGGGCCGCTTCAGCGGCACCGGCGTCGGGCTGCGTCTGGACGACGGCACCAATCACTACAACGTCGAGATCGACGGTAAGCCATTCGCCAGACTGGCCCGGCCCGGCAACACCACCTACTGGGTGAAGGGGTTGAACGATGGCGTGCATACCGTGCGCCTGTCCAAACGCACCGAATTCCCCAGCGTCGTCGCCCGCTTCGGCGGACTGGTCGCTGCCGACGGTGGCACGCTGCTTGCCCCGCCGCCGGCCCCGACCCGCCGTATCGAGTTCATCGGCGATTCGTATACTTCCGGCCTGGGGGCCGAATCGGGCAATCGCGATTGCAGCGACGAGCTGCTGGTGTCCTCGACCAACAGCGACGCCAGCTTCGGTGCGCTGACCGCGCGCCACTACGGCGCGGCCTACCAGCTCAACGGCTATTCGGGCGTCGGCCTGGTACGCAACTACAACGGCGCGGACCGCGGCACCGACTATCGCACCTACTACGATCGCGCCTTGCCCGGCGTGGTCGGCAACCAATGGGTGCAGGGCGACTGGAAGCCGCAGGTGGTGGTGGTCGGGCTAGGCATCAACGACTTTTCGACGCCGGTGAATGCGGGCGAGCCCTATACCGCCGAAACCTTGAAGGCGACCTACAAGGCGGCCTACCTGGAGTTCCTGGGCAAGCTGCGTCGCCAGTACGGCAACGATGCCTACCTGATCGTGAGCGCGACCGCGCTGTACCAGACCACCGCACTGGCGGATACCGCCCAGGCGGTGGTGGCGGAAGCGCAGGCACAGGGCGATACACGCGTGGTGTACTTCTACTATGACGGCCTGGACGGCATGGGCTGCCAGTGGCATCCGTCCGTCAATGACCATCGCGCCATCTCCGGCAAGCTGATCAACCTGATCGACAGCCTCAAGGTCTGGCCCTGAGCCGACCCATTGGCCGCCGCCCGCCCGGGCGGCGGCTTTGCCCGCCTGGGTATTCCGTCTCAACGGCGCTTCCCGGGGGATGATCGACCTGTCATGGCCGCCCCCCCCCGGCCCGGCCCCGGTTATAGTCCGGCAAGGCCCGAGGAGAGCGTCATGCAAGCATCGAACTACCAAGACAACGGCTGGTACCTCAGCCCGGAAAAGCAACTACTGCATCTGGATGGCGCGATGCAGCGCGCCGTCGAATCGGCGGCGCCGCTCGACCTGGCCAGCTGCCTGGTCGAACGCGGCCGTTGCCTGGAGTCGCTATGGCAGCCGCAGCACGCGCTGGATGCCTACCAGCAGGCAGAAGAGGTGATTGCACCGCAGCCTGGCGATGCCGCCATCCTGGTGCGCTGCCGGGCCCGGCTGGGCAGCGCGGCCATCCACTACGCGCATGCCGACTACGCGCAGGCGCTGGAGGATTGGCAGTGGGCGCTGCGCATGGCGCGGCTGGCCGGGCACGACCTGGCGGCCGGCGAGGCGCTGCTCGGCCTGGGGCGGATCTGTTCGGCGCTGGGGCGGGCCGACGCCGCCTTGTCCTACAACGAGCAGGCGCTGCGCATGCCCGACCTGGACAGCCGGGTGCAGGCGATGGTCCTGCTGAATGTGGTGTCGAACCTCAACGCTCTCGGCCGTTTTGGCGACATGGCCCAGCGGCTGCGCCAAGTGGAGCAACTGATCGCCTGCACACCGGGATTGCCATTCATCGCCGAATGGCACACCTATTGCGGCATGGCCTGTGCCGGCCTGGGTGATCTGAGTAGCGCGCGCCCGCACTTGCGGCGCGCGGTGGCATTGGCCGACGGCGCCAATAATCACTGGATCAGGGCGTTTGCTTCGCTGCAACTGGGCAAGCTGCTGGCGCGTACCCGCGACTTCGTCGGCGCACGCAGGTGGTTGACGCAAGCCCAGGAGATCGGCGAGGGGCTGGGACTGGCGCATACGCTGATGGATATCCATCACGCGCAGTCGCAGCTGTGCGAAATGATGGGCAACGTGGCGGAGGCCTTCGAGCACCACAAGCTTTACCACCACTACCACGAGTGGGCGCACGATGGGCTGCGGCGCGAGCTGGTGCGGGAATTGTTGCCACGCGCCGCCTGAACGCAAAAAAAAACGGGAGCCGAAGCTCCCGTTCTGCTTGCGCGATGCCGGCTATCAGGCGGCAGCGGCGTTGGCGCCCTTCTTGGCGGCAGCCTTGACCGCGTCGGTGGTCGCGGTGGTGGCGGCCTTCACCGAAGCGTCGGCGAAATCGGCGACTTGCTTGGCGGCCTTGGTCAGGCTGTCCACGGCGGCGGCGGTGGCTTGCACGGTGGACTTCACCGCGGCGACGGCCACGTCGGTACCGGCCGGGGCGGACTTCACGAAGCGATCCAGACCGGAGACGACGTCCTTGTTGAAATTGGTGGTGCGCTCTTCGACCAGCTTGGCCAGTTCGGCCTGGGCTTGCGAGGTGATCTCGTACAGGCTCTTGGCATAGGCGGAGAACTGCTCGACACCGCTTTCGGCCAGATGCTGGCGCACGCTCAGCGCTTCCTGGGCATCCTTCACGGACGCGAGGATCTTGGCGTTCTTGGCGTTTTCTTCGAGGGCGGTCTTGGCAGTGTCCAGGTTCAGCTTGGTGACACGTTCCAGCGAATCGATGGTGACCCGGGCGAAGCGCAGGGCGGTTTCGACTTGATCGGTGGCGAAATCGGCGATCTGTTGCTGGGCTTGTTGCTGTTGACTCATGACTGACTTCCTTATGATTGGGTCCGAGGAAATGTGCGGAACACGATCATGTCAATTGCATGTTGCTCTGCACAATAACGACTTCATTCTTGTCGTCACCAGCGGGAAAGTCAAACGGAAATTGTGCAGCGCAGCATGAGCGGTTGCAAAAGCCGACGGGCGCACGCTATCTTCCCGTACTTGAGCAGAACGCGACTACACACTAGGGAGTACGCATGAGCGTCGAAAAACGGGTCATCAAGAAATACCCCAATCGTCGGCTGTATGACACCGCCACCAGCTGTTACATCACCTTGGCCGACGTGAAGCAACTGGTGCTCGACGTGACCGACATCCAGGTGCTGGATGCCAAGAGCGGTGAAGACATCACCCGTAGTGTGCTGTTGCAGATCATCATGGAAGAAGAGGCGGGCGGCATGCCAATGTTCTCCTATGACGTGCTGACCCAGATCATCCGCTTCTACGGCCACGCCATGCAGGGGCTGATGGGCAACTACCTGGAAAAGAACCTCCAGCTGTTCAGCGAAATGCAGGGGCGGTTGCAGGATCAGGCGAAATCGGTGATGAGCACCGACAACCCGATGCTGTCCAATGCCAACCTGTGGGGCGACTTCATGAAGTTCCAGGGCCCGGCGTTGCAGAACATGATGGGCAACTACCTGGAAAGCAGCACCAACCTGTTCGTCGACATGCAGCAGCAGTTGCAGGATCGCGCCAAGCACCTGTTCACCGGGTTCGGCATGCCGGGTTACGGCAAGGGCGAGCCGGCGCCGGGCGAACCGCAGCCTTCCGATCCGCCCACCACGGCCGCGCCGGAGGAGGCCGCCGCGCCCGCCACGCGTCGCCGCACTCCGAAAAAGCCCACCTGATCCGTACCAGGCCGGCGCGTTGCGCCGGTCCGGTCCTGACGACAAACCGCCGGTGCCGCCGGCGGTTTTCGTTTTTCGGGGGGCGCCGCGATCAGCCGCGCCGTGCGGCTTCGATGGTCGCGATGTCGATCTTGCCCATCTCCATCATGGCGTCGAAGGCGCGCTTGGCCGCCGCCGGGTCGGGGTCGGCAATCGCCGCCATCAAGGCGCGGGGCGTGATCTGCCACGACAGCCCCCACTTGTCCTTGCACCAGCCGCAGGCGCTTTCCTGGCCGCCGTTGCCGACGATCGCGTTCCACAGGCGATCGGTCTCGGCCTGATCGTCGGTCGCGACCTGGAACGAGAATGCCTCGCTGTGCTTGAACTCCGGCCCGCCGTTCAGGCCCAGGCAGGGAATGCCCAGCACCGTGAACTCCACCGTCAGCACATCGCCCTGTTTGCCCGACGGATAGTCGCCCGGCGCGCGATAGACCGTGCCTACCGCGCTGTCCGGGAAGGTCTTCGCGTAGAACGTCGCGGCATCCAACGCGGTGCCGTCATACCACAGGCAAATCGTGTTCTTGCTGGTCATCGTGGTTCTCCGTGATTGAAATACGGCAGATCATCCTTGCTTGCCGCCATGAGTATGGTGCGGCCGGGAGCATGCGAAAGGATGTGGGATGACCAGCGGGAGAGACGGCAGGGTCGGGGGCGTGACCGGCGGTAGGGGGCGCCTGCGCCGGGCAGGACCGGCGCAGGCGTGAGTGATCGCTTGGAAAGGTGAGGAGACGCGCGGCGGCCTCAGGGACAGGAGACGTGATCGCTCTTGCTGCCCACGTAGACGCTGTCCACCCTGCACTTGCTGGTCGACTTGGCGCCGTTCACCGTGAAATGCGAGTCGTTGGCCTGATGGCACCCCTTGGTCACTTCCAGCACGCAGGCGGCGGGCCCGTCGATGATCGCCTTGAGCGATTCGCTGTGGCCACGCAGGTATTCCGTGGCTTCGGCCTTGCTGTATTGCTGGACGTCGCTGTTGTCCGCGCTGTCCCAGCCTTCCTTGAAGACGATGGTGGCGTGGGCAAGGCCTGCGCTAAAGGCGAAGATCGCAATCAATGCTGGTCTGATCATGTGAAGGCTCCAGGGAAAGGTTCGCGCGATATGCTGTCGGAATATCGTTCTAGCGAGGCGCTTTCCCCCTGGCAAGCTCCGGGCCGCTGGATGGCAGGTGTCGCGATCAGGGCTGTTTGCCGCGACCTGCTCGACGCCGGGCGAGCCCGGACGCCATCGCGGCATCTCAGGACAGATAGTCGGCGACGATCGCTTCGCCGCGCTTCACCTTTTCGCGGATCTGCGCGCTGAGCTGGCGGTTGTCCGCCCTGATCAGCTCGACCAGCCGCGTGATGCGCCGCGCCTCGGACTGGTCGTCGTGCCGGGCGCTCCACAACACGATCTCGAACAGCAGTGGAATCAGGTCCAGCCCCTTTTCGGTCAACAGGTAGCGGCTTTTGCGGCCATCTTGCTCGTCCCCCTCGCGTTGCAGAATGCCTGCGTCGAGCAACTGCTCCAGGCGTGAGGCGAGGATATTGGTGGCGAAGCCTTCCTCCGAGCGGAGGAATTCCCCGTAGGTGCGCTTGCCGCGGAACACGATGTCGCGAAGGATCAGCAACGCCCAGCGGTCGCCGAACGCCTCCAGGCCATAGTTCACCGGGCAGTGGGAACGGAGCGCTTTCTTCTGCTTTTTCATGAGGATGCACTCTATCCAAAATACTTGCAATTTGCAATTGATGTGCCTATGTTGGGCAGCGCATCCTCACTGGAGATCACATCATGTTCGACATCGTGCATCGCATCGGCATCAAGGCCCCCGCCACCCAGGTCTATGCCGCATTGGCTTCGTTGCAAGGGCTGGCCGGCTGGTGGACCGAGGAAGTACAGGGCAACGATCAGGTGGGCGGAAGAATCGAATTCACCTTCCGCGCGCTCGACGGCACGGTCAAGGGCTCCGCCGTGATGGCGGTGGAAGCGCTCGATCCCTCGCGACAGGTCGCCTGGCGTTGCGTCGAAGGGCCGGCGGAATGGATCGACACCCGGCTGACCTTCACGCTGGCGGAACACGACGACCAGACCATCGTCCTGCTCGGCCACCGCCAATGGCGCGAGGAAGTCGAATTCACCGCGCATTGCAGCACCAAGTGGGCGATCTTCCTGCTGAGCCTGCGCGATTACGTGGAGAAGGGCACCGGGCGACCTTCGCCCAATGACGTCAAGATCGACGACTGGAATTGAGAACTGCTGCTGACGATCCGGCCAGCAGAAAGGGTCCGGTCCGCCATATGAGGTCCGAGGCTGGCCGGACTAGCGTTCCTGCCAGCCCTCATCGGGCGAGTTGCGATGCCATTGGCGCCAACCGTGGCAATAGGCGTGTTGCAGATAAGGTCCCCGCAACACCCGGGCATCCCGCTCCGACCCTGCATCCTGCCCCAGCAGATAGATGGCCTCGCACCACGCGTTGACCAACTTGCCGTTGCCCCGACCCAGGATATGGTCGGCGAGCACGGCGGCTTGTTCCACCGAATCGGCACGTACCAGAAAGCAGGTGTCGGCGCCGTTGGGGCCGCCCTGGAAAGCGTCGTCCGTATCGTTGCCCCAGCGGATTACTTCAAACAGGTGCATGGTCGAATCATTGTGCAGGGTCATAAAAATGGGCTTGCGGCAATGGCAGTGAGTGAATTGTTGTTCGATTCCGAAGCGGTGGAGGTTTCAGCCAGATAATGGGGGCAACTCAGGAGCGGCTTGTATCGATACGTAGTATTTGGAAGGGGTTTTTGCCGTCACGCTCTCTTTTTTGGCGTAACGGTGTCGGGATAAAAGCGCGGTACTAGCCACTTGTATTCAATTACCAATATCAAACCGGTAATTAGCAAAATTCCCGGTAACCATACCAGCGCGAAAGCCATCCATTGAAAATGCCAGTTCCAAGCATAGGAGTCCGGGTCCGGTGGACCAGCCAAGTATGCTTTGGTGGAAAAGTAGAACCATATTACTGCGCCCAGTGTCGTCAGCACGACTTGAGCGGTTGCGAGTATCCAGAATTTTGGCAAGCGCATGGCTGGTCTCTGGCGGTCATGGAAGCTACGAAACTATCAGAATCATTGATCTGCTGGCGATATTTGGCGGGTGGACAAAGCTGTGTGCTGGCTGCGCGCCCAGCCGCACTATTTTTTATGCAGCTTCGTATTTCGCATTCCTTGCCGGAACCGTTAGCTGGATTTTGGGGAGAGGTGGTTACGGCAAGTTTCATTGTCGAGCCTGTCCCAGCAACCGACAGACAGCCGCTGCTTCGGGATCGGACTCCCCTAAATCCCTGTATACTCGCGCGTTTTGCTTTTTCTGGAGTGTGTCCCGTGTGCCGGTTCGCGAGTAGGGGAAGGATGCCGTCCACCCGCTCGGGCGGCGCGGGGCGTGTAGGAAGATGGGGAATTCGATGAGCAACGCAACGCCGAAAGTTGGATTCGTCAGCCTGGGCTGTCCCAAGGCCCTGGTCGATTCCGAGCAGATCATCACGCAGCTGCGGGCCGAAGGCTATTTGATCTCGCCGTCGTACGACGACGCGGATCTGGTGGTGGTGAACACCTGTGGCTTCATCGATTCCGCGGTGCAGGAAAGCCTGGACGCCATCGGCGAGGCGCTGGCCGAGAACGGCAAGGTCATCGTCACCGGCTGTCTGGGTGCCAAGGGCGAAGGCGACTTCGTCCGCGAGGCGCACCCCAAGGTACTGGCGGTGACTGGCGCGCACGCCAAGGACGAGGTGATGCAGCACGTGCATGCCGCCTTGCCCAAGCCGCACGATCCCTTCGTGGATCTGGTGCCGCCGGCCGGGGTCAAGCTGACGCCCAAGCACTATGCCTACCTGAAGATTTCCGAGGGCTGCAACCACCGTTGCACCTTCTGCATCATCCCGTCGATGCGTGGCGACCTGGTCAGCCGGCCGATCCACGAGGTGCTGCGCGAGGCGGAGAACCTGGCGCGCGCCGGGGTGAAAGAGCTGTTGATCATCTCGCAGGACACCAGCGCCTACGGGGTGGACGTGAAGTACAAGACCGGCTTCCACAACGGCCGCCCGGTGCGCACCCGCATGACCGAGCTGTGCGAGGAGCTGGGCAAGCTGGGCATCTGGGCCCGCCTGCATTACGTCTACCCGTATCCGCACGTGGACGAGGTGATCCCGCTGATGGCGCAGGGCAAGATCCTGCCGTACCTGGACATCCCGTTCCAACATGCGTCGCAGCGCGTGCTCAAGCTGATGAAGCGGCCGGCCAACAGCGCCAACGTACTGGAACGCATCAAGGCGTGGCGCGAGACCTGTCCGGATCTGACCATCCGCTCCACCTTCATCGTCGGCTTCCCCGGCGAAACCGAGGCGGATTTCGAAGAGCTGCTGGCCTTCCTCGACGAGGCGCAGCTCGATCGCGTCGGCTGTTTCACCTATTCGCCGGTCGACGGCGCCACCGCCAACGACCTGCCCGATCCGGTGCCGGCCGGGATCGCGGAGGATCGCAAGCGCCGCTTCATGGAAAAGCAGGCCGCGATCAGCGCCGCGCGCCTGCAGGCCAAGATCGGCCGCGAGTTCACCGTGCTGGTGGACGAAATCGACGACGAAGGCGCGGTAGCCCGTACCTGGGCCGATGCGCCGGAAATCGACGGCCTGGTGTATTTCGACCCGGCGCCGGGCATGCAGCCGGGCGATTTCGTCAAGGTGCGCATCACCGACGCCGACGAGCACGACCTGTGGGCGGAGCAGGTGTGAGCCGGGGCGGGGCGTGATGGATACCAGCTACGAACGCCGCTTCGGCGGCATCGCCCGCCTGTACGGCCGCGCCGCGCTGGAGCGGTTTCGTACCGCGCATGTGTGCGTGATCGGCGTGGGCGGCGTCGGGTCGTGGGCGGCCGAGGCGCTGGCGCGCTCGGGTATCGGCGCCATCACCCTGATCGATCTGGACGACATCTGCGTTTCCAACACCAATCGCCAGTTGCCGGCGCACGACGGCAATTTCGGCAAGGCCAAGGTATTGGCGCTGGCCGAGCGGCTGCACCTGATCAACCCGGATTGCACGGTGCACGCGGTCGAGGATTTCGTGGTGGAGGACAGCCTGGAGGCGCATCTGGGGCGCGGCTACGACTACGTGGTCGACGCCATCGATTCGGTGCGGATCAAGGCGCAGATCATCGCCTGGTGCCGTCGCCACAAGGTGCGCCTGATCACCACCGGCGGCGCCGGCGGCCAGACCGATCCGACGCAGATCCGCATCGACGATCTCACCCGCACCACGCAGGACCCGCTGGCCAGCAAGGTGCGCAACCTGCTGCGCCGCGAGTACGGCTTTCCCAAGGGCGACAAGAAATTCGGCGTGGAGTGTGTGTATTCCACCGAGCAACTGGTCTATCCGCAGGCCGACGGTTCGGTCTGCGCGCGCAAGCCGGAAGGCGAGGGCGGGGGGCGGCTCGATTGCCAGGGCGGCTTCGGCGCCAGCCTGGTGGTGACGGGCAGCTTCGGCTTCGCCGCCGTGTCGCGCGTGCTGCGCAAACTGGCCGACAGCGTCGCCTGATCCGCGAGGCGGCGCCGGTCGGTCCGCGTTACGCCAACTTGCGTTGCGCCGCGATCACCACCGCCGCCAACGTCGCCAGCCCCAGCAGCAACCAGTAGAGATCATCGCAGGCCAGCAGCAGCGCCTGTTGGCCCAACTGCCGTTCCAATAATGCCTGCGCGGCCAGGTGGGCGTGCGGAGCGTCGTAGCCCTGGGTGAGCAGCCAGCCCTGCATGCGCGCCATCCAGTCGCCGATCACCGGATTGTCGAGCTGCACGGCGGCGGAAAGCTGCGAATGCGTGGCGAACTGGCGGTTCTGCATCAGCACCGCGGCCAGCCCCGACGACATCGAGAACGCCAGTTGCCGCATCAGGTTCTTGCTCTGGTAGCCGTGGGCGAAGTGGGCGTCGTCCAGACCGCGGAAGGTCAGCCCCGCCACCGGGATCACCAGCAGCACGCCGAACAGGCCCTTTGCCACCAGCCCCGGCAGCAGCCAGGCCAGCGAAGCATTGGGCGGCAGCGAGGCGAACCACCACGCCGACACGCCGATGGCGACGGCGCCGCCCAGCATCAGCGGCTTCTTGCGCGGCAATTTCGCGCCCAGTTTCAGGTAGAGCATGATGCCCAGCAGACTGACCAGCGCGGCGAAGCTGTTGAGCTGGCCCGCGGTCAGCGTCGGCATCGCCAGCGCCTGTTCGGCCAGGATCGGGAACAGATAGCTGCTGAAGTTCGACAGCACGTAGTAGAGGAAATACAGCCCCAGCCCGGTCAGGTAGACCGAGTTGTGCAGTGGCCGCAGATGCAGCACCGGCGTCTGGTGGTGCCATTGCTGGTAGAGAAAGCCCAGCAGCAGTGCGGCGCCCAGGCCGATCAGCAGCGCCAGGCGCAGCGGATGGGCGAAGATGTCGTAGCGCATCTCGCTCAGCGCCACCTGCAACGAAATGATGGCGCAGGCGAACAGCAGCAACGGCTGTAGCGCCAGCGCGGTGGCTTCGTTGCGCGGCTCGGCGTCGGGCAGCAGCAGGTAGGCGCCGGCCGTGGCCACCAGCGTCGGCGGCACGATGCCGAGAAAGATGCTCTGCCAGCCATACCATTCGATCAGCGCCCCGGCCAGCACCGGGCCGACCACCGAGGCGCCGAACACGCCGATCATGAAGTAGCGCACCGCCCGGCCGCGATCCACGCCCTTGAACATCAGGTTGACCAGCACGCGGCTGCTGGTGAACAACGCGCCGCCGCCCAAGCCCTGGACGAAACGCGCGGCGATCAGCTCGTTCAACCCATTGGCGGCGGCGCTGCCCAGCGCGCCCAGCGCGAACAGCGACAGCGCCACCGTCAGATAGCGGCGGTAGCCGAAGCGATGCGCCAGCCATTGCTGCTTCACGATCATCAGCATGCTGCCCACCGCGTAGGCGGCCAGCACCAGCGCGAAGTCGCGCGGCGAGGCGCCGATGCCGCCCATCACGTGGCTGGCGGCAAACACGAACATGGCGTTTTCCATGAACTCGACGCCGGTGATCAGCGCCAGCAGCGCCATCGCCAGGCGCTTCTTCTGGAAGCGGACCCAGGCATGCAGGCGGCGGGTCACGATCGCGGCGACTCCAGCGCCTGGTTCATCGCGGCCAGGTCGGCGACCAGCGCGTCGATGCGCGCTTCCGGCAGCGCCGCCCAGCAGGCCGCGTAGGCGGCATGCACCGCCGGGCGGGCGCCTTGATAGCGGGCGCGGCCCGCGGCGGTCAGCTCCAGGTCCAGGCTGCGGCGGTCGCGGTCGGAATGCCGGCGTCGCAGCAGCCCGGCGCTTTCCAGGCGGTCGAGCAAGCGGGTGATCTGCACCCGGCTGGCATCCAGCGTCACCCCCAGTTCCGACGGGTTGAGCGACGGGCCGTCGGTGTCGAGCACCGCCAGCGCCAGATAGCTGCGCATGTCCAGCTCGTGCGGTGCCAGCGCTGCATTGATGCGCGCCTCCAGCAGGTGGCCGACGCGGAACAGCAGCCGCGATGCGCGCACGGCCTGGCCGGGGGCGTCGGGATGTTGAGCGAGGATCTGGCCGATGCGTTGTTCGAACGACATGTCGATAAAGTTTCAAATGAAATTATATCGATTGTAGCAATGCGCCCGGTTCGCCGCCAAGGCCCGGGCGTGGCGATATGCGGCCGAATGGACGTCATCCGCGCCGTGTTGCCCGGGCTGCCTGTGTCCGCCGATGTCGCTTAGCGGACGTGCGCCAGGCGATCGATGTCCTCGGACAGGCTGTACAGCACGCCTTCCTCGATCACGCCATACAGGCGGCCGAGGAAGTCGTCGGCGGTGCTCAGCAGCAGGTTGCGTTCGCGCAGCGGCGCCTCCTGCGACTTCAGGTAGCGCACGATGGCGTGGGTGGCGGACAGCATCAGCCGGTGGTTGCGGGTGCGGCGCGCGGTATCCACCGCGCGTTCCACCGCTTCGGCGTAGCGGTTGCCCAGCATCAGCTGCACGGTCTGCTTGTTCAGCTCGGCGATCTCCGCGCCCAGCTGCCGCACATAGCCGGCCCAGCTGGCGCGTTGGCCGCATGCGCCTTCCAGCAGGCCGGAGACGTACTTGCTGGTGATGAAGCGCTCGGCGATGGGCTTGAGCCAGCGGTAGGGTGCGTTGGCCGGATTGGTCCTTTCGCCGGGCACCGACGGCGCGCAGATGAAATCGGCGGTCATGATGGCGCTGACCGCCAGTTCCAGCGTGAACTCGCTGGACAACACGAAGTCGGCGAGCGGGTCCAGCTCCTGCGCTCGGCCGGAGAACAGCGCATTGGCCAGCATGCCTACCACCTGGCCGGCGAAGCTCTCCTTGCGCCGGCCGATCTCGCTCAGCATGCGCAGATAGCGGTCGGCGTCGGCGTGCGCGTTGTCGCGCTTGGCGGCCAGCGCCAGCTGCAGCACCGTTTCCGGCGCCAGCGCGGACGAATTGCCGCCATAGGCCACCGCGCGTTCCAGCATCGCGCGCGCCTTGGCCGGCTGGCCGAGCATGCTGGCGAGGTTGCCCGCCTTTTGCAGCCGCGACACGTTGTTGGGAGCGATCGACAGGCACTGGTCGTACACCGCCATCGCTTCGTCCAGCCGGCCATCCGCCATGTAGAGCGCGGCCAGCTCCTCATAGGCATCGACATACTGCGCGTGTTCGTCGATGGCGCTCTTGAGCATGGCTTCGGCTTCGTCCTTGCGGCTTTGCCGGTTGTACACCCGCGCCAGCCCCAGCTTGGCCCACGGCACCACGCGACGTTGCAGGATCTCCTCGAACACCTTGCGCGCAGCGTCGAGCTGACCGTCTTCCAGCAGCAGGGTGGACAGGATGCGTTGCAGGTCGGCGCGGTAGGGCGCGTCAGCGGTGGTGGTCAACAGTTCGCGTGCCAGTTGCAGCGCGCCGGCTGTGTCGCCGTGTGCGATCTTGTCGTACAGCGGGCGCAGGTACTGTTTCTTTTCCCAGGCCAGCGTCAGGCGGTCGGCGAGGCGGGCGCCGCTGAAGGGCTTGATCAGATAGTCGTCCGGCCCGACCTCGGCCACGGCCACCACCTTCTCGTAGCTGGCTTCGGCGGTGATCATGAACCACACCGTGGTCAGCGGCAGCTCGCCGGTGCGGCGCAGTTCCTCCAGCAGCTCCTGGCCATTCATGCCTTCGCCGAAGTGGTAATCGCACAACACGATGTCGTACTGGCCGTTCTTCAGCCGCCGCCGCGTTTCCCCCACGCTGCTGGTGAGATCGACGCGCGTGATTCCCAGGTGGCCCAGGGTGAGGCGCACCGACTGGCGAACGGTCTGGGCGTCGTCCGCGACCAACACGCTGGCCTGGATCAGTGGCACTGCCATGTTTGCGCCTGATAGGTGAAAGCTTTCACCGTTACTATCGCCGCATGCCTGTTTTTTTGCTTGGATTTGCGTTGTGCGGTGCCAAAACGAAACAACCCCGATCTTGCGATCGGGGTTGCTCAATTCGGTGGTGCCCAGGAGAAGACTCGAACTTCCACGCCCGTGAAGGCGCTAGGACCTGAACCTAGTGCGTCTACCAATTCCGCCACCTGGGCATATGCCTTGTCAGCATATATAAATCTCTTCATGCAAGCGTGCGTGGTATGGTGCCCAGGAGAAGACTCGAACTTCCACGCCGGTGAAGGCGCTAGGACCTGAACCTAGTGCGTCTACCAATTCCGCCACCTGGGCCACGCGCTACGCTAGAATCAATCCGGCGTGTGCTGCACGAAGAAGCAGGATTATCTGGAAACCAAAAAACAATGTCAAGAAAGAACGCAAAAGAAACCAAATCCACTGCCAACCCCAGCAAATCCGAGGATTTGCGCTCCCAAGACCCCCACCTCGCCCGAGAGCGCGAGCGTTACGACAGCCCGCTGCCATCGCGGGAATTCATTTTCCAATTGGTTGAAGCCGAAAGCGCGCCACTGCCGGTGGACGAGCTGGCGGCGCGCCTGTCGATCACCGCGCAGGAGCGACCGTTCTTCGAGCGGCGCCTGGCCGCGATGGCGCGCGAAGGCGATCTGATGATCAACCGCAAGGGCGCGCTGTGCCTGCCGCAGAAGGTCGACCTGATCGCGGGGCGGGTGCAGGGGCACCCGGACGGCTTCGGCTTCCTGATCCCGGACGACGGCAGCGACGATCTCTACCTCGGCCCCAAGGAAATGGACAAGGTGCTGCACGGCGACCGCGTGCTGGGGCAGCAGATCGGCTTCGACCGGCGCGGCCGGCGCGAAGGCAAGATCGCCGAGATCCTGGAACGCGCCAACACCACCCTGGTCGGCCGCTTCCGGCTGGAGCACGGCGTGTCGATCGTCACCGCCGAGGACAAGCGCATCAGCCAGGAAATCCTGGTGCCGCCCAAGGAAACCGGCCGCGCGCGCGCCGGCCAGATCGTGGTGGTGGAACTGATCCAGCAGCCGGAGCGCCATGTGCAGCCGGTGGGTCGGGTGATCGAGATCCTCGGCAACTACGACGATCCGGGCATGGAGATCGAGATCGCGCTGCGCAAGCACAACCTGCCGCACGTGTTCTCCGACGAGGCCCAGGCCCAGGCGGCGCTGGTGCCGTCCAAGGTGCGCAAGGCCGACCTCAAGCCGGTGCAGGGTGTGAAGCGCGAAGACCTGCGCGACCTGCCGCTGGTGACCATCGATGGCGAGACCGCCAAGGATTTCGACGACGCCGTCTACGCCGAGAAGCGCGGCAAGGGCTGGCGGCTGGTGGTGGCGATCGCCGACGTCAGCCACTACGTGCAGCCGGACGATGCGCTGGATATCACCTCGCGCGAGCGCGGCAATTCGGTGTACTTCCCGCGCCGGGTGATCCCGATGCTGCCGGAGGCACTCTCCAACGGCATCTGCTCGCTCAACCCCGACGTGGCGCGGCTGTGCATGGTGTGCGACATGGAAGTGGGCGCCAAGGGCGCGATCAAGAAATACCGCTTCTACCCGGCGGTGATGCACTCGCAGGCACGGCTGACCTACACCAAGGTGTGGGACATGATCGAGCACCCCAAGGGGCCGACCGCCAAGCAGTACAAGAAAGTGCTGCCGCATGTCCAGGAGCTGTACGCGCTGTTCCAGGCGTTCTCCAAGGCGCGGGCCAAGCGCGGCGCCATCGACTTCGAGACGGTGGAGACCGAGATCCGCTTCGACGATCACGGCAAGATCCGCGAGATCGTGCCGGTGCACCGCAACGACGCGCACAAGCTGATCGAGGAGTGCATGCTGGCCGCCAACGTCTGCGCCGCCGACATCCTGATCAAGCACAAGCATCCGGGGCTGTACCGCGTCCACGAAGGACCCAAGCCCGAGAAACTGGACGTGCTGCGCGAATACCTGCGCACCTGCGGCCTGACGCTGGGTGGCGAGGACGATCCCACCGCCGAGGACTACGCCAGGCTGTTGCAGCAGATCAAGAGCCGGCCCGACGCCGAGCTGTTGCAGACCATGCTGCTGCGCAGCCTGTCGCAGGCGGTCTACACCCCGGACAACAAGGGCCACTTCGGCCTGGGCTACCCGGCCTACGCCCATTTCACCTCGCCGATCCGCCGCTATCCCGACCTGCTGGTGCATCGCTCGATCAAGGCGATTCTCGCCGGCAAGAAGTACAAGCCGTCGCTGAAGTGGGACGCGCTCGGTATCCAGTGCTCGATGACGGAGCGTCGCGCCGACGACGCCAGCCGCGACGTGCTCAACTTCCTCAAGTGCTACTACATGCAGGACAAGGTGGGCGAGGTGTTCGAGGGCAGCGTCGCCGCCGTGACCAGCTTCGGCATGTTCGTGCTGCTGGACGACCTGTACGTCGAGGGGCTGGTGCACGTGTCCGAGCTGGGCAGTGATTACTTCCACTACGACGAACGCCGCCGCGAGCTGCGCGGCGAGCGCAGCGGCAAGGTCTACAAGCTCACCGACCGCGTGCGGGTGAAGGTGGTGCGGGTGGACCTGGAAACCAGCAAGATCGACTTCACGCTGGCGCCGCTGGAAGGCGCGCCGGCCGCGCCCGAGCGCGAGGGGCGTCGCCCCGGCAAGCGCGACGGCAAGGGCCGTGAGCACGATGGCAAGGCCGCGCGTGGCGACGCCGTCGCCATCGGCAAGGCCCCCGCGCCGGCGGCCCCGCGCAGCGACAGCACGCCGGCCGCCAAGGCCAAGCCATCGCGCAACCGCCGTGGCCGTCAAAAGCAGGCCGAGCAGGCCAAGGCGCAGCCGCCGCTGACCACCGCTGTAGCGCCGTTGCCGGTCACGCCGCCGGCCGCACCCACCGTGGTGCTCACACCGGCGAGCAGCGCGCCGGCCAAGCCGCAGCAGGCCAAGGCCCGCGCCACCAGCCCCGCGCCCGCCCAAGCGGCGAAGCCGGCCAAGCCCGCCACCACGGCGGCGCCGACCCCGGCCAAGGCGCAGGGCAAGCCGAGTCCGGCTGCGCCGAAGGCGCCCAGCCCCGCCAAGACCGCGCCCGTCGCATCGACTGCGCCTTCGCCCAAGCAAGGCGGCGCCGCACCGTCGCCTGCCAAAGCCAAGACGCCGAGCGCGTCGGCGCAGTCCGCCACGCCGGCACCGGCCCAGGCTCAAGGCCGGCGTCCTGCCGGCGCCAGGACACCCAGCGCGGGCAAGACGACCGCTGCGCAGCCCCAGGCCAAGCAGACCGCGCCGGCGCCGAAGGCTTCCAGCCAGAACCAGCCCGCGCCGAGCGCCGCGCCCCAGGCCCCAGCGCCGGCCAGGCCGGCCCCTGCCACCAAGGCGGGCGGCAAGCCGGCGCAGGCGGCCACGCCCCAGGCCAAGCCGGTCGACGCGACGACGAAACCCACGGCAAAATCCGCCCCGCAGGTCGAGCAGCCCGGCCGGCAGCGCGCGCCCAAGCAGGTCGCCGCGCTGTTGTCGGCGCCGACGCCGGCCGCCAAGCCCGAACCCGCCGCCGAGCCGTCGCCCGCACCGCAGTCGGCACGCCGTCCGCGTCAACGCAAACCGCAAGGATCAGCATGATCGAATTGATACAGGTGCCGTTCTCGCACTTCTGCGGCAAGGTCCGCATCGCGCTCAACGAGAAGGGTTTGCCGCACCGCTGCCTGCCGGTGCCCGGCGGCTGGATGGACAGCGCCGAGTACCGCGCGGTGAACCCGCTCGGGCGCGTGCCGTTCCTGGTCGATGGCGAAGTGCGGCTCGGCGAGTCGCAGGTCATCAACGAATACCTGGAGGAACGCTACCCGCAGCCATCGCTGATGCCCGAGGCGGCGCAGGCGCGCGCGCGGGTGCGCTGGCTGTGCAGCCTGCACGACAACTACTGCGCGCCGCAGGTCTTCCGCATTTTCTTCGGCTTGCTCAACGGGCACGCCGCCAACGAGTTCGAGGCCGACTGGCAGGCGGTGCTGCACGCGCTGGACCTGCTGGAAGCGCAGGCGGACGACGTGTGGCTGGCGGGGCCCGAGTTCTCGCTCGCCGATTGCGCCTGGGTGCTGAGCTGGATGCACGCGCAGGGGCTGGCCGGCATGCTGGGGCAGCCGCTCGATGCGCAAGGCCGCTATCCGCGCCTGTCGGCCTGGGCCGAGCGTGCCGCGGCGCGCCCGGCGGTGGCCAGCGTGATGGACGACGCCAAGGCCGCCTTGGCCAAGCTCTGAGCGCCACGCTTCAACGACAACGGCCCCGATGGGGCCGTTGTCACGAGTACCGCTGTCGCGTCAGCTCGTCCGGCTCAGCGCGCGTTCCAATACCTTGCGCTGCGCCTCGTCGATCTCGCTGACCCGACATTGCAGGCGGTAACGGCTGCTGCCGCCCATCAAGGTGCAGGCCAGTACCTTGATGGTGAATTCGGCGTAGACGCGGCTGCGGGCATCGGCGTCGGGCAGTTCCAGGAATGCTTTGAGCTGGGTGCCGTCGCGCAGCGGCTCGTCGATGACGAACACCGCGCTTTGCAAGGCCACTTCGGTGGCGTGGCCGTAGATGGGTTTGGATTCGCCTTGTCGCAGCAGGGCGGCGCGCCAGCTGACCAGCTTGCGCTGAGCTTGTAGGGAAGAGGTTGTATCGCTCATAAGACCAAGGCTGGCGCAGGCTTGACGCGATGCCGTGGTAAGCTTGTCGCACGCTTGCGCCCGGTGTTCGGGTGGAATATTACAGGTGGCCACGCTTTTGCCTGGCCGGCCGCATTTTATCAGGGGAGAAAAAGCCAATGTTCATCGTTGATCGGTCCGCCGCGTTGATCCGGCCGAAACAACCGTTCCTGGAGTGGCTGAACGCACTGCCGGGCAACGACATCCAGTTGACGCTCGACGACGTCCGCAGCGACTGCACGGTGATCCTGGTGCCCGAGGCCAGCGAACCGGAGGACGGCATCTCCTATATCGACGACATCGCCGACAAGTTGTTCGAGATGGAACTTGCGTCCTGGGTGGAGGACGAAGCCCTCTGGCCCCAGAAGCGCAACCTCAAGTTGTTCTGGGAATGGTTCGACGTGGAAATCCACCTGGGCGTCATGGACAGCGTGTCCGAGGACATCCACAACACCCCGTCGGACCACGGTTATCACTGAGGCTTGCTGGCGGCGTGTGCCGCGCGCGTCAGCGGGCAGTACCTTGCAAGGAGAAAACATGTTCCGTCGTCGTATCGCATTGGCCGCGTTGTCCGGTCTGACCATCCTGGGCATGGCCCAGGCCGAGCCGCTCAACTACAACGTCGTCAACCTCGAAGCCTCCGCGCAACGTTCGGTCAGCAATGACCTCGCCATCGCCACCCTGTTCGTCGAGGTGAACGACGCCGATCCGGCGCGCCTGTCCGGCAAGGTGAACCGCACCCTGGCCGCCGCGCTCAAGCTGGCCAAGCAGCAGGCCGCGGTGAAGGTGGAAGGCACCGGCTACAGCACCTTCCCGGTGTACAACCCCAAGACCAACCGTGCCGACGGCTGGCGCGGCCGCGGCGAACTGCGCCTGTCCAGCCGCGACTTCGACACCCTGTCCAAGCTGCTGGGCCAATTGCAGCAGCCGCTCGACGGCGGGCTGTCGCTGCAACTGGCGCAGGTGAACTACGGCGTGGCCACCGAGACGCGCGACAAGCTGGAGAACGAACTGATCGAAGAAAGCCTGAAGGCGTTCCGCGCGCGCGCCGATCTGGTCAGCCGCAGCATGGCCAGCAAGGGCTGGCGCCCGGTCAACCTCAACGTGAACACGCAGTCGGCGATGCCGCCGCAGCCGATGTACAAGGCGGTGATGATGCGTGCCGAGTCGGCCGACGCCGCGCCGGCCCCCTTGGAAGGCGGCGACAGCAAGGTGACGGTCACCGTCTCCGGCAGCATCCAGGTCGAGTAAAACCGCGATGCACAGCAAGCCGCGAGTGGTCTGCCAGTTCGGGCCCTCGCGGCTTGGTCGTTTCTGGACCTGCGGCATCCACCTTGCCGGTGGCCTGATCGCGCTGACCCTGCCCGGCTGGTGGCCGGTTCCGGCGCTGGCCTGGGTGGCGGCGTCGGCCTGGCGCGACCGGTGCGCGGGCTGTGCGACGGGGCAGTTGCGGGCGCCGGGCGATGGCACGCTGTGGCTGGATCGTGGTGACGGCGAGCGCTTGATCGAGCCGCTGCCCGGATCGCTGATCGGCACGGCGTTGCTGGTGCTGCGCTACCGCCAGGGCGGCCGCCGGTGCGCGCTGGTGCTATGGCCGGACTCGGCGCCGGCCCGGTCGCTGCGCCGTTTGCGGGTGTGGCTGCGCTGGCGGGCAACGGGCTCGCCATGAAAAACAGGGAGGCAAGCGCCTCCCTGTTTCGTTTGCATCGAGCGCCGCACTCAGTCGAACAGCACCAGCGGGCGGCCGGCGTCGTGCGGGTGCGGGATCACGCTGGCGGGAATGTGATACACCGCTTGCAGGATGTCGGGGGTCAGCACCTCGGCCGGGGTGCCGCAGGCCACGGTGGCGCCGTCGGCCAGCAACAGCAGCCGGTCGCACCAGCGCGCCGCCAGGTTGACGTCGTGCAACACCGTCAACACAGCGAGATCGTGCTGGCGCGACAACTGGTGCGCGGCTTGCAGCAGCGCGTGCTGGTGGCGCGGGTCCAGGCTGGCGGTCGGCTCGTCCAGCAGCAGCGCGCGGCCTTCGGTTGGCGTGCGCGCCGCCAGCACCTGCACCAGCACCCGGGCGAACTGCACCCGCTGCTGTTCGCCGCCGGACAGGCGCGGATAGCGCCGCGCCAGGAACTGCGCGCCGTCGGCCAGGGCCAGCGCGTGCGTCACCAGCGTGTCCACCTCGGCCGGCGACAGCTCCGGGAACGGGTACGCGCCCATCGCCACCACTTCGTTCACCGCCAGGTCGAAGGCCAGCGTCGGCGATTGCGGCAAGACCGCGCGCCGCCGCGCCAGCACCGCGGAGGGCAGCGCGGCGAGCGGCGTGCCGTCGAGCGCGACGCTGCCCGAATCGGGGTGCAGCTCGCCGGCCAGCAACGACAGCAGCGACGATTTGCCGGCGCCGTTGGCGCCCAGCACGCCCAGCACCTCGCCATTGGCCAGGGTGAGCGATACGTCGCGCAGCACGGTACGCCCGCCGCGGGTGCAATGCAGTCGGTCGGCGGCGATCATCGGGCACCGCCGCGCGTCAGCAGCCACAGGAAGAACGGCCCGCCCACCAGGGCGGTGACGATGCCGATCGGCAATTCGGATGGAATCACCACGATGCGCGCCAGCCAGTCCGCCAGCGTCAGCGCCAGGGCGCCGGCGACCAGCGCGTTGGGCAGCAGCCAGCGATGGTCGGCGCCCAGCGTCAGCCGCACCAGGTGCGGCACCACCAGACCGATGAAGCCGATGGTGCCGGTGGCGGCCACCAGCGGCCCGACCAGCAGCGCGGTCAGGATCACCATGCGGCGGCGCAGCGGTCGCAGCGCAAAGCCCAGGTGCTGCGCCTCGCGCTCGCCCAACAGCAGCGCGTTCATGGCGCGCCAGTGACGCAGCAGCAGCACCGACATCAGCAGCGTCCATGGTCCGAGGAAGGCCAGCAGCGGCCAGCTGGCGCCGGCCAAGCTGCCCAGGTTCCAGAAGGTGAGGCTGCGCAGCTGCGTATCGTCGGCCAGGTAGGTGAACAGCCCGATCAGCGCCCAGCAGATGGCGTTGATCGCCACCCCGGCCAGCAACAGGCTGGCCATGCCCTGCTGCATG
This sequence comes from Chitiniphilus shinanonensis DSM 23277, assembly GCF_000374805.1. Lineage (GTDB taxonomy): Bacteria > Pseudomonadota > Gammaproteobacteria > Burkholderiales > Chitinibacteraceae > Chitiniphilus > Chitiniphilus shinanonensis. The sequence continues at coordinate 188,705 of NZ_KB895339.1, forward strand.
CGGCCCAGGCGATAGGCCAGCAGCGTGGCGCCCAGCGCGCCGACGAACGCCGCCGGCGCCAGCACCGTGAATTGCTGGAAGCCCAGCACGATCGCGGCCACCGCGCCCAGCGAGCCGCCCGCCGAGATCCCGATCAGGCCGGGTTCGGCCAGCGGGTTGCGGAACAGCGCCTGCATGGCGACGCCGGCCAGCGCCAGCCCGCCGCCGCAGACGATGGCGAACAGTACGCGCGGCAGGCGCACTTGCCACAGCACGCTGTGCCACAGCATTTCGTCCGGCGTGGCCGCGTCGCCGAACAGCAGGCGTGGCAGCGCGGTCCACGGGATGTCCACCGCGCCGCTGGCGGCGGCGGCCAGCGTCGCGCACGCCAGCAGGGCCAACAGCCCCAGCAAGGTCTGCATGGCGCGCGGACGCGCGACGGCGCGGGCGGACGAGGGCGCAGCGGCGGGGCGGGAGGAAGCGGAAGCGGTCACGGCTGGCATCGTAGCATCATCTCCCGCCGGGCTTGCCGAGGCCGGCCTGCAACTCGGCGAGCGCCTGCGGCAGGCGCGGGCCGAAGCCGAGCAGCAGCAGGTCGTCCATCACCACCACGCGCCGGTGGCGCGCGGCCGGCGTGGCGGCGATGCCGGGCATGGCCAGCAGCTTGTCCAGACCGCCCAGCGATTCCACGCTCATGCGGGTGGTGACGATGGCCTCGGGCGCCAGCGCGGCCGCGCCTTCGCCGCCCAGCGGCTTGTAGCCCTGCTGACGGGCCAGCACGTTGGGCGCGCCGGCCAGCTTGAGCATGGCATCGGCGGCGGTGGCGCTGCCGGCGGCGTCTAGCGTGTTGCCGCCGCGGCTGATCACCACCAGGGTGCGCGGCGCCTTGCCGCCGCGCAGCGGCTTGAGCCCGACTTCCACCTGCCTCACCAGCGCGCGGCCGTCGTCGCGCAGACCGAGCGCGGCGGCGACGCCGTGGATGCGTTGCTCCAGCGCCGGCAACGTCGGGTCGGACGGCAGCACGATCACCCGCCGGCCCAGCCGACGCAATTGCTCGATCGCCTCGGGCGGGCCGGCCTGGTCGGAGGCCAGGATCAGGTCGGGCTTCAGCGCGACCACGCCTTCCACCGAGAAGGTACGGTAGTAGCCCACCTTGGGCAGTGCTCGCGCAGCGGCCGGATAGATGCTGGATTGGTCGGCACCCACCAGTTGCGCGCCGCCGCCCAGGGCATAGGCGATCTCGGTCAGGCCGCCGCCCAGCACCACCACGCGCTGCGGCGCGGGGGCGGCCCCCGCCAGCAGCGGCAGCGCCAGCGCGGCCAGGGCCAGCCGGTCGGCGAGTCGTCGCAGTGGCTTCGCGCCAGCGAACACGCGGAAAAGCCAGTCAGCAATCATGGATAAGTACCTCTTTCGAGCAAAGCGAGGCCCCTCGCGGCGGCGAGGGCGGGGGGAGTGGGATCGAATGGCGCGTGCGCCGCTGCCGGTGCCCCAAAGCCGTTGCGCGCCCGGCTTTGCCGGGGGCTGGCATCGAGGCGCCTCATCGCCGATGTGGGATGTGTCATGGCAGGCGCTCGCCTGCCAGCGGGGTGGCGCACAGGCTCACCATCAGGTCGCGCCAGCCGGACAGCTCCGGCTTGCCGGGCTTGCGCTCGCCGAACCATTGCACGATCAGTTCGCCGTCGGCGGCGTAGACCTCCAGCGAGGTCACCCAGCCGTCGCTGGTGGGCTTGTTCACCACCCAGCATTCGGCGATGGCTTCGGTGTTGAGGTGCAGGTTGAAGTCGGGGTCGAGCACGTTGAACCACGGGCCGGTGCGCAGCAGCTTGCTGACCGGGCCGGAGTGGATCTGCACGATGCCGCGGTTGCCGACGAAGCACATGATCGACAGGCCGCTGGCGGCGGCCGAATGCAGCATGGTCTCGACGGCGTCGCTGGCCACCGGCTGGGCCAGATCGCGGCCGGCGGCGCGCAGCGCGCCCAGGCGCGCCACGTTGAACTTGCGCAGCAGCGGGAAGAACTGGTGGGTGTCGGTCATCGCCAGCCACGCTTCGCGCAGCGCGGCGGCGTCGGCCACGTCGGGCAGTTCGTTGCCGGCGGCGATGGCTTCGATCACCGGCTGGCGCTTGCCGCGCGCGGCGTACCTGGCGACCAGCGCGTCGTAGGCGGCCTCGTCGCTGTGTTCGGTGAGGAACACCTTGTGCACCGCGACGCCTTCGCGGTCGAAGAACTGGATGCTGCGCCGGCCGTTGTCGGTCACCGCGTAGCAGTGCTGCCAGCAGGTGAAGAACAGGCGCAGATCGATATCGGGCCCCAGGACCAGGCCGACCGGGCCTTCGGCCTTGATGTCCTCGTAGCTGCCGTGGCGCTCGTGCACGCACCAGTCGTTGCGCGACAGGGCCATCACGCGGCCGAGCGTGCCCAGTTCGTTGAACAGGGTCTGCATCGGGCGCTCGCTGTTGGCGACCAGTTCGACGGCGCTCAGGCCGCATTCGGCGGCGACCAACTCGGCTTCGCTCACGCCCAGGCGTTGCGCGCGATCGCGGATGCGCAGGCGCGGTTCCGCTGTGGCCAGCTCGGCATTGCGGGCTTGCAGTTCGGCGCGGTCGTGGCGGTCGAGGGTGGGGGTAGCTGTGTTCATGTCAGTTCCATGAGACGGGTGGTGGCGCGGAAGAACCGCCCGGCACCCTTGTGCCGGGCGATGTCGAGTACCACCCCGAAGGGGGCGGCGGAGGGCGTGGCTTACGGCTTGGGCTGGATCTCGAATTCGAAGGTCCAGGTCTGCGCGCTGCTGGCGTCGTTCGGATCGGCGTACTTGATCTCGACCAGACGGAAGCGGGCGTAGCTGTTGCCTTCACCCGAGCGCAGCAGCGTGCCGCGGGTATCGTTGGCCTTCAGCAGGTGGGCGACGGCGGGCAGGCCGGCGGCGCTGGCGGCCGACGCGGTCGGGTAGTAGCTGAACCAGCCGTAGTCGAGCGCGGCGGGGTAGGTGCCCTGGTAGGCGGGGCTGAGCGACGAGGTGGTGCCGTCCTTCACCCACTGCGCGGCGCTGGCCGGAACCGCCAGGCTGGGGCTGACCAGGTCGGCCAGCGTGCTGAGGAAGTTGTTGGCGTCGGTGAACTTGGACGCCACCGGCTTGCCGCTGCCGTCGTAGAAGCCGGCCGGGGTGCCGCCGACGAAGCCGCCCACCTTGCCGCCGCCGCTGGCGCCGCCGTTGAGCTTGACGTTGTAGCGGTTGAAGGCGATGTGCCAGGTGCCGCTTTCGCTGCTGACCGCGCCGGCCACCAGGTCGTAGTAGACCCAGTTGGCGCTGGCGTCGACGGTGGCGGTCTTCTGCACGCCGCTCAGGCGATCCACCCAGCGGAACGAGGGCCAGCCGGACGCGGTGCCGCTCGGGCCGCCGTAGTAGCCGATTACCTGGAGCGCGAACACCGGCGACGTGGCATCGCCCGTGTTGCTGGCCTTGGTGTTGTCGGTGGTGATCAGGAACACGCGATAGTTGGGATACAACTTGTGGTCGTTCTCGCCGCCCACGCCGTATTCGAAAGCCGCGGCCTGGATCGAATTGCTGCCGGTGAACACGCCGCTGGCGCTGTCCTTGAAATACAGGCTGGCCGGGATCGGGCCGCTGGTGGGATCGGTGGTGCCGTTCTGCCAGGCGAGCAGTTCGGCCCAGGTGTGCTCGAACGGGCCGCCGAAGGCGCCGCCCTGACCGCTGCCGCTGACGCCGCTGTTGGTGGAGAGCGAGGCGGTGCGGCCACTGCTCTTGAACTTCAGATCCCAGGCGTTGCCGCTGCAATCGGCCACTTCGGTCCGGGTGTCGAAGTCGTAGCACACCGAGACATTGGTCGCCGGCAGGGTGACGCTCCAGGTGGCTTTCTGGCTGAAGCCGCTGGACGGTGCCGGGGTCGGCGTCGGGGTCGGACCGGGACCGTCGCTGCCGCCTCCGCCGCCGCCGCATGCGGCGAGGGCCAGGGTCAGCGTCATCGCCAGCAGGGCGCCCGACTTGGAAGTCATGTTCATGTTTCGCTCTCTCTCAGTTGGTCTTGCCCCAGGTGTATCGGGCACCCAGGTAGATGAACCGGCCCACGATGGGACCGAAATCGTTGGCATCGGCGAAGTCGCGCTGTTCGTCGAACAGGTTGTTCACGCCGAAGTAGACGGTGGTGTCGCGGTTGAGCGCCTGGTTGATCTTGAGATCCCAGGTGCTCCAGCCCGGTGAGCGGGCGTTGCTGACCGAATCGATCAGCTCGCTGCTCTGGTAGCGGCCGCGCAGCGAGACACTGGTGGCGGCCAGCGCCTGCCAGTCGGCGCCGACGCGGGCGATGCTGCGCGGGCGGCGCGTCAGCATCTGGTCGGTATCGAGGTCGCGGGCATCGGTGAAGGTGTAGGCGGCGCTCAGGTCGAGCGAATCCAGCGGCTGCCAGCGCAGCGAAGTCTCGACGCCGCGGGTGCGGGCGCGGGCGATGTTCTCGTAGGTGTATACCGCCACGCCGTTGATGACCGTGTAGTGCTCCAGGTCGGTCTGGATCAGGTCCTTGACGTCGTTGAGGAACAGGTTGAGGTCCAGCGTCAGGTTCTGGCGGAAGGTGAGCGTGCCGCCGAACTGCCAGCTGTTGGACGACTCGGGCTTCAGGTCTGGATTGCCCAGCACCATGTAGCCGAGCGAGCTGTGGTCGAACAGGTAGTGGCGTTCCTTCAGGTTGGGCACGCGGTAGCCCTGGCCGAAGCTGGCGCGCAGCACGCCGTTCCAGTCGCCGCCGCGCAGCACGTTGCCGCGCAGCGCGATTTTGGGGGCGGCGTGGCCGCCGAAGTCCGAGTCGTCCTGCCAGCGCAGGCCCAGCACCATCTCCCACACGTCGTCGAAGATAATGTCGTTCTGGGCGAACAGCTCGCGACTGCTGCGCGTCACGTCGCCGTCGCCCCCCAGCTCGGACGCGCCGTTACTGGTCTGGCTCAGGCTTTCGCCGTGCCAGTCGGCGCCGAACTGCCACAACTGGCGATGCCACACCGGCAAATCCACCTGCGCCGACACGTGCCGGGTGCGCTGTTCGGATTCGCGCCTGGCGATGGGGTAGTCGTTGGAGTATTCGCGGGTGGTGCTGTCGTAGCGCTCGTCCAGCCCCTTGAGCTGTACGTTCACGCCGCTGTCGAAGCGCCAGTTGCCGCCGGCCGCCAGACGATCACGCTCGATGTATTCGGTCTTGCGCTGCGGGATGTAGTGGGGCGGCGCGTAGTACTGATAGCGCTGCTCGTCGTCCTCGGTGTAGGTGCTGCCTTCCACCCACAACTCGCTGTCGGGCTTGGGCAGCCAGGCCAGCCGGCCGCCGTACTGCTCGCGCCGCGAGGCGTCGCCCTGGCGCGACCAGGCATCCGGGTTCACCGAGAAGCCCGAATCGTCCACCACGTCCGCGTCCAGCCGCACGCGCCAGCGCTCGCCGCCGCCTTCCACCCGCGCCTGACCGTGGGCGTTGCCCTTGTCGAACGATTTGCCCGACACGTTCTGCTTGCCGTAGCTGCCGACATCGCCGGACACGCTGCCGGAAAACCCCGGCTGGATGCGGCGCGTGATCACGTTGATCACCCCGCCCATCGCGGAACTGCCGTACTGCGCCGACGCCGCGCCCTTGATCACCTCGATGCGCTCGACCTCGGCCAGCAGGTACTGGCTCAGGTCCACCGTCGAGCCGGTGCTGGCGCTGATCGGCATGCCGTCGATCAGGATCAGCACCTGGTCGCTGGTCAGGCCCTGCAACGACAGCTCGTAGCCCGACTTGCCGTGCACCTCGCGCAGTTGCAGGCCGGGCACGTTTTCCAGCGCCTCCTTCAGGGTGCGGGCATGGGTGCGTTCGATTTCCTTGGCGGTGACCACCTCGGTGCGGATCGGCGCTTCCTCCACCGTCTTCTCGGTGCGGGTGGCGGTGACGACGATGGTGTCGAGCGTGCTGTCGGCGTAGGCCAGCGGCAGCGCCAGCAACAGGGGCAGCAAGCCCAGGCCGGGGCACAACTTGCGGCGGAACGGCGGCTTGAGCGGGGCGGAGTACAGGAACACGGATAGCCTCGGTTACGTCCAAATGATTTTGATATTGAGAATTATTCTTGTTTTTGGAGTGAGCAACGCCGCGAACGACGACGTGTCATGGGGGCTGCCGGGCTTGGCGGCATTGCTGCGCGCGAGGGCCTTGCCCAGTGGCGGGACAACGGTTGCTACGCGTTCCCGCCGTCATGCGCCATGCGCTGGGTCAATGCTTACGATAGTAAACGATAAACATTCTTATTTGCAAATGGAGGGCGTGATCACCCTGGGTGGTCATTGAGTGCCTGCGAACGCACGCAATAACCATCCTTCCTGACACCCCGTACGGGCTGGCGAAGGACGTATCCGACCCCATCCTTGCGCGCAATGGTGGGGCCACCCGCTGAATTTCCGAGGGTTCGGGGTGCCAATTCGGGGCGCGTCGCGCCAATTTCGGCATCACAATCCGATGCAATTTGGTAATCGCGCCCGGCGTGTGGAGGGCGATTGAGACCCGTGCTGAAGCCCATCTTGCGCCAAGGCGCAGGCGCACTGATCGATATGGGCTGTCATTCCATTCGCTAAACAATTTTCACTGGCAATTCATGTAAATGGCATGAATGCGTGGCAATCGGCGATGCAAGCCGCGCCTGCGTTCTTCCCGAGGCGATCCGCGACCGTGCAATCGGCAGGCGTATCCCATGCCTCGATGTCGGGCGAATGGAGCATGCTTGGGCGGGTTGTTTTTATATCTTTTTGAAAAACAAAAGAAATTCGATTGAGGGTCGATTGCCGATGGCCCGCAACAGACGGGAAGGGCCCGCCGCCTGGCTTGGCTGTTTCCCATGCGCAGGCGACGTAAGCCAGGCGGTGGACGGTGGTTCTGGCAATCCGGCGTGTCCGCATTTCAGATAACCAATAGTTGTCCCGGTGATGGCAACCCGCATTACGCGGCGCAATGCTGCGGTGCCGCACCCCACCTTCGCCAAGGGTGGACCAACGGTTAATCTAGTTTGTGAAAAATCCAATATCGGATCGGCGTAGACACGCAAAGCGAGGACGAAATGAATGCATTAAGCATTGCCAGGAAACTCTACCTGGGTTTTGGCACGATCCTGGTCGTGGTCCTGGTGGCGATGGCAATCATTGCCAACAATGTCGGCAGGGTGAAGGAGGCTACCGGCTGGACCGAGCACACCTACAAAGTATTGCTCGGAACTGATGAAATGCTGACCGGAATGATCAACATGGAAACCGGGCAACGCGGCTTCCTGCTCTCCGGCCAGGATGATTTCCTCGGCCCTTACACCTCGGGCCACCAGCAGTTCGACGAGGCATTGGCCAAGACCTCCGAACTGACCAAGGACAACGCCACCCAGCAGGAGCGCCTGAAAAAACTGGCCGGCCTGATGGAGGAATGGGTGGGCAAGGTGATCGAGCCCGAGATCGCCCTGCGCCGCGAGGTGACGGCCGGGGGGCGGAACATGGATGAAGTGGTGGTGGTGGTGCGGCAGGCCAACGGCAAAGGCCGTATGGACGCCATGCGGCAGGTGCTGGGCGAAATCTCGAACGCCGAGGCGTCGCTGCTCGACGAGCGGGCGGCCGAGGCCAACGCCGCGCGGCGCAGCAATGTCATCACCATGGCGATTTCCGCCACGTTGTGCGCGGTGATCGGCATCGGCATCGCGGTCGGGATCTCCCGCAGCATCGCCCGGCGCCTGAAGCAAGCCGGAGACATGGCCGGACGCGCCGCGCGCGGCGATTTCAGCCGCGACGTGGATGCCGGCGCGCAGGACGAGATCGGCACGCTGCTCACTGCGCTCAACCAGATGCAGGAAAAGCTGCGCGACATGCTGCGCCACGTACAGCAGAGCGCCGAGGAACTGCTGGGCGGCGCCGAGCGCATCAGCCAGGCGTCCGAGCAGGTATCGGTGGGCGCGCGCGAGCAGAGCGGCGCCGCCGCGGCGATGGCGGCGGCGGTCGAGCAGCTTACCGTCAGCATCAACCACGTGGCCGAGTCGGCCCGCGAAGCCGAGGAGCAATCGCGCGAAGCCGGGCGCGTGTCCACTTCCGGCAGCGAGGTCATCGGCCACACCGTCAGCGGCATCCGCAGCATTTCCGAATCGGTGCGCGGCGCCTCGCGCACGGTCGATCACCTGGGCGAACACGCCAAGCAGATCAGCGGTATCGTCAATGTGATCAAGGAAATCGCCGACCAGACCAATCTGCTGGCGCTGAACGCCGCCATCGAAGCCGCCCGTGCCGGCGAACAGGGCCGTGGTTTTGCCGTGGTGGCCGACGAAGTGCGCAAGCTGGCCGAGCGCACCTCCAGCTCCACCGTCGAGATCGCCACCATGATCGAGAAGATCCAGGCCGGCACCCGCAGCGCGGTGGACAGCATGAGCGACGGCGTGAAGAAGGTGGAGGAGAACGTCGAAACCGCCAACAGCGCCGGCGAGGCCATCGGCCAGATCCGCAGCAGCGCCGATCGCGTGGTGAGCGTGGTGGCCGACATCACCACCTCGTTGACCGAGCAGAGCACCGCGTCCAACGACGTGGCGCGCAACGTCGAGAAGATCGCGCAGATGTCCGAGGAGAACAGCCGCGCGGTGGACGAAACCGCCCACACCGCGCAGCAGTTGCGCGACCTCGCCACCGAACTGGAGCGTCGCGTCGCCCAGTTCAAGCTGTGAGCGCAGCGGTCGGGCCCGCACAACCGCAGGTTCGTCCGCCACCCCGGCATCAAGGCCGGTCGGTAACGACCGTCCGGCAAGCGGCAGCATCGGCAGCCCTGGCGCCACATCCCGCGATGTGGCGTTTTTCTTGTCTTTCCACCCCCCAGCGCCACCCTGACCCGCGGTGCAGTCAATTGGCTGGATCGTACGGAAAACTTACTGGCAATTGCCGGCGCGAATTGCCGTTTCACCGTTAATTGGCAAGGCCGGTTTTTGATGTCGAAATCAGGCGATGCCTTTCAAATGCCAGATACGGCAAAAGGCGCTTCATTTTGGCCAATGACGCTCGGGCTGCGAAATTGGCAAGTGCCGATGACGTACCCGATCCAGGCCGCGATGCGATGCGGAAATTGGCCGCCGGGCGGTTGCCAGGATCTTGTTTATCTTGATGTTTAGTCGCAAGCGGTGCGGAGATCGGATGAGCTGAGCGCCCGATAAAGCCGCAGCTGCTCCGGTATAGCGGCTGGTTTTCGTGACCGCTTTCGGGAAATGGTTAACCAATGGTTATGGCATGTGGGCGGCAGTGCCAGCACTCGAAGCGGGGCGAGCGTTCATTTTTCATTCCCGGCAATCGTCTAGGCTTTCCAGCACGAGATTCCCAATTCGATAACGGACACCGAGGAAAGCAAAATGAGCGCATTGAGTCTTGCCAGGAAGCTTTACCTGGGATTTGGCGCGGTACTGGTGGTGGTATTGATCGCCATGGCCATCATTGCCGCCAATTTCAACAAGGTGCAGGAAACCGGAACCTGGACCGACCATAGCTACACGGTGCTGTTGGAGGGCGAGGATGTGCTGACCGGCATCCTCAATATGGAAACAGGGGTCCGCGGCTTCCTGCTGACGGGGCAGGACGATTTCCTCGAACCCTATACCTCGGGCCTGGCCATGTACGAGGAAGCGCTGGCCAACCTGGTCAAGCTGACCAGCGACAACCCCGCCCAGCAGGAGCGTCTGAAGAAGCTGAGCGAAACCCTGGAAAGCTGGGACCACGACGTGGCGCAGGGCATGATCGCGTTGCGGCGGGAGGTGAACGCCGGCAACCGGCTGTTGCAGGACGTCGAAAGCACCGTGCGGGAAGGCAAGGGCAGAAACCGCATGGAGGCCATGCGGCAATTGATACTCGATTTGTCGCAGGTGGAGGAATCGCTGCTCAAGCAGCGGTTGGCCGAGGCCGAGGCGGTGGAGCGGATGACCTACATCATCATGACCATTTCCGCCCTGCTGTGCGCGCTGATCGGTGGCGGCATCGCCTACGCGTTGTCCGGCAGCATCGCCCGACGGCTGCGGCAGGCCGGCGAGATGGCGGAACGCGCCTCGCGCGGCGACTTCAGTCTCGACGTGGCCGCCGGCGCCCAGGACGAGATCGGCAGGCTGCTCGCCGCGCTCAACCGGATGCAGGAAAAGCTGCGCGACATGCTGCGCCACGTGAAGGGCAGCGCCGACGAATTGCTGGGCGGCGCCGAGCGCATCAGCCAGGCGTCCGAGCAGGTGTCGATCGGTGCGCGCGAACAGAGCAGCGCCGCCTCGGCGATGGCGGCGGCGGTCGAGCAGCTTACCGTCAGCATCAACCACGTGGCCGGTTCGGCGCGCGAGGCCGAAGAGCAATCGCGCGAAGCCGGCCGTGTCTCCACCTCCGGCAGCGAGGTCATCGGCCACACCGTCGCCGGCATCCGCAGCATCTCGGAATCGGTGCGCAGCGCCTCGCGCACGGTGGACCACCTGGGCGAACACGCCAAGCAGATCAGCGGCATCGTCAACGTGATCAAGGAAATCGCCGACCAGACCAACCTGCTGGCGCTGAATGCCGCCATCGAGGCCGCCCGCGCCGGCGAGCAGGGGCGCGGCTTCGCCGTGGTGGCCGACGAGGTGCGCAAGTTGGCCGAACGTACCTCCAGCTCCACCGTCGAGATCGCCACCATGATCGAGAAGATCCAGTCGGGCACCCGCAGCGCCGTGGACAGCATGGGCGACGGCGTGCGGCAGGTGGAGGAAAACGTCGAGACCGCCAACAGCGCCGGCGAGGCCATCGGCCAGATCCGCAACAGCGCCGACCGGGTGGTGAGCGTGGTCACCGACATCACCTCGTCGCTGACCGAACAGAGCGCCGCCTCCAACGACGTGGCGCGCAACGTGGAAAAGATCGCGCAGATGTCCGAGGAAAACAGCCGCGCGGTGGACGAAACCGCGCAGACCGCACAGCAACTGCGCGACCTCGCCTCCGCGCTGGAACGGCAGGTGGCGCAGTTCAAGCTTTGACCCGGCGATCCCCATTCCCCCGGATCGCTTTTCGGCCATGCCGTCGCGGCATGGTTTTTTTTTGGGCGTGGCGGTGGAGGGCGAGGCGCCTCGGGGCCGCCGCCTGGAACGGGCGAACCTCACGCCGTCGACGTGGCGCGGGCCGTGAGCGCGGCCAACCCGCGATGGGCGCTGCCCACCGCGCCGGTGCTTCAAGCTGCGTCGGCGGTTTCACCGGGCAAGGGCGTATCCGCCGCCCAGCCGCCATGGAAACCGAATGGCACGCGCACCGGCAGCTGGATGGTGGCGACCGGGTCGCCGCCGAAGTCCTGTGCGTCGAGGATGACCACATCGCTGAGATTGCGGCTGGCGTCGTAGACGTAGGACATGATCCAGCCGTCGTCCTCCTCGACGGCCTCCGGGCGGCGCACGAACACAGGTTCCAGCGTCACCCGGCCCGGGCCGTAGTCATGCGCTTCGGACGTGCCGCGCCGCATGTCGTGTTTGCTGGCCGGGCCAAAGGTGCACTGTTCGCCCCAGCGGGCCGTGTAGGCGTAGCGGTAAGCGCGTCCTTCGAAACGCCCGTTGATGCGCGGAAATTCACTGCCTCGTTCGTCCAGGACGGTTTCGCTCAGGCGGCCGCTGGCGCGTTCGAGCGTCCAGCGCACCAGCACCCCTGCGCCGTCGCCGGGACCGTGGCGGTCGTGCACGAACATGCGCGAGTGCCGGATCAGGTCAACGATCGTCCGATCGCCCTCGTCGTAGGCATTGACGAAGTGAAAGGCGAAGCAGCGGGGCGCGGCAAACCATTGCAGGCGCGAAACGTCGCCGTCCCGGGGCAGCAGGCCGATCCGGGCATCGCGGCGGTCGTCCCACAGCCACGGAAACGGGGCCAGCGCATGCTGCGGCTGGAAGGTCACCGGCAGGTCGAGGATGACGATGGACGAAGCCGTGAACGCCACGTCGTGGATCAGCGGGAGATGGGGCAGCTCGATGCGCGCCCTGGTGGACGCGCGGCCGTCACGCCCGACCGACACATAGCGGACCGGTTCGCCGGGCTCGTAGGTCAGCGCATGCAGCTCGCCGGTGACCGGGTCGAACTTGGGATGCCCGGTAAAGCCCGCCTCCAGCGTGCCGCCAAAATCGGCGCGCGCGACGCTTTCCAGTTCATCGTCCAGCTCGACCGGCAGGTTGCCCGCTTCGACGAGCACATACAACCTGCCTCCAACCCGCGTGAAGTTGGTGTTCACCGCGCCGGCGCGGTGTTCCGGCGCGGGGCCGGGCAGCGGCGCGAGCCCCAGGGCGGCGGACGCTGCGGCATCCTTGACGAAGCGGCTGCGGAACCACTCGGCCTTGCCGTCGCGCAGGCGCAGACCATGCGCCATGCCGGTGCCGCCGAACCAGTGATAGTGCATCGCATCGGGGGCGGTCACCGGGTTGGGGCCGACCCGCAGGAAACGGCCGTTCAGTGCTTCGGGAATGTGGCCGGTCACCTTCAGCTCGAAGGCAGTCGTTTCGGCCTCGACCGGCGCGAAATTGCCCGTGAGATAGCGATTGCCCGACGCGAATGCATGGATGGGGTCATGGTTCATCTGGATGGCCGCACTTAATGTGATGAGGTATCATTTCTAGCGGCCTCAAAGCGTCGGGTCAAGAAAAAGTTATGGCGTATCACATAGTGGGCGATGCCCTGTCATGAGCCGAGAAACGAACAGAGAAACAGAAAAAAAGGCGGCGGAGGCGCAGCCCCGCCAGCGCAGGACCTACCACCACGGCGACTTGCGACGCACGCTGCTCGACGCCGCGCACAAAGAGATCGCCACCAACGGGGCCCAGGACCTGACGCTGGCCTCGCTCGCGCGGCGCGCCGGCGTGGCCCAGTCGGCCCCCTATCGCCACTTCGCGGATCGGGATGACCTGCTGAGCGCGGTCGCGATGGAAGGGTTTCAGGCGCTGTCGGCGGCGCTGCGCCAGGCGGTGGAGTCGGGCGGCGACGAAGGACGGTTCGAGCGCGCGACGGTCGCTTACCTCCAGTTCGGCGAACGCAACGTCGAGTGCTATCGCCTGATGTTCGCCTCGCGCCTGGTTCCCGATGCGACGGCCGATAGCCCACTGGCCAAGGCCGCCGAGGAGAGCTATCAGTTGCTTCTCGCAAACGTGGCGGCCCATGCCCGGAACGGATCGTTTGGCTCCGCCACGACGGTCTGGGCCCGCTTGCACGGGTTGGTGATGCTGAAGGCGGACGGCTTCGTGACGGAACCGCTCGAGGTGTTCCTGCCGGAGCTTGTCCGCTAGGGCGGCCGAGGACCGACGCAGCGCCCCGACGCCGCTTCGCCTCAGATCATCCGCTGCTCATACCATCCGCGCGAGCCGTTCACCACCCGCACCACCAGCAGCATCACCGGCACTTCGATCAGCACCCCGACCACGGTGGCCAGCGCCGCGCCGGACTGGAAGCCGAACAGGCCGATGGCGGTGGCCACGGCCAGCTCGAAGAAGTTGCTCGCCCCGATCAGCGCCGACGGCCCCGCCACGCAATGACGCACGCCCAGCCGGCGATTGAGCCAGTACGCCAGGCCGGAGTTGAACAGCACCTGGAGCAGGATGGGCACCGCCAGCAGGGCGATCACCAGGGGCTGGGCCAGGATGGCCTCGCCCTGGAAGGCGAACAGCAGCACCAGCGTCAGCAGCAGCGCCATGATCGACCAGCGGCCCAGGTGGGCCAGCACGGCCTGGAAGCGGGCCTCCCCGCGCCGCAGCAGCGCCCGGCGCCAAAGCTGCGCCAGGATCACCGGCGCCACGATGTAGAAACCCACCGAAATGAGCAGCGTGTCCCAGGGCACGGCGATCGACGACATGCCCAGCAGCAGCGCCACGATGGGGGCGAAGGCGAACACCATGATGGCGTCGTTGAGCGCCACCTGCGACAGCGTGAAATACGGATCGCCCCGGCATAGCTGGCTCCAGACGAACACCATCGCCGTGCAGGGCGCGGCCGCCAGCAGGATCAGGCCCGCCACGTAGCTGTCCAGCTGCGCGGCCGGCAGCCAGGGCGCGAACAGGTGGCGCACGAACAGCCAGGCCAGGAGTGCCATCGAGAACGGCTTCACCAGCCAGTTCACCGCCAGCGTCACGCCGATGCCGCGCAGGTGCGCCTTCACCTGTCCCAGGGCGGCGAAATCGATCCTGAGCAGCATCGGCACGATCATCACCCAGATCAGCAGCCCCACCGGCAGGTTTACCCGGGCGATTTCCAGCGCGGCGATGTGCTGGAACAGTGCCGGCGCGGCCTGGCCCACGGCGACGCCGACGACGATGCACAGCGCCACCCACAGCGAGAGGTAGCGCTCGAAGAACCCGATGGCAGGCGTATCGCGCATGGTCAGCTCCGTTCGATCGCTTCCAGCGCCGCGCGCCGCTCGCCCGGCGGCATCGTCGCCAACGGCAGCGCCAGCAGTTGCAGCATGCGATAGCCGATGGCCTGGCGCGTCAGCTCGAACGCCGCGTGGCGTTCCGGCTCCGGCGCGTTGGACGGATCGGGATAGCCCCAGTGCACCTGTACTGGCTGGCCCGGCCAGTACGGGCATTGCTCGGCGGCGGCGCTGTCGCAGACGGTGATGACGATATCGATCGCCGGCGCGTCGGGCCGGGTGAATTCGTCCCAGCTCTTGCTGCGCACCCCGCCGGTATCCACCCCGGCTTCGGCCAGCACCTGCAAGGCGACCGGATTGATCCGCCCGCTGGGCGCGCTGCCGGCGCTGTAGGCGCGCACGTCGCGGCCCAGCCTGGCCGCCCAGTGGTTGAGCATGGTTTCGCTCAGCACGCTGCGCGCCGAGTTGTGGGTACACAGGATCAGTACATTGACGGTCATGACGGGGCTCAGCAGCAGGTGGAATCGGTCTGCGCCAAAGGCGCGCAGCAGCTGGACGACGCGGCCTGCGCCGTGGGGGCGCAGCAGGCGCCGGCCGGGGAGGCGGCGGGTTCATTGAACACGGCGATCTGCGCCAGGGTGTGGAACTGCTCCCAGGCGATGCCTTGCGGATCGGTCACCCAGTGCTTGGTGCTGCGCGCGTAGCAACAGGTGGTTTCGCCCTGGTCGAGCAGCGCCTGGTCGGCGGCCTGCGCGCGCACCTTCAGCGTCGCCAGCTCGTCCTCGGTATCGGCCTGGATGCCCAGGTGGTCGATGCCGGGCGTGCCGCCGCGGGCGGAGATCGCGAAGTTCAGCCGGGGATCGTCGAGCATCCACTTGGCGTAATCCGCCTCGACGCGCGCCGGCGGCGCACCGAACAGCTGGGTATAGAACGCGATGCTGGCCGACAGGTCGGCGACGTGGGCATGGACATGGAAGCGTTTCATGGCGGTCTCGGTGGGGAGGAATCAGCAGCGGCAGGTGCTCGGGCCGGCATCCACCGCGCACGGCTCGCCGGCGCAGCAGTTGTCGGTCAGATAGCCGAGCAGGGCATTCATGGCGTCGTAGCCGGCGCGGTAGATCAGGTGGCGGCCGGCGCGTTCCTGGCTGACCAGCCCGGCGTTGGCCAGCTCCTTCAGGTGGAACGACAACGTGGCGCCGGGCACGTGCAGGGTCTCCTGCAACACGCCGGGGGTGAGCCCGGCCGGGCCGGCGACCACCAGCGCGCGAAAGACCTGCAGGCGCAGCGGGTGGGCCAGCGCCGCCAGGGCGCGAATCACGTGGTTTTCATCCATATTTCCAGAATATTGGAAATATTGGGTCGCATGCAACCCCGGCGATGCGGATACTGGGGTGAGGGGTGAGGGGTGAGGGGTGAGGGGTGAGGGGTGAGGGGTGAGGGGTG
>NZ_KB895340.1 GCF_000374805.1 Chitiniphilus shinanonensis DSM 23277
TCGCCAGGCCGAAGCCCGCGTTACCGTTCGACTTGCATGTGTAAAGCATGCCGCCAGCGTTCAATCTGAGCCAGGATCAAACTCTTTCGTTCAATCGCTTAGCTTATTTCGTACTTTGGCTCGTACTCAAAGAAACCATCTCTGGTTCTTTTACGTATGAGCGCTGATTCGTCATCAAGCACTCACACGCATCGGCTGTAATTTGTTAAAGATCAGTCCACCGGACACCGCGCTTTTGAAACCTGCTAAACTCTTCGTTTCGCTTCGTTCTGCGCTGCGTCTCGTGCAGAGAGGCCGAACTATACGGTCGGGCCTGAAAGGCGTCAACACCTTCCCCAAGAAAAATCCAAACCAATACGCTAAGTCACTGATCTGGCAGATAACTTGCCTGCTGCATCTTCGGTCTGGTGTGGATACTCAAATGCAAAGCCCCGCTTTTGGCGGGGCTTTGGCGTATCTGGTGCAGGGCATTTCGGACTCAGCCCTGCGCAAGTCATCCACTGGGGATGGCGGCAAGATACCGGCCGCGTGTTGCACGCACATGACAAGTGTCCGTGCTCAGCCGGCTTCCTGCATGTGCTCGCCCAGGTAATCGAGAAAACAGGCGATGCGGGCCGCGAGCTGGGTGTTGCGGTAGTAGACGGCGTTGATCGGCTGGCGCACGTCCAGCGTGTCGGCCGCCAGCACCTGCACCAGGTCGCCGCGCTCGCGGTCGCGCCGGGTCATGAAATCCGACAGGCAGACCAGCCCTTCCCCACCCAGCGCCAGATGCCGCAGTGTTTCGCCGCTCGATGCGGCGAGGTCGGGCACGATGCGCAGGCCGTTGCCATGCGCGTCGCGCAGCGGCCATTGGTTCAGGCTGTCCGGATGGTTGAAGCCCAGCAGGGTGTGGTCGCCCAGGTCGGAGACCGCCTGCGGTGTGCCACGCGCCGCCAGGTAGCCGGGGCTGGCCAGGATGCGCAAGGCGCTGCTGCCGAGAAAACGCGCGTGCAGGGTGGAATCCCTGAGCTGGCCGATGCGGATCGCCACGTCGGTGCGTTGCTCCAGCAGGTCGATCACCTGGTCGTCGGTATCCAGCTCCAGGGTGATTTCGGGATAGCGGCGGCGAAAGCCCGCCACCAGCGGCACCACACCATGCAGCATGAACGGCGAGGCCGCGTTGACCCGCAGCCGTCCCGCCGGGCGCTGGCGACGCAGCGCCATCTGCTCCTCGGCGTCGTCCACCGCGCCGACGATGGCGCGGGCATGCGCGAGGAACGCCCTCCCTTCCTCCGTCAGCTCCAGCCGGCGCGTGGTGCGGCTGAGCAGGGTGGTTTCCAGCTTTTCCTCCAGCCTGCCCAGCGCGCGGCTGATGCCGGAGGTGGTCTGCCCCAGTTGCCGGGCGGCGGCGGTGATCGAGCCGGTATCGACCACCACGAGGAAAGCCTGCAATTCGTCCAGCGTGGATTTCATTGTTGATTTCCAGTCAACTATCTTGTGCAGAATGACTGGTTTTTCCGCAAAGGCAAAGCACCGACACTGCGAAGCGTTCCCATCCGGAGAGTCGCAATGCCCATTGCCTTGCTGGCGCTGACCATCAGCGCCTTTGCCATCGGCACCACGGAGTTCGTCATCGTGGGCCTGATTCCGACCATCGCAGCGGACCTGGGCGTCAGCCTGCCCTCGGCCGGATTATTGGTCAGCCTGTATGCGCTCGGCGTGGCCGTCGGCGCGCCGCTGCTCACCGCGCTCACCGGCCGGGTGCCGCGCAAGGCGCTGCTGCTGGGGCTGATGGCGCTGTTCACCGTCGGCAACCTGCTGGCGTGGCACGCCCCCGGCTACACCTCGCTGGTGGTGGCGCGCGTGCTCACCGGGCTGGCGCACGGCGTGTTCTTCTCCATCGGTTCGACCATCGCCACCGGGCTGGTGCCGCGAGAGAAAGGGGCCAGCGCCATCGCCCTCATGTTCAGCGGGCTGACGGTGGCGCTGGTCACCGGCGTGCCGCTGGGCACGTTCATCGGCCAGCATTTCGGCTGGCGCGAGACCTTCCTCGCCGTGTCGGCGCTGGGCGTGCTGGCCCTGATCGGCAGCGCGTTGTTCGTGCCGCGCGATATCCGCCACACGCCGCCGTCCTCGCTGCTGCGGCAATTGCAGGTGCTGGGCCAGCCGCGATTGCTGCTGGTGTATGCGATGACCGCGGTGGGCTATGGCGGCAGTTTCATCGCTTTCACCTTCCTCGCGCCGTTGTTGCAGCAGGCCGGCTTCTCCGGCAACGCGGTGAGCCTGGTGCTGCTGGTGTACGGGGTATCGGTGGCGTTCGGCAATCTGTGGGGTGGGCGTCTGGCCGACCGGCTGGGACCGATTCCGGCGCTGGAACGCATCTTCATGTTGCTGGCGCTGGTACTGCTGGTGCTGACCTTCACCGCGCCGCATCCCATCCTGGTGGTGCTCACGGTGCTGGCCTGGGGCGCGGTGGCGTTCGGCAACGTGCCCGGCTTGCAGGTGTACGTGGTCAAGCAGGCGGAGCGCGTGGCGCCGCATGCGGTGGACGTGGCATCCGGCCTCAATATCGCGGCCTTCAACCTGGGCATCGCGCTGGGCGCGTGGGGCGGCGGCTTGATCGTCGAGCAGGTCGGCCTGCGCCATACGCCGTGGATCGGCGCCCTGGTGGTGCTGGGCGCCTGGGCCCTCACCCGCTGGAGCGGCCGCCTGGATCGGCGGCTGGCCGGCGACGGCGTGATCGCTCCGCCATCCGCGACGCTGCCGGCAACCGTCTGCCCCGCCAGCCGCTGAATCGTCCTCCGATCCGCTATTCATTCAGGGCGTGCCCGGCACGCCGCACCCGGAGCGGCTGACAAAACTCAGCGTAGCGATCCTGGCAAGAAGCGCGAAACGCAGACAGTACGTGTGGTACGGCAAGTTTCAGCTCAGCGCCCCCACGCGACGCCGCCAGAAGGGTTTTGTTGGTCGCTCATATATCACAGGAGTCACACCATGCATCCGCCCGCCATCGGCCTCGGTACGTTCCGCCTGCAAGGCCAGCAAGTGATCGATTCGGTCGCCACCGCGCTGGAACTGGGCTATCGCCACATCGACACCGCGCAGATCTACGGCAACGAAGCCGAGGTCGGCCAGGCGATCGCCGCCAGCGGCGTGCCGCGCGACGACCTCTATCTCACCACCAAGGTGTGGACCGACAGCCTGGCCGCCGACCGGCTGGCGCCCAGCCTGGAAGAAAGCCTGCGCAAGCTGCGTACCGACCGGGTGGATCTGGCGCTGATCCACTGGCCGTCGCCGGGCGATGTGCTGCCGGTGGCCGAATACATGACCGCGCTGCACCGGGCGCAGCAACAAGGGCTGACCCGCGCCATCGGCGTCTCCAACTTCACCATCGCCCATCTGCAACAGGCGATCGACGCGGTGGGCGCCGACGCCATCGCCACCTTGCAGATCGAAATCCACCCTTACCTGCAGAACCGCAAGGTGGTGGCTTTCGCCCGCCAGCACGGCATCCACCTCACCGCGTACATGTCGCTGGCCTACGGCAAGGTGCTGGGCGACCCGGTGATCGTCGCCATTGCGCAGCGCCTGGGCGCGACCCCGGCGCAGGTGGCGCTGGCCTGGGGCTTGCAGCAGGGCTACGCCGTCATTCCGTCGTCCACCCGGCGCGACAACCTGGCGTCCAATCTGCACGCGGCAACGCTGCGACTGAGCGATGACGACATGGCCGCCATCGCCGGGCTGGAACGCGGCGCGCGCCTGGCCAATCCGGATTTCGCCCCCCACTGGGATTGAGCGACGCCGGCCGCACGGGCCGGGCCGGCGCCGATCAGGAGATCAGACTGTTGAGCGAGGCCAGTTGCTGGGTGAGGTAGCTGCTGGTCGAGTTCATGTTGGAGATCTGCACGTCGAGCGCGGTGAACTGCGCGCGGTAGCGCTTTTCGGTCTCTTCCAGCCGGCGGTTCAGCGTTTCGGCCTGCTTGTCGTAGTTGTCGATGTCGCGGTTCAGGCCGTCGATCCGGGCCTGCACCGTGCCATCGCTCGCCAGCAGGCCGGTCAGCGCCTGGTCCAGCTTGCTGGCGAAGCCCCGGCTGAACGACAGCGTGCCGTAGCTGCCGGCGGCGTCGCCGGTGACGGTGAGCTTGAGACCCTGCGCCTTGCCGGTGCCGGTCAGCGTCTGGCCGCTGCCGGTGGCCGGCGCACCGCCGATGCTGCCCTCCACGTCCTTGCCGGTGTCGCGCAGGCCCACCTTCAGGCCGAACAGGCTGTCGTTGGCGCCGGTGCTGGTCACCTGGATCTGCGATGCGCTGCCGTAGCGGTTCGAGGTCATCTGGAACGACTGGCTGGCGCTGTCGAAACCGACCGAGACCGTCACCCCCGCGTTCTTGAGATTGCTGTCGCCGTTGATCTGCGACTGGATTTCGGCCGCCAGCGCGGCCGGCGACGAATAGGTGCCCGGCGACAACTTGATCTGCTTGGACGACACCCCGTCCACCGCCACCATCAGCGTGTCGTTCTCGTCGGCGGTGATGGTGAACGAGGTGTCGGTAATGGCGGCGCCGCTGACGGTGGCGCGCGTCGCCGGCTGGGTGATCTCCACCGCGTACTGGCCGGCCTGGGTCTCGGCGGTGGCCGACAGGTAGCTCACCCGCGCGTCGCTGGCGGTGCCGTTGGTGGCGAACAGGCTGGCCACGTCGTCCGGGCGCGCATCCAGTGCGGATTGCAGCTTGCTGCTGTCCAGCGTCATGTTGCCGTTCTTGTCGAAGCTGATGCCCACTTCGCTCAGGCTCTGGTAATGACTGCCCGCGCCCAGCGCCTGGTTGAGCGTGGCGCGCAGCGTGTTCTGCACCGAGCGCACCATCGAATCGCCGTTGAGCACGCCGCTGCTCTTGTCGTCCTCGTTGTAGAAGGTGAGGTCCGATACCGATTTGACGAAGGCGTTGTACGAATCGACGAAATCCTGCACCGACTTCTTCACGCCGCTGGTATCCCGGGTGATGTTGAGCGTGGTGGCGACCGGATTGCCGCTGCTGTCCAGGCTGCTGGTCTTCTGCAGGTTGAGCGTCACGCCTTGCAACAGGTCGGAGACCGAGTTGCTCGACTTGGTGATGGCGATGCCGTCCAGCGCGAACCTGGCATCCTGCGCCGCCTGGGTCTGCACCAGGTGGCCGGTGGCGTTGGCGTCGTAGGTGAAGCGCGACAGGCCCGCCGCGTCACTGTTGTCGCCATCGGCGTCCTCGGCCTGGATGCGCAGGCTGTTGGCGCTGCCGCTGTCGCTGGACGAGAGCAACAGCCGGTAGCCGCCGCCATCGTTGATGAGGGTGGCCGTCACCCCGGCGTTCTGGTTGTTGATGGCATCGCGCAGCCCGGTCAGCGTGTTGTTGCTGCTGTCGATCTTCACCGTCAGCGCGCCCTTCTCGCCGTTCACCGCGAAGGTGCCGGCCGCACCGTCCACGCCGGGCACCTCGGTGCCGAACTGGATGGTCAGCGTGCCGGTGCCCACCGGCGCGCTGGCGCTGGAGAACACATCCGACTTCAGCTTCTGGCTCTGCGCCAGTTGCGTCACCGCCAGGCTGTAGCTGCCGGCCTGCGCCAGCACCGAAGTCGACACCGTGCCGATGCCGCTGTCGCCCAGGCTGCCCTGCACGCTCTTGTAGGCGCTGGCGCTGGACAAGGTCAGCACCTTGCCTTGCAGCGACGCCAGCGCGCTTTGCAACGACCCGACCGCCGAAATCTTGGTGCCGGCCTCCGTGACCTTGGTCTGCAACTTGGTCAGCGGCTGGCTCTCCACCTGCATCAGTTGCGAGATGATGCCGTTCACGTCCAGCCCGGACCCGAGGCCCGCCGAGCTAATCGCCATGCTGTGCTCCACGCGCGGGCCCGCGCCCGCTCACGACACACAAGCTAACGTCCTCGCTTCACCGCGCTATCGCCGCCTTGTAACAGCGATGTCAAGCCGTTCCCGGCGCTGCATGCCGTGCATGGCGCGGCTAACAAAACCCTCCTGGCGGCGTCGCGCTTACTTGCCGTACTTACCCGTACTGTCTGCGTTTCGCGCTCCTTGCCAGGACCGCTTCGCTGGGTTTTGTCAGCCGCTCTTCGTGTCACCGCGCTTGCACCACGCTGCTTCGCCGCCATCATGATCGAACAACCATCGCCACCGAGTCCGCCATGCCCCGCATCAGCGCCAACCAGATCGAGATCGAATACGAAACCTTCGGCCCGCCCGAGCGCCCCGCCGTGCTGCTGATCATGGGACTGGGCATGCAGTTGGTGGCCTGGCCGGAGGATTTCTGCCGCGCGCTGGCCGACGCCGGCTTTCACGTGATCCGCTACGACAACCGCGACGTGGGGTTGTCCAGCCACCTGAATCACCTGGGTCGGCCGCGCCTGCCGTGGCAGATGCTGAAGCGCGCGCTCGGCCTGCCGCTGCGCCCGCACTACACGCTGGACGACATGGCCGAAGACGCCGTCGGCCTGCTCGACGCGCTCGGTATCCGCCACGCCCACGTGGTGGGGGTGTCGATGGGCGGGATGATCGCGCAGCTGTTGGCCGCGCGCTGGCCGGAGCGGGTGCTGACGCTGTCCAGCGTGATGAGCAGCAGCGGCGCGCCCGGGCTGCCCGGCCCCACGCCCGCGGCCCGGGCGGCGCTGCTGCGCCGGCCGCCGCGCGGCTTCTATCGCCCGGAGCGACGCGAAGACCTGGTGAGCTTTCTGCAGGACACCTTCCACATGCTGAACAGCCCCGGCTTTCCCATCGACCCCGCCTTGCAGCGCCAGCGCATCCGCGAGGGGCTGGACCGCGCGCTGAACCCGGTGGGCTCGCTGCGCCAGATCATGGCCGTCGCCGCCGCGCCGGATCGCAGCGCCATGCTGGCGGCCATCGGCGCGCCGACGCTGGTGGTGCACGGCCTGGACGACCCATTGCTGCCGGTGGCCTGCGGGCGCGACACCGCCGCCAAGATCCCCGGCGCGCGGCTGGTGGAGGTGCCGGGCATGGCGCACGACCTGTCGCCCGGCGTGTGCGACACCCTGCTGCAACTGCTGGTGCCGCATCTGCGACGCGAGGAAGCCGCCTGAAGCGGCCGGCCCCCCGCGTCGGGGCGGTCACGCCTTGCGGTCGATCCAGCGCAGCACGCGGTTGAAGGTCAGCCCCTGCAACAGGATGGAGAACAGCACCACCACGTAGGTGGCGGTCAGGATCAGCGGCTTGTATTGATCGTTGGGCAGCGACAGCGCCAGCGCGATCGAGATGCCGCCGCGCAGGCCGGCCCAGGTCATCAGCAGCGGCGTGCGGCGGAAGTTGAAGTCGTAGCGCGAGCCGATCAGCCCCAGCGCGCACACCAGGATGCTGGCGTAGCGCGCCAGCAGCGTGATCGCAATGGCGGCCAGCCCCACCAGCACGTAATCGAACTTGATCACCACCACCACCATCTCCAGGCCGATGATGACGAACAGGATGGCGTTGAAGATCTCATCGAGCAGCGACCAGAACGCGTCCAGGTGCTCGGTCGATTTGCGCGACATCGCCAGGTGGCGCACCCGGTTGCCGATGAACAGCCCGGCGGTCACCACCGCGATCGGCGCCGACACGTGCAGCAGCTCCGCCAGGGCGTAGCTGCTCAACGCCAGCGCCATGATCATCATGATCTCGATCTCGTAGCTGTCGATCGACTTGATCGCCAGGTACAGCGCGAACGACAGCGCCAGCCCCACCACCACGCCGCCCAGGATGTCCTTCACGATCAGCAGCAGCACGCTCCAGTCCAGGCTGCTCACCGGCTGGCCGGCGTGCACCAGCCCCAGCAGCACGATGAACAGCACCACGCCGGTGCCGTCGTTGAACAGCGCCTCGCCGGTGATCTTGGTCTTGATGTTCTTGATGCTGGGGCCGTCGCCCAGCAGCGCCAGCACGCACACCGGATCGGTGGGCGAGATCAGCGCGCCGAAGATCAGGCAGTAGACGAAGGGCAGATCCATCCCCAGCGCCCGGCACGCCAGGTAGAACAGCACGCCGGTGATCGCCGTCGCCAGCATCACCCCCACCGTGGCGAACAGCGCGATCGGCAGCTTGTACGCCTTCAGCTCCGCCACGTTCACATGCAGCGCGCCCGCGAACAGCAGCACCGCCAGCATGCCGTGCAGCAACAGGTTCTCGAAATCGAGCTTGTTGACCAGCACGCCGACGCTTTGCAGCGAAAACGCCGAGGTCTTGTCCATCACGATCAGCACCAGCGACAGCAGCACCGAGAAGAACAGCAGACCGATCGACGCCGGAAAGCGGAACACCTTGTGGTTGATGTAGCCGCCGATGGAGGTGATGGAGAACAGCAGCGCCAGCAGTTGCAGGGTGGAAAGTTCCAAAAGAAGAGCCTCGTGCTTGTTTGCGGTGACAATTGACGGCCAGCGACGCGGGTCAAGCAATTTCGACAAACCACGTTGGCGCCGGCAGGCGCAATATACGACAGCATGCGTTTCAGGCCATCGGTCACGTTGCAACGGCGGCGGACTGACTATGCTTGAGGCACGCCGTCCAACCCATCCCCCTCCCCGCCATGATCGCCCTTCTCGAAGCACGCCGCGCCGGACTGCTCGGCCGCCAGCACTGGATGTCCAACCTGATTGCCGGCGTAGTGGTCGGCGTCGTCGCCCTGCCGCTGGCCATGGCCTTCGCCATCGCCTCCGGCGCCAAGCCCGAACAGGGGCTGTACACCGCCATCGTCGCCGGCCTGCTGGTGTCGATCTGCGGCGGCAGCCGTCTGCAGATCGCCGGCCCCACCGGCGCCTTCATCGTCATCCTGTCCGGCGTCACCGCCAAGTACGGCATCGCCGGGCTGCAACTGGCAACACTGATGGCGGGGCTCATCCTGCTGGTGTTCGGCCTGACCCGGATGGGCGCGGTGATCAAGTTCATCCCCGATCCGGTGATCGTCGGCTTCACCGCCGGCATCGCCGTCATCATCTGGACCGGGCAATGGCCGGATTTCTTCGGCCTGCCGCCGGCGCAGGGCGCGCACTTCCACGAAAAGCTGTGGCACATGCTGCAATCGTTCCCGCAGTGGCACCCGGCCACCACCGGGCTGGCGGTGCTGTCGCTGCTGCTGGTGCTGTACAGCTCGCGCCTTCCCGGCCTGAAGCGTATCCCCGGCCCGCTGGTGGCGATGGTGGTGGCCACCGTGGTGCAGGCGATCTTCCAGTTCGACGGCGTGGTCACCATCGGCAGCGCCTTCGGCGGCATCCCGCAGGGCCTGCCCAGCTTCGCGCTGCCCGAGATCACCGCATCGCGCGTGATCGAGCTGATCGGCCCGGCGTTCACCATCGCCATCCTCGGCGCCATCGAATCGCTGCTGTCGGCGGTGGTGGCGGACGGCATGGCCGGCACCCGCCACAATGCCAACCAGGAACTGGTGGGCCAGGGCATCGCCAACATGGTGGCGCCGCTGTTCGGCGGCTTCGCCGCCACCGGCGCGCTGGCACGCACCGCCACCAACGTGCGCAACGGCGGCAACAGCCCCCTGGCGGGCATCACCCACGCGGTATTCCTGCTGCTGGTGCTGTTGCTGCTGGCGCCGCTGGCCGCCGACATCCCGTTGCCGGCGCTGGCCGCCATCCTGTTCGTGGTCGCCTGGAACATGAGCGAGGCGCGGCACTTCCTGCGCATGACCCGCCGCGCGCCGCGCGCCGACGTGGTGATCCTGCTGGTGACGTTCTCGCTCACCGTGTTCGCCGACCTGGTGGTGGCGGTGAACATCGGCGTGATCCTGGCCACCCTGCACTTCCTGCGGCGCATGTCGTCCAGCGTGGCGGTCACCGCGCAGGGCAGCCAGGAACTGAAAAAGGAATTCGGCCATCGCGGCTTCACCGACCTGCCGCCCGGCCTGCTGGTGTACGCGTTGGAAGGCCCGTTCTTCTTCGGCGCCGCCGAGAACTTCGAACGCACGCTGAGCAACATCCACGCCTACCCGCGCATCCTGATCATCCGTTTGAAGTGGGTGCCCTTCATCGACATCACCGGCTTGCAGACGCTGGAGGAAGTGATCGGCTCGCTGCACAAGCGCGGCGTGCTGGTGAAGTTGTCCGGCGCCAACGAGCGCGTATCCGAAAAGCTGGAACGCGCCGGCATCGTCGAACTGGTCGGGCGCGAACACGTACATCCGGCCTTCGACGAAGCACTGGCTTCCGCCACCGACCTGATCGCCTCCGGCGAGCCGCTGCGCCCCCCGCCCCGCCCGCAGTCCTGATGCCACGAAGAACGGCCCGGTTACCCGGGCCGTTTGCTTATGCACCAGCCGTTCACTGGCCGGCGCACTTGCCACTTTGCAGCGCCTCGACCTCGGCCAGCCCAATCCCGGCGCTCCGCCTCTGGCGGAAATTCCAGCCCGCGTTGTAACAAACACCCGCAACACCTGTGGACACGGAGCGCACCGAGCGCACGGAGAACACAGAGAAAACCCAGCGCCGCCCCTTCGCCGGACCGCATCCACCCCGAGCAACGCGAGGCCCCCTCGCGGCGGCGAGGGCGGGGGGAGTGGGATCGATCAAGGGGAGCCGATCCCGGCAAACCATCACGACCAAGACCCCGGCTAGGCCGGGGGCCGTAGCAATCATGCGGACAGCGCTGCCACCACTTCACTCGGCGCCCTGCGGCGAGGGCGGGGGGAGTGGGATCGATCAGGAAAGAGCCGGTGTGGGCATTCCTGAAACGACGCGCACCCGGCTTGGCCGGGTGCTTGATGCCGCCTCAATCTCAACCCCGGCAAACCCGCAAACCCAAGGCTCACCCCACCCGCTGCCCCGCCCGCCACACCCCGCGCACCAGCGGCGTATGCGGCGTGGCGCGCACGCGGATCACGTCGGCGCGCAGGCCGGGCGCCAGTTCGCCGCGGTCGTCCATCCCGACCAGCCGCGCCGGGGTGCGCGTCACCGTGGCCAGCGCGCGTGGCAGGCTCCAGCCGGGCTCGTCGGCCAGCATGAAGGCCGCGTGCAGCAGGCTGGCCGGCACATAGTCGGACGACAGCACGTCCAGCAGCCCTGCGCGCGCCAGTTCGGTGGCGGCGACGTTGCCGGAGTGCGAGCCGCCGCGCACCACGTTGGGCGCGCCCATCACGATGGCCTGCGCCGCCGTACGCGCGGCCTGGGCGGCGAGCAGCGTGGTCGGGAATTCGGACACCGTCACGCCGTCGACCGCGCCTTCGGCCACGTGCTCGACCGTGGTGTCGTCGTGGCTGGCCAGCGCCAGGCCGCGTTCCTGCGCCAGCCGCACCACGGCGCGGCGGTTGCGCTGCGCGTGCGTCTCCTGGAGCACGCGGCGCTCGGCCACGTCCTGCGCCAGGCGCTCGTCGCTCCAGTGCTCGTGCTTCTGCGAGTAGACGCGGTATTTCTCCAGGTCCATCCACTGCCGCTGGCCGGGCGTGTGGTCCATCACCGACAGCAGCTTGAGCAGCGGCTCGTCCAGGTAGCGTTCCAGTTGTTCCAGCACGTCGGGGCTGGAGACCTCGCAGCGCAGGTGCAGCCAGTGGTCCACCCGGGTGTGGCCCTGAGCCACCGCGTGGCGCAGCGCATCGATCGACGGCGCCAGCGTGGTGGCGCGCAGGCTGTTGCGATCCTCGCCGATGCACAGCGCGTCGAACACCGTGGTGATGCCGGCGCTGGCGACCTGGGCGTCGTGGATGGTCAGCGCGGAATGCACCGGCCATGCCACGCCGGGACGCGGGCCGAGGTGCTTTTCCAGGTTGTCGGTATGCAGTTCGACCAGCCCCGGCATCAGGTAGTCGCCGTCGCAATCCTCGGCGCCGGGCACGGCGGTGACGCCGTGGCTGAGGTCGACGATGCGGCCGTCCACCAGCCGCAGGGTGCCGTGGAGGATGTCATCGGCCAGCACGATGCGGGCATTGGTCAGGATCTGTTGGCTCATGGCGCGGTTTCCGTGGCACGGGTGAGGGAGAAGCAACGGCTGGCGACGCGGTCGCGGATCGCCACGTCGTGGAAGATACCGACGATGGCGGCGCCGCGCTGGCGCGCCGCGTCGATCAGTTGCGCGACGCGCTCGGCGTTGGCGGCGTCGAGCGAGGCGGTGGGTTCGTCCAGCAGCAGGATCGGGTGCTCGGCGATCAGGCCGCGCGCGATGTTGACGCGCTGCTGCTCGCCGCCGGAGAAGGTGGCCGGCGGCAGGCGCCACAGTCGTTCCGGCAGCGACAGCGCGCGCAGCAGCACGGCGGCGCGCTCGCGCGCCTCGCCGTCCGCCACGCCGCGATCGCGCAACGGCGCGGCGACGATGTCCAGCGCCGGCACGCGCGGAATCACGTGCAGGAACTGGCTGACGTAGCCGATGGTGTCGCGGCGCAGCAGCAGCACCTCGCGCGCCGCGGCCTCGCCCAGCACCGTCCAGCCGGCGTCGCCGCGTACCCGCACTTCGCCGCCGCTGGCCAGGTAGTTGCCATACAGGCAGCGCAGCAGCGTGCTCTTGCCGGTACCGGACGGGCCGACCAGCGCCACGCATTCGCCACGCGCCACCGCCAGGTCCACACCGTCGAGCACCGCCAGCCGCGCGCCGTGTTGTTGATGCAGCACGAAGGTCTTGGACAGACCACGGGTTTCGATCATCAGGTCGGGATTCATGCGCGTCTCACAGGTGAAGAACCGAGGACACCAGCAGCTGGGTGTACGGATGTTGCGGATCGTCCAGCACCTGGTCGGTCAGGCCGGTCTCGACCACGCGCCCGCCCTGCATCACCAGCAGGCGATGCGCCAGCAGGCGCGCCACCGCCAGGTCGTGGGTGACGATCACCGCGGCCAGGCCGAACGAGGTGACCAGCTCGCGCAGCAGGTCGAGCAGCCGCGCCTGCACCGATACGTCCAGCCCGGCGGTGGGCTCGTCCATCAGCACCAGCCGCGGCTTGGTGACCAGGTTGCGGGCGATTTGCAGCCGCTGCTGCATGCCGCCGGAAAAACGCGATGGCGCTTCGTCGATGCGCGCCGGGTCCAGCTCGACCCGCGCCATCCAATCCTGCGCGGCGGCGCGGATCTCGCCGTAGTGGCGCGCGCCGGTGGCCATCAGCCGCTCGCCGACGTTGGCGCCGGCGCTGACGTTCATCCGCAGCCCGTCGCGCGGATTCTGCTCGACGAAGCCCCAGTCGGTGCGCAGCAGCCAGCGGCGCTCGGCCTCGGACAGCCGCGACAACTCGGTCAGGCCGCGCCCCAACAGCGCGTATTCGATGCGGCCGGCGTCGGCCGCCAGCCGGGTGGACAACAGCTTGAGCAGCGTCGACTTGCCCGAGCCCGATTCGCCGACCACGGCCAGCACTTCGCCGGGCCACAGCTCGAAGCCGACGTCGGCGCAGCCGATGCGCGCGCCGTAATGGCGGGTCAGCCCGCTTACCCTCAGCAATGGCGTCAGAAGCCTGTCATTCGCTTGCATAGTTAAGCTCCAATTCAGGAAGAAGCAGGCCCCCGGCCAAGCCGGGCGCTCGCCGTATCGTTTGATGCCGGCACCGGCTTCCCTTGCTCGATTCCAACTTCCCCCGCCCTCGCCGCCGCGAGGGAGCCTCGCTGCGCTCGATGGGCCGGGCCGGTGTGGCCGGCGTGCTGCCGCGATGCGCAGTATTCGGAATCGGAACAGACGAACATCCGCCCGCCGGCGTCGTCCAGCACCACTTCGTCGAGGAAGCTGTCGTCGGCGCCGCACAGTGCGCACGGTTCGTCCCAGCGCTGCACGCTGAACGGGTGGTCCTCGAAATCCAGGCTTTCCACGCGGGTGTACGGCGGCACCGCGTAGACGCGCTTCTCGCGCCCGGCGCCGAACAGTTGCAGCGCGGGGCTGCGGTGCAGCTTGGGGTTGTCGAACTTGGGGATCGGCGACGGCGACATCAGGTAGCGGCCGTTGACCATCACCGGGTAGTCGTAGGTGGTGGCGATGTGGCCGTAGCGGGCGATGTCCTCGTACAGCTTCACGTGCATGAAGCCGTAGTCGGCCAGCGCGTGCAGGGTGCGCGTCACCGCCTCGCGCGGCTCCAGCCGGCGCATCGGCTCGGGCTCGGGCACCTGGTACACCATGATCTGGCCTTCGGCGAGCGGCGCCTCGGGGATGCGGTGGCGGGTCTGGATCACCGTCGCCTCCGCCGTGCGGTCGGTGGTGGCCACGTCGGCGGTGCGGGCGAAGAAGCGGCGGATGTTCACCGCGTTCACGGTGTCGTCCGAACCCTGGTCGATCACCTTGAGCACATCGTCGCGCCCCAGCACCGAGGCGGTGACCTGGATGCCGCCGGTGCCCCAGCCGTAGGGCAGCGGCATCTCGCGGCTGCCGAACGGCACCTGGTAGCCCGGGATGGCAACGGCCTTGAGCAGCGCGCGGCGGATCATCCGCTTGGTCTGCGGGTCGAGGTAGGCGAAGTTGTAGCCGGTGGCGCTCATGCGGTCTGCTCCTGGGCAGGCTGCGCGCTGGCGATGGCGGCGCGCATGCGGCGCACCAGTTCCAGCTCGGATTGGAAATCGACGTAGTGCGGCAGCTTCAGGTGCTGTACGAAGCCGCCGGCCTCGACGTTGTCGGAGTGCGACAACACGAATTCGGCCTGCTGCGCCGGCGCGGCGGGCTCCTCGCCCAGCTCGGCGCAGCGCAGCGCGCGATCGACCAGCGCCATCGCCATGGTCTTGCGCTCGGCCTCGCCAAAAGCCAGGCCGTAGCCGCGGGTGAACTGCGGCGGCGTGGTGCTGGAGCCGGCGAACTGGTTGACCATCTGGCACTCGGTCACGGTGATCTCGCCAATCTGGATGGCGAAACCCAGCTCTTCGGGCACTACCTCAAGCGCCACCTCGCCCATGCGGATCTCGCCGGCGAACGGGTGGGTGTGCGAATAGCCGCGCTGGGTGGAATAACCCAGCGCCAGCAGAAAGCCCTCGTCGCCGCGCGCCAGATTTTGCAGGCGGGTGGCGCGCCCGGCCGGGAACGACAGCGGCTCGCGCGACAGATCGGCCGGCGCCGGATCGCCCGGCGGCGGCAGTTCCGGCTCGATCAGCCCTTCCTCGCCCAGCAGGTCGATGCCGCGCGGCAGGTGTTCGGGCAGCGGCTGCGCGGCCTCGGCGACCACCGGCGCCTCGCCGCCGGCCAGCAGCGAGAAATCGAGCAGGCGCTGGGTGTAGTCGTAGGTCGGCCCCAGCACCTGGCCGCCCGGCAGTTCCTTGAAGGTGGCGGAAATGCGCCGCCGCACCGCCATGCGCGCGGTATCCAGCGGCTGGCTGTAGCCGAAGCGCGGCAGCGTGGTGCGGTAGGCGCGCAACAGGAAGATCGCCTCGACCTGATCGCCGGCCGCCTGTTTGAGCGCCAGCGCCGCCAGCTCCTCGTCGTAGAGCGAGCCCTCGGCCATCACCCGCGCCACGCCCAGCCGCAACTGGCCGGCGATCTGCGCCACCGAGACTTCGGACACCGCCGGATCGCCCCGGCGCGCCTGCGCCAGCAAGGTGCCGGCGTTGAGAATGGCGGTTTCCCCGCCTTTGACGGCCACGTACATGTCATGCCTCCCGAACGGTGGTGGTACGCGGCAGGCCGACCACCTGCGCGCCCGCCACCAGCAACAGATCGACCCCCAGCGGGAAATGCCCGGCATTGCGCTGCCAGTCGCGCCAGAAACCGTCGGGCAGCCCGACCACGCCCAGCCGCACTTCGTCGGCGATGCCGGGACCGGACCAGATCGGGCCGCGTAAGGTCGGGCCGCGCTCGGTCGAAGCGTGCGGTGCGAAGCCCGCCACCTGGATCAGCAGCGTGGCGGAGCGATCCGGGTATTCCGGTTCGCCCTGGGCGAACGCGCTCAACGGCGGCATGGCGCCGGCATCGTCGATCAGCGCGAAGCGCGCCCGCGCCGGGTCGTCCACCAGCGGGCAGCCGGCGTGGAAGCGCAGCCACGGCGCGCTGTCGGCGCTTTGCAGCCAGACCGGCGTTTCGTAATCGAGCAAGGCGAGCGCGGCGGCGCCGGTCGCGGGGGCCAGCGGCGCCGGCGCGGCGAACTCGAACGGCAGGGTCTGCACCCGGCCGGGGCGCGCCAGTGCGTCCAGCAGCAGGCGGAACACGCGCTGGGCGTGGTCCTCGGGCTGGGCGAAGCCGGGCAGAAGCGGTGCATTCATGGTCAATCCCCTCGTGCCAGCGTGAAGAATTCGACGCGCGTCGCGGCGGCCTGGGCGCCGGCGGTGGCGCGCGCGGCGCGCTGGCGCGCGGCCAGCGGCTCGATCAGCGCCGGCAACAGGTCGGCGCGCTGGATGTCGTCCTGCAACAGCAGGTCGAACAGCGCCACCAGCTCAGCATGGCGCCCCACCCTGCCCCGCACGTAACCGACGCCGAGCCGGCCGGCGTCGTCCTGCACCGCGCAGCGGGTGACCGACACCTCGCCCAGGTTGAACTGGGCGCCGGTGCCGCCGGCGCGGCCGCGCACCATCATCAGGCCGGTCTCCGGCCGGCGCAGCCAGTGCAGCGCGGGCAAGGCGCGGCGCGCCAGGTGTTGCTCCAGCTCGACCGGGCTGGCCTGGGCCAGTACGCCCAGCCAGTGGCGCCGTTGCGCCGGGTCGCAAAGTTGAGTCATCGCGGCTCCTTCATGTATAAATGTCTATACAAGTTACGGCCGAGAGTATCGGCGCAAGCAACGCGGCAAGTAAACCACCGACGCATGAATCTTTTTTGAAACGGGTACCGGGCCGGGCACGGCTGCGGCAACATCGCGGTTTTCCGGCACAGGACAGCAGACCATGATCCAGCGCGGTTCCGGCGTGGCAGTGTGGCGCCAGATCGAACAGGCCATCGAGGCGGAGATCGCCCAGCAACACTACCGGGCGGGCGAGCGCCTGCCGACCGAGGCCGAGTTCGCGGCGCGTTTCGAGGTCAACCGCCACACCATCCGCCGCGCCGTGGCCGCGCTGGAGACGCGCGGGCTGGTGCGGGTGGAACAGGGGCGCGGCATCTTTTTGCAGGACTACGCCGTGCACTACAGCATGGGCAAGCGCATGCGTTTCTCCGAATCGCTCAAGCGCCTGCAACGCGAAGGCCAGATCGAAGTGCTGCGCTCGCAGGAGATCCCCGCCAGCGCCAAGGTGGCGCAGGCGCTGCGGCTGGCCGAGGGCGAGCGGGTGTTGCAGGTGGACAGCCTGGCACGCGCCGACGGCCGCGTGGTCAGCATGACCACCCGCTTCTTCCCGGCGCAGCGCTTCGCCGGCCTGGCCGAGGCGTATGCCGAGACCGGCTCGATCACCAGCGCGATGCAGCGCTACGGCGTGGCCGACTACGAGCGGCTGGAAAGCCGCATCACCGCCCGCCTGCCCGACGAAGCCGTGGCGCGGCACCTGCAACGCCCGAAGAACCAGCCGGTGTTGCAGGTGGAAGGGATCAACATCGACCAGCACGGCGTCCCCATCGAATTCGGCATCAGCCGGCTGGCGGGGGATGCGGTGCAGTTGGTGGTTGGCGGGGAAGAGTGAAGGGGGAAGGGCAACGGCGTGACCCCAAATCTTGAACCACAGAGGACACGGAGAGCACAGAGTTTCACAGAGAAAACCAAAGCAAAGAGGAAGTAAACCGGGGTGCGGCGGCCAATGGTTGCTTTGCCACGATTCTTCCTTCTTCCATTACCTTCCTCCCGGTTTTCTCCGTGTTCTCTGTGTCCTCTGTGGTTCAAGATTTGGGGTCTGGGTTTTGTCACCCTTCCCCCTTCCCTCTTCTCCCTTCCCAGCGGGGCAGCGCGGCAACGCGCCGCCCCACGCAAAACCGTCATGCAAGCCCCGTAGCATCCCGGCCCGGACAAGGAGACCCACATGTTGCAAGGAATCGTTGGTCGTCGCGTGCTGCTGGACGACGGCCATTGGCATGACACCCCCCTCGCCTTCGCCGACGGCCTGATCGCCGGCTGCGACGGCCCTGCGCCGGTCGGCGCGCTCGATTGCGGCGACTATCTGGTGCTGCCGGGCATCGTCGATCTGCATGGCGATGCGTTCGAGCGCCAGATCCTGCCGCGCCCGGAGGCGGCGTTCCCGCTGCCGCTGGCGCTGGCCGACACCGATCGCCAACTGGTCGCCAACGGCATCACCACCGCGTTCCACGGCATCACCTGGAGCTGGGAAGGCGGCCTGCGGGGCCGCGACAACGCCATCGGCATCCGCAATGCGCTGGCGCGACTGAAGCCGCGCCTGGGCGCCGACCACCGCATCCACCTGCGCTGGGAGACCTACAACCTCGACGCCGTGGACGAGATCGCCGACTGGCTGGCCACCGGCCACATCGACCTGCTGGCGTTCAACGACCATCTCGACATGGTGCAGGCGCGGCTGGGCGACGACGGCAAGCTGCGCAAGTACGCCGAACGCGCCGGCATGCCGCTGGCCGGATTCCGCGCGCTGGTGACGCGGGTGGCGGCGCGCGGCGACGAAGTGCCCGCCGCCATCGCCCGGCTGGCCGGCCACGCCCGCGCCGCCGGGGTGGCGATGGCCTCGCACGACGACGACACCCGCGCCGAGCGCGCGGCCTTCCAGGCGCTGGGCTGCACCATCAGCGAATTCCCGCGCACCGCCGAGGCCACGGCGGCCGCCCGCGAGCTGGGCAGCCCCACCGTGTTCGGCGCGCCCAACGTGGTGCGCGGCGGCAGCCACTGCGGCGCCCCCGCCGCGCGCGAGATGGTGGCCGCCGACCTGTGCGACATCTTGGCTTCCGACTACTACTACCCGGCGCCGCTGGCGGCGGCCTGCCAACTGGCCGCCGACGGCGTGGTCGGCTGGGCCGGCGCCTGGAAACTGGTCGCCGCCAACCCGGCGCGCGCCGCCGGTCTGACCGACCGCGGCGAACTCGCCGTCGGCCAGCGCGCCGACCTGATCGTGCTGGACGCCAGCGATCCCGCCACCCCGCGCGTGGTGGCGACCGTGGCCGGCGGCCGGCTGGTCCATCTGGCCGAGGATTTGCCGCGGGTGACCGCATGAGCTACCGCTACGCCCTCTATCTGGCCCCGCCGCAGACGCATCCGCTGTGGAGCGTCGGCAACCGCTGGCTGGGCCGCGACGCCGAACGCGGCGACGCGCTGACGCCGTCCACCATGCTGGGGCTGGACCACGCCACCTG
The DNA here is from genome assembly GCF_000374805.1 of Chitiniphilus shinanonensis DSM 23277. Taxonomy (GTDB): domain Bacteria; phylum Pseudomonadota; class Gammaproteobacteria; order Burkholderiales; family Chitinibacteraceae; genus Chitiniphilus; species Chitiniphilus shinanonensis. Next base: position 19,061 of record NZ_KB895340.1, read on the forward strand.
GAACAGCCTGGTCGGCGCCCCGCGCCGCTATGGCCTGCATGCCACGCTCAAGGCGCCGTTCCGCCTGGCCGACCCCTATGACGAAGCCCAGCTGCTGCTGGCGCTGGAACAATTCGCCGCCACCACCGCGCCGTTCACCCTGCTGCCGTTGCAGGTGACGGCGCTGGCCGGCTTCATCTGCCTGCGCCCGCGCGAGGAATCGCAGGCATTGCAGGCACTAGCCGACGCCTGCGTGGCGGAGTTCGACCGCTTCCGCGCCCCGCCGGCCGCCGCCGAACTGGAACGCCGCCGTCCCGGTCAGCTGGACGTGCGGGCCCGCTACCTGCTGGAACGCTGGGGCTACCCGCACGTGTTCGAGCGCTTCCGCTGCCATTTCACGCTGACCGATCCGCTGCCCGAACCGCAACGCAGCGCGCTGTTGCCGCTGCTGGCCGCACACTTCGCGCCGGTGCTGGACCAGCCCCTGCCGGTGGGCGAACTGTGCCTGTTCGTCGAGGACAGCCCCGGCGCGCCGTTCCGCCTGACGCGGCGCTTCGCGCTGGGCAGCGCGCTGTGAGCGGGCGTCTGATCGTGCTGGTGGGGCCGTCCGGCGTCGGCAAGGACAGCGTGCTGGCGCACGCCCGCGCCAGCCTGGCGCGGCTGCCGCAAGGCGGCGGGGTGCGCTTCGCCCGGCGCGCCGTCACCCGCCCCGCCACGGCCGGCGGCGAGGATCACCTGGCGCTGAGCGAGGACGAATTCCACAGCGCGCTGGACGAGGGTCGCTTCGCGCTGTGGTGGGGCAGCCACGGCCTGCATTACGGCATCGACCGCGAGATCGACGACTGGCTGGCGGCCGGCCTCACCGTGGTGGTCAACGGCTCGCGCGCCCACCTGCCGCTGGCTTGGCAGCGCTATCCCCGGCTGGAAGCAGTGCTGCTGACCGCCCGGCCGGATACGTTGGCCAAACGCCTGGCCGCGCGCGGCCGCGAAGACGAGGCCGCCGTGGCCGCCCGCCTGGCGCGCACGCCGCCGCCGTTGCCGGACGGCATGGCGCTGACTGAGATCGCCAACGACGGCGAGCTGGCAGAGGCCGGCGATCAGTTCGTGGCACTGCTGCTGACCGCGCCGACCGGCAGCACCGCCGAAGCGCCCAGCGCGCCGGACCAGCGCAGGTAGAGCGCGGCGGTCAGCCCCAGCAGCGCGGCGGCCACGGCGAACGGCGCACGATGGTCGAGGTACTGGTACGCCGCGCCGCCCAGCAGCGGTCCCACCGCGGTGGCCGCGTTGGCGACGGTGGCGTACAGCCCGAACACCGTGCCGCCGCGCGCGCCGCAGATTCCCGCCACCAGCTTGCGTTCGGCCGGCACCACCAGCGCCATGCCGCAGGCTTCCACCACCCACAGCGCGATCAGCCAGCCCAGGTGCGTCATCCACGGCATCAGCAACATCGCCGCCGCCATCAGGCCCAGCCCGGCCACCAGCGGGCGCGTGCTGCCCAGGCGATCCACTAGGCGACCGGCATGGCCGGGCAGAATGCTCAGCACCAGCGCGGCCGGGATGTAGGCGCCGGCGATGGTCGACGACGGCGCGCCGAAGCGCTCGCTCAGGTACAGCATCAGCACCGGCAGCACCATGCCGCCGGCCAGCGCGGTCAGCAGTGCCAGCGCCAGCAGGCGATGCAGGCGGCGGCGATCCGGGCCCGGCAGCGGCATGGCGGCCTGGGCGCCGGACGGCGTGCGCGGCACCATCCGCCACGCGGCCAGCGCGGCCACCACCGCCCCCATGGCGAAGGCCGCCATGATGAACGGCCAGCTGTGCTCCAGGCTGAACATCCCCACCACGTTGAACGCGGGAATGGCGCCGATCAGCGCCCCGCGCGCGCTGGCGGATTCCAGCCGGCCCATCCCCTCGCCCACGCGGCGATCCTGCGCGGCCACCAGCGCCAGCGCGGCGGTCCAGATCAGACTGTTGGCCACGGCCGCCACCACTGCCGACAGGTACAGCATCGACACCTGCCGCGAGGCGGCGTAGCTCCAGAACGCCAGGCCCTGCAACACGCAGCCCAGCACCAGGAACACCCGCTTGTCGCCACGATCCATCCACCAACCCACCGCCGGGCGGCACAGCAACTGGGTGATGCTGGCCAGGGTGAAACAGATACCCACCTGCACCGCGCCCGCCCCCAGGGCATGGGCGTACAGCGGCAGCGCGAAGTTCATCACGCCGTTGGGCAGGCAGGCCAGCATCATGGCCAGGAACGGCCCCTGGCCCGGTTTCGATTGTTCCATCGCGTTCTCCTCGATCATGCGGCGTTCCCGACGCCTCGCAGCCATGCTAGGCAGCGGGCCGGACGCCGGCCGGGCGCTGCGACCAAGCGCCCGAAACCAGGATCGAGTTGCCGTGGAGGGCGATGAAATGCCGGGTGGGTTCAGGCTGGAATGATGCGTGTCGCAGTCGCTGCAATCGCCAGGTAATGCTCCAGTGATGGCGTGGGCTTGCCCGGCACCTTGGCCAGATCGTCCCACTGGCGCAGCCGCACCGCGTCGGCGGCGTAGGGCTGGGCAATGAACTCGGCGGCCGCCGCCTGGGTCATCGTGCCGCCTTGCAGGTTCAGGCTGCGCTGCGAGGCGAACGACAGCATGCCGCGGTAGCCCGGCTGCACCGCGCACAGGTAGCGCTTGGCGTCGACGTGCAGGCGGATCGGCTCCAGCACGTCGTGGTCGAACAGCGGCCGCAGGAACGGCAGCGCCAGGAACTGGTGCACGTCGTCCACGCCTTCGGCGGCGGGATCGTCCCCCATTTCATGGACCAGGTGGCCCAGGTCATGCAGCAGCGCGGCGGTGATCAGCGCGGCGCTGGCGCCGGCGCGCTCGGCCAGTTCGGCGCACTGCAACGCGTGCTCGCGCTGCGACACGCCCTCGGCACCGTAGTATTCCTCGCCACGGCGGTTGAACAGCAGATGGATGTCGGCGATGCTCAGCGCCATGTTGCCTCCGTAAACGGGGTTCAGCGGCCAACAAAACCCGGCGGTTCCGGCAAGGAGCGCGGCACCGCAAGGAGGGTTTTGCCAGTGGCTCTCAAATCAGGCCCTTGCGGATGCGGGCGGAGATCAGGTCGATCAGCGACACGGTGACGACGATCATGATCATCACCGCGCAGGTGTCGGCGTACTGGAAGCCGCGGATGATCTCGTACAGCACCACGCCGATGCCGCCGGCACCGACCATGCCGACCACCGAGGCCGAGCGCACGTTCGATTCGAAGCGGTACAGCGAATACGAGATCCACAGCGGCAGCACCTGCGGAATCACGCCGTAGATCACTTCCTCCAGCGGCGAGGCGCCGGTGGAGCGGATGCCTTCCACCGGGCGCGGGTCGATGGCCTCGACCGCCTCGGAGAACAGCTTGGCGAGAATGCCGGTGGTGTGCACCCACAGCGCCAGCACGCCGGCAAACGGCCCCAGGCCGACGGCGACGATGAACAGCATGGCGAACACCATCTCGTTGATGGCGCGGCAGGCATCCATGACGCGGCGCACCGGCTGGTAGACCCAGGCCGGCACGATGTTGGCGGACGACAAGACCCCCAGCGGCACGGCGCAGACCACGGCCAGCACCGTGCCCCACAGGGCGATCTGCACGGTGACGATCATCTCGCTCAGGTAGATGCGCCAGTCGCGGAAATTGGGCGGGAAGAAGTCGCCGGCGAACTGCGCCATGTTGCCGGAATCGCGGAACAGGTCGAGCGGGCGCATGTCGGCGCCGCGCCAGGCCCAGGCCAGCACCAGGCACAACAGCGCCCAGCCGATCAGGCGGCCGGTGTGGTGCGCCGGGCGCGGCGCGGGCGGAATGGCAATTGCAAGGTCGGTCATGATGGCGTTCCAAATGGCGACGCGCCGGCGGTGGAGCCCGCCGGCGCGTCGCGTTGCTTACTTGCTGCCGGCGGCGGCCAGTTGGCGGCCCAGTTCGGCCAGCCTGGCGTTCACGTCGTCGAGCTGGGTCTTCTTCTCGGCGTCGGACAACGTGGTGTCGTCCTCGATCTTGCTCTTCACGCGGGCCAGTTCCAGCTGGCGGGTGGGCAGCAATTGGGCATCGCTGGAGGCGCGGAAGCTGCCGGTGTTGTAGATGGCCTTGAGCACGGCCTTTTCGCGCTCGTTCTTGCCGTAGCCGACGATGAAGGCGCGGATGCGGTTCTTCAGGTCGTCCGGCAGATCCTTGCGGTACACCAGCGGGTCCTTCGGGATCAGCGGCGAACGCCACAGCACGCGGATCTGCGCGTAGCGCTCCGGCGAGGTCTGCTTCAGCTTGTCCAGTTGTTCGGTGTTGTTGGTGGCGACGTCCACCTGGCGGGCGAGCACGGCCATGATGTTGGTCTCGTGGTTGGCGTTGCGCACCGTGCTGAAGTGGGTCTTGGGGTTGATGTCGTTCTGGGCGAACAGGTAGTAGCCCGGCACCAGGAAGCCCGAGGTCGATTGCGGATCGCCCATGCCCAGCGTGTACTTGCCCTTGTTCTTCAGCACCTGGTCCACCGAGGTGATGCCGCTGTCCTTGTGGGTGATCAGCAGCGACCAGTAGCCCGGGGCGCCGTCGGCGTCCACCTGCTGGGCGAACACTTCGCCGCCGGCGCGATCGACCGCCTCGATGGCGGACTTGTTGCCGAACCAGCCGAGCTGCACCTTGTTGAAGCGCATGCCTTCGATCACGCCGGCGTAGTCCGGGGCGAAAAATGCGTTCACCTTGATGCCGAGCTGCTTGCTCATGTCATCGACCAGCGGCTGCCACATCTGGCGCAGCGCGCCGGTGGATTCGGTGGCGATGATGCCGAAATTCAGTTCTTTCGGCGCTTCGGCGGCGTGGAGCGGCAGCACGGTGGCGGCCAGCGCGACCGCGGTCAGAAAACGACGGAACATCGGAACGACTCCTTGATGGCGGGGTGGGGTTATCAGTGGGCGAGCGCGGGCTGCGGCGCGGCTTGCGCCTCGGGCGCGCCGTGGGCGATCAATTCGGTGGCCAGCGGGCCGTAGATGTCGTGCAGCAGCGCCGGGGTCAGCCGCGCCGGGGTGCCGTCGTAGACCACGCGCCCCTGGTGCAGCGCCACCACGCGCTGGCAATAGCGCATGGCGATGTCCACCTGGTGCAGCGACACGATCACGGTGGTGCCCAGCTCGCGGTTGATGCGGGCCAGGGTGTCCATCACCTTGCGCGCGGCGGCGGGGTCGAGCGAGGCGATCGGCTCGTCGGCCAGGATCAGGCGCGCTTCCTGCACCAGGGTGCGGGCGATGGCGGCGCGTTGTTGCTGACCGCCGGACAACGTGGACGCACGCTGCGCGGCGTATTTGTCGATGCCCACCTGCGCCAGCGCCGCCATGCAGCGCTGGCGCTCGTCGCGGGTGAACCACTTGAACACCGAGCGCCACGGCGGCACGCGGTGCAACATGCCGGTCAGCACGTTGGTGGTCAGCGGCAGGCGCCCGACCAGGTTGAACTGCTGGAACACGAAGCCGATCTGGGTGCGCAGCGCGCGCACGTCGCGCGCCAGCTTGCCGTCGCGCTGCACGTAGCGGTCCAGCACCTTGACGCTGCCGCTGCCGGCGTCGCCGCAGACGAAACCGGCGATATGGCGCAGCAGGGTGGATTTGCCCGAGCCGGAAGCGCCGAGCAGCACCACCATCTCGCCCTCATCCACGCGCAGGTTCACGTTGTCCAGCGCCTTCTGGCCTGGGGTGAAGGTCTTGCTGAGCTGGCGGATTTCCAAAGCGATGGCCATGGCCGCGCTCCCCGTGTTGAACGATGGCGCGGATTCTGGGCGCGTCAGATGAAAGCGAGATGTCTATACAATGAACAACAGATGACGGCCATGCGACGCCCAACTGTCACCACGGCCGCACGCGGCCGCCCGGCGGGCCAGGCAGCCGCTTCGCCCCCGCAATCGTCCGGCGCGCGGCATCATCGTCGGATGTCGGTGGCCTTGCCGGCACGGCTTGGCACGGATTACAGGAACGATCATGAGCTTCTCCACCTTGGGCATCGGCCTGGCCGGGATGCAGACCTACCAGCGGGCGCTGGACGTCTCGTCGGCACGCGTCGCCTCCGCCGGGCTGCGCGACGACACCGACGGCCTGACTCGCGGTCTGGTCGGCACCACCGAGGCCAAGGACAACTTCCAGGCCGCCGCCAAGGTGGTGAAGGCGGCCGACGAGATGATCGGCTCGCTGATCGACACGCTGGCCTGAGCGCCGGCCCGCAGCAGCGGCGCGTCTCGGGTGAATCCGGTAATGCGTCCGCCAGCGGAATCGCCCATGCTTCGTATTCCCCTCATTCGTGGATGCGCAGCATGAACGACGCCCTCTCTTCCAAAGTTGCCATCGTCACCGGCGCCTCGCGCGGCATCGGTGCCGCCATCGCCGAGCGGCTGGCGCACGATGGCTTTGCCGTGGTGGTCAACTACGCCGCCAGCGTCGGCGACGCCGGGCAACTGGTGGCGCGGATCGAGGCCGCCGGCGGCCGCGCCATCGCGGTACGCGCCGACGTCGCCGATCCGGCGGCGATGCGCGCCCTGTTCGACGAGGCCGAACGGCAGCTGGGCAAGGTGGACGTGCTGGTGAATAACGCCGGGGTGATGCAGGTGGCGCCGATCGCCGAGGCCGACGACGAGGTCTACCAGCGCACCTTCGACATCAATGTGCGCGGCACCTTCAACGGCCTGCGCGAAGCCGCGACGCGGCTGAACCAGGGCGGGCGCATCGTCAATTTCTCCACCACCGCGCTGGCGCTGAAGCTGCCGGGCTATGCGATCTACAACGCGTCGAAGGCGGCGGTGGAGGCGATGACCCAGGTGTTCGCCAAGGAACTGCGCGGCCGCGACATCACGGTGAACGCGGTGGCGCCGGGGCCGGTGGCGACCGAGCTGTTCCTACAGGGCAAGACCGAGGAACAGATCGAAAACTTCGCCCGGATGCCGCCGCTGCAACGGCTGGGCCAGCCGGACGATATCGCGTCGGTGGTGTCGTTCCTGGTCAGCCCGCACGCGGGCTGGGTGAATGGGCAGGTGCTGCGCGCCAATGGTGGTCTGGCTTAGCGGGGAACTCAGCTGATGTACTTGCGCATGGCAATGCGCATTCCTCGTGCGCGATGCCACCGCCGACGGCGAACGCCCCAGATCGCCGTCAGACCAGGTTGCGCGGCTCGCCCTTGAGAAAGGCGTCGATGTTGTCGGTGAGTTGTCCGGCCAGTCGCTGCATGGTCTGTTCGCTGGCCCAGGCCACGTGCGGGGTGACGATCAGGTTGGGCAGCGACACGTCCAGCAGCGGGTTGCCGCGGCGCGGCGGTTCCTCGTGCAGCACGTCGATGCCGGCGCCGCCGAGGTGGCCGGTTTGCAGGGCGGCCAGCAACGCGGCTTCGTCCACCAGGCCGCCGCGCGCGGTGTTGAGCAGCAGCGCGCCGGGCTTCATCCGCGCCAGCGCGGCGGCATCGATCAGGTTGCGGGTGTCGTCGGTCAGCGGGCAGTGCAGGCTGAGCACGTCGGCGCTGGCCAGCGCGCTGTCGAAGTCCAGGTAGCCGTCGCGCACCGTATCGGCGCCGCGGCGCTCGACGAAACGCACGTCCATGCCGAAGGCGCGTGCCAGGTGGGCGGTGGCCTGACCCAGCGCGCCGGCGCCGATCAGGCACAGTCGCAATCCGGCCAGGTCGCGCATCGGCGCGCCGAAATGACAGAAACCCGGTGCGCGCTGCCAGGCGCCGTCCTGCACGTCGGCGCGGTAGGCCGGCAACTGGCGCGCCAGCGCCAGCAGCAACATCAGCGTGTGTTCGGCCACGCCGTGGATGGCGTAGTCGCGGATATTGCACACCGCCACGCCGCGCGCCCGGCAGGCATCCAGATCGATGATGTTGTAGCCGGTGGCGGCCACCGCCACCAGCTTGAGCAACGGCGCGGCGGCCAGCACTTCGGCGGTGATCGGCACCTTGTTGGTGATCGCCACCGCCGCGCCGCCCAGGCGCTCGGCGGCTTGCGCCACGCTGCTGGCGGGGTATTCGATCCACTGGTGCGGGCTGGCCGGACGATGCACCGGCACCGGCAGCGTATCGCGGTCGAGAAAGACGATCTGGGGCTGGGACATGACGATTTCCGGATTGATCAAGCAGTGACGAAGCGTGCGGCGAAGCTCTGGATCGCTTCGGTCAGCGCCTGGGCGGCGGCGTTCTGCCGCGTGGCGTAGTGCCAGTACAACGCCACCGGCAACGGCGGCACGCCGAGCGCCACCAGCGCGCCGTCGGCCAGTTGCGGCGCGGCCTGGGCGCGCGGCACCACGGCGTAGGCCACGCCGGCGCAGGCGGCGGCGTACAGCGCGCTGGAATCGGGAATGGCGTGGCACGGATAGCCGCCCTCTTCCAGGCCGTGCGCTTCGCGCAGCCAGCGCCGGTGCAGGCTCTGCTTGCGGCCGTAGACGGCGGCCGGCGCATGGGTCAGCGTCTCGCGGGTGACGCCATCGGCAAAGAAGTGGCCGACGAAGGCCGGCGTGGCGACGAACAGGTAGGCCAGCGCGCCCAGCGAGGCCACTTCGCAGCCGGCCACCGCCTGCGCCTGAGTGCTGATGCAGCCGCTGACCTCGCCGGCCTTGAGCAGGTCGAGGGTGTACGACTCGTCGTCCACCACGCATTCGAGCAGGATGCGATGGCCGCGCAATACCGGCGCCAGCGCCGGAATCAGGCCGATGGCCAGGCTGTCGGCGTTCACGCCGACGCTCAGCGAGTTCCAGCCGGCGCCCTCGCCTTCCACCTGCCGCGCCAGGTCGGTTTCCAGGTCGCGCACCTGCTTGACGTGCGCCAGCAGGCGTTCGCCCGCCGGGGTCGGGCGCACGGGAATGTCGCGCACCAGCAGCACGGCGCCGATGCGTTCCTCCAGCAGGCGGATACGCTGCGACACGGCCGACTGGGTCAGGTGCATGCGCTTGGCGGCGGCGTCGAAGCTGCCGGCGCGGGCGACCATTTCGAGGGCTTCGAGCAGTTTGTAGTCGAGCATGGATGAGCGGTGGTAGCGAAGGCGCCGACGCCGCGGCGGACCATAAGCCGGGCTGATGGCGGATAAGAAAACATCGTTTTACCACGATGCGGCGCTCTGCTTGAATACGCGCGCAATCAATACAGGAAGCCTATCGAGATGAAGCCCGTCCATGGCCCGCAACTGGTGGCGCTGGCCCGCCAACACGGCACGCCGTCCTGGATCTACGACGCCGCGGTGATCCGCGAGCGCATCGCGCAACTGCGCCAGTTCGACACCATCCGCTTCGCCCAGAAGGCGTGCTCCAACATCCATATCCTGCGACTGATGCGCGAGGCCGGGGTGAAGGTGGACGCGGTCTCGCTGGGCGAGATCGAGCGCGCGCTGGCCGCCGGCTATCGCGGCAACGATGCCAACAGCGGCATCGTCTTCACCGCCGACCTCCTGGACCGCGCCACGCTGGCGCGCGTGGTGGAACTGGACATCCCCGTCAATGCAGGCAGCCCGCAGATGCTGGAGCAGCTGGGCCAGGCCAACCCCGGCCATCGGGTGTGGCTGCGCATCAACCCCGGCTTCGGCCACGGCCACAGCCAGAAGACCAACACCGGCGGCGAGCAGAGCAAGCACGGCATCTGGCACGAGCACCTGGACGAAGCCTACGCGCTGATCGATCGCTATCGGCTCGACCTGGTGGGTCTGCACATGCACATCGGCTCGGGCGTGGACTACAGCCATCTGGCGGAGGTATGCGACGCGATGGTGGCGCAGGTGAAGGCCAGCGGCCGCGACCTGCGGGCGATCTCGGCCGGCGGCGGCCTGTCGATCCCGTACCGGGTCGATGGCGAGCGCATCGACACCGCGCATTACTTCAGCCTGTGGGACAAGGCGCGCCAGCAGATCGAGGCCCACCTGGGGCACCCGGTGCACCTGGAGATCGAGCCGGGCCGCTTCCTGGTGGCCGAGTCCGGCAAGCTGGTGGCCGAGGTCCGCGCGCTGAAGGACGTGGGCAGCAATCACTTCGTGCTGTGCGACGCCGGCTTCAACGACCTGATGCGCCCGGCCATGTACGGCAGCCACCACGAGGTGACGCTGCTGACCGCCGACGGTGCGGTCAAGCACGGCCCGACCCGGCCGACGGTGCTGGCCGGCCCGCTGTGCGAATCGGGCGACGTGTTCACCCAGGAGGAAGGCGGCGTGGTGGCGCCGCGCGCACTGCCAGCCGCCGCGGTGGGCGATTTCGTGGTGTTCCACGACGGCGGCGCGTACGGCGCCAGCATGTCCAGCAACTACAACACTCGCCCGCTGATCCCGGAAATCCTGCTCGACGGCGACCAGGCCCGCCTGATCCGGCGGCGGCAGACGGTGGCGGAGCTGCTGGCGCTGGAAGACATCTAACCGCGATAGGCTGGCCAATGAAAAACGCCGTTTCCCTCAACAGGAAACGGCGTTTTTCTTGCAGTCGCCGGGCACGCGCAACGAGCGAAGCGAGGCTCTCTCGCGGCGGCGAGGGCGGGGAGAGTGGGCTCGAACAAAGAGCGCTGTGGCCGGCAAACCACAGGCACGAAGCGCCCGGCTTTGCCGGGGGCCAAACTCCCGTTCCCCGTCAGCCCATCGTTGCCAGTACCGCTTACAGCGCGGCCACCACCGCATCGCCCATCGCCGAGCAGCTCACCTTCTCGGTGCCGGCCTCGTAGATGTCGGCGGTGCGCAGGCCCTTGGCCAGCACGGCCTTGACGGCATCCTCGACGCGGATGGCGGCGGCTTCGGCGTTGAAGCTGTAGCGCAGCATCATCGCCAGCGACAGGATGGTGGCCAGCGGGTTGGCGATGTCCTTGCCGGCGATGTCCGGCGCGGAGCCGTGGCTGGGCTCGTACAGGCCCTTGTTGTTGGCGTCCAGCGAGGCCGACGGCAGCATGCCGATCGAGCCGGTCAGCATCGAGGCTTCGTCCGACAGGATGTCGCCGAAGATGTTGCCGGTGACCATCACGTCGAATTGCTTGGGGTTGCGCACCAGCTGCATCGCGGCGTTGTCCACATACATGTGGCTCAGTTCGACGTCCGGGTAGTCGCGGGCGACGTCGATCATGATTTCCTTCCAGAACTCGGTGGTCTCCAGCACGTTGGCCTTGTCCACCGAGCACAGCTTCTTGTTGCGCTTCTGCGCGGCCTGGAACGCCACGTGGCCGATGCGGCGAATCTCGGATTCGCTGTACAGCATGGTGTTGAAGCCTTCGCGTTCGCCCGCCTCGTTGACGCGCACGCCGCGCGGCTGGCCAAAGTAGATGTCGCCGGTCAGCTCGCGCACGATCAGGATGTCCAGGCCGCTGACCACCTCGGGCTTGAGGGTGGAGGCGTTGGCCAGCTCGGGATAGAGAATGGCCGGGCGCAGGTTGGCGAACAGGTTCAGATCCTTGCGGATGGCCAGCAGGCCGCGCTCGGGGCGCAGCGGGCGATCCAGCTTGTCGTATTGCGGGCCGCCCACGGCGCCCAGCAGCACGGCGTCGGCGGCGCGCGCCAGCTTCTGCGTGACTTCGGGGTACGGCGAGCCGTAGGCGTCGTAGCCGGCGCCGCCCAGCGGGGCTTCTTCCAGCTCGATCTTCAGGCCGTCGGTCTGCAGCGCGGCCAGTACTTTCTTCGCTTGCGCAACGATCTCGGGACCGATGCCATCACCAGGGAGAACGAGAATCTTCATCTTCTTGAGTCCAAATAAAAACCCAAACCCCGGTTGGGGTTTGGGTCGGGTTTCAGCCGCGTGGGATCAGTGCGAAACCTTGTACTGCACGTCGCAGTCGGTCATCACGATCACGCGCGGGTGGGTTTGCAGCAGCGAAGCCGGCACCTGGGTGGTGATCGGGCCGTTCAGGGTGCGGTCGAGGATCTCGGCCTTTTCCTGGCCCTTGACCACCAGCAGGATCATCTTGGCCTGCATGATGGTGCCCATGCCCATGGTCACGGCGTGGGTCGGCACTTCGTCCAGGCTGTTGAAGAAGCGCTTGTTGGCTTCGCGGGTGTCTTCCTTCAGCGTCACCTTGTAGGTGAAGCGCGACAGTTCGGTATCCGGCTCGTTGAAGCCGATGTGGCCGTTGTGGCCGATACCCAGCAGTTGCAGGTCGACCGGGCCTTGCTGGTACAGCATCTCGTCGTAGCGGCGGCACTCGGCGTCGATGTCCGGCGCGTTGCCGTTCGGTACGTGGGTGTTCTCGGGCTTGATGTCGATGTGGTCGAACAGGTTGCGCTGCATGAAGGCGCGATAGCTTTCGGGGTGGGTCACCGGCAGCCCGACGTATTCGTCGAGGTTGAAAGTGCGCGCTTCCTTGAAGCTGATCAGACCCTGCTGGTAAGTCTTGACGATTTCCTTGTACAGGCCCACGGGTGTGCCGCCGGTGGCCATGCCGAGCACGGCATTGGTCTTGGAACGGACAACGGAAATGATCAGGTCGGCTGCGGCACGGTCGAGATCGGCCTGGGTCTTGAATTTATGCAGGATCATGGGTTCTCTACGCTTTTCAGGCTGGGTAAGTGGAATTAACCCTATAAGTATAAATCGCATCCGGCAAGGCCGGTTGACCTTGCCCAAGGATGACCGTGTTTGACCCCCGCGCGTTCAGACGAACAGCCAGGGCTGGCGCTGCTGGTGCCCGGCCTCGAACGCGCGGATGTCGTCGGCATGGGCCAGCGTCAGGCCGATCTCGTCCAGGCCGTTGAGCAGGCAGTGCTTGCGGTGCGCGGTGATCTCGAACGGGAACGATTGGCCGGACGGCGTGACCATGGTCTGCGACGGCAGGTCGATGGTCAGGCGATAACCTTCGGACTGCTCGGCCTCGCGGAACAACTGGTCCACCACCTCGGCCGGCTGCACGATGGGCAGCAATCCGTTCTTGAAGCAGTTGTTGAAGAAGATGTCGGCGAAGCTGGGCGCGATCAGCGCGCGAAAGCCGTAATCCTCGATGGCCCACGGCGCATGCTCGCGGCTGGAACCGCAGCCGAAGTTCTCGCGCGCCAGCAGTACCTCGGCGCCACGGAAGCGCGGAAAGTTCAGCACGAATTCCGGGTTCACCGGGCGGGTGCTGTTGTCCATGCCCGGCTCGCCGTGATCGAGGTAGCGCCACTCGTCGAACAGGTTGGGGCCGAAGCCCGAACGCTTGATCGATTTGAGGAACTGCTTGGGGATGATGGCGTCGGTGTCGACGTTGGCCCGGTCGAGCGGGCAGACGAGGCCGTTGATCTGGTTGAATGCTTTCATGGCTTATTTCTGCGCCGCGCCTTCGATCTTGTCGCCCAGTTTCTGCACGTCCTTGCCGAAGCCGTGAACGGTGTTACAGGCGGACAACGAAGCCATGGCGACCACCGCCACCACGGCCAACAGGATCGATTTCATCAGCGACTCTCCTAATTCGGTTAAGCGAAGGTACGTACATCGACGAAGTGGCCGGCGATGGCGGCGGCTGCGGCCATCTCCGGGCTGACCAGGTGGGTGCGGCCACCCTGCCCTTGCCGGCCTTCGAAGTTGCGGTTCGAGGTGGAGGCGCAGCGCTCGCCCGGCTCCAGCCGGTCGGCGTTCATCGCCAGGCACATCGAGCAGCCCGGCTCGCGCCACTCGAAGCCGGCCTCGATGAAGATCTTGTCCAGGCCCTCGGCCTCCGCCTGCGCTTTTACCAGCCCCGATCCGGGCACCACCATGGCGAGCTTCACATTCGCGGCCTTGGTGCGGCCACGCGCGATCTCGGCGGCGGCGCGCAGATCCTCGATGCGGCTGTTGGTACAGGAGCCGATGAACACCTTGTCGATGGTGATCTGGCTGATCGGGGTATCGGCCGCCAGGCCCATGTATTGCAACGCGCGCTCGGCGCTGCCCTTCTTCACCGGATCGGCTTCGCCGGCCGGGTCGGGCACTCGCGCGCCGATGGACACCACCTGCTCGGGCGAAGTGCCCCAGGTGACTTGCGGTTCGATATCTTCGGCCTTGAGTTCGACCACATTGTCGAACACCGCACCTTCGTCGCTGACCAGGGTACGCCAGTAGGCGACGGCCCGATCCCAGGTTTCGCCGGTGGGCGCGAACGGGCGCCCCTTCACGTAATCGATGGTGGTCTGGTCCACCGCCACCATGCCGGCACGCGCACCGGCCTCGATCGCCATGTTGCACAGGGTCATGCGGCCTTCCATCGACAGCGAGCGGATGGCGCTGCCGCCGAATTCCACCGCATAGCCGGTGCCGCCAGCGGTACCGATGCGCCCGATGATCGCCAGCGCCACATCCTTGGCGGTGACGCCGCGGCCAAGCTGGCCTTCAACCTTGACCAACATGGCCTTGGATTGCTTGGCGACCAGCGTCTGCGTGGCCATCACGTGTTCCACCTCGGAGGTGCCGATGCCGTGCGCCAGCGCGCCGAACGCGCCGTGGGTGGAGGTATGGCTGTCGCCGCAGACCACGGTCATCCCGGGCAGGGTGGCGCCGTTTTCCGGGCCGACCACGTGCACGATGCCCTGGCGCAGGTCCTTGAACGGAAAATAGGCCAGCGCGCCGAACGCCTTGATGTTGGCGTCGAGCGTTTCCACCTGCTGCCGGCTGATCGGGTCCTTGATGCCCTCGTCCCAATGGTCGGTCGGGGTATTGTGGTCGGCGGTGGCCACGATGGAGTGGTTGCGCCAGGGCTTGCGGCCAGCCAGACGCAGACCTTCGAACGCCTGCGGGCTGGTCACTTCGTGCACCAGGTGGCGGTCGATGTAGATCAGACAGGTGCCGTCCTCTTCTTCCCGGACGACATGCGAACTCCACAACTTGTCGTACAACGTCTGCGCTTTCATGCTGGATTCCGTTCGATGCAGGCACCTGGAGCGGGCCGATGACGCGAGATTAGGCGGATTGCCCGAGCCGGACAATACCAGCGATTATCCTGGTATAAAAACTACCCAGTAACAGGATGCAGCACCATGCCGACCAGTGCGGCCAAGACGGCAACCCTGGTATAAGAGCGGCTGACAAAACCCGGCGCAGCGGCCCTGGCGAGACGCGCGAAACGAGATAATACAAGGCGTACGACAAGCGAGGCGTGGCGCCCGCGCGGCGGCGCCCGGAGATTTTTGTCAGCCGCTCCAGATCGCCCATCACTACCGGGATAAAGACCGACCATGTCCATCCGTCGCAAGGAACTCGGCGACTTCCTCGCCTCGCTGCGCAGCAAATGCCCGCCGGCGGCGTTCGGCTTCCCCGCCGGCATCCGCCGCCGCACCCAGGGCCTGCGGCGGGAGGAAGTGGCCCAACTGGCCGAGATCAGCCCCACCTGGTACACCTGGATCGAACAGGGCCGCGACATCAATGTTTCCAGCGACGCGCTCGACCGGCTGGCGCGCGCGCTGCGCATGGATCGCACCCAGCGCGCCTACCTGTTCGAACTGGCCGGCCGCCGCGACATCAGTCCGCTTCCCGCCGATCCCGAATTGCCCGACGGCCTGCTGGACAACCTGGTGCAAGGCATCGCCATGCCGGCCTACGTGCTGGGACGCTACTGGGAAGTGCTCGCCTTCAACCCGGCCGCCGCCGCGCTGTTCAGCGGCTGGCTGGACCAACCCGGCCCGCACAACCTGCTGGAATACGTGTTCCTCGATCCGGGCGCGCGCATTCTGGTCGAGGACTGGGAAGCCCGCGCCCGGCGGCTGGCGGCCGAGTTCCGCGCCGACAGCCGCTCCAGCCTGGACGACCCGGTGCTGGAAGCGTTCGTGGCGCGGCTGGCGGCGGAAAGCCCGGACTTCGCCGAGTTCTGGCGTCGCCACGACGTGCTGGAACGCCAGGGCGGGCTGCGTGGCTTTCACCACCCGCAGCGCGGCCATCTCGCCTATCAGCAGGTGACGTTCCGGCTGGTGGATCACGACGAAATCAAGCTGGTGATGCTGCGGCCCACGACCTGAGAGCCTGTTCAAAACCTTTTCACGGCAGCGCCGGGCACCACGGGTTCGGGGCATTGCCGGGGCGCTGCCGCGTTGCATGCCGCTCACGGTATTCATACCGCATGCGTCCTGCGCCTTGCCGTACACCGACACGGCTCCGAATGCTGTCGCGAAAAGATCTTGAACAGGCTCTGGGCCGCCATTCGGCGCGGACGATACGGTTGACCGGCCCGGCCGGGCATCCCGGGCATGACACTGGCAGAATGCGCTTTTCCCCTGGAACCGATCATGCGCCGCTTCCTGTTTGCCCTGCTGTTGTGTTCATCCCCGGTATTCGCCGCGACCGACTGCCGGCAACTCGCCGGCGAAGTGGCGCGCCAGCAGCGCCTGGACGCCGCCGAACTGGGCGACGTGCTGGTCGCCCTGGGCCGCGATGGCCGGCTGCCCGCCAAGTTCGTCACCAAGCGCGCAGCGCAGGACGCCGGCTGGCAACCCGGGCGCGATCTATGGCAGGTGTTGCCGCAGCATTCGATCGGCGGCGACCGCTTCGGCAACCGCGAGCGCCGTCTGCCCCGGGGCGACTATCGCGAAGCCGACCTCGACTACCGCGGCGGCAAGCGTGGCGCCAAACGCATGGTGTTCGAGCCGCGCGGGCGCCGCTTCGTCACCGTCGATCACTACCAGACCTTCACCGAAATCCCCACCTGCAAGCCATGACGACCATGACCGAACCAAAGCAAGCCGTACTGCAACAGATCCGCACCCTGGACGATGTCTACGACCAGCTCTCCCACCAGCTCGACCTGCCCGGCCACTTCGGCCGCAATCTCGATGCGCTCTATGACGTGCTCCGCGCCAGCGTGGAGGGCCCGCTGGTCATCACCTGGCGAGGCTGCCTGCAATCGCTGCCGCTACTGGGCCAGGAACAGTTCGACGCACTGCTGGGCGTGCTGAACGAGGTGGCCGGCGAACGCGACGATATCCAGATCCGCCTGGCCTAGGGCGAATCGACCTTCAAACGCGGGATGCGTTGGTCCGTGGGCCGGATGGCTGCGCGAAGCGCGGCGCAGCAGATAGCCCTCCTCTCTGCAAGCCGTGCGACAAAGCAGACGCCGGCCCACGGACCAACCCGCAGGGAAGGACGAAGGCCGGGCGCATGGCGGCGTTGCGCCTCGCTTGCGGGGATGACCCCGCGGCACTCGGCACGCCTTGCCCTGCATCCCGGCCTTCGTCCTTCGCACCCGCGTTTGAAGGTCGATTCGCCCCAGGCGCCGATCAGTCGTTCAGCGACTCGATCAGCAGCAACTCCTCGTCGGTGAATCCGGCATCGCGGCGAGCGTCGCGATTGAGCGGCCCCCTGAAGCTGGGTGTGGCGGTGTCGCGCAGCAACTGCACGAAGGTGGCGATCGGGTCGAGGCCGCGCTGCGCGCAGCAGTGGCGATACCAGCGGTTGCCGATGCGCACGTGGCCGATCTCGTCGCGCAGGATCACGTCCAGCACCTCGCACGCCGACGCATCGCCGCTCTGCGCCAGCTTGGCACGGATGCCGGGCGTCACGTCCAGGCCGCGCGCCTCCAGGATGCGCGGCACCAACGCCATGCGCGCCATCACGTCGTGGTCGGTGCGCAACGCCATGTCCCACAGGCCGTTGTGTGCCGGGAAATCGCCATAGGTATGGCCATACCGTGCCAGCTCCCGGCATAACAATGTGAAATGCAGCGCTTCTTCCTTGGCCACTTGCAACCAATCGCGGTAATACGCTAGCGGCATGTCGCCAAAGCGATAGATGGCGTCAAGCGCCAGATTGATGGCATTGAATTCGATGTGCGCGATGGCGTGCAGCAGCGCTGCCCGCCCCGCGGGAGTCGAGATATTTCGCTGGATCAGCGCCCGTGGAGGCACCAGTTCCGGCCGTTCCGGCCGACCCGGGACCGGCAGCCTGACGACCTCGATTTCCGATAACAATGGCAAGTTATCGTTCAGCGCCTCAACAGCTTCGACCTTGGCCTGCGGCCGGGTCTCGCACAGCGCCATGAAAGCGCCACCACGAAGGCCGCCTGAGACATCCGGATTGGATTCAGTTCCCATGGATAACGCGTTTTTTTGGCGATTTCCCCGTGGCAATAGTCACGTGGGATTCAAAAGGGTGGATCGATAAGATGGCGGCATAGCACTGCCAGGAACCTGGGCAAGCGCCCGATTTTATCCGCTGGCAGTCGATGTTCGGGAGTTAATCTACATGTCTGACGAAATCCTCAATCCGCGCGAGATTCGCCGCCGTCTTGGCCTCAACCAGCAACAATTCTGGGGTCGCATCGGCGTCACGCAAAGTGGCGGTTCCCGCTACGAAAGCGGCCGCGCCATGCCCAAGCCTGTCCGCGAACTGCTGCGCGTGGTCCATGTCGAGCAGATCGATCTGGCCGACCTCAGCCGCGAAGACATGCGGGTACTGGAATACCTGCGCAAGTCCAAGCCGGAGCTGTACGAAACGCTGAAGGCCGCCGCGCGCGAGCAGGCCCAGCCCGCCGACAAGCGCCTCCTCGGCGGCAGCGCCTACGCCCGCTGACCGTCAGATGCTGAGCCGGACCGCCAGCCCCAGCGCGGCGATCCGGTCGGCAACCGATTGCATCCATTCCCGCGGTGCCGCCGCCAGCAACGGCGCTTCCACCTGCATCGACGGCCGGGCCAGGCCGTAGAGCAACACCCCTTCCAGTTTCACTCCGTCGGCCAGCTGCGCCGCGACGAAATCCAGGTACGCCTGGATCTCCGCCTCGTCGGGCAGACGCCCTTCCCGCATGAACATACAGGTCTGCAACCACGTGGGGCAGCCTTGCGCCGCCGCAGCCAGATGGCGCGCCACCGCTTCGCGGTTGAGCTGCACCTGGTTCACCTCGGAAAAACCATCCTGCGGCGCGCGATCCAGCTTGAACCACACTTCGCCGTTGAGCGTTTTCAGCGCCGCCAGCGCCTGCTGCACCCGTGCCCGATAGAGCTGGCTGCCATTGGTGATCAGCACGACCTTGATCCGCCCCAGCAGGTCGTAGCGTTGCAGCAGGTGGCGCACGCGCTCGACGGCCTGGGGGAACTCCGGGCTCATGGTCGGCTCGCCGTTGCCCGAGAACGCCACGTCGTTCAGACGGCGCGCGCCTTCGGGAACGCTGCGCGTCATGAAATCGCCGTGCACGATGTCGTGCAGCATGGCGTCGAGTTCGGCTTCCAGTTGGTCCAGTGCGATGGGAGGCGGTCCGCCGCGGGTCAGATCCGGGACCTGGCAATACACGCAGCGCCAGTTGCAGGCATTGTTGGGATTCAGGTTGATGCCGACGGAGACTCCGCCGGCGCGACGCGAAACCACGGGATAGACGTAGGTGAAGCCCGCGGCATCGCGCGCATGGTCGTCCACCCGCAGGACGCGGATGGACGGGACATCATTTGCTGGCATTGTTCGGCGTTCGCACCAGCAGGATCGGCACGTTGGTCGCCCGCATCACGCCCTCGGCCACGCTGCCCAGCAGCAGATGGGTCAGCCCGCCAAAGCCGTGAGTGCCCATGGCGATCAGTTCGGCCTTCCATTTGCTGGCTTCGTCGACAATGGTCTGCGCCAGGTTGCCGCCCCAGGCTTCGAGCAGCTCCTGCTCGGGGTGCAGGCCGGCTTCGCGCAGGGCCTCGGCATGGCGTTCGAGCAACTGTTTGCCGGACTTGCGCAATGCATCCTGCAACTGCGGCACGTCGAGGAATTCGTTGGCGCTCCACGCGAACTGCGCCAGATCGATCACATGGACCAGGCGGATCACCGCCTTCTGTTCGCAGGCAAACTGCGTGGCTTCGCGCACGGCGGCGGCACTGGTTTCGCTGTCGTCGACTGGAACAAGGATCCGTTGGTACATGGCATTCTCCCTGGACATGGCTGTCGTTAAGTCTAGCAGAAGCGTCGATTCCCCCCGCCATCGGATTTTCCGCAGTAGTCAGGGCGGTTCCAGCGGGTAGGATACCTTCACCTTCCCTCTTTCCCGTCCGAAGCGCCATGCCCAGAATCAAGATCGACCCACCGGCCCACGTCGAATACAGCATCACGCTCGGCGTGCGTGCCAGCGACCTGAACTACGGGGCGCATCTGGCCAATCACGCGCTGCTGACGTTGTTGCAGGAAGCCCGCCTGGGCTGGTTGGCCAGCCATGGCCTGAGCGAAACCGGCGACGCGGATCACCCTGGCATCATCCTGGGCGATCTGGCCGTCAGCTTCGCCAGCGAAGCGTTCCTGGGCGAGCAGCTCGTCATCGAGGTCGGCGTGGCCGAATACACGCGGGTGGCCGTCGATCTGCGCTACGCCGTGCGGGAATCGGTCACGGGCCGGCCCGTGGCCACGGCAAGCACTTCGTGCGTGTTTTTCGATTACCATAGCCGCAAGGTCGTACCGATTCCGCAAGCCCTCAAATCCAAGCAGTCTCCGGGCGCCAGCGCAGCGCCCCGATAGCCCACAAAGGAATACAACCATGAAGAAGTACGCAAACAACAGCCCCGAGGCCATGGCTCGCATCCTGGTTCTGCAGATGATCTGCGACGGCAGTTTTGCTCCGGAGGAACTGGAGGAACTGGAGCATCTGCGCGTCTACGAGGCGCTGGGCATTTCCCGCAAGGGCTTCATCCAGGTGTTGCAGGACTACTGCAACGACGTGTCGGACGAAGCGGACGAGAACGGCACCATCCGCCTGGTCGACCGCGAGCGCATCGAAGCGCTGTTCGATACCGTGGACGACCCGAAGAAGCGCCTGGCCGTCGCGGCCATCGCACTGGACCTTGCCAAATCCGACCACGATTTCAGCGAAGTGGAACTGGCGGTGTTCCGTCACATGCTGGCTTACTGGCGCCTGCGCCTGGAAGACCTGCATGCCGCATTCGCATCCTGAACCGACAAAATCATTAACGATGCAGTCGATGCACCCGGCACTGGGTTGACCGTGCCGGGCATTGCCGGCCCCTTCGATCGTCGTGCGGGCGGGCACGACACCAAGCATCAACGCTGGGGAGAGTGCCATGGGCTGGTTGAACGATTTCCACGCGAATCTGGAGCGGACCTTGCTGCCCACCTTGGCACGCAAGTTCGCGTTCCTGTATCTGCTGGTCCTGCCGCCGTTGCTGCTGCTGGCGTTGAGTTATGCCGCCGAAGCCCGGCTGGCGGACGTCGCGCGGAGCCTTAAGCTGGACCCGGCGGCCATCGCACAGCTATCCCAGGTATTGGCTGATTACCGCGTCTGGGCCTGGGTGCTGGTCCTGCTCAGCGTGGTGTTGGTCACCGTCCAGATGGTGTACTTCAACTACTGGATCAAGCGGCCGGTCGGCCGCTTCACCGACGTGTTCCGTCTGGCCGCCAGCGGCGAAGGCGATCTCTCCACCGACATCCCCGCCATCACCAACGACGAGATCGGCGAACTGGCCCGGACCTGCAATCGCTTCCTGGCCAAGCAGCGCGACATCATCGCCAGCGTCCAGGCAATGACGGTGGGCATCGCGCTGGAAGCCGCCAAGTCGATGAAGAACATCAAGGACTCGGCCACCTCGACCCAGCAGCAGGACCAGTTGGCGCAACGAGTGGTCGATGCCAGCGACAGCACCACCCGTGGCATCAACGACGTGTCGCACCGCACCCAGGATATCTCCGGCACCACCGCGCAGAACCTCGACCTGGCGCGCGGCTCGTATGCCGAATTGCAGGACGTCACCAGCCGCATCAACGCGATCACCGCCAAGATCGAGAACTTCAACAACACCGTGGACGGGCTGAACCAGCGCTCGGCCAGCATCAAGAGCATCGTCGACCTGATCCGCGAGATCTCCGGCCAGACCAACCTGCTGGCGCTCAACGCCGCCATCGAAGCCGCGCGGGCCGGCGAGGCGGGGCGCGGTTTCGCCGTGGTGGCGGACGAGGTGCGCAAGCTGGCGGAAAAGGTGGGCGACGCCACCGACGAAATCTCGCGCGATATCGACAGCATGCTGGGCCAGGTGGCCGAGACGCTGACCGAGACCGAACTGATCACCCAGGACGCCAAGCTCACCCACGAGGTGGTGGACAAGGCGTCCGGCCAGTTCGCCAAGATGATGGCCGACTTCGAGAGCACCAGCGGCGCGCTGGCCGAGATCGCCGGCACGCTGGAGAACTTCACCGAGGCCAATCACCTGGTCAACGCCAATGTCTCGGAGATCCACCAGTTGTCGCTGGCAGTGAATGAGCGCATGACGCGTTCGGCGCAATCGTCGCAGGATCTGTCGCGCGCCGCCGAGCGGGTGCAGGAAATGATGGGCCGCTACATCGTCGGCCAGGGCGAGCTGGACACCATCATCCAGCGCACCAGTCGCTACCGCGACGAGATCCAGCTCAAGCTGGAAGCGATGCTGGCGCGCAACGTCAACATCTTCGACCAGAGCTACCGCCCCATTCCCGGCACCGATCCGCAAAAGTTCAAGACCAGCTACGACGCCGAGTTCGAGCGCGAACTGCAGCCGCTGTACGACCGCCTGGTCAAGGAGACCACCGGCGGCAAGTTCTCGCTGGCGGTGGATACCAAGGGCTACGGCGCCACGCATAACAGCTGGTATTCCAAGCCACCCACCGGCGACCGCGCCGTCGACCTCGTCAACAGTCGCGACAAGCGCCTGTTCAACGATCCGGCCGGCCTGCGCGCGGCGCAGATCAACCAGCGCTTCCTGCTGCAAACCTACCTGCGCGATACCGGCGAGATCATGACCGAGCTGGATCTGCCCATCGTGGTCAACGGCCGAGCCTGGGGCGGACTGCGCCTGGGCTTCGACGCCAGCGCACTGATCCAGAAGAGCGGCCACTGAGCCGGGGCGGCCCGCGCCGGGCCGCCCTTTTTTGCATGCCGATTCCCGATCCGACACCGACCAAGCAGGGCTTGCCGCCCATCGTGGACCGCGAGGTCCGCGTGCTGGTGCTGGGCAGCCTGCCCGGCGATGCCTCGCTGTCGGCGCAGGCGTATTACGCCCATCCGCGCAACGCGTTCTGGCCGATCATGGCGGCGCTGCTGCAGGTCCGCTTCGATATCGACTGGCCGCAACGCTACGCCACACTGCTGGCCCACGGCGTCGGCCTGTGGGACGTGATCGGCCGCGCCGAGCGGCAAGGCAGCCTGGATACCCGCCTGCGGCGCATCGAAGCCAACAGCCTGCCCGCGCTGCTGGCCGACCTGCCGGCCTTGCGCGCGGTCGCGTTCAACGGCGCCACCGCCGCCCGCCTCGGCCTGCCGCAGATGCCGGCCGGCATCGCCAGCCTGATCCTGCCGTCCACCAGCCCGGCCCACACCCTCAAGCTGGTGGACAAGATCGAGGCCTGGCGCGCACTGGAGCCCTGGCTGGCTCCGCCCTCGGGGCGCTGAGGGCTGGCGACGTGATGCCGCACTCGACGCATCTGCCATGCTCCGAAGCCTCGACTTCCGGATAGCGCGCCCCAAGCAAAGGGGAATGGGCCCCTACCGCCGCCGCACCGGACTCACGACAGCGTGATCCCCAGGTAGATGGCATAGAGCACGCCGTTGGCAAGCAATGCCCAGATCGGCAGGCCCCCGGCACGGGAGTTCAGCCGCAACCAGGCGGCGGCGAGCAAGGTGATGACCACGCCGGTCAGAACCTCCACCCGCGGCTCCCAGGGCGTCAGCATGATGCCGATCGCCGGCAACAGCGTTCCCTGGAAGACCATTGCGCCGGTGATGTTCCCAAACGCCAGCGTGTCCTTGCCGCGTCGGATCCACAGGATGCTGTTCACCTTCTCGGGAAGCTCGGTGGCAATCGGGATGATCAGCAACGACAGCAGCAGCGCGGAGATACCAAGGATTTTCGACACCCCCTCCACGCCGTAGATGAACCCCTTTGCCCCGGCCACGAGCAAAGCTGTCGCACACACCAGTTGCAGCACGATGGTGCCGAGGTTCGTCGGCAGCCCGACCCGCGCCAGCATCATCTTGCCGGGCGCT
Organism: Chitiniphilus shinanonensis DSM 23277; assembly: GCF_000374805.1. Taxonomy (GTDB): domain Bacteria; phylum Pseudomonadota; class Gammaproteobacteria; order Burkholderiales; family Chitinibacteraceae; genus Chitiniphilus; species Chitiniphilus shinanonensis. The sequence goes on from NZ_KB895340.1 coordinate 42,911, forward strand.
TCGGTGCCGTGCCCTTCCGCCACCAGATGCCTGGACGCCCGGAATGTCATCACCACATAGCCGACGTAAATGGCGACCAGGCCGATGCTGAAGGCGGCACGGATGTACCAGGCGTGGTGAGGGACGAACATTGCCGCGGCAGCCAGGCCGAAAGCGATCAGGAAGAAGTTCATGTCGCGTCGAAAGCCGGTCCGCTCGGGGGAGATATGCCCGCCCAGCTTGCGCTGGCGCAGCGCCGCCAGCGTCATCAGGAACGTGGACAACGTGGCCAGCATGAGGGGCGCCCCGAGGATCGCGCCGACGCCGATTTCCTCGTTGACCGAGACGGCCGTCCCGGAGGTCAGCGCCAGCAACGGCACGCTGGTTTCGGGCAGCGCGGTCCCGACGGCGGCAAACAGCGAGCCGGTCACCCCCTCCGAGATCTTCAGGCGTTCGCCGAGATGCTCGAGCGCGTTGGTGAACAGCTCCGCCGCCGCCAGGATGACGACGAGCATGACGAGGAGTTCGAATACGAGTCCGGTCATGCCGCGTCCCCCGGGCAAGTGGAATGCAGCGGACGCGAGGCAAAGCTACAGGGAGGGCGAGACGGGAATTGATGCGAGGAATGCACGGGTTGCTCCATGGCCGGGCGTTGACGAACCAATGACGCACGCTCCCGCCCAGCCTTGGACAAAGCATGCGTCAATGGTCTCGCCAAACCCGAATGGGCCGAGCGTGTCATGGCCGAAGCCAAGTGTGTTGACACGCTCTCCTCTGGATAGAGGAAGGCTACTCCCCAGTGACAGGGGCTGATTGTAGCGATGCATCGGCACGAGACAAAGGAAATTCGCTCCAGCAATTGATGCCGCCCAAATGAAGCCGGTTCGAATCGCCGGCCGCGTCCTGCGAGGTTTTCGCTGCTACCGCTCGACACCCATGTATAGCCCATGAAAAAACGCCACCCGAAGGTGGCGTTTTCCTTGGCGCGAACGCCGCTTACTTGATCATGCCCTTGCTTTTCAGCAGTTCGAACATGGTCTTGCCGATTTCCGCCGGGCTGCGGGTGTAGGCGATGCCGGCCTTCTCGAAGGCCTTGAACTTCTCTTCGGCCGTGCCCTTGCCACCGGAGATGATGGCGCCGGCGTGGCCCATGCGCTTGCCCTTGGGCGCGGTCACCCCGGCGATGTAGCCCACCACCGGCTTCTTGACGTAGCTGCGCGCGAACTCGGCCGCTTCTTCCTCGGCGGTGCCGCCGATTTCGCCGATCATCACGATGGCGTCGGTATCGGGGTCGTCCTGGAACAGCTTCAGCGCGTCGATGTGGCTGGTGCCGGGGATCGGGTCGCCGCCGATGCCGATGCAGGTCGATTGGCCCAGGCCCAGCGCGGTGGTCTGCGCCACGGCTTCATAGGTCAGGGTGCCGGAACGCGACACGATGCCGATGCGGCCGGGGTTGTGGATGTGCCACGGCATGATGCCGATCTTGCACTCGCCCGGGGTGATCACGCCGGGGCAGTTCGGGCCGATCAGGCGGATGCCGGCTTCGTCCACGGCCTTCTTCACGTACAGCATGTCGATGGTCGGCACGCCTTCCGTGATGCAGACGATCAGCTTCACGCCGGAATCGATGGCTTCGAGGATCGAATCCTTGGCGAAGGCCGCGGGCACGTAAATCACCGAGGCATCGGCCTGGGTCTGGCGCACGGCATCCTTCATGGTGTTGAACACCGGCAGGCCCAGGTGCTCGGCACCGCCCTTGCCCGGGGTCACGCCGCCGACCACCTTGGTGCCGACCTTCAGCGCCTGTTCGGCGTGGAAGGTACCGTTCTTGCCGGTGAAACCTTGCACCAGCACTTTCGTATCTTTGTTGACGAGAACGCTCATTTCGAAATCCTTTTAACGCGTGCGCGTGAATTAGAGGGCAGCGACGGCTGCGACGATCTTCTCGGCCGCGTCGTTCAGGCCTTGGGCCGAAGTCAGCTTCAGGCCCGACTCGTCCAGGATCTTGGCACCCAGTTCGGCGTTGTTGCCTTCCAGGCGCACCACCACCGGCACGGTCACGTTCACTTCCTTGACGGCGGCGATGATGGCCTCGGCGATCATGTCGCAGCGCACGATGCCGCCGAAGATGTTGATCAGCACGCCCTTGACCGAGCTGTCGGCCAGGATCAGCTTGAAGGCCTCGATCACGCGCTCCTTGGTGGCGCCGCCGCCCACGTCCAGGAAGTTGGCGGGCTGGCCGCCCTTGAGCTTGATGATGTCCATGGTGGCCATCGCCAGGCCGGCGCCGTTCACCATGCAGCCGATGTTGCCTTCCAGGGCCACGTAGTTCAGGTCGAACTCGGACGCCTTCACTTCACGCTCGTTCTCCTGGCTCTTGTCGCGCTGGGCCAGCAGGTCCGGATGGCGGTACAGGGCGTTGGAATCCAGGTTGATCTTGCCGTCCACGCAGGCCAGCTGGCCGTTTTCGCGCAGCGCCAGCGGGTTCACTTCGAACAGGGCGAAGTCGTTCTCGACGAATGCCTTGTACGCGCCCAGCATCAGCTTCTCGAAGGTCTTGAGCTGGTCGCCGGTCAGGCCCAGGGCGAAGGCGGCGTCGCGCGCCTGGAACGGCTGCATGCCGACCAGCGGGTTCACTTCCACCTTGATGATCTTTTCCGGGGTTTCCTCGGCGACCTTCTCGATCTCGACGCCGCCTTCGGTCGACACCATGAACACGATGCGCTGGCTGCCGCGATCCACCACGGCGCCCAGGTACAGTTCGCGCTGCACCGGGTACATGTCCTCGCACACCAGCACCGAGTGCACCGGCTGGCCGGCCGCGTCGGTCTGGTAGGTGACCAGGTTGGTGCCGATCAGCGACTTGGCGACCTCGGCGGCCTCTTCGCGGCTCTTCACCACCTTCACGCCACCGGCCTTGCCGCGACCGCCGGCATGCACCTGGGCCTTGACCACGGCGAACTTGCCGCCCAGTTGGTCGTAGGCGGCGGCGGCTTCTTCGGCGCTGTTGGCCAGGATGCCGCGTTGTACCGGCAGGCCGTACTTGGCCAGCAGTTCCTTGGCTTGATACTCGTGCAGATTCATGGATGTTCCTTGGTGAGGAGTTGGGGGTAAGGCAAAGCGCGCGGACCACGGCCCGGCGCGCTCCGACGCCTCACGCCATTAAGAATGGAGACTGCGCTTGTCGACGCCCAGCGCCGCTTCGTGCAGCGATTCGGACAGCGACGGGTGCGCGTGGACGATGCGGGCGATGTCTTCGGACGATGCGTTGAATTCCATCGCCACCACCGCCTCGGCGATCAGTTCCGATGCGAACGGGCCGATGATGTGCACGCCCAGGATGCGGTCGGTCTTGGCGTCGGCCAGCATCTTGACGAAGCCGGCGACCTCGCCCAGACCCAGCGCGCGGCCGTTCGGGCCGAACGGGAACTGGCCCTTGCGGTACTCGACGCCTTCTTTCTTCAGTTGCTGTTCGGTCTTGCCTACCCAGGCCATTTCCGGGCTGGTGTAGATCACCCAGGGCACGGTGTTGAAGTCGAGGTGCGGATGCTGGCCGGCGATGCGCTCGGCCACCGCCACGCCCTCTTCCGACGCCTTGTGCGCCAGCATCGGGCCGCGCACCACGTCGCCCACCGCCCACAGGTTGGGCAGCGAGGTACGGCACTCGGCGTCGACCACCACGAAGCCGCGCTCGTCCAGCGGCAGGCCGACTTCGTCCGCGGCCAGTTGCCAAGTGTTGGGCTGGCGGCCGATGGCGACGATCAGCTTGTCGAAGGTTTCGGCGACTTCCTTGCCTTCGCTGTCGGCGTACGACACCTTGACGTTGTTCTTGCCGGCCTTGATCGAGGCGATCTTGATGCCGGTATTGATCTTCAGGCCCAGGTCCTTGGTGAAGATCTTCTGCGCTTCCTTGGCGATGGCTTCGTCGGCGGCCAGCAGGAAGCCGGGCGCGGCTTCCAGGATGGTCACGTCGGCGCCCAGGCGCTTCCAGACCGAACCCATTTCCAGGCCGATCACGCCGGCGCCGATCACGCCCAGCTTCTTCGGCACGTCGGGGATCGACAGCGCGCCCTCGTTGTCCAGCACCAGCTTGTTGTCGAACGGCAGGTCGGGCAGCGCGCGCGGCACCGAGCCAGTGGCCAGGATGACGTGGGTGGCCTCGACCGTTTCGGTCGAACCCGCGCCGGCCACTTCGATCTGCCAGCGGCCATCCTTGTGCGACAGCAGCTTGCCGTGGCCGAACAGGCTGGTCACCTTGTTCTTCTTGAACAGGAAGGCGATGCCGCCGGTGAGCTTGTCGACGATGCCGTCCTTGCGCTCCAGCATCTTCTTGATGTCGAATTTGGCGCCTTCCACGCTGATGCCGTGCGCGGCGAACTTGTGCTCGATGCGCTCCCAGTTCTCGGAGGATTCAAGCAGCGCCTTGGACGGGATGCAACCCACGTTGAGGCAGGTGCCGCCCAGGCTGGGCTTGCCTTCCTTGTTCTTGAATTCGTCGATGCAGGCGGTCTTGAAGCCGAGCTGCGCGGCGCGGATCGCCGCCACATAGCCGCCGGGGCCGGCACCGATGACGATGACGTCGAATTGTTGGGACATGGTCGAAAACCTGTGAGGTGTGAGGAGTTAGGTGTGAGGCGTTATCGCTGCACTCACACTATCCGGATTGATCGCAGGGGCTGGAGCAAAGAGCGGGTTCTACACCTCGCTCCTCACCCCTCACCCCTCACTTCGATTACAGATCCAGCAACAGGCGGGCCGGGTCTTCGATCGCTTCCTTGATCGCCACCAGCGACAGCACCGCTTCGCGGCCGTCGATGATGCGGTGGTCGTAGGACTGGGCCAGGTACATCATCGGGCGCACCACGATCTCGCCGTTCTCGACCACGGCGCGTTCCTTGGTGGCGTGCATGCCCAGGATCGCCGATTGCGGCGGGTTGATGATGGGGGTGGACATCATCGAGCCGAAGGTGCCGCCGTTGGAGATGGTGTAGGTGCCGCCGGTGAGTTCCTCGATGCCCAGTTTGCCTTCCTGCGCGCGCTTGCCGAAGTCGGCGATGGTCTTCTCGATGTCGGCCAGGCTCAGCTGGTCGGCATTGCGGATCACCGGCACCACCAGGCCGCGCGGGCTGCCCACGGCCACGCCGATGTCGAAGTAGCCGTGGTAGACGATGTCGTTGCCGTCCACCGAGGCGTTGACGATCGGGTACTTCTTCAGCGCGTGCACGGCGGCCTTCACGAAGAAGCCCATGAAGCCCAGCTTGACGCCGTGTTCCTTCTCGAAGCGGTCCTTGTACTTGTTGCGCAGGTCCATCAACGGCTTCATGTTGACTTCGTTGAAGGTGGTCAGGATGGCGTTGGTCTGTTGCGATTGCAGCAGGCGCTCGGCCACGCGCTGGCGCAGGCGGCTCATCGGCACGCGCTGCTCGGGGCGGCCGGCCGTATCGACCACCGGGGCCGGGGCGGCCTTGGCGCCGCCGGCGATGGCGTTCTGCACGTCTTCCTTCAGCACGCGGCCGCCACGGCCGCTGCCTTCCACCTTGCTGGTGTCGACGTTGTTGTCGGCGGCGAGCTTGCGCGCGGCCGGCAGCACGGCGGTGCCGAAGCCGACGGCGGACGCCTCGACACCGGCGGCCTTGGCCGCGGCCTCGACGCGCTGCGCTTCCTGCGACGGCGCGACGGGGGCCGGTGCGGCGGCGGCCGGCGCGGTGCCGGCCTTGGCGTCGGTGTCGATGGTGGCGATCACTTCATCGCTGACCACGCTGTCGCCTTCCTGCTTGAGGATGGACACCACCACGCCGGCCTGCGGCGCGGGGATTTCCAGCACGACCTTGTCGGTCTCGATGTCGATCAGGTTCTCGTCGCGGGCGATGGCTTCGCCCTCTTTCTTCTTCCAGCCCAGCAGCGTGGCTTCGGATACCGATTCGGGGAGTTGCGGGACTTTGATTTCGATGATCATTGGGAAAATCTCCAAGCGGTTCTTGCTGGCGACAAGACGCGGCGGGCACCCGCCCGCCGCGTTGGATTACAGGGTCATTGCCTCGTCGAGGAAGGCCTTGAGCTGCGCGGTGTGCTTGCTCATGTAGCCCACCGCCGGCGACGCGGACGATTGGCGTCCCGCGTACTTCAGGGTCTGCTTCGGACTGGTCACCCCTTCCAGGCGGTGACGGATCTGATGCCAGGCGCCCTGGTTGCGCGGTTCTTCCTGCACCCACATCACTTCGCGGGCGTTCGGATACTTGGCGATCTCGGCTTGCAGTTCTTCCGTCGGGAACGGATAGAGCTGCTCGATGCGCACGATGGCGATGTCCTTGATCTCGCGCTCGCGGCGGGCGTTGTCGAGGTCGTAGTAGACCTGGCCGGCGCACACCAGCACGCGCTTCACCTTCTTGGCATCCAGGCCGGCCGCGTCGCCGATCACGTTGCGGAATTCGCCGCTGACGAACTGCTCGATCGGGCTGGTGGAGACCTTCGCCTTCAGCAGGCGCTTGCTCATGATGATGATCAGCGGCTTGCGCACCGGACGCAGCATCTGGCGGCGCAGCACGTGGAAGATCTGGCTGGCCTCGGTCGGCTGCACCACCTGGACGTTGTGCTCGGCGCACAGTTGCAGGTAACGCTCGACGCGGGCGGACGAGTGCTCGGGGCCCATGCCGTCGTAGCCGTGCGGCAGCATCATGGTCAGGCCGCACAAGCGACCCCACTTGGTCTCGCCGGAGGTGATGAACTGGTCGATCACCACCTGGGCGCCGTTGGCGAAGTCGCCGAACTGCGCTTCCCAGATCACCAGTTCGTCCGGAGCCGACGAGGCGTAGCCGTATTCGAACGCCAGCACCGCTTCTTCGTTGAGGATCGAGTCGATCACCAGGAAGTGCGACTGGTTGTCGGAGATATGTTGCAGCGGGATATAGACGCCCTGGTCCCAGCGCTCGCGGTTCTGGTCGTGCAGCACGGCGTGGCGGTGGTTGAAGGTGCCGCGGCCGGAATCCTCGCCGGAGATGCGCACGGCGTAGCCTTCGGTCAGCAGCGTGGCGTAGGCCAGATGCTCGGCCATGCCCCAGTCGACGCCGACGTTGCCAGCGACCATTTCGCGACGCTCGCCGACCACCTTCTCCACCGTGTTGCGCAGCTTGAAGCCTTCCGGCACGGTGGTGAAGCGCTCGGCCAGGCGTTGCAGGTCGGCGTGGGCGACGCTGGTGGTCACCGGGTGACGCCAGTGGTTGCCCATGTACTTCGAGAAATCGATGGCGAAGTTGCGCTTGTAGTCGGTGAGCGTGGTCTGTTCCACGTGCTCGCCGCGATCGAGCGCCGCGCGGTAGGCCTGGATCATGCCGTCGGCTTCCTCGGCGGTGACCACGCCCTCGGCGATCAGGCGGTCGGCGTACTTCTTGCGCACGCCCGGATGCGCCGCGATCTTGCGGTACATCATCGGCTGGGTCACGTACGGATCGTCCGCCTCGTTGTGGCCGTGCTTGCGGAAACAGACGATGTCGACCACCACGTCCTTGCGGAAGCGCTTGCGGAATGCCAGCGATGCTTCGATGGCGAAGCACACGGCTTCGGGGTCGTCGCCGTTCACGTGGAAGATCGGCGCTTCGACCATCTTGGCGATGTCGGTGCAATACAGCGTGGAGCGGTTGTCGCGCGGGTCGGAGGTAGTGAAGCCGACCTGGTTGTTGATGACGATGTGCACCGTGCCGCCGGTGCCGTAGCCACGGGTCTGCGACAGGTTGAAGGTGCCCTGGTTGGTGCCCAGGCCGATGAAGGCGGAGTCGCCGTGCACCAGCACCGGCAGCACCTGCTCGCCAGCCTTGTCGCCGCGACGCTGCTGGCGCGCGCGCACCGAACCTTCGACCACCGGGTTGACGATCTCCAGGTGCGACGGGTTGAACGCCAGCGACAGGTGGATCGGGCCGCCCGGGGTGGGAATATCGGCGGAGAAGCCGTTGTGGTACTTCACGTCGCCCGACGGCAGATCGGTGGTCGGGCGGCCTTCGAATTCGCTGAACAGGTCGCGCGGCAGCTTGCCCAGGGTGTTGACCAGCACGTTGAGGCGGCCACGGTGGGCCATGCCGATCACCATTTCCTGCACGCCGTCACGGCCGGAACCCTGCACCAGGGTATCCATGGCCGCGATGAAGCTTTCGCCGCCTTCCAGCGAGAAGCGCTTCTGGCCGACGTACTTGCGGTGCAGATACTGCTCCATGGTCTCGGCGGCGGTCACCTGCTTGAGCATGCGCTTCTTCTGCTCGGCGCCGAACGACGGCGTGGACAGCGAGCTTTCGAAGTAGTCCTGGATCCACAGGCGCTGCTCGGTGTTGGTGATGTGCATGTACTCGACGCCGAAGTTGCCGCAGTACGTGCTGCGCAACCGGCCGATGATGTCGGACAGCGGGGCGTTTTCCGGGCCGGCGAGGTTGCCGCAGTTGAACTGCACCGCCATGTCGGCGTCGGACAGGTCGTACTGGGCGAGATCCAGTTCGGGCACCGGCGCCATGTCCATGCGCTTGAGCGGATCCAGATCGGCGGCGCGACTGCCCATCAGGCGATAGGCGTTGATCAGGCGCAGCACGCCCACCTGCTTGCGGCTGCTTTCGCGCTCGGCGGCCACATCGCGCACCGCGGTCAGGCGCGGCTGACGCGCCAGGCGCACGAACGATTCCTCGATCGGGGCGCGCGGCACGTCGCGGACGGCACCGCCGCCGGCCTGCTGCAACTTGTCGAAATAGTCGCGCCACTGCGCGGCGACCGACGCGGGGTCGGCCAGGTACTGTTCGTACAGTTCCTCGACGAACGGGGCGTTCCCACCGAACAGGTGGGAGTTCATTTCCAGTTCTTTCATCATGATGCGGGGCTTATCCTTCAGCCGGCCCGCCGGTCCGGCTGCAACCTGTCTTTGAGCAATCCCTGAGGTACTGCCGGGGCGGCATCGCCGCCCCGTGGTGCGCCACCGTACTTGGCGGTGGCGTCATCGATGCCGCTTAGCGGTCTTGAACCTTGATGTAGTCGCGACGTTGCGCGCCGGTGTAGAGCTGGCGCGGACGGCCGATCTTCATGCCGGGGTCGGAGATCATTTCGTTCCAGTGGCTGATCCAGCCCACGGTGCGGGCCAGCGCGAAGATCACGGTGAACATCGACACCGGGATGCCCAGCGCGGTCAGCACGATGCCGGAGTAGAAGTCCACGTTCGGGTACAGCTTGCGCTCGATGAAGTACGGGTCGTTCAGCGCGATCTCTTCCAGCTTCATGGCGAGCTGGAACTTCGGATCGTTGCGCAGGCCCAGTTCGTTCAGCACCTCGTCGCAGGTCTGCTTCATGATCTTGGCGCGCGGGTCGAAATTCTTGTACACGCGGTGGCCGAAGCCCATCAGCTTGTGGGTCTTGGCCTTCACGCCTTCCATGAACGCGGGCACGTTCTCGACCGAACCGATCTCGTCCAGCATCTTCAGCACGGCCTCGTTGGCGCCGCCGTGCGACGGGCCCCACAGGCAGGCGATGCCGGCGGCGATGCAGGCGAACGGGTTGGCGCCGGAGGAGCCGGCCAGGCGCACGGTCGAGGTGGAGGCGTTCTGCTCGTGGTCGGCATGCAGGGTGAAGATGCGATCCAGCGCGCGCACCAGCACCGGGTTCGGCTCGAACGGCTCGCACGGCGTGGCGAACATCATGTGCAGGAAGTTCGCGGTGTACGACAGGTCGTTGCGCGGGTAGTTGAACGGCAGGCCGTTGTTGTAGCGGTAGCACATGGCGGCGATCGTCGGGATCTTGGAGATCAGGCGATAGATCGCGACCTTGCGGTGCTCGCCGTCGGCGATGTCCAGGCTGTCCTGGTAGAACGCCGACAGCGCGCCGACCACGCCGACCATCATGGCCATCGGGTGGGCATCGCGGCGGAAGCCGTTGAAGAAGCGGGTGAGCTGGTCGTGCACCATGGTGTGCTTCATCACGGTGTGCTCGAAGGTGTCGCGCTGCTCGCGGGTCGGCAGTTCGCCGTATACCAGCAGGTAGCACACTTCGAGGTAGTCGGCGTGCTCGGCCAGTTGTTCGATCGGGTAACCGCGGTAGTAGAGCTGGCCTTCGTCGCCGTCGATGAAGGTGATCTTCGATTCGCAGGCGGAAGTGGCCAGGAAGCCCGGGTCGAAGGTGAACATGCCGGTCTTGGAGAAAGCGCGGATATCGACCACGCTGGGACCGAGCGTACCCGGCAGAACCGGCAGCTCGATGCTCTGGCCGCCGTCGTAAGTCAGGGTGACTTTGTTTTCCATCTATTGGGCTCCTGGGTAAATACTCCGGCCGCGGCCGAATATCGATTCATCGTTGGGCATCCCGAATCCGGGCGATCATGGGCGCCAGGCGGACATTCGGGCATTCGGACCGGCCGTTCAGGTAGTCGAGCAGGTCGTTGTCGGGCAGTTGCAGCAGTTCGCGATACAGCAGCAGATCCGCTTCGCTCAATTGGGGCAGCGCTTCGGCGACGAAACGCTCCAGTTGCAGATCGAGTTCCAGCAGCCCGCGGCGCGAGCGCCACACGATGCGTTTCAGTTCGATCTCGTCCAATTCACTTCACCTTGCGCCGCAGCGCGGTTCGTCCGCGGCCGCCACCGGGGCGGCCGATCGGGGCGGGTTCCGCCCGCCCCGGCCGATCAGGCCATGCGCTTGACCATCAGGTCCTTGATCTTGCCGATGGCCTTGGTGGGGTTCAGCTCCTTCGGGCACACGTCGACGCAGTTCATGATGGTGTGGCAGCGGAACAGCCGGTACGGGTCTTCCAGGTTGTCCAGCCGTTCGTTGGTGGCGGTGTCGCGGGTATCGGCGATGAAGCGGTACGCGGCGAGCAGGCCGGCCGGGCCGACGAACTTGTCCGGGTTCCACCAGAACGAAGGACAGGAGGTGGAGCAGCACGCGCAGAGGATGCACTCGTACAGGCCGTTCAGTTCCTCGCGGTCTTCCGGGCTTTGCAGGCGCTCGCGATCCGGCGCCGGAGTATCGTTCACCACGTAGGGCTTGATCGAGTGGTACTGCTTGAAGAACTGGGTCATGTCCACGATCAGGTCGCGGACCACCGGCAGGCCGGGCAGCGGGCGGATCTGGATCGGCTGCTTCAGGCTGTCGATGTCGGTGATGCACGCCAGGCCGTTGCGGCCATTGATGTTCATCGCGTCCGAACCGCAGACGCCTTCGCGGCAGGAGCGGCGGAACGACACCGAGTCGTCCACCACCTTGAGCTTGACCAGCGCGTCCAGCAGCTTGCGGTCGGACGAATCCAGTTCGACGGAGTAGTCCTTCATGTACGGCTTCGCGTCCTTCTCCGGGTCGAAGCGGTAGATGCTGAACTTGACGGTACGGGTAGTCATTGATGCATTCCCCTCAGTAGGAGCGGGTCTTGAGCGCGATGGTCTCGACCGTCAGCGGCTTGAGATTCACCGGCTTGTATTCCAGGCGGTTGGCGTCGCGGAACCACAGCGTGTGCTTGAGCCAGTTCTGGTCGTCGCGGCCGTTGGGATGCTCCGGTGTGTCGGCGGCATCGTCGCGGACATGCGCGCCGCGCGACTCGGTGCGGGCCTCGGCCGAGATCATGGTGGCCTTGGCCACTTCGATCAGGTTCTCCAGCTCCAGCGCTTCCAGGCGCGCGGTGTTGAAGGTCTTGGACTTGTCGGCGATCTCGATGGTCTTGACCATCGATTCGACCTCCAGGATCTTCTCCACGCCTTCCTTGAGCATGTCCTTGAAGCGGAACACGCCGCAGTGGTTCTGCATGGTGCGCTGCATGGCGGCGCGCGCGGTCTCCACCGGCGTGCCGTTCTGCTGGCCATCCAGGCGCGCGACGCGGGCCAGCGAGCGATCGACGTCGGCGGTGGCCAGCGGCGGCAGATCCTTGGGTGCGGCCTTGATGAACTCGATCATCGAGTTGCCCGAGCTCTTGCCGAACACCAGCAGGTCGAGCAGCGAGTTGGTACCCAGGCGGTTGGCGCCGTGCACCGAGGCACAGGCCACCTCGCCGGCGGCGTAGAAGCCCGACACCACCTGGTCGTGGACCACCACTTCACCGCGGTAGTTGGTCGGGATGCCGCCCATCTGGTAGTGGCAGGTGGGCACCACGGGGATCGGCGCCTTGATCGGATCGACGCCGGCGAACTTGATCGAGATCTCGCGGATGCCCGGCAGCTTGGACTTGATGACTTCCGGATCCAGGTGAGTGATGTCGAGCAGCACGTGATCCTTGTTGGGACCGCAGCCGCGGCCTTCGTTGATCTCGGTAACCATGGCGCGCGACACCACGTCGCGGCTGGCCAGATCCTTGGCGTTGGGCGCGTAGCGCTCCATGAAGCGCTCGCCGGCGCTGTTGCGCAGGATGCCGCCCTCGCCGCGCACGCCTTCGGTGATCAGCACACCGGCACCGGCCACGCCGGTGGGGTGGAACTGCCAGAATTCCATGTCTTCCAGCGGAATGCCGGCCCGCGCCGCCATGCCCAGGCCATCGCCGGTATTGATGAAGGCGTTGGTGGACGAGGCGAAGATGCGGCCGGCACCGCCGGTGGCGAACAACGTGGCTTTGGCCTGGAACACGTAGACCTCGGAGGTCTCCATTTCCATCGCCACCACGCCCTGGACATTGCCCTGCTCGTCGCGCACCAGATCCAGCGCCATCCATTCGACGAAGAACTGGGTGTTGGCGCGCACGTTACGCTGGTACAGCGCGTGCAGCATGGCGTGGCCGGTCCGGTCGGCGGCGGCGCACGCACGGCGCACCGGCTTCTCGCCGAAATTGGACATGTGGCCGCCGAACGGACGCTGGTAGATGGTGCCGTCGGCGTTGCGGTCGAACGGCATGCCGAAGTGTTCCAGCTCGACCACGACGTTCGGTGCCTCGCGGCACATGAATTCGATGGCGTCCTGGTCGCCCAGCCAGTCCGACCCCTTCACGGTGTCGTACATGTGCCAGTGCCAGTGGTCCGGCTCGGAGTTGCCCAGCGAGGCGGACACGCCGCCCTGGGCCGCCACGGTATGCGAACGGGTGGGAAACACCTTGGACAGCACCGCGGTCTTGAGGCCGGCTTCCGACAATTGCAGCGCCGCACGCAGACCGGCACCGCCCGCACCGACGATCACCGCATCGAATTTACGAACAGGAACCGCCATCACGCACCCCACACAACATGAATCGAATAGATAAAGCTGGCGACCAGCCACAGGATGGTCAGCACGTGCAGCGTCAGGCGGATGCCCACCGGCTGGACGTAATCCATCCAGATGTCGCGGATGCCGACCCAGGCGTGCCACAGCAGCGCCACCACGGTGACGGTGGTCAGCACCTTCACCCAGGTACAGGCGAACAGTTGCTGCCAGGCTTCGTAGCTGGCCCCGGAGGCCAGCAGCAGGAAGGCGACGATGCCGATCGCGTAGACCAGCATGATGACGGCGGTGACGCGCTGCACCAGCCAATCGCGCAGGCCATAGTGCGCGCCGACGACTTGACGATTTACCATGCCACCACCCCGATCACAGCAGTCAGAACCAGGCTCACGGCCAGCACCAGCTTGGCGGTCAACCGTGCGGTCGGCAGGTCGACGCCCTTGTGGATGTCCATGAACAGAAAGCGGATGCCGGCACAGGCGTGATGCAGGAATGCCCACAGCACCACCAGCAGGGCCAGCTTGATCAGCGGATGGGCGATACAGGCGCGGAACGCGTCGAAGCGTTCCGCGGAGGACAGCGTGCCCGCCAGGGCATACAGCACGAAGGGAATGGCCAAGGCCAAGAGAGCGCCACTGATCCGGTGCAACCCGGAAACGATGGCGGGCACCGGAAACTTGATGTTCCACAGTTCCAGGTGCTTGGGGCGTGTTTTGCTCATACGCGCTTCCTTATCACTACGGTCTTCGCCAAGCCGAAGCGGCCGGCCCTTCTTCGCCCAACCCGCTGAGGCGGGCCGGATAAATCCGAAATCTTAACAAACCTTGCGAGGCCGCCGCACACTGCGCCGATCCCCATTGGCGTCATCCCGTACCGCCAGGCGGCGGCTCGAACGCCACCTGCTCGGTGCGGATCCAGGCCACGCTCCACATCTGCGGGCGCCCCTCGAAATCCCGCGCCAGCCGCACCAGTTGCAGCAGTGGCTCGTTCAGCTCCACCTGCAACAACTTGGCCTCCGCCGCGCTCGCCCCGACCGCGCGCAGGCGCAGATCGCCATCCTTCAGGCGCACGCCGAAGTCCAGCCAGCACAGCGCGCGCAGGTTGCACTTCAGTTCGCGGATACGCCGCACGTCCAGCACCGGGAACTGCGCCTCGGGCAGCAGCATCTCCTCCAGCCCGATCAGGCGCCCCTGCAGGCGGATCAACCGTCGCACCTGCCACAGCGTCGCGCCACGGCGCAGCCCCAGCATCTCCGCCAGCGCCTCGCCCGCATGGATCTTCACGCAGCCCAGCAGCTCGAAGCTCGGCGCCATCGATCCATCGCCGGTCAGCGACGAAAACCCCGCTTCCGCGAGATAATCGCGCACGCCGGTGACAAACGTGCCGACGCCCTGCCTGCGCTGCAACACATCCTCGACCACCAACTCGTCCAATGCCTTGCGCACCGTTCCCTGGCTCACGCCGAAACGCGCGCCGAGATCGATCTCGCTGGGCAATGCTTCGTCTTCCCGCCAGGTGCCCGCCTGGATCTCGGCAAGCACTTCTCGCATCACTTGGCGGTAGAGCGGCAACTGGGAGAGTTTGGCCATGTGGGCGCCATTAGAGCATGTTGCGCAGGGGGAGTCCACTACAGTCTTATATAAGACAAAAGACATACAGCGAAACCCCGCCAAACGGCGCCCCGCCCTCTTACATTCAGCGGCTCGCGTGATAAACTGCGCCCGCACTGCACCACCTCGAATCTCGCGCAGGGCCATTCGAGTGCGTCCTGCCGTAGTCGTCCCGGGCGTGACAACGCCACACGTACAAACTCGGAGTTACACAATGAAGAAACCTGTTCGCGTCGCCGTCACGGGTGCCGCCGGCCAGATTGGCTACAGCCTGCTGTTCCGTATCGCATCCGGCGCCATGCTCGGCCCGGACCAACCGGTCATCCTCCAACTCCTGGATATCACCCCCAGCCTGCCCGCCCTGAACGGCGTAGTGATGGAACTGGACGACTGTGCCTTCCCGCTGCTGGCCGGCATCGTGCAGACCGACGACCCGAAAGTGGCCTTCAAGGACGCTGACATCGCCCTGCTGGTCGGCGCCCGTCCGCGTGGCCCGGGCATGGAACGCAAGGACCTGCTGGAAGCCAATGGCGCCATCTTCACCACCCAGGGCAAGGCGCTGAACGAAGTGGCCAGCCGTGACGTGAAGGTGCTGGTGGTGGGCAACCCGGCCAACACCAACGCCTACATCGCCATGAAGAATGCACCGGACCTGAACCCGGCCAACTTCACCGCCATGATGCGCCTGGACCACAACCGCGCCCTGACCCAGGTTGCCCAGAAGACCGGCACCACCATCGCCGACGTGAAGAAGCTCACCGTCTGGGGCAACCACTCCTCGACCCAGTACCCGGATATCTTCCACGCCGAGGTAAAGAGCCAGAACGCAGCCCAGCTGATCAACAACCAGCAATGGCTGGAGTCGGAATTCATCCCGACCGTGCAACAACGCGGCGCCGCCATCATCAAGGCGCGCGGCCTGTCGTCCGCGGCCTCGGCCGCCAACGCCGCCATCGACCACATCCGCAACTGGGTGCTGGGCACGCCGGAAGGCGATTGGGTCACCATGGGCGTGCCGGCCAACGGCGAATACGGTTACAGCGACCTGATCTACGGCTACCCGGTCACCTGCAAGGACGGCAAGTACACCATCGTCCAGGGCCTGGAAATCAGCGAATTCAGCCGCTCCCGCATGGATGCCAGCGCCAAGGAGCTTTCCGAAGAGCGCGACGCCATCAAGCATCTGCTGTAATTTGCCGCGCGGACAGCCACGCCGCGCCAGCAAGAAAGCAAAAAGCCGCGAAGCGATTCGCGGCTTTTTTATCGGGCGTCAAAAAAGAAGAAATGCATGGATCGGGCGCAACCCATAGCTATTTTCACTCGCCCAAAGGGCAAAGAGTATACCGATGCCACCGAGCGGATAAATTGACTTGGCTCAACACCCCGTGAAATAGCTAGACCTATGATTTGCGTAGAAATTTGGGCGGATGACAAGCGAGTCGAGTGCTAAGCTCTTTTGCATCCCATTTGCAGTTCAGGGCAGTTTCAACCGAGGCTGCTTTGCGATCATCCCACGCATAATCCCACGAGGAGCATCACCATGAACGCACCGGAAACCCGTATGGGCGAGCAAGAACAACAGCTGGAAGCCTGGCGCGGCTTCAAGAGCGGCGAATGGCAGGACAAGGTCGCGGTCCGCGACTTCATCCAGCTCAATTACACTCCCTATACCGGTGACGACCAATTCCTGGCCCAAGCCACCGAACGCACCAAGGCTCTCTGGGACAAGCTGTCCGACCTGCTTGCACAGGAGCGCCAATCCCCCGGTCAGGTGCTCGATGTGGCCGCCGACCGCGGTACCCGCATCAATGCCTTCGGCCCCGGCTACATCGACAAGAGCCTGGAAAAGATCGTCGGCGTTCAGACCGATGCCCCGCTCAAGCGCGCCATCTTCCCGAACACCGGCCTGCGCATGGTCGAATCCTCGCTGGAAGAAATCGGCCGCACCCTCGACCCCAAGGTCGAAGAAATCTATCGCCTCTATCGTAAGGATCACAACTCCGGGGTGTTCGACGTTTACAACCCGCTGATCCGTGCCTGCCGCTCCTCCGGCGTCATCACCGGCCTGCCCGATGCCTATGGCCGCGGCCGCATCATCGGCGACTATCGCCGCGTGGCCCTGTATGGCATCGATGCGCTGATCAAATTCAAGAATGCCGAAAAGGCGGAAACCGACGATCTCGACTTCACCGAGGACGTCATCCGCCTGCGCGAAGAACTCTCCGAACAAGTGCGCGCCCTGGGCGAGCTCAAGGAAATGGCCGCCAGCTACGGCTTCGACATCGGCCGCCCCGCCGCCACCGCGCAGGAAGCCATCCAGTGGACCTACTTCGGCTACCTGGCCGCCGTGAAGGAACAGAACGGCGCCGCCATGTCGATCGGTCGGATCTCCACCTTCCTCGACGTCTACGTCGAGCGTGACCTGCAGGAAGGCCGGATCACCGAATCCGAAGCCCAGGAAATGGTCGACGACCTGGTGATCAAGCTGCGGATCGTCCGTTTCCTGCGCACCGAGGAATACAACAACCTGTATTCGGGCGACCCGACCTGGGTCACCGAATCCATCGCCGGCATGGGCAAGGATGGCCGCACGCTGGTCACCAAGAACAGCTTCCGCTTCCTGAACACCCTGTTCAACCTGGGCCCGGCGCCGGAACCCAACCTGACCGTACTCTGGTCCACCGAACTGCCCAAGGGCTTCAAGGATTTCGCCGCCAAGGTTTCGATCGAGACCAGTTCCATCCAGTACGAATCCGACGACGCGATGCGTCCGCACTGGGGCGACGACTACGGTATCGCCTGCTGCGTGTCGGCAATGGAAATCGGCAAGCAGATGCAGTTCTTCGGCGCCCGCTGCAACCTGGCCAAGGCCATGCTGTATGCCATCAACGGCGGCGTCGACGAGAAGAGCGGCAAGCTGGTGGTGCCGGGCTTCGAACCGATCAAGTCCGAGTACCTGGACTACGAGGAAGTCAACGCCAAGTTCGACAAGATGATGGACTGGCTGGCCAAGACCTACATCAAGGCCCTGAACGCCATTCACTACATGCACGACAAGTACTCGTACGAACGCATCGAAATGGCGCTGCACGACCGTGACATCCTGCGCACCATGGCCTGCGGCATCGCCGGCCTGTCGGTGGCCGCCGATTCGCTGTCGGCTATCAAGTACGCCAAGGTGAAGACCATCCGCAACGAGCAAGGCATCGCGGTGGACTTCGAGATCGAAGGCGAATACCCGGCGTTCGGCAACAACGACGACCGCGTGGATTCGATCGCCGTCGACCTGACCGAGCGTTTCATGAACAAGGTGCGCAGCCACAAGACCTACCGCAACGCCCTGCCGACTCAGTCGATCCTGACCATCACCTCCAACGTGGTGTACGGCAAGAAGACCGGCAACACGCCGGACGGCCGCCGCGCAGGCGAACCGTTCGCTCCGGGCGCCAACCCGATGAACGGCCGCGACAGCTCGGGCTTCGTCGCAGCGGGTGCCTCGGTGGCCAAGCTGCCGTATGAAGCCGCGCTGGACGGCATCAGCTGGACGGCCTCGGCCACGCCGGACGCCCTGGGCCATACCCTGATCGACCGGGTCAACAACCTGGCCAATTGCCTGGATGGCTTCTGCGGTGCCACCGGCTTCCACATCAACGTCAACGTGCTCAACCGCGAGACGCTGCTGGATGCCATGGATCACCCGGATCGCTATCCGCAACTGACCATCCGGGTATCGGGCTACGCGGTCAACTTCATCAAGCTGACCCGTGAACAGCAACTGGACGTGATCAACCGGACGTTCCACGTCCACGCTTGATGCAACACACCGCCCCGGCGTCAACCGGGGCGGTGGCCGGCAAGCCATTTGCCGTGCAACCAGCTAAGCTGAAAACGAAGGGCGGCATCGACCGCCCTTTTTCCATCTGGAGCCAACATGAACGCCATCGCCAAACCTCTGGGCGAGATTCCACCCGCTGTCGTCGACGAAAACGGACGCATGTGCGGCTTTGTCCATTCGATTGAAACCGGCGCCGCAGTCGACGGGCCGGGCGTGCGCTTCGTCCTGTTTGTCTCCGGCTGCCAGTTCCGCTGCCTGTATTGCCATAACCCCGATACCTGGAAGCTGCACAACGGCGCCCCCCGTCCGGTGGACGACGTGGTGGCGGAGATCGGCAAGTACGCACGCTTCCTGAAGTTTGCCGGCGGACTGACCATCAGCGGTGGCGAGCCGCTGATGCAGGCGCACTTCGTGCGCGAAGTGTTCTATCGGGTGAAGAAGGAATACGGCCTGCATACCGCGCTCGATACCCAGGGTTTCCTGGCCGCCCACCTGCCGGACGACTGGTTCGACCCGGTGGATCTGGTACTGCTCGACATCAAGCACATCGACCCGGCCAAGCACGAGGCCCTGACCTCCAAGCCCCTGCAACCCACGCTGGATTTCGCCGAACGCCTGGTCGGCATGCGCAAGCACATGTGGATCCGCTATGTGCTGGTGCCGGGCTGGACCGACGACTGGCACGATGTCGAACGCCATGCCGACTACGTGAAATCGTTGTCCGACCGGGCGCCCGGCTGCGTGGAACGGGTCGAGGTGCTTCCCTTCCACAAGATGGGCGAGCCCAAATGGCAGGAGCTGGGGCTGAAGTACGAACTGGCCGACACCCCGCCGCCCAGCACCGAGCTGACTGAACGGGTGCGGGAACAATTCCGCGCGCGCGGCCTCTTCACCTGTTGAATGAGCGCCGGGGTGACAATGGAATCTTTCACCCCGGTCGGCTTCGCCTGACACCACGATGCGCGTGCTACACTCGCCGCGCCTTTGCCCATCCTCGGTCCTCCATGTACGAACTGTTGATCGGCCTGCGTTACACGCGCGCCAAACGCCGCAACGGCTTTATCTCCTTCATCTCGTTGGTTTCCATCCTCGGCATCGCGCTGGGCGTGGCGGCGCTGATCATCGTGCTGTCCGTGATGAACGGCTTTCAGGAAGAGGTACGCAACCGCATCCTGGGGATGGCGTCGCATGTGCAGGTCACCGGCCCGGACGGCACCTTGCAGCACTGGAATAGCGTCGCCGGGCCAGCTTTGAAGTTCGAGCATGTCCGGGCCGCCGCGCCGTTCGTGTCGGGCCAGGGTCTGCTCAACTACAGCGGCCAGGTGCGCGGTACGTTGATCCGAGGCATCGATCCCAAGCTGGAACCGGGGGTCTCCGAAGTCACCCGCAAGATCATCGGCGGCAGCCTCGACCACCTGAAACCCGGTCAGTTCAACATCATCCTGGGCTGGCAACTCGCCGCCGAACTCGGTGTGCAGCCCGGTGACAAGGTGACGCTGATCACCCCGCAGGGTCAGGTCACCCCCGCCGGCCTGGTACCGCGCTTTCGGCAGTTCACCGTCGCCGGCCTGTTCCGCGCCGACTATTACCCCTACGACGCCGGCCTGGGTCTGATCGAGCTGAGCGACGCGCAAAAGCTGTTCCGCACCGGCGAAGCGGTGTCGGGCATCCGCCTCAAGCTCGACGATCTGTTCAACGCGCGCCAGGTTGCGCGCAACCTGGCCGATGCCATGCCCGGCCTGCTCGCCAGCGACTGGACCCAGGAGAACCCCACCTACTTCCGCGCGGTGGAAATCGAAAAACGCATGATGTTCATCATCCTGACGCTGATCGTGGCTGTGGCCGCCTTCAACCTGGTCTCCACGCTGGTGATGGTGGTGA
The DNA here is from genome assembly GCF_000374805.1 of Chitiniphilus shinanonensis DSM 23277. Taxonomy (GTDB): domain Bacteria; phylum Pseudomonadota; class Gammaproteobacteria; order Burkholderiales; family Chitinibacteraceae; genus Chitiniphilus; species Chitiniphilus shinanonensis. The sequence goes on from NZ_KB895340.1 coordinate 63,344, forward strand.
CAGACAAGCAATCCGATATCGCCATCCTGCGCACGCTGGGCGCTTCGCCGTTGTCGATCATGAAGATCTTCGTGGTACAGGGCGCGATCTCCGGTTTCATCGGCACCCTCACCGGCGTGGTCGGCGGAGTGTTGATCGCCTTCAACCTGGACGTGATCGTCCCGGCGATCGAAAAGGTGCTCGGCTTCCATATCCTGTCGCCGGATGTCTACCTGATCACAGAACTGCCGTCGCGGGTCGAGTGGTCCGACGTCGCCGGCATCGCCGGCATTTCGCTGCTGCTGGCCCTCTTCGCCACGCTCTACCCGAGCTGGCGCGCCTCGCGCGTGAACCCGGTGGAGGCGCTGCGCTATGAGTGAACTCGTCCTGCAAGCCCAGGGCCTGGGCAAGACCTACCGCAGCGGCAAGCTGGAAACGCCGGTGCTGTCGGATATCGATTTCACGCTGGCTCCGGGCGAGACCGTGGCCATCGTCGGCGCCTCGGGTTCTGGCAAATCCACCCTGCTGCACTGCCTGGGCGCGCTGGATCAACCCACCAGCGGCAACGTCAGTCTGCTCGGCAAGGATCCGTTCCGCCTTGGCGAACAACTGCGCGGCGCGCTGCGCAATCAGCACCTGGGTTTCGTCTATCAGTTCCACCACCTGCTGCCCGAATTCAGTGCCCTGGAAAACGTGGCCATGCCACTGCTGATCCGCCGCATCAGCAAGGCCCAGGCCTTCGACGCGGCCCGCGAGATGCTGACCCGCGTCGGACTCGGCCACCGGCTGGATCACAAGCCGGGCGAGTTGTCCGGCGGCGAACGCCAACGTGCCGCCATCGCGCGCGCGCTGGTCACCCGGCCGGCCTGCGTGCTGGCGGACGAACCCACCGGCAACCTGGATCGCGGCACCGCCGACGCCGTGTTCGCGCTGATGATGGAACTCAACACCCAGCTCACCACCGCCTTCATACTGGTGACCCACGACCCCGACCTCGCGGCGCGCTGCCAGCGGACCTTGCACTTGCGCGACGGCCGCCTGGTCAGCGAGCCGGCCCCCGCGCAATAACCACTGCCAATCGGGCCGACACGGGCTCGCCGCGAGGCGGGCAACCGTGGCGTCCGCCCGCACTTTTTACGAAAAATCATAAACTTGTTGCATCGCAACGGGGATGTGTGGATAATCCGCACCTTCGTCCGGCCCAAGCAGGGTCGGTGATCAACGAGATTCATCGCCTCTAGCCTTTTCCGCGGTTTCGAGCCTGGTTCCATGCAGGCGTGTGTTGCGGTTGTTCCGGTTAGCGTCGATGCCTTGCGCCACAGGGCGCCTAACCAAGGAATGACTGCATGACTCACCCCGTCCAGGGCGAGAGCGGCTTTGCTGCGCTCGGCCTTTCCACCGAACTCATCCGTGAACTGACCAAACAAGGCATTACCGAGCCGACGCCGATCCAGGCGCAGGCGATTCCGGTGATGCAGGAAGGCCACGACCTGATGGCTTCCGCGCAGACCGGCACCGGCAAGACCGCCGCGTTCCTGCTGCCCGCCATCAACCGCCTGTCCCGCCCCGCCACCCATCATGGCAAGGGCCCGCGCATCCTGGTGCTGACCCCGACCCGCGAACTGGCCGAACAAGTGGCCAAGGTCGCCATTTCCTATGCCCGCAGCACCCAGCGCTGCAAGGTCGTCACCGTCACCGGCGGCGTGCCCTACCCGGTGCAGCACCGTGAACTCGCGCTGCCGCTGGAAGTGCTGGTCGCCACCCCGGGTCGCCTGACCGACCTGATGCGCTCCGGGCGCATCGATTTCCGCCGCCTGGAACTGCTGGTGCTCGACGAAGCCGACCGCATGCTCGACATGGGCTTCATCGACGAAGTGGAAGCCATCGTCGCCCAACTGCCGCAAAACCGGCAGACCGCGCTGTTCTCGGCCACCCTGTCGGAAGCCGTGCAACGCTTTGCCGCGCCGATGCTGAAGGACCCGCGCAAGGTCGAACTGGCGCCGCAAGGCCTGCCCACCGCCAACGTGCAGCAAGCCGTGCACTGGGCCGACGGCTACGAGCACAAGCTCAAGCTGACCGCCAAGCTGCTGCAAGCCGCACCGGAAACCCAATCCATCGTCTTCGTCGCCACCAAGGCCGACGCCGACAGCATCGCCGACTGGCTGCGCCTGGAAGGCATCCGCGCCGACGCCATGCACGGCGACCTGCAACAGCGCGTACGCCGCAAGGTGCTCGACCGTCTGCGCCGCAGCGAGATCGATGTACTGGTCGCCACCGACGTGGCCGCTCGCGGCATCGACGTGGCCGGCATCGGCCAGGTGCTGAACTTCGACCTGCCCAAGTTCGCCGAGGACTATATCCACCGCATCGGCCGCACCGGCCGCGCCGGTCGCAAGGGTTCGGCGATCTCGCTGGTCACCAAGAACGACTTCGGCGCCTATACCCGCATCAGCCGTCGCTACGAAGTCCAGTTCGAGCAGATGGAACTGGAAGGGCTGGAGGCGCGCTTCCGTCCGGGCCAGGGCCGCCCGCAAGGCGACCGCGGTGCCCGCAAGCCGGGTGGCTACGCCGGCAACAAGCCGCGTACCGGCCAGGGAGGCGGTGGCTGGAAGGGCCGCGACCACGAGCATCGTGCGCCGCGTACCGACCGTCCCCACACCCACACCGAGGGTGGCGAGCGTCAGTTCGAACGCGCCCCGCGCGAAGGCTTCCAGCAGCGCGGCTACGAGGATCGCCAGCACAAGTCGTATGGCCATCAGGCACGTGAAGGCCAGCCGCGCGAATTCAACCGCGACCGCGCCCCGCGCGAAGACCGCTACGCCGGCAAGAGCGGCGAAGCCCGCGGCGACAAGCCCTATGGCAAGTCGTATCGCGACGGCAACCGCGACGGTCAGCGTCGTGAGTTCCATCACGACGGCCCGCCGCGCGGCAACGGCAATCGCTATCAGGGCTGATCGGGCCTAGGGAATCGCCCCGCCGGCATGGTCGCGCGGGTCGTTCTTCCTGAAATCGGTTCCATCACGGCGCGGCAACGCGCCGTGATTGCTTTGGGGCTCGCCCCACCACACCTATGGCGCATCCCTGCCCACCGCCTCAGTCGACGACTTCCAGCGGCGGCAGGCCGTGGCGGGCCCGGGCGCGATTGCAGGCGTCGCCGAAGATGCCAAGTTGTGCCAGCGGCGCGAACTCGCGACAGGGCCCGGGCCGCTCCAGGTAGATGCCGCAACGCACCGCTACGCCGATGTCGCCGACCAGCGCCAGGCAGCGCGGTCGCGCGTAATCGGTGCCCTTGAGCCGGGCCAGCGTCGCGTTCTCGCGGTCGGCCAGCCCGTCGGGCACGCACCCGCCTTCGCTCTCCAGCTCGGAGATATCGAAGCTCACGCGGAAGGCGGCGCAACAGGCGCCACACGAAAGACAGGGGTTGTCGCTCATGGTCGGAAAACGGCCGGGCAAAGGCGGAATGGTATCCGCGCCGCGCCATTGCCGCGACCGGTGAATCCGGGCTACCCTTGATCCTTGAATCACTAGAAAGGTTGTCGAGTACCCATGCAGCTTCGTCTGCTCCAGGAATCCGATCTGGACGCCGTGATGGCGATCCAGGCCCAGTGCTACCCCGAGGCATGGTTGGAAAGCCGGGCGGTGTTCGCCCGCAAGCTCACCGTCTCGCCCGAATCCAACTGGGTGGCGGAGGATCGCGAAGGCGTGGTGGGTTATCTGTTCACCCACCCATGGCGCGGTGCGCGCCTGCCCGAGCTGGATACCGCATTGCAAGCGTTGCCGCACGACGCCGACCAGCATTTCCTGCACGACCTCGCCGTGCATCCGCGCGGCCGCGGCCGTGGCGTGGCGGCCCGACTGGTGCTGCACGCGCTGGCCTGGGGCGTTGCGCGCGGCTTGCGCGAAGCACGGCTGATCGCCGTGCTGGGCGCGGATCGCTTCTGGCACGACTTCGGCTTCACGCCGCTTGCCGTGGCACACGACCAGCTCGCCGGCTATGGCGAGCAGGCGCGCGCCATGGGACGCGTGCTCGCCCCAACCTGACCGGACCAACCGTCATCACGGAGGGCCGGCCCACACAGCCGGCCCTCTTCTTTTTCAAGCCAAGGAATCTTCTTCATGAAACCGCACATCGTTCTCGCCGAATCCGACCTGGAACGCCTGGAAACCCTGATCGGGCGGCAGACCACGCGCACCCCCGCCATCGACGCGCTGGAGGCGGAGATCGCCCGCGCCGAGGTGGTCGCCGCCGATGCGCTGCCGCCCGACGTGGTCAGCATGGGCAGCACCGCGCGCTTCCGCGACCAGGCCACCGGCCAGGAATACGCCTACACCCTGGTCTACCCCCACGAGGCCGATATCGTCGCCGGGCGCATCTCGGTGCTGGCGCCGGCCGGCAGCGCGCTACTGGGCCTAGCCGTCGGGCAGACCATCGACTGGGTCGCCCCGGACAGCCGCGTACTGCACCTGCAGGTGCTGGCGGTCAGCCACGGCTGAGCCCCGCCGGCCGACCGGGCCGGGGATGCGCGGCTACGGTACAATCGCCTTCTTCGAATCCCGAGCAGGAGCAGCGCATGATCAAGCGCAATCGACCTTCGCGCCGAGGACGCAGCACCGCCAACGAAGCGGACCTGGTGCGTCTGGCCGAAGGCATGGCCGATTCCTCCAGCAGGCTGGAGGACGGCTTCTGGGCCGCGCGCCTGTCCGCCGCCGTGGCGCGCCTGATCGCCGAGCGCGACGAAGACACCCTCAACGCGGCGCTCGACCAGCTGAGCCAGCACGATCCGGATGCCTACAACGCATTGGCCGACGCGGTGGAAGGTGCCTGCGAATCGGCGCGCATCGAGCGCAACGGCGCGGCCTGGGATGTGCTGCTGTTCACCGCGCCGGTACTGGCGTGGTCGCGTTGGCAGATTCCTTCCGAGGGCATCGGCGCCGACGCCTTGCGCAACCTGCGAGTCCAGCTGGGCGCCCATGTGTTGGCGCGCGACGTCAAGGTGGCGCTCGCCGACTACCTGTTCAGCCCCGATCAATTGCCGCGCGGCTTCGTCCCGACCGCCGAACTCACCCAGGCCCTGGCCGAGGCGGCCTTCGGCGACGGCAGCCTGAAGGTGGCGGTTCGCGAATTGCCCGAAACCAAGCAGTTCCTCTCCGACACCCGCTATCTGATCGGCGCGGCGCTGGTGCCGGCCGGCGGCGCCATCTTCCGCTGGCAGGAAGAGGACGGCGACCGCGAGGAAGCCTTCAAGCAATGGACCAAGCAAGGCGGCGCGGCACTGCAACCGCTGTTGCCCGGCTGCGCGGTAGAGCCCTGCATGCCCGGCGCTTACCACGCCGCCTGGCGCGAAGCCGACCGGGAATCGCGCGCGTATTCGTTGCGCGCCACCGTGACCTTCCTGATGCTGTCGCTCAACCTCGACGCCCGCCAGTTGCAGGCCGCCATCGCTCCCTTCGTGGGGCGGCGCCTGGAGGAATACCGCGTCGGCTTCGTCAAGGCGGGCAGCGACCAGGTACTGCACGGCGTGGTCTGGCCGCTGCTCGACGGCGAGGACGAGAACACCGACATCGTCGGCGACATCGAGGCAGTGCTGAAAGAGCTGGGCGTCACCGAGATCCGCGTGCACGAGCACGACTTCCCGCTGGATTACTGCGACGACTGCGGCTCGCCGCTGTATCCCAACCCGGACGGCGACGTGCTGCATGCCGAGCTGCCGGAGGAAGAAGCGCCGGAGCAGCCGCGGCACCTGCACTGAGCGGCTAAAGGGTCAGACAAAAGGCCGGCGTTTGTGCCGGCCTTTTGCATGGTTCCCTCAGGCGGCCAGCGCCTGGGCTCGGAGCAAACCCGCCAGTCGCGCGATGCCCTCGTCGATCCGCTCGATCGAGGCATGGCTGAAGTTGAGGCGCAGGTAGGAAGCATCGGCCTCGCCCTGGAAGAACGCCTCGCCCGGCATCAACGCCAGATCGTGGCGCAACGCCTCGCGCATCAGCGCCATGGTGTCGCGGCGCTCGGTCAGCCGCACCCAGAAGAACAGTCCGCCCGCCGGGCACGCCCACTGTGCCAGATCGCCCAGATGGCGCCGCAATGCCGCGTCCATCGCATCGCGCCGCGCGCGGTACAGCGGCAACACCGCCGCGACATGCCGGTCCAGCGTGCCGTCGGCCATCACCTGCGCCACCAGATGCTGCGACAGGCGATTGCTGTGCAGATCCGCCGCCTGCTTCAGTCGCACCAAGTGCGGCATCAGCGCCGGATGCGCCACCAGATAGCCCAGGCGCAGCCCCGGTGCCAGCGTCTTGGAAAATGACCCCTGGTACACCCATTGAGCCTGCCGCAGCCGGCCGGCGATCGGGGCGGGCGCCGGGCCGTCGTACGACAGATCGCGATAAGGATCGTCCTCGAACAACACCGCGCCGGCGCGATCGAGCACCGCGGCCACCTGATTCCGCTCCGCGTCGCCGTAGCAGTAGCCGCTGGGGTTCTGGAATGTCGGGGTCAGATAGGTCAGACGTGCCTGGCTGGCCAGGGCCTCGAAACGCGCGGGATCGACGCCCGCCCGCGGATCGACCGGCACCGGCAGGCATTGCGCGCCGAACAGACGGAACGCCTGCAACGCCGCAAGGTAAGCCGGTGCCTCGACCAGCACCGGCGTATCGCGCTCGATCATCAGCTTGGCCACCAGATCGATGCCCTGCTGCGAGCCGTTCAGGATCAACACCTGCTGCGGCGTACACGCCAGGCCCAGCGCATTGACCCGCAATGCGACCAGCTCGCGCAACACCCACTCCCCTTCGCTCTGGCCGTATTGCCAGACATCGGGCAAGGATTGCATCGCGGCGGGGCTGGGACGGAACAGGGCCTCATCGGCGGGCAGGCCGCCGGCAAAGGAGATCACTTCGGGACGCTGGGCGGCGGCGAGGATGTCGCGCACCAGGGACGAGGTCAGGCGGTCGATACGTTGGGCAAGCATGGGGCAACTCCGGCAAGGGCGAATGGAACGGTTCGCAGGCCGGTGCGGATGGTCACCGTGGTTCACGCCCAGGGCCGGAAACTGGTACGGTTTGGCCCTGCCGTCGCAAAGCCCGCGAGGGTGTGCGGTTGCGACGGGTGAATGGATGCGATAGGCGCCGCAGGCAAAATCCGGCTGGCTGCGTCACCGGGCGGCGGGCCGGAGCGAGTTCGGTTGATCGCCGTTCGGCACGTTTCGCGCAGGATCGCTTCGCTGGATTTTGTTCGCGGCTTTAAGTCAAGATACTTGCCTTATCATGCCACGCGAGATACATAAGTCAATATGGTTGATATAAATCAGCAGGACGAGCGGCTCAACGCGGCATTGGAGTTGTTCTACTACGCGTACCGCGTGTTCACGGCCCAGCCCGATGCGTTGCTGGCCGAGCGCGGCTGGGCGCGGGTCCACCATCGAGTGCTGTATTTCGTCGGCCGCGAACCCGGCCTGTCGGTCAACACCCTGATCGCCCGGCTCGGGGTCAGCAAGCAGGCGCTGCATGGCCCGTTGCGCGATCTGCAAGAGGCCGGGCTGGTGCTGGCCACGCCCTCCGCGCAGGACAAACGGGTACGCTGCCTGTCGCTGTCGGCCGCCGGCGCCGCGCTGGAGGAGGAAATCTCCAGCGGCCAGCGCGCGCTGCTGGCCGGAATATTCAGCGAGTGCGGCGTTCCCGCCGCGCAGGGCTGGCAGGCGGTGATGGGCGCCTTGGCCCAGCTGGACCACAGTGTGAACAGACGGCCCGCCGAACAGGATATCCAGCCGATTCTTTGATTACGCGCACGGCAATCCGGGGGACCGCAGCCTAAGCTTGTCCCATTCGGCAAATCTGGAGCCCCCCAATGCCCCCTAATGCCAGCCCCGATCTTGCGACCTCCTTTCTGGAGCAGCCGCTCGACAACCCGTTGATGAACGCCGCAGGCGTCTGGTGCACGCTGGCCGCGCAGCTCGACGCCCTGGTGGAAAGCAGTGCCGGCGCGCTGGTCACTAAGAGCTGCACGCTGTCGCGCCGCGATGGCAATGCCGAGCCGCGTTATCGCGCGCTGCCGCTGGGCAGCATCAATTCGATGGGTCTGCCCAACGAGGGTTATGCCTATTACCTGGACTACGCCGCCTGCCACGACTACGAACGCAAGCCGCTGTTCGTATCGGTGTCCGGCCTGTCGCTGGACGACAACCTGACCATCGTCGCCGCCTTGCGCGAGGCGGTGCTGCCGGCGTTCCTGGAATTGAACCTGTCGTGCCCCAACGTCGAAGGCAAGCCGCAGCCCGGCTACGATTTCGAGGCGATGGACCAGTTCCTGGCCGAAGTGGCCACCGCCTATCGCCGTCCCTTCGGTGTGAAGCTGCCGCCGTATTTCGACTTCGTCCATTTCGACACCGCGGCGGAGATCCTCAACCGCTACGACAACCTCGCCTTTATCACCTGCATCAATTCCATCGGCAATGGTCTGGTGATCGATACCGACAGCGAGAGCACCGTGATCCGGCCGAAGGACGGCTTCGGTGGCCTGGGCGGCGACTACGTGCTGCCGACCGCACTGGCCAACGTCAACGCCTTCTACCGTCGCTGCCCCGGCAAGACCATCATCGGTTGCGGCGGCGTGCAGACCGGCGCGCACGTGTTCCAGCATCTGCTGGCGGGCGCGACGCTGGTTCAGGTCGGCACCGCGCTGCACGAGGAAGGACCGTCGATCTTCGATCGGCTGCAACACGAGCTGCGCGAATTGATGGCCAAGAAGGGTTACTCGCGCATCGAGGAGTTTCGCGGCCGTCTCAAGACGTTGTAATCCCACGCCCTGCCCGGCAAGACGGCGGTCATCGACCGCCGTTTTTCGTGGCCGTCATCCGCTCAGTACGACACCGGCACCGGGTCCAGGCTGCGCCACAGGTACCAGGTGGCGACCGAGCGGAACGGTGCCCAGCGCTCGCCCAGCGCCACGATCTCGCGGCGCGACAGGCGCTCGCCATCGTGGTAATGCAGGGCGATGGCCTTGAGCAGGCCGATGTCGTCGAGCGGCAGCACATCCGGCCGCATCAGGTGGAAGATCAGGAACATCTCGGCGGTCCAGCGGCCGATGCCGCGGATGTCGGTCAGCTCGGCAATCACCGCCTCGTCGTCCATCGCCGCCAGCCGCGCCGAATCCAGGCGTCCCGCCACTTGGTGTCGCGCCAGGTCGAGCAGGTATTCCACCTTGCGTTGGGACAGCCCACAGGCACGCAATGCGACCAGATCGGCCCCCAGCAGCACCTCGCCTTGTAGTGGCCCGGTCAAAGCGACCAGCCGCTGCCAGATGCTGTCGGCGGCCTTCACCGAAATCTGCTGGCCGACGATGGATCGCGCCAGCGTCAGCAGCACATCGCCCCGCCCTTCCAGCGCCATGCCGGGATAACGGGCGATCAGCGCCGCCATCACCGCATCGTTGCCCGCGAGCGCGCCGCAGGCATCGTCCCAGTACGCTGGCTTGCCCAGCATCACTCGCCGGCCACCGTCATCTTGCCGATCAGGATGGAGCCGACCCGGCGGCTGCTGGAAGTGAGCACATCGTCGCCGATGCCGACGATATCGCAGAACATGTCGCGCAGGTTGCCAGCCACGGTGATCTCTTCCACCGGGTACTGGATCACGCCGTTCTCCACCCAGAAGCCGGCCGCACCCCGTGAGTAGTCGCCCGTCACCAGGTTGATGCCGTGCCCCAGCAACTCGGTCACCAGCACGCCGGTGCCCAGTTGCGCGAGCAGTGCGTCGAAGCTGGCGGTCGGCTTGACCAGCAGGTTGTGCGGGCCGCCGGCGTTGCCGGTGCTGACCATGCCCAGCTTGCGCGCGGAGTAGCTGGACAGGAAATAACCGTCGAGCACGCCGGCACGCACGATGTCGCGCCGCCGCGTGGCCACGCCCTCGGCGTCGAAGCCGCCGCTGGCCAGGCCCTTTTTCAGGAACGGGTCTTCCACGATCTCGACGCAGGGAGAGAACACCTGTGTGCCGACGCTGTCCAGCAGGAACGATGACTTGCGGTACAGGCTGGAACCGCTGACCGCCGACACCCAGTGCGACAGCAACGAACTGGCGACCGACGCCTCGAACAGCACCGGGTACTCGCCGGTCTTGCAACGCCGCGCGCCCAGCCGGCGGACGGTGCGCTCGCCGGCCTTGCGGCCGACGCTGGCCGCGGATTCCAGATCGGCCGGATCGCGCGTGGCGCTGTACCAGTAGTCACGCTGCATCGCGCCGTGCTCCTCGGCGATCACCGCGGCGGACAACGAATAACGGGTGCCGCTGCCGCCGCCGCTGAATCCCAGGCTGTTGGCATAGACCCAGCGCGAGGCATGGGTGGACAGGCTGCCGCCGTCCGAATTGCGGATGCGCGCATCGACCTCGCGCGCGGCCTGCTCGCAATCACGCGCCAGTTCGATGGCGCCCTCCACCGACAGATCCCACGGGTGGAACAGGTCGAGATCGGGAAAGACCGTGGCCAGCGCGGCCTGGTCCGGCAGGCCGGCGAACGGGTCTTCGGCGGTATAGCGGGCAATGGCCAGCGCCGCGTGCACGGTGTCCGCCAGCGCCTGCGCAGAAAAATCGGACGTGCTGGCGTGGCCCTTGCGCTGGCCCAGGTAGACGGTGACGCCCACCCCCTTGTCGCGGTTGTATTCGATGGTTTCCACCTCGCCCAGGCGCACGCTGACGTTCTGGCCGACCGATTCCGAGATCTCCACATCCGCCGCGGTGGCGCCCTGTGTCCTGGCCTGATCGAGGACTTGCGCGGCGAGCTGCTGCAATTGCGATTCGCTGAAGGAGAAATCGGACACGGGAATTCCTTGGCAGTGGAACAAATGAGGGAGGGTCGTTTGGTATCATAACGGTTTTGCAAAAGCCGCCCCAAACATGAGCCAGGACGATCCCGACCGCGACGACGACGATATCGAACTCGTGAGCAAGACGCGCATGAAGCGCGAAGCCGAAACCCTGCAATCCCTGGGCGAGGCCCTGATCCCGCTGGATCGCAAGCACCTGGAAACGCTCGACCTGCCCGACAAGCTGTTCGATGCGCTGCTCGAAGCCAAGCGCCTGAAGGCGCACGGCGCGATCGCCCGGCAGAAACAATACATCGGCAAGCTGATGCGCCAGGTGGACCCGGCGCCGATCCAGGCGCTGCTCGATACGCTGGCCGGCGTGTCCGACCGGCACACCGCCTGGCTGCACCAGCTGGAACGCCTGCGCGAAGCGCTGATCGCCGATCCCAAGCGGCTGGAGGGCTTCGTCGCCGAACATCCCGGCGTGGACATCCAGCGCCTGCGCCAGCTGATCCGCAGCGCGCAGAAGGAGCGCGCCGACGCGGCCGCCGGCAAGCAGGTCCCCCCCAAAGCGTTCCGCGAGCTGTTCCAGTTGTTGAAGGACCATATCGCCGAGCCGCCGCTCTCTTCCCAGGATTCGATATGACCCTCGCCTTGCCCGCCACCTTCGACGCCCTGTTGTTCGACATGGACGGCACGCTGATCGACTCCACCCCGTGCGTCGAGCGCATCTGGCGCCGCTGGGCCGCCGACATCGGCATCGAGGCCGACGAACTGATCGCCAACATGCACGGCGTGCGTGGTCAGGACACCATCCAGCGCTTCGCCCCCCACGTGGACCAGGAGCGCGAATTCAAGCGTCTGCTCGACTGGGAACTGACCGACCTGGAAGGCACGCTGCCGGTGACCGGCATCCTCGAACGGATTGCCGAGCTGGACGGCGCGCGGTACGGCATCGTCACGTCGGCGATGCGCCAGTTGGCCACGCTCAAGCTGGAGTACTGCGGCCTGACGGCGCCCGCCGCCACCGTGTGCAGCGAGGATGTGGCGCGCGGCAAGCCCTATCCCGATCCCTTCCTGCTGGGTGCCGAGCAGCTGGGCGTCGATCCGACGCGCTGTCTGGCATTCGAGGACGCGCCCAGTGGCGTGCGCGCGGCCAAGACCGCCGGCATGACGGTGATCGCGCTGACCACCTCGCACCGCCCCGACCAGTTGGCGGAGGCCGACCTGCTGATCGGCGACTGGCGCGAGCTGCGTTTCGCCACCGATGGCCGCGGCGGCGTCACCGTGAGTCGCGCATGACCGTGCTAAAGATCGGCCTCGTGGCCACTTCCGACCGTGCCAGCCAGGGCATCTACCGCGACCAGGGCATCCCGGCGCTGGAGGACTGGCTGGCCCGGGCGCTGGCCACACCGTACCAGACCGTGACGCGCCTGATCGCCGACGAACAACCGCAGATCGAGGCCGCGCTGATCGAGCTGATCGATGCGCAGGGTTGCCACCTGGTGTTGACCACCGGCGGCACCGGCCCGGCACCGCGCGACGTCACGCCCGACGCCACGCTGGCGGTCGCCGATCGCGTGATGCCCGGCTTCGGCGAACAGATGCGCCAGGTCAGCCTGCACTTCGTGCCGACCGCCCTGCTCTCGCGCCAGATCGGCGCGATCCGCGGCGCCAGCCTGATCCTCAACCTGCCGGGCCAGCCAAAGTCGATCAAGGAAACGCTGGAAGGCGTGAAGGATGCATCGGGCGTCACCGTAGTGCCTGGCGTGTTCGCCGCCGTGCCGTACTGCCTGGAGCTGCTCGGCGCTCCCCGGGTCGATACCCATCCCCAGGTGGTGGCGGCATTCCGCCCAAAATCCGCCTCCGTGCCCAAGGAACCGCTTGCATGAGCCAGAACGAACTGTTGCCCTGCGTGGAAATCGAAACCGGCGCCGACCCGGTCGCCAGTGTGATCTGGCTGCATGGCCTGGGCGCCGACGGCAACGACTTCGCGCCGGTGGTGCCCGAGTTGGGTCTGCCCGACAACCTGCCACTGCGATTCGTGTTCCCCCATGCGCCGTACATGCCGATCACCTGCAACAACGGCTACGTGATGCGCGCCTGGTACGACATCGTGTACTTCGACAGCATCGATCGCCACGCCGACGAAGCCGGCGTAATGCAGTCGGTGACCCTGGTGCGCGACCTGATCGCGCGCGAGAACGAACGCGGCGTACCGACCGAGCGCATCGTGCTGGCCGGCTTCTCGCAAGGCGGCGCCATCGCCTACACCGCCGGGTTGCTGCACCCGCAGCGCCTGGCCGGCATCGTGGCCCTGTCCACCTATTTGCCGATCCCGCGCCTGATCGACGAATCCCGCGATACCGCCAACGCGCAGACGCCGATCTTCGCCGGCCATGGCACCGCCGATCCGGTGGTGCCCCTCGCCCTGGGACAGGCCGCGCAGCAGCGCGTGGCCGCGCTGGGACACCCGGTACAATGGCAGACCTACCCGATGCAGCACTCGGTGTGCCTGCCGGAGATCCAGCACATCGGTGCCTTCCTGCAACGCGTACTGGCCTGAGCGGCAACGCGCCCCAACAAAAACGCCCTCACAGACGAGGGCGTTTTTGTTGGGGCCGGCCGGACTACTTGATGACCTGCAAGGCCACCCAGATCCAGTCCACGCCCTTTTCCAGCACCGAACCCAGACTGACAGTGAAACTGCGATCGCGCGCCTGCACCCGGTAGAGGCGGTCGCTGGCGTAATCCGCGCCATACAGGATCAGCGTATTCATGTTGCCGCCATCCTGGCCGCGATATGGCAAGTACAGCGCCAGCTTCTGCGCCGGCAGCTCGGCGCCGAGGTCGGACAGCTCCGTCACCACCATTGGCTCGTTGCGCGCGCCGCCGTTTGCCTGCTGGATGCTGACCGCCACCGGCGTGGCGGACAACACCTGGATCCCCGTATAGATCTCGTCGTTGCCGCGTCGCGCCAGCCGGCGTACCACGCCCACCTGCCAGTTCTGGCCGTCACCCAGCCGCACCCCGAGCAAGCGTCCGGGGCGCACCCAGTCGTTCTCGGAATAGCGCAGCACCGCGCCGAAGCCACCTTTCGATTCGTTCTCGATCAGCCACGACTGGTATTCGACGCGTGGCGCACCGATGGTCCCGGTGGGGGTCTGTTGCAGCTTGGAGCGGGTTCGCGCCGAGACGAAGCCATACAGCCGCATGTCCATCAGCTCGTCGTAATCGACCTGGGTGCGGGTCTCGGTCGGCTGGCGGCTGTGCTTCTCGTTGTCGGCGCGCACCTGCTGGCAGATCACGTCCAGCCCGTGCACCACGTCTGCCGCCTTCTTCACGTCGTAGCGCTCGCTGCGCTGGATCTGCGCGTTGCGGATCGACATGGTCCAGAAGGTGTCCAGGTGCTTGAGCAGTTCCAGGCACGACGGCGCGCGACAATCGCTGCCCAGGCCCAGATCCGCCGGCGCGACGCCGGATTCCAGGCGCTTGATGACCTCCTGCACCTCGTGCAGCAGATCGAACAGGCCCCAATAGCGATACGGCTCACCGGTGGATTCCGGCTGGATCTTCTGCGGCCCCTGGGGTTCTTGCAGGTTGACGCAGAAGTGGTCGCGGTCCTCCTGGTGGCGGCGATTGATCTGGACCAGCTTGGACCAGTTGTCCAGCCACTGGTCCACCCAGTCGAGCTGGCGCACCGACAGGTTGTTGGCCGACAGCGTCGCCAGCATCAGCAGCTGGATGTACTCGTCGGCGCAGGAGCTGACCACCTTGTCGCGCACCGGGTAGAGCGCGAACGGATTGCTGTCGAAGCCCTCGATCTCGGACAGGCGATAGAACCGATGCGCCAGCGTCCACAGCTTGCCGGGCACCTTTTCGAAGCGGAAGTAGTGCCATTTGGCTTCGAGGGCGATGTAGTGCAGGCTGCGCGCCAGTACCAGCGGCATGTGCTCGGAAAAGCCCGCAGTGCGGTAGACCTCGTCGCCTTCATGCTCGATGAAGCGCTGGTAGCTTTCGATCATGTGTTGCGAAAAGCCGACGATGTCGCGCCACAGCCGCTGCTCCATGTCCTTGGCCATGCGTGGGTTGGAGACATACTGGAAGCGGATCGCCTCGAACGCCGGCTGCACCATGTTGTCCACCAGCACCAGCGCCTGCAGCGATTCGAAGTCCGGCTTGGCGGGGTGTTCCAGGTACTTGGCGACCGCCTCGCCGACCTTGTCCAGCTGGGTTTGTGGATCCAAAGTCTCGATGCGCCGACACCAGGCCACGGCAACCTTGGGGCTGGAAAGCGGCGATTTCTCGCGGGAGAGCAGGCTGGTGATGAATTCACGCATCTTGGATGTCTGGTTATGTTGAGACTGGCGCTCGATCGGTGTCGCTGTCGACCAGCCACAACTTCGCGCTTTCGAGATCCGGGAACAGCTCGATCTGCGCATCGGTGAACAGTTGGGCCAGCCAGGCGGACCACGTGACCCACTGATCGTTGGTCAGGATCGCCACCTTGCCGAAATCCTGCCGATGGGACCGGCTGAAACGCACTTCCTCGACCGCCATGTCGATCGTGTAGCTTAGCATTTCTGTCAGATCGAACAGTAAATTTGCGCGTCCGCGGAAGCGTATTTCATACAGTACGTTTTCCTCGAATTCACGAAAATCGCCCAGCGTGAACTCGCCCAGCACGGCGACATGCACGAAGTTCTGCTCGTGAGTGATGGTGATCATGATCCAGCCCTCCCGACGTTACCGACAATCTCCAGTTGTCAGCATAGCCCGTCCGGCCAGCGAACGGTTGGCGCGAGCGCGCCCTTCGTCGGTGGTCAGAGGCGTTGCAGGTCGATCAGCAACTGCCGGGTATGCAACGGATTGGCGCCGATCAGCGAGGCAATCATCTGTCGCATCAGCGGCTTCACCTGCAACAGCCATTGCGGCTCCAGGCTGCCCGCCGCCAACGCGAGCAATGCTTCCCCGGGGCAGCCGGCGCGCGTGCCGCTGGGTGTCAGCCCGCTTCCCGGCTCGAAACCATACCGTTGCCGGGGCTGTACCGCCTGCCCCTCGGCGGTGATGCGCCAGTCGGGCGCGTAGCCGAGCGACGACAATAGCGCCAGCTCGAAGCGCCGCAGGATCGGCTCCACCTCGGCGCCCGGTTCGCGCGGCAGCAGCGACAAGGCCTGGATGGCCTCGAAATAGGCGGCGAACAACGGCGGATTGGGCGCGTCGCGCGGCAACAGCCGTTGCAGCAGTTCGTTCAGATAGAAGCCGCAGAGCAAGGGTAGGCCGGCCAGTTGCGCAATGCCGCCCTGCCACTCGGCGGCGTGCAGGGTCTTGAGTTCACCGGCACCGAACCAGGACAGCAGCAACGGCTGGAACCCCAGCAACACGGCGCGCGCCTGCGAGCCGGGCCGTTGCGCGCCGCGGGCGACGATGGCCACCCGGCCATGGTCGCGCGAGAACACATCCAGTAGCCGGCTGGTTTCGCGATACGGCTGTTGATGCAGCACCAGCGCCGGCTGCGCATCGACGCGCGGCGTGTCAGCCAACGCTTTGCGTCGCGGCTTTTTCGCCACAGCCATACTTGTTTGCTTACTCGAAGCCCTGCTGGCGCAAGACCCGGGTGTCGTCGGCCCAGCCGCTCTTCACCTTGACCCATACCTCCAGGTACACCTTGGCGTCGAACAGCTTTTCCATGTCCTGCCGCGCCTCGGTCGCGATGCGCTTGAGCTTCTCGCCATTGCGTCCGATCAGGATCGCCTTCTGGCTGTCCCGGTCGACCAGCACGGCAGCAAAGATCCGGCGCAATTCGCGACCGTCCTTGGTCTGCTCTTCGTCGAACTTCTCGATCTCGACCGTCATCGCATACGGCAGTTCGTCGCCCATCAGACGGAAGATCTTTTCGCGCACGATCTCGGCGGCGAGGAAGCGCTCGTTGCGGTCGGTGACCTGGTCCTCTTCGTAGAGCGGCACCGATTCCGGCAGCAACGGCTTGACCGCCTTCAGCAAGCCGTCGAGTTGCTGGCCCTTCTGCGCCGATACCGGCACCACGGCGGCGAAATCTCGCAGCGCCGCGACACGTTCGATGAAGGGCAGCAAGGCGCTGCGGTCGGCCAGCAGGTCGACCTTGTTGATCACCAGCAACGCCGGGCGATCCGGTGGGATCAACTTGAGCACCGCTTCGTCCTCCGCGCTCCAGCGGCCGGCTTCGACCACCAGCAGGATCACGTCCACATCGGCCAGCGTGGTGGTGACGTTGCGGTTCATCGCCTGGTTCAGCGCGTTGCGATGGCGGGTCTGGAAGCCGGGGGTGTCGACGAAGACGAACTGCGCGTCGGGTTCGGTCAGCACGCCGGTGATGCGGTGACGCGTGGTCTGCGCCTTGCGCGAGGTGATGCTCAGCTTGAGACCGATCAGGTGGTTGAGCAGCGTGGATTTGCCGACGTTGGGACGGCCCACGATGGCCACAAAGCCGCAACGGTAGCCATCGGCCCCTTGCGTTTCGAGATGTTCGGACATGGATTTCCTCGGGGCGGCCTGCGTCAGAAACGCTTGGCCTTGCCCGGATAACGGTCTTTCAAAGTGCCCAGCGCGTCGGCGGCGGCGGCCTGCTCGGCCACGCGGCGGCTGGCGCCTTCGGCACGGGTTTCGACGCCGAGCGCCTCGATGCGGCAGGCGACCTCGAATATCTGGTTGGGCGAATCGCCGTCCTGGCGCAGCAGCAGATACTGCGGCAAGGCCACACGGCGCGCCTGCAACCACTCCTGCAGGGCGGTCTTGCCGTCCTTCAGCGCCCGCGACGGGTCGATGGCGGCGATGCGCGGTGCGAACAACCGCTCGACCGTGGCCTGAGCCGCCTCGAAGCCGGCATCGAACCAGATGGCGCCGAACAGGGCTTCCAGCGCGTCGGCGAGGATGGATGGACGGCGATGGCCGCCGCTCTTCAACTCGCCTTCGCCCAGATGAAGATAGTCGCCGAGATTCAAGGTTCCGGCCACTTCGGCCAGCGCCTCCTGACAGACGAGGCTGGCGCGCAGCCGTGACAGCTCGCCTTCGGTCAACTGGGGAAAGGCCACGAACAGGGCCCGGGCGACCACCGCGTTGAGCACGCTGTCGCCGACGAATTCGAGCCGTTCGTTGTGGGTGGAGGAGAAACTGCGATGGGTCAGTGCCTGGCGCAGCAATCGGGGATCGGTAAAGGCATGGCCGAGCGCCTTGGCCAGGCGCTCGGCGGGCAAGACGACGCTCACTACTCGCTCGACCCCGACACAGCCTGGGTTTCGAAGTCGAACAACAGGCTGACATTGGCCACCAGCGGCACCACTTTCTCGTAGCTGGCGCTGATGGTGGTACGGCCGCCGGTCTGCACGATGACCAGATCCTGGGGCTGCACCGACTGGATGTTGCTGATGTTGGCGTGACGCATGTACGACTCGCGGATCGCCGACGGCGGCTCCGCCGCGTGCTCGCGCACCAGGGTCTTGAGCGTGCTCTTGACGCTGAAGTACTCCACGTAGGCGGGGATGACCTTGAAGAAGGTGATCGCCGCCAGCGCCACCAGGATCGCGATCATGATGAAGCCCACGAAAGACAGGCCCGATTGCTTGCGCATTGACTACTCCCCTGTGCCGGCCATCAACGGATGACGGTGCCGATGCGGCCGAGTTGCTTGTAGTTGAACCAGACGAAGAAGGCGCGACCGACCACGTAGTCGTCCGTCACGAACCCCCAGTATCGGCTGTCCGCGCTGTGATCGCGGTTGTCGCCCATCATGAAGTAATGGCCTTCCGGCACCTTGCAGACGAAGCCGCTGTCATCATAGCGGCAGTTCTCGCGGTACGGGAAGCTGTCCACCTGGTCTTCCTTGATCCAGGGCTGATCGGGCACCACGAAGGTGTCGTACTGCTTGTTTTCGAACTTCTCGTGCACGCGCAGCACCGGGTTCATGTAGATGCCTTCGGCGTATTCGTCGGGGCCGGCCACGTCGGCGGTCACCGTCTGGCCGTTCACGGTCAGCTTCTTGTCGCGATACTCGACGGTGTCGCCGGGCAGGCCGATCACGCGCTTGATGTAGTTGATCGACGGGTTCTTCGGGTAGTTGAACACCATCACGTCGCCATGCTGCGGCGTGCCGACCGGAATAACCACCTTGTTGAGCACCGGCAGACGGATACCGTAGGCGTACTTGTTGACCAGGATGAAGTCGCCCACCACCAGGCCGGGACGCATCGACGACGAGGGAATCTGGTACGGCTCGACCAGGAACGAGCGCAGCAGGAACACCACCAGGATCACCGGGAAGAAGCCACGGCCGTATTCCACCCAGTCCGACGGGCGCTCGCCCTGGCGCTTTTTGGCGAGGACGAACTTGTCGGCCACCCAGATCACGCCGGTGATCAGCACGAAGATCAGCATCGCCGCGGCGATCGAAAAGAAATTCACCAGCAGGATGAACACCCCGACGATCACGGCCAGGTAACCGTACTGCACCAGTTGCGGCGGCTCGTCGCCCTTGCGTTCGTGCTTGGCACCGATGATCGACATGATCACGCCGACCACGGTCACCACGACGCCGATGAGTTGCCAGTTCATGCGGATTCCTTCTTTTATTTATCGGAGACTTGCAGGATGGCGAGGAACGCCTCCTGCGGGATTTCCACGTTGCCGACCTGCTTCATGCGCTTCTTGCCGGCCTTCTGCTTTTCCAGCAGCTTCTTCTTGCGGGTGATGTCGCCGCCGTAGCACTTGGCCAGCACGTCCTTGCGCATCGCCTTCACCGTCTCGCGGGCGATGATCTGGCCGCCGATGGCCGCCTGCACCGCCACGTCGTACATCTGGCGCGGAATCAACTCGCGCATCTTGCTCACCAGTTCGCGGCCACGATAGACGCTGTTGGCGCGGTGGACGATCAGGCTGAGCGCATCGACGCGCTCGCCGTTCACCAACACGTCCAGCTTGACCAGGTCGGCCGCCTGGAATTCCTTGAAGTCGTAATCCAGCGAGGCATAGCCGCGCGACACCGACTTCAGCTTGTCGAAGAAATCCATCACCACTTCGGCCATCGGCAGCTCGTAGGTCAACATGACCTGGCGGCCCAGGTACTGCATGTTGCGCTGCACACCGCGCTTGACGTTGCATAGCGTCATCACCGGGCCGACGTAATCCTGCGGCACGAGGATGGTGGCGGTGATGATAGGCTCGCGGATCTCCTGGTATTTGGACGGGTCGGGCAGCTTGGACGGGTTTTCGATCTGCGTGACCGTGCCGTCCTTCATCACCAGTTCGTACACCACCGTGGGCGCGGTGGTAATGAGGTCCATGTCGAACTCGCGCTCCAGGCGCTCCTGCACGATCTCCAGGTGCAGCAGGCCGAGGAAGCCGCAACGGAAGCCGAAGCCCAGCGCCTGCGACACTTCCGGCTCGAAATGCAGCGAGGCGTCGTTGAGCTTGAGCTTGGTCAGCGAGTCGCGCAGCGACTCGTAGTCGTGGGATTCCACCGGGTACAGGCCGGCGAACACCTGCGATTTCACGTCCTTGAAGCCGGGCAAAGGCGTATCCGCCGCCGGGCGCACGTGGGTGATGGTGTCGCCCACCTTGGCCGACGCCAGTTCCTTGATGCCGGCAATGACGAAACCCACCTCGCCCGCCTTCAGCGCCTCGCGCTGGATCGACTTGGGCGTGAACACCCCCACCTGCTCGCACAGGTGCTGGGCGTGGGTGGACATGAACAGCAGCTTGTCCTTGGGCGCGATCTGGCCGTCGACCACACGCACCAGCATCACCACGCCGACGTAGTTGTCGAACCAGGAATCGATGATCAGCGCCTTGAGCGGGCCATCCGGGTTGCCGGTGGGCGGCGGGATCCGGTTCACCACTTCTTCGAGGATGTCCTCGATGCCGATGCCGGACTTGGCCGATGCGCGCACCGCGTCGGCGGCCTCGATGCCAATGATGTCCTCGATCTCCTGCGCCACGCGCTCGGGTTCGGCGGCCGGCAGGTCGATCTTGTTGAGCACCGGGCGCACTTCCACGCCCAGCTCGATGGCGGTGTAGCAGTTGGCCACCGTCTGCGCCTCGACGCCCTGCGATGCATCGACCACCAGCAGCGCGCCCTCGCAGGCCGACAGCGAACGGCTGACTTCATAGCTGAAGTCGACGTGCCCCGGGGTGTCGATCAGGTTCAGGTTGTAGATCTGGCCATCGCGGGCCTTGTACTGCAACGCGGCGGTCTGCGCCTTGATGGTGATGCCGCGCTCCTTCTCGATGTCCATCGAGTCGAGCACCTGTTCGCTCATCTCGCGCAGCTCCAGCCCGCCGCAGAACTGGATGAAGCGATCGGCCAGGGTGGATTTGCCGTGGTCGATGTGGGCGATGATCGAGAAATTGCGGATATGCTTCATGTACGGCTTGGATTTCCATTAAAAAGGGCACGCAACGCGTGCCCCTGCTGCATTTTGAATAGCCGTGGATTCTAGCGGAATTTCGCCAGGCGATCATCCAGCGCCGCCAGGTCCAGATGGTAGTGGCAGATTTCCGCGTCGTCGGGGTCGGCCAGCACCGGCACCCACTCGCCGTGGCGGGTTTCCAGCGCCTCGTCGTCGTCGATGTCCACCCAGCGCACGGAGAACCCGCGGTCAGGCGCGAGCCGCACCAGCTGCTCGCGCATGCTGGTGCACAAGCCGCAGTACTCGCGCCCGTAGAGCGTCAAGGCGATCACTTGTCCGGCGCCTTCAGCGAGATGAACAACGACGCGCCGCCGCGCAGCACGCGCAACGGCAGGGCCTGCCCGGGCTTGAGGTCGTCCAGCGCCTTCTTGAGCTGTGCGGTGCTGCTCAGTTCCTGGCCGCCGATGCCGGCGATCACGTCGCCCTGCATCAGGCCCGCCTTGCCGGCCGCGCCGCTCGCCCCTTGCACGATCAGCCCGTACTTCAGCCCCAGTTCCTTCAATTGGCGCGGATTGGTGATCTCGCGCACCGACAGGCCGAAGCGGTTGCTGTCCTCCTTCTTGCCGCCCTTGTACTCGCGGCCGGCCGTCGCGCGGTCGGGCTGTTCCATCTCGCCGATGACCACGCTGATGTCGCGGGAAGCCTTGTCGCGCCACACCTGGAGCTTGGCATTGGTGCCGGGCTTGGTATCGGTGACCATGCGCGGCAGGTCCGCCGTGGTCTGCACCGGCTGGCCGTTGAACGCCGTCACGATGTCGCCCGGCTTGAGGCCCGCCTTGTCGCCCGGGCCGTCCTTGTCCACCGACGACACCAGCGCGCCCGACGCCTTGGGCAGGCCGAAGCTCTTGGCCAACTCCTCGTTCACTTCCTGCACCGTCACGCCGATGCGACCGCGCGACACCTTGCCGTGCGCCTTGAGCTGATCGGCCACCTTCATCGCCACGTCGATGGGAATGGCGAACGACAGGCCCATGTAGCCGCCCGAACGGCTATAGATCTGCGAGTTGATGCCGACCACCTCGCCCTTCATGTTGAACAGCGGGCCCCCGGAGTTGCCCGGATTGATCGCCACGTCGGTCTGGATGAACGGCACATAGGTTTCGTCCGGCAGGTTGCGCCCCTTGCCCGAGACAATGCCGGCGGTCACGGTGCTCTCCAGGCCGAACGGCGAGCCGATGGCGACCACCCATTCGCCCACCTTCAGCGCCTCGGCGTCGCCCAGATCCACCTTGGGCAGGTTGGGCGCCTCGATCTTGAGCAGCGCCACGTCGGTGCGTGCATCCGAGCCGATCACAGTGGCCTTGAATTCGCGCTTGTCGACCAGCTTGACCTTGATCTCGTCGGCGTCGGCGATCACGTGCGCATTGGTCAGCACGTAGCCCGAACCGTCGATGATGAAGCCCGATCCCAGCGATTGGGTCTGACGCTCGCGCGGGCCTTGCGGTCCCATCGGCGGCATCGGGAAACCGAAGCGGCGGAACAGGTTGAGGGTGTCGTCGTCCAGGCCGTTGAAGCCGTTCTCGGCCTCGCGCACCGTGCCGGTGGTGGATACATTGACCACGGCGCGGCCTTCCTTTTCCACCAACTGGGTGAAGTCGGGCAACGACGCCGCGTTGGCGGCAAACACACTGGCAGCCCCAAGGGCCACGACACTGGCGAACATCCAGGCTTGAGTCGATATCGTTTTCATGGCTTTCGATGGAGGTTGGAACGGGAACAGTTGGCGACGGGCGGGATCGTCCCGCCGTCGGGATAACGGGCGAGGATGCGCGGCTCGGCGGTATGCGGCGCGCGGCGCTTCAACCAGAGGAAGGCCGCCGTCAATGCAAAGGTCGCGCCGACAATGGCGCCGACCTCACGCCACGACGACGGCACCAGCCAGCTTCCCAGCAGCGCGCCACCCAGCAAGGCGGCCAGCGGCACGCCGTAGCCGCTCAGCGCGGCGGACAACAGCGCACGGTCCGCGACGCCGACACGGACCCGCTCACCGGGTTGCGCATCGAGATCGTTTTCCACCCGGAACCCACGCTGCGCCTGATCGAACAGGCGGCTCAACGCCACGGCCTTGCAGCCGGTGGCCGGATCGCAATGGCCACACGGGGCATGCGGACGGATCGTCACCCAGGCATGGCGGCCGCTCACGCGTTCCACCTGGGCATCGGTTTCGATCCACCCGGCCATGTTCATTGCGCCGTATCGGTCTCGCGCAGCACGTAGGCGTTGCTGATCAGCTGCACCGCCTCGGCGGGCACCTCGCCGACCACCGTCAGGACATAATTGCCGAGCGGCCGGCTGAAGAAGCTCATGCCACCCTGCTGCGACAGGCTGGGCGCCATCGACCGCTGCTTGGGCTCGATGAACACGGAGACCGTGACCAAGCCATCGCTATAGAGATGATGCGTCACCGGGCGCCCCTTGCCCCACATGCTGCGCTTGGCCTTCACCAGCCGGAAACCCGGCGGCATGGCATGCACTTCCCACTCGGGGTCCTGCACTCTCAACGCGTCGCCATCGCCGTTCTCCAGCGGAACGGTGCGCAGCGGGTGGCTGGGCTTGAGCAGCTTGCGGTCGATGTTGCCGCCGATCTGGATCTGCGAGAACGTGAACAGCTCGATGGGCTCGCTGCGCACGCCCAGCATCATCGACTTCAGCATCAGGCCGGTTTCGGGATGGATCCAGTAGCGGTGCGGAAAGCGGAAGCGGTCGCGTGGCTCGAATTCATAGATGTCGGTGGCCACCCCGGCGACGCGGGCGTGGCCGGTGCGGCGTACCACGTAGCCGGACAGCAGTTGCTGCGCCTGCTCGGGCCATGCGCGCGGGAACAACTTGGACATCATGCGACGGTCGATCGAGGTCGGATAGGCCTCGTCGGGCAGGAACAGGCCGACGCGGTCGCCGTCGCGCATCAGTTCCAGCGGCGGGCCGTCGAGCGTCTCGCGGCGCTCGATGTCCTTGTCGCCGTCGGCGATGTGGACCACGCGGACCGTCTCGAAGCGGTCGCCGTACTGGTGGACATACACCCCCTGGTAGGACACCAGCCTCGGGGCGTTGGCCACGCGTTGCACCAATTGATTGGCTTCGGCGGCCGACAACGGCGCCGACGTCGCCGGCCCGGCGGCCAGCAGGGAAGCACTGGACAGCAACACACCGCCGGCCAGCAACCACACGCTCGGAATTCTCATTACTTTGCTTGCGAGGGGTCGAAGGAAGCCTGCATGAATTCGCGTCCGGCAAACGGATTGCCGGAGTCGTGGCGGTGCGCCGCCAGGTAACCCTGGATGCGCGCGCCCTCGTCGTCGAGGCCCTGCGTCTGTTGCGCCAGGGCGACGGCCGGAACGGCGTTGCCGCGGGAAGCGCCGTAGTAGGCCTGCCAGCCGACCACGCTGACGAAGGCCACCGACGCCGCGGCGGAAAGGGGAACCAGCGCCCGCCGCAGCAGCGAGCGCCGCTTGACCGGCACCATGACGATGGGCTCGGCGGCAAGCCGCTCGGAGAAGCGCTTCATGAAATCGGGAGACAGCAGAGGATGCTCCTGCATCACGTCGCCGACCAGATGCCAGTCATGCCAGTCCTGGCGCAGATCACCATCGACACCGAGCTGACCGAGCAACCGGTCGCGATCATTCGCTTCGAGCTCGCAGTCGATCAAGGCGGACAACTGCTCTTTCATGGTGGGAAACCCTCTTTATATGTGCCGGCCTACCAGCGCCGGTCCTTGCCTACCGTTTCCAGCAACGGCTTCAATTTTGCCGAAATAGCCTCGCGAGCGCGAAAGATTCGTGACCGCACTGTACCAATCGGGCAATTCATCACGCTGGCGATGTCCTCGTAGGAGAGGCCTTCCATCTCTCGCAGCGTGATCGCCGTCCGAAGCTCGTCGGGCAGTGTCTCGACCACTTCGTTGACAGTTCGGACAATCTCGCGGTTAGCAAGTTCAGACTCCGGGGTGTGGTAGTCGGGAATTTGCGCCGCGGCGTCCAGCGTCTCGCCGTCTTCGTCCTCGTAATCGGCGGAAAGTTGCGGCCGCCGCCCGAGCGAGGCGAGGTAATTCTTCGCCGTGTTGATGGCGATGCGATAGAGCCAGGTGTAGAAGGCGGATTCGCCGCGGAACGACGGCAAGGCGCGGTAGGCCTTGATGAAGGCCTCCTGGGTGACATCCTCGATTTCGCCGGGATCGCGGATCAGGCGTGACAGCAGGCGGGCGATGCGCCGTTGGTATTTGGCCACCAGCAGCTCGAAGGCGCGCTTGTCCCCTGCCTGGGCGCGGGAGACCAATTCTTGGTCGATCTCCCGTTCGGTGCGTTTCTCCAAAAGCATGCTCCGTTCATCGGCCCGCGTGGCAGGCGCTTTCTCGTGATGCCGTAGCAGATGGTGCCGGACGAACGGTTTTGCAAGAGGCTTGATCCAGCCCATCTTTTCCCGTTGTGTCGGCGCCCCGCGCAGGCCCGCTCTGTTATATTCGCTGGCTTCACAATTCACCAGTGAAAATGAACACGCCATGCAGCAATTCGACGTTCTGATCATCGGCAGCGGCCTGGGCGGCATGACCATCGCCCTCAACCTGGCCGACACGCTGAAAGTAGGTCTGGTCACCAAGCGCGCGCTGCGCGACGGCGGCAGCGGCTGGGCCCAGGGCGGCATCGCCGCCGTGCTCGATGGCCAGGACAGCATCGAGCTGCACATCAAGGATACGCACGTGGCCGGCGCCGGCCTGTGCGACGCCGACGCCACGCGCTTCATCGTCGAGCACTCGCGCGATGCCATCGACTGGCTGATCGACATGGGCGTGCCGTTCACCCGCGACCAGGGCGGCGAGACCAGCTACCAGGGCTTCCACCTCACTCGCGAGGGCGGCCACAGCCATCGCCGCATCATCCACGCCGCCGACGCCACCGGCGCGGCGGTGATCGACACCCTGGCCAAGAAGGTGGCGGCGCACCCCAATATCACGGTGCTGGAAAACCACATCGCGCTCGATCTGATCACCGCCGCCAAGCTGGGTCAGGACGAGCCGCGCGCCTGGGGCGCCTACGTCTACGACATCGAGCACGACCGGGTGAAGACCGTGCTGGCCGGGCAGACGGTGCTGGCCACCGGCGGCGCGGGCAAGGTGTATCTCTATACCAGCAACCCGGACGTCTCCACCGGCGACGGCATCGCCATGGGCTGGCGCGCCGGCTGCCGGGTGTCGAACATGGAATTCATCCAATTCCATCCGACCTGCCTCTACCACCCCGACGCCAAGTCGTTCCTGATCACCGAGGCGGTACGCGGCGAGGGCGGCATCCTGCGTCTGCCCGACGGCACCCGCTTCATGCCCACACACGACGAGCGCGCCGAGCTGGCCCCGCGCGACGTGGTGGCCCGCGCCATCGACTTCGAGATGAAGCGCGGTGGCCACGACTGCGTCTACCTGGACATCAGCTACAAGCCCGCGGCCTTCGTGATGGAGCACTTCCCCACCATCTACCAACGCTGCCTGGAACTGGGCATCGACATCACCAAGCAGCCGATCCCGGTGGTGCCCGCCGCGCACTACACCTGCGGCGGTCTGGTGGTCGATCTGGTGGGACACACCGACCTGCCCGGCCTGTACGCAGTGGGCGAAGTGGCCTGCACCGGCCTGCACGGCGCCAACCGGCTGGCGTCCAACTCGCTGCTCGAATGCATGGTGGTCGGCAAGGCCGCCGCCGCCGACATCCTGGCCGCCGGCAAGGTCACGCTGCCGCAGGTGCCCGAGTGGGACGAAAGCCGCGTCACCGACCCGGACGAGGAAGTGGTGATCTCGCACAACTGGGACGAGCTGCGCCGCTTCATGTGGGACTACGTGGGCATCGTGCGCACCAACAAACGGCTGGAACGCGCGCTGCACCGCATCCAGTTGCTGCAAGGCGAGATCCAGGAGTACTACAGCAACTTCCGCGTCTCCAATGACCTGATCGAACTGCGCAATCTGGTGAGCACCGCCGAGCTGATCGTGCGCTGCGCCATGGCGCGCAAGGAAAGCCGTGGCCTGCACTACAGCCGCGATTATCCGGGCATGCTGCCGCAGGCCGAACCGACCATCCTGAAGCCGTAGGAACCGGGCGGGCGACGCCAGCGCCCTGCCCTTCCGCGTCACGCAGGCCGGCAAGTTCCGTATGGTGGTTGCCGGCCTGACGCCGCCCCCGGCAGACCCGCCTTGATCCCGGCGCGATTACCGTCGCGCCTCGCCGTCGCCGAACGAGGTTCCGCTTGCTGACCACCCTCGCCATCGCCAACTACCGTTCGCTGCGCGCGCTGATCCTGCCGCTGACGCGGCTCAACCTCGTCACCGGCGCCAATGGCAGCGGCAAATCCAGCGTCTACCGCGCGTTGCGGCTGCTGGCCGAGACGGCGCAGGGCGGCGTGGTGCCCAGTCTGGCTCGCGAAGGCGGCCTGTCCTCCACGCTGTGGGCCGGGCCCGAAACGCTGTCGCGCGCCATGAAGCGCGGCGAGGTGCCGGTGCAGGGCACCGTGCGCTGCGAGCCCGTCAACCTGCGGCTGGGCTTCGCCTGCGACGACTACGGCTACGCCATCGATCTCGGCCTGCCCCCGCCGGTGCCGCGCACCTTGTTCCAGCACGATCCGCAGATCAAGCGCGAGTGCATCTGGGCCGGCCCCATATTCCGCGAAGCCAGCCTGCTGGCCGATCGCCGCAACGGCGTGCTGCGGCTGCGCGAGGGCCGTGCCTGGCAGGTGCTGCACCAGAACGTGCCCAGCTTCGACAGCATCTTCAGCCAATGCGCCGACCCGCGCGCCGCGCCCGAAGTGCTGACATTGCGCGAGCGCATCCGCGGCTGGCGCTTCTACGACCATTTCCGCAGTGACGCCGACGCACCGGCGCGCCAGCCGCAGATCGGCACCCATTCGCCGGTGCTGGCCAACGACGGCGCCAATCTCGCCGCAGCCTTGCAGACCATCCGCGAGATCGGCGACGCCGAGGCGCTGGATGCCGCCATCGACGATGCCTTTCCCGGCGCACGGCTGGAGATCGACGTGTTCGAGGGACGCTTCGCCATCGCCATGCGCCAACCCGGCTTGTTGCGGCCGTTGCGCGCGGCGGAGCTGTCCGACGGCACCTTGCGCTACCTGCTGCTGGTCGCCGCGCTGTGCTCGCCTCGCCCACCCGGCCTGCTGGTGCTCAACGAGCCCGAGACCAGCCTGCATCCCGACCTGCTGCCGGCGCTGGGCAGGCTGATCGCCCTGGCCGCGCACGACACCCAGGTGCTGGTGGTGTCGCATGCCGCGCGCCTGATCGCCAGCCTGGAGCGCAGCGACGACTGCCAGTCGCTGCACCTGGAAAAGGAGCTGGGCGAAACCCGCATCGCCGGGCAGGCGCCGCTGGACCAGCCACCCTGGCACTGGCCGGCAAGATGATCCCCGCGCTGGTGCTGCATACCCGCTGGCTGCTGTCGAGCTGGATGGGTGGACGCTCGCTCGGCCCGCTGGTGATGATCCGCCCGGAACATCGTGGCGACGCGGCGCTGCTGGCGCACGAACTGGAGCACACCCGCCAGTGGTGGTGGCTGGCCGCACCGACCTGCGTGCTCGCCTTGTTGCTGGCGCTGCTGCCGGGGCTGGCCGACTGGCGGCCCTGGTGCGGCGCGCTGGCCGCGCTGGGACTGGTGTTGCAGGGCATCCTCTACCTGCTGGTGCCGTCCTATCGTCGCTGGTCCGAAGTGCGCGCCTACCGCGTCAACCTGGCACTCGCCGACCCGGCCGATTTCGAGCGCACCCTGCGCTTCGCCGCCCACGCACTGGCCCACCATTACTGGCTGCGGCTGAGCGAGGACGAAGCGCGGCGCCTGCTGCTCGATCAATCCAGAAGCAGGTAAAAGCGCCGCCGGGCATGCCGCTTTTTACACGGTCAGACCCCCAGGTCGTCGCTGGCATCGCGGCGCTGCCGCTGCCGTTGCTCGCTGACCGTCGGATCGGATGCCACGTAATTGCCCTCCCCGCGCTCGCGGGCCGACGGATCATCGCAGCGCCCCCGCTCCACCGCGGTTTCATCGACTAAGAGCCTGTTCAAGACCTTTTCGCGGCAGCGCCGGGCCGGAAAACGGTCAGGCACAAGGCGTATGACGCAGGCAATAACGAGTTATTACCAAGGAGTACAACGCAGTGGATGGCCGTTTTCCGGCCCGGCCCTTCGGGTTCGGGGCATTGCCGGCGCACGGCTGCGTTGCACGCCGCTCACGGTATTCATACCGCCGCGCGTCCTGCGCCTTGCCGCGCACCGGCACTGCCCCGAACGCTGTCGTGAAAAGGCCTTGAACAGGCTCTAAGCTTTCGCTGTCGACATGATCCACCCGCCGCGGGCGGACCCGATGTTCGCGGTCGGCCGCGTCGCTGGCCACCGCTTCGCCTGCGGGGTGGTTCGGGAACGAAGCTTGCATGATCGGCACCTCATCGCAGTCCTTCCGGCACATGCCGGCGCCCTGGCCGATGCAAAGGCCGTGCCGGCGTGCCCACCACTCACAGGAGCATCCATGAGCGACATTCTGTATACCGCGCAAGCCACCGCCCACGGCGGTCGCGAAGGCAGCGTGAAATCGTCCGACGGCGTCCTCGACCTGAAGCTGGCCGTGCCCAAGGAACTGGGCGGGCCGGGCGGCGCCGCCACCAACCCGGAGCAATTGTTCGCCGCCGGCTACGCGGCGTGCTTCGAATCGGCGATCCGTTTCGTCGGGCGGCAACGCCACGTCAAGTTCGACGACGTGCAGGTCACCGCCGAGGTCGGCATCGGCAAGCGCGACGCCGGCGGCTTCCAGCTGGCGGTGAAGCTGACCGCCGCCTTTACCGGCCTGGAATACGCCCAGGCCAACGATCTGGCGCAGGCGGCGCACCACGACATCTGCCCGTACTCGCACGCCACGCGCGGCAACGTCGAGGTTACGGTGGCGGTGACCGGCGCCGACGGCCAACCGTTGCCGGCCACCAACGCCAGTTGATCGGCCCCGGCATGGCGCGCACCCACCGCGCCATGCCCTGCCCCGCCGTTCACCGGGAAGGCTTGCCAAATACCCCCCGGGGGTTCAATATACCCCCACACCGTATTTGAGAAAGCCATCATGAACCGGGAAATCACCCTGCCGATCTCAGGCATGAGCTGCGCCGCCTGCGCCACCCGCATCGAAAAAGTGCTCAACCGTCAGCCGGGCATGCAGGCCACGGTGAACTTCGCCACCGAGACCGCGCATATCGCCCTGGAAGGCGACGCCACCGCCGCGCAGGCGCAGGAAGCGATCCGCAAGGCCGGTTACGACGTGCCCCGGCAGACGCTGGAACTGGCCATCGACGGCATGACCTGCGCCGCCTGCGCCACCCGCATCGAAAAAGTGCTGAACCGCCAGCCGGGCGTCACGGCCACCGTCAATTTCGCCACCGAGACCGCCCACCTGGAATTCGCCGCTGGCGCCATCAGCGAGCAGGATGCGGTGCGCGCCGTGGAAAAGGCCGGCTACCAGGCGCGGGTCCGCACGCTGGATACCCCCCCGGTGCATGACGACGGCGCACTGCGCCGCGCCTGGTGGTCGTTCGGCATCGCCGCGGTGCTGACCGCGCCGCTGTTGCTGGAGATGGTCGCCATGTTCGGCGGCGGCCACGAGCTGGTGCCGCGCAACCTGCAACTGCTGCTGGCGACACTGGTGCAGTTCACCGTCGGCCTGCGCTTCTATCGCGGCGCCTGGCACGCCCTGCGCGGCGGCGCCGCCAACATGGATGTGCTGGTGGCGCTCGGCACCACCATGGCCTGGGGCTACAGCGCCGTGGTCACGCTGACCGGCGCCCATCACCAGCACGTCTACTTCGAGGCCAGTGCCGCGGTGATCACGCTGGTGATCCTCGGCAAGCTGCTGGAGGCCCGCGCCAAGGGACGCACCGCCGGCGCCATCGCCGAACTGCTGGCACTGCAACCCAAGACTGCGCGGGTGGAACGCGACGGCAAGCTGCTCGACCTGCCGATCGGCGACCTGCGCCCCGGCGACGTGGTGGTGATCCGCCACGGCGAACAGGTGCCGGTGGACGGCGAGGTGCTGGAAGGCCAGGCCGCCATCGACGAAGCCATGCTCACCGGCGAATCGGTGCCGGTGCCCAAGAGCGAGCGTGACAAGGTCTACGCCGGCACCCGCAACGTGGACGGCATGCTCAAGGTGCGCGCCACCGGCGTCGGCGGCACCACGCAACTGGCCGAGATCGTGCGACTGGTGGCGCAGGCCCAGGGCTCCAAGGCACCGATCCAGCAATTGGCCGACCGGATTTCCGCCGTGTTCGTGCCGGTGGTGGTCGCCATCGCCGTGGTCACCTTCGGTGCGACCTGGTGGTGGACCGGCGATTTCGCCACCGCGCTGATGCACGCCGTGGCGGTACTGGTGATCGCCTGCCCCTGCGCGCTGGGTCTGGCCACGCCGACGGCGGTGATGGTCGGGGTCGGTCTGGGCGCGCGCCACGGCATCCTGTTCCGCAATGCGGAGGCCCTGGAGGCGGCCGGCAAGCTGGACGTGCTGGTGGTGGACAAGACCGGCACCCTGACCGAGGGTCGCCCCGCCGTCACCGCCGTGGTGCCGGCCGCCGGGCTGGATCAGGCCACGCTGCTGCGGCTGGCCGCCAGCGTCGAGGCCGGCTCCGAGCACCCGCTGGCCCGCGCCGTGCTGACCCGCGCCGAAGCGGATGGGCTGGCACGCCAGCCGGTGAGCGATTTCACGGTCGAAGCCGGCCACGGCCTGTCGGGCCGGGTGGATGGGCGGATAGTGCGGGTCGGCACGCCCGACTGGACCGTGGCGCTCGACGACGCCGGCCGCGCCGAGGTGGCCCGACTGGCCGCCAGCGGCCAGACCGTGGTCAGCGTGGCAGTCGATGATCGATTTGCCGGCCTGATCGCACTGGCCGACGCGGTGCGCGCCAGCTCTCGCGATGCCGTGGCGGCACTGCAACGACAAGGCGTGCGCGTGGTGATGATGACGGGCGACAACGCCGAGACGGCAGCAGCCGTCGCCCGCCAGCTCGGCATCGACGACGTGCGCGCCGGGGTGAAGCCCGCCGACAAGGCCGGCGCGGTCACTGCCTTCAAGCAGCAGGGCCGCGTGGTGGCGATGGCCGGCGACGGCGTCAACGATGCGCCCGCGCTGGCCGCGGCCGATGTCAGCTTCGCCATGCGCTCGGGCTCGGACGTCGCCATCGAGGCCGCCGACATCACCCTGATGCACAACGATCTGGCGCACGTGGCGGCGGCGATCTCGCTATCGCGCGCCACGGTGAGCAAGATCCGGCAGAACCTGTTCTTCGCGTTCTTCTACAACGTGCTGGGCATTCCGCTGGCGGCGTTCGGCCTGCTGTCGCCGGTGATCGCCGGCGCGGCGATGGCCGCGAGTTCGATCTCGGTGGTCAGCAACGCGCTGCTGCTCAAGCGCTGGCGCGGCTGAGCCACCCCACTTTCCTCCCCAACCCCAGGAGCATTCACCATGGAACAGATCAATATCGGCATTTCGGGCATGAGCTGCGGCGGCTGCGTGGCGTCGGTGACCCGCGCGTTGCAGGCGCTCGAAGGCGTCACCGAGGTCGCGGTCACGCTCGATCCGGGCGCGGCCAAGGTCACTTTCGACCCGGACGACACCGACCGCCGCACCATCGAAAGCGCCATCGAGGACGCCGGCTATGACGTCGTCCGCTGACGAGTGCTGCGCCGGCCATGACCCGCGTCACGTGGCGCGCGACAACAAGCCCGCGCTGATCAGCCGGCTGAACCGCATCGAAGGCCAGGTGCGCGGCATCAACAAGATGGTGGCGGAGGATCGCTACTGCATCGACATCCTGACCCAGATCGCCGCCGCCAAGTCGGCGCTGGACAGCCTGGGGATGCAGTTGCTGGAAGCGCACGCGCGCGGCTGCGTGGCCAACGCCATCCAGGCCGGCGACGGCGCGGCGGCCATCGACGAATTGATGACGGTGCTGCGCAAGCTGGGCTGATGCCCGCGCAAACGATCGCGGCGCCCGAGGGCGCCGCGATCGTTTTGGCTTGTTACCGCCCGCGTTCCGATGCGGGCGCCGGCCCGCGCATGCGGCGATCCCGCCCGCTCAGCCGTTGTCCGGCGCGCGCACGCCCGACAGCTGGTGCAGCACCTCCGGCAGCGTATCGGCGTCGTAGACCGACATGTCCGGCGGGGTATACGGCAGCATCGGCGTAGCCAGGTACCAGCGCGCGAACTCCTCGGCCGGCATCGGCTTGGCCACCAGGTAGCCCTGCGCCTCGTCGCAGCCCATCACCGCCAGCGCCTGCCACGCCGATTCGGTCTCGACGCCCTCGGCCACCACCTGCAAGCCCAGGATGTGCCCCAGCTCGATGATGGAACGCACGATGGAGACGTTCTCGAACTTGTAGTCCAGCGCCTGCACGAACGAGCGGTCGATCTTCAGCTCGTGCACCGGCATCTGCGCCAGATAGGCGAACGACGAATAGCCGGTACCGAAATCGTCGATCGACAGGCGCACGCCCAGACGACGCAACCGCTCCAGGTTGCCCATCAGCTCCACCTGCCGGCTCATGCCGCCGGTCTCGGTGATTTCCAGACACAGCCGCGACGGGTCCACCTGCAACCGCAGCAGCGCGTCCTCGACGAAATCGACGAAGGTGGCATCCTCGGCATCGCTCATGCCGACGTTCACCGACACCGCGATGCAGATGCCGTCGCGCTCCCACTCGACCGAGCGCTTGAGCACGTCGTCGATCACCCACTGGGTGATGGCGCGCAGCCGGCCGGTCTGTTCGGCGAACGGAATGAAATCGCCCGGCGGAATCCAGCCGCGCTCCGGGTGGCGCCAGCGCACCAGCGCCTCGGCGGCGTCGATCTCGCCATCCTTCATCCGCACCTTGGGCTGGTAGCACACCACGAACTGGTTCTCGGCCACCGCGTTGCGCAGGTCCGACAGCAGCGCCAGCTGGGTCTGGCGGTTCTGCTCCAGGCCGGGGTCGTACAGCGCGTGGCTCTGGTGCTGGCGCTTGGCGGCGTACATCGCCACCTCGGCGTGCCGCAGCAGCAGATCGCCGGAATCGCCGTGTTCGGGGTACAGGGCCACGCCCATGCTGGCGCCCAGCTCCAGCCGCTGCCCCGCCACCACCACCGGCTGCGCCAGCATGGCCTGGATGCGCGCCAGCCGCTCGGGCAGGCGGCGCAGGTCGGTTTCGGGGAACAGCACCGCGTATTCGTCGCCGGACAGCCGCGCGCAGACCTCGCCGGCGCTGCCCAGCGCGCCGGCCAGCCGCCGCCCCAGCGCGGCAATCGCGGCATCGCCCACCTGATAGCCCAGGTAGTCGTTGATGTACTTGAACTGGTCGAGGTCGAACAGCACCACGGCGAAGTGCGCTGGTTCACCCACCAGGTGGCTTTCGATGGCCTCGATCAGCCGGGTGCGATTCGCCAGCCCGGTCAGCGGATCGACGAAGGCCAGCCGCAGCATTTCGCGCTCGCGCTCGGCCACCGCGCCGCTCATGGTGTTGAAGCTGGTGGCCAGCTGGCCCAGTTCGTCGCCGCTGCGCCACGCCACCCGTGCGCTGTAGTCGCCCGCCTCGATGCGCCGCACGCCGGACACCAGCGCCTCCACCGGGCGCGACAGCTGCCAGGTCAGCAGCAGCGACAGCATCAGGCCGACGCTGAAAGTGGCCAGGCCGATGAACAGCGACTGCCGCAACGCGCCGCGCAGCTGGCTGGCGATGTAGCCGGTGCCGACATCGGCGCCGATCAGATAGGGGCGGCCATCGGCGGTGACGCCGGGCACGAACAGCGAGCGGAATTCGCCATAGGCATCGCGGTATTCGACGAAGCGCGGCTGGCCTTCGGCCAGGATGTTCTTCAGGGTGGAGATGGGCCCGCTGTACGGCGTGAAGTAGCGGCCGTAATGGCCGCGCTGCACCTCGGCCGGGGTGGCGCTGTCCATCAGGTAGACCAGCCGCTCGCCCACCGGCATGAAGACGTAGAGGTAGCGCAGGCCGACGGTCTGGCAATAGCGGTCGAAGTCGGACAGCAGGCGGCGATACTCCGCGCTGCCGATGGCCCCGGGCGCGGTGGCCCGGTCGAAGTAGTCGCGCGGCAGCATCAACGGCGCCGCGGCGGTGGCCGAATGCAGGCGCCGATCGACCTCCTGCCGCACCGCATCGGACTTCAGCGAGTAGATGTAGAAGCTGTACGCGCAGGTGGCCGCCAGATTGATCAACACGAATACGGCCAGGATCTTGCCCCGTATCGTGCTGGCGAAGCCCCATCCCCTTGGTCTCGTCATGCTGGCGTTTGCCTCTTCGTTCGGCGTTCCGTGGGCCGGTCGCTCTTGGGCTGGTCGATGGCTGCGATCGACCAATGACATTTGCATGTCTGCGTGTAAGGCAAGTCAGTGTAGCAGTAACACCTGGCGATCCAAGCGGTATGTTGTAAGCCGTCGCCGCGGCGCAACACGCCCACCGCCGGGCGACAAAAACATACACAAACGACCGTTTATGCGCTACCCAGCCAGGCACGCCGCCGCGCCAGCGCCGCATCGTCGGCGCCTGTGCTCGTCCGAAGTCCCCAGGTGTCGGCGACGGCGGCTGTCAGCATCAGTTCGCGTTCGATCAGCTCATCGCGGCGGAAGGCGTGCGCGACCACGCGGCTGCCGGCCGGCCAACTGCCCAGGTGCGCGTCGAGATTGCCGGCGTTCACCCGCAGGCCGTCCAGCGCGACCAGTACGTCGCCGGCCGACAGACCGGCGACATGGGCGGCTCCGCCCTCCAACACGTGGGTCAGCTTGACGCCGCCCGCCTCGGCCGCCACCCGCGCGCCCAGGCTGTTGCCGGCGCCGCCGGGGGCCAGCTCCTTCCAGCCGCCCTTGTCGGCGCCGCCCGCCATCGGCCGCAACTGACTGTCGATGCCGAACCGGCCCAGCAGTTCGGGCAGCGGCAGCGCCTCGGTGCTGCGCAGCGCCTGCTCGAAGAAATCGGCGAGATCCAGCCCCGCCGCCTCGCTGGCGACACGCTCCCATTCGTCTTCGGCCACACCCTGACCGTGGACCTCGAAGTTCATGCCAAAGCGGCGCCACAGCGCGCGCATCACGTCGTCCAGGCTGCGCGCGCCGTCGCTGCGCAGGCGGATGGTCAGGTCGAGCGCGGCGGCCGCCAGCGCGCCCTTGGTGTAGTAGCTGACCAGCGCATTGGGGCTGTTCTCGTCCTGGCGGTAGTACTTCACCCAGGCGTCCAGGCTGGCCTCCTCCAGCGTCTGCTTCAGCCGGCCCGCGCCGCGTTGCACCTGGGTCATGGTCTGCGACAGCAGCTCCAGGTAAGAGGCGACCGGGATCAACCCGGCGCGCAGCAGGGTCAGGTCGTCGTAATACGAGGTGATGCCCTCGAAGGCCCACAGCAGGCGGGTGTAGCTTTCGCGGTGCAGGTCGTAGGGTGCGTAGGCCGCCGGCTTGATCCGCTTGACGTTCCAGCTGTGGAAATACTCGTGGCTGCACAGCCCCAGGTATTGGCGATAGGCCGGGCGCAACTCGGTATCGTGGGCGCGCGGCAGGTCGTCGCGCGCCGCCATCAGCGCGGTCGAGGCGCGGTGCTCCAGCCCACCGTAGCCATCGCCGGTGACCATGGTCATGAACACGTAGCGCGGGAACGGCGCCGGCTCGCCGAACAGGCGGATCTGGTATTCGCAGATCTTCTTCAGGTCGCGCTTGAGCCGCTTGAAATCGGCACGGTGCCGCCCGGCGATGACGATCTGGTGTTCGACGCCGCAAGCCTTGAAGGTGTCGCTGGCGAAGTCGCCCAACTCTACGGGATGGTCGATCAGTTCGTCGTAGCTGCCGGCACGATAGCGGCCGAACTCGCCGGCCTTGGCGCCATCGGCCGGCAGGCTGGTGGCGACGCGCCATGGCTTCTGCGCCTTGCCCTTGGGCGCCACCAGCTTCACCCGGCACGGCCGCGCCTCCTGCCCCGCCACCGCCAGGAACACCGCGGTGCCGTTGAAGAAGCCGCGCGTCTCATCCAGGTAGGCGCCGCGCACCGACAGGTCGAAGGCGTAGACCCGATACTTCACCGTGATCGGGCCGGCGGCCGGCGGCAGCTGCCAGCGATGCTTGTCCAGCTTGGTCACCGCCAGCGCCGCGCCGTCGGCGTTGCCGGCCTCCAGCGCAACGATATGGCGGGCGAACTCGCGGATCAGGTAGCTGCCGGGAATCCACACCGGCAGCCATAGCACCTGCCCGGCCGGATCCGGCTCGGCAATGGTCAGCGTGACGTCGAAATAGTGGCCGGACAGGTCGGCGGGCGCGATGCGGTAGTCGATCGTCATCGGATCAATCCTTGAACTGTTTGCGGTCGAACTGGTGGAGCTGCCGGCGCCACTTCTTGGTGGGGCGGCCTTTGGACAGCGGATGGTCGAACTGGGGCGCGAGTTCCCGTTCCAGCGTGGTGGCTTCGCGGCGCGCGGCGCTCTGCTCGGTTTCGCGGTACAGCGTGCGCGCGATGTCGGCGCCGCCGCGCCGGTCGGACAACGCCATCACCTCGACTTCGAACTCGCCGTGCGGCACCTGGATGCGCAGCAGGTCGCCGATCCTGACCGAGCGCGCCGGCTTGGCGCGCTCGCCATTGAGATGGACATGGCCGCCGTCGATGGCGTCGGTGGCAAGCGAACGTGTTTTGAAAAAACGCGACGCCCACAGCCATTTGTCCAACCTGACCTTTACGTCGTCGCTCATATGCAGATGTAATACGCTCCGCACTGTCCATCGCACGGCGGGACGGCGAAGCGGCTCCAGGGGAAATGAACCAGCGCAGATGGTACTACGCCATTGCTGGCTGCGCGTTTCGGCCTCGCCGGGACGCGCGACGCCAGCGGCGGACGACGACTCCACCATTCCCAGGGCCGCCATGTCCCGCTTCCGTCTTGTCGTCCAGGTCATGCTGCTCCTGCTGCTCGCCCACCCGGCGCGCGGCGAATCGCTGACATTGGGCAACGGCGAATGGCCGCCGTACTTCTCGGCGTCGCTGCCGGGCCAGGGCAGCTTTTCGCGGATCGTGCAGGAGGCGCTGCGGCTGGAAGGCATGCAGGTCCAGTACGTGTTCCAGCCCTGGAAGCGCAGCCTGGAACTGGCAAGGGCCGGGGAACTGGACGGCTCGGTCGGCTGGATGAATACGCCGGAGCGCCAGCGCGCCTTCGTGGTCAGCGTGCCCATCCTCGACTCGGAGTGGGTGGTGTTCTACCGGCGTGGCCATCCGGTGGACGGCGCGACCGATCTCGACGCCCTGGCCCGGCTGCGTTGGGGCGCCACGCTGGGCTACGACTACGGCGAACGCCTGAACGGGCTGTTCCGCCGCCGCGGCGTGCAAGTGGAGTACACGCCCCGCGACGAACAGAATCTGGCCAAGCTGGCGGCGGGCCGCATCGACGCCTTCGTGATGGAGCGCGAAGTGGGCCTGATGATGCTGGCGCAAATCCCATCCCGCCAGGCCATCGCCTACGATGCCACCCCGGTGTTCAGCCGGCCGCTGCACGTGATGTTCTCCCGCAGCCGCCCCGATGCCGACCTGTGGGCCGCCAAGCTGGCGCGCGGCGTGGAGCGGCTGCGCAACGACGGCCGCCTGGCACGCATCGTCGAGGAAGGCCGCCAGGCCGCACTGACGGCCGCGCCACAGGCCGTCGAGCCCTCGCCCAGACGCTGAAACGTATCAGCCCTTTACCCCCGGTTATCGCGACAACCGAAATCAAGTTCGATTACGGGGGGCCGTTCTCCTGCGCCGCCCTGTCCCGTCCTCCCCGGCGACATACTGGCGACGCTGTCCCGCGCACGCCTTTGCACCTGTAGGCAGCCGCGCACCGCCCCTGATCCTGCAATACCCGGCCGCCCCCGGCACCCAGGGTCGGCCCTTGCCGTTTGGAGTACCCGCAATTGAAGATCAAGTTCAAGTTGATCCTTCCCGTGGCGGCGTTGATGGTGGTGTGCGTCGTCGCCATCCTGACCACCGTCATCCTGTCGTTTTCCACTTACGTCGAAACCTCGCTCAGCCACTCGCTGGCTACCGACGCCGCCGTGGTCCAGTCCCAGGTCGATACCCTCAAGTCACGCGCCACCGCGGCCTCGCTGCTGATGTCGTTCGATCCCCGCATCGTCGCGGCGATGGAACGCGGCGACCGCGAAGCGCTGATCCGCCGCGCCATCGAGCTGCAACGCGAAAGCGGCGTGGAGTTCACCACCATCACCGACGCCGCCGGCCAGGTGCTGGCCCGCTCGCACGAGCCGGACAAGTTCGGCGACAGCGTGAAGAACCAGGCCAACGTCGCCCAGGCGCTGAGCGGCCGGCAGCTGACCACCATCGAATCGGGCACCCAGGTGCGGTTGTCGATCCGCTCCGGTACGCCGGTCCATGCGGCCGACGGCCGCCTGCTCGGCGTGGTGTCGTCCGGCTTCCGGCTCGACCAGCCGCAGTTCGTCGATGCGCTGCAACGACTGCTGGGGGTGGAAGTCACCGTGTTCCTCGGCGACACGCGCATCGCCACCACGGTGAAGAACGCCGACGGCCAGCGGGCGATCGACACCAAGGCTTCGGCGGAGGTCAGCCGCCAGGTGCTGGGCGGCATGCCGTACTCGGGCCAGGCCCAGGTGCTCGATCGCAGCGCCCTGGTCCGCTACCAGCCGCTGCGCGACACCGCCGACCGGGTGATCGGGATGCTGTTCGTCGGCCAGTACACCGCCGTGCGCGACCAGACCGTCCGCGATTTCCTGTTGCACGGCGTGATGGTCGGACTGGTGTTGCTGGGCATCGCGGTGCCGGCGCTGCTGGTGCTGGTCGGCCGCATCGTCGGCCCGGTGCGCGACATGGTGACGGCCGCCGACAAGCTGGCGCAGGGCGACGTGGACATCGATCTGCGCATCCACAGCCGCGACGAGATCGGCACGCTCGCCGCCGCGTTCCAGCGCATGATCGCCGGCATCCGCCAGCAGGCCGCGTCGATCCGGCAGGCGGCGGAGGGCGATTTCAGCCAGCCGGTGCCGATCCGCTCGGACAACGACGTGATCAATCGCGCGCTGGCCGACCTGATGCGCAACAACAACACCGCGCTGGCCAAGATCAACCAGTCGGCGCAACAGGTCTCGCTGGAAGCCGGCCACGTGGCCGATGGCGCGCGTCACCTGGCGGAGGGCGCCACCGAGGAACTGGCCACCGTCGCCGAGCTGTCCGCCACCGCCGAGCAGCTCTACCAGCAGACGCGCAACAACGCGGGCAGCGCCAGCCAGGCGTCGGCGTTGACCGGCGAGGTGGATGCGCTGATGCAGGACAGCGTGGCGCAGATGCACGAGCTGCTCGCCGCCATGGCGGAAATCGGCCAGGCGTCGGAAGACATCGCGCAGATCATCAAGACCATCGACGAGATCGCCTTCCAGACCAACTTCCTGTCGCTGAACGCGGCGGTGGAGGCAGCCCGCGCCGGCGAACAGGGGCGTGGCTTCGCGGTGGTGGCCGAGGAAGTGCGCGCCCTGGCGGCGCGCTCGGCGCAGTCGGCCAAGCAAACCGCCGCGCTGATCGAGGGCAGCACCCAGTGCGTGTTGCGCGGCAACGAACTGGTGAGCAGCACCAGCGAGCGCCTGAATCGCGTTGCCCGCCACGCCAGCGAGTCGTCGCAACTGATCGCGGGCATCGCCGAGGCGTCGCGCCAGCAGGAGCACGCCATCGCCCGCTTCAACGAGGGCATCGCCGGGATCTCCGGCGTGGTCCAGACCATCGCCGCCACCGCGGAGCAATCCGCCGCGTCGGCCCACGGGCTGTCCGAACAGGCGGCGCGGCTGGAAGACGTGGTGGCGCACTTCCGGCTCGCCGACGGCGACTGACGCCACTGCACGAAAAAAAGACGGCGCCGAGGCGCCGTCTTTTTTATTGGGCCAATACAGTGCGCCCCCTGCCCGGCCGCCCCCGGTTACTGCCAGGGCCGTGCCAGTTCCATCCACTTCTCGCCGTTGTCCAGCTTGGGCGAATACACGCCGGCGTGGACCTCGGGCAGGCTCGATGCCAGCGGATCGATATTGGCCGCCACGTAGTAGCGCGCCTTGAAGTAGCGATGGCGACCGTTGTCGATGCGGTAGACCTTGCTGCCCTCGGCATAGGCGATGCCGGACTGCCACGCCGCGTAACCGGCCAGCGGATTGCTGAACTGGGGATCCGGCTTGGCGGTGTCGACCAGCGCCAGCGGCGATTCGGTGGACACGCGTACGTCGTCGAAGTAGGCGTACTGGTCGCTGGGCGGCGCCCAGTCGGTGGTCGAGCCGCCGAAGAAGGTGTGGAACACCACCGCGTCGATGCCCACGGCCGCGCCGTCGCGCCACTTCATGCCGGACAGCGCCAGCGTCGGCTCGCCGTCGAGCCAGGCCTTGATGCTGCCGTTGGCCTGGCCGGCGTCGTTCAGTTGCACCTCCTGGGTGATGGTGTACCACTTGCCCGCCTCGAAGCGCTTGGCGTAGCTGAAGTAGTCACCGCAGCGTTCCGCCTTGCCGGGGAAGTACAGGTACTGGAACACCAGCCCGTTCTCGCGCCACATGTTGCGGGTGGTGAAGCCGTCGAAGGTACCGTTGTCGATGCAGCCGGTGGGCGTATCGGCGCCGCCGAGTCCGGGCAGCTTGCCGCCCTTCACCCACTGGAAGCCGTTATCGAAGCGCACCTTGTATTGCAGGAACAGGTGGCTGTGACCGGCCGGCAGCGGCGCGTCGAATACGCTGGCTGAGTTGCCGCCGATCTCGCCGCCCTTGTAGGTCACGCGCAGCACCTTGTTGGCGCTGTTGTCCGGGTCCGCGACGATGGCCAGGCGCCCCGCCGACACGCCGGACGACCCCGAGGGCGTGGTGTTCCAGTCGGCCTGGAACTGCGCCGCGCTGTAGCCGCCGATGGCGTGGCCGTCGAAGCGCACATCGAGCAACGCGTTGCCGGCAGGCGGTGTCGGGGTCGGAGTGGGTGTGGGAACCGGCGTCGGCGTGGGCGTCGGCGCCGTAACGGTCACCGTGCCCGGCCGACTGGTGAAGAACAGCGTGCCGTCGGTGTAGTAGAGGCGCACCACATAGGTATGCGTACCGGGCGCCACGTTCGTCAGCGTGCCCTGCCCCGACCAGAGGTAGCCATCGAAGCAGAACGTCCCCGCGCAGGAGCCGGTGAAATAGCTGCTGGCGGACGTGCTGGTCAGCACGGCGACGTTGTTCTCGACCAGCTCCCAGCGCAACAGGCCCGGATAGCTGACCAGATCGCTTTGCCACGACACCCCCACCGCGCCGCCGGCGTCGCTCAGCCTCAGGTACTGGTAGTTGGTGTTGGGCACGCTGGTCGGTGTCGGTGTCGGTGTCGGTGTCGGTGTCGGTGTCGGTGTCGGTGTCGGCGTCGGCGTCGGCGTCGGCGTCGGCGTCGGCGTCGGCGTCGGCGTGATGCTGCCGCACGGGCCAAGATCCTTCCACACGCCCCATTCGCCCGATTGCGCGGGGTTGTCGCCCTGGGTCCACCAACGGGCTTCGTAGTTACGGCCGTTGTAGCTGATGCGCAGGCCGGAGGTGTACGCGGTACCGCCGATCCAGGCCGGATAGCAGTTGCCGGAGGGCGTCGGCGTCACCGTCGGGGTGGGACTCGGCACCGTGGTCGGCGTGGGAGTCGGTGCCTGGGTCGGGGTCGGCGCCTGGGTGGGCGTGGGGCTCGGCACCGTTGTCGGGGTGGGCGTCGGAGTCGGCGTGGTGCCGCACGAACCACCGCCCTGCCACAGCGTGGGCGTCGCCGCCGGGTTCCAGTTGGTGCCGACATAAGCGGTGTGGGTACTGCGCGCCGTGTAGTTGGCCCCGGCGTAGGTCACCACGTCGCCCGCCGTATAGTTGTTGCCCTCCGCCCAGGCGCCGCGGCATGCGGCCTGGGCATCGAGCGCCAGCGCCAGCAGCACGCAGCCCGGCAGCCACCGTGTGAACAGTGATCGATCCATTTCCATCCTCCTGGTCCGGCTTGGCCGGCTCCGTCTTGAACGGCCCTCACTGGTATCAAGGCTTTCCAGCGAGCAGGCCACCTGTTTGGCGGGGAGACTGGAATACGTGTTTCGATCCGTCAAGCGCGCAGGTCGGCGACATGCGACGGATACGAAAAAGCCCCTGTCGAAACAGGGGCTTGTCCGGGCTTTGGCAAGGCTC
Source organism: Chitiniphilus shinanonensis DSM 23277 (assembly GCF_000374805.1). Taxonomy (GTDB): domain Bacteria; phylum Pseudomonadota; class Gammaproteobacteria; order Burkholderiales; family Chitinibacteraceae; genus Chitiniphilus; species Chitiniphilus shinanonensis. Next base: position 106,725 of record NZ_KB895340.1, read on the forward strand.
AGCCTTCGCTCTTGGCGGCGCGGCGGCGCTCGTGTTCCTGCAAGTGGCGCTTGCGGATACGGATCGACTGCGGAGTGATCTCGACCAGTTCGTCGTCGTCGATGAATTCGACGGCCGATTCCAGCGTCAGCTTGATCGGCGGGGTCAGGCGCACGGCTTCGTCGGTGCCCGAGGCGCGCACGTTGGTCAGCTTCTTGCCCTTGATCGGGTTGACCACCAGATCGTTGTCGCGGCTGTGGATGCCGATGATCATGCCTTCGTACAGCTTGTCGCCGGGGCTGACGAACATGCGGCCGCGGTCTTCCAGGTTCCACAGCGCGTAGGCGACGGCTTCGCCGTGCTCCTGCGAGATCAGCACACCGTTGTGGCGACCCGGCAGGTCGGCCTTGGCCGGTGCGTAGTCGTCGAACACGTGGCTCATCAGGCCGGTGCCGCGGGTCATGGTCATGAAGTCGCCCTGGAAGCCGATCAGGCCACGCGCAGGAATGTGGTATTCCAGGCGGGTGCGGCCCTTGCCGTCCGATTCCATGTTGGTCAGCTCGCCACGGCGGCGGCCGATTTCCTCCATGATCGCACCCTGGTGTTCGTCTTCCAGGTCGATGGTCAGGTTCTCGTACGGCTCGCACTTCTCGCCGTCGATGTCCTTGTACACCACGCGCGGCTTGGCCACGGCCATTTCGAAGCCTTCGCGGCGCATGTTTTCCAGCAGGATGGTCAGGTGCAGCTCACCCCGGCCCGAAACGCGGAAGATGTCGGCGTCGGCGGTATCCTCGACACGCAGCGCCACGTTGGTCAGCAGTTCCTTTTGCAGGCGGTCGCGGATCTGGCGGCTGGTGACGAACTTGCCTTCGGTGCCGGCCAGCGGCGAGCTGTTCACCATGAAGTCCATGGTCAGCGTCGGCTCGTCCACCCCCAGCACCGGCAGGCCGATCGGGTTGTCCTTGTCGCAGATGGTGACACCGATGCCGATGTCCTCCAGGCCGGAAACAATGATGATGTCGCCCGCTTCGGCGCTCTCGACCGGCACCCGCTCCAGGCCCTTGAAGCCCAGCACCTGGTTGATGCGGCCGGTGGCGACCTGCTCTTCATGGTTCATCACCACCACTTGCTGGCCCGGCTTGATGCGTCCGTTCAGCACGCGGCCCACGCCCAGGCGGCCGGTGTAGGTGGAGTAGTCGAGCGCGGCCAGTTGCAGTTGCAGCGGCGCATCGGCATCGCCGGCCGGGGTCGGCACGTGGCTGAGCACGGTCTCGAACAGCGGGCGCATGTTGTCGGATTCCTGGCTCAGCTCCAGCTTGGCGAAGCCGTTCAGGCCCGAGGCGTAGATGATCGGGAAATCGAGTTGCTCGTCGGTGGCGCCCAGCTTGTCGAACAGGTCGAAGGTCTGGTCCACCACCCAGTCCGGGCGCGCGCCCGGACGGTCCACCTTGTTGATCACCACGATGGGGCGCAGGCCCAGCGCCAGCGCCTTCTTGGTGACGAAGCGGGTCTGCGGCATCGGACCTTCCACGGCATCGACCAGCAGCAGCACGCCATCGACCATGCCCAGCACCCGCTCCACTTCGCCGCCGAAGTCGGCGTGCCCCGGGGTGTCGACGATGTTGATGTGCACGCCTTCGTATTCGATGGCGGTGTTCTTGGCCAGGATGGTGATGCCGCGCTCGCGTTCGAGGTCGTTGCTGTCCATGACCCGTTCGTCCACCTGCTGGTTTTCACGGAAGGTACCGGACTGGCGCAGCAACTGGTCGACGAGGGTGGTCTTGCCGTGGTCGACGTGGGCAATGATGGCGATATTGCGGATGGGGCGGGACATGGGTGAGGTAAGCCGGAGGGATGCAAAGCCCGCGATTGTAGCACGATGAAAAGACGACTCATCAGCGGCAATACGCCCGGCCGATGGATGTCGCGGCGACGCCATCCCGTGGCGCGACGCGCACGAATCGCCATGAAAAACAGCCGCTTGCGCTCGTAATGGGCGCGCGCTTCGGCATCGATGCAACAACGGCGGGCAAGTAGGCTCGCGCAGGCGGCCCCGGACCGCTAGTTTGAAAGCTACACCCGCCATTGTCCCGGAGTCGTCATGATGCCTGCCGAGTTCGCCCTGCCCGAGGCGGACCGCGAGCCCACGCTGGATGCCGCCCGCCACGCCGACGAAATCCTGGCCCTGCGCGCCCTGTTGCCGCTGGCCCGCCTGTCGCACGAGGAGAATGTCTTCGTCGAAGGCCAGGGCGAACTGATCCTGGATGCGCTGCGCGACAGCCGCCGCCACGGTGGCAGCGCCGACGCGCTGTTCGCCGCCTTCCCGCTGGCCAGCCCCGCCGGCCGCGCGCTGCTGACGCTGGCCGAAGCGCTGATCCGCATTCCCGACGCGCCGACCATGGATCGCCTGATCCGCGACCAGTTGCACGCCGCCGACTGGCAACAGGGCGGTCACAGCCCGTCGCTGCTGGTCAACCTGGCGCGACGCGGACTGATCGCCGCGGAGAGCTGGAGCGAATCGCGCCCCGGCGAGGCGCTGGTGCGCTTTGCCCTGCGCCGCGCCATGCGCCACATGGGCGAGCATTTCGTCATCGGCGAGAACATCTCCAGCGCGCTGGCGCAGCGGGTGCCGGGCTTCAGCCACTCGTTCGACATGCTGGGCGAGGCGGCGCTGACCGAAGAGGACGCCGAGCGCTACACCGAGGGCTACGCCAAGGCGCTGACCAGCCTGGCGGCGCTGGGCGGCGCCCGTGGCGCGCGCTCGCCGTGCGGCATCTCGGTCAAGCTGTCGGCGCTGCATCCGCGCTTCGAGCGTCGCCAACGCGAGCGGGTACTGCGCGAGCTATACCCGCGCCTGCTGGCGCTGGCCGCCATGGCGCGCGAGGCCGACCTGCCGTTCACCATCGACGCCGAGGAAAGCGAACGGGTGCCACTGACGCTGGCGTTGTTCAAACGCCTGCTGACCGAGCCGGTGCTGGCCGGCTGGGACGGCCTGGGGCTGGCGGTCCAGGCCTATCTGAAGAACGCACCGCAGCAGATCGACTGGCTGATCGGCCAGGCCGCGGCGCATCGACGGCGCATCGTGGTCCGGCTGGTCAAGGGTGCCTACTGGGACAGCGAGATCAAGCGCGCACAACTGGAGGGGTGGCCGGACTACGCGGTGTTCACCCGCAAGCACCATGCCGACGCCAGCTTCCTGGCCTGCGCCCGCAGGATGCTGCGCGCCGACGAAGCGCTGTACCCGGCTTTCGCCACCCACAATGTCTTCAGCGCGCTGGCGGTGCACGCCATGGCCGGCGGACGCGAATTCGAATACCAGTGCCTGTTCGGCATGGGCGAGGAGATGTATCGGCTGCTGCGCGGTCACGGCGTGGAGCGCCCATGCCGCATCTACGCGCCGGTCGGGCGCCACGCCGCGCTACTGCCATACCTGGTGCGGCGGCTGATGGAAAACGGCGCCAACCAGAGCTTCGTCCACCTGCTGCTGGCCCGGGGCGACACCGATCCGGCCACGCTGGACCCGGTGTCGGCCAGCGTCCAGCAACCCGGCCCCGGAGTGCCGCCGCCCACCGCGCGTCGCGGCCAGCACGCCGTCGCGCCCGGACTGGACTGGAGCGACGAGCCGACGCTGACCGCGCTTTCCCAACTGATGGCGGCACCGCACCTCCCCGTGCACGCTGCACCGATGCTGGCCGCAGCGAGCGCGACCGCCGGGCCGGAGCGCCCGGTGCTCAACCCGGCGGCGACCACCGAAGTGGTGGGCACCGTGCAGGAAGCCAGCGCCAGCGATCTCGCCACCGCCTGCGATACCGCCGCCGCGTTCGCACCGCTATGGGCCGCGTTGCCGGCGGCCGAGCGTGCCACCGCGCTGGAGCGCGCGGCCGAACTGCTCGTGGCGCGGCGGGATGAGCTGCTGCCGCTGCTGTGCCGTGAGGCCGGCAAGACCCTGCCGGCTGCGCTGAACGAAATCCGCGAGGCGGCGGACTTCTGCCGCTACTACGCCCACGAGGCACGCAGCCAATGGCCCGAGCGCATGCCGAGCGCGCTGGGGCCGGTGGCGGCGATCAGCCCGTGGAACTTCCCGCTGGCGATCTTCGTCGGCCAGATCGCCGCCGCGCTGGCGGCCGGCAATCCGGTGCTGGCCAAGCCGGCGGAGGAAACGCCGCTGGTCGCGGCCCAGGCGATCCGGCTGCTGTGGCAGGCCGGCATCCCGCACGCCGCGTTGCAGTTGCTGCCCGGTGGGCCAGAACTGGGCGCCGCGCTGGTCGGGCATCCGGCGATCCGCGGCGTGTTGTTCACCGGCTCGCTGCCCGCCGCCCAGGCGATCCATCGCACCCTGGCGACCGGCGACGCGCGCCGCCCGCTGATCGCGGAAACCGGCGGCATGAATGCGATGCTGGTCGACAGTTCGGCCCTGCCGGAACAGGTGGTGCAGGACGTGCTGACCTCGGCCTTCGACAGCGCCGGCCAGCGCTGCTCGGCACTGCGCGTGCTGTGCCTGCCGACGGCGACCGCCGACCTGATCAGCGACATGCTGCGCGCCGCGATGCGCGAGCTGAGCATCGGCGATCCGTGCCGGCTGGACACCGACGTCGGCCCGCTGATCTCGGCCGAGGCGCTGGCGCGGGTCGAAGCCGCGCTGCGCGATTTCGTCGAGCAGGGCCAGCCGGTGTACCAGCCGCCGCTCGCCATCACGGGCGGGCATTTCATGGCACCGGCGCTGGTGGAGATCAACGCGCTGTCGCGCCTGCCGGGCGAGATCTTCGGCCCGGTGCTGGCGGTATTGCGTTATCGCCCGGAACAACTGCCGGGCCTGCTGGCCGAGCTGGATGCGCGCCAGTACGGCCTGACGCTGGCGGTGGCCAGCCGCTGCCCCAGCTTCGTCGAGCAGGTGACGACGGCGGTACGGGTGGGCAATGTCTACGTCAATCGCAACCAGATCGGCGCCGTGGTCGGGCACCAGCCGTTCGGTGGCGAGCGGCTGTCGGGCACCGGCCCCAAGGCCGGAGGGCCGTGGCTGCTGTGGCGGCTGTTGCGCAATGCCGCGCCCTGCGCCGCGCCGGCCGGCCTCACCGCGGCGCATCCCGCGCAGCCGGTGCTGCTGCGCCTGGCGCGCGAGCTGGGCCGCCACGATGCGCTCTACCCGATGATCGTCTCGGCGTTCCAGCGTAGCCCGCTGGCGCAACGGCGCGAATTGCCGGCGGTGGTGGGCGAACGCAATGTGCTGGCCTACCGTGGGCGCGGGCTGGTCGGCTGCATGGCAGGCGACGCCGGCGAGACCCTGCTGCAGATGGCGTCGGCGCTGGCCGCCGGCAACCGCGTCTGCCTGCCCGAAAGCCCAACGCATGCGGCCTGGCGCGCCGCACTGCCGGAATACGTGACGCTGAGCCCCGATCCGATCGGCGACGCGGTGGACGCGCTGTTGTGGGACGGCGTGACCGATCCGGACCTGCCGCGGCGGCTGGCGGCCCGGCCGGGCGCCATCGTGCAGCCCATCCTGCCGTTGCCCGAAGGGGACTATCCGTTGTACCGGCTGCTGACCGAGTGCGTCACCACCATCAACACCGCGGCGGCGGGCGGAGACGCCGAACTGATGGGCCGGGGCGCGGCCGGGCAGGACGACAGCCCGGTGAAGGTCCGATGAGATACGGGCGCCATCGGGCCGATTGCGTAGGGGAAAGCCGCAGTTTCGACACACCGAGACGGGTCTGTAAGGTGCGCCCCACAACTGTTACGGTAGTATTCACGCCGAACTGCACCCAAGGCACAGCCTGAATCCAATACGCCGCCGCGCACCCGCGCGCAACGGTGGCCCAAGACCCAAAGAGGCGCGAGACGTGGATATCTTCATCCAGCAACTCATCAACGGGCTGATCGTGGGCAGCATCTACGCCCTGATCGCGCTCGGCTACACCATGGTGTACGGCATCATGCAGCTCATCAATTTCGCCCACGGCGAGATCGTGATGATCGGCGCCATGGTCACCATCACCTGCATCAACCTGCTGCTGGGCCTGGGCGTCCAGTTGCCCGGCCCGCTGCTGTTGCTGGCGGGCCTGCTGATGGCGATCCCGGTATCGATGCTGCTGGGCTTCACCATCGAGCGGGTGGCTTATCGGCCGCTGCGCCGCGCGCCGCGACTGGCGCCGCTGATCACCGCCATCGGCGTATCCATCGTGCTGCAACAGCTCGCCATGCTGATCTGGGGCCGCAACTACCGCCCCTTCCCCGCCATCCTGCCGACCGTGGTCCATGACTTCTATGGCGCCGCCATCACCGACCTGCAGATCGCCATCTTCATCCTGGCGTTCCTGTTGATGGGCGGACTGTTCTTCCTGATCGAGCGCACCAAGCTGGGCCGTGCCATGCGCGCCACTTCGCAGAATCCGGACGTGGCCGGGCTGATGGGCGTGAACATCAATACCGTGATCTCGATGACCTTCGTCATCGGTTCGGCGCTAGGCGCCGTGGCCGGCGTGATGGTGGCCGCCAATTACGACCAGGCGCATGCCTACATGGGCTTCATGATCGGCCTCAAGGCCTTCACCGCGGCGGTGCTGGGCGGCATCGGCAACCTGGCCGGCGCAGTGGTGGGCGGCATCCTGCTGGGGCTGATCGAAAGCCTGGGCTCGGGCTACCTGGGCGATCTGACCGGGGGCTTCCTGGGCAGCCATTACAAGGACATCTTCGCCTTCGTGGTGCTGATCGCGGTGCTGATCTTCCGCCCCAGCGGCCTGATGGGCGAACGGGTCGCCGAGCGCGCCTGACCGGGAGAACGCCATGAACTTCGCTTTCCTGCAAACCCCGCGCGGCAAGCTGATCACCTACGCCATCCTGGGCATCGTGCTCGCGGTGCTGCCGTGGGTGCTCACCGGCGGCTTCGAGAACGGCAAGGCCTGGGTGCGCGCGGTGGACTTCGCGCTGCTCTACATCATGCTGGCGCTGGGCCTGAACATCGTGGTCGGCTACGCCGGCCTGCTCGATCTGGGCTATATCGCGTTCTACGCGGTGGGCGCCTACTGCTATGCGCTGCTCAATTCACCGCACCTGCAGGCGATGCTGCCGTATTGGGCACACAACCCGCCCTTCCTGCTGATGCTGCTGGTCGCCGCGTTCACGGCCGGGGTGTTCGGGCTGCTGCTGGGCACGCCGGTGCTCAAGCTGCGCGGCGACTACCTGGCCATCGTGACGCTGGGCTTCGGCGAGATCATCCGCATCTTCATGAACAATCTGGATCGTCCGATCAATATCACCAACGGTCCGCAGGGCATCAACAACATCGAGCGCGTGCATTTCCTGGGCATCGATTTCGGTCGGCCGGTGCAATGGCTGGGGCTGACCTTCGACATGGTGCACCTGTACTACTACCTGATCCTGGCGTTCTGCGTGCTGATCATCTTCGTCACGCTGCGGCTGCAACATTCGCGCATCGGTCGCGCCTGGGTGGCGCTGCGCGAGGACGAGATCGCCGCCAACGCGATGGGCATCAACATCCGCAACGTCAAGCTGCTGGCGTTCGCCATGGGCGCGTCGTTCGGCGGGGTGTCGGGCGCACTGTTCGCCAGCTTCCAGGGCTTCGTCTCGCCAGAGTCGTTCGTGCTGATGGAATCGATCATGGTGCTGTGCATGGTGGTGCTGGGCGGCATGGGGCACATCCCGGGCGTGATCCTGGGCGCCATCATCGTCTCGATCACGCCGGAAATCCTGCGCGACGTCATCAACCCGATGCAGGAGGCCGCGTTCGGCAAGCGGGTGCTCGACCCCGAGAACCTGCGCATGCTGATCTTCGGTCTGGCGATGATCGCCATCATGCTGGTCCGGCCCGAAGGGCTGTGGCCGTCCAAGCGCCGGGCCCGTGAGTTCCACGAGCACGACGAGGAGGCCCGCGCATGAGCACGCCCCTGCTGCAGATCCAGGGCATCCACAAGCGCTTCGGCGGCCTGCACGCGCTGAACGATGTCGGGTTGTCGATCAATGCCGGCGAGATATACGGCCTGATCGGCCCCAATGGCGCGGGCAAGACCACGCTGTTCAACGTGCTGACCGGGCTGTACCAGCCCGACGAGGGCCGCTTCACTTTCGACGGCCACGACCTGTTCCGCAAGAAGCCCTACGTGGTGGTGCGCAGCGGCATCGCGCGCACCTTCCAGAACATCCGGCTGTTCGCCAACATGACGGCGCTGGAGAACGTGATGGTGGGCCAGCATGTGCGGACCCATTCCGGCGTGATCGGCGCCATCTTCCGCCATCCCAAGGCGCGCGCCGAAGAGGCCGCGATCCGCACGCACGCGCTGGAACTGCTGGAGTACGTCGGCATCGCCAAGCGGCGCGACGAGCTGGCGCGCAACCTCAGTTACGGCGACCAGCGCCGCCTGGAGATCGCCCGCGCGCTGGCCACCCGCCCCAGGCTGCTGGCGCTGGACGAGCCGGCCGCCGGGATGAACCCCTCGGAAACCGAGGGCCTGAAAAAGCTGATGCAGAAGATCCGCGACGACGGCGTGACCATTCTGCTGATCGAACACGACGTGAAACTGATGATGGGGCTGTGCGACCGCATCGCGGTACTGGACTACGGCAAGAAGATCGCCGAGGGCCGGCCGGAGCAAGTGAAGAACGATCCGCGCGTGATCGAGGCGTACCTGGGAGTCGCACCCGAATGAGCGAAGCATTGCTGCAAGTGAAGGACCTGAAGGTGGCCTACGGCGGTATCCACGCCGTGAAGGGCATCGACCTGGAGATCGGCCACGGCGAGTTGGTGGCGTTGATCGGCGCCAACGGCGCGGGCAAGACCACCACGCTGAAGACCCTGGTCGGCATGATCAAGCCGGCCGGCGGCGAGATCCTGTTCGACGGCCAGCCCACCGCGCGGTTGGCCTCGTACCAGTACGTGGGGCGCGGCCTGGTGCTGGTGCCGGAAGGCCGCGGCGTGTTCCCGCGGCTGACGGTGGCCGAGAACCTGCTGATGGGCGCGCATGTGCGCAACGACAAACCCGGGATCGCGCACGACATCGAACGCGTCTATCACCTGTTCCCGCGCCTGAAGGAGCGGCAGGCGCAACTGGCGGGTACGCTGTCCGGCGGCGAGCAGCAGATGTTGGCCATCGGCCGCGCCATCATGAGCCGGCCCAAGCTGTTGCTGCTGGACGAGCCGTCGATGGGGCTGGCGCCGATCATCGTGCAGAAGATCTTCGAGATCATCCGCATGATCGCGGCCGAGGGCGTGACCATGCTGCTGGTCGAACAGAACGCCAAGCTGGCGCTGGAAACCGCGAATCGCGGCTACGTGATGGAATCCGGCCGGATCACGCTGGCGGACAGCGCCGCCAACCTGCTGGCCAACGAAGCCATCCAGAAAGCGTATCTGGGCGAATGACCGCCGGCTTGACTGGCACGACGACGGGCCGCAATGATGCGGCCCGTTTGCATTTGCGCACAGGCCCGTCATGATCGCCACCAGTGTCCTCCTCAAGAACGCCATCGGCAGCCTGTTGCTGCCGCCGGGGGTGCTGATCGCGGCGCTGCTGCTGGCGTGGCTGCTGCGCCGGCGCCTGCCGCGCGGCAGTGCCTGGTTGTTCGGTTGCACGCTGGCTGCGTTCTACCTGCTGTCCACCCCGTGGTGCTCGACCTGGCTGCTGCAAGGGCTGGAGCCCCCTCCCCCGACACCTGCCGCGCTGGCACAAGTGGACGCGCTGGTGGTGCTGGGCGGCGGCAAGCGCTGGCACGCGCTGGACCAGCCCGGCGGGGAGGCGCTCAACAATCCCACACTGACCCGCATCCGCTATGGCGCCCAACTGGCGCGTCGGCTGGGCAAGCCGCTGCTGGTCAGCGGCGGCGCGCCCAAGGGCGGCATCGCCGAGGCGGTGCTGATGCGCGAAGCACTGGAGCGGGAGTTCGGCGTGCCGGTGCGCTGGGTCGAGACCCGGTCGGCCGATACCGCCGACAACGCCACCGAAACCGCCCGACTGCTGTTGCCGGCCCATCGTCGGGTCGCCCTCGTCAGCCAGGCATGGCACCTGCCGCGGGCGACACGAGCCTTCGCCTCGGCCGGGTTCGAGGTCGTTCCGGCCGGCACCGACTACGCCTCGCCCGAACCCTCGACACTGCTGGCGCTGCTGCCCAACGCCACCGCGTTGTGGCAAAGCCGGATCGCGCTGCACGAATGGCTGGGGCTGCTGTGGCACCGGCTACGCGGCCAGTGACATGCAGGGCGGCGGCAGGCGGGACACGCTACAATCGCCGGGCGCGGCGACGGCCCCCGCCTGCCGTGCCCACGAAAAATGATCCCGGAGGAGTCCATGAATCGAATTTCCGCGCTCGCCGCCCTCGCCGCGGCGCTGCTGCTGGCCGCCTGCGAGCCCACGCCCGACCCCGACGCGCCCAAGGCCGACGTCGTGGCGCAGCAACAGCAGGTCGATCCCGCCTATGTGCCGAACCCCTTGCTCGACGCGCCACCCGATGTCTACCTGGCGGTGATCGGCGATTGCGGCAAGCCCATGTTCGAAGACCAGCAGAAGGCCGACGTGTCCGCCTGCCTGACCAGCATCCGCCAGCGTGCGAAGGACAAGGGCCTGGGCGAGCTGACCGATGTGCAGCTGGCCGACGTGAACGTCGGCAACCGTTGGCGCCACGAGCAATCCAAGCTGCAACACGCAGCCGACGCCAGCGCCGCCGGCCACTGACCGGCAAGCGCCAAAACAAAAACGCCCCGCGATGCGGGGCGTTTTGCCTGGCAGATCCGGATTACTGGACCTTGGCCTTGCCGACCAGTTCTTCGACGTACTTCTGCACCTTCTGGCCTTGCAGCTCGCGTTGCAGTTCCGGCTTCACTTCCTCGTAGCTCGGGCCCTTGGCATCGCGCACGTCATCCAGCTTGATGATGTGGTAGCCGAACTGGGTCTTCACCGGCTCGGACAGCTTGCCCTTCTGCAGCGCCTTCAGCGCACTGCCGAACTCGGGCACGAAGGCATTCGGATTGGACCAGCCCAGGTCGCCGCCATTCTGCGCGCTGCCCTTGTCGAGCGACTTGGCCTTGGCGATATCCTCGAACTTCTTGCCCTTCTTCAGATCGGCCAGCACCGCCTTGGCTTCGGCTTCGTCCTTCACCAGGATGTGGCGGGCCTTGTATTCCTTGCCGCTCATGTTGGCCTTGATGCGGTCGTATTCCTTCTTCAGATCCGCTTCCGACACCGGGTTGGCCTTGACGTATTCATTGACCAGCGCACCGACCAGCACTTGCTGGCGGGCCAGATCGACACGGGTCTGCACGTCGGGGCTCTTATCCAGGCCCTTGCGCACCGCTTCCTGGGTCAGCACTTCGTTGCGAACCAGCTCTTCCTTCACGCGGGTGCGCAGCTCCGGGCTGTCCTTCTGGCCACGCTCGGTCACTTGCTTGACGAAGAAGTCGGAACGGCTGTCGGGAATGACGACGCCGTTGACGGTGGCCACCGCAGCAAAGGCACCGGCCGTGGACAGGGCCAGGGTAACGGCGACGGCGAGTTTCTTGGTTTGACGCATTATTGCTTGGTCCTTTCTCGGAAAATCCCGGGGATCGTTGCGGGAATCAAAATTCGTCGGGGCTCAGCGCCCTGATCTGCAAGGCGTGAATTCGGCTGGGAATCAGATCGGCCAACAGCGTATACACCTGCCGATGACGCGCCAAGGCCGATTGTCCGGCAAAGACGGCCGACACGACCGTCAGTTCGAAATGCCCGCCGCCGCTGGCGGCCCCGGCATGGCCGGCGTGCGCAGCGCTGTCGTCGTGCACATCGATGGATTCCGGCGCCAGAACGGCAAGGCGCCGGGAGATTTCTTCGCTGACGTCCATCATACCAAAACCTTTATGGCAACACCTGCTTGAAAGGCTTGACGCTGACAGACTCGTAAACCCCGGCCGCGCAATACGGATCGGCATCGGCCCAGGCGCGCGCGGCATCCAGTGACTCGAATTCGGCAACGATCAGGCTGCCGCTGAAGCCCGCAGCGCCCGGATCGACCGCGTCCACGGCCGGGAACGGCCCGGCCAGTACCAGGCGCCCTTCCTGCTTCAGCGCATCGAGCCGCGCCAAGTGTGCCGGGCGGACGGAAAGCCGGTTGGACAGGCTGCCGGGATGATCGGTACCGATGATGGCATACAGGGGCATGGGCTTATTTCTCTTCACCAGCGGATTCAGTCACCGGCTCGTCCTGCATGTAGCGCGCCAGCATCAGGCCTTGGCCGATCACGAACACTAAAGTGAGACCCAATGTGCCGAAGAGCTTAAATTTGACCCAGGTAGCTTCGGTAAACGAAAAAGCCACATACAGGTTAAGGAACCCCATTCCCACGAAAAAAGCGATCCATGCGTAGGTCAGCCGGGTCCAAATTTGGTCAGGGAGTAACAGTTGCGCCCCCATGACGGAGCGCAGCAAGTCACGCCCCTTAAGCAACTTCGCCCCCGCCAGCACTAGCGCAAATGCCCAGTACAGAGCAGTGGGCTTCCACAGCATGAATGCTGATTTATGGAAAAACAGAGTAGCGCCTCCAAGGACCATGATCAGCGCATAGCTAAAGAGGAGCATCGACTCCACTTTGCGCCATCGCCACCATGCAAAAGCCACTTGGATGGTACTCGCCCCCATGGCTACCTTGGTCGCAAAGAACAGATCCCCGCCGCTACCAAAATATGCGCCGAAGAACACCAGGACAGGGAAGAGATCGAAGAGAAACTTCATGGACTGTCACACGCGAAGGATGGCGCATTATGCAGCGCGGCCTCTTTCGATTACAAGGTAGTACTTCGGTTCCTCGGGCACGTTCCTTCGGCACAAAAAAAGGCCCCGCGCTAGGCGCGGGGCTCAATTACCACTGGAGATACACGAAGCATCAGCTTGCGTAACGAATAGTGCGCCGCTGCGACCCTGGTCACCTTGACCGAAGTCAACTTTTTTCGGTGATTTCAGAAATTCTTGAAAACTGATGCGGCAACCAGGAAACACCATGTTTGGCGCTTCCTGATCGAGGGGGAATTGGGGAGGTGGCGAGCCTGACCCCCGGCACTGGCATCAAGAGCTGTGGCTGCTTCCTTCCGGACCTGACCAGGTTCACTCCTTAGCCATGCGGGGAGACCCGCCATGGAGACGACGACTATACCACGCACCGCTACCGAACGCCTACGTCGCGCGATCATCCAGCAATGAGGTTTCGAACAAGGCACGTCGAACAGCAAGATCCGGTGTCTGCGACATGACCCAATACAACTTCGCCAGACTCGCCTCGGGCGTCATGTCGGCGGCGTCGAAGACACCTGCCGCCGCAAGTGGACTGCCTGCCGCGTATTGGCCAAGTTGTACCGTGCCACGCAGACATTGCGTACACACGGCCACCGGAATGCGGGTTGCCAGTGCCCCGAGCGTATCGAGCAAAACCGACTCCTCCGGCAGGTTGCCGCTACCATAGGCTTCCACAAGCAGTGCCTGTGGTGGCGCCTGACGAAGCTGCTCACCGAACCAGCGTGCGTTGAAACCCGGCGCCAGCCGTACGCTGAGCACCTGCCAATCCGGGTTTATCGGCTGCAACCGATCCACCACGGCAGGCACCTGGGTCAACCGCAGCGCATCCAGGCGCCACTGTCTTCCAACGTATTCGCCCAGCGTCGGCGCATTGGGGCTGTCGAATGCCTCGTCCGCGCTGCAATCGAGCTTGCGTACCCGGGTAGCCCGGTAGACCCGATTGGCGAAGACCACGCCCACCTCGCGGAATGCCGGCTGATGCAGCAAGGCCCAAGCCGCCTCGACATTACCGGGCGCGTCGCTGTCCGGCGCACTCCATGGGCGCATCGCTCCAGTGACAACGACTGGCCGACCGGCCCCCTGCAATTGATACGCCAACGCAGCGGCGGTCCAGGCCAGGGTATCGGTGCCGTGCAATACCAGAAAGCCATCGAAATCCGCGACCCGCGCCTGGATGTCGCGGGCAATCTGCGCCCAGTGCCGAGGCGTCATGCTGCTCGAGTCGAGCAACGGCGCATATTCCAGCAGCTCGGCTCCTGGGCAACGCTGCGCCAGCGGCGCGGCCAAACCACCGGCCAGCGGCGCCAGGCCTCGTGGTCCCTGTGCCATGCCGATGGTGCCGCCGGTATAGATGATCAGAATGCGCACTCAGTGCCTCGTCGATTTGCTTGCCCGTTGGTTACAATCGCGGTTTACCTTGATGTCGAGTGCCATGACCATCGTCGATAACCGCAAGGCGTTTCACGACTATTTCATCGAAGAGCGTTTCGAAGCGGGCCTTGTATTGCAGGGTTGGGAAGTCAAAGCCATCCGCGCCGGACGAGTCCAGCTCAAGGAATCCTACGTCACCTATATGTCGGGCGATTTCTGGCTGCTGGGCGCCCATATTTCAGCGCTGGCCACGGCGTCCACCCACGTGCAACCAGACCCGGTGCGCCCGCGCAAACTATTGCTGCATCGCCGTGAAATCGAACGGCTGTCCGGCCTTGTCGCGCGCTCCGGCTATACCGTGGCGGCGCTGAATCTGCACTACACCCGCGGCCGCATCAAGCTGGACATCGGGCTGGCCAAGGGGAAGAAGCTGCACGACAAGCGCGAAAGCACCAAGGAACGCGAGTGGCAGCGCGAAAAGCAGCGGTTGGTCCGCAACGACAGCAAGCGCGGCTAGGTTGGTCCCGAATCGGCAGAAAAGCGACTACTCCGGCTTGTCGGCCGCTTGGCCGATCTTGCCTTCCTTGCCGCTGAGCAAGTCGCGGATATTGCGGTGGTGGCGGGCGATGAGCAGTGCCGACAGCAGCAACGTTGCATAGAGATAGTCGCGCTCCGGCATCAGCCACGCGGTCAGCAACGGCGCCAGCAACGCCGCGACCAAGGCTGCCAGCGACGATATCTTGAATCCCTTGGCGATGATCAGCCACACCACCAGTACTACCAACCCTACCCGCCAATCCAGCGCCAGCAGGATCCCCGCCGCGGTGGCAACGCCTTTGCCTCCCTTGAAGTGGAAGTACACCGGCCACAGGTGCCCCAGGAATACGGCGACCGCCACCAGGGCAATGTCGCGCACCGTCAGGCCGGCCCAGGAGGCAAGTGTCAGGGCGAGGAACACTGCCAGCCAGCCCTTGAGCGCGTCGCCCACGAGCGTCAGCAATGCCGCCTTCTTGTTGCCGGAACGCAATACGTTGGTGGCGCCGGGGTTGCCCGAGCCATAGGAGCGCGGATCGTCCAGCCCCATCAAGCGGGACACGATCACGGCAAAGGAAAGGGAACCCAGCAGATAGGCCGCCAATACGGCAACTAACGATGTCATCGTGAAATCCACTACAATCGAGCGCTCGGCATTGTAAGTCATCCGGCGCCCGCGACGTCAAACCGCGCTCCGCCCGTCGGCGAATCCATGGACATTATCTTTTTGCATGGCGTGCGGGCCCGCACGCTGATCGGTTGTTACGACTGGGAGCGCGAAGCCCCCCAACCCGTCGAGCTCGACCTGGACATCGGCTTGCCGTCCTCGCGTGCCTGCCAGACCGACAACCTGACCGACACCATCGATTACGCCAGCGTTGTAAACCGCATCCACACTGAACTTGCGGCCCAGCACTTCCTGCTGCTGGAAGCGTTGGCCGAACATCTCGCCCAGGTTCTGCTGCGCGACTTTTCTGCTCCCTGGGTTCGCGTTTCGGTCACCAAGCCCGGCATCCTGCCGGATGTCGCCCGCGCCGGGGTGACGGTGGAACGCGGCCAACGCCACTGAACCCCGCCAGAGTGGTGGCAGCACGGCCACCGGCTTTCAGCTATCTTTATGCCTGAGCGAACAAATCTGGCTAAAGACTCGATCTTGCCCAACGAAATACCGCTCACAACGCCACCTACCTCGCCCGGTTACATGGAACGCTTACGCGCTCGCCATCTCTCCTTCGTCGTTGCAGCATTGGCGCACAGCATGGCCTACGGTGCGCCACAGGCCGCCTCGGCCCCCGCCGACGCCGCCAATGGCAGCCTGCCCTGGGCTTGGTTGATCCTGCTGGGCGGACTGACACTGGGCGGGCTGTTCTACCTGCGCCGCAGCGAGCGCCCGGTGGTCGATCCTTACCCCGAAACCCGCCCGATGCCGGGCTGGAACGGGGACGCCGACACGGAGAAGCAACGCTTCTATCACGTCAGCAAGGACATCGACACCGCGATTGCCAAGTCTGGTCGCCTGCCGGACGGCACCGATACCGCCGCCTTCCTGCGCCATGCCAAATCCACTTTCCTGTATCTGCGAGCCCAGAACGATCCGGCCAAACTCGAACAGCTGCGCAAGTACATGACGCCGGAGTTGTTCGAGGATCTGACCAGCGCCGACGTGGCTCGTGGCGAACGCGCCGATTTTCCCGAATTGCACATCGAACTGGTTGCCACCCGAGACGAAGCGGCCCACCTGCAAGCACAGGTACGCTTCTACGGCAAAGTGCTGGCCACCAACAATACCGCGCCATTCCAGGAAACCTGGCGTTTCATCAAGGAGCACGGCACCAACAAGCGCTGGCTGCTCTGGTCGATGAGCGAGCGCGACTGAGGCTGCGCCAGCCTGAACGGACATAAAGCGCGAATTGGCGTTTTGCCCATATTTCGCGGTGTTCGCGATTCTCCTACAATCGGCTAACCATCTACGCCCCCTCCTCAGCCCAATGCGCCGCCTCGTTCCGTTACTGCTGCTCGTCGTCTCGCTCTCCGGATGCGACCAAGTGATGAATGCCATCAACAAGCAAACCGAAAACGGCAAGGCGATCGGCGCGGCCTGCCGGCACAGCGGCAGGGCACTGGAGGATTGTTTCCGACGCAACCCCCGGGTGGCCAAGGCAGATATCTTCGATGGCTGGAAGGAAATGAACGAATACATGCTGCAAAAGAAGCTCGATATCGTTCCACCGCCTCCCGATCCTGTCGTACAGCGTAGAGCGGAACCAAGCGACAAAGATGCCTCTAAAACAGAAGCACGCGCTCAAACCAAGTAAGTCACCGATTACTAGAAAAGCTACCGGAGAAACTTCATGGACCCCACCGTCCGCATTTTCCTCAGCCAGATTCCCATTTTTGAAGGCTTTTCCGACACCGACCTCGAAGTCGTGATGCAGGCCGCGGTGAAACGACAATTGCCCAAGGGCAGCTTCCTGTTCCGCGAAGGCGACCCCGCCGAAGCCATGTACTTGCAGATGGAAGGCCGCACTCGCTCCTTCACCAGCGACAACCAGGGCAAGGAGTTCGTCTTCCAGATCGGTGAACCCGGCGACGTCTACGGCGAGATCTCGATGATCGACGACGAGCCGCGCAGCTGGTCGGTGCAAGTGGAGGACGACTCCACCTTCATCATGTTCAGCAAGCAGGATTTCCGCACGGCGCTGGAGACCTACCCCCAGCTCAAGGACAAACTGATCCTCAACCTGTCGCGCATCATCCGCCGCCTGTCGCTGACGATGAAGAACCTGGCCCTACTCGACGTCTACGGCCGGGTACGCGCCCTGTTCGAAGAGATGGCGCAAGACTATGAGGATCACTGGATGATCCCCGAGCCGCTCACCCAGCAGGCCATTGCGGATCGGGTCGGCTCCTCGCGCGAAATGATCGCGCGCATTCTCAAGGAGTTGGTGTTCGGCGGTTACGTCAAGCTGGAGAACAAACGGATCATCATCCTGCAAAAGCTGCCCGAGCGGTTCTGAGCCGCATCGCCCCGCAAAAGCCGGCCCCGCGCCGGCTTTTTTGTGGGCCGAACCCCGGGTCCGCCTACGATATACTTCGCCTTTTGCCGATGTGATCGACATGAACGAGCTGGAACTTGCGCTCGCTCGCCTTCGGGCTGGCGAACTCGTCGCCATTCCGACCGAGACCGTCTATGGGCTGGCCGCCGACGCCGCCAATCTGGATGCGGTCGCCAGGATCTTCGCCCTGAAAGGTCGCCCGGCCGATCACCCGGTCATCGTTCATATCGCAGGCAGCGCGCAATTACCGCAATGGGCCCGGGATATTCCCGACTCTGCCTGGAAACTGGCCGAAGCCTTCTGGCCCGGCCCGCTGACCCTGATCCTGAAACGCCAGCCCCATGTGCTCGACGCCGTCACCGGCGGTCAGGACACCGTGGGTCTGCGCGCCCCGGCGCATCCACTGACCCATGAATTGCTGGTCCGCTTCGACGGCGGCCTGGCCGCCCCATCCGCCAATCGCTTTGGCCATGTCAGCCCGACCCGCGCCCACCATGTGCGCGACGAGTTCGGTGCCGAATGTCCATTGGTCCTGGACGGCGGCCCTTGCGATGTCGGCGTGGAATCCACCATCGTCAGCCTGGCAGGCGAACACCCGGTACTGCTTCGCCCCGGCGGCGTCACACGCGAAGCCATCGAAGCCTTGCTGAACACGCCCCTGCTCCACCATCAGGACAGTGCCAGCGCCAAGATGCGGGCCTCCGGTTTGCTGGATTCGCACTACTCCCCGCGCACGCCCTTGGTGACCGGCGAGTATGCGAACATCCTGCCGGCCATCGAGCAAGCCCTAGCCGCCGGCGAGCCCATCGCGATCATCAGCATCGGCACTTGGCCAGCCCACGGCCCTCAAGGTGACGTTTACCCGATGCCTGACAACCCCGAGCAATACGCTCGACTCATTTATGACAAACTTCGTCAGCTAGATAAGCAGACCTACTCGCGCATCTTCCTCCAGCTCCCACCGATAACCCCAGGTTGGCTGGCTGTAAACGACCGCTTGCGCCGCGCGGCACATAGCAGAATCTAGCCACCACTAGTCCAGCAAAACTCGGCCGATCGTCAGTTCTGACATTTCTTCAGAGACTCAGCCCGCCCCATAGGTTGATGCTCGTAAAGGAAAACCCGTAAGATGAAAGGAAAAGGCTAACGGCGATCCTAAGGGGGCAAAGATGCGACCACGCCTAGAAGTACGGTCTACCGGTTTCACGCTGATCGAACTGATGGTGGTCGTCGCCATCATCGGCGTACTGGCGGCCATTGCCCTCCCTAGCTATCAAGAATATGTTCGAAAGTCGCGCCGATCAGATGCCGTGGTGATGTTTGCAAAGATTCAGCAAGCACAACAGAAATGGCGCGCCAACAATACAAGTTATACCAATAATTTTGGTGGGGATGGTCTGCGACTAGCGTCATCCAATAGTGTAACTTCACTAACCAGTGAAGGCGGTTATTACACCTTGAGCATTAGCGTTGACGCCGCCACACCTGGGCAAAAATATACCGTGACAGCAACTGCGCAAAATGCACAATCGCAAGATAAAAGCTCCTGCCGCACCTTGAGACTTGAAGTTAACCAAGGAAACTCCAGAATATATGATGGGGCCTCTGGCACAAACCAGAATTGCGTGAGCAAATAGCATGACCAAGAAAAGCGTGCACGGCTTTACATTGGTTGAAATGATGGCAGTGGTAACCATCCTTGGAATTGCGTTAGCTATTGCCATTCCTTCGGTGACCTCCTTTATTGCCAAGGAACGGCTGCGTTCCGCAGCTGGCGATTGGCGTTCCGCATTCTCACTGGCCAAAAGTGAAGCAACAAAGCGCAATATACCTCTTTATTTTGTGATATCTGCAAATCCCTCTACAGAGCCAGGGACTTGGTCATTAATCGTTAGCACCGCCTCCAGTTGCGCGCTTAATGCTGCCTGCGACATCAAATCCCTCAGAAGCACAGAATACAAGGGAATTCAGGTTACAGCCTTGGATGAAGATTTAAATGGTGCATCGATTGGAACATCACGTCCTCTGCCCAGCTTTTCAACCACTCAATCCATCACATTGACCAATACTTGGGGTTCTATTCAATTGAGTATGTCTCCAACTGGCTTGGTAAGCCAGTGCAGCACCCCAGCAATGCGTGATTATCCAGAATGCTAATGAGACAACGCGGCTTCTCTCTTATAGAAATACTTGTGGCGCTAGCGATAGCGATATTTCTACTTGGCGTGGTTGGCACATATCTGCTTACCAATTTACGCGCCCAAAGCGCCCACCTCCGCTCTGTCGCCTTAACGGACAATATGAATACGGCGCTTGATCTTATGACGAAAGAAATTCGTCGAGCTGGCTTCCACCAAGGCCCCAGTTATATATCGGCAGCTCAAGTCGCAAACATAAATACGATAGGTTATGCTTTTCCCGCCTCAGCCAGCACTGACGACCTAAAACGCAGCATTAATAAGACACTTTTCAAAAGTGACCGGCCTTCCGATAGTTGTGTTTTGTACAGCTACAATCGGAATCGTAATTTTGCCGCAACCACCCCAGCCAACCTGATTGATGTTGTAGATAATGATGAGCAGCAGGGATTTAAACTGGCCGATAACAGTATCCAAATGCGCACTTCTTGCTCTGGCTCCGCGTGCATGAGTTCATGTGATACTGGCACTTGGACAGCATTGTCAGATATAAAAAAAATGAAAATAGAAAAATTGCTTTTCTGCTATTACCCCACAGATAGTGAACCACCAAATCTGTATTACACCTCAGAAGCAGATAAAAATGAGCCGGGCACGGCAACATGCAGTGGCGTTGGTTCAAATATGATTATTTATTTGCGCGCAAGCGACCCAACCGATACGAGCGTGATGCGCACCGTCAAATCCAGTGTCAAAATTCGCAATGAATAATATGACCCTTTCTCGCCAAAAAGGGGTAGCCACACTCTTGGTCACCCTGGTCTTTTTATTGATAGCCACGATAGCGGTACTCGGCAGCAACAGAATAATTTACTCTCAACAACGGGACACCACAAACGTCTATCACAGTACTCAAGCCAACGAAATGGCAGAGGCCGCCATTGAATTTTTTATAGCGGAAGTCCAGCGCAATCGCAACAGCTATTTAAATGCGTCAAACGGATTAATTAGCAACAACACCATCAGCAACGGGACTCCGGGCACAAACAATTTACATGCTCGCATTACGGGCACATTCATTGGTGATTCCAGTAAAGCCGCGATGCTTTATGCGGCCGAAGTTTCTCTAATGAAACTCCGACTGCGGAGTATTGGGTTTTCCGATTGTAGCGGCCTAACCTCAAGTTCAAGCTTGGCAGATACCACCGCAAAATGTGGCGCCAAAATTGAACTCATTCAGGATATCGATCTAACTCAAATTGGATTACGCAATGCACTGACTGTCCAGTGTCAGATGCAATCTACGGGTTCGACCAATGTTCTTCTTGGCTGGAAAGCAACCCCTCCCTACCCCCCGGCCCTTTCCGGTTATGCAATCGAGACCGGCGGCGCCGAAAATAACGCGGGTAGCGAATACTACGTCAATCAAGGGGATAGCTCGAAAAAGCAAAATCTGAACCCTGATTTGTGCAGCATGAATCGGGATGATTATTTCAAATCATTCTTCAACAAAACTCCTGCTCAATTGCTTGACAGTACAAAATCTCTACGCCCCACTGATACGGATTTTTTGATTGCTCCTGTTAAGCGAGTAAGTGCCTCTGAATTTGCTGCTGCATGCCAAGACCCAAGCAGTTTTTTGCGTGACCCAGCCAAAACTGCTACGGTAGGCGTAGTGTGGGTAGATGGCAAAATCGATGATCCGACCAATGGCAATATCATACTCGGAAGTAGCTCATCATCGATGAGCAATTGCCAAGCAGGCTATGATAACGGTGCTGGAACCATTAATACCGCAAAAGTTATTTTTGATGGTAACACAACCATCTATGGCTCCATGAGCATTACAGGATTTATGTACGGGCGCAGTGACGGATCAGGATGGACGCATAGCCAGAAAGGGGCCTTATCCATATATGGAGCAGCAGCTTTCGAGGGTTCATACAATGGTACATCTCTCGTGCCCGGAATGACTTTGCATGTAGCAGCAGAAGAAAAATTCATCAATTCACTTGGCATGGCCAATGGCATTTCGGCAGCCAAAGGTAATTGGCGAGATTTTTGATCATGAAGAAAAATGGATTCTCGTTGATTGAAGTTCTGATCTGCATTGTGATCATTGCGGTCGGATTGTTGGCGCTATCTCGCCTCAATGCCTTGCTGTACAACGAGCAAGCATCAGCCAGACAACGCAGCGAAGCCCAACAGCTTTTACAGCAAACCACTGAAAACTTAAGAAGCATTACTTCGTATGGCACCAGTTCTCAATTGACTGTTGGTAACCACACCTCGGCTCAAACATTCAATGGTGGCAGTGGCGCGGAATACTCAATTGGCTGGACAGTGGCGAATGCCTGCACCGCGCCTACTGGTGGTACATGCGGTGATGCAGTGTTAGTTGTGGCAACAGTTAGCTGGGTAGACATAACTGGAAACCAGAGTCTTTCAGCTCGGACTCTTTTCCATACCAACTAGAGCGTGGCATTTACTGAGATTTCGATTCGGGCCAAGCGAGCGTCTAAGCAATATTGCAGACCTGAAAATTCCTTTCAAAAGAAAGCATCAAGCCCCGACCCGTGCAGCGGCTTTTAACTTGCATAGCAAGAGTTTTGGTTTACACTGCGCGCTTTCGGGACGTCCCAGGCCGGTAACAGGGCTGCTGCAACGGCAGCCCTGCCAGAGGTACCGCGCTCCCTTTCCTCCACTCTTTGGAAAGGTTCATTCCTCATGCGTTTTCACTTCCCTCTCGTCATCATCGACGAAGACTTCCGCTCCGAAAACACCAGCGGCTCCGGCATCCGCGAGCTGGCGCAGGCCGTCCAGGCCGAGGGCATGGAAGTCGTGGGTTACACCAGCTACGGCGATCTGACCTCGTTCGCCCAGCAGCAAAGCCGCGCGGCCGGTTTCATCCTGTCGATCGACGACGAGGAATTCGGCGCAGGCAGCCCCGAGGAAACGCAATTGGCGCTGGCGCAGCTGCGCGCCTTCGTCGCCGAAATCCGCCGCCGCAATGTGGACATCCCGCTGTATATCTATGGCGAGACGCGTACCGCGCGCCATATCCCGAACGACGTGCTGCGTGAACTGCATGGCTTCATCCACATGCATGAGGACACTCCGGAATTCGTGGCGCGCCACATCATCCGCGAGGCCCGCAGCTATCTGGACGGCCTTGCCCCGCCCTTCTTCCGTGCCCTCACCCACTATGCGCAGGACGGTTCGTATTCCTGGCACTGCCCCGGGCACTCCGGTGGCGTGGCCTTTCTCAAGAGCCCCGTCGGCCAGATGTTCCACCAGTTCTTCGGCGAAAACATGCTGCGCGCCGATGTCTGCAACGCGGTGGACGAACTGGGGCAATTGCTCGATCACACCGGGCCGGTCGCCGCGTCCGAGCGCAACGCCGCGCGCATCTTCAACGCGGACCATCTGTTCTTCGTCACCAACGGCACCTCGACTTCGAACAAGATCGTCTGGCACTCCACCGTGGCGCCGGGCGATATCGTGGTGGTCGATCGCAACTGCCATAAGTCGATCCTGCACGCCATCATGATGACCGGCGCAGTGCCGGTGTTCCTGATGCCCACGCGCAATCACTACGGCATCATCGGGCCGATCCCGCGGTCGGAATTCGAGCCGGAAACCATCCGCCAGAAGATGCTGGCCAATCCGTTCTGCCGGGAGAAGCTGGAAAAAGACCCGCACACCAAGCCGCGCGTGCTGACGATCACCCAATCCACCTACGACGGCATCATGTACAACGTCGAGGAGATCAAGGGTCTGCTCGATGGCCACATCGAAACCCTGCACTTCGACGAAGCCTGGCTGCCCCACGCGGCGTTCCACGATTTCTACGGCGATTACCACGCCATCGGCGAGGGCCGCCCGCGCTGCCAGACCTCGATGGTGTTCTCCACCCAGTCCACCCACAAGCTGTTGGCCGGGATTTCGCAGGCGTCGCAGATCCTGGTCCAGGATGCCGAACACAACCGCCTGGATCGCGACGTCTTCAACGAAGCGTATCTGATGCACACCTCCACCAGCCCGCAGTACGCCATCATCGCCTCGTGCGACGTGGCGGCGGCAATGATGGAGGCCCCGGCCGGCACGGCGCTGGTCGAGGAATCGCTGACCGAGGCATTGGATTTCCGCCGCGCCATGCGCAAGGTGGATGAAGAATACGGCGACGACTGGTGGTTCAAGGTGTGGGGGCCGGACGACCTGACCGATGAGGGGCTGGATCATCGCGATGCCTGGATGCTGAAGTCCGGCGAAAACTGGCACGGCTTCGGCGACGTGGCCGAGGGCTTCAACCTGCTCGATCCGATCAAGGCCACCGTGCTCACCCCGGGGCTGAATGTGGACGGCGACTTCTCCGAGACCGGCATCCCCGCCGCCATCGTCAGCAAATACCTGGCCGAACACGGCGTGGTGATCGAAAAGACCGGCCTTTATTCCTTCTTCATCATGTTCACCATCGGCATCACCAAGGGCCGCTGGAACACCATGGTGACCGCGCTGCAGCAGTTCAAGGACGACTACGACAAGAACGCGCCGCTGTGGCGCATCCTGCCCGAGTTCGTGTCGCAGTTCCCGCAATACGAGCGTATCGGCCTGAAGGACTTGTGCCAGCAGATCCACGGCATCTACAAGTCGCGCGACGTGGCCCGACTGACCACCGAGATGTATCTGTCGGACATGACCCCGGCGATGAAGCCCGCCAAGGCCTTTGCCAAGATGGCACATCGCGAAATCGATCGCGTGCCCATCGACGAACTGGAGGGCCGCATCACCGCCGTGATGTTCACGCCTTACCCTCCAGGCATTCCGCTGTTGATCCCGGGGGAAGTGTTCAACGCCACCATCGTGGATTATTTGCGTTTCGTGCGTGAATTCAACGGCCGCTTCCCTGGCTTCGAAACCTATATCCATGGGCTGGTTGCGGAAAAGGTCAATGGCGAATTCCGCTATTACGTCGATTGCGTACGCCCCGAAGTCTGATTCGCCTTAATTATTGTTTAATAAAAAAGGCCAGCATTGCTGGCCTTTTTTATTGCGAAGCACCGCCTCAGCCGGCATTGCCCTGCTGCATTTTCTTGATCGAGGACGCATCGTAGGCCGAAGGATCGAAAGCCGGATAATCCTTGTTCTGCAATCTCTTCACTTCCGCCGTATCGAGATGCGGCACCACCAGTTTGTCCATCGCACGATCCAGGCGCCGCCAATCCTGCGGGCAGGATTCCGCCCGCCCCTTTGGCAGCAGCCCCTTTTCCACCAGGAAGCCGTAGCGCTTGGTATCGCTGCCGTAGGCATCGCATAACATATTGAAATAACGCTGTTGATGCAGCGGGTGCGCGTCGGCGAACGAGCCGAACTCCAGGTCGGAAGTGCTGGTGAAGTCCGCGTGATTCTTCATGAAGAAGAACTTGGCGCCTTGCAGAATCCAGTGTACCTGCGGGTCCTTGGACTTCAACAACATATAGATGGCGAAGGCATCGGCCGCATCCTCGGCATTGCCGATGATGGGCACATCGAAGGCATCGTAGACCGCATGGCCCAATTCATGAAGAATCAGGAATTTGACACCGCCGATGGCCACATTGCGCCGATATTCCGGTGTCCGCTTGGTCATTTCGGTTTGTGCTTTGTCGTGGAAATCCTTGAACAGCTCGTAACACACCACGATCGTGGCCTTGCTTGGCCAGTAATAGGCATTGGAAACCCCGCATTCCTTGGTTTCCAGCTTCAGCCCGTTCGGCCAATTGACCAGCTTCAACACAGGCTCCATTTTCTTTCCTGCGTCTTCGTCTTTCAGCCACTCATAGTACTTTTGCAATTCAGGATTCTTGGGCGGGTCATAGAGATACTTGAAAGTCTTGTTCACCTTGGGAGCAGGTGAATCCGCCGGCTGCGCAACGGGCGCATTGTCTTTGCATCCCACCGACAGCGCCAGGGCGCCGGCCAGGATCAACGCAAGGTGAACACGCATCTGATATCCCCCGAAACGAAAAAAAGGACAGAATAAAATTCTGTCCTTTTTATAAGTGGTGGCCTGCTCGACTGCAAGCCACGCCATCCGCGGCTTACTGGGCCGGCTTGGTGGCCTTTTCCGGTTCCGCGCCATCGCCGGCTTGCGGCTTGGTGGCGTTTTCGGCTTCGGCGCCGTCACCTGCTTGGGGCTTGGTGGCCTGTTCGCCTTCGGCACCGTCACCAGCTTGCGGCTTGGTGGCCTGTTCGCCTTCGGCACCGTCACCAGCTTGCGGCTTGGTGGCTTGTTCGCCTTCGGCACCGTCGCCGCCTTGCGGCTGCGTGGCGGTTTCCGACTGGGCGCCGTCACCGGCTTGCGGCTCTTGCTTGCTGCAAGCAGCAATCGACAGCGCGAAAACACCAGCGAGCAGGGCAGTGAGGATCTTGGACATTTGCAGGTACCTCGTTATAAGGGTGACAAGAAATTGCACGGTCAAGCGTAGTGGTATTTCGGGCGCAATCCAAGAGCGGAAAACCCCCGTGTATAAAAAACCACACATTCATTACAGTCGGTTACGGGTGTGGGGGCTGGTTTGTTGAATATCGCAGCGAAAGAAATTCCGGTTTATTACCGGTGGAAAACAAATGGTTACGTCTGGCGCTTCCACCGCTCTTTTAGTCGAGCCCCGCCTAATAGAATAGTCGTCTCGTTGTAATTGTCATCCCCTCCTCGCGTCGTCCCCCTCATGCCGCAACGCACCGCCGGTGGCGTGCGGCACGGCGCACTTCATATAAATTACACACAACCTTGTTTCAATCCTGCCTCCACCAGACCAACTACCCCAGGGGAACAGGACAATGAGACTCCGCCACACGGCCGCCGCACTGCTGGCACTCGGCATGACCACGCCAGCGTTCGCGCTGAACATCCTGCTGTCGAACGACGACGGCTTCGCCGCCGCCAACGTGCGCGCGCTCTATACCCAGCTGAAGGCGGCCGGCCACGATGTGATCGTGTCGGCGCCGTGCCAGGACCAGAGCGGCAAGGGCGCTGCGGCCAACTTCCTCACCCCGTTGACTCCGCTGACCAAGGATTGCCGTGGCGGCACGGTCAAGGCTGGCGCGCCCGGCGTGGGCAGCGACCCGAGCATCGCCGATATCCACTATGTGGACGGCACGCCGGTGATGGCAACCATGTATGGGCTGGATGTCCTGGCGCCCGCGCGCTGGGGCAAGGCGCCCGACCTGGTGATCTCCGGCCCGAACGAAGGTCAGAACCTCGGCAGCCTGGTCAATTCGTCCGGCACCGTCAGCAATGCCATTTTCGCCGCCGGCCGCGGCATCCCGTCGATCGCGATCAGCGCCGACACCAATACCAAGGACAACGCCGCACTGGCCGACGAGGCCGCGGTGCTGACCGTGAAGTTTGTCGACGCGCTGCTGGCCAAGCGCGGCAACGGCCCGATCATGCCCGCAGGCACCTCGATCAACGTCAACCTGCCCAAGTTCGAAGCCGGCGGCAGCAGCAAGGTGCAGTGGGTGTTCAGCCGCTTCGGCAGCTACACCGCGATGATGCCCAAGTTCGTCGCCAACCTGGCGCAGGACCCGATCGCATCCGCCTATGGCATCAGCTACCCGTACCCGGGCGTCACCTTCTCGCTGAACAACAACCCTGGCGCCAACGATGCCGGCAGCGAATCGGCGCTGAACGCCAAGGGTTTTGCCACCGTGACCACCATGCAGGTGGGTTTCGAGGCGCGTCCGCAGGCGCAGCAATGGCTGCGGCTGCGGCTCAAAGACCTGTTGGCTCAGTGAGGGGCAGGATCATGAACGCACTTCGATATTCCGTGCCCTTGCTGGCGAGCCTGCTGCTTGCCGCGTGCGGCAGCGACGGCGATTCGCAACCGTCCCCGCCGACGTCCCCCAAGGTCAGCGTCGACGCGCTGCCCGCAGGCAGCTACACCGTCGCCATCGGGGCGGGCGATGCGTTGCAGGTGGGTCAGTACTACGCCGGCAGCGACGGCAGCCGGCTGCTGATCGTCAACGGCGACGACGAGACCGCACAGGCGCTCTACCAGCAAGGCAACGACGGTAAATGGCGCGCGGTGCCGGCGCCCAAGGCCGACGTGACGGTCAGCCTCGCCGGCGCCGAATCGCGCAACAGCACCGCGCTCGACCTCGCGCAGCTGGCCGGCACTTATCAAGTGCCGCTGGCCGGAGGCGCAGTCGCGGTGTTCAGCCTGTCCGCCGATGGTGTGATCACGCCGCAGGGCGCCGGCTGCCGCCTCAGCGGTCAGGCCAGCGCCGGCAAGCTGCCCGGCAGCCTGGCGCTGACGCTCACCCTGGCCGATTGCGCCGGCCTGCCCGCCCAAGGCAGCGGCGCCCTGTTCGCCGACCCGGACTACGCCCCGGCGTTGCGCCTGATCGTCGACGATGGGGCCAAGCTGGCCGATCTGTGGGCCTATGCGGTCTGACTCAGCAAAAACGGCTTGCCATATGGCAAGCCGTTTTTCTCATGGAACGCCCAGGACAAATAATTGCCCTTCAAACGCGGCGCGAAGGTCGATTCGTCCTAACCCTGGCGTGGAGGAGGCGAATCGGAACTGGCGGTGCGGTTGCGCAGCAGGTCCGACACATCGTGCAGCCAGGGGCTGGTCGCGACGACGCCGACGATGACCACCAGCCAGAGCCCTACCAGTTTCCTAGCCATCTTTCACCTCCTCCAGTGCGCCACGCGCCCTGTCGTCACCAGGCGAAGTGCACGTTCCTCGCCGCGTTGCCCTTCACGCTGACCGTGCGGGCCAAGGTCTTGCCTTCGTAGGTGGCCGAGATCCTGTAGTTGCCGTCGGGCAACTGCACGAAGAAGTACGGCCCCTTGCTTTCACTTTCCAGAATGGTGGTCCCCTTGCGATCGACCACCGTCACCGGCACGCCCGCCACATAGGCGCCGTCCTTCTGGGTCAACAGCAGGCGCACGTTGTATTGCGGCTTGACCGCGTTGAGCGATGCCAATTCCTCGTCACCCACCCCACCGGTCACGAAATTCGGCTGGGCGGTGGCATCCGCGGCGAACAGCGGGGCGGACAAGGCCAGACACAGCGCACCGTAGATACCCAGGTTGCGGATTTGCTTCATTTGATTGTCCTCCATGGAGCCGCCAACAAAACCCTCCTGGCTGCGTCGCGCGAACTTGCCGTACACCTTGTACTGTCTGCGTTTCGCGCTTCTTGCCAGGACCACTTCGCTGGGTTTTGTTAGCGGCTCGTCCATACGGAGCGCCCTGAGGCGCGCTCGGGAACATCCCGACACCGATGTTGGAGCCCAACCACACTGCCGTGTTCTGCCACTATTTACGATATCGTTAAAAAGTTATATGTAAGTTGCCAGTCGGCATAAATCAGGTGCCAGCAGGTTTCTTTTCCCGGCCAGACGGGCAGGCTCGTCAAAGCCGGTACGGCGCACTACACTGCCGCACCTTTCCGGAGCCCGTGCCATGTCCTCGACCCTGCTGTTCTACTGCCGTCCCGGCTTCGAAAACGACGTGCGCCAGGAATGGAGCGGCCGGTATTCGGAGGACGGCCGCTGGGAGAGCGGCGACGGCTATGCCCTGCTCCATCTGCAACAGACGCCCCCGCCCGAAGCGCTCGACGCGGCCAACTGGATCTTCGCCCGCCAGGTGCTGAGCGTGCTGGGCCAGGTCAAGCTGGGCGAACGCGACCGGCTTTCGCCGATCCTGGCGCTGCTCGACACGCTTCCGGCCGGCCAACGCGGGCCGTGGTCGGCGGCCTGGCTGGAGCATCCCGACAGCGACGCCGGCAAGCCGCTCTCGGGCTTTTGCCGCCGCTTCACGCCGATTCTGGAGAAAGCGCTCGGCGAGCGTGGCCTGCTGCTGGACAACGCCAAGGCGCCGCGCCTGCACCTGTTCTTCACCGCGCTGGATCAGGCGTGGATCGCCACCACCGATCCGCGCCACGCCAGCCCTTGGCCGCTGGGCGTGCCGCGCGTGCGCATGCCCAGCGAAGCGCCCAGCCGCTCCACGCTGAAGCTGGCCGAAGCCTTCATGACGCTGGTGCCGGATGCCGACGACCGCCTCAAGCCCGGCATGGTCGGCGTGGACCTGGGCGCCGCGCCCGGTGGCTGGACCTATCAGCTGGTGGCGCGCGGCCTCAAGGTGTTCGCCATCGACAACGGCCCGATGAAGGGCAACATGGCCATCCACCCGCACGTCAAGCACCTGCGCGAGGATGGTTTCCGCTTCCGGCCGCAACACCCGGTGGATTGGCTGGTGTGCGACATGGTCGAGCAGCCCGTACGCATCGCCAAGCTGATCGCCGACTGGTTCGTCCAGGGACAGACCCGCCATGCCGTGTTCAATTTGAAGCTGCCGATGAAGAAGCGCTGGCTGGAGATCGAGCGCTGCTTCGGCCTGATCGAAGGTGCGCTGGACGAGGCCGGGCTGCGCTATACCCTGTGCGCCAAGCAGCTCTACCACGACCGCGAAGAAATCACCTGCTACCTGGCGCTGACGCGCAGCGAACAGGCACGCCGCCGTCGCCGCTGAGGGCACGTGGCGGTTTGACAGCGCAAACGGCCGCCGCCTACCCTTCGGCTGTCCAAAAACACAACGGAGCTGCTCGATGCTGAAGGAATTCAAGGAATTCGCCATGCGTGGCAACGTCGTCGACCTGGCGGTCGGCGTCATCATCGGTGCCGCGTTCGGCAAGATCGTCGATTCGCTGGTCAAGGACATCATCATGCCGCCGATCGGCCTGCTGCTGGGCAAGGTGGATTTCTCCAACCTCTACATCCTGCTCAAGGACGGCGACAAGCTGGCCGGCCCCTACCCGACCCTGAAGGCGGCCCAGGATGCCGGCGCGGTCACCCTCAACTACGGCCTGTTCGTCAACGCAGCCTTCACCTTCGTGATCGTCGCCTTCGCCGTGTTCCTGCTGGTCAAGGGCATCAACAACCTGCGCCGCAAGGAAGAAGCCGCGCCGGCAGAACCGGCCGCACCGCCCGAAGACATCCTGCTGCTGCGCGAGATCCGCGATTCGCTGAAGAAATAAGCCCGATCTCCGCACCGCCGCGCGAACGTCCCACCTCGCGGCAGCAAGTCAGACGCCACGCCACCGCGTGGCGTTTTCGCATGCGCGTTCGGCCAGCCGGCGGCCGAACCTGCACAGGTTCTGCGCCAGAACACAATTTCCCCCGCCGCGCCGGTGTACAACAGCCGGGACCGTCGCATCCGCGCCACCCGCCGTGTTTCCCTAATTGTCGGGGCCTGCGGGAAATGCGATGTTCCGCCAGCCCGGAACCGGCACCGACTTTGTCATAGAATTGACCCGCTCGCTTCGCAGGCTCACCGCTACCGCATTCACTTTTCGGATACTGATCATGACCCGTGTAACCCGTCGCATCGCCCTGAGCTGTCTGGCAGCCGGAATGCTGGCTGCCTTCACCCCCGCCGCCTTCGCCGCCGAACTGAAATCGGTGGGCGTCACCGCCATCGTCGATCACCCGGCGCTCGACTCGGTGCGCAAGGGCATCGAGGACCAGTTGAAGGACGAAGGCTTCGAACCGGGCAAGCAGATCAAGTACCAGTACCAGAGCGCCCAGGGCAACACCGCCACCGCCGCGCAGATCGCCCGCAAGTTCGTCGGCGACAAGACCGACGTGATCGTCGCCATCGCCACGCCCAGCGCGCAGGCGGCCGTCGCGGCCACCCGCAGCATTCCGGTGGTGTTCACCGCGGTGACCGACCCGGTGGCCGCCAAGCTGGTCAAGAGCTGGAAACCCAGCGGCACCAACGTCACCGGCGTGTCCGACCGCCTGCCGCTGGCCCCGCAGATCGACCTGATCCAGAAGGTGAAGCCGGGCGCCAAGCGCGTCGGCATGGTCTACAGCCCGGGCGAAGTGAACTCGGTGACGGTGGCCAAGGAGATGAAGGCCGAGCTGGCCAAGCGCGGCATGACGCTGGTGCAGGCCGCCGCCGCGCGCAGCGTGGACGTGGCCCCCGCCGCCAAGAGCCTGATCGGCAAGGTGGACGTGATCTACACCTCCACCGACAACAACGTGATCTCCACCTACGAATCGATGGTGCGCGTGGCCAGCGACGCCAAGATCCCGCTGGTGGCCGCCGACACCGATTCGGTCGGCCGTGGCGCCATCGCCGCGCTCGGCATGAACTACTACGACATGGGCCGCCAGACCGGCAAGGTCGTGGCGCGCATCCTCAAGGGCGAGAAGCCCGGCAAGATCGCCCCGGAAACCGGCATCAAGACCACGCTGGTGGTCAACCCCGCTTCCGCGCAGAAGCAAGGCGCGCCGCTGTCCGAGGCACTGCTCAAGGAAGCCAAGGAAGTCGTGAAGTAACGAGCCCGCAACGGCTGGCGGCACCGCCGCCGGCCGGGGTTCCACAAGAATGCCGCGTCGGGGAGGCGCGGCCTGGGAGACACCCGCCAAGCACGACAGCCCGCCCCGCCCGACCCGGCCGCGTTCGACATGCGGCATTTGCTTTTCGGGCTGCGCGTTCACACAGTGGGCAATGAAGCTGTCGCTGGCAATCGGCCTCCCAAGCATAAGAAAGAGGTTTTCATGTCGTTCATATCCCTGATGGGGGCACTGGAAATCGGCCTGATCTTCGCGCTGGTCGCGCTGGGCGTGCTGATTTCCTTTCGTATCCTGAATTTTCCGGATCTCACCGCCGACGGCAGCTTCCCGCTGGGCGGCGCCGTGGCCGCCACGCTGATCGCCGGCGGCTACGATCCCTGGTTCGCCACCGCGCTGGCCATGGTGGCCGGCGCCGGCGCCGGCTTCGTCACCGGCTGGCTCAACGTGCGGCTCAACATCCTGCAACTGCTGGCCAGCATCCTGGTGATGATCGCGCTGTACTCGATCAACCTGCGCATCATGGGCGCGCCCAATGTGCCGCTGATCGGCGAGCCCACGGTGTTCTCGCCCTTCCTGCCCGGCGAGGGCGACGCCGGCTACTGGATCCAGCCGCTGGTGCTGGCGGTGATCGTGATCGTCGCCAAGCTCGCGCTCGACGCCTACTTCGCGTCGCAATCCGGCCTGGCGATGCGCGCCACCGGCGCCAACCCGCGCATGGCGCGCTCGCAGGGCATCTCCACCGACCGCGCCGTGCTGACCGGCATGGCGATCTCCAACGCGCTGATCGCCCTGGGCGGCGCGCTGTACGTGCAGACGCAGGGCGGCTCGGACATCTCGATGGGCATCGGCACCATCGTGGTCGGCCTGGCGGCCGTCATCATCGGCGAAACGCTGATCCCCAGTCGCTCGCTGTGGATCGCCACCCTGGCCGCCGTGCTCGGCGCCATCCTGTACCGGCTGCTGATCGCGCTGGCGCTGACCGCCGACTTCATCGGCCTGCAGGCGCAGGACCTGAACCTGATCACCGCAGTGCTGGTGGGCTTCGCGCTGGTGCTGCCCACCATCAAGGCCAAGCTGCGCAAGACCCTGGGAGGACGCAACCCATGATGCGCGCACAAGGACTGACCAAGACCTTCAACCCCGGCACGCCGATCGAGAACCGCGCGCTGCGCGGACTGGATCTCGACATCCCCACCGGCCAGTTCGTCACCGTGATCGGCAGCAACGGCGCCGGCAAATCCACCTTCCTCAACGCCATCAGCGGCGATCTGGCGGTGGACCAGGGCTCGATCCACATCGACGACAAGGACGTCACCCGCCTCAACGCCTGGCAACGCGCCGGGCTGGTGGCGCGCGTGTTCCAGGACCCGATGGCGGGCACCTGCGAAGGGCTGAGCATCGAGGAGAATCTGTCGCTGGCGTGGCAGCGCGGCGAGCGCCGCGGCCTGCGCCGCGCGGTGACCCCGGCGCTGCGCGAGGCATTCCGCGCCAAGTTGTCCACCTTGAAGCTGGGGCTGGAAAACCGCCTTTCCGACCGCATGGGCCTGCTCTCGGGCGGCCAGCGCCAGGCGGTCAGCCTGCTGATGGCGTCGCTCAAGCCATCGCGCATCCTGCTGCTGGACGAGCACACCGCCGCGCTCGACCCGCGCACCGCCGCCTTCGTGCTGGAGCTGACCGACCAGATCGTCGCCGACGGCAAGCTGACCACGCTGATGGTCACGCACTCGATGCGTCAGGCACTGGACCACGGCGACCGCACCGTGATGCTGCATCAGGGCCGCGTGGTGCTCGACGTGTCGGGCGAGGAACGCGCCAGACTGGATGTGCCGCACCTGCTGGCGATGTTCGAGAAGACGCGCGGCGAAACGCTGGACGACGACGCGCTGCTGCTTGGGTGATTGGAGCAGGACGCCGCTAAAACCAACTTCAAATCTTGAAACACAGAGGACACGGAGAACACAGAGAAAACCAGAGGTAAACAGGACTGCCCATGAAGGTGTCCCTTCAAAGCAAGCCTTCCTCTGTGTGACTCCGTGTTCTCTGTGCTCTCTGTGTTTCAAGATGTGGGGTTGAGGGTTTGAAGTAACTCTTCCCCCTTCCCTCTTCCCAGCAAAGCTACAGCGCGGCCGGGTCGATCTGGCCCACGTGGTCGAACACGAAGCTGGGCTTGTAGGGGAAGTTGTCGATCATGTCGCGCGTGGTCACGCCCGACAGCACCAGCGCCGTGGTCATGCCCGCCTCCATGCCGCCGACGATGTCGGTATCCATCCGATCACCCACCATCACCGCATCCTCCGGGTGCACGCCCAGCTTGCGGGTGGCCAGCGTCATCATCAGCGCGTTGGGCTTGCCGACGATGTAGGGCTTCTTGCCGGTCGCCGCCGAGATCGCCGCCAGCAGCGTGCCCGCCGCCGGTTCGTTGCCGCCTTCCACCGGGTCGATCATGTCGGGATTGGTGCCGATGAACTTGGCACCGGCATCGATCAGCCGCACCGCCTTCTTCAGCGTCTCGAACGAGAAATTGCCGGTCTTGGACACCACCACGTAGTCCGGGTGCGATTCCGAGATCGAAAAGCCGATGTTGTACAACTCGTTGATCAGGCCGCCGCCACCCACCACGAACACCGTGGCGCGTTCCTTCTGCTGGCGCAGGAACATCGCCGTCGCCATCGCGCTGGTGATGAAGTTCTCCTCGGTCACGCCGCGGATGCCGAGGTACTCCAGCTTGAGCTTCAGATCGAGCGGCGTCTGCTCGGCGTTGTTGGTCAGGAACAGGAACGGCACTTTCTCGGACAGCAGGCGCTGCACGAACTCGTTGGCACCGGGGATCAACTGCTTGCCGCGGTAGATCACGCCGTCCATGTCGGAGATGATGGCTTTCATCGAAGAACCTTGTGCGAAGTGGAAAGTCGGGGAAACACGATGCCGGGAGTCTACGCCGCACGCCGGAACGAGCCTATCCCGAGATCAAGTTTCCGTGCTTGCCCAACGGGGTTTCCCCCATGCCGCGCGCGCGGCAAACAGGCTAAAGTCGAACGCCCTGTTCCGCCCCCCGCCCCGCCATGCAAACCGGCATCGTCTACGCCCTCGCCGCCTACCTGATCTGGGGGCTGCTGCCCCTGTTCCTCAAGCAACTGCAAGGCATCCCGGCCGCCGAAGTGCTGCTGCATCGCATGGTGTGGTCGCTGGTGTTCCTCGGCATCGTACTGGCGCTGCGCCGCAACTGGCGCTGGCTGGGCGAGGCGCTGCGCCAGCCCCGGGTGCTGGGCGGCTTCGCCGTCAGCGCCGCGCTGCTGGCGATCAACTGGTTCGTCTACATCTGGTCGGTGCAGGCCAACCGGGTGGTGGACGCCAGCCTGGGCTACTTCATCAATCCGCTGATCAGCGTGCTGATCGGCGTGCTGGTGCTGCGCGAGCGGCTGCGCGTCGGGCAATGGCTGGCGATCGCGGTCGCCACCGCCGGCGTCGCCTGGCTGACCTGGCAGGCGGGGCAACTGCCGTGGATCGCCATCGCGCTGGCGCTGTCGTTCGGCTTTTACGGCCTGATGCGCAAGACCGCCGCGCTCGGCGCGCTGGAAGGATTGTCGCTGGAAACGCTGGTGTTCTTCCCGGTGGCGGGCGGCGCGCTGGCCTGGCTGATGGCCAGCGGCCAGGCGGGGTTCGACCACGCCACGCCGTGGGTACAGTTCCTGTGCCTGATGGCCGGGCCGATCACCGCCGTGCCGCTGCTGCTGTTCGCCGCCGGCGCGCGCCGCATTCCGATGTCGCTGCTGGGCATCCTGCAATACGCCGGCCCCACGGTGCAGCTGCTGCTGGGGGTGTTCCTGTGGCACGAGCCGTTCGGCCCCGCGCGCGCGGTGGGCTTCGCGCTGGTCTGGGCCGCCTTGCTGATCTACACCGCCGAGGGTTTCTGGGCCGCACGCCGCAAGGCGATGTGATGGCCGATCAGGCCGCGTCCTCGCCCGGCGCGGCGGCGAACCATTGCGCGATCACGTCGCGCGCCTGATCGGCCTGGTGATCTTCCACCCACAGCGCCACCAGCGATCCGACCGGCAGTTCGCCCAGCGCGCCTTGCAGGTATTCGCCGCGCACCTCGCAGGGAATGCGGCAGGCATCGAGCCAGTGCTTCACCAGGTGGGCCTCGATGCCGTTGCTGGCTTCGAACACGCGTTGCATGGCACTTCCCTTTCGCGGATGACGATACGGTCAATGTAGGAAACGCCGCCCGATGCGCCACCCCGGGTGTGTCCGCCACCGACCGCGGCAGGCGAGGCAAACCCGCGCGGAGCCAGCCTTCCACCCCAAGCAATGCGCCTCAGGGCGCCGGGTACTTGAGCGCGTTCTTGGCCATCTTGTCGCGGATCGCCGCTTCCACATCCACTCCCAGCACATCGGCCAGGCGCAGCATGTAGATCAGCACGTCGGCCATTTCCTCCTCCACCGGGCCGCGCCGGGCCGGATCGTGCGCCACGGCCGCCGCCTGCTCAGGGGTCAGCCACTGGAAGTGTTCCAGCAACTCGGCCATTTCCACCGACATGGCCATGGCGAGGTTCTTGGGGGTGTGGTACGGCAGCCAGTCGCGCGCCTCGGCGAAGGCGCGGATCTCGGTGGTCAATTGGGACAGGTCCACGATGGGGCTCCAACGGCGGATCGCCGCAAAAGCCCGCATCGTACCCGACGTCCGGAGCCCTGCCGCATACCGGCGCAGCCTCGAACGCTTGCGCGAGAAGCTCGAAGACCGGCTCTCAGACGCTGTTGAGGTTGGTCAGCAACGTCTGCACATCCTTGGGGCGCGGCAGCGCGTCGCCGGGCGAGGCATACACGGTGAGCTTGCCCTGCTCGACCAGGCCCACTTCCAGTCGGCGCTTGGCGGTGTCGATCAGCAGGTAGGCCGCGTTCTCGCCGCCCTGGTGCGGCTTGTTGCCGGTGACGAACAACACCTGGTCGCGCGACAGCGGCCCCTGGGTGCCCATGTGGTCGCGGAAGGTGTCGAGCTTGTCGCCCAGCAGTTTCTTCAGCTCGGGCATGATCGGGCTCAGCTCGGTGAACAGCCCCATATCGCGCGGATACTGGCCCACGTAATCGTCCAACGGCCGCCAGTCGGTGCCGGCCAGGCGGCGCGCGCTGTCCTTGAGCGCCTCGCCGTGCCGCTTCACTTCGGCCGCCACGCCGCTGGCGTCCACTCCGGCAAGCGCTTCGCCCGCCTGCTGCTTCACCTGGTCCAGCGCCTGGCGCGCCTCGCTCGCCACGGCCGACGCCGCGTCGCGGGTCACGTTCTCGATCACGGCGTTGCCGTGCTTTTCGACCGACTCCGCCGCCTTGTCGCAGGCGACCAGCCCGAATGCCAGCGGCAGCGCCGCCAGCAAACCGATCGGTTTCATGGATGTGTCCTCCTGTTGCGCTCTCATCGGGGTATCGGAGCTTTCCCACGTCGCGCAAGTTCCCGCACGGATTGGCAACACGGCCGCCAGGCGCTACCCTCGCGGCCTGAATTCCTTTTCGCGCCGTCCCGATGCTCAGCTACCGTCACGCCTTCCACGCCGGCAATCACGCCGACGTGCTCAAGCACTTCCTGCTGGTGGAATTGCTGACCTACCTGAACCAGAAGGACAAGCCCTACTGGTACCTGGACACCCATGCCGGCGCCGGCCTGTACGCGCTGACCGAAGGCTACGCCGCGCGCAACGCCGAGTTCGAGTCGGGTATCGCCCGGCTGTGGCAGGCAACCGACCTGCCCGAACCGCTGGCGCGCTATGTCGAGGTGATCCGTGGCTTCAACCCGGACGGCAGGCTGGCGTTCTACCCCGGATCGCCGCTGGTGGCGCAGCGCGTGATGCGGCGCGACGACAAGCTGCGCTTGTTCGAGCTGCATCCCAGCGATGCCAAGCTGCTGGCGGACAACGTCGCCACGCTGGGACGGCAGGCGCAATGGCAGCAGGCCGACGGCTTCACCGGCATCAAGGCGCTGTTGCCGCCGCCGCCACGCCGCGCGCTGACGCTGATCGACCCGCCCTACGAGGACAAGCGCGATTACCGCCACGT
Source organism: Chitiniphilus shinanonensis DSM 23277 (assembly GCF_000374805.1). Classification (GTDB taxonomy): domain Bacteria; phylum Pseudomonadota; class Gammaproteobacteria; order Burkholderiales; family Chitinibacteraceae; genus Chitiniphilus; species Chitiniphilus shinanonensis. The sequence goes on from NZ_KB895340.1 coordinate 144,967, forward strand.
GACCGACGCGCTGGAAGAGGCGCTGCGCCGCTTCCCTGGCGGCGTCTACGCGGTGTGGTATCCGTGCCTGTCGCGCGAAGAATCGCGCGAGCTGCCGCAGCGCCTGAAGAAGCTCCCGGTCAAGAGCTGGCTGCGCGCCGAACTGCACGTGCAGCGCCCGGCGGCCGACGGTTTCGGCATGCACGGCAGCGGCATGTTCGTGCTGAACCCGCCGTATACGCTGGCCGCCACGCTGGGCGAAGTGCTGCCGCGGCTGGTCGCCCTGCTGGGCCAGGATTCCGGCGCGCGCCAGGTGCTGGAACACCACGCGGCCTGAGCCGCGACCGCCCTCTTTCAACCTCTTGCCCGGACCGCTCCCATGTCCACCCTGTTGCGTTTCTTCAAAGGCTCGTTGCTGGTCGCCGTGGCCGGCCTGCTGGCCGCCTGGCTGCTCGGCGGTGCCAAGGCCGTGTTCATCGTCGCCATCCTCTGCGTGCTGGAGATCTCGCTGTCGTTCGACAACGCGGTGGTCAACGCCACCGTGCTGCGCGACATGAACGCGGTGTGGCGCCGGCGCTTCCTCACCTGGGGCATGCTGATCGCCGTATTCGGCATGCGCGTGGTGTTCCCGGTGGCCATCGTCGCGGTGGTCGGCCACCTCACGCCGTGGGATGCCTTGCTGATGGCGGTCAGCCGCCCCGACGACTACGCGCGCACGCTGACCTCGGCGCACGTCGCCATCGCCGGTTTCGGCGGCGCCTTCCTGCTGATGGTGTTCCTGAAGTTCTTCTTCGACCAGGAAAAGGACGTGCACTGGATCGGCGTGATCGAGCGCCCGCTGGCGCGCACCGGCCGTATCGAGGCGGTGGAGATCGGCGTGAGCCTGATCGCGCTGTATGCGATCTCCACCTTCCTGGCCGGGCACGGGCAACTGGAATTCGTGCTGTCGGGCATCGCCGGCATCGTCACCTATATCGCGGTCGATGGCTTCGGCAGCCTGTTCGAAGGCGGCGGCCAGACCGCGGCGCGCACCGGGCTGTCGGGCTTTCTCTACCTGGAAGTCCTGGATGCCAGCTTCAGCTTCGACGGTGTGATCGGCGCCTTCGCGCTGTCGAACAATATCTTCATCATCGCCATCGGCCTGGGCGTGGGCGCGATGTTCGTGCGTTCGCTGACCATCCTCTTCGTCGAGCGCGAGACGCTGGACGCCTTCCGCTATCTGGAGCACGGCGCGTTCTACGCCATCGGCGCGCTGGCGACCATCATGTTCGTCGGCACCTTCCACGAGATCTCCGAGGTGATCACCGGCCTGATCGGCGCCGGCTTCATCGGGCTGTCGCTGTACTCGTCGATCCGCCACAACCGCCGCGCCCACGCCGCATGAAGCACCGGCCGCGCAACGCGGCCCGGCGTTCACAAAAGCTTCAAGCGGACAACTGGCGGGACGAATGGTGACAACCTATGGTGAACGGCATGAAAAATAATCCCGTTCATCGCGCCGCGTTCCTTGCCTTGGCCGCCACCGGCGCGGCCCTGCTCGACCCCGCCCACGCCGCCCCCGGCGACCGGCTCGAAGCCCGCATCGACAACCGCCTGCAACAGCGCGCCAACGGCATCCTGTCGCTGATGGCGTATTCGGTGGTGCCGGACCTGACCACCAGCTCGCTGTCGATCCAGGAAGCGGAGACCGGCAACCCCGGCATCACCATGAGCCAGCTGGGCGGCGGCTTCACCGTCAGCAAATCGTTCCCGCTCTACCTGGAAGGCGCCATCGCCTACAGCCGCTACGACCCGGAATTCGTGGTCACCCAAGGCGAGGAATCGCGCACCATCCCGGTGAAGTGGAACACCGTGTCCGCCACCGGCGGCATCGGCTGGGATTTCCCCATCACCGACGAGCTGGCGCTGCGCCCCATCGCCAACTTCGCCCTCGGCTACATGGCCAGCGACGCCAGCCTCGCCAACTGGTTCGTCGGCCATCGCACCGGCTACGAACTCGACTTCCTCGACGACGGCAACCTCTCCGCCGTCGGCTACGGCGGCTCGCTGATGCTCGACTACGAGCACTATCGGCCCGGTTACGAAATCGATGTGGAGTTGCGCTACACCTACATCCGCCTGGAAAGCATCGGCGGCAGCGAAGCGGTGCAGGGCCACGCCGACGCCAAGACCGCCAACCTGTGGGCCCGCTGGCGCGCACCCACCGGCTTCACCGCGCTGGATCGCCCGTTGCGCTATGTGCTGGAAGTGTCGCACTCGCAATTCCTCGGCAGCCAGGCCGGCATCCTGGGCTTCGATTCGCTGTCCACCCTCGGCGTGGGCCTGGAACTCGATTCCAGCAAGTACGACATCTTCGTCACCCGCTGGCGGCTGGTGGCGCGCCACGTGATGGGCGACAACGTGTCGGGGATGTCGCTGGGCTTCGCGGTCAGTTTTTAGGGCGAATCGATATTCAAACGTAAGTGCGAAGGGCGAAGGCCGGGATGCAGGGTAAGGCGTGCCGAGTGCCGCGGGGTCACCCCCGCAAGCGAAGTACAACGCGGCCATGCGCCCGGCCTTCGTCCGTCCCTACGGGTTGGTCCGTGGGTCGGCGTCTGCTTTGTCGCACGGCTTGCAGACGGACCAACGCATCCCACGTTTGAATGTCGATTCGCCCTAGGAGTGGCCGCCAAAACCCTTCTGGCGGCGTCGCGTGGGGGCGCCGAGCTGAAACTTGCCGTACCACACGTACTGTCTGCGTCTCGCGCTCCTTGCCAGCACCGCTACGCTGGGTTTTGTCAGCCGCTCCAAAGCCTATCAGGCCGGACACACGAACGCGCTCATGTAGTTGGCGGTGCCCTGCCGCGAGCGGGTGGTCTGGATCGCCTGGCCGCCCACGCCCGCACCGCCCATCACCTCGCGCAGGTGCGCCGCCACCGCCTCCTCGCCCTCGTCGGCCCGGATCACGTAGCCGGTCACCCGGTAGCCCGCCTGGGCATTGATCGAATCGGGCAGCATGCGCACCCGCGCCTGGGCCACGCCACTATCGCGCAATGCCGCGCCGATCCGCGCCGCCTGCGCCTGCCCGGCGGCGCCCAGCCGCTCGCACCAGAACACGTCGAAGCGATAGCGCGAGAACTCGGCCGGATGCTGCGGTTGCGCGCGCGGCGCCGACGCCACGACCACCGGCGGCTGCTCCTGCTTGAACAACTGCTCCTGCTGCACGGTGCGCACGGCGGCCTGCTTGATCTCCTGCACCTGCGACTTGGTCAGCACCAGCAGCAATTCATGTCGCAGCGGGTCGCTCAGCATGCTGGTCACCAGCGCCATCGCCACCTCCTGGCGGCGGCGGTCGTCGGATTCCAGCGAGCGCACCACGGCCTCGTAGACACTCATCTGCCGCCGCTCCAGGCTTTCGCGCTCGGCGCGCCGCTCGGTCGATTCCTGCGTCTGCGCCTCCACCCGCTTGAGCACCACGTCGGCCTGGTCCAGCTTGGCCTTGGTCCAGATCCCGACCGAGGCGGCGACGATGGTCACCACCAGGTTGATGCTCGTCAGGATCCCGCCTGTCCCCAATCCCTCGCTCATCGGCTGCTCTCCGTCGTCACGCGATGCTATGGGGATAGACGGCGCGCGATGCGGCGACCGTCCCAGGCGATGCGCGGCGGGCGGACAAACGAAAACCCCGGCGTCGTGCCGGGGCTTCGTCGGTTGGCGTGGCAGGTCAGCGGCGCGGCGCCACCGCGCGGACCAGACCAGCCGTGTCGAGCGGGCCGGTCATCACCTCGTCGGTCGCGGCCGAGGCCGCCACCGGGTTCACCACGTTGTCCGGCGGCACATAGGTATCGCGCACCGGGTTCATGGCGGGGTTGGTGGGCGCGCCATAGACCATGTACGGCTGGGTATTGCCCAGGCCCGGCGTGAGTGTGTCGTGGATCAGCCGTTGTTCCAGCGCCTGGCGCGGATCGGGCTGAGCGGCGGCGGCGACCGTGGTGGTGGTCGGCGTGGTGGCCTGCGGCTGGGGTTGAGCCGGCTCGGGCAACGCGGCGGTCAGCAATTCGTCGGCCAGCATCTGTTCGCCGTCCGGCAATGCCGTGCTGCGCGCGGCGAGTTCGGACAGCGCCGACAGCGGCGCGTCCGGCGCGGCGCGGCTGACGTCCTCCGCCTGGGCGTTGGCGGCCAGCCCGCTCAGGCCGCCCAGCGCGCTCTCGATCTCGCGCCGGGCGAGCAGGCCATCCAGCTGTTGCGCCTGGAATGCGTTGCGCAGGGTCTGGCTGGTGAACGCGGCGTCCAGCAGCAGTTCGTCTTCCAGTTGCTGCTCGGCATCCGCGGCGGCCTGGGCCTGCGCCTGCGCCAGTTGTTCGGCGGCGGTCCGGTCTTCCACCCGTGCGGTCGCGGCCTGGTCGGCCAGATTGTCCAGCACCGCGGCCGGCGTGGCGCCGAGCGTGGCGGTGCCGGTGGCCGTGGTGGCGCCGGCCGCCGGCAAGCCGGCCTCGGCCAGCGCGGCGGCGGCGATCTGCGCGGCCGTGCCGCCGCTGGCCGCCACTTCCTGCGGCGTCAGGCCGGAACGGCCGGCGATGGCGGTGTCCTCGTCCACACTGTCGGCCTGCGCCTGGGCCTGGGCCCGCGCCGCGGCGGCGATCTGCTCGCCGGTGCCGCCGGCCTCCGCCACCTCCTGCGGCGTGGGCGTGGCCGCGCCGACGCCGAACAACAGTGGGTCGACCGTGGCATCGAACACGAAGGGCTCGCCCCCTTCGCTGAGCGGCAGGCCGCTCTGCGCCCTGGCCGCCAGCGCCACCTGCGCGCCGCTGCCGCCTTGCGCGGCCACTACCGCGGGATCGAGCGCGCCGGTGCGCAACGCCGCGGCGGTTACGCCGGCGCGGATCAGCGCTTCGGTGGAGTCGGCAACCTGCGTGGGGCCGACGGCGGCAGTTGCCGCGGCCCCGGCCGCCTGCTGCGCCGCCACTGCCGCTGCCGCCGGTGCGGCCGCAGCCGCCTGCTCGGCGGCGGACGGTGCGCTGGTGGTCGCCCGCCCGGCAGCCGCGGGCTGCGCCGCCGCGCCGATCTCGTCGGCGGCACGGCTTGCGGCAAAGCCCAGGCTGGAAAGATTGAACACATCGTCGAACGGCCCCGGCACGCGCAGCCGGGTGGGATCGGCCTCCACCCGGGCGGCCGAGGTGGCGTCGATCTCTTCCACCAGTCGCGACACCGCCCCGCCCTGTCCGTCCTCGTTCACCGGCGTGACCAGCAACGGCAACGGCTCGGTGGTGCGCACCACGCCGGGCTGGGTGGCGGCCGGCAGGATCACCGGCGCCACCTGGTTCGGGGAAACCGCAGCAATCGGGTCGATGGCCATGACGTTCTCCTGTTGGGATGCCGGATCAGCGATCCGAGTACGCGGGAGCCAATCGTTAGAGTGGGCCGCCGTCGGCAAAGTGCCGTACCGTCGCTCCCCAACCGACCAGCGTGCCGTGTGCGATGCGCAACATTGCCGCCGCAACCTGACAACCGGTGCATTGCAGCAGCGAGACCGAGTGATAAGCTGACAACTCAAATCCAGCAGCACCTCCATACAAAGGCAGGCGACGCCATCCGAGCAGTTGCCGCCCCTCCCCGCCAGGCCATGAAAATGGCTTCAAACAAGGATCCGCGTGATCGCTCACGCCGGCATCCCTTGCCGACCATCGCTGCGGCAAACCCAATCAGACATTTTGGCGCAAGCAAAAATATTTCTTGCAAAGAAAGAATTTGAATCGACCGAGTCCATGACGACATGACGTTGTCTGTTGGCGAGGTGCTTCATCCCCAGAGGTTTTTTCATGCTGTCGAAACTGCTTCGCAACAAAGCCGCGCTGGCGGCGCTGGCCCTCGCGCTGCTCGGTGGCGCCGGCTGGTACGGCTGGCAACGTCATCAGGCCGACGACCAGCGCCAGGCGCTGGCGGCCGGTTCGCTGCCGGAAACAGCGCGCGCCATGCGCGACGATCCCGATGCCTGGTTCGCCGCCGAGCGCGACCTGTCCACCCTCGGGCACGACCTGGACGGCGGGCGCGTCGCCACGCTGGGGCTGGCGCGCAACAGCGTGCTGGTCAGCACCCGCGACGGCGCGCGCTACTTCGTGCAGGACGGCGATGCCACGCCGGTGGCGCAATGGGTGCTGAACCGCTATCGCGACCGCGCCGCGCCGTTCCAGGTGGTGATGCTCAACAACGTGAGCTACAAGGGCGCCGGCGGCGATGCCGGCAACGTGCTGGAAGTGGTCGGTCGCTCGCTCAATATCCTGCTGATGCTGGGCCTGCTCGGCGTCACGGTGTGGATGGTGCGCGGCGGCAACGTCGGCGGCCGGCAGTACGACCTCAACCTGAAGGTGGAGACCACCTTCGACGACGTGATCGGCGCCAAGGAGGCCAAGCATGCGTTGCAGGATATCGCCGCCTTCCTCAAGACCCCGGAATCGTTCGCCGCGCTCGGGGCGCGCCCGTCGGCGGGCGTGCTGATGTCCGGCCCGCCCGGCACCGGCAAGACCTTGCTGGCGCGCGCGCTGGCCGGCGAATGCGGGGTGTCGTTCATCTCCGCCTCGGGCAGCGATTTCACCTCCAAGTTCTACGGCGTCGGCCCAATGAAGGTGAAGGCGCTGTTCAAGGCCGCGCGCAAGCACGCGCCGTGCATCCTGTTCATCGACGAGATCGACGGCATCGGCAAGCGCACCAGCAGCGGCAACGGCCCGGCCGAAAGCGAGGGCAACCGCATCATCAACCAGGTGCTGGTGGAAATGGACGGCTTCGCCCCCGGCGACGGCGTGATCGTGGTCGGCGCCACCAATCTGGTGGACAACGTGGACGAGGCGCTGCTGCGCGAGGGCCGGTTCGACCGCCGGGTGCACGTCAAGCTGCCGGACGTGATCGACCGCGAGGGCATCTTCCGGCTGTACAGCGGCAAGGTGAAGACCGAGCCGGGCATCGACTACGAACAACTGGCGCGCCTGACCACCGGGCTGTCGCCGGCGGCGGTGGCATCCATCGTCAACCAGGCCACGCTGCTGGCGGCCAAGGCCGGCAAGGCGTCGGTCGGCCAGCACGAATTCCAGGAAGCCATCGAGATCTCGCGCATGGGCGAGATCAATGGCGCGGTGCGCGCGCTGACCGAAGCGGAACGCGAGCGCGTGGCGGTGCACGAGGCCGGCCATGCCGTGATCGCGCAACTGCTGGGCGTGGGCCGGGTGGAGAAGGTCACCATCCTGCCGCGCGGCGGCGCGCTGGGCGTCACCCTGGTATCGCCGCCGGAGGATCGCCACCTGCACCGCAAGTCCGAACTGGAACATCGCATCGTGATGCTGCTGGGCGGCCGCTGCGCCGAACTGCTCACCTACGGCGAGGCCTCGACCGGCGCCGCGCACGACCTGCAGGAAGCGTCGCGCATCGCGCTGGCGATGGTGGCGCAGTACGGCTTCGGCGGCAGCGGTTCGCTGTTCAACCTGGCGGCCATCGACAACCCCGCGCTGGTGCAGCCCGAGATGGGCAACGCCATCGAGGAGGCCAAGCAACTGCTGTCGCGGCTGGAGGAACAATGCAGCGCGCACCTGACCAGCCACGCCGGCGCGCTGCGCCATATCGTCGCCGAGTTGCTCGACAAGGAGACGGTGCCCGGCGAAACCGTGGCCCGGGCCGTGGCGGAGGTATCGCCCGAACTGCGCGCGGCGTGACCCAGGGATGAAATATGCAAGCGGCAGTGGCATGCTGCGCAGGAATGATCGATCCGGGGCGACAGACCTCGGGCGGATACTCACCGGGTAGCCGGGGGGACAGCCATGATCGCCGTGTCGGGGGGCGCGGCATCATCGCAGCAGACTTGGAGCGGCCGGAATAGGCCACGGCGGGAAGGGGAGCGACCGCCAGCATGCTCCGAGCCGACGCGGGCACCGCGTCACTGAGAGCCGGCCTTGCGCCGGTTCTTTTTTCGCGGCGCGGCCGGGGCCGGAAACACCGTCTGGCGCGCACGCGACAGGGCCGGACACCGCGCCGCCACGCGCCTACTTCCGGTCGAGAATCCAGCGTGCCAGTTGCGCCGCCTCGGCCTCGGTCACGCGCGGATTGGCGGGCATCGGCAACTGGCCCCAATGGCCCTTGCCGCCCTGGCGGATGGTCCGCGCCAGCGCCGCCGGCGCCTTGGCGTCGCCGCGATAGCGGTCGGCGATCTCCTTGAACGACGGCCCGACGATGCGCGCCGCCGGCGCGTGGCAGGACAGGCAGGCACGGCTGGCGGCCAGCCTGGCCGGATCGACCGGATCGGCCGCCAGCGCGCAGCCGCCGGCAAAGCTCAGCATCACGGCGACCGTGCCGTACCAGGGTGAAAACCGGGGCATTGCAATACTCCACGCGATTGAAGAACATCCCGCCTCCGCCTCCGCCACCGCGCCGATGGCGCAACAGCGCTGCCTGAAGCCGGAGGAAAGCGGCGGTTACAATAGAGCCCATCGCCGCGCCGCGGTCGTGCACCTTGTTGCCCATTGATAACGATCAAGAATCACCACATGGACTACTTTCCGCTCTTCCTCGACCTGCGTGACCAACCCTGCCTGCTGGTGGGCGGCGGCGAGGTGGCGCTGCGCAAGGCGCATCTGCTGCTGGCCGCCGGCGCCCGCCTGACGGTGGTCGCCCCGGCGCTGTGCGACGCACTGGCGGCCCAGCGCGACCAGGGCGCGCTGATCCACCTGCCGCGTGCCTGGCAGGCCGGCGACATTCACGGCATGCGACTGGTGATCGCCGCCACCGACGACGCGGCGGTCAATGCCGAGGTGCATGCACGCTGCGAGGCCGCCGGCATCCTGGTCAACGTGGTGGACGACCCGGCGCGCTGCCGTTTCGTCACACCGGCCATCGTCGATCGTTCGCCGCTGATGATCGCCATTTCCAGCGGCGGCAATGCGCCGGTGCTGGCCCGCCTGATCCGCGCGCGGATCGAGGCGTGGCTGCCGCACGGCTACGGCACGCTGGCGCGGCTGGCCGGCCGTCTGCGTCAGCGGGTGCAGGCACGCTTCGGCGGCGACGACCGCGCGCGCCGCCGCTTCTGGGAACAAGCGCTGGACGGCCCGGCAGCCGAGCGCGCGCTGGCCGGCGACGAAGCCGGCGCCGAGGCCGAACTGGAAGCCACGCTGGCCAGCGGCGACGCGGACGCGCTGGCGCGCGGCGCGGTGTATCTGGTCGGCGCCGGCCCCGGCAATCCCGACCTGCTCACCTTCCGCGCGCTGCGGCTGATGCAGCGCGCCGACGTGGTGCTCTACGACAACCTGGTGTCGCCCGCCATCGTCGATCTGGTGCGGCGCGACGCGGAGCGGCTGTACGTGGGCAAGAAGGCCAGCAACCACGCGCTGCCGCAGGAGGACATCAACAAGCTGCTGGTGCGGCTGGCGCGCGAAGGCAAGACGGTGCTGCGGCTCAAGGGCGGCGACCCGTTCATCTTCGGCCGCGGCGGCGAAGAGATCGAAGAGCTGGCGGCGGCCGGCATCGAATTCCAGGTGGTGCCGGGCATCACCTCGGCCGCCGGCGCCTCGTGCTACGCCGGCATTCCGCTCACCCACCGCGACCATGCGCAATCGGTCACCTTCGTCACCGGCCATCGCCGCGGCGAAGAGATCGAGCTCGACTGGCCGCGCCTGACCTCGCCCAGCGAGACCATCGTGGTCTATATGGGTGTGGCACAGGCACCACGCATCTGTGCCCAGCTGATCGCCCATGGCCGCGCGCCCGACACCCCGGCGGCCATCGTCGAGAAAGCCACCCTGCCCGACCAGCGCACGCTGGTCGGCACGCTGGAGACGCTGCCCGGCCTGCTGGCCACTTCACAGGTCAAACCTCCGGCGCTCATCATCATCGGCAACGTGGTGCGACTGGCCGAAAAACTGGGCTGGCGGCCAAGCTGACAAATCCGTTGGAATTTGCGACGTCATTGTCAGGATAATTCTTTCAATCAATAAAAATAATCTTTTGCTTATATACCGAGTGTAAGAAACCGCCGTATACTCTCTTCGCGGCCATACCTCTGGATCAGCCCCAGATGCGAATCGTCAAATACCCTCGTTTCAGCGTACTCGTCATGCTGCTGCTCTCCGGCGTGCTGCTGCTCTGGCAGCACTTCGGCATGAACCGGGTGATTCGCATCGATGCCGCCACCACCCTGCCGATGGCCTTGCAGGACGACCGCAGTTCGGGCGGCGCGTCGGTGGCGCGCCTGATCCGCGACAACGACGCCTTCGCCCTGCACTGCCTGCTGTCCTCCACCTACGAATGGCCGTACTGCGAGATGTCGATCAGGCTGACCGACAAGCCCGAGGGCATCGACCTGTCGCGTTTCGACTCGGTGAAGCTGAATGTCGAATACCGCAGCCCGGGCGCGCGCGCCTTGCGTTTCTTCGCCCGCAGCTACGATCCCGCCTATGGCAAGGCCAACGACGACACCACCTGGAAGGCCAACGAACTGGCCTTCACCCCGGCCGTCGGCGGCGAGGTCAAGACCATTCCGCTGCACAGCTTCAATGTCGCCAGCTGGTGGCTGAGCGAGCACAACATCCCGGTGGAGTACGCCGGCCCCGACCTGCAACGCGTGCGCATGATCCAGTTGTCCACCTCGGGTCTGAAAGAGCCGGGCGAGCACGTGATCCGCGTGCGTTACATCGAATTCCACGGCAAATGGGTCAGCCGCGAGCAGATGGCGCTGCTGGTGGTGGCGCTATGGGTGGCGCTGGCCGCCAGCGTGCTGGTGAACGATCTGCGGCAGATGCAACGGCGTCTGCGCCACAGCCGTCGCCGCGAGGAAGACCTGCGTTCCCTGACCAAGGCATTACAACTGGAAAACAAAGTGATTGGGGAATTGGCGCGGCGCGACCCGCTGACCGGCGTGCGCAACCGCGCCGGCATCCGCGACGAACTGCTGCGCGAGGCCGAGCTGTCGCAGCCCGAGCGGCCGCTGGCGGTGATCTTCATCGACCTGGACCACTTCAAACGCATCAACGACGAATACGGCCACGACACCGGCGACCTGGTGCTCAAGCAGTTCACCGCCGAGGTCGGCACGCTGATCCGCCGCGAGGATTACCTGGTGCGCTGGGGCGGCGAGGAATTCGTGCTGTTCTGCCCCAACACGCCGCTGGCGTCGGCGATCCAGCTGGCGGAAAAGATCCGCCTGCACCTGCGCGACCTGGAGTGGGTCTCCGACCTGCACGTCACCGCCAGCTTCGGCGTCACCGTGCTGGCGCAGGAGCCGGTGGCCGACAGCCTGAAGCGCGCCGACGAGGCGCTGTACCAGGCCAAGCACGAGGGCCGCGACCGCGTGATCGCGCATCGGCCGTGAAATGTGAGGGGTGAAGTGTGAGGGGTGAGGAGTGAGGTGTGAGGGGTGACTTCAAAGGCAACGGCGCGGCAGTGGCAGCGCTTGCGTCCTCACTCCTCACTCCTCACTCCTCACTCCTCACTCCTCACTCCTCACCCGCTTTCCCCCTCATCCCCGTCCGGCGACCGCCTTGAAAACCCCCGGGCCCTCCCCAAATATCAGTGCAAAGACACTGAGAGCCGCCAACAAAACCCTCCTGGCTGTGTCGCGCGAACTTGCCGTACTACATGTACTGTCTGCGTTTCGCGCTTCGTGCCAGGACCGCTGCGCTGGGTTTTGTTGACCGCTCCATTTCCCGGAGGGTTTCCCCAATGCGTTTCGACAAGCTCACCACCAAGTTCCAGCAGGCGTTCGCCGACGCGCAAAGCCTGGCACTGGGCCACGACAACCCCTACATCGAGCCGCAGCACCTGTTGTCCGCGCTGCTGGGCGATCCCGATTCCGGCGCCATCGCGCTGCTGGCACGCGCCGGCGTCAACGTGGTGCCCTTGCAGAACGCGTTGAAGGACGCGATCGGCCGCCTGACCAAGGTGGAAGGCACCGGCGGCGAAATCACCGTCTCCAAGGAGCTGGCCAACCTGCTCAACCTGGTGGACAAGGCCGCGATCAAGCGCGGCGACCAGTTCATCAGCAGCGACCTGTTTCTGCTGGCACTGGCCGACGACAAGGGCGAGACCGGTCGCCTGCTCAAGCAGCACGGCGGCAAGAAGGACGCCATCGAGGCCGCCATCGACGCGGTGCGCGGTGGCGAGAGCGTGCAGAGCGCCGAGGCCGAATCGCAGCGCGGCGCGCTGGGCAAGTACACCATCGACCTCACCGAGCGCGCCCGCGCCGGCAAGCTGGACCCGGTGATCGGCCGCGACGACGAGATCCGCCGCGCCATCCAGGTGCTGCAACGCCGCACCAAGAACAATCCGGTGCTGATCGGCGAGCCGGGCGTGGGCAAGACCGCCATCGTCGAGGGGCTGGCGCAGCGCATCGTCAACGGCGAAGTGCCCGAGTCGCTCAAATCCAAGCGCGTGCTGACGCTGGATCTGGCGGCGCTGCTGGCCGGCGCCAAGTATCGCGGCGAGTTCGAGGAACGCCTCAAGACCGTGCTCAACGAGCTGGCCAAGGACGAAGGCAACACCATCGTCTTCATCGACGAGATCCACACCCTGGTCGGCGCCGGTAAGGCCGAAGGCGCGCTGGACGCCGGCAATATGCTCAAGCCGGCGCTGGCGCGCGGCGAGCTGCACTGCATCGGCGCCACCACGCTGGACGAATACCGCAAGTACATCGAGAAGGACGCCGCGCTGGAGCGCCGCTTTCAGAAGGTGCTGGTGGACGAGCCCAGCGTGGAAAGCACCATCGCCATCCTGCGCGGTCTGCAGGAGAAGTACGAAATCCACCACGGCGTGGACATCACCGACCCGGCCATCGTCGCCGCGGCCGAGCTGAGCCACCGCTACATCACCGACCGCTTCCTGCCGGACAAGGCCATCGACCTGATCGACGAGGCCGCCAGCCGCATCAAGATGGAGATCGACTCCAAGCCCGAGGCGATGGACAAGCTCGACCGCCGCCTGATCCAGCTGAAGATCGAGCGCGAGGCGGTGAAGAAGGAAAAGGACGAAGCCTCGCAACGCCGGCTGGCGCTGATCGAGGAAGAGATCGGCCGGCTGGACAAGGAGTACTCCGACCTGGAGGAAATCTGGAAGGCGGAAAAGGCCGCCGTGCTCGGTTCGCAATCGATCAAGGAAGAGATCGAGCAGGTGCGCAACGCCATCCAGGCGGCGCAGCGGCGCGGCGAATGGGACAAGGCGTCCGAGTTGCAATACGGCAAGCTGCCCGAGCTGGACGCCAAGCTGAAGGCCGCCGAGGCCGCCGAAGGCCAGGATCGGCCCAATCGCCTGCTGCGCACCCAGGTGGGCGCGGAGGAGATCGCCGAGGTGGTCAGCCGCGCCACCGGCATTCCGGTCAGCAAGATGATGCAGGGCGAGCGCGACAAGCTGCTGCACATGGAGGACGCGCTGCACCGGCGCGTGATCGGGCAGGACGAAGCGGTGCGGCTGGTGAGCGACGCCATCCGCCGCTCGCGCTCCGGTCTGGCCGATCCGAACCGGCCCTACGGTTCGTTCCTGTTCCTGGGCCCCACCGGCGTGGGCAAGACCGAGCTGACGAAGGCGCTGGCCGAGTTCCTGTTCGACACCGAGGAACAGATCGTGCGCCTGGACATGAGCGAGTTCATGGAGAAGCACTCGGTGGCCCGCCTGATCGGCGCGCCGCCGGGATACGTCGGCTACGAGGAAGGCGGCTACCTGACCGAGGCGGTGCGCCGCAAGCCGTACAGCGTGATCCTGCTGGACGAGGTGGAAAAGGCGCACCCGGACGTGTTCAACGTGCTGTTGCAGGTGCTGGACGATGGCCGCCTCACCGACGGCCAGGGCCGCACCGTGGATTTCCGCAACACGGTGATCGTGATGACCTCCAACCTGGGCAGCCAGCAGATCCAGATGATGTCCGACGACGACTACCAGATCGTCAAGCTGGCGGTGCTGGCCGAGGTGAAGACCCATTTCCGGCCCGAGTTCGTCAACCGCATCGACGAGATCGTGGTGTTCCACGGCCTGGAGGCCGCGCAGATCCGCAACATCGCGCGCATCCAGCTTCAGCGGCTGACGCAGCGCCTGGCGCAGCTGGAGATCGGCTTCGAGACCAGCGACGCCGCGCTCGATCTGGTGGCGGAAGCCGGCTTCGACCCGGTGTACGGCGCGCGCCCACTCAAGCGCGCGATCCAGTCCGAGATCGAGAACCCGCTGGCGAAGAAGATCCTGGCTGGCGAATTCGGCGCCAAGGACGTGGTCAGGGCCGACGCCCAGCAGGGACACATCGTGTTCAGCAAATAAGGCCGCGCCCATCGCGCCAAGGCCCGCCATCCGGCGGGCCTTTTTGCCGAGTCGCCATTACGGCGGAGCGACTGGGAAAACCCAGCGTAGCGGTCATGGCAAGAAGCGCGAGACGTCCTGAAAGGCGGCAAACCGGACTTCCTTCGGCCGCACACCGTACGAGGCGGCAAGTGAGGCTCGGCGCCCCGCGCGACGCCGCCAGGAGGGTTTTGCCAGCCGCTCACAGCGATTTTTCGAATTGCGCCACCAGTAACCGCAACTCGCGCGCCACGTCGGCCAGGCGATGCGCCGCCGCATCCACGCCCGCCAGCGTCTCGTCGTTGTGCCCGGCCAGCGCGCTGATGCGCTCCATGCTGGTCGCCACGTCCTGCGCGGCCTGGGTCTGCTGCGACAGCATCTGGTCGATCTCGCGCGCCGAGCGGTCCACGCCCTGGCTGGCCGTCTCGATCTGCAACAGCGTGGCGGTCGAGGCGTCGATCAGTCCGCTGCCGTGGCGCACCCCGTCCAGCGCCTGGCGCATGGTATCGGTGGCGACGCCGGTGCGCGCGGCGATGGCTTCGATGGTGCTGGTGATGGTGCCGGTGGAGACGCTGGTGCGCTCGGCCAGCTTGCGCACTTCGTCCGCCACCACGGCGAAGCCGCGTCCCGCCTCGCCGGCCCGCGCCGCCTCGATGGCGGCGTTCAGTGCCAGCAGATTGGTCTGGTCGGCGATCTCGCGGATGGTCTGGGCCAGGCTGTGGATGCCGCGCACCGCCTCGGCGAGTTCGTCCAGCGTGGCACAGGCGCCGTCCACCACCGTCGCCACCTGGTGCGTGGCCGCCTGGGCCGCGCGCATCTCCTCACCGCCGGTCCGCGTCAGCGCCGACGCGCGCGCCGCGTGCTCGGCGCTGTGGCGCGTCGAATCCTGGATCTCCGCCACCGAGGCGGTCAGTTGCTCCAGCGCCGCCGCCACCCCGCTCACCCCTTCCGACTGCACCCGCGAACGCTGCGCCAGCTCGCCGGACTGGCCGGACAACTCGCCGGCGCGGCGCCCCACTTCCTCAGCGGCCGACACCACGTCGGCGATCACCGCGCGCAGATTGATGCGCATGCTCTCCAGTTGCAGCAGCAACTGCGAGAATTCGGCCGGCACCCGGGTATCCACCTGGACCCGGAAATTGCCCTCGGCCAGTTGCGCGAACACCTGCGCCGCGTGCGCCAGCGGCTGGCGATGGCTGGCATTCAACCAGGCCCAGCCGGCCACGCCCGCCGCCACGCCCAGCCCCGCCAGCGGCCAGCGCGCCGTCTCCAGCAGCAACGCTCCCAGCCACGGCAGCGTGGTCGCGCCCAGCACCAGCGCGGTACGCCAGCGCAACGCCAGCCGCTGCGGCCAGCGGGTGGCCGGCACCGCGGCGCGGCCGGCGTTCACCTGGCGGTACAGCGCGTCCGCCGCCTCAATCTGCGCGCGGGTGGGCGCGTTGCGCACCGACATGTAGCCCACATGACGACCGTCCTCGTACAGCGGCGTGACGAAGGCCTCGACCCAGTAGTGGTCGCCGTTCTTGCAGCGGTTCTTGACGATGCCGCGCCAGGGCTGGCCGGCCTTGATGGTGCGCCACAGGTCGTCGAAGGCGGCCGCCGGCATGTCGGGGTGGCGCACCAGGTTGTGCGGTGCGCCGATCAGTTCGTCGTGGCTGAAGCCACAGATGGCGACGAAGACGGGGTTGGCGTAGGTGATGCGGCCCTTGAGATCGGTCTTGCTGACGATGGGGTGACGAGGATCGACCAGCACCTCGTGTTGCGTGACGGGTTCGTTACGACGCATGACGGTGAATACCTCCTGGCAAACCAAAATTGTTGTTGTTGTGTTGAGCGCGGCTGACAAAACCTTTCTGGCGGGGTCACGCGGAGGCGCCGAGCCTCACTTGCCGCCTCGTACGGTGGGCGACCGAAGGAAGTCCGGTTTACCGCCGTGCAGGGCATTTCGCGCTCTTGCCGGAACCGCTTCGCCGGGTTTTGTCAGCCGCTATAAATCAGCAAATTCTAATGAATAAATGTAAGAAAAATCTCCGGATGGGGCATCGCGGAAAACCGCAATCCCGTACAAAAGAGTTGGTAAGGAGGGGGATCAGGCCGCGGGCAGGTATTGCGCCGCGGCAAGCAACTGCCGGGTGTAGGGGTGTTCCGGCGTGGTGAACAACGTTTCGACGGTGCCGCGCTCCACTACCTCGCCGGATTGCAGCACGATGACGCGGTGCGCCAGGGCGCGCACCACCGACAGGTCATGGGTAATCAGCACGTAAGACAGCCCGTGCCGGCGTTGCAGCTCCGCCAGCAATTTGAGCACCTGCAAGCCGATGTGGGCATCCAGCGCCGACGTCGGCTCGTCCAGCACCAGCACTTCGGGCGCCAGGATCAACGCGCGGGCGATGGCGATACGCTGGCGTTGCCCGCCGGAGAACGCGTGCGGATAGCGTTCCAGCACATCCGTCTGCAAGCCGACCTCGCCCAGCACGTCGATCACGGCCTGACGCCGTTGCGCCGGGGTCAGCTCGGGGCGGTGGATCAGCAACCCTTCCTCGACGATCTCGCCCACCGTCATGCGCGGCGACAACGACGAAAACGGGTCTTGCAGCACCACCTGCATGCGGCTGCGCGCGGCACGCAACGCGGGGCCGCTCAGGCGATCGAAGCGCAACTGGCCGTGCTCGCCGCCGCCCAGCACGATCTCGCCCCGCCCTTCGCGGGCCAGCCGCAGCACCGACAGCGCCAGCGTGGTCTTGCCCGAGCCGGATTCGCCGACGATGCCCAGCGTTTCGCCGCGCGCCAGCTCGAAATCGGCCGGCGCCAGCGCACGCACGGTCTGCGGGCGCTTGAAGATGCCGGGCTGGTGCAGGTAGTCGCAGCACACGCCCTTGACCGACAAGGCGGCGGGCGCGCCCGAGGCCACCGGCGGCGCCAGCCTGGCCTGGCGCACCGCCAACAGCGCGCGGGTGGCGGGATGCGACGGCGCGTCGAACACCTCGCACGCCGCCCCGGTTTCGACGATGCGGCCTTCGCACATCACCGCCACGCGGTCGGCGAAGCCGCGCACCATCACCAGGTCGTGCGAGATCAGCAGCAGACCCATGCCGTCGGCGGTGGCGATGCCCTTGAGCAGTTGCAGGATCTGTACCCGCAGGTGGGCATCGAGCGCGGTGGTCGGCTCGTCGGCGATCAGCAATCGCGGCCGACAGGCCAGCGCCATGGCGATCAGCACCCGCTGGCGTTGCCCGCCGGACAACTGGTGCGGATAGGCGCCGAGCACGCGGGGGTCCGCCAGATGCACCCGCTCCAGCAGTTCGAGCACCGCGGCGCGCAACGCCTTGCCGGCGATGCCGCGATGCAGGCCGAGCGCCTCGCCGATCTGGCGGCCGATGCTGTGCAGGGGGTTGAGCGCGGACAGCGGCTCCTGGAACACCATGCCGACGCCCTCGCCGCGCAGGCGGCGCAAGGTGGCCGGGCTGGCGCCGATCAGTTCCTCGCCGGCGAAGCGCACGCTGCCGACGTAGCGCGCATTGGGATCGAGCTGGGCGATGGCGCGCGCGGTGACGCTCTTGCCGGAACCGGACGCCCCGACCAGCGCCAGCGTCTCGCCGGCCGCCAGCGTGAAGGCGACCTCCTCGACCGCCGCACGCTCATGCCCCGGATATTCGACATGCAGCCCCGCCACGTCGAGCAACGGCTCGGCGGTCTGGGCGGGGGTGGCGATCGGGGCGGACATGCCCGCGATGATAACCCGAATGGGAAGAGTTCAAATCTTGAACCGCCGAAATTCAAACCTTGAACCACAGAGAGCACGGAGAACACAGAGTTGCACAGAGAAAACCCAAACCATCCCGATCCGACCTGTCGAGGTTCTTTCCGGTTTTCTCAGTGAAACCTCTGTGCTCTCTGTGTCCTCAGTGGTTCAAGATTTAGGGTTCCCCCTATAGCGGCAACAAATCCAGCTTGGCGAACAGTCGGCGGTCGCCTTCGACGTCGGGGTTGCCGGTGGTCAGCAGTTTGTCGCCGTAGAAGATCGAGTTGGCGCCGGCCATGAAGCACAGCGCCTGCATCGCCTCGGGCATTTCGCGGCGGCCGGCCGACAGCCGCACGAACGAGCGCGGCAGGACGATGCGCGCCACGGCGATGGTGCGGACGAATTCGGTCCAGTCCAGCGGCTCGGCATCGGCCAGCGGCGTGCCCGGCACCGGCACCAGGTTGTTGATAGGCACCGACTCGGGCTGCGGGTCGAGGTTGGCCAGTTGCGCCAGCAGCCCGGCGCGCTGCTCGCGCGTCTCGCCCATGCCGACGATGCCGCCGCTACAGACCGACAGGCCGGCGCGGCGCACCTTGCCCAGCGTGTCCAGCCGGTCTTCGTAGTCGCGGGTGGAGACGATGTCGGCGTACTTGTCCGGCGCGGTGTCGAGGTTGTGGTTGTAGTAGTCGAGCCCGGCGCCTTTCAATTGCTCGGCCATGCCGTCCTTGAGCAGGCCGAAGGTGCCGCAGGTTTCCAGGCCCAGCGCCTTCACTCCGGCGATCATCTTCTTCAGTTCGTCCAGGTCGCGCTGCTTGGGGCCGCGCCAGGCGCCGCCCATGCAGAAGCGGCTGGCGCCATTCTCCTTGGCCAGCCGCGCGGTCTCGATCACTTCGTCGGCCTGCATCAGGCCCTGGTTCTCCACGCCGGTGTGGTAGCGCGCGGACTGGGGGCAATAGCCGCAATCCTCGCTACAGCCGCCGGTCTTGACCGACAGCAGCGTGGAAAGCTGCACGCGATTGGCGTCGAAATGCTCGCGGTGGGCCTGCTGGGCACGGAACAGCAGGTCGTTGAACGGCAGCGCGAACAGCGCCGCCACCGAGGCGTCGTCCCAGCGCGCCTGCTCGGGGTGCGGCGTGCTGCGGGTCATCTGGATGGTCTGGGTCTGCGGCGCGTTCATCGGCGGCCCTGCTGGTCTAGAAAGGGATGGGCCGGATTGTCCGCACCCGGCCGCGCCATTGTCAATTTTCGATATGAATTTTCTGAACAACTACCGCATCCGCGCCACACTGCGCAGCCTGGCCGACTGGCGCCCGCCCGCGGCCTGTCTGGGGTGCGGCGCCGCCTGCCGCGACGGCCTGTGCATCGGCTGCCTGGACGACCTGCCGGCCCTGCCCTGCCCGTGTTGCGCGATCTGCGCCATGCCGGTGCCCGCCGGCAGCGTGTGCGGCCGTTGTCTGGCCGCGCCACCGGCCTTTGCCGCCACCCACGCGCGCTTTGCCTACGCCGGCTGGCTGGCGCAGGCGATCCAGGCCGCCAAGTTCGGCGGGCGCTGGCACGCCTTCGCCCTGCTCGGCCGGCACCTGGCGCGCGCCCTGCCCGCGCCGTGCGTCGATTGGGTGATCCCGGTGCCGCTGGCCGCGCCCCGGTTGCGCGAACGCGGCTTCAACCAGGCGCAGGAACTGGCCGCCACACTGGCGCGCGCCTGGCGGCTGCCGCTGCGCCACGATGCGCTGCTGCGCCTGCGCGACGGTGCGCATCAGGCCCGCTCCAGCCGCGCCGCCCGCGCCCGCAACGTACGCGGCGCCTTCGCCGCGCCCCGGCCGCTGGATGGCACGGTGCTGCTGGTGGATGACGTGATGACCAGCGGCGCCAGCCTGCACGCCTGCGCCCGCGCGCTACGCGAAGCCGGCGCGCGCCGGGTGGAGTGCTGCGTGCTGGCGCGGACGTTGTAGCGCGGGAGAATGTACAAACCCCACACCTTGAACCACAGAGGACAGTGAGAACACGAAGGAAAAACGGAGCAAGGAAAAACGAAGATCCGTAGACACCGAGTTCACAGAGAGCACAGAGAGCACGGAGCAAACCACCCGATTCTTACCGGGTTTCTCCGTGTTCTCTGTGCTCTCCCCGTTCTCTGTGTCCCCAGATTTGGTTTTTACATTTGAGGTTTGGTTTTCTCCCCACCCCTCCGTGTTCTCACCGTTCTCTGTGGTTCAAGGTGTGGGGTTAAAAACAGCGTCGCTCAATGCGCGGCGACCTGATCGGCCAGCAGCGTCGCGGTCACCTGGTCGGCCCAGATGGCGTGGGCGCGCGCGGTGGGGTGGATGCCGTCGGCGAACAGGTAGGTCAGGTCGGCCTTGGGCGCCACCAGCGTGCTCGGCGAGCAGATCAGCGCCGACAGCGTGGCCGGGTTGCCCGGCGTGGTGTAGCTGTTGCAGGCCGGGGTCTGGACATTGGTGAAGCCGTAGTTGGCCGGCGCGGCCACCACGTCGCGGATCAGCTTGGCGGTGTCGAACACCGTCACGCCCATCGCACCCAGTTGCTGCGCCACCGCGTTGTTGTAGGACTGCGACAGCGCCGTGGCCTGGCCGGCGACGGTGGGGCCGAGCGCGAGGAACTGCGGCGTGTAGCCCAGCTCCGGCAGGTTGGCGTAGATGATGTGGCTGGCGCCGGCGGCCTTCAGGCGGCCGATCTGGGTCACCAGCGAAGTCACCGTGGCCTGGATGAAGGCCGGCGCGGCGGTTTGCAGGTTGGCCGGCGGCGTGGTGCTGAAGAAGTTGAAGAAGTCGTTGGCGCCGCCCTGGATCAGCACCAGCTGGCCGTCGTTGAAGGCACTGCCGTGCTCGGCGAGGTAGTCGTCGATCTGGGTCTTGATCGAGCGGCTGGTGGCGCCCTGCACCGGCACGGTGCCGATACCCGGAATGGTCTGGGTGGTGACGCCGCCGTTGGCCGCGTCCACTTCCAGGCGGGCACCGCCCTCGGCGTAGTCGGTGCCGCCCAGCTCGATCACCTTGCCGCCGTTGCCGACGATGCCGAAGTTGACCTGCTGGTTGGGCGTCAGCGACAGACCCAGGTTGGCGGCGATGTAGCCGGCCCAGGTGCCGCCCGGCTTGGTGGTGAACATCAGGCCGGTGGCGCTGTCGTTGCTGGGGTCGGCGTCGGCGGTGGTGGGGTTGAAGGTGCCGGCATCGGTCAGGCTGTCGCCGAACGCCACGATCTGGGTGTAGCCCGCGGAATGGCTGGGCGGGGTTTCGTTGACCGACTCGACGCCGTCGCCGCCACACGCGGCGAGGAACAGGGCGGTGAGTGCCGCGGCAAGCGGACGGGTACGCAAAGGCATGCGGATCACGAACATCTCCTTGATTGTGGTTTTTGTGGTGCCGCCGGCGGGGCGGACTTGGTCAGGCACCGGCACGGTGCGGGCGCAGGTGACACTGCACTGTCGTGAAACAGAACACGCCGTCATTGTCGGTAACAATAAGCGCTTTCGCCAAGACGCTCGTTTGAAACGCTGGGGTGGGGTTGGGGAACCCTAAATCTTGAACCACAGAGAACAACGAGGACACACAGAGGGACACAGAGAAAACCAGGATCAATGTCAATGTCGAGGTCATCGAACTGCCTGATCCCACTGCTTTATTGGTTTCTACTGTGAAACCTCCGTGCTCTCACCGTTCTCTGTGGTTCAAGGTTTGAATTTCCCCAACCACACCGCTCAATCGAAGCTGATCGTATACAGCGCATCCAGCGTGCTTTCGTCGGTGCCGAACTTGGTCACCACCGACCAGCGCCGCGACAGCAGCACGGTCAGCGAGATGGCGTCGGACAGGCCGTCGAAGCTCTTTTCCAGGCCGACGCGCAGGCGGTTGCCGATGCGCTTGCTCACCGTGACCACCTGCGAGGTGGTGCCGCCGGCGCGCTCCTCGGAGCCGAAGCCCACTTCGTCGATGCCCAGCGTCTCCAGGAACTGGTCGGTCATGCCCTCGCCGGGATTGCCCTCGGTGAGGATGGCGTTGAGCGCCTGCACCATCACGGCGGCGTCGCCCTTGTCCATGTTCTCGGCGCCGTGGCCGAACAGCAGCCAGGACAGCTTTTCGTTGTCCGACACGTTGGGGTCGGAATACAGCGACACCTGCGGCGATTGCGCCCAGCCCTTCACCTGCACCCCTGCCTCGACCGCGCCGCCGCGCCGCACCGCCAGGATGTCCAGGCTGGGGTTGTCCAGCGGGCCGGTGAACGACAGCACGCCGCGCTCGATGTCCAGCTTCTGGCCGTAGGCGCGGTAGGTGCCTTCGTCCACCTTCACCGCGCCGCTGGCCGACAGCGCCTGGTCGGGCGAGGCGCGGAAGCGCAGTGCGCCGGACAGGTCGGCCTCCAGGCCGTAGCCGCGGAACTTGAAGTTGTCGCCCAGATCCACGTCGAACAGCAGATCGGCCAGCTTCATGCCGCCGCCGCCGGGCTGGCGCGGCTCGCGCCCCACCACCACCACGTCGTCCGACAGCGCCGGCACGTCGTTGCCGTGGTATTCGATGTTGCCGCGGTCGGCGCGCAGGTTGCCGTTGATCGACAGCCCGGCCAGGCCGTACTTGATCTCGCCGCGCCCGGTGACCACCAGTTGCAGGTCGGGGCGGTTCACCAGCAGCAGGCGCTCGGCCTGCAACACGGCCTGGGCGTCGGCGCCGTCGCGGCGCAGATCGACGCTGCCGGTGGCGGACAGCGTGCCGCGCCCGCCCTTGAAGCGGAAGGTGTCGAGCTGTACCCGGCGCTCGGTCAGGGTGAGCTTGACGTCGCCTTCGCGCAGCCGGATGCCGGTGGCCTTGTCGTGGATGTCGAGCGCGCTGCCGGCCAGTGTGCCGTTGAACACCGGATCCGACAGCGGGCCGCTGCGGCGCACGTCCAGCTTGAGGCCGCCGGCCAGCGCCACGCTGTCGCTCAGTAGCGGCGCGATGCGCGACAGGTCGGCCAGTTCGCCCTTGACCCGCACGTTGACGTCGGCACCCGGCACCACGGTCCACTGGTGCGGATCGATGCGGGTATCGCCATCCACCGTCAGCTCGCCGAAGCGGCGGCTGGCCGCCAGCGCGGCCACGCGGGTGTGCGAGGCGGCGGCGTCCAGCCGCAGGTCCAGCCGCTCCAGGTCCAGCGCCTGCACCTGGCGGCCGACACGGCGGCGCAGGTCGCCCGACAGCCGCTTGAGCGCGACGTGGCCATCGAGCGCGGCATCGCTGCGCACATCCCAGTCGGCGGCCAGCACCAGATCGGTCTCCAGTTCGGGATGCCCGCCGGCCAGCGCCAGCCATTCGGCGGTCACCAGCCGGGGCGCGCTGCCGCGCGTCTGCAGGCGGCCGTCGTGCCAGCCCAGCTGGACGATCTCCAGCCGGCTGCCGCCGGCTTCCAGATGGGCGCCGGTCAGATCGACGCCGGCCGGGCCGAGCCGGATGTCGGCCGGGCCGAGCAGGCGCACCGCCAGCGGGCCGTCGCCGGTGAAGCGGGTCCAGCGGCCCTTCCAGTTCCAGTGTTCGTCCAGCCCGCCGTCGGCGGTCAGGCCGGCCGCCAGCTTGCGTCCGGCATAGGCGCCGTCGGCGTCGAGCACCAGGTGGTGACGGGCGCGCGTGCCTTTGAGGTCCAGCTTGAGCCGGCCCACCTGGACGTCGAAGCCGGCGATGTCGTGTGCTTCGGCGTCCAGAGTGAACGGGCTGTCCAGGTCGGGGTACAGCTCGGCCTTGAGCCGCGCCATGCCGGCGGCAACGCCGAACGGCGTCTGCACGCCGCTGGCAGTCAGGTCGCCGCGCAGGAACGGCCGCAGCCAGTCGCCGCGTGCCGAGACATTGCCTTCCAGCCGCCCGCCGAAGCCCTGCCCCAACTGCCCCAGGTTGTGCAGCGCCAGCGTGGCCTGCAATTGGTCCTGCGGCCGGCCGAGCGCGCCGGTGGCGCTGACGCGGTTGTCGCCCAGCGCCAGCCACAGGTTGGCTTCGCGCACCTGCTGCGCGGTCACGGTGAGCCTGCCCTCGCCCGCCAGCGGCTGGCCGTTGAAGCGACCGGGCTTGAGGGCGTATTTCAGCGCGACTTCCAGTTGCGGCAACAGCGCGCCCTGCGCCTCGACGTTGCCGCTGATGTCGCCGGCCGGCAGCCGGGCGAAGTCGGCCGGGTTCCAGTGGTCGGCCACTGCCTTGAGCTTGAAATCCTGCCGCGCCAGGCCGAATTCGCCTTCGGCGGCGAGCCGGCTGCTGCCGCGCGCCAGCGTCAGCGAACGCAGCGCGATGCGCCGGTCGCGCTCGGGGTCGATCCAGCCCGCGTCGGCGGTGACGCTGGCCTTGAGCCGGGCGTCCTCGATCCGCGCCTTCACGTCGGGTGCGCGGTACGGCCCGTTGAGGCCGATGGTGCCCGACAGCGCGGTTTGCAGCTGCGAGGCATGGAGCGCGGCCAGATCGACGTCCTGCAAGGCGATCTCGGCCTGGAGCTTGTCCTTGGTGAACTGGCCGCGCGCCTTGAGCGCGGCCTTGCCCGGCAGGGCGACGCTGGCGCGGGTGAGGTCGAACCAGTCCTGGCCCATGGCGAACTCGGCGTCGACGCGGGCGAACGGCAGGCGCTGGGCGTCGATGCGGCCGGGCGCGTGGTTGAGCACGCCGAGCTTGCCGGTGGCGCCCTTGCCGGTGGGCGTCAGTTCCAGATCGAGATCGAGGTCGCCGCGCGGCAGGCCGGCCTGCAACGCGGCCGGGTCGATGTGCTCGGCCGTGACGCGCGCCTGCAACAGCATGGCGTAGGCGTAGGGGGCGAAGGCGTCGACACGCAGCGCCACCTTGGCGCGCATGCGCTCGCCGTCGACGTGGCCGGCAACGGCGAGATTGCGCAGGTTGCCGGACAGGTCGAAGGCGCTGGCGACGGTGTATTGCTCGATGCGGCCGCCGAACTTGAGCGTGCCGCGGGTGGCGAACGGCGGATGGCCTTCCAGTTGCAGCGTGGCGGTGGCGTTGCCGCGCGGGGTCTTCAGCTGCTGGAGATCCAGGCTGTGCCGCGCGCCGTCGCTGTGCAACGCGGCGCGCAACGCCTTGAGATCGACTGGCGTGCCGTCGATGAGCAGGCGCGCCAGGCGCAATTCGTCCAGCGTCACCGCCAGCGGCAGAGTCAGGTCGCCCGGCGGCGGGGTCGGCGGCTTGTTCGGTGGCTGCGGCTTGAGCGCCACGCGCACTTCGCCCACGTCCAGCCGCTCGATCAGCAGGCGTCGCAGCATCAGTCGGCGCGGGCGCCAGTCCAGGCGGACTCGGTCGATGCTGACCTTGGCCGCCTCGGTATCGACCACCAGGCCGCGCACGGTGAGGTGACGCCACAGGCTGCCCTCGATGCCGGCCAGTTTGACCACGCCGCTCTGGTTCACCTGCTGCACCAGCCAGGCGTGGCCGCCGGGGCGGTCGAGCCAGCGCAACGCGGCATAGCTGGCGGCGACCAGCAACAACAATGTCAGCACGACGCCGAGCAGCAGCCAGCGGCCCCAGCGGCGGCGGCGACGTGGCGCGGCGGCTTCGGGCGGGGTGTCGGGTTGCGGCGGCAGTTGGGCTTCGTCCTGCATCAGAACGCCACTCCCAGCGCGAAGTACAGCTTGATCTGCTCGTCGTCGATGCCGTAGGCGACGTCGGCGCCCAGCACGCCCACCGGGCTGACCCAGCGCGCGCCGACACCGACGCCGGTCTTGCCGGAATAGTCGCCCCAGTTGTTGGCGGCATCGCCATGATCGACGAACACCGCGGCGCGCCAGTCCTTGTAGACCGCGTGCTGGTATTCCAGCGTGGCGGTGGCCAGCACCCGGCCGCCCTTCACGGTGTCGCCATCGCGCACGCCCAGGCTTTCGTAGTCGTAGCCGCGCACGCTGTTGCTGCCGCCGGCGCGGAACAGGAAGTCGGTCGGCACCCGGGAGGGGTCCTTGGTGCTGGTGTTGCCGATCTCCAGCCGGCCGATCAGCACGTCGGCGTCGGCCACCGGCCAGTAATAGGTGGTGCGGCCGTACAGGCGCAGGAAGGTTTCGTCGGACAGCACGCCGCGCACGCCGCCGCCGGCCTCCAGTTGCAGCACCGAGCCCTTGCGCGGGTTGCGCAGGCTGTCGAGGTCGCGGCGGATCCACTGGTAGCTCAGCGCCAGCGTCTGCGGGTTCTCGACGGTGCCGTCGTCCAGTTCGCGGCGCTCGGCCAGGTATTCGAGGGTGATGGTGCGGTCGATCCGGTCGCCCTTGGCGGCGCGCGAGATGCCCGCCTTGTAGGTGTCGGAATCGAGATTGTTCGAGGTGGAGCGCTCGCCGGAGGCGTAGATGCGGTGGCTATAACCGCTGGCGTGCTTGGGGAAGGTCAGCCCGACCTCGATCGCCTGCTCCAGCTGCTCCAGGCGGATGTCGCTGTCGAGAATCCAGCCGCGCCCGGCGACGTTGTTGTAGCGGTGGGTGACTTCGCCGCGAAAGCCGGTGTTGGTGCTGTAACCGGCGCCCAGCGTCATCTTCTGCAACGGCGCCTCCTGCACCGTCACGTGGATCGGCGCTTCGTAGGGCGGATCGGCGCTCAGCGCCGGCTCGACAATGACGGTGGAGAAATTGGGCATGTCCTGCAGATCGGCCTGGAGCTTTTGCAGGTCGCGCCGGTTGAATTCGGCGCCGGGTTCCAGGTGCACCTGGTCGCGCACGATGCGCTCGGGGTAACGCGACAGCCCGTCGATGCGGACTTCGCCGTAGCGGTAGAACGGGCCGCTGTCGAGCACCAGGGTCAGGTCGGCGCTGGCGGTGGCCGGGTCGATGCGCGCCTCGCTCCTGGTGATGCGCGCGGCCGGATAGCGCTGGAATTGCAGGGCCGTCAGCGCGCGGCGCTTGTAGGCGCTCCACGCCGATTGCGAGAACGGCACATCCTTGGACAGCGGCGGGTTGCGCTCCAGGAAGGCCAGCATCCGGTCGCGGTATTCGGTGTCTTCGTTGATCGGGCCTTCCAGGCTCAGCGCGACGTTGCGCACCAGCGCGAGCTTGCCCGGATCGACCGTCACCCGCACACGGTAGTGGCCGGCCTCGCCTTCCAGACGCGCTTCCACCTTGGGCTTGAAGTAACCGGCGGTATTGAGCAATGCCTCGGCATCGGCCGGGGTGCGTTCGATCACCGCGCGCAGTTCATCGGCCTCGATGCCCCGGCTGCGCCACTTGTAGAGGTCGAGATGGCGTTCGAGCAGGTTCACCGCATCGCTCGGCCCGTCGATGTCCACGGCGTAATCCTCTTCCTGCGCCTGGGCACCGAGGACGCAGCCGCCGAACACCAGGGACAGCAGCAGGTTGCGGGGGCGGAAACGGGGCATGGGCGGGCGGGAAACGGAAAGTCGCTACTCTACCGAACAAAGGGACGACGCGGGTATGGGGGGCATCCCCGAACACCGATGCGGCATCGACGGATGAAATCGACGGAAAAAAAGACGCCCAGCTTGTCATTCGGGGGGAACGACAGGACTGGGCCAGGATGGAGGAGTCGATAAGCGGTCAAGAGACCGCGAGAAGCCTAGAAAAGCTCAACAACAGTGCACGGGTTAACCCACCCCGCGCCGGGGATCAACGAGCCAGCGTCAGACGCCAGCCGTAGGATTTGATAAGCAGACGCTGACTGTCTTCAACGTTGCGGATGATCTTGAACAGAGTACGCATTTTATTCCTTCTCCTTTTGGGTCCGGATTGACCTTCAGTGGTGCGTCCGGTTTGGACACAGACGAATCCTATCAAAACTACATTTCCCGCGCAACACTTTTTGTAGAAAAACTACGTATATATCGATGTTTCACGATGTAACTTACTACCTAAATATCCGCTCAAGCCTTACAAATCAACGATTTTGTCCGTAGCAACAACAAAACAAGCCCTACATCAAAACGTAGCAAAACTACTGCCACATCTTGGCGCACTACATGGGGCACCACGCGCCAAAGCGGCGCAGGGCCTGGGTTTGCGGGCAATCGGGTGCTGCGACGCAACATGGGGACGCGCCGAATGAAGGGCGTCAGCGCGGCATGACGGCGGGGTGGAAATTGAAAGCTGGGCAATGCCAGTCGCGGCGCGGCCTGGAAGCCGTGGCGCCGCACAGGGCGGCCAGCCGGTTGGCTGGGATGGATGAGCGGCGGGTTGTCAGGTGGCGGCGGCGCCGCATGTAACAATGCCGCATCTGCACGCGCCGGCGGGGCTGCCGGCGCGCTGAAACAAAACTACGTAGGACGACTACAACGGCGCCGGCACGCGCCGTCGCCCAGGGCGGCGGCCGGCGCGTGGGCGATGCGCAGGTGCTCAGCCGCCGAGCAGCTTGCTTTTCAGGCTGTCCTGCACCGGATCGTTGCCCAGCCAGATCGACAGCATGGCGCTGGCGAAGTCATCGCCGGCAATCACCGGGTAGCTCTTGCCACGCACGGTGACGCGGGTGCCCTGCCCCGGAACGAAGTCGAGCTGGATCACGTCGCCCTTGGCCACGGTCTTCACTTCCTTGAACACGCGGTCGAGCGCGTCGAGCTGGGCGGCGTACTGCTTCAGCCCCGCCTTGCCGACGTTGTCCTCCAGGCCGTCGACGAACGACTCGTGCATGGTGGCCGCCGACACTTCGCGCAGCATGCGCAGCTCCATCCGGCGCGGCGCGGCGGCGCGGATCACCGCGTTGGCCTCGTTGCCGCGCTTGGCGGTATACAACGCCGCCACGTAGACATCGACCACGATCTTGGTACGCACGCCGGCGCCGTTCAGCACCAGCGCCTGGCCGGCGACATCGGCCTTGTCGGGCACGTTCTGCCCGGAGATATCCAGCGCTTGGGCGGCGGCGACGCTCAGCAGCAGGCTGGCGGCGAGCAGAGTCTTCTTGAACGGATGCATGGTGTTTCTCCTGGTCTGGCAGGGCCGCGCTCAGGCGGCGCGCCCCACGGGGGTGTGACGACGCCGCCCCACGCGTCGGCGACGGGTCGATGCGGCGGACGCAATGCGGAATGCCTGGCCAAAAAAAGGCCCGCGACGCACGCGGGCCAAAGACAGGCAGAGCAAAACCGGGGCAAAGCGCGCCCCGCGCGCGCCGTGGCGTGCGCGGGGAACGGGCTTGGCGAAAAGGATCATCGGGTGGCCGCTGCGGCCGGCAAGCCGGCCGCGATGCATCACAGCACTTGCAGGATGCCGGCGGCGCCCATGCCGGTGCCGATGCACATCGTCACCATGCCGTACTGGCCGGTCATGTCCTTGCGGCGCATGCCGTGCAGCAGCGTAGCGGTGCGGATGGCGCCGGTGGCGCCCAGCGGGTGACCCAGGGCGATGGCGCCGCCGTTGGGATTGACCTTGGCCGGGTCCAGGCCCAGGTCGCGGCAGACCGCCAGCGCCTGCGCGGCAAAGGCTTCGTTCAGCTCGATCCAGCCCAGGTCGGCCAGCGACAGCCCGGCCAGCTTGAGCGCGGCGGGGATCGCCTCCTTGGGGCCGATGCCCATGATCTCGGGCGGCACGCCCTTGACCGCGAAGGTGACATAGCGCGCGAGCGGGGTCAGGTTGAATTCCTTGAGGATCTTCTCCGACACCAGGATCACCGCGCCGGCACCATCGGACATCTGCGAGCTGTTGCCGGCGGTGACGCTGCCCTTGGCGGCGAACACGGTCTTCAGCTTGGCCAGCCCTTCCAGGCTGGTATCGGGGCGCGGGCCCTCGTCGGTGGTCAGGGTCTTGTGGCTGACGCGCACTTCGCCGCTGCCGAGGTCCGGCGTGCGGTAGGTGACCTCCAGCGGGGTGATCTCGTCGGCGAAGGCGCCGGATTCGATGGCGGCCAGTGCGCGGCGGTGCGATTCCAGCGCGAAGGCATCCTGGTCCTCGCGGCTGACCTGCCATTGCTGCGCCACCTTCTCGGCGGTCAGGCCCATGCCGTAGGCGATGGCGACGTTCTCGTCCTTGGCGAAGATCTCCGGGTTGAGCGCCACTTTGTTGCCCATCATCGGCACCAGCGACATGCTCTCGGTGCCGGCGGCGATCATCACGTCGGCCTCGCCGAGGCGGATGCGGTCGGCGGCCATCGCCACGGCGTTGATGCCGGACGAGCAGAAGCGATTGATGGTGACGCCGCCGACGGTGTGCGGCAGGCCGGCCAGCAGCGCGCCGATGCGCGCCACGTTCATGCCCTGTTCGGCTTCGGGCATGGCGCAACCGACGATCACGTCCTCGACGCGCGCCGGATCCAGCCCCGGCACCTGGGCCAGCGCGCCCTTGAGCACGTGGGCAAGCATGTCGTCCGGGCGCACGTGGCGCATCATGCCGCGCGGCGCCTTGCCCACCGGCGTGCGGGTGGCGGCGACGACGTAGGCTTCCTGTATCTGTTTGGTCATTGGATATCTCCGGTGAGGAGCAAGGGGCGGATTGGAAGGGCACCTCACCCCTCACGCCTCACCCCTCACTCGTCGTATCAGTTCCGCAGGGGCTTGTTGTTCTCGAGCATGTACATGATGCGTTCCTGGGTCTTGCCGCGTTTGAGCAGGCCCATGAAGCGCTCGCGTTCCAGCTTGAGGATCCATTCCTCGTTCACCAGGGTGCCGGCCTCGACATCGCCGCCGGTGACCACCTCGGCGATCTGCACGCCGATGTGGTAGTCGTACTTGGAGATGAAGCCGCCTTCGAGCATGTTCACCAGCTGGCCCTTGATGGTGGCGGCGCCGCTGCGGCCGGCCACCGGGAACGCCCTGGGCTTGACCGGCGGACGGTAGCCGGTGGCGGCCAGTGCGCGCACCTGGGCCTGCGCCACGTAGAGCAGTTCGTTGGCGTTGAACAGCACCACGTCGGAATCCTTGAGGTAGCCGATCTGCTGGCCTTCCTCGGCGCTGGTGCCCACCTTGGCGGTGGCCATCGCCATGTAGTAGTCCTTGAGCACGGCCAGGATGTCGCCGCCGCGCGCCTCGCGGGCGGCGCGCAGCGCGAACTCCTTGCAGCCGCCGCCGGCGGGCAGCAGGCCGACGCCCACTTCCACCAGGCCGATGTAGGTTTCCACCGCGGCCACCACGCGGGCGCAGTGCATCAGGAATTCGCAGCCGCCGCCGAAGGCGTAGCCCTGGGCCGCGCCGACCACCGGCACCTTGGCGTACTTGATCGCCATC
Source organism: Chitiniphilus shinanonensis DSM 23277 (assembly GCF_000374805.1). Taxonomy (GTDB): domain Bacteria; phylum Pseudomonadota; class Gammaproteobacteria; order Burkholderiales; family Chitinibacteraceae; genus Chitiniphilus; species Chitiniphilus shinanonensis. The sequence goes on from NZ_KB895340.1 coordinate 176,057, forward strand.
GAGGTGTTCTGGAACTCCGCCACCATGTTCTCGATCGCGCCGAAATCGCCGGTCATGAAGGCCGGGCCCATGCTGGCGAGGTCGGCGCCCACCGAGAACGGCGCCTCGGGGTGCCAGATCACCAGGCCGGGCCAGCCTTCCTCGGCGATGCGGATCGCCTGCTGCACGCCGGCCAGCACGTTGGCGCCGACGGCATGCGCCTTGGTGGTGAACGACAGCACCGGCACGTCGTTGCCGCCGCCGGACTTGGGCGGCAGCCACATGCGCACGCTGTCGTTCTCGAACAGCGTCTCGCCGTAGTCGGGCTCGGCTTCGCCCACCAGTTGCGGCGGGTAGAGCTGGCGCTGGTATACCGGCAGCGCGGAACGGCCGACCAATTGGTCGCGGCTGGCGCTGTAACTGCCTTCGGGCGTGTGCACGCCGTCGCGGCCCTTCACCCAACCCGGCAACGGCGTGGCCGACATGGTGCGGCCGGCGGCGATGTCCTCGGCGATGGCGTCGGCCACGGCCTGCCAGCCGGCGGCCTGCCACAATTCGAACGGGCCCTGCTTCCAGCCGAAGCCCCAGCGGATGGCGAAATCCACGTCGCGCGCGGAATCGGCGATCTCGGCCAGCATCACCGCCACGTAGTGCCACACGTCGCGCATGCAGGCCCACAGGAACCGCGCCTCGGGATGGGGGCTGGCACGCAGCGCGCGCACGCGCTCGGCCGGATCGGCGATCTTGAGGATGGCCTTGACCTCGTCGCTGCCCTTCTGCCCGGCCTCGACGTATTCGCCGGTGGCGGCATCCAGCACCAGCAGCGTCTTGCCGTCCTTCTTGTAGATGCCGGCCTTGGTCTTCTGGCCCAGCGCGCCCTGCTCGATCAGCCGGGCCAGCCAGCCTGGCACCCGGTAGTGCGGGTGCCATGGGTCGCCGGCCAGCTTGCCCGTCATGGTGTCGACCACGTGGGCGAAGGTATCGAGACCCACCACGTCGGCGGTGCGGAAGGTGGCGGATTTGGGGCGGCCCATGCGCGGGCCGGTCAGGTCGTCCACCACGTCGAAACGGATGCCGAACTGCTCGGCATGGTGGATGGTGGCCAGCATCGAGAACACGCCGATGCGGTTGGCCAGGAAGTTCGGGGTGTCCTTGGCCCGCACCACGCCCTTGCCCAGGCGGGTGACCAGGAAGGTTTCCAGGTTGTCCAGCAACGCGCCGTCGGTCTTGAGCAGCGGAATCAGCTCGACCAGGTACATGTAGCGCGGCGGATTGAAGAAATGGATGCCGCAGAAGCGGCGTTGCAGCTCGGCCGGCACGCCGTCGGCCAGCGACTGGATCGACAGGCCCGAGGTGTTGGTGGCGAGGATGGCATGCTCGGCCAGGTGCGGCGCGATCTTGTGGTACAGATCCAGCTTCCAGTCCAGGCGCTCGGCGATGGCTTCGATCACCAGGTCGCACGAACCCAGCAGTTCCAGGTCGCTGCCGTAGTTGGCGGGCTGGATCAGTTCGGCGCGCGACGCGGACATCAGCGGCGCCGGCTTGAGCTTTTTCAGATTGTCCAGCGCCTTCAGCACGATGCCGTTGGCCGGGCCATCCTTGGCGGGCAGATCGAAAAGAAGAGTCTCGATCCCGGCGTTGACGAGATGGGCGGCAATCTGCGCGCCCATCACGCCCGCGCCCAGGACCGCGACGCGGCGGATATGCACGGTATTGGCCATGTGGTAAGGACCTCGTGTTGACGTAGGTGGCAAACAGCCAGGGCGCTCGGGTACGCGCCTGGGCGATGCTGGCTTTTTCAGCCAGTCGAATCTGCGGCGAAACGCTCCAGCGGATACACCCATGGCGATCGCTGGCAACGACGAAACCGCTGCGGAAAAACACTTCCGCCGACCGGCGCAGCGCACCGGCTCCCTCGCGGCGGCGAGGGCGGGGGGAGTGGAATCAATCAAGGAGCGCCGTTGCCGGCATTCCCCCGGTGAGGAGCGCCCGGCTTTGCCGGGCGCCTGATACGGCTTGCGCCGCCACCGGAGTCATGTCAGGCAAATAGGCGCGTCAGAAGCGGTAGTTCAACTGCACCCCGAAGATGTTGGCGTAGCTCTCGAAATCCGCCTTGGTATTGGTACCGCTGCCGGTACAGCTCGGCAGCACGCATTCGGTGTTGTTCATGCTGCTGTCGGCGATGTGCACGTAGGTGTACGCCACGTCCAGCGAGATGTCCTTGTTGAACGCGTAGTTGGCGCCGATCGAATACCAGATGCGGTCGCTGTCCGGCAGGTTGGCGATGCGCTCGTCGTCGCTGGGTACCGGCGATTCGTCGAAGGCGATACCGGCACGCAGCTTGAGCGGGCCGCTGTACTGGTAGGTGGTGCCCACCGAGTAGCGGTTGGTGCTCTTCCAGCTCTGGTCGATCACCGCGTCGGGCAGGCCGGTGTCGAAGTCCAGCCGCAGTTCCTTGAACTTGTTGTGCCAGGTGTGCGTCCAGTCGCCCATCACGGCGAACTTGTCGTTGATCTGCTTGAAGAAGTTCATCGAGAACGAATCGGGGGTATCGACATCCACCGTGCCGTTGCCGTCGGTAAAGCCCTGCGCGTTCAAGCCAGCCTGCACCGCGCCGTTCCACGCGGCATTGACGGTGGAACCGACCATGGGCAGCCCGGCGAACACCGAGTTGCCGAAGCTGGACGGACGGCTCCAGTCGGCATCGCCTTCCAGGCTGTGGCTGATGCTGGAACGGTAGGCCGCGCCGAAGCGCAGGGTTTCGTCCACTTCCCACAGCACACCGAGGTTGAAGCCGAAAGCCCAGTCGTCGCCCTCGTAGCTCAGTTCACCGTCGTAGTTGCCGTTGCTCATCATGGCTTCGGCGGCCTGGTGCAACTGGGTGGGGGTCAGCACCACGCCCTGCGCGGCCAGCGCCTGGGCGAACGCCGGCAGGCTGGTCGAGGCCAGGGTGCCGAAGTCGGCCTTCTTCTTGAACTTGGCCTTCATGTACTGCACGGTGGCGCCGACGCCGACCGAGAACTGCTCGTTCACCTTGTAGGCGAACTGCGGGTTGATGGCGAAGGTCATCATGTCCAGGTCGATGCCGTTGTAGCGGCCGGCCCAGTTGTCGTCGTACTTGGTCTTGTCGCCGAACGGCACGAACAGACCCAGGCCGCCGTACATGCGGTCGTTGAACTGGTGCGCCCAGTACATCTGCGGCACCAGCACCGGGCTGGTGGGGCTGTCGCCGCCGGGGCCGTAGATGGTGGCACCCTCGGCATTGGTGGCGCGCAGGTTGGACACGTCGATGTGCGGATCGACCACGATCAACGCGCCGGAGATGTTGTCGCCCTTGAGGCGGGTGAGGCCCGCCGGGTTGTAGAAGATCACCGTCGCATCGGCGGCTTCCGCGCCGTTGGAATTGGCGACGCCCTGCGAGCTGACGCTCTGCGTGCCGAAGTGATATCCGGAAGCCATCGCCTGCCCGGCCAGAACGGCCAGGCTTCCCGCCCCCATCAGACGTAATGCCACTGCGATCTTGTTCATAGGTAGTGCTCTCCGTGTTTGGCAGCCGACGGCTGCGTCGTCCCACACTCTTGCGGTGGTGGTATCGATGGTGTGCCCTGCCCCGGACGCCCCCGGCCCGAGGCCCTGCCGCCTTCCCTTTCGCCGGGGCGGCGGCTATGCACCTTGTTAGATCACGACCCGGCGCATTGCCTCCGGATCGGCGTGCTGCAACCCGGCGTCGAAGTCGTCGACCATGATCACTTCGCGCTTCAGGCGTCGGGCGCGTTCGACGGCGGCGAACTCCTGGTCGTTGATCAGGCCCTTGCCGCGCGCCTCCTGCAGGCGCTCGCGGGCGGTGATGGCCTTGAGCTGACCCTCGCGCTGGGCGCGGCGCAGCTTGCTCTCCAGGCCCTCGGTCTCGATCACGGCCTTGAGCGCGTATTCCAGCACGCCGACCGAATCGTTCTCGTCCTGCGAGCGGTACATGAACTCGACCAGGCGGTCACGCGACTGCGACGGCTCCATCAGCGAGCGGGCGATGCGGGTGCCGACGCGGTCGGCCGGGCCCTTCAGGCTCATGCCCAGCGGGAACACCACGCGGCGCATGCACCAGGCGAGGAAGCGGTTCGGGTGATTGTTGAGGAAGCCGTTCATGGCCTCCTGGCAGTCGTACAGCGCCGACTCGACGGCCCAACGCACCAGCGGGCGGTCTTCCTTGGGCTCGCCGTCGTCGTGGAACTTCTTCAGCGCGGCGGTAGCGATGTAGAGATTGGACAGCATGTCGCCCAGGCGCGCCGACAGCTTTTCGCGGAACTTCAGGCTGCCGCCCAGCGTGGCCATGCCCATGTCGGCCAGGAAGGCGAAGGCGGCGGACAGGCGCACCACGTCGCGGTAGTTCTGCGCGGTGGGGCCGGATTTGGGCACGCGCACCAGGCGGGCGCCGGTCAGCCCCATGACGAAGGCGCGGGCCTTGTTGGAGATCACGAAGCCGATGTGGCCGATCACCGCGTCGTCGAACTCGACCGCATCGTTGGCCATGGCGGCGCGCAGTTCGCGCAGCACGAACGGATGGCAGCGGATGGCGCCCTGGCCGAAGATGATCATCGAGCGCGTCAGGATGTTGGCGCCCTCCACCGTGATTGCCACCGGCACCGCCTGGTAGCCCTGCGCCAGGTAGTTGCGCGGGCCGATGCAGACGGCCTTGCCGGCATGCACGTCCATCGCGTCGTTGATGGTCTTACGCATGCGCTCGGTGTTGTGGTACTTGAGGATGCCCGACAGCACCGACGGCTTTTCGCCCATGTCGAGGCCGGTCAGCGCCAGGCGCTGCGAGGCGTCCATCTGGTAGGCGTAGCCGCCGATGCGCGCCAGCGCCTCGTCCACGCCCTCGAAGCGGCCGATCGACAGGCCGAACTGGTTGCGGATGCGGGCATAGGCGCCGGTGGTGTAGGCGGCCAGTTTGCCCGACGCCACCGACATCGCCGGCAGCGAGATGCAGCGGCCGACCGACAGGCACTCCACCAGCATGCGCCAGCCCTGGCCGACATAACTGGCGCCGCCGATCACCCACTCCATCGGGATGAACACGTCCTTGCCCCAGTTCGGGCCGTTCTGGAACACCGAGGTGCCCGGATAGTGGCGGCGACCGATTTCGACGCCCTGGTGCTCGGTGGGGATCAGCGCGCAGGTGATGCCGATCTCGTCCTTGTCGCCCAGCAGGTGGTCCGGGTCGTACAGCTTGAAGGCCATGCCCAGGATGGTGGCCACCGGGCCGAGCGTGATGTAGCGCTTTTCCCACGACAACTTGATGCCCAGCACGTTCTCGTGGCGCTGGCCGGTGCGCGGGTCGGTGTAGCTGCCGCGGGTGACCACGCCGAAGTCGGGGATGCCGCCGGCGTCGGAACCGGCCTCGGGGCTGGTCAGCGCAAAGCACGGGATCTCGACGCCCTTGGCCAGGCGCGGCAGGTAGTAGTTCTTCTGCTCCTCGGTGCCGTAGTGCTGCAACAACTCGCCCGGGCCGAGCGAGTTCGGCACCATCACCGTCACCGCCGCCGAGCCGGAGCGCGTGGCGATCTTGGTCACGACGCGGGCGTGGGCGTAGTTGGAGAACTCCTTCCCGCCGTACTGCTTCTTGATGATCATCCCCAGGAAACCCTGGTCCTTGATGAACTGCCAGACCTCGGGCGGCAGATCCTTCTGTTCGTGGGTGATCCGCCAGTCGTCCAGCATCGCGCACAGTTGCTCGGTGGGGCCGTCGATGAACGCTTGCTCCTCGGCGGTCAGCTTGGGCGCGGGGAACTGGTGCAGACGGTCGAAATCAGGCTTGCCGGAGAACAGGTCGCGATCCCACCACACGGTGCCGGCGTCCACCGCTTCCTGCTCGGTCTGCGACATCGGCGGGGTGATCTTCTTGAACACCTGGAACATCGGCCCGGTGAGCACGACACGGCGCAGCGGCTTGAGGTTGAGCACCGCCAGCACCACCAGCACCGCGACGCCCCATCCCCAGTGCGCGCCGCGACCGAACACGGCATAGCCGATGCCGGCCAGCGCCACCAGCGAAGACAGCCACAGCGGGGCGCGCCAGTAGGCGAGCGCCAGGATAGCGACGAGGATGACGGCCACACAGATCAGCACGGTCATTTTGTACGACTCCTCTTTATGGATTGGCGGCCGGTGCGTTCAGCCCGGCTTCGATGAAGGGCAACAGCATGCGGGCGACCAGGATGGGATCGCGCGCGTTGACCAGGGGTTGATCCATGAACAGCCGCAGCACGTTGTTACCGGCGAAGGCGTTGAACATGGCGCTGGTCAGGAAATGGAAGCGCCAGTGCACTTCCTGATCGGATAAATGAGGCAGGGCCCGGCGGTAGGCCGCCAGGTAGCGACGCGTCACCTCGCCGTAGCGGCGGGGCATGCTTTCCTTGAGGATGGGATGCGGCTCGACGAAGGTGCGTCCCATCAGGCGCACGAACAACAGGCCGCCCAGCGAGGCGTCGCGACCCAGTTCGGCCGAGCCGGCGACGAAGGCTTCGGTGATCTCGCGCGCATTGGGCGCCACATCGCGCGATTCCAGCTCGCCCAGCCGTTCCAGCGTCAAACGGGCGAAGGGCTCGGCACGGCGTTCGAACACCGCCTTGAACAGCCCGTCCTTGGAACCGAAGTAGTAGTTGACTGCGGCGATGTTCACGCCGGCGGACTGGGTGATCATGCGCATGGAGGTGGCGTCGAAGCCATGCTCGACGAACAGCACCTCGGCAGCATCGAGGATGCGCGTGGACGTTTCCAACGCCTTGGCTGTTTCGGCCATATCGGTTCTCCGGCGGCTCTTCCGGGTGGAGTTCGATACCCCCGGAATTATTCACGTAGTAACACGCATTTGTTTTCAAACATCTGTTTGAAAAATTAGCGTTCGCACCCTACCGCTGTCAAGCGTGGTGCACAAAAACATCACCTAGGGATTTCCCGCACCGAAGCGGGGCAAGCGGGGCGCGTTGCGCCTTGGGAAGGGGGAAGGGAGAAGGGGCACGTCAACAGCAACACCCACAGCTTGGTTCTTGGCCGTTGTTGTTGTTGTTGTTGTTGCTTTTACCCTTCCCCCTTCCCTCTTCTCCCTTCCCCCTTCCCAGCGCGCAGCGCATCAGGCCACCAGATCGCCATCCACGTAGTACCAGCGCCCATCCTCCAGTACGAAGCGGCTGGTCTCGCTCAGGCGGTGGGCGCGGCCGCCCACCTTGTAGCGCGCCACGAAGGCCACCACCGCGCGCGCGCCGTCGGTTTCCGCACGGCGGATCTCCAGCCCCAGCCACTTGGCCGGCGCGTCGTCGGCCAGGCCCAGCGCCTCGGGGCGGGTGCTGGCGTGCCAGGTGGCGAGCAGGTAGTCCTCCAGCCCCAACACATAAGCGGTATAGCGCGAGCGCATCAGCGCCTCGGCGCTCGGCGCCGCCTCGCCGGCGTGGTAACGCCCGCAGCACGCCGCGTAGGGATGCGGCAGGCCGCAGGCGCAGGAAGGGGATTTGGGCGATTTGTGCATGGCGGGTGGCGAAAGCGGTCAGGTAGACTGCGATTTTACCCACGCAGTCCAGACGCCTGTTCGCGATCTTGGCGCGCCACCGCCGCGCCGGAGCGGCCAGAAAGGGAACCGACCGGCGTCGCCCGGATCGATCTCATGCCGTGGCGCCCGCATCCGCCACCCAACCGCCCCGCCCTCGTCGCGACAGCGCGCAACCGAAGCCGACCATGAATCTCAATCCGCCGCACCACGCCACTGTCTCCGCTTCCTCCACCATCGCCAGTGCGCCACGCGCCGCCATCTTCGACATGGATGGCCTGATGCTCGACACCGAGCGCATCGCGCTGGGCTGCTGGCACGCCGCCGCCCGCGAACTGGGCCTGCCGCTCAGCGAGGAGGACGCGCTCGGCATGGTGGGCATGCATTCGAGCAAGGCGCCCGCCTACCTCGCCGGACTGTACGGCCCCGATTTCCCGGTGCGCGCGCTGATCGACGCCACCCACCAGCGCTACCTGGCGGCGATGGAGGAGCCGATCCCGCTCAAAGCCGGCCTGCTGGAGCTGCTCGACTGGCTGGCGGCCGAAGGGCTGCCGTGCGGCGTCGCCACCTCCACCCGCCGCCGCATCGCCGAGCACCACCTGGCGCAGACCGGCATCCTGCAACGCTTCGCCCAGACCGTCTGCGGCGACGAGATCGAACACCCCAAGCCCGCACCCGACATCTATCTCAAGGCCGCCGGCCTGCTGGGCGTGGCGCCCGGCGAATGCGTGGTGTTCGAGGATTCCAACTTCGGCGTGCAGGCCGCGCACACCGCGGGCTGCCGCGTCATCATGGTGCCCGACGTGCGCCCGCCGCAGCCCGAGACGCTGGCGCTGGGCATGCCTGTGGTGGCATCGCTGGTCGAAGCCCAGGCGCTGACCCGCCAATGGTGCGGCCGCTGACCGACAGGATCGAACCATGCCCAACAAGAAACAGCTCACCCGCACCCTGTTCGACGCGCTGGCCCACATCGAAAGCCAGCGCCTGGACGTACTGAGCGGCCGCGACGACGCGCTGCACCAGCTGCGGATCGCCTTGCGCGGCTGGCGCACGCTGCTGCCGCTGGTGTTGCGCCGCCAGCCCGAGGACCGCGCCATCGTCGCCGCGTGGCGCGAATTCGCCACGCTGACCGGCCCCGCGCGCGACGCCGAAGTGCTGCTGTCGCTGCTGCCGGCCGACCATCCCCGCCGCGCCGAAGTGCAGGCCCGACGCGACGACGGCTACACCGCGGTGACCGCCGCCCTGGAAAGCGTGGACTGGCCGGTGCGCGTGGCCGCCAGCCGCGCCTGGCTGATGCTGCGGCTGGACCTGCGCAAACGCGCCACGCTCCAGGCCCGCATCCGCCGTCGGGCCGAGCGCCTGGGCCAGCGGCTGCGCCAGGACCTGGCCGCCGACCCCAGCCCCGAGCACTGGCACCAGGTGCGCATCGACGTGAAGAAGCTGCGCTACCTGATCGACTACGCCGGCAAGTGGCTGCCGCGCCGCAGCCGCAAACTGCGGCCGCTGCTCAAGGCCGCGCAATCGACATTGGGCGAGCTGCACGACCTGGACGTGCGCGGCGCCGACGGCATGGCCTTGCCGGGCGACGACGCTGCACGCGAACGGTTGACCGCAGACTCGGCCAAGCTGGTTGCGCAATTGCGCCAGCGGCTCGGCTAGCGTCTCATCCGATCCAAACGCAGACAGGGGCGAATCGCCCCTGTCTTTTTTGGCTGCGCCGCGCTCAGTGGCGGCCGGTGCTGCCAAAACCGCCGTCGCCGCGCTCGCTCAGGTCGAACTCGTCGACCACGTTCAGCTGCATCTGCACCACCGGCACCACCACCAACTGGGCGATCCGCTCCAGCGGCTGGATGGTGAACGAGGTATGCCCCCGGTTCCACACCGAGACGAACACCTGTCCCTGGTAATCCGAATCGATCAACCCCACCAGATTGCCCAGCACGATGCCGTGCTTGTGGCCCAGACCCGAGCGGGGCAACACCATCGCCGCCAGGCCGGGGTCGGCCAGGTGGATCGCCATGCCGGACGGCACCAACGTGGTCGCACCGGGCGCCAACACCACCGGCGCATCGATGCAGGCGCGCAGATCCAGCCCGGCGGCGCCGGTGGTGGCGTAGGACGGCAGGTTGGCGCGCAGGCGGTCGTCGAGGATCTTGATGTCGAGAATGGGCATGGCTCGGTCCTGATGAAAGTTGCCGGATTGTAGGGCGAATCGGTACTCGAATGTGGGATGCGTTGACCTCTGGGTCAGGCACATTGCTTTGTTGGGCTTCATTGGCGGGATTACCCCACATCGCCCGGCACGCCCTGCGCTGCATCCCGGCCTTCGCCCTCCATACCCCCATTGAAGTTCGATACAGCCAAATCCACCAATGCTGTGAACGGATCAGCCCTGCCCGGCCCTTCGATGTCGCACGGCAAGCACGCATGGGCAATTGACCTTTGCAAAGGCAACGACGTGCTCAACACTGCCGGCGACGACCTGGGCGAGATCAAGGGCATCATGCTCGACGTGCAACGCAGCGGCCTCGCCTGCCCCGTGCGGTCGTTTGGCAGCCTCCTCGGCATCGGCAACAAGCTGGCTCGCCATCCCCTGGCAGGCGCTGGTGCTGGACACCGACCGCAAACGCTTCGTGCTAGACGTCAGCGAGGAACACCTGAAAGTCGCGCCGGGCTTCGACAAGGACCACTGGCCGAGCATGGCCGACCTGCAATGGGCGTCCAGTGTGCTTAACTACTATCGGTACTATCGGATGGTTCCTTATTGGCAGCGTTGATGGTTCAGTGCTGATGCAAAGACAAAACCCTGCGGGGTTTTATTTCTTTTAACCAGGGCAGCTCAATTAGCGCAAAGGCCTAGATGAGCCAAAATCAGATAAAACTTTAGAAAAGAAAGCAGCAGGAATAATTGAACATTGAAGCCCCTCAGGATAATTCTTATACTCAAAGAAAGGCTTATCCAACAACTTCCACAGGAAAACCACTTCCTCCCCTTTAAGAAAAACAACAATTGAAAAATCGTCAAAAGAATCACCAAGCGACAAAAAATATTGCCCAGCCCCCTCAATTTTTTCCGATTTTATCAAATCATACATCTGACATACAGCCTCACCCCTTAAATAGTCACCATCTAGTCTTTTTGAAAAAACACTCTTCAATTGCGCCAAAACAAGCGAATGAATACTCGTATCATCAAAAGTTCCGACATACTCACCTCCGAGCCAAAGTAGAACTCGTCCGACTCCACCAATCAAATCTTCATCAGAAGCAAGTTCTATCGCAAATATTTGTTTGTCGCCAAAAAGCAAGCTCATCACCAAGCCTTCACATCTTTAGGAATATTATTTGGATTAATATTGCGAGAAACTCCACTGGCTGTTCTTCCATTTGTCGACCCATTCCAATGCCAATTTCCATTTCCATCATTCTGGAAGCGATGATATTCGGCCTTTTTACCACTACCAATTTTTGTCCACCTGTTTCCATCAGACCCCCGTTTACTATTTTTCCAAAGCTCTTCATGATTTTGGGGGAGCGTACTTTTTGAATTGTTATATGGATTTGGCCCCCTGTTTGACGCATCATGATGACCTGGATTCTCATAGCTATCCGTGGGACATAGTCCATCGCAGGCACATACGGTCTGTTCAACCCATGGCAGAATAGTATAAGTCTCGCATGACTCTACCATCATGCCATCAGCGCTACATTTTCGTTGACATTTTGCAAAATCAACAGGATTGCAAGACGTCAATCCCAATGGATCAGAATAGGTTATTGAATTCCCATTGGAATAGGAATATGTATTAACCCCCCCCACCAGCCCAATCGGATCGCTCTGGATATACCGCCCGATCCGCGGATCATAGTCCCGGAAGTAGTTGTAGTACCGCCCCGTCTCCGCGTCGAAGTATTGCCCCGGGAAGCGCAGGTTGTAGACCAGTTGTTGCCCGTCGTTGTCCGGGTCGGCGTTGGCGCTGCTCTGGCCGAACGGTTCGGCGATCGCCCATTCCCACACCACCTTGGTGTCGGCCGGGTTGCTCAGCTGGCGCGGGGTGCCCAGGTGGTCGGCCCAGGCGTAGTACACCTTGGGCGCGGGGGTGGCGGCCTGGACCACGGCGACCGGGAGGTTCTCCAGCCAGATGGTGTCCAGCCGGGGTTGGCCGCTGCCGTCGTATTCGCCCAGCAGTTGCCCTTGTTCGTCGTAGACGAACAGGGTGGTGTTGCTGGCGTTGTCGGTCTTCTTCACCCGCTGGCCGAGGGCGTTGTAGCGGTAGTCCCACCAGACGGCGCCGCTCTTGCTGCGCAGGATGCGTCCGGCGTTGTTGTAGACGTTGGCGCCAGCGTTGACCACGTTGCCGGCGGCGTCGTAGCTGTAGGTGCCGTTGAGGTTGCCGGCCACGCTGAGCAGGCGGTTGCTGTTGGGGTCGTGGGTGTGGGTGGTGACGGCGCTGCCGGTGCGCTTTTCGGTGCGGTTGCCGTTGAGGTCGTAGCTGTAGCC
>NZ_KB895341.1 GCF_000374805.1 Chitiniphilus shinanonensis DSM 23277
GTAGTCGCCCTGGTTGACGCCGGTGCCGACCACCAGCAGCAGCTTGACGGTGCGCTGCTGCCCCGCCTCGAAGTCGAGGCCGGACCAGGTCAGCGCGCGCCCGGCCACGGTGGGCTCCTGGCGCACGCCGTCCACCGTGGCGCTGTTGCTGCGGTACTTGAAGCCGGGCGGCAGCTGGTCGCGCAGGTCGACGTCGGCCAGGCGCGCCGCCAGCGTGTTCTGCGCCACGATGGTGTACGGCACCAGGTCGCCGATCTGCACATTGGTCAGCGGGCTGGTCTTGCGCACCACCAGCGCGCCGCTGAGGATCGGGTCCACCGGCAGGTGGTTGTTCACCAGGTTGGCCGATTGCCCCGGCGTCAGCGCCAGTTGCAGGTAGTACTGGGTGCTGCCGCGCCCGGTGATCAAGCCGCTGCTGGCAGTGGCGCACGACGACGGTGCGTGGACCGGCGCGGTCAGCAACGGCGGGCTGATGCTCGACTGCACCAGCGCCGGCTTGGGCGCGGACAACACCGTCAGCACGTTGGCGCACGGCGGGATCATGGTCGAGACGCCCGGCGCGTAGCCGGCCGGCGCGCTCAGGCTCAGGGTGTAGACCCCCGCCGGCGCCCCGGACAGCAGCAGGAACTGGTAGATGCCGCTGGCGTCGGTCACCTGGCTCTGGCTGCCCACGCCCCCCGCCAGGTGCGTGGCGGGGTCGAAGCCGGCCGGGCCGTCCAGGCGCACGGTGGCGTCGGCCACCGGCGCGCGGCGCACGCTGTCGTACACCACGCCGGACGGGTCGAGCGGCAGGCTTTGCAGGGTGACGTTGGCCCCGCCCCCCAGGTACAGGCCGGCGATGCCGTCCGGCTGCTCCCGGTCGGAACGCGCCGCCGAGAACAAGGCGAAGTCGGCCTGCCCCGGCGGTTCCGGCGAGACCGGCACGCCGTAGACGTAACCCTTGGGGCTGTAGAAACGGACGCTGAAATAGTCGGAGGTGGCCGAGCTGGGCTGAATTTCGCGGAAGCGGTAATTCCCCTGGGCATCGGTGACCGTACTGGCCAGGACCGTGCCGGCACGCAGCAGCTCGACGCTCCAGCCGGCGAGCCCGCTGCCGGGGCGCGCGTCGTTTTCGTCGCGGCTGTGGTCGTAGTCGATCCACACCTTGCCCGACAGCGTGGCCGGCTGATTCGACACTTCGCCGAACAGGTAGTCGGTCGCCTGGACGCCGGCCGCCAACACGATGCCGCCGATGGTCTCGCCACCGACCGTCCCGCCCGCGCTGCCGGCGGTATTGACGGTGCTGAGGTAGCCCGCCGGCTGGGTTTCGCTCACGGCATAGGTACCCGCGGCCAGGCTGGCGCAGGCGCCGGTGGCCCCGGGCACGGGGAAGGCATAGCTGCCGTTGGCGTCGGTGACCGCCGTGCACGACAGTGGCGCGCCCAGCGCATCGACCCCGCTCAGGGTGACGGTCACGCCGGGCAGGCCGGCCTCGCCGCTGTCGCGCACGCCGTTGCGGTTGAGGTCCAGGTAGACCGCCCCGGCCAGGCCCACCGGCTGGGCGTCGGCGACCCTTTCGCCGAACAGGTAGGGCGAGGCGAGATGAATCGACGACGGCATGACGATGTTGCTGATGGTGTCGCCGCTGAGCGTGCCACCGGTGTTGCCCAGGGTGTTGAGGGTGGTGACGTAGCCGCCGGGCTGGGTTTCCTCGAGCACGTAGGTGCCCGGTGGCAGGTGGGCGCACACGCCGGTGGCACCGATCGCCGGGAAGATATAGGCGCCGATACCATAGGTGACGGTGCTGCAACTGATCGCCGAGCCGTCGAGCGCGCTGGTGCCGGTCAGGGTGATGGTCACGCCGTTGATGCCGTTCTCGCCGGGCTCCCACAGGCCGTTGGCGTTGGCGTCTTCGTAGACCCCGCCGGAGAACATCACCGATTGCGATTCGCCGAACAGGTAGCCGCTGCCGCCGCTGGCGGTCAGCACGATATTGCTGATCACGTCACCGCTGACCGTGCCGCCCGCCGTGCCGGCGGCGTTGCTGCCGTTGAAGAAATTGGCCGGCTGGGTCTCGGTCAGGGTGTAACTGCCGGGGGGGATATTGGCGCAGGCGCCGCTGGCCCCGGCATCCGGAAAGGCGAAGGCGCCGTTGATGTCGGTGGTGGTGGTGCAGCTCAACCCGGCGCCATCGCTCAGCGTGAGTGTCACGCCGGAGATGCCGGGCTCGCCGCCATCCCAGGCGCCGTTGCGGTTGGCGTCCAGGTAGACCGTGCCGGTCAGGCCGGTGGTCTGGATGTCGCCGAACAGGTAGCCGGTGGCCTGGCTGCCGCTGGCCAGCACGATGCCGCCGATGCTGTCGCCACTGACCGTGCCGCCGGCGCTGCCCGCGGCGTTGCTGCCGTTGAGGTAGCCCGCCGGCTGGGTCTCGGTCAGGGTGTAGGTGCCGGGCGGGATGGCGGCGCAGGCGCCGCTGGCCCCGGCGGCCGGAAAGACATAGTCGCCGTTGCTGTCGGTCACGGTGCTGCAACTGACCGCGCCGCCCCCGCCGCTGGTCCCCGCCAGGGTGAGCGTCACGCCGGCGATGCCGGGCTCGCCGCCCTCGCGGGCGCCGCTGTGGTTGGCGTCGAGGTAGACACTGCCGCTCAGGCTGGCCGCCTCGATTTCGCCGAACCAGTACGCCAAGCCAGTCGTACCGGGCGTGAGCACGATACCGCTGATGACGTCACCGCTGACGCTGCCGCCGTTGGTGCCGACGTTGTTGACCGTGCTGGCATAGCCGGCCGGTTGGGTTTCGGTCAGGGTGTAGGTGCCGGGCGGCAGGTGGGCGCAGGTGCCGCTGGCGTCGGCTGCCGGGAAGAAGAACGCGCCCATGATGAACGTGAGCTGGCTGCAACTGACCGCCGAGCCGTCGATGGCGCTGATGCCGGTCAGGGTGATGGTTACGCCGTTGATGCCGGTCTCGCCGGGATCCCAGATGCCGTTCCAGTTGGGGTCGAGCAGCACACCGCCGTTGATGCCGACGGTCTGGATTTCGCCGAAACGGTAGCCGGTGGCGCTGGCATTCGCGGCGAGTACGATGCCGCTGATCACGTCGCCGCTGACCGTACCGCCCGCGCTGCCGGCGCTGTTGATCACGTTGATGAAATCGGTGGGAATGCCACCCAGGCTGGTGGGCTGGGTTTCGGTCAGGCTGTAGGTCCCCGCCGGGATGACGGCACAGGCGCCGGTGGCGCCCGGTGCGGGGAATACATAATCGCCGTTGGCGTCGGTCACGGTGGTGCAGTGGATCGTGGCGCCGCCGCTGCTGGTGCCGGCCAGGGTGATGGTGGTGCCGGGAATGCCGCCTTCGCCGCCGTCGCGCACGCCGTTGTAGTTGGCATCGATGTAGACCGTGCCGGCGATGCCGCTGCCCAGGCCCTCGCCGAACAGGTAGCCGCTGGCGTCGGTGCCGGCCGCCAGCGCGATGCCGCCGATGGTGTCGCCGCTGACCGTGCCGCCGGCGCTGCCGGCGGTGTTGGCCACGCTGGCATAGCCGCCGGGCTGCGTTTCCACGAGGGTGTAGCCGCTGGCATTGGCCGGCGGCAGGTTGCCGAAGCTGAACGCGCCGCTGGCATCGGTGGTGGTGGACAAGTCGATGACGTTGCCCCACGGGTCGGTGCCGCTCAATTGCACGGTGACGCCACCGATGCCGCTGTCGGTCCCGCTGTCGAGCACGCCGTTGGCGGCCTGGTCCAGGTACACCATGCCGGACAGCGACGAGCGCACGATGTCGATCGAGCCGCTGGCGATGTAGTCGCCGTCAGCCGGATCCAGCTTGTTGGAAGTAAGCACAACACCGTTGGTGACGGTCGGCCCGGTCCAGCCCACCTGCCGTACCCGGGCGGTGACAGTGACCGAGGCGCCGTTGCTCACGGTGCCGAGGTTGCAGTTGCACTGGCTGCCGCTCACGCTGCAACTGCCCTGGCTGGTGGTCACCGGGGTGGCACCGACGAAGACCATGCCGCTGGGCAGGGTGTCGGCCAGCGTGGTGTTCAGGCTGTCGCCCTCGCGGTTGTTGAGCACCATCACCCAGTTGAACGGCTCGTTCAGGCTGGCGCTGGCGGCGGAAGCGGTCTTGGTCAGTTCCAGGCCGCCACGGAAGCGGACCGTCGTTTCTTCCTCAGCCGTATTGTTAAGGGGTTTGGAATCGCTCTCGTCGCTGCTGGCGACGACCTTCAACCTGTAGAGATCTCCAGTTCCATTGGGCGAGGCATCGACGCGGAATCGCAGATAACGCACGTACGAGGCGCCATTGGCCAAGCCACTCGGCGCGGTGCAGGTGATGACGGCACTGGCACCGCCGGTGAACGAGGTGTCGGCGTTGTCGCATTCGGCCAGACAGGCGCCCCCGGGCGTGGCACTGCCGCAAAGGAAGGTGAACGACTTGCCCGCCGGCGGCGTCAGCGTGTTGACCAGCTTGACGCCGTTGGCGTAGGAGGGTCCGCCGTTGGTGGCGGTGACCTGGTAGGTGATGACGTTGCCGGCGGGATTCGCCGGGTTGAAGCTCAGCGGGTCCGGGCCGGCGGAGACGCTGTCGGCGTCCGTGGCATTGGCCAGCAGGTCCGCATCCGACGGCAACACCGTCAATGTGGTCACCGTGGTAGCCGCATTGTTGGTGGTGACGGATTCGTATGTGGGCGTCGATACCGCCGCGCCAAAGGGCATCGTGCGTGGATTGGGTGGCGAGGTCATCGAGTTCGGACGCACCACCAGCGTGACCGTGTAGTAGCCGCCGGACGCCCAGTCCGTGCTCCAGGTGCAACTGATCTGCGGC
Source organism: Chitiniphilus shinanonensis DSM 23277 (assembly GCF_000374805.1). Classification (GTDB taxonomy): domain Bacteria; phylum Pseudomonadota; class Gammaproteobacteria; order Burkholderiales; family Chitinibacteraceae; genus Chitiniphilus; species Chitiniphilus shinanonensis. The sequence continues at coordinate 4,796 of NZ_KB895341.1, forward strand.
GAGCCGGTGTAGGTGACGCCTGGCGTCATGCCAGTGCAGGCGGCGGTGCCGTTGCCGGGGGTTGCCGAGACCAAGGTAAAACCGCTATCGCCCGCCGCCAGGTTGAAGGTGCTGGTGATGGTGGGCGTGACGCCGAGCGAGGGGCCGGCGTTGCGGAACATCACCACATAAGTGACGTCGACCCCGGCCGGCGTGGTATTGGGCGTTGCGATGATGCTGACCGCCTGCAAATCGGCGACCGGTTGCACCGTGGAACTGATGGTGGAGCTGTTGTTGCTACGATCCGGGTCGCCGACGTCGATGGAATCCACCAGCGCGGTGTTGGCGAGCACGCCGTCCTTGAGCGGCCGCTTCAGCGTGATATCGACGTAGCCGCTGGCGCCGTCGGCCAAGGTGCCGCCTGAGCAGGACACGTTCAGGGTGGCGATGACGCAACTCAGGTCCGGAATGGTATTGGCGGTAATGGAGGCGCCAGTGGTACCGACCAACGTACTGCTGAAATAGCCCGGCAGGTCGTCGCTCAAGGTGATGCCGGTGGCGGTATCGGGGCCGCGATTGGTCACGGCCAGGCGATAGGTCAGTTGGTTATCGGCAGGTTGCAGCGGGTCATCGGCCGGGTCGGGAATCGACTTGACCAGCGCCAGATCCGCCTGTTGCGCGGTGGGGTCGCTACTGGCGGAAGCCGTATCGTTGCTCGGGTCGTCATCGCATTGGCTGAGCGTGGCGGGACAGGTGGTGGCCGCGATCAGGCGCACGGTATTGACCGCGGGGCCAAGCCCGGTGGCCTGGGTCTGGATGCTCAGGGTGGAGGACTTGCCGGCATTGGCCAGCGCCTTGGAGTAGGTACAGGTGACGGTCTGCGGCGGGGTGGCCACCGTCAGCGCGCACGACCAGTCGGTTCCGCTGCTGCCGACGTAGACCTCGTTTGCGCCCAGCGACTCAGTCACCACGATGGGCGGATTGCGCGTCGCGGGGCCGTTGTTGGTCACCACGATCTGCGACGTCATCTGCCCACCCACCACCACCTTGTTCGGTGTCTTGGTCTTGGCGATGCCGAGATTGGACTGGTTCGCCTGGATGGTATTGGTGTTGGTGCCGGTGTTGTTGGCGGGATAGCCGTCCGGCGTATCGCTACTGATGGTCGCGGTATTGGTGAAGGTGCCGCCCGCCGGCACCGTCGCGTAAATGTTGATGTCGGCGGCGCCGCCCGCCACGAAACTGTCCCGCGAGCAGGTGACTATTTGCCCGGCAGTGCTGCATGACCAGCCGGTGCCGCTGGTCGAAGTGACGACATAGCCGGGGGGCATGGTATCCACGACGACGACGTTCGCGGCGTCCATTGGCCCCAGGTTGCGGGGTCTGAGTACATAACGTACGGAGCTGCCCGCGATATGGGTGCCGATGGTGGTTTTGGTGATTTCCAGGTCGGTCCCTGCGGAAATCGCCGTGTCGAAAGTTGCCGTGTTGTTGGTGAAATCGCGGTCCGGGGTTTGCGAGGAGGTCGTAGCGGAAACCGTCGCGATACCCAGAGCCCCCGCGCTCGTCACCTTTCCGGTCAGGGTGACCGGCGGCAAGGTAACGCCGGCCGCCGCGGCGCTGGACATGTAACGGCAGGTCAGGGTGCCGACCGAGGTGAGGCATGTCCATCCGGTACCGGTCCCGCTGGTGACGGATACACCGGCAGGGGGCGTGAAAACGAATACCGTGCTCGTCGCGGCATCGGGCCCGTGATTGGTGACATTCACGGTGTAGGACACCGGTCCGCCCGCCACGGCAGTGGTACTGCCGCCGATCACCAGGGACAGGTCGGCATCGACTACCGCAGTGGTGACCTGGGTCTTGGTGTTGTTGCTGAGGTCATCGTCCGGCGAGGTGCTGGAGATGGTGGTGGTGCTGCTCAGCAGCGTGCCATCCGGCGTGTTGCTGGCCACCTTGAGATTGATGGTGTAGCTGATGGGGGCGCCGCCACCCGGCCCGGTATCGACCATGGCGCCGAAGTTGCAGACCACCTTCCCGCCCGACAGCGCGCAGCGCGCGTCGGATGCCGAAACGAAGGTGGTATAGGTGGGCACGCTGGTGCTGACCACCACCCCGGTCGCCGTCTGATCCCCGACGTTTTCGACCTTGATGGTGTAGGTCAGCGTGCCGTTGCGGAAAACCGGGTCCGGCGCATCATCGAAGGTGGTGACCTGAACATTGGCCGCCGCCTGAGATGTCGAATATAGAAATAAAAAAGAAAGAAATAAGAAAAACCTTACCAAAAACATACCGTTTGGGACTTTTCTTATTCTTTTATATTCAAAAACTTCCATATGGCCCACCGACAGCTAAATGATTACAACCGGCGTGACCGGGCGATACTGCGCCATCAAAAAACAAACATGTTTGATAACTATCAATTTGCCCCTCTTGCCTTCTGGTAATACCGATAAGCGGGGGTGATACCCAGCCAGCCAGGCATTACATGCCCGGGGCAAAGAGACCACCTCAACGAAATTGTTCGCTTTTTGTGAGGGTGAAAACCGGAGACAAACAAAAGTTGACATTGCCGGCCCGCACCTGGGGTCCGGCAAACGAGGGAACCTTCGCCTGGATCAATTATTTGTTTAAAAACAAACAGATAAACAAATAACAGCACTCAGGGAAAAAGTGGGGAAAAGTCAAACAGGACCAAGGGTTTCCAGGCGATTCAGGCCACGGCGGCGCGGACGACGACCTCACACCGCTGGTTTTCAATCAGTTGTAGGGAAAAGACCACAAGCGCGGTCGCGGGAAGGCGCGGGCATCCCAATGGCATGGTCCGGGGGTGCGCCATGGCAATGCCGTTCGCCCCGAAGGCGACAATCCGGGCGTGGGCCGGATCGCTCTTTGGAGTCGGAATGCCCCCATCCGGGAGCCGGTCGACTACGGCAACAGCAGCTCGGCGCAGCGTGCCTGCTCGGTCAGGCGCAATGCCCGCACCACCCGCTCGCAAGCCTGCCGCGCCGCGTCGGCCACCGATACCCCGTGCAGCAGGTGGGCGGTCAGGGTGGCGCTGAACAGGTCGCCGGTGCCCTTGGGCGCGATGTCGATATGCGGATGCCGCAGCACTTCCAGGCGTTCGCGCTCGACCACCGCCACCCACATCTCGCCGGGTGGCCAGCTGTCGGGCGCGGCGCTGGTGACCACCACCCATTCGGTCGGCCCGGTCAGCAGGGTGCGCGCGGCGGCGGCCACCTGGTCGAGGTCGTCCACCGGCAGCCCGGTCAGTTGCGCCAGTTCGAAACCGTTGGGTGTCAGCCCGTGCGCCAGCGGCAGCAGATGCCGGCGGTAGGCGGCGATCATGCCGGGGTCGACGTAGATGCCGTGGTCGTGGTCGCCGATCACCGGATCGACGATCAGCCGCAGGCCGGGGCGCGCGGCGATGGCCTGCGGCAGCCAGCGCGCCAGCGCCTCGGCCTGGGCCGGACCGCCCAGGTAGCCGGCGAGCACGGCGCGCGCCTGACGCAGGCCGTCGCGCGCCAGCAGATCGCTCAGATAGCCCTCGAACCAGGCATCGGGCACGGCGCTGCCGTGCAGGCTGGGGTAATGCGGGGTGTTGCTCAGCAGCACCGTCGGCACGGCGGCGGCCACCAGCCCGAACGCTTGCAGCGTGGGCAATGCCACGTTGTTGCCGACGCTGCCGTACACCACCTGCGATTGCACCGACACCACGTCGATCGGCCACGACTTCAGCGGCGCGCTCATGCCTGCGCTCCGGCGGCCTCGGCGCCGTCCAGCCAGGCGCTGAACACGGCGTGGGCGGCGGCGACCAGCCTGGGGCCGTGCTCGGCCGCCTGTGCACGCAGGTCGCGCGGGTCCAGCCCGGCCTGCGCCAGTTCGCCGGCGTGGCCGACCAGCCAGCGCTCCAGCAGGCGCGGATCGACTTCGGGATGGCATTGCAGCCCCAGCACCCGCTCGCCGACGGCGAACGCCTGGTTGGGGCAGACCGCCGTGCCGGCCAGCCGCACGGCGCCGGGCGGGATGTCGAACTGGTCGCCGTGCCAGTGCAGCACCGGCGCGTCGCCCACCGCGGCCAGTGCGTGGCGGCGGCCGTGGTCGCTCAACGTCAGCGGCGAGAAGCCGATCTCCTTCACCCCCATCGGATAAACAGCGGCACCCAGCGCGCGGGCGATCAGTTGCGCGCCCAGGCAGATGCCCAGCAACGGCCGGCCACTGTCCAGCCGGCGCCGGATCGCCGCCAGCTCGGGGCGCAGGAAGGGATAGGCGTCGTCGTCACCGGCGCCGATCGGGCCGCCCAGCACCACCATCAGCGCGGGGGTCTGTACGTCCAGCGCGGTCAGATCGTCGATGGCGGCGTCGAGATGACGCACGGTGTAGCCGCGCGCCTGGAGCAGCGGTTCCAGCGTGCCGAGGTCTTCGAATTGCAGGTGGCGCAGGGCGATGGCGGTTTTCATGGTGGGGTCGCTCGAAGGTTGGAGGGGTCATGCGGCCGGCGTAGGCCAGTAGTGACTGTCGGGCAAGGCGCGCGCGCCGAAGATGGCCTGGCCCACCCGCACCACGGTGGCGCCCTCCTCGACCGCGATTTCGAAATCGCCCGACATGCCCATCGACAGTTCGTCCAGCGCGATGCCGGGCGCCGCGTCCTGGCGCAGCCGGTCGCGCAGCGTGCGCAGCCGCGCGAAGCACTGGCGTACCCACGCGGGGTCGCCGGACAGCAGCGCCAATGTCATCAGCCCGCGCACCCGCAGTGCGGAAAAGGTCGGCAACACGTGCAGGAACGCCGGGACTTCGTCGGGGTGCAGGCCGTACTTGCTGGCCTCGCCCGAGGTGTTCACCTGCACCAGCACGTCCAGCGCGCGGCCTTCGGCCTGCAGGCGGCGATCCAGCGCCTCGGCCAGCCGCAGGCTGTCCAGCGCCTGGAATTCGCTGGCGAAGCGCGCCACCAGCCGCGCCTTGTTGGTTTGCAGATGACCGATCACCGACCAGCGCAGGTCCGGCAGGTCGGCCAGCGCCTCGGCCTTGCGCTGCGCCTCCTGCACCTTGTTCTCGCCCAGCTCGCGGCAGCCGGCGGCGTAGGCCAGGCACAGCCGTGCCTCGTCCACGGTCTTGCTCACCGGCAGCAACCGCACTCCGGCCGGATCGCGGCCGACGCGGCCACAGGCGGCGGCGATGCGGCCGCGCACCGCGTCCAGGTTGTGGCGCAGGTCGTCGAGCGAGGTGGCGGTGGGATAAGACGTGAAGGGATGCATGGCGAGGTCCGGCTGGCTGCCCCGGCTGCGCGAGGCGCCGCGACGGGTTAAAATTGGCCCGGTCCAAAGTATATGTTGTCATAGGTCAAAATGAAAATCGTCGGAAAGACCGCCGCGGAAATCTTCGACAGCATCCGTCAACTGGCGCAGTCGCATCGGCTGGCGCCCGGCCAGGCGCTGCCGCCGGTGCGCGAGCTGGCGCAGACGCTGGCGGTCAACCGCAACACGGTGGCGGCGGCGTACAAGCGGCTGGTCGGCGCCGGCATCGCGGTGACGCAGGGGCGACTGGGCACGGTGATCCGCCAGCCGGATGCCCCGGCCGAACAGGAAGGCGGCCAGCCCGATTCGCCGCTGACCGATCTGGCGAGCGGCAATCCCGACCCGGCGTGGCTGCCTGATCTGTCGGCCCTGCCGCGTCGGCCCTACCGCCCGCGCCTGTATGGCGAGGCGCCGGTGAATCCGGGTCTGGTCGCCTACGCGCGGCAATGGTGCGCCAACGCTTGCCCCGACGGCGCCGGGATCGATCTGGCGCACGGCGCGGTCGATGCGGTGGAACGCCTGCTGGCCGCGCACCTGGTGGCGGGCGACAAGGTGGCGGTGGAACACCCGTGTTTTCTCAGCAGCATCAGCACGCTGCGCGTGGCCGGCCTGCAACCCGTGGGCGTGCCGGTCGACGCCGAGGGCATGCGGCCCGACGCCTTGCAGGCCGCGCTGGATCAGGGCGTGCAGGCGGTGATCGTCACGCCGCGCGCGCACAATCCCACCGGCTGCTGCCTCAGCGCCCGGCGCGCCCGCGCGCTGCGACAATTGCTGGCGCGGCACCCGCACGTGCTGGTGATCGTGGACGACCATTTCGCGATGCTGTCCGACGCGCCGTACCACGCGGTGATCCCCGCCCAGGCGCGACGCTGGGCGCTGGTGCGCTCGGTGTCGAAGGCGTTGGGGCCGGACCTGCGGCTGGCCTTCGTCGCCAGCGACGCGCAGACGGCGCAGCGCTTGCGGCTGCGGCTGGCCTGCGGCACGCATTGGGTCAGCCACCTGTTGCAGGACATCGTGGAAGACTGCCTGGTCACGCCGGACATCCAGGCGCGCATCGCCCAGGCGCGGCAGGTCTACGCGGCACGTCGCGCCATGCTGGCCGACGCGCTGGCCGCTCAGGGCGTCGCCACGCCGCCGGGCGACGGGCTGAACCTGTGGCTGCCGCTGCCGGGCGACAGCCAGCCGCTGGCCTTCGCACTGGCGCGGCTGGGCTGGCTGGTGCGCGGCGGCGAGGCATTCGGCGTGGAACATCCCGCGCATGGCCTGCGCCTGACCAGCGCCAGCCTGGACGCGGCGACGGCGCAACGGCTGGCGGCCGATCTCAAACGTTGTCTGGGCTGACCTCGGCCGGCGCCACCGCTTCGCCCGCCACCCACACGCCGCTCAGGCGCAGGTCGCGCTCGACGCGCACCACGTCGGCCACCAGCCCCGCCGCCAGCCGGCCGCGCTCCGGCAGGCCCAGGTAGTCGGCCGGATTGCGCGACAGCCGCGCCGAGGCGTCCGCCACGCTCAGCCCCAGTCCAACCAGATTGCGCAGCGCCTGATCCATGGTCAGCGCGCTGCCGGCCAGGCGGCCGTCGGCCAGCCGCACTCCGCCCAGGCACTTGTGCACCGCGCGCGGCCCGTCGCCGTACTGGCCGTCGGGCAGGCCGGCCAATGGCGCCGCGTCGGTGACGCAGTACAACCGTGGGATGGCGCGCAACGCCACGCGCATCGCGCCGGGGTGCACGTGGATCAGGTCGGGGATCAGCTCGCTGAATTCGGCATGCGCCAGCGCCGCGCCCACCATGCCGGGCGCGCGGTGCTGGAGCGGGCTCATGGCGTTGAACAGGTGGGTGAAGCCGACGGCGCCCTGCCGCAACGCGGCCAGCGCTTCGTCGTAGCTGGCCTGGCTGTGGCCCAGCTGCACGCGGATGCCGCGCCGCGCCAGTTCGCCGATCAGCGCGTCGTGGCCGGGCACATCCGGCGCCAGCGTCAGCACCCGCAACGGCGCCAGCGCGCGGTAGCGGTCCACCTCGGCCAGGGCGGCGGCGCGGGTTTCGTCGGGCAGCGCGCCCAGGCTGTGCGGGCTGACGTAGGGCCCTTCCAGGTGGATGCCCAGCACGTCGGCCGCCCCGGCCGGGCGCTGTCGACAGACCTCGGCCAGTTGCGGCAGCAATGCGCTCAGCGTGGCGTCGTCGGCGCAGACGGTGGTCGCCAGCAGCGCGGTGGTGCCGTGGGCGGCGTGCTTGCGCGCCACCCGCGTCAGCGCCGCGGCGCCGTCCATCACGTCGGCGCCGTCGCCGCCGTGCACGTGCAGGTCGATGAAGCCGGGCAGCAGGTAGGGGTCGTCGTTGCCGGCCGGATCGGCGGGGCCGGCGTCGAGCGCGGCGATGCGGCCGTTCTCCAGCAACAGCGCGCCATGGCGCCAGCCCTGGTCGGTCAGGATGTTGCCGTGCAGTCGGGTCATGCGTGCTCCGCGCCGAGTAAAAACTCGATTATCGGCGAGGCCGCGCCCGGGCGGCGGGCGCGGCGCGGGTGCGGCAAGCGGGGACAAAAGCATGCCGCGCGGTCTGGGCGATTACGATAAGCTGTCACCCTCCCCGCCCTGCCCCTGGATTGCCATTCGATGAGCCTGACGAGCCAGATCGCCGTGTTCCTGTGCGCCGCCGTAGTGATGGTGCCGCTGTTCCGTCGCGCCGGCCTCGGCGCCATTCTCGGCTACCTGGCCGGCGGGGTGCTGATCGGGCCGTGGGGCCTGGGCCTGGTGGCCAATGTGGAGAACATCCTGCATTTCTCCGAGCTGGGCGTGGTGCTGCTGCTGTTCGTGATCGGGCTGGAGCTGCAACCGTCGCGGCTGTGGGTGCTGCGCCGCGCGGTGTTCGGCCTGGGCGGTGCGCAGGTGTTCGCCACCGCGCTGGTGATCGGCGTGGCGCTGGTGCTGATCGGCACGCCGCTGGCGGCGGCCATCGTCGCCGGACTGGGGCTGGCGCTGTCGTCCACCGCCTTCGTGTTGCAGATGCTGGCGGAAAAGAAGCAGCTGACCACCCGCCACGGCCGCGACGCCTTCGCCATCCTGTTGTTCCAGGATTTGGCGGTGATCCCGATGCTGGCCTTCCTGCCGTTGCTGTCCGGCGGCGAGCTGCCGGGCTGGCAGGGCGTGGTCAAGGCCATCGTGGTGGTGGCGGCGGTGGTGATCGGCGGTCACTGGCTGTTGCGTCCGGCGCTGCGGCTGGTGGCGCGCTCAGGCAGCCAGGAGGTGTTCGCTGCGGCCGCGCTGCTGCTGGTGCTGGGCACGGCGATGCTGATGGAGAACGTGGGGCTGTCGATGTCGCTGGGCGCCTTCCTGGCCGGCGTGCTGCTGGCCGATTCTGAATATCGCCACGAGCTGGAAGCCACCATCGAGCCGTTCAAGGGCCTGCTGCTGGGGCTGTTCTTCATCGCGGTGGGCATGTCGGCCAACCTGGGGCTGGTGCTGAGCATTCCCGGCACGCTGGTGGCGCTGGTGGCGGGGCTGATGGCCATCAAGTTCCTGGTGCTGTTCGGCCTGGGCCGGCTGACCGGCGCCGGCAACGCCACCTCGCGCCACCTGGGCGTGGCGCTGGCGCAAGGCGGCGAGTTCGCCTTCGTGCTGTTCAGCCTGGCGATCACCCACGGCGTGATGGCGCGCCCGCTGGCCGATACGCTGGTGCTGGTGGTGACGCTGTCGATGGCGGCCACGCCGCTGGTGTCGCTGCTGCACGAACGCTGGATCGGGCCGTGGCTGACGCCGCGCGCGGTGCGCGAGTTCGACCGCATCGAGCCGGTGGAAGGCAGCCGCGTCATCATCGCCGGCTTCGGCCGCTTCGGGCAGATCGTCGGCCGTACGCTGCGCATGCGCAGGATTCCGTTCACCGCGCTGGAAGCCAGCCCGGACCAGGTGGACTTCGTGCGTCGCTTCGGCAACCAGGTGTTCTACGGCGACGCCTCGCGGCTGGAATTGCTGCGCGCCGCCCGCGCCGACCAGGCCGAGGTGCTGATCCTGGCGATCGACGACGTGGAAGCATCGGTGCGCACCGCCGAGACGGTGCGCATGCACTTTCCCAAGCTGAAGATCTTCGCCCGCGCCCGCAACCGGGCGCATGCCTACCGCCTGATGGAACTGGGCGTCACCGCGGTCGAACGCGAGACCTACCATTCCAGCCTGCAGATGGCCAAGGGCGCGCTGCACGCGCTGGGCCTGAGCCAGGACGACGCGGCGGCCACGGTCGACGCCTTCCGCGACTACGACGAGCGCCTGCTGCGCCGCCAGCAGGCCGCGTACCACGACGAAAGCCAGCTGATCCAGACCTCGCAGGAGGCGATGCGCGAGCTGGAGAACCTGTTCGAGTCGGACAGCAGCCAGGCCGACCGGCCCGCGGCCTGATCCGGCCGACCCGGAGCGGGTTGGCGACAGCCGGCGGGCGCTGACTACAATCAAGGGCGTCCCCCCGGCCACGGCACGCCCACCATGAATCTCGAAAAGATCATCTTCGGCTTTTTCATCCTGCTCGCCTTCACCCTGAATTTCGGGTTCTTCATCGGCGAGATCGACGTGCCGCACCAGCACGAGGTGTTCGAGCTGTTCGCCGCCATCGTGGTCAACCTGATCGCCACCGTGCTCAAGTTCGGCGACCGCACCCAGCTGGGCGCGCTGCACCTGGCGACCAGCCTGGTGGCCGACCTGCAACTGATCGCCGCCGCGGTGGTGTGGGGCTACAACCTCTACGTCACCGAGATCGGCACCACCCCGGCGGTGATGTCCAGCATCGTGTCGCTGTCCGGCGGTGCGCTGGCGGCCAACGTGGTGTCGGTGGTGCTGCTGATCGGCGAGACGCTTTCGCCGCGTCGGTGAGGTTTGTGTATGTGTGAGCAGCGTGCGTGGGTGAGCAAGCCCCCGGCGGAGCCGGGCGCTCAACGATGGTTGAGCGCGAGCAACCGACGCTTCCTGATCGAATCCTCCTCCCCCCGCCCTCGCCGCCGCGAGGGAGCCTCGCTGCGCTCGATGGTGGCTTCGGCGAGCATGGGTGCTCAAAGGCCGTGGCTGGGGATGGGTTTGCGGAATGCGAGGGTGCGCAGGCTGCTGGCGGAGCCGGGCGCTCAACAAGGGTTGAGTGCCAACAACCGACGCTTCTTGATTGAACCCTCCTCCCCCCGCCCTCGCCGCCGCGCCTTGCTTCTCTTCCTGCCTACCTCGAGGCCAACATCAGCAAGCCCCCGGCCAAGCCGGGCGCGCATCGTCCCTGGTCCGCCAACAACGGCGCTTCCTGTTCGATCCCACTCCCCCCGCCCTCGCCGCCGCGAGGGAGCCTCGCTGCGCTCGATGGCGGCTTCGAAAAAGGGGGGTTGGGAGTGGCGTGCGGGTGATGGGGTTCGAGTGAGCCGCCTTGATCGCAAGAGTTGGGTCGTCGTGGGAGCGCTGAGGGAGGCCGCGCCATGACCCCCACCCAGTCGCAGGTGAAGATGGCCCGGCCCAATATCGTGTTCCTGGTGTTGCGGCGGATGCGGGCGCCGTTGATCACGTTGATCCTGATCTATTCGCTGTCGGTGCTGGGGCTGGTGTTGATTCCGGGGGTGGACGAGGCCGGCAGGCCTTATCGCATGGATTTCTTCCATGCGTTCTATTTCGTCAGCTACACCGCGACCACCATCGGCTTCGGCGAGGTGCCGCATGCCTTCACCTATCCGCAGCGGATGTGGGTGGTGCTGTGCATCTACATGTCGGTGGTCGGCTGGGCGTACACCATCGGCAGCACCTTCGCCATCGTGCAGGACAAGAGCTTTCTCCAGGCGCTGCAACTGGGGCGCTTCAGCGGGCGGGTGCGACGGCTGAGCGAGCCGTTCATCCTGGTCTGCGGCTACGGCCAGACCGCGCGGCTGCTGTGCAAGGCGCTGGATCGACAAGGGCTGCGCTTCGTGGTGCTGGATCTGCGCGAGGAGCGGGCGCTGGACGTGATCTTCGCCGACTACCGCTTCGATATCCCGGCCTATGCCGGCGATGCCTCCAGCCCGCAACTGCTCACCTACGCCGGGCTGCTGCATCCGTGCTGTCGCGGCATCCTGGCGATCACCGGCGACGAGGAGGCCAACCTGGCCATCGCCATCGCCGCCTACGTGCTGCGGCCGCAGCTGCTGTCGGTATGCCGCTCCAAGACCAGCGCGGTGGCGGAGAACATGGCGTCGTTCGGCGCCAACCGCGTCATCAACATGTTCGACGCGGTGGGCGCGCAGTTCCGCCGCGCGCTGCACGCGCCGCACACCAGCCGGCTGTGGGACACGCTGTCCGAGTTCCCCGGCCACCCGCTGCCGCCGTTGATCAAGCCGCCGCGCGGGCACTGGGTGATCGTCGGCTACGGCCGCTTCGGCCACGCGGTGAAGCAGGCGCTGGACAGCGAGGGCGCCACGGTGTCGGTGATCGACCCCGAGCCGCAGCCCAGCCTGGATCCGGCGCAATTCACGCTGGCGCTGGGGGTGGATGCCGCGTCGCTGCGCGCGGCCGGCATCGCCGACGCGGTGGGGCTGGTGGCCTGCCACGACCACGACGCCAACAACCTGTCGGCCCTCGCCACCGCGCGCAGCCTGCGCCCCGGCCTGTTCGTGGTGGCGCGGCAGAACCTGGCCAACAACAGCCTGCTGTTCACCGCGTTCCAGCCGGACCTGACCGTGGTGCGCGCGCGGGTGATGTCGCACGAATGCCTGCGCACGCTGAATTCGCCGACGCTGGCGCGCTTTCTGGAGCTGATCCAGACCCGCAGCGAGATCTGGGCATCGGCGCTGATGCGCGAGCTGGAGCAACTGTGCCGGGGCGAGGTGCCGCGGACCTGGGTGGTGGAACTGAACGCGACCAACGAGGCCGCCGTGTACGCCTTGCTGGCCAATCCGACGCCACCGCTGGAGATGCGCCATTTGCAGACCAACCCGCACAACGTGGCACTGCCGCTGCGTTGCCTGCCATTGCTGTACTACCACGGCGGGCGCGAGATCCTGCTGCCGCCGGCCGAAAGCCAGCTCGCCTTCGGCGACCGCATCCTGTTCGCCGGCACGCCCGGCTCCTACCTGGCGCAGCAGGCGGCGCTGTCGCACATGGCGACGATGGATTACGTGCGCACCGGCATCGAACAGCCCAACAGCTGGGTGTTCCGCAAGATCGCGCAATGGCGCAGCGAGCGGCGGCAGACCACCCCCTGATGGCGATTTGTCCACCGTCGGCGGCTGTCAAGCCGATTAGTGCTTTTCGCCGAGGGCCCATTGGCGACGGCGCGCTGCGGACAGGCCCGGATATCGCACTTTCGGATTAATCCTAAATAAATTGAGCGATATCCGGGGATTATCACCGCTCATCCGGGTTGACAGCCCCGACCACATAGCAAATACATGATTTTATTGTTGTATTTTTTCAGACGGGCGCTTTGCCATGTCGCTTTCATATAAAATGGCGTTTTCCCGGACTTTGACCCAGGTCATGCTCAGGGCATGCGGAAACAAGTCCAATGTTCCTATTCCCATCGCGATCAAATCAGGCCCACGTCACCAGATTGCCTTGACGAAATCCTGCCCTGCCCCGGATGGCAATACCCCTATCCGCGGCGGGCAATCCATCGCCAGGCACGGCAATTCAACTCGACCCACCCGATCCTGATCGCAACGGAATGGCGCGCCGCGCATGCGGCGATCCGATGACGAGATCGAGGAGGTCGACGTGAGAAAGGTACTGATCCCGGTGGATGGCTCTCCCCAATCCGCCCGCGCGGTGGAAACCATGCTGGACTTCGTCCAGTACGAACAGATCGGTCAGGTCTGCCTGCTCAACGTGCAGCCGGATCTGCGGCCGGGCTACCGCTCGTTGAGCGCCCTGGAAATCGACAAGCTGACCCAGCAACAAGGCGAGCGTGCGCTGTACGACGCGGTGCGCCGGGTCGAGGCTGCCGGCCTGCCGTTCGACACGCGCATCGAAACCGGCGCCCCCGCCCCCACCATCGCCCGTGTGGCCGAGGAGATCGGCGCCGACCAGATCTTCATGGGCAGCCAGGGGCACGGTGCCATCGCCGCCTTCGTGCTCGGCTCGGTGGCGGTGAAGACCCTGAGCCTGACCACGTTGCCGGTGACCCTGGTGCGCTGATGGCGCGGCAAAGGAGCATGCCATGTTGAACATCCTGGTTCCCGTAGACGGTTCCGAAAACGCCAGGCGCGCGCTGGAACACGTGATCGGGCTCAAAGAGAGCGGCCAGCCGATCTTCGTGCGGCTGCTGAACGTGCAGTCGCCACTGCAAAGCAAGGTCAGCCTGAACGCCATCGCGTCGCAGGCCACGCTCGACGCCTATTTCCGCGAGATGGGCGAAGAAGCGCTGGCGGCATCGCTGGCGCTGCTGCACCGGGCGCAGGTGCCGTGCGAGCACGCGGTGGAATTCGGCCCGCCGGCCAAGACCATCGCCGACTACGCCCAGAAACACGGCTGCCACCGCATCGTGATGGGCACGCGTGGCATGGGCGTGGTCTCCAACCTGGTGGTGGGCTCGATCGCCTACCAGGTGGTGCACCTGACCCAGCTGCCGGTAACGCTGGTGCAATAGGTGGAGCGTCTGACAAAACCCTTCCGGCTGCGTTGTGCTTGCTTGCCGTACGCCTTGTCCTGCCTGCACTTCGCACGCCTTGCCGGAACCGCTGCGCGGGGTTTTGTCAGCCGCTCTTAGTGATCCACGGTGGCGCCGCCCCGATCCGGTGGCGCCACAACGCGGTGCGATCCGCGCCGGGCCCGTGCCCGGCCTTCGCCTCGCCCGCCGTCCCACCCGCCCGTGCCGCACGGGCCCACGCAACACCAGGTGACGGCCGCCGCGCCACCCGCGCGGCCCGCCCCGGCGCTCTGACCGTCGGACTTCATCCATCCCCAATGAGGCCCCCCGTCATGACACAACCTGTTCCTCCCCAAAGCGCTCCGCCAACCTGGCACCAGCTGGAAGTCGCCTCCACGCTGGATGCGCTCGATACCACCGCCCGCGGCCTGACCGCCGCCGAGGCCGAGGCCCGCCTGCGCGCCCACGGCCCCAATGTACTGCCCGAAGCCCCGCGCCGCCCCGGCTGGCTGCGCTTCCTGCTGCACTTCAACGACGTGCTGATCTACATCCTGCTCGCCGCCTGCGTGGTGACGGGCGCCATGGGCCACTGGGTCGATACCGCGGTCATCCTCGGCGTGGCGGTCATCAACGCGCTGATCGGCTTCGTGCAGGAGAACAGCGCCGAGAAATCGCTGCAAAGCATCCGCGGCATGTTGTCCAGCCAGACCCTGGCGCTGCGCGACGGCAAGAAGACGCCGCTGCCCACCGCCGACCTGGTGCCCGGCGACGTGGTGTCGCTACGCCCCGGCGACAAGATCCCGGCCGACCTGCGCCTGCTGGAAACCCACAGCCTGCGGGTGGAGGAAGCCATCCTCACCGGCGAATCGACGGTGGTGGACAAGCATATCGCCGCCATCCCGGGCAACGCGCTGCTGGGCGATCGCCGCAATATGGCGTTCTCCGGCACCACCGTCAGCGCCGGCACCGCGCGCGGCGTGGTGGTCGCCACCGCCGGCGACACCGAGCTGGGCCACATCAACCGCATGATCTCGAATGTCGATCCGATCCAGACGCCGCTGTTGCAGCAGATGAAGCGGCTGGGCCAGGGCATCTTCCTGCTGATCCTGGTGATGATGGCGGTGCTGTTCGCCTGGGGCTGGCTGATGTTCGACATGGAGTTGGGCGAGCTGTCGCTGTCGCTGATCAGCCTGGCGGTGGCGGCGGTGCCCGAGGGCCTGCCGGCGGTGATTTCCATCATCCTGTCGCTGGGCGTGCAGAAGATGGCGCGCAACAAGGCCATCATCCGCAAGCTGCCCACGGTGGAAACGCTGGGCGCGATGACCATCGTCTGCTCCGACAAGACCGGCACGCTGACCCGCAACGAGATGACCGTGAAGTCGGTGGTGCTGGGCGACCGCGCCTTTACCGTGAGCGGCGAAAGCTACGAGCCGGTGGGCGAGATCCGCGAAGTGGGCGGCAGCGGCGACATCGGCGGCATCGATCCGGCCACGCCGCTGGGCCTGTTCATCACCGCCGTGGACCTGTGCAACGACACCCGGCTGCTGCGCGACGAGAACGGCCACTGGCAGGTGGCGGGCGCCCCCACCGCCGGCGCGCTCAAGGTGCTGGCGGCCAAGGCCGGCGTACGCCACGACGATGCCAGGCGCCACGGCAAGATCCCGTTCGATTCCGCCTACAAGTACCAGGCCACCCACCACGAGGTGGAGGGCCGCCACTACCTGTTCATGATCGGCGCGCCCGACGTGATCGCCGCACGCTGCGCCACCGAGCTGCACGACAACGGCCAGCGCCCGTTCGACGCGGCCTACTGGGACGACGCGATGACGCGCCAGTCCGAGAACGGGCTGCGCATGCTGGCCGCCGCCTACCGCGAAATCCCGCCGCACTATCCCGCGCTGGAGCACCGCCACCTGGAGCATGGCATGGTGTTCCTCGGCTTTGCCGGGATGATGGACCCGCCGCGCCCCGAGGCCATCGAGGCCATCGCCCAGTGCCGCGACGCCGGCATCCGGGTGAAGATGATCACCGGCGACCATCCCGGCACCGCGATGGCCATCGGCGCGATGATGGGCATCGGCAACGGCCACGATGTGGTGACCGGGCAGCAGCTCGAAGCGCTGGACGACGAGGCGCTGGTGGACGTGGCCGACCGCTGCGACATCTTTGCGCGCACCAGTCCCGAGCACAAACTGCGGCTGGTGCGCGCCCTGCAACGCCGCCGCAACGTGGTCGGGATGACGGGCGACGGCGTCAACGACGCCCCGGCGCTGAAGCAGGCCGACGTCGGCATCGCCATGGGCATCAAGGGCACCGAGGTCACCCGCGAGGCCGCCGACATGGTGCTGGCCGACGACAATTTCGCCTCGATCGCCCGCGCGGTGAAGGAAGGCCGCCGCGTCTACGACAACCTGAAGAAGACCATCCTGTTCATCCTGCCCACCAACCTGGCGCAGGGCCTGTTGATCGTGATCGCCATCCTGGCGGGCGCCATGATCCCGCTGACGCCGCTGCAAGTGCTGTGGATGAACATGGCGACCTCGATCACCCTGTCGTTCGGCCTGGCGTTCGAGCCGGCCGAGCCCGGGCTGATGCAGCGGCGCCCGCGCGATCCGTCGCGCTCGATCCTCGACGGCTACGCCATCTGGCGCGTGGGCCTGGTGGGGCTGCTGCTGGCCGGCAGCGCCTTCGCGCTGGAAGCCCAACTGCTGTCGCACATCGACAACCCGGCCTTCGTGCGCACGGTGCTGCTGCAAACGCTGGTCACGGCGCAGTGGGCATACATGTTCAACTGCCGCATCCAGGACAGCTTCTCGCTGGATTGGGCGATGTTCCGCAGCAAGGGCCTGTGGCTGGCCAGCAGCGTGCTGCTGGTGCTGCAACTGTCCATCGTCCACCTGCCGTTCATGAACGAGATCTTCGGCACCGCGCCGCTGCCGCTGTTCTACTGGTTGATCAGTCTGAAGATCGGCGTCGCCATCTTCCTGGTGATCGAGCTGGAGAAATGGCTGGTACGCCGGCTGCGCGCCTGGCGCGCCGCGCGCTGAACCGGGTGGCGTCGGGCGCCCTGCCCGATCCAGCCCAATTGCATTGCTCAAAAAAAGAATGCCGGAATATCCCGGCATTCTTTTTCTTTATGCTGTTTCAGAACGAAAACGTGACGCCGCCATAAACCCCGTTGGCCAATTCGGTGGCGGGCCGGTCGTCGTCGCTTTCCACCTTCACGTACTTGTAACCCAATTCGGCGCCGACCAGCCTGGTCAGATTGAAGCGCACCCCTGCGCTGGCCTCGGTATAGGCGCCGATGCCGCTCGCCAGCGATTCGGGCGCATACCAGGCGCCACCCAGCAATTTGAAATGCTCGCCCAACGGCCATTGCACGGTGCCGCCGACCGCCAGCGCGCCGCCGTTGTCGCGGTCGTCCAGATCGACGTACATCGCCTTGCCGCCCAGCGTCACCAGTGCCGACCCCAGCGGCACGCCCAGGCCCAGCCCAAGGCCGGCGGTATAGCCCAGGTCGTCGTTGTACAGCCAGTCGGCGGTCAGGCCGATGCCGCCCGCATTGAGGGCGCCATTGGCGGCAACGAAATCGCTGCCGGCGGACGCCGACAGATCCATCGCGGAAGCGGCCAAGGCCGACAACGACAATACGGCGGCCATTACGGCGGAATATGTTTTTTTCATCATGGGGCAATCGATCGGTCCGGGGAAAAGTGCCCGGCATCTAATCACCAAAGCCCGATGCATTGCCACCAATACAATTCACGCGCCAATTCGGCAATCCGCCGGCATGGATGCGCCCCCGACCGGCGTAAAACGCCGCAATGTGGGGAATTGCGTGCACCCCTCGACTTGTTTAGCAATTCGCGGCGATTCGCTAAACACGTGCCATGAAAAACGGCGCGAATCACATCGCGCCGTCATCAGGAAAAGGAAAGCAATCGTGCGTGAAACTCAGCCTGCCAGGGTGCGCTGGCGGCGGGTTTCGGACAGCACGATGCCGGCCGCCACCGAGGCGTTCAGGCTTTCCACCGCGCCGAACATCGGGATCGACACCAGCACGTCGCAGTGCTCGCGCGTCAGGCGGCGCATGCCCTCGCCTTCGCTGCCCAGCACCCAGGCGATGGCGCCGGTGCCGCCGCTGAAATGATGCAGGTCCACGTCGGCGTCGGCGGCGGTGCCGGCGATCCAGATCTCGCGGTCCTTCAGTTCGCGCAGGGTGCGCGCCAGGTTGGTGACCATCACGTAGGGCACGGTCTCGGCCGCGCCGCACGCCACTTTGGACACGGTGGCGGTCAGGCCCACCGACTTGTCCTTGGGCGCGATCACCGCGTGCACGCCCATGGCGTCGGCCACGCGCAGGCAGGCGCCCAGGTTGTGCGGATCGGTGATGCCGTCGAGCACCAGCAGGAACGCGGGCTCGGTCAGGTCGTCCAGCACGTCCTCCAGCGTCACGTAGGACTTGCCGGCGTCGATCAGCGCGGCGACGCCCTGGTGGCGCGCGTCGCCGGTCAGGCCGGACAGGCGCTTGTCGTCCACGTGCAGCACCTTCACGCCGTGGGCCTGCGCCAGTTGGGTCAGGTCGCGGGCACGGGCATCGTGGCGCGCGGCGTCGAGGTAGATCTCGAGCACGCTGTCGGGAAAGCGCTTGAGGCGCGCGGCGACGGCATGGAAGCCGTGAAGGGTCTTTTTCTGCATGGGAACCGGGAATTCGAGAGGGGAAGCAATCCGGCAAGGTGCCGGGGCGCGGACTGCGTGTCAGTGAGCGGCTGCAAAACCCAGCGTGGCGGTTTTTCGGCCCAGCGCTGCCGCGAAACCATCGATGACACGCCCTAGGCCGGGCTGGCGTCCACCGGGCCGGCCGCCGCATAGCCTTCGCGCGCAAGGTAGCGCAGCAGGGCATCGGCGTCCAGCGGCATGGCGTAGAGGTAGCCCTGCACCGCGTGGCAGCCGCTGCGGCGCATGAACAGCATCTGCTGGATGGTCTCCACGCCCTCGGCCACCACCTTGAGCCGCAGCTTCTTGGCCATGGCGACGATGGCCTCGGCGATGGCGGCGCTGTCTTCGTCCTCGGGCACGCCGACGATGAACGAACGGTCGATCTTCAGGGTATCGAGCGGGAAGTGCTTGAGGTTGGACAGCGACGAATAGCCGGTGCCGAAGTCGTCGATCGCCAGCTTCACCCCCATCGCGCGCAATTCGCCCAGCACGCTCACCGCGCGCTGCGGGTTCTGCATGATCATGCTTTCGGTGATCTCCAGCTCCAGCCGCTGCGGCGGGATGTCGTAGCTGGCCAGCGTGGCCGCCACCTGCTGCGGCAACTGCTCGCGCAGGAACTGGCGCGCCGACAGGTTGATCGCCAGCCGCGGGATGGCGTAGCCCGCCACCTGCCACAGCTTGAGCATGCGACAGGCTTCTTGGAGCACCCAGTCGCCGATCGGCACGATCAAGCCGTTCTCCTCGGCCAGCGGGATGAAGCTGCTGGGCGGGATCAGCCCCAGCTCGGGGTGCTCCCAGCGGATCAGCGCCTCCACGCCTTCCAGTTCGCCCGACACGATGTCGATCTGCGGCTGGAAGTGCAGGATCAGCTCGCGCCGTTCCAGCGCGTAGCGCAGGCTGTTCTCCAGCACCAGGTGTTCGAAGGCGCGCGCGTTCATGTCCGGCGAGAAGAACTGGTAGTTGTTCTTGCCCAGCTCCTTGGCGCGGTACATCGCCACGTCGGCGTTCTTCAGCAGTTGCGCCGGTTGCAGGCCGTCGCCGGGATACAGGCTGATGCCGATGGAACAGGTGACGAACAGCTCCTGCCCCTGGATCACGATGGGACGGCACAGCTCGGTCAGCAGCCGTTCGCCGATGTGCGCCACGTCGTCCACCTGGTGCACGTTGTCCAGCAATACGGTGAATTCGTCGCCGCCCAGCCGCGCGATCAGGTCGCTGTCCTTGAGGCTGGATTTCAGGCGCTGCGCGATCACCTTGAGCAGTTCGTCGCCGACGTCGTGGCCCAGGGTGTCGTTGATCGCCTTGAAGCGATCCAGGTCGATGAACAGCACCGCCAGCTGGCGTTTTTCGTCGCTGGCGCGCGCCACCGCCTGCCCCAGGGATTCGTGCATCGCGGTGCGGTTGTACAGTTTGGTCAGCGCGTCGTGGTTGGCCAGGAAGTGCAGTCGCTGCTCGGCTTCCTTGCGGTTGGTGTAGTCGGAGAACACGCCGACGTAGTTGGAGATCTCGCCGTTCTCGTCGCGCACCGCGCTGATCGACAGCCAAGCCGGATACGCCTCGCCGTTCTTGCGGCGGTCCAGCATCTCGCCCTGCCAGTAGCTTTCCTGCGCCAGCTTTTCCAGCATCTCGCGGTTGGCCACGCGCTGCCGGCCGCGGCTGCCGAACATGCGCGACACGCGGCCGATGGCCTCGGAGCGCGGGTAGCCGGTGATGCGGGTGAACGCCGGGTTCACCGCCACCACCCGGGCGTCGGCGTCGGTGATCAGGATGCCTTCGGACGCGTTCTGGAACACCTGCCCCGCCAGACGCGATTCGCGCGCGGCGGCGGCGCTCTCGCGATTGGACAACGACAGCAAAAGTCCGGTGATCGACACCGCCACCAGCAGCGTCACCATCGGCACCGCGGCGACGGCGGGCGTCTGCGCCAGGTGCAGCATCACGGCGGCGGCCAGCGTGGTGATCAACCCGGCCAGCCCCACGCCGAACAGGCGCAACCGCAGCGCGGCCCACACCATCAGCGGGAACAGCAGGAATTGCAGATCGCCCAGCCCGGGCCACGGCGGAAAGTAGACCAGCATCGACACGCCGAGCGCGGCGACCACCAGCAACCCCAGCTCCACCCCGGCGCGGGCGTCTCGGCGGCGGTAGGCCAGGCCGAAGTACACCGCCAGCGCCACCAGCATGGCCTGGGCGTCGGACCACCACCACAGCAGCCATTGCGCCCACAGCGGCGCGTCGCCCGCGGCCTGGAACAGGTAGAGCACCAGCACGCCCAGGCTGGAGGTCACGCCGGCGCCCACCAGCGGCCCGACCGCCAGGAAGCGCAGGCCATCGTGAACCCGCAATTCGCCGCCCTGGCCGAACTGCGGCAGGAAGCGCGCCACCACCACCGCCTGCGCCAGGTGCAGCGCGGCCAGCGGCAGCAGCATCGACCAGCCCACATTGGACAGCAGCGGCCACAGACAGGCGCCCAGCGCCGCGCCGAACCAGGCGCCGCGGCCATAGCGCAGCAGCAGTATCAGCATCACGCCGGTGCCCAGCGCCGGCATGGCCGCGTACTGGCCGGGCAGACGCAACGTCCAGGCGAACGCCTGCGCCGCACAACAGGCAAAGGCGGTCGGCCAGAAGCCGGGCAGGGTGCGCTTCATCATCGATGTCGTCGGAAGAGGTGTGCCGTGCAGACGGCTTCTTTTCATACGTCGTCAGGGGGTGACTGACAACGGAAGGTGTGCAGAATCATTCGGCATGCCCCACCAAAAAGCAAGTCGGCATGGCCGTCCGGCACGGATCGGTATAATGGCGCTTTTGCCGCCGCGTCCCACCGTGTCCAGCCTGCCCCGCCCCGGCGAGCGCCTCCCGCTCCCCACTCCCCATGGTTCCGCCGACAGTCTGTTGCTTGCCCGCTACGCCGCCCAGTCGCACCCGCTGGTGGTGCTGGCGGACAGCGCCGCCACCGCCGGGCGCCTCAAGGACGAGCTGGCCTTCTGGCTGCCGCAGGCGCGCATCGTGCTGCTGCCGGATTGGGAAACGCTGCCCTACGATCATTTCAGCCCGCACCAGGACCTGATCTCCGAGCGCCTGGCCACGCTGTGGCAGATCCGCCAGGATCAGGCCGACGTGGTGATCGTGCCGATGCAGACCGCGCTGGGCCGGCTGGCCCCGGTGGAATACCTGGCCGGCTATACCTTCATGTTGCAGAAGGGCCGGAAGTTCGACGTCGACAAGGTGCGCGCCGACCTCGCCTTCGCCGGCTACAGCCATGTCACCCAGGTGTACAGCCCCGGCGAATACTCGATCCGCGGCGGGCTGATCGACCTCTATCCGATGGGCTCGCCGCTGCCGTACCGGCTCGACCTGTTCGACGACGAGATCGAGACCATCCGCACCTTCGACGTCGATACCCAGCGCAGCCTGTACCCGGTGCCCGAGATCCGCCTGCTGCCGGCGCGCGAGTTCCCGCTGGACGAGCACGGCCGCACCAAATTCCGCCAGCGCTTCCGCGAAGTATTCGAGGGCGACCCGAGCAAGAGCCGGCTGTACAAGGACATCAGCAGCGGCGTCACCCCGGCCGGCATCGAGTACTACCTGCCGCTGTTCTTCGACGCCACCGCCACCGTGTTCGACTACCTGCCGGCGGGCGCGCTGCTGGCGCTGCACGGCGACGTGCACGGCGCGGCCGACCGCTTCTGGGCCGACACCCAGGATCGCTACCGCAACCTGTCCGGCGAGAAGGACCGGCCCATCCTGGCGCCCAAGGCGCTGTACCTGCCACCCGACGAGTTCTTCGCCCAGGTCAAGGCCTATCCCCGACTGGCCCTGACCGCCGAGCCGGGCGGCCTGGCGCGCGCGTTGCCACCGCTGGACGTGGATCGCCGCGCCGACAACCCGATCGCCCGCCTGACCGCCTTCGTCGACAGCCATCCGGGGCGTATCCTCATCACCGCCGAGAGCCTGGGCCGCCGCGAGACCATGGCGCAGTTCTTCGCCGAGTACGGGCTGAAGCCGGCGCTGGCCGACAGCTGGCAGGCATTCCTGGACGCGCCGGAGCGGGTGATGCTGGCCGCCGCGCCGCTGCATACCGGCTTCCTGCTGGACGACCCGGCGGTGGCCGTCGTCACCGAGGCCAACCTGTACGTGGCGGTGGCGCAGTCGCGCGGCAAGAAGCAGCAGAAGCGCAGCAACACCGACGCCATGCTGCGCGACCTGTCCGAACTCAAGGTGGGCGACGCCGTGGTGCACGAGGCGCACGGCATCGGCCGCTACCAGGGCCTGGTGTCGATGGACCTGGGCGAAGGCGAGACCGAGCTGCTGCTGCTGGAATACGCCGGCGGCGACAAACTCTACGTGCCGGTCAGCCAGTTGCACGTGATCAGCCGCTATTCCGGCGGCGCCGCCGACGCCGCGCCGATGCACAAGCTGGGCTCCGGCGCCTGGGAGAAGGCCAAGCGCCGCGCCGCCGAACAGGTGCGCGACACCGCGGCCGAGCTGCTCAACCTGTACGCCCGCCGCGCCGCGCGCGAAGGCCACGCCTTCGACTGGAGCCACCACGACTACGAAGCCTTCGCCGCCGGCTTCGGCTTCGACGAGACCGCCGACCAGGCCGCCGCCATCGAGGCGGTGCTGGTGGACATGCGCATCGGCCGCCCGATGGATCGGCTGGTGTGCGGCGACGTGGGCTTCGGCAAGACCGAGGTCGCACTGCGCGCCGCCTTCGCCGCCGTGGCCGGCGGCAAGCAGGTGGCCGTGCTGGTGCCGACCACGCTGCTGGCCGAACAGCATTTCCAGACCTTCTCCGACCGCTTTTCCGACTGGCCGGTCAAGCTGGCCGAGCTGAGCCGCTTCCGCTCCACCAAGGAAGTGGGCGTGGCGATCAAGGGCCTGGCCGAAGGCAGCATCGACATCGTGATCGGCACCCACAAGCTGGTGCAGCCCGACGTGCAGTTCAAGAACCTGGGGCTGGTGATCATCGACGAGGAACACCGCTTCGGCGTGCGGCAGAAGGAACAGCTCAAGGCGCTGCGCGCCAACGTCGACGTGCTGACGCTGACCGCCACCCCGATCCCGCGCACCCTGGCGATGAGCCTGGAAGGCATCCGCGACTTCTCGGTGATCGCCACCGCGCCGTCCAAGCGGCTGTCGGTGAAGACCTTCGTCGCCAAGTATTCCGACGGTGTGATCCGCGAAGCGGTGCTGCGCGAACTGAAGCGCGGCGGCCAGGTGTTCTTCCTGCACAACGAAGTCGACACCATCGAGAACATGCGCGAGAAGCTGACCGCGCTGTTGCCCGAGGCGCGCATCGGCGTGGCGCACGGCCAGATGCGCGAGCGCGAGCTGGAACACGTGATGCGCGATTTTCATGCCCAGCGCTTCAACCTGCTGCTGTGCACCACCATCATCGAGACCGGCATCGACATCCCCAACGCCAACACCATCGTGATGAACCGGGCCGACAAGTTCGGCCTGGCCCAGTTGCACCAGATGCGCGGCCGGGTCGGCCGCAGCCACCACCAGGCGTATGCCTACCTGCTGGTGCCCGACGTGGAGGGCCTGACCGCCGACGCCCGCAAGCGGCTGGAGGCGATCCAGGCGATGGAGGAACTGGGCAGCGGCTTCTACCTGGCGATGCACGACCTGGAGATCCGCGGCGCCGGCGAGGTGCTGGGCGAATCGCAATCGGGCGAGATGCAGGAGATCGGCTTTTCGCTGTACAGCCAGATGCTGAACGAAGCGGTCAAGGCGTTGAGGAAGGGCGTCGAGCCCGACCTGAGCCAGCCGCTGGGCGTCACCACCGAGATCAACCTGCACGCCCCCGCCCTGCTGCCCAATGACTATTGCCCGGATGTGCACGAGCGCCTCAGCCTGTACAAGCGCCTGGCCAACTGCGAAACCGCGGACGACCTCGACGCGCTGATGCAGGAGCTGATCGACCGCTTCGGCCTGCTGCCGGACGCCGCCCGCGTGCTGCTCGAATGCCACCGCCTGCGCATGCTGGCCAAGCCGATGGGCATCCAGAAGATCGACGCCGCCGACACCGCCGTGGTCGTCACCTTCGCCCGCAACACCGTGGTCGAGCCGTTCCGCATCATCCAGCTGGTGCAGAGCAAGAAGCACTACAAGATGGTGCCGCCCGACCGCCTGCGCATCGAGGGCAACTGGCCCGAAGCCATGCTGCGCGCGGTGCGGGTGAAGGAGCTGCTGGGGGAGTTGAAGCAGTGAGGCCCTTGGCGCGATGCGCATGAATCATGCGCATAGTACGTGCATAATCTGTCTGTTCCGTCGGGAGCACTACGCCATGCCCAGCATCACGCAACGCCCTACGCACAAGAAATCCGCCAACCTGTCGGTCAACGCCGAGTTGCTCAACCAGGCCCGCGCGCTGGACATCAACCTTTCCGCCACGCTGGAAGCCGCGTTGATCCAGGCGATCCAGCAAAAGCGCCGCGCGCGCTGGCTGGAGGAAAACCGCGAGGCCATCGCGCAATACAACCAGGACGTGACGGAGCACGGGGTGTTCAGCGATGGAGTGCGCGGCTTCTGATGCGACGCTATCTGGTCCATCGCAACCGCAACGCCGCGACCCGCGACAGCGTGCCCTACCTGCTCGATGTCCAGAGCGACCTGCTCGCGGGGCTGGAAACCCGCGTGGTGGTGCCGCTGCGGCCACTCCCGGACGCACCCGGCCGCCGGATCGAGGGACTGATGCCGCAATTCGAGGTGGAAGGCCGGCCGGTGATCGCCGTCTTTCCGCAAATGGCCGGCATTCCCAACGCGGCGCTCGGCCCCGTCGTCACCGACCTTTCCCACGAGCACGGCCGGATCATCGCCGCGCTCGACCTGTTATTCACCGGAATCTGATTCAAGGACCCACATGCCCCTCGCCCCCCTGACCGACGAAGAACTGGAACGCCTGGACGACTTCCTGATGTCGCCGCGCACCCCTGACGAAACCATGGACGTCGAAACCCTCGACGGCTTCCTGGTCGCGCTGACCATCGGCCCGGAGCCGGTGCCCGAAGAGGAATGGCTGCCGCAGGTGTTCTCCGGCACCCCGCCCGAGTTCGCCGACCAGCAGGAGGCCGACGAGGTGATGGACCTGCTGCGCCGCCACGCCGCCACCGTCGCCGATGCATTCTCGGTGAAGCAGCGCAGCAACGTCGGCGACGATCCGCTGTACTTCCCGCTGATCCTCTCCGACGAGGGCGCCGACGAGAAATGGCAGGAATCGCTGGGCGCCTACTGGGCCGGCGGCTTCCGCCTGGGCATGCTCGCCCACGAAGCGGCGTGGCAGGCCGCGCTGGACGAGGACGACGCCTTCTACGACACCATCGCCGCCATCCTGACGCTGGAGGAAGGTCATCATCCCGAGGACGAAAGCGATGTGCTGAGCGTGCCGCAGCGCGAGGAGCGGGTGTCGGAACTGCCGTGGCTGGTAGAGGACGTGATGTTCTACTGGCTGGAGGCGCGCTACGGCAAGGTGGAGACGGTGGTGCGCGACGGCGACAAGGTCGGCCGCAACGACCCCTGCCCCTGCGGCTCCGGCAAGAAATACAAGAAGTGCCACGGCGCCTGAGCCGGCGGGCGCGACGCCTGGGGCGAACCGTCCTTCGCCCCCGCGTTTGAAGATCGATTCGCCCTGGGCCATGCATGAGCTGGTTTCTCTACGTGATCGAATGCCGCGACGGCAGCCTGTACACCGGCGTCGCCACCGACGTGGCACGCCGCTGGGCCGAGCACGCCAGCGGCCGCGGCGCGCGCTACACCCGCGCCCATCCGCCCCTGCGCCTGCTGGCCGTCGCCGCCCACCCCGACCGCTCCAGCGCCCAGAAGGCCGAAGCCGCGCTCAAGCGCCTCAAGCCCCTCGCCAAGCGTGGCTTCTGCCAGGCCAACCCGGCGCCGGCGGCACTGCTGGCGATGCTAGCGGTGAGCGAGGCGCAGCTAAACCCTACACCTTGAACCACAGAGGACACGAAGGACACGGAGGGGTCACTGAGAAAAGCTGGCGGGAAGGTCCGGATGTATCCGCTCGGCGCCCGGCCGTTCAGGTCTTCCTCTGTGAATCTCCGTGCTCTCACCGTCCTCTGTGGTTCAAGACTTGGGGTTCCCCTCAGCACGCCCCCCACTTCCCACCTCATCGTCCCGCAGCAACCGCGTGGTCGGGCGGGCCAGTTGGGCGCCGTGGCGGGCGATGATCTCCAGCACCTGGAACAGCACCCGCTCCTTCACCGCGTGGTATTCCACCCAGACGGTGGTGCGGGTGAAGGTGTAGACGAAGAAATCCAGCGACGACGGGCCGACGCCGTTGAAGTTCACGATCAGCGTCTGCGTGGCGTCGAGCTCGGGATGCGCCTGCAACATCGCGCGCACCTCGGCGACGATGGCCGGCAGCCTGTCGGCGTCCTCGATGCGCAGCCCCAGGGTTTCGAAGATGCGGCGGTTGCTCATGCGCGACGGGTTCTCCACCGAGATGGTGGCGAACGCCGAGTTCGGCACGTACAGCGGGCGCCGGTCGAAGGTGCGGATGGTGGTCAGGCGCCAGCCGATGTGTTCCACCGTGCCCTCGATGTTGCGATCCGGCGAGCGGATCCACTCGCCCACCACGAACGGACGGTCCAGGTAGATCATCAGCCCGCCGAAGAAGTTGGCCAGCAGATCCTTGGCGGCGAAGCCCACCGCGATGCCGCCGACGCCGCCGAAGGCCAGCACGCCGGAGATCGAGAAACCCAGCGACTGCGCCGCCACCAGCGTGGCGGTGATGATCACCGAGATGCGCAGCAGCCGGCTGATCGCGGTGGCGGTGGTCACGTCCACGGGCGTGTGGCCTTCGCGCGGCTGCACCAGCGCGTGGGCCACGTTGTTGATGAAGCGCACCAGGAACCACACCACCAGCCCGATGATCGCCAGCCGCCGCGCCGGATCGACGAAGTCGAACAGCTCCGAGCGCGCGTCGGGCGCCACCAGCTCCGCCGCCACCGACAGCCCGACCACCCACACCAGCCACGCCAGCGGCCGCCGCGCCGCGTCGATCAAGGCGTCGTCCCAATAGGTGGCGGTGCGCGCCAGTTGCGCCGCCAGGCGCTTGAGCAGGTAACGCACCAGCGCGTTGGCGAACACGGTGAACAACACCACCAGGAACACCTGGTAGATCCAGGCGTCGGTGCGGTAGAGCGATTGGAACCAGGCGGTCAATTGGCTAACGGACATGGCCTCTCCTTGGACTGATTGGCGCCACGCGCCCGGGAAACGCATCGGGGACGATCAGCGGGCGCCATGGCGAGGGCGCGACGGACGACGTGGCGGAGGCAATTTGCAATGACGCGGCCAGCCGCCGTGCAGCGGCCCGCATCCGGGAGGCGGCATGTTAAACCAGCCGCCGCGACGGCAAAACCGCAATCCTGCCGCCGCGCCCGTGTCGTGCCGCTCAGATCGCGCCGTGCCGCGACAGGCTGTCGCGCAGCGCTTCGGCCAGCGCGCGGTAGCCGGCGGCGTTGGGGTGGACGGTGTCGCTCTTCAGCGAGCGCTGGGCCAGGATGTCGCTCAGCGCCTCGTCCTCCAGCGGCACGTCGAACTCCTTGGCCAGTTCGCCGTAGAGCGGTGCGGTATTCAGCCGCAACCCCAGTTGCGGCACGCCGACCAGCAGCACCGGCAGCTGGCGCCGGCGCAGCTCGCTCAGCATCGCCGCCAGGTTGGCGCGGGTTTCGGCAGGCGACAGCCGTTGCAGGAAATCGTTGCCCCCCAGGCACAGGATCACCAGCGCCGGACGGGTATCGTCCAGCGCCTGCGCCAGTCGCTCTCGCCCTTGTGCGGTGGTTTCGCCGGGCACGCCTTCGTTGACCACGTTGCGGCCGATCATGCCGGCCAGGATCGCCGGGTACGCCTGTTCGGCGGTGGCGCCGGTGCCGTAGGTGAGGCTGTCGCCGAACGCCAGCACGGTGGCGTCGGGCGCCAGGCGCGGCAAGGTGGGCCGCGAGCAGGCGACGCACAGCAGGATCAACAGGCAAGGCAGCCAGGCGGGCAGACGGCGCATGGAGGACTCCGGTTCGACAGATGGGGCGGCGGGCTCGCGGCGCGGAGCGGGTCCGATCCGGGGAAGCGATGCGGCCGCAACGGTTGGCGAGGGTCGATCCGGCAAGCCTATCGCATGCGGGCATGGCGACGGAACTTTCGTCCGGCTGCCGCCACGAAGCCGCCTGCCGGGGCGAATCGACCTTCAAAGGTGGGTGCGCCGGCCGATTCACCCTAGAATTGCCCCATTCCATCGTCTTCGAGTGCTCATGCTGCCCGCCTGGCTTCCCAATTTCATCGACAAGGTCTTCCTGCGCGACCTCGCCGCGTCGCTGGTATTCATCGTCATCCTGCTGGTGCTGCGCTCGCTGATCCGCCACGGCATCCTCAAGCGGGACGACTTCGGCCCCGACGTGAAGCGCCGCTGGCTGGTCAACCTGCGCAACGTGGTGCTGGTGCTGTTCATGGTCGGCATGGCGCTGATCTGGGCCAACGAGATCGAGACGCTGGCGGTGTCGCTGGTGGCCATCGCCGCCGCCATCGTGCTGGCCACCAAGGAAATGATCCTGTGCATGATGGGCGCGATCTACCGCACCAGCACGCATGCCTATTCGGTCGGCGACCGGGTGGAGATCGCCGGGCTCAAGGGCCAGGTGATCGACATCAACCTGTTGTCGACCACGCTGCTGGAATCGAGCCAGGCGGTGGCGCGCAAGGGCACGGTCGGACGCGGCATCACCTTCCCGAACAGCCTGATCCTGTCGCAGCCGGTGTTCAACGAGACCATGCTCGGCAGCTACGTGCTGCACACGGTGCACGTCAGCATCAATCGCGGTGAGGACTGGCAGGCCGGCGAAGCGGCGATGCTGGCCGAGGCGCGCGAGATCGTCGAGGAATACGCCGACGACCTGGCCAAGCATGCGCGCGAGCTGCAACGCGGCCAGGCGCTGGAAAGCGCCGCGCTGGAGCCGCGCCTGCGCCTGTCGTTGGACGACCGCGAATCGGTCGGCCTGCATCTGCAACTGCCGGTGCCGCTGGGCCAGCGCGCCCGCATCGAGCAACGCATCCTGCGCGCCTTCCTCGGCGCGGTGCCCTGTGGCCCCGCCGTCGAGGCCACCGCCGCACCGGCCGCCGAACCGTCGCCCGCGCCCTGAGCGACGGTCTACAATGCGCGCCCACCCTCTTCCCGGAACCGCAACATGACCCTTCCGCCCGACCACGCTCCCCTGCTTCCCAAGCCGTGCAGCAAGTGCGGCTCGCCCGGCGAAGTGACCAAGTCCGGCTCCAACCGCTATTGGGTGCAGTGCGCCAAGTTCGGCCGCAACGGCAACTGCAACGCCATCGGCCAGCAGGCCGCCAGCCGCAAGGAGGCGATCCGCAACTGGAACACGCGGCACTAAGTGAATCGACCTTCAAACGTGGGTGCGAAGGGCGCGGGTGCGAAGGGCGAAGGCCGGGATGCAGGGCAAGGCGTACCGAGTGCCGCGGGGTAATCCCCGTACGCGAGGCGCAACGCAGACATGAAAAAACCGCCCCTCGGGGCGGTTTTTTGTCGGGCGCGGCGAAGATCAGGCGACGGTCACGCGGGCGAACTTGCGCTTGCCCACCTGGAGCACCACCGTGTCGCCCTTGGCGATCAGCAGGCCCTTGTCGGCCACCTTCTCGCCGTTCAGGCGCACCGCGCCGGCCTGGATGTCGCGCATCGCCTGGCTGGTGGACGGCGCCAGCTGCGCCTCCTTGAGCACGGCGGTGACCGGCATGCCGTCGCCGTCGGCGGACAAGGTGAACTCGGGCATCTCGTCCGGCATCGCGCCCTTCTGGAAGCGCGCCTCGAAGTCGGCCAGCGCCGCCTCGGCCGCCGCCTGGCCGTGGAAGCGCGCCACCAGTTCCTGCGCCAGCAGCACCTTGACGTCGCGCGGGTTGCGGCCGCCCTCGATGTCGCGCTGGAACTGCCCGATCTCGCTCATCGGGCGGAACGACAGCAGTTCGTAGTAGCGCCACATCAGCGTGTCGGACACGCTCATCACCTTGCCGAAGATCTCGGTCGCCGGCTCGTCGATGCCGATGTAGTTGCCCAGCGACTTGGACATCTTGTTGACGCCGTCCAGCCCTTCGAGCAGCGGCATCATCAGCACCACCTGCGGCGCCTGACCGTGCTGCTGCTGCAACATGCGGCCCATCAGCAGGTTGAATTTCTGGTCGGTGCCGCCCAGTTCCATGTCGCAGCCCATCGCCACCGAGTCGTAGCCTTGCAGCAGCGGATACATGAATTCGTGCACGGCGATCGGCTGGTTGCCGGCGAAGCGCTTGGCGAAGTCGTCGCGCTCCAGCATGCGCGCCACGGTGATGCTGGCGGCCAGCTTGAGCATGCCAGCGGCGCCCAGTTCGGTGAGCCACTTGCTGTTGAACAGCACCTGGGTGCGCTCGCGGTCCAGGATCTTGAACACCTGGCGCTCGTAGGTCTCGGCGTTGCGCTTGACGTCGTCCTCGGTCAGCGGTGGACGGGTGGCGTTCTTGCCGGTCGGATCCCCGATTCGACCGGTGAAATCGCCGATGAGGAACTGAGCCGTATGACCGAGGTCCTGCAGTTGCCGCATCTTGTTGATCAGGACGGTGTGGCCCAGGTGCAGATCCGGCGCGGTCGGATCGAAGCCGGCCTTGATCTTCAGCGGCACCCCGGTGGTGCGGCTCTTCTCAAGCTTACGGATCAGTTCTTCTTCCGGGATCAGTTCCTCCACGCCACGCTTGATGATTTCGAGCGCGGCGAGGGTATCCGGGTGCAGCGGGGTTTGTTCTTGTTCGGCCATGGGAGATCAGCGGCTGGTAAGCCTATGGAAATTAAGGGTTTTATGATGAAGTCGATTTGGCAGGCACTACGACTTTTTGTTACGCTTGCCGCGCACCAGGAAGCCTGAATAACACGATGTACGAAAAGCAAATTCTATCCGAAAAGCCCGCCCCCTCCCAAGGCAGCGCCCGCGCTGGCTGGCTGGCGGCGGCCGTGGCGCTGCCATTGCTGATCACTTTCGGCGCCTATGGCGTCGCCGAATTCGGCCCCCGGGAAGCCATCCACGTCACCCCCGTCACCACCTCGCTGCAAGCGCCGGAACTGGTCTCGCGCATCGCCGACACGCCGTTCTGGCGCGAGGAGATCATCCGTTCGGGCGATACCCTGGGCGCGCTGGTGGCCCGCCTGGGCATCGACGACGATGCCGCCAAGGATTTCATCCGGACCGATCCGGCCGCCAAGCCGCTGTACGAACTGCATCCCGGCCGGGTGATCCGCGCGCAGACCACGGTCGACGGCCGCCTGCTGCAACTGAGCTACGTCACCGCCGGCGGCAACGAGATCACGGTGCGCCCGCTGGGCGCCAGCTTCCGGGTGAACCAGGCGCCGGCCGAGATGGCGCGCGGCACCTCGTTCAAGGCCGGCGTGATCAACAGTTCGCTGTTCGCCGCCACCGACCGCGCCGAACTGCCGGACGAAGTGACCCGGCAACTGATCGCCATCTTCGAGGGCGAGATCGACTTCCACCGCCGCCTGCAAAAGGGCGACCGCTTCGGGGTGGTGTACGAGACCTACACCATCGACGGCCAGATCCAGAAGACCGGCCGCATCCTGGCCGCCGAATTCGTCAATGCCGGGCGCAAGCTGACCGCGGTGTGGTACGAATCGCGCCCCGGCGACGGCGCCTACTACTCGCTCAGGGGCGAAAGCCTGAAGAAGAGCTTCCTGCAGACGCCGGTGGAGTTCTCGCGGGTGTCGTCGGGCTTCTCGATGCGTTTCCACCCCATCCTCAAGGAATGGCGCGCCCACAAGGGCATCGACTACGCCGCCCCCACCGGCACGCGGGTGCGCGCCGCGTCGGACGGCACCGTCACCTTCGTCGGCCGCAAGGGCGCCTACGGCAATGCCATCGAGATCAAGCACCAGGGCGCCTACAGCACGCTGTACGGCCACTTGAACGGCTTCGCCAGCGGCCTCAGGGCCGGCCAGCGCGTCAGCCAGGGCGACATCATCGGCTTCGTCGGCAGCACCGGCCGCGCCACCGGCCCGCACCTGCACTACGAGTTCAAGATTGCCGGCCAGCAGGTCGATCCGTCCAAGCTCAACCTGCCCAAGTCGCGCACGCTGGATGTACGCGAGTTCGCCCGCTTCCGGCCGTACTCGAACCAGATGCAGGCCCAGCTCGCCTTGCTGGAGCGGGTGGAGATGGCGCGCGCCGACTGACGCCGCCACTTTGCCGAGCCTGCCCGGCCGCGTTTCACCCCACCGACCCCGTCGCCCATCGACGGGGTCGGCGCTTCTGGCGGCGAAAGGCTTCCCGCCGCTTTCTTACAGCCGCTACACTGGCCTGCCCTTCCCTACCCGCGTGCCGCCGCCATGATCGAGCAACCCTACTTCATCGGCCTGATGACCGGAACCAGCCTGGACGGCGTCGACGCCGTGCTGGTGGATGTCTCCGGCGCCACGCCGATCCTGGTCGCCGCGCAAGGGCAGCCGCTGCCCGCCGCGCTGCGCGAGACGCTGTTGTCGCTCCAGGCCAGCGGGCCCGACGAGATCGATCGCGCCTGGCGCGCCGGGGTGCAGCTCGCCGAGTGCTACGCCGAAGCCGTGCTGGCGCTGCTGCTGCGCGCCGCCGTGCCCGCGGAACAAGTGGCCGCCATCGGCAACCATGGCCAGACGGTGCGCCATCGCCCGGAGCGCGGCTACACGGTGCAGTTGGGCGATCAGGCGCGGCTGGCCGAATTGACCGGCATCACCGTGGTCGGCGACTTCCGCTCTCGCGACGTGGCCGCGGGCGGCCAGGGCGCGCCGCTGGTGCCGGCCTTCCACCAGGCGATGTTCGCCGACGCGCGCCGCCATCGCGTGGTGGTCAACATCGGCGGCATCGCCAACCTGACCGATCTGCCGCCAGGCGGCGAGGTCACCGGCTTCGACACCGGACCGGGCAACGTGCTGCTCGACGCCTGGATCGCCCGCCACCAGCCCGGCCAGCGCTACGACGCCAACGGGCAATGGGCCGCCGGCGGCAAGGTATTGCCCGACCTGCTGGACCTGCTGCTGGCCGAGGCGTACTTCGCCCTGCCCGCGCCCAAGAGCACCGGGCGCGACCTGTTCCACGACGGCTGGCTGACCCGGCGCCTGACCGGGCGCAGCGACGCGCCGCAGGACGTGCAGGCCACGCTGGCGGCGCTGACCGCGCAAAGCATCGCCGACGCCATCCTGCTCCAGGCACCGGGGGTGGACGAGGTCTATGTCTGCGGCGGCGGCGCCCACAACGCGCACCTGATGCACGCGCTCGGCCACGCGCTGCCCGGCGTGGGCCTGGCCAGCACGGCGGAACTGGGCATCGATCCCGACTGGGTGGAAGCTTATGCCTTCGCCTGGCTGGCGCAGCGCTGCCTGGCGCGCCAGCCGGGCAACCTGCCGCAGGTGACCGGCGCCAAGGGCCCGCGCGTGCTCGGCGCCATCTGGCCGGCCTGAGCCGGCCCGCTCAACCGCCGCCGCGCAGCGATGCCGGCGGCTTTTTTTGGCTGTCGCACGCGGCAACAGACAACCAAAGTCGATCACTCAAACGGCAGCAGGGTTTTCGGATGGGGCAGTAGGAGCTTTCCTAGGCCGTGGCATGGCCCACCACTTATTACCAATGTCATGCAGGGTATGGCTTCCGGCTTTCACCTTGCCCGCCTCGCGGTCGCCCCAACCGTTGCCGCCCGCATCCGGCACGCTCAAATTTCAAATAATACAATCACTTAATTCGCCCACCCACCATGTCCAGGGCATGCCGTGACGCCCCCCCGCCATCCGTCAATCGGGCCGTTCGAGGCTGCGTTTTACGCCGTCTGTCGGGCCACTTTTTGCATGTCGCTGACGTATAAAGAGGTTCTGAATTCCGCTCCCGGCCCAAGGAGAGTTCCTCATGAAATTTCAGCAACGCCCGATTGGACAGCAAATCCTCATACTGGGGGTTATCGTCTGTGTGCTGGTGTTCGGCACGCTGATCGTGTTCACCAGCTACACGGTGCAGAGCACCGCATTGCGCCTGGCCACCCAGGAGCTGGACAGCCAGATCAACCTGGTGAAGAACAGCCTGCAAGTGGCCTACAACGGCGCGCTGGCGCGCTCGCAGGGCACCATCGACCTGTTCCCGCGTCATCTGCCGGGCGACCTGACAGTCAGCAACGACACGATGCAGACCGGCGACACCATGGCGCCGGTGGTACTGGCCGGCACCACGCCGATCAACGGGCGCACCGATCTGCTCGAAGCCTACAAGCACCAGACCAACGCCGAACCCGCGATCATCGCCCGCGACGCCAAGGGCCGCTGGCTGCGGGTGAACACCCTGCTCAAGGGC
The DNA here is from genome assembly GCF_000374805.1 of Chitiniphilus shinanonensis DSM 23277. Classification (GTDB taxonomy): domain Bacteria; phylum Pseudomonadota; class Gammaproteobacteria; order Burkholderiales; family Chitinibacteraceae; genus Chitiniphilus; species Chitiniphilus shinanonensis. The sequence goes on from NZ_KB895341.1 coordinate 39,716, forward strand.
AAGGACGGCAAGATCCAGCTGGGCTCCGAGGTGAAGCCGGACGAGCCGGTCACCCAGGCCATCGCCGCCGGCAAGCCGTACACCGGCCTGCTGCTGCGCAACGGCGAATATTTCCTGACCCGCGCCCAGCCGATTAAGAACGCCGCCGGCCAGGTGGCGGGCTGGTATCAGGTGCGGATCGGCCTGCGCGACGAGATCCAGGGCCTGCGCGACATGCTCAAGACCATCGTGGTCGGCAAGACCGGCTACCTGTACGTGCTGGCCCCCACCCACGACGACAAGATCGCCCAGTTCATCGTCCACCCCAAGCACGAGGGCCAGTTGGCCGGCGAGTCGCTGCAAGGCAAGGAACGCGAAGTGATCGCGCACCTGGTGGAAAAACGCAACGGCACCATGGAATACGAATGGCCGGACGCGGACGGCAACATGCGGATGAAGACCGTGGCCTTCGCCGAGGTGCCCTCGTGGGGCTGGATCGTCGGCACCGGCAGCTACATCGACGAGTTCACCGCCGAAGGCATCGCCCTGCGCAACCGCCTGGTGATCCTGAGCGTGGTGCTGGCAGTGGTGATGCTGGCCCTGCTGCACCTGGGTCTGCGCCGCCAGCTCGATCCGCTCAAGCACCTGACCGAGATGGTGGCCCGCTTCGGCGCCGGCGACCTGACGGTGCGCATGAACGGCACCACCGATCCGCGCAGCCGCAACGAGATCGACCAGGTGGCGGTGAGCTTCAACACCGCGGTGGCCAAGCTGGAGGAGATGGTGGGCGAAACGCTGCGCACCGCCGCTCGGCTGGAGAACACCGCGACCGAATTGCAGACCTCCAGCGATCTGATGAGCGATGCCAGCTCGCGGCAGAGCAATGCGGCCTCGACGATGGCAGCCACGGTGCAGCAGATTTCCACCGGCATTTCGCATATTGCCGACAATGCGCAGGAAGCCACCAACGCCAGCCAGTCCACCATGACCGTAGTCGACAGCGGCCGCAAGAAGGTGGCGCAGATGCTGAACGAGATGCGCGACATCGCCAGCGCCACCCAGCAGGCGGCGCAACGCATCACCGAGTTGGGCGAGCGCTCGGGCGAGATCCGCCAGATCGTCGCTGTGATCAAGGAGATCGCCGAGCAGACCAACCTGCTGGCGCTCAACGCCGCGATCGAAGCCGCGCGGGCCGGCGAAATGGGCCGCGGCTTCGCCGTGGTGGCCGACGAAGTGCGCAAGCTGGCCGAACGCACCACCCACTCCACCCAGGAGATCGGCGAGCTGATCGGCAACATCGTCAACGAAACGCAGCAGATGGCCGGCGAGATCGTCACCGTCTCCACCCGGATGGACGGCGGCGTCAAGGTGGCGTCGGACACCGACAGCATGCTGGACACCATCCACGTGCACGCCGGCCAGGTGACCGCCGCGGTGAACGACATCGCCTATGCCACGCGCGAACAATCCCAGGCCGGCCAGCAACTGGCGCAGGGCGTGGAAAGCGTGGCGCAGATGGCCGAGGAGAACAACCAGATCGCCGGCACCAACCGCCATGCCACGCACGACCTGCACGAGCAATCGGCGACCATGCGCAACAAGCTGTCGGTGTTCCGCATCTGACGCCCACAACGCCTGCCGAGGCCGGCCCAGCGCCGGCCTTTTTTTGCGTGTGGTCGTGCGCAGTGGGTAACGCCCATCACTGGTCCGCGTCGCCCGCGGGCCCAGGGAAAACGCCGGGCGCGGCATGCTGGCGCTCCCGACAGCAATGGTGTCGCGCCGGCGCAGCCCCTCCGGGAGGGCCCATCCCTGGACGGGCGGCCTGGCTTTCAGCGCCGCCCGCCGCCGCGCCGGCGAGCAGTCGCCGGTGGCGGGCGGCAATGCTGTGTCCGACAGGCCACCCGGCTATCCGACGGAACCGGCCGCACCTGTCGCCGTGCAGTCGATCAGCCAACGGCCCAGTCATTCTGTCGAACCTATTTTGCCCATCCTGCCTTCAGGCAGATGGAGGGCCATGCCGAGCCAGCCTCGCCGCCAACGCACAAACCGGCCTGCCCACACCCGCTTCCTTACTGGCCTGGGACACTGCCTGCCGCCAGCGATCACCAAAGCATTCCGGCCGCAAACCAGTAGTTAACTCCCGCATCCTTACATCCTCGTGCTTACTTGAAAGAACCGGACATCGATTCAGGGAGAGCGGCGATGAACAAATTCCGACAACTAGCGATCGGCCAGCAGATCCTGATTCTGGCTCTGGTCACCTGTGTGGCGATCTTCGGCGCACTGATCGGCTACACCCACGTCAGTATCCAGCGCGACGCGATGGAGCGGGTCCGACAGGACCTGTCCGCGCAGGTGAACCTCGTCCGCGGCACCATGGAAATGGCGTATAGCAGCGCCGCGCGCGAGGTCGAGGAAGACCTGGCGGTGTTCAGCCGAACGCTGTCCGGTGTTCCGCGCGTCGAAGCCGGCACCATCGAGGTCAACGGCATGGCGCTGCCGCGCGTGACGGCGGGCGGCGAGGAACTCACCGGCCGCAACGACCTGCTGGAACGCTTCCGGCAACAGGCGGGCAGCGAAGGCAGCGTGGTCGCACGCGATGCCCAGGGGCGCTGGGTACGCGTCGCCACCCTGCTCACCGACGACAGCGGCAAGTCGATGCTCGGCACCGTGGTGCCGGACAACGACCCGGTGGCCGTCGCCATCGCCACCGGCAAACCCTATACCGGCGTGGCGATCCGCGCCGGCAACTACGCCATGATCGGCGCAGTGCCGATGCTGGGGAACGACGGCAAGGTGATGGGCTGGATGCAGATGCGCATCAGCCTGAAGGAAGAGATCGCGCGCCTGGCCGCCACCCTGGGTGAAGTCCCGGTCGGCAAGACCGGCTACATCTACGTGATCGCTCCCACCGGCGATGCCAACATCGCGCGCATCGTCATCCACGGCAACCCGGAACTGGTCGGCAAGCTGGCGGGCGAGGCGGTGCAAGGCCGGGCACTGGATGTCTTCAAGCATCTGGCCGAACAGCGCAAGGGCGAATACCAATACCTGTGGCCCGACAGCAGCGGCACCGAGCGCATGAAGATCGCCACCTTCACCGAAGCGCCGGGCTGGAACTGGGTGATCGCCAGCGGCAGCTTCATCGACGAATACACCGAGCACAGCGTGGCAATGAGCCGCCGGCTGGTGGGCGTCAGCATCGGCCTGTGCGTGATGCTGCTGGGCGTGCTCTACCTGGCGCTGCGCTTCCAGCTCAAGCCGCTGGGCATGCTGGTGGACCTGATGGACCGCTTCGGCGGTGGTGACCTCACCGCGCAGATCGGGCGCGACGGCGGCCATGACAGCCGCAACGAGATCGACCGCGTGGCGCGCAGCTTCAATAGCGCGGCCTCGCGTCTGCGGCAGGTGGTTGGCCGCATCCGCGGCACCGCCGGCGAGGTGGACGGCACCGCCGCCAGCCTGGAGGAAGCCAGCAACCAGATGTTCGACGCCAGCCGCACCCAGAGCGAATCGGCCTCGGCGATGGCGGCCACCGTGGAGCAGATCTCGGTCAGCATCGGCCAGATCGCCGACAACGCCAACGAAGCCGAACGGCGCTGCCAGCAGGCCACCGCCAGCGCGCGCGAAGGTCGCGACAAGGTGCAGCGCATGGTGGAGGAACTCCAGGTCATCGCCGGCACCACCAAGCATGCGGCCGAGCGCATCGCCAGCCTGGGCGAACGCTCCAGCGAGATCACCAAGATCGTCGGCGTGATCAAGGAGATCGCCGAGCAGACCAACCTGCTGGCGCTGAACGCCGCCATCGAGGCCGCCCGCGCCGGCGAACAGGGCCGCGGCTTCGCCGTGGTGGCCGACGAGGTGCGCAAGCTGGCCGAGCGCACCACCCACGCCACCCAGGAGATCGGCGGGCTGCTCGGCGGCATCGTGCAGGAAACCCAGCAGATGGCGGGCGAAATCGTGGGCGTGTCGCAGCGGATGGGCGACGGCGTGGAACGCGCCGCCGCCACCAACAGCATGCTCGACACCATCCACCAGCAGACCGAGCGCGTCACCCACGCGGTCACCGACATCGCGGGCGCGACCCGCGAGCAATCGATCGCCAGCACCCAGTTGGCACAAGGCGTGGAAAACGTGGCGCAGCTGGCCGAGGAGAACAGCAGTATCGTCGCCAGCAACCGCGAATCCACGCTGGCGCTGCGCGACAAGGCCACGGTAATGCGTGATGAGGTGGCGGCCTTCCGTACCTGAGAGCCTGTTCAAACCCTTTTCACGGCAGCACCGGGCCGGCACCGCCCAGAACGCTGTCGCGAAAAGATCTTGAACAGGCTTTGAGGCAACCACCCTTGCAGGGCGCGATCACCCCACGTGGTCGCGCCTTTTTTGCGCACGCCGGCCGGTGGCTTTCCGCTAGACTAGCCGCCGACCCAATGCCGCGACTGCCGTCATGCACAAGCCCAACCAGTTCGACCTGTTCGCCAGCCGGCGCTTCCTGCCGCTGTTCGTCACCCAGTTCTTCGGCGCCTTCAACGACAACCTGTTCAAGAACGCCTTCCTGGTGCTGATCACCTTCTACGGTCTATCCACCGCGGGGCTGGACGCCAAGACCCTGGTCAACGCCGCCGCCGGCATCTTCATCCTGCCGTTCTTCCTGTTCTCCGCCCTGGCCGGGCAACTGGCCGAGAAGTACGACAAGGCGCGGCTGGCGCAATGGATCAAGCTGCTGGAGATCGGCATCATGCTGCTGGCGGGGCTGGGCTTCTACCAGAAGAACGCCACCGTCCTGTTCGTCTGCCTGTTCCTGATGGGGGTGCATTCCACGCTGTTCGGCCCGCTGAAGTACTCGGTGCTGCCGCAGTACCTCAAGGAAGAAGAACTGCTGGGCGGCAACGGCCTGATCGAAGCCGGCACCTTCATCGCCATCCTGGTCGGCCAGATCGCCGGCACCCTGATCGTGCAGCACCAGCCGCACGGCGAGACGCTGATCATCTACGCCTGCGTCGGCGTCGCGGTGCTGGGCTTCCTGTCCAGCCGCGCCATGCCGCGCGCCGCGCCGCCCGCGCCCGATCTCAAGATCAACTGGAACATCCTCGGCGAGACCTGGCACATCATCCGCCATGTGAGCCACAACCGCACCGTGTTCCACAGCCTGATGGGCATCTCGTGGTTCTGGTTCTTCGGCTCGGTCTACCTCACCCAACTGCCCGACCTCAGCCGCAACGTGCTCAACGGCGATCCGGGCGTCTACACGCTGTTGATCACGCTGTTCTCGGCCGGCGTCGGCCTCGGCTCCACCCTGTGCGAGCGCCTGTCCGGCCGCCGCGTCGAACTGGGGCTGGTGCCATTCGGTTCCATCGGCATGAGCGTGTTCGGCACCGATCTCTACTTCGCGCTGAACGCCGCGCCGGCCGCCGCCCACTACGACGCCTGGGGCTTCATCGCCGATCCGGCCCACTGGCGGGTGATGTTCGACATCGCCGCCATGGGCGCCTTCGGTGGCCTGTTCATCGTGCCGCTGTACGCGCTGGTGCAGACGCGCACCGAAAAGGCGTTCGTATCGCGCGCCATCGCCGCCAACAACATCCTCAATTCGCTGTTCATGGTGGTGGCGGCGCTGATGAGCATCGCCCTGCTCAAGGCCGGCCTGACCGTGCCCGGGCTGCTGCTGACCGTGGCGCTGATGAACATCGCCGTAGCGCTGTACATCTACACGCTGATCCCCGAATTCCTGATGCGCTTCCTGGTGTGGATCGGCGTGCACACCCTGTACCGGGTGCGCTGCGAGGGTCTGGAGCACATCCCCGAGGAAGGCCCGTGCGTACTGGTGTGCAACCACGTCAGCTTCATGGACGCGCTGATCCTGGCCGGAATGATCCGGCGGCCGATCCGCTTCGTGATGGACCACCGCATCTTCAAGGTGCCGGTGCTCAACTTCATCTTCCGCACCGCCGGCGCCATCCCCATCGCCCCGGCGCGCGAGGATGCCGCGCTCAAGGATCGCGCCTTCGACCGCGTGGCCGAATACCTGGAAGCCGGCGAAGTGGTGTGCATCTTCCCCGAGGGCGCCATCACCCGCGACGGCGAAATCAAGACATTCCGCCCCGGCATCGAGGACATCGTGCGCCGCACCCCGGTGCCGGTGATCCCGCTGGCGTTGCGCGGGCTGTGGGGCAGCTTCTTCAGCCGCAAGGACGGCGCCGCGATGATGAAGTTGCCGCGCCGTATCTGGTCGAAGATCGGCCTGGTGGCCGGCGCACCGGTGCCGGCCGCGCAGGCGGACCGCGACCTGCTGGAACAGCAGGTGCGCGCACTGCGCGGCGACTGGCGCTGAACTGCGCCCGCCGCGCCACACGGCGCGGGGCGCTGTTTGACCCCGAATCCGTTCCGGCCATAGGGTAAAACCAACGTCGTCACACCGCCGCCAGGGGACAAACATGGACAACACATCCGGCCAGGGCCCGCACGCCGCCGTGCCGCCCGAGATCGACCGCTGGAACTGGGGCGCCTTCCTGCTCAACTGGATCTGGGGCCTCGGCAACAACACGCCGCTGGCGCTGTTGATGTTCGTGCCCTTCGTCAACCTGGTGATGCCCTTCGTGCTCGGGGTGAAAGGCAGCGCCTGGGCGTGGCGCCACAAACGCTGGGACAGCATCGAGGCGTTCCGCGCCACCCAGCGGCGCTGGGCCTGGTGGGGCCTGGGCGTGCTGCTGGCCACGGTGATCGTGGTCGGCAGCGGCATCGCGTTGATGGTGTGGAGCATCAGCGCCGCTTTCGCCCAGACCGACGCCTACCGCCTGGGCGTGGCGCGCGTCACCAGCCATCCGGCGGCGGTCTCCGCGCTGGGCCAGCCCATCGTGGCCGCCAAGCCCAGCGGCAGCTTCGTCTCCACCGACGAGGCAGGCTCGGCCGAATTCACCTTCGAAGTGCGCGGCAGCAAGCAGCGCGGCGTGGTCTACCTGGAGGCCAGCCGCGTCGGCCGACACTGGATGCTGGATCACATCGAGCTGGACGTGGATCAGAGCGGCGAGCGCATCGACCTGGATCGGGTCGAGCTGTAGGACGAATCGACTTTCAAACGCGGGTGCGAAGGACGATTCGCCCTACGGCGCGAGCAATTCGATCAGCCGCGCCGCGTCGAACGGCGCCTTCACCTTGATGTCGTTATCAAAGTAACAGAACACGTCGCGCGATTTGCGCCGGGGCGGCGCCCGTTCGACGATGCGCTGCGCGTCGTCCGGCTGCCCGCCGCGGCGCCACGCGTCGATCCGCGCCGCCCAGCGCCGCAACGCAGCCTCGTTGTAGCCGCTGGCGTACAGCTCCTTGTCGCCGTGCAGCCGCAGGTAGACGAAATCAGCGGTGAGTTCCTCGCAATACGGCCATTTGCCGGCGGTATCAGCCACCACCAGCGCCACCCGGTACTGTCGCAGCAGATCGGCGAACTCGCGGGTGACGAAGCTGGGATGGCGGATTTCCACCGCGTGGCGCAGCGGCCCCGCGTAGTCGCCGCCGAATCCCACCCGCCCCGCCATCCGCTCCTCGTGCCGCCGCGCCAGCGACCGGCCGGCCGCGAAGTCGTGCGGCAGCAGCTTGAAGAACGCCTCGAACAGCGCTGCATCGAAACGCATGCTGGGCGGAAACTGCCACAACAACGGCCCCAGCTTGTCGCGCAACGCCAGCACGCCCGACGCCAGGAAGTTGGCGATCGGCCCTTCCACCTCGCGCAGGCGGAGGATGTGCGTCACATAGCGCGGCGCCTTCACGCTGAACACGAAGTCGTCGGGCGTGTCGGCATACCAGCCGGCGTAACGCTCGGGCATCTGCAAGGCATAGAACGAGCCGTTGATCTCGATGCTGGGCAAGGCGCGCGAGGCGTAGTGCAGCTCCTGCTTCTGCGGCAGCCCCTTGGGGTAGAACACGCCGCGCCACGGCGCGTAGCGCCAGCCCGAAATCCCGATCCGTACCTCGCCCATGCCTGCTCCTGGTCGCGTTTTTACAGGTGCGGTGCAGCCCTTACATCGCGGACCGCCCGTTCGGGGGCCGAATCGCCGGCTTTTCATTCCAATGTCCTGGGCACGCGGCTTGCAATCACCGCGCTGGTCGCCGCCATTCCGGCTGCGTGCTTCCTCCAGGAGATCCACCATGCGTCCCTTCGTCACCCTGCTCGCCTCCACCGCCCTCGCCCTGTCGGCCTCCGCCTTCGCCGGCAACGCCGGCGATTCGCACAGCGATCCGGCCAACGCCGCCGCCAGCGCGCCGAATGCCAAGCATCACTCAAGCAAGAAGAGCACCACCGGCAAGACCGACGTCCGCAAGAAAGGCGCCGATACCGATGCCGGCGGCACCACGGACGGCGGGGCGGGCAAATAGCAGGCCCGTAGCCGGCCCGGTCCGACAGCCCGCCGCTTGGCGGGCTTTGTCATCTGCGCCACACTGCGACAACCATCAGGACAGGGCGAGAACCCATCGGTGTGCAAGACAACGCTGAGACACGTGGCAATGCTGCTTCTGCTCATGGCAGTAGCCATATGCCTGTTTGCCCTCATGAATGGGGGTTATGCATTGCGTGAAATGGACTGGAATGAGGACGGCACCACCGATCTCGCGGAAGTGCTTGCCAGCCTCGACATCGGCAAACGCGAAATTGTCTACCGGGGAAAACACTGCCTTGAGTACTACTCGCTGAAAGACGGCCTGACTTTGAAAACGCGTTGTGGTCAGTCAGCAAGGTGAGCCCTCGCCGCATCCGTCTCCCATCGCTCCGAGCAAACGATGGCCACCGGCATACCAACGAAACACCGTCACCTGTCCTCTCTGGCTACAAAGAAAAACCCCGCCTTGAAGGCGGGGGTTTTCATGGGCGGCACTACCGGAAGATCACTCTTCCAACGGCTTCTGCTCATCCCCGCCCAGGGCCTTGAATGCTTCCGCCGTGACCGCGAGGCGGGCGCGGGCGGCGTCGATCAGGGCCTGTTGCGACAGGTACTGCGAGCGCTGGGCGTCGAGCACGTCCAGGTAGCCGACCAGCCCGGCGTCGTAGCGCGATTGCGCCACTTCCAGGCGTTCGGTCTGGCGCGCCACGGCGCGTTCCAGCGCTTCGACGTATTCCTGCTGGCCCTGCTGGTCCGACAGCACGTCCGACACTTCGCGGAACGCGGTCTGCACGGTGCGTTCGTACTCGGCGACGGCGATCACCTTGCGCGCTTCGGCCAGGTCGAGGTTGGCCTTGTTGCGGCCGCTGTCGAAGATCGGCAGCGTGATCTGGGGCATGAAGCTCCAGGCACCGCTGCCGCTACCGAACAGGTCGGACAACTGGGCGCTGGCGCTGCCGGCGTTGGCGGTCAGGGTGATGGTCGGGAAGAACGCGGCGCGCGCGGCGCCGATGTCGGCGTTGGCGGCGCGCAGCGCGTACTCGGCCTGGCGCACGTCCGGCCGCACCAGCAGCACGTCCGACGCCAGCCCTTCCGGCACGCGGGTGTTGGGCAGGGTGTCGACCAGCAGTGTGTCGGTGTCGGGCACGGCGACGGCGGCGCCCACCAACAGTTGCAGCGCGTTGCGGGCGTTGCGGGCCTGGCGCTCCAGGTTGGCCTGGCTGGCGCGCGCCTCTTCCACCGCGGCGGTGGCTTGCAGCGCGTCCAGCTTGTTGGCCAGCCCGGTTTCCAGGCGGCGGCCGATCACGCGGTCGCTTTCGGACAGGCTCTGCACGGTCTTGCGCGCCAGTTCGGCGCGTTCGTCGAACGAGCGCAGGTTCCAGTAGGCGTTGGCCACTTCGGCGATCAGCGAGATGCGCACCGAGCGCTGCGCTTCCTCGGTGGCGAGGTAGCGGCTGCGCGCGGCGTCGGACAGGCTCTTCACGCGCCCCCAGAAATCCAGCTCGAAGGCGGTGAAGCCGAGGTTGGCGTCGTAGCGCCGGCCGACGGTGGCTTCGCCGCCGGTCACGGTGCGCGGGGTGCGCGCGGCCTGCTCGCCGCCACCCAGCGCCAGCGTCGGCAGGCGGTCGGCGTTGGTGATGCCGTACAGCGCGCGCGCCTCCTGGATGCGGGCGACGGCGATGCGCAGGTCGCGGTTGTTGTCGAGCGCCTGGGCGATCAGCGCCTTGAGCGCCGGGTCGGCGAAGTAGTCCTGCCAGCCGGGAAGCGCGGCCTGGGTGTTGGCCTGCCCCGCGCTGAGCTGCACCGGCACCGGCGATGCCGGCCGCTCGTAGCGGGGCGCCATCGAGCACGCCCCGAGCAGCGCCACCAGGGGCAGCAGGGTAAAGATGCGTTGTTGCATGGCAAATCCTTGTCGAGTGCCGCGCGGGCCACCAGGGCCGCGCGGCGCGATATCAGCGGGGCCGCCGCGAGGGCGGCCCGAAACCGGGCTACCTGTGGTCATCGGCCGGCTGGTCATCGGTACCGGCCAACGGCCCACTCTTGTCCGGGAAGAACCGCCGCACCACCACGAAGAACACCGGCACCAGGAACACCGCCAGCACCGTGGCCGCGATCATGCCGCCGACCACGCCGGTGCCCAGCGCGTGCCGGCTGGCCGCGCCGGCGCCCGAGCTGATCGCCAGCGGCATCACGCCGGCGATGAAGGCGATCGAGGTCATCAGGATCGGGCGGAAGCGCAGGCGGCACGCTTCGAGCGTGGCATCGACCACGTTCATGCCGTGGCGCTGCATCTCGCGGGCGAATTCGATGATCAGGATGGCGTTCTTGGCGGATAGACCAATGATGGCGATCAGGCCCACCTTGAAGTAGACGTCGTTCGGCAGCCCGCGCAGCGTCATCGCCACCACGGCGCCGAAGATGCCCAGCGGCACTACCCACAGCACGGCGAACGGGATGGACCAGCTTTCGTACAGCGCGGCCAGGCACAGGAACACCACCAGGATCGACAGCGCGAACAGCATCGGCGCCTGGGTGCCGGACAACCGCTCCTCGTACGAGGTGCCGGACCATTCGAAGCCGACGCCCGGCGGCAGCTTGGCGGCCATGTCTTCCATGGCGTCCATCGCGTCGCCCGAGCTCTTGCCCGGCGCGGGGCCGCCGGCGATCTTGTACGACGGCACGCCGTTGTAGCGATCGAGCTTGGCCTCGCCCACCACCCAGCGGGTGGTTGCGATCTCGGAGAACGGCACCAGCGAGCCGTCGCGCTTCTTCAGCTGCAGCCGCAGGATGTCCTCAGGCTGGGTGCGGGCGTCCGGCGCGGCCTGCATCAGCACGCGCAGCACGCGACCTTCGCGCACGAAGTCGTTGGCGTAGGCGGAACCCAGCGCGATGGCCAGGGTGCTGTTCAGCTCGGCCATGTCGATGCCCAGCTGGCTGGCCTTCACCTTGTCCACGTCCAGGTAGAGCTGCGGTCCGGGCTCCTGACCTTCGGGGCGCACGCCCGCCAGGTTGGGGTTCTGCCCGGCCATGCCCAGCAACATGTTGCGGGCCTGGAGCAACTGCTCGCGACCGATGCCGCCCCGGTCCTGCAGACGGAAGTCGAAGCCGCCCACCGATGCCAGTTCGGGAATCGGCGGTACGTTGGTGGAGAAGATGAACGCCTGCTTGATGCGGAACAGCATCATGTTGGCCTGCCCCACCAGCGAATCCAGCTGCGATTCAGCGGTATGGCGCTCGTCCCAATCCTTCAGGGTGACGAAGGCCAGCGCGGCGTTCTGGCCGCGACCGAAGAAGCTGAAGCCCACCACCGACACCACGCGCGCCACGGCCGGCTGCGCGATGAAGTGCTGCTCCACCTGCTTGACCACTTCCAGCGTGCGCTCGCGGGTGGCGCCCGCCGGCAGTTGCACGATGTTGATGAAGTAGCCCTGGTCCTCTTCCGGCAGGAACGAGGTCGGCAGCTTGGTGAACAGCCAGCCGGTGGCCGCCAGGATCAGCGCGAAGAACACCAGCGACAGGCCGGTGCGGCGCAGGATGCGCGCCACCCAGCCCTGGTAGCCGTGGCTCACGCTGGCGAACTTGCGGTTGAACCAGCCGAAGAAGCCCTTGGTGCCGTGGCCGTCCTCGCCCTTCTTCACCGGCTTGAGCAGCGTGGCGCACAGCGCGGGCGTCAGGGTCAGCGCCATCAGTGCCGAAAAGAACATGGTCAGCACCAGCGTGACCGAGAACTGGCGGTAGATCGCCCCCACCGAGCCGGTGAAGAACGCCATCGGGATGAACACCGCGGTCAGCACCAGCGTGATGGCGATGATGGCGCTGACGATCTGGCCCATCGCCTTCTGCGTGGCTTCGCGCGGGGCCAGGCCCTCTTCGCTCATGATCCGCTCGACGTTCTCGATCACCACGATGGCGTCGTCCACCAGGATACCGATGGCCAGCACCATGGCGAACATGGTCAGCACGTTGATCGAGTAGTCGAACAGGTACAGGCCCAGCAACGCGCCGGTCAGCGCGATCGGCACCACGATGGTGGGGATCAGCGTGGCCCGCAGGTTGCCCAGGAACAGGTACATCACGATGAACACCAGCACGATGGCTTCGGCCAGGGTCTTCAGCACTTCCTTGATCGAGATGTCGATGAACTTGGAAGTGTCGTAGGGGATCTCCCAGTCAACCTGGTTCTTCGGGAAGTACTTCGCCAGCTCGGCCATCTTGGCGCGGATGGCGGCCGAGGTCTGCACCGCGTTGCCGTCGGGCGACAGCTTCATACCGATGGCGGCGATGGGCTTGCCGTTCAGGCGCGCCTCGACGTCGTAGGCGGCGGCGCCCAGCTCGACCCGCGCCACGTCCTTGAGCCGCACCAGCGCGCCGTTGTCGCCTTCGCGCAGGGCGATGTTGCCGAACTCCTCGGGCGTGACGAAGCGACCCTGGGTGACCACGGTGGCGGTGAACTGCTGGCCCTTGGGCGCCGGCAGCTGGCCGATCTCGCCGGTGGCGAGCTGCACGTTCTGCGCGCGCACGGCGGCCAGCGCCTCGGACGGGCTCATGTGGTAGCCCGCCAGCTTGGCCGGGTCCAGCCAGATGCGCATGGCGTATTCCGAGCCGAACAACTGCGCCTCGCCCACGCCCGGCACGCGCCGCAGCGCGTCGATGACGTTGGCGTTGACGTAGCTGCCCAGCGCGGTTTCGTCGTACGAACCGTCGGGCGAGAACAGGGTGATGAACAGCAGGTAGTTGTCGCGCGACTTCAGCACCTGCACGCCCTGCTGGCGCACTTCCTCGGGCAGGCGCGCCTCGACGCGCTTGACCCGGTTCTGCGCCTCCACCGAGGCGATGTCGAGGTTGGTGCCGGTCTGGAAGGTGAGCGAGATGCTCATGTTGCCGGAGCTGTCGCTCTCGGACGACATGTACAGCAGGTTCTCGATCCCGTTCATTTCCTGCTCGATGAGCGAGGTGACGGTTTCCTCGACCACCTTGGCGCTGGCGCCGGGATAGCTGGTACTGATCGTGAGTCCGGGCGGCGCCACTTCAGGGTACTGCGCGACCGGCAGCCCCCGCAGCGCCAGCACCCCGGCCAGCACGATGATGATGGCGATCACCCAGGCGAAGATCGGGCGATCGATAAAGAAACGGGCAAACATGTGCTCGTGCTCCTGGTTATGAAGCGGCTGACAACCCCAGCGAAGCTGGTTCGGTTTGTCGGGCGGCTCTTATTGTTTGGCGGCGCTGGCGACCTTCTTGGCCTCGGGCTTGGGCGCGGCCGGGGCGGCGCCCTCCTCGACCGGCGTCACCGGCGCGCCGGGGCCCACCTTCTGCAGGCCGTCGACGATCACCTGTTCGCCCGCCTTGAGGCCGTTGGTGACGATCCAGTCCTGGCCGGAGAAGCCGCCGGTCTTGACCGGGCGTATCGCCACCTTCTTGTCGGCGGCCACCACGTAGACGAACTGGCCCTGCGGGTTGGCCATCACCGCGCGCTGCGGCACCTTGATCGCGCCGCCGAGCGAGCCCTGGGCCAGGCGCACGGTGGCGAACATGCCGGGCAGCAGCAGGCGGTCGGGATTGCTGAACTCGGCGCGCAGCGTGACCGCGCCGGTGGACGGGTCGACCGTCTGCTCGGAGAACAGCAGCTTGCCCTTCTGCGCATAGGTGCTGCCGTCTTCCAGCACGATCTCGACCGGCACGTCGGCAGGCTTCATCTTGCCTTCGAGCAACGCCTTCTTCAGGCGCAGCAGGTCGGCCCCGGACTGGGTGAAGTCGACGTAGATCGGATCGAGTTGCTCGATGGTCGCCAGGTGCGTGGCCTCGCCCTTGCCCACCAGCGCGCCCTCGGTGACGAAGGCGCGACCGATGCGGCCGGAGATCGGCGCGTAGACCGCGGCGTGCGCCAGGTCGATGTCGGCCTGCCTGAGGGCGGCCTGCGCGCTGGCCACGTCGGCCTGCGCCTGCTTGAGCGTGGCTTCGGCCTGGTCCAGCTCCTGCTTGGACACGCCCTGGTCGTTGATCAACTGGCGGTAGCGCTGCGCGGTCTGCTGCGCGATCACCACGTTGGCGTTGGCCTTGGCGAGACCGGCCTGCGCGGCGGCCGCGGCGGCCTCCAGCGTGGCGTGGTCGATCTGGAACAGCGATTGCCCGGAACGCACTTCGCCGCCTTCGGTGAAGAGGCGCTTCTCCAGGATGCCTTCCACCCGCGCCCGGACTTCGGCGGTGCGGTAAGCGGTGACGCGACCGGTCAGGTCGCGGGTGACGGCGGCGTCGCCGGAACGGGCGGTGGCGACCACCACTTCGGCGGGCGGCATCTGCCCGCCGGGGCCGCCGGCCTGCTGCTGCCCGGCCTTGCCGCAGGCGCTCAGTGCCAGGACGACGCCCAGCAGGGGACCCAGCTTTCGGGAAAGCGTATGCATCGTGTAACTCCTGTCTCTCTGTGATTTGAATTCTTAGAGCCGCTAACACAATCCTCCTGGCATATCCCGCACGCCCCGTCCCGCCCCGAAGTCGGGGATTCGGCCCGGACCATCGTGCGACGGTGCGCAAGTCCTGCCAGGACTGCTGGGTATGGATTGTGTTAGCGGCCCGGAACGCCGGGCTCGCCGACCCGGTCGCTTGAAACCTGCGCGGCCGGCCCACCCGCCGATCGCGCAAAAAACCCGACTACTTTATTGCCGCGCCCTCCCCACCCGGAGATCGCGCGTGTGATCCATCTTGCTCATCCGACAGCCGTGGGCCTCGCTACGGCCCAGGATTGACGCCCGTCCCGACGGACACTTGGCGCGAGATACGGCAATCAGGCGGGTCGCTACGCCGCCGCCGGCGCATAGATGCGCAGGAACAACTCCAGCGAACGGTTGACCTTCCGTTCCTCCTCGGCCGGATCCAGCTCGGTACAGCCGAACACCAGCAAGGTGTGGTCATGGCTGACCAGCATGTCCATCAGGATGTGGGCGGCTTCCATCGGGTCTTCCCGACGCAGCACGCCCTTGTCCATCGCGCTTTGCAGCACCGCCGCCATCTGCCGGCGGCTGTAGACGAAACAGCTTTCGTACAGGCTCTTGGCCAGTTCGGGGAAGCGCGAGGCTTCGCTGATCAAGAGCTTGTGCATGTTGATCGCATCCGGCGCCAGCACGCGCTGACGGAACCGCATTCCGAAATTGAACAGCCGTGCGCGATAATCGCCATCGTCGGTGGCCAGCGCGGTGAACACTTCCTTCACCGCACGGGTCAGCGCCACGCAGAACAGCGCCTCCTTGTTGCCGAAGTGGTTGTAGATGGTTTGCCGCGCCACCTGCGCGCGCGCCGCCACCGCGTCGATGCTGCTGCGGTAGCCGCTTTCGCAAAACACTTCGAGCGCCGCGTCGAGAACCCGGGCGGCGCAATCGCCATGGCAGGATGGAGCGGGAGACATGGGGATGGAAGGCCGTTTTAGACTGGACGGTACAGTCTAATCCTAAATGCGAATCGACGTAAATCCTCACATCGCCAACAGGACAAGGCCGGCATCGGTGCCGCCTGGTACACAGAAAAACATTCAATCAAGCATGAAAAACGGCCGCCCGCAGGCGGCCGTCGGCCAGATAAACATCGATTCGGTCTCCGCCCCTCCACCACACCCCGCCTCAACGGACGCTCAACAAGAACGCCCCGAGCAAAGCGAGGCCCCCTCGCGGCGGCGAGGGCGGGGGGAGTGGGATCTAGTAGAAAGCGCCGTGGCTGGCAGACAAACAGTGCGACGCGCCTGGCTGTGCCAGGGGCATGCAGTCGTGGGCTTGGCGGCAATGCCGGATAAAAGGCCAAGGCGCGGCGGCGAGGGCGGGGGGAGTCGGATTGAATCAGGGAGTGCCGCTCCAGGCGCCCCACTTCTCGCGAGCACCCGGCTTAGCCGGGTGCCTGCTTCTGTCGATGCACCTGTATCAGCACCCAATTTCACCAGGCACTCAACACGGGCAGCGCCCACCCGCCGCGCCATCGGCGCTGGGAAAACGCGCCTCCAGGCAATGCCGGTAGAACTCCGCCCGGCTCATCGGCTGGGCATCCGGATGGCGCTCGCGCATGTGCGCCAGGTAGTACTCGTAGTCGTGGATGCCCACCATCAGCCGGCAGGTCTGCACCACCTTGCGCGCGGCGTCCTTCAGGCCGCCCAGCCAGTCGGAGCCCAGGCTGTAGCGCTCGAACGCCTCGCGGCTCATCGGCGCGCCGCCGCGATGCTGCGCGTGGTGCTCGGCGAGATAGCGCGCGTAGGCGTCGTCATCGTCCGGCGCGGGCGGCGGCGCGCTGCGCTCGCCCTTGAGGTAGGACAGGTCAAGCATGGGCCGGCGCCTCGCGCAACTGGATGGCGCTTTCCTGGGCGGTGGCCTCGCGGCTGGCCAGCGCGCGGCGGATGGCGAAGAACGCCGCCACCAGCATCACCACCGCCACCAGCATGAAGAAGCCGCACAGCACGGCGTTCACCTGGTTGTTGAAGGCGATGCGCTGCATGTCGGCGATGCTCTTGGCCGGTGCCAGCAGCGTGCCTTCGGCCGCGGCGGCGTTGAACTTGTCGGCGATGGCCAGGAAGCCGATCTTCGGGTTCTCGTGGAAGATCTTCTGCCAGCCGGCGGTCATCGAGGTGATGAACAGCCATGCCGTCGGCAGCACCGTCACCCAGGCGTAGCGCTCCTTCTTCATCTTGAACAGCACCACGGTGCCGAGGATCAGCGCCATCGACGCCAGCATCTGGTTGCCGATGCCGAACAGCGGCCACAGCGTGTTGATGCCGCCCAGCGGGTCGGTCACGCCCTGGTAGACGAAGTAGCCCCAGCCGGCGACCGCCACGCTGGTACCGACCAGATTGCCGAACCAGCTGCGGCTGCGCGCCAGCGCGGGAATCGCCACCCCCGCCAGATCCTGCACCATGAAGCGGCAGGCGCGGGTGCCGGCATCGACGGCGGTCAGGATGAACAGCGCTTCGAACAGGATGGCGAAGTGGTACCAGAACGCCATCATCGCGCGGCTGTTGAAGATCTCCGAGATGATGTGCGCCATGCCGACCGCGAAGGTGGGCGCGCCGCCGGCGCGGGACAGGATGGAATGCTCGCCCACGTCGCGCGCGATCTGGGTCAGCACGTCCGGACCGACCGCGAAGCCCCAGCCGTTGATCGCGGCGGACGCCGATTCCACGGTGGTGCCGATCAGCGCGGCCGGCGAGTTCATCGCGAAATACACGCCGGGGTCGAGCACGCTGGCGCAGATCAGCGCCATGATGGCGACGAACGATTCCATCAGCATGCCGCCGTAGCCGATCATGCGCATGTGGCTTTCGCGCTCGACCAGCTTGGGCGTGGTGCCCGACGCCACCAGCGCATGAAAGCCCGAGATCGCGCCGCAGGCGATGGTGATGAACAGGAACGGGAACAGCGCGCCGGAGAACACCGGGCCGCTGCCGTCGATGAAGCGCGACACCGCCGGCATCTTCAGGTCGGGCGCGGCGAACACGATGCCGACCGCCAGGCCGGCGATGACGCCGATCTTGAGGAAGGTGGACAGATAATCGCGCGGCGCCAGCAGCAGCCAGACCGGCAGCACCGAGGCGACGAAGCCGTAGCCCACCAGCACCAGCGTCAGCTGCGGGCCGGTCAGCGTGAACAGCGGTCCCCAGGTGGGGCTGTGGGCAATGTTCTCGCCGTAGACGATGGCCAGCATCATCAGCACGAAGCCGACCACCGAAATCTCGCCGATGCGCCCCGGGCGGATGTAGCGCATGTACACGCCCATGAACAGCGCGATGGGAATGGTGGCGGCGATGGTGAAGGTGCCCCACGGGCTTTCCGCCAGCGCCTTGACCACCACCAGCGCCAGCGCGGACAGGATGATGATCATCACCCCGAGCGCGCCCAGCATCACGATCACCCCGGCGAAGGGGCCGAGTTCCTGCTTGGCCATCTCGCCCAGCGAGCGGCCGTCGCGGCGGGTGGAGATGAACAGCACCAGGAAATCCTGCACCGCGCCGGCCAGCATCACGCCGACCAGGATCCACAGCGTGCCGGGTAGGTAACCCATCTGCGCGGCCAGGATCGGCCCCACCAGCGGCCCGGCGCCGGCGATCGCGGCGAAGTGGTGGCCGAACAGCACCCACTTGTTGGTGGGCACGTAGTCGAGCCCGTCGTTGCGGCGCTCGGCCGGCGTCAGGCGCCGGTCGTCCAGCTCGAACACCTTGCTGGCGATGAAGCGACTGTAGAAGCGGTAGGCGATGCAGTAGCAGGCCACCGCCGCCACCACCAGCCACACCGCGTTGACGTGCTCGCCCCGGCTGAGCGCGAGCATGGCGAAGGCAAAAGCCCCCACCAAGGCCACGACCAGCCATGTCAGCCCCGATTTCAGATTCATGCTGCTCCCCTATATGCGTTGATACGTAGTCGCATTTGAAATACTACGAACGGGCGAATGATCCGCCGCTGCGGCTGCAATCAGGATAGGGTTTTTCCCCAAGCTGACAGGGAGATTTATCTATTCGGCATCAAACCCAGGAAAAACGCCGCCGAAAGGCGGCGGCGGCGCGTTGGAAGGCACGAGCAGCGTGACGACAAAACGACACTCTTCCGCGAGAGGAATGAGGCGTGGCGCGCCATGCACGCGAATCGCGCAGCCGTTGAAGCAAGGCCCGATACGCAACACGTATCGGGCCTTGTTACTTACGGCAACACGCGAAGGTCGGTGGGATCAGGCGAGCTTGAGGCCGATGATGCCGGCCAGGATCAGCGCCACCGAGCCCAGGCGCCACGCCGTGGCGGGCTCGCCCAGCCAGAGGATGCCGAGGATCACGGTGCCGACCGCGCCGATGCCGGTCCAGATGGCGTAGGCGGTACCGATCGGCAGCGCCTTCATCGCCAGCGCGAGGAAATACATGCTGGCCAGCGCGGACACACCGAACACCAGCGAAGGGGTCAGGCGGCTGAAACCGTGGGAGGACTTGAGAGCGAGCGCCCAGACCACTTCCAGCAGTCCGGCGATCAACAGGTAGAACCAGGGGAGGATATTGGGGCTCATGGCCGTGCTCCGTTTCGTTGTCGAATGGATGGGGCCGTCCCCGATGAACCGGGATGTGCGGTCGTCCGCACACCCTGCGCCGAATGGCGACAAAAAAACGCTGCCAGCATACCGATTCGCACGGCTGCCGGCCAGGCAGGAAGTCACACGCGGGGCGTGTGTACTCCCTGCCGAAACAGTTTGGAGCGGCCGACAAACCCGGCGCAGCGATCCCGGCAAGCCGCGCGCAACGCCGACGAGCGCGGCGCGCCCAGGAAGGTTTTGCCAGCTGCGCTCAGGCGAGGCCGCGTTGCAGATCGCCGATCAGGTCCTCGGCATTCTCCAGGCCGACCGAGATGCGGATCAGCCCTTCGCGGATGCCGGCGGCGGCACGCGCCTCGGGCGTGATGCGGCCATGGGTGGTGCTGGCCGGATGGGTGATGGTGCTGCGCACGTCGCCCAGGTTGGCGGTGCGGCTGATCAGCTGCACGGCATCCACCACCCGCCACGCCGCCTCGCGACCGCCCTTGACCTCGAACGAGACGATGCCGCCGCCGCCCTGCTGCTGTCGCGTCGCCAACGCATGCTGCGGATGCGACGACAAGCCGGGGTAGAACACGCGCTCGACCTGCGGTTGCCGCTCCAGCCATTGCGCCAGCTTGAGCGCGTTGTCGCAGTGGGCGCGCATGCGGATCGGCAGCGTTTCCAGGCCCTTGAGCAGCACCCAGGCGTTGAACGGGCTGAGGCTGGGGCCGGCGGTGCGCAGGAACAGGTAGACCGGCTCCAGCAGCGCCTTGCTGCCGACCACCGCGCCGCCGAGCACCCTGCCCTGGCCGTCGAGATACTTGGTGGCCGAATGCACCACCAGGTCGGCGCCCAGCTTCAGCGGCTGTTGCAGGATCGGGGTGCAGAAGCAGTTGTCCACCGCCAGCAGCGCACCGTGCGCGTGGGCGATCTCGGCGATGGCGGCGATGTCGGCCACCTCGGTCAGCGGGTTGGACGGGGTTTCCAGGAAGAACAGTTTGGTGTTCGGCTTGACCGCCGCCGCCCACGCGGCCGGGTCGGTCGGCGCGGCGTAGCTGATCTCGACGCCGAAACGCGCGAAATAGGTGTTGAACAACTGGATGGTGGCGCCGAACAGGCCGTTCGACGCGACCACGTGGTCGCCGGCCTTGAGGTGCGCCATGCCCAGCGCCAGGATGGCGCTCATGCCGCTGGCGGTGGCCACCGCGCGCTCGGCGCCTTCCAGCGCGGCGAGGCGGGTTTCGAACGCTTCCACCGTCGGGTTGGTGAAGCGCGAATAGATGTGGCCCGGAATCTGGTTGGTGAACTTGAGCGAGGCTTCCTCGGCACTGCCGACACAGAAACTGGAAGTCAGGTACATCGCGTCCGAATGCTCGCCGAACTCGGTGCGCAGGGTACCGGCGCGGATCGCCAGCGTATCGGGATGCCACTCGTCGAAGTCGTGCATGATGCCTCGATGGATAAAAAAACAGGGGGTAAGAACCCCCTGTTATATCGCAATTCGCTGCGGTTGGATGGTAACAGTTCTCGCCTGGTCAGATCAGGTTCTGTTCCGCCACGCCGATGTTGAGATCGAGCACGCGCGAATCGCTGTCGCTGTCCTTGAACTTGGTGGATAGCGGCGACAGGCGCTTGGCCTCCAGTTCGTCCAGATAGGCGTCGCTGATGTCGCCGGTGATGTAGTTGCCGTCGAAGCACGATGTTTCGAACTCGACGATGCGCCCGCCGCTGGCCTCGCTGCACGCGGCCTTCAGCGCGTCCAGCTCCTGGTAGATCACGGCGTCGGCGCCGATCTCCTCCGCGATCTCGTCGTCGCTGCGCCCGGTGGCGATCAGCTCGGCCCGCGTCGGCATGTCGATGCCGTAGACGTGCGGGAACTTGACCGGCGGCGCGGCCGAGGCCAGGTACACCTTGCGCGCGCCGCAGTCGCGCACCATCTGCACGATCTGCTGCGAGGTGGTGCCGCGCACGATGGAATCGTCCACCAGCAGCACGTTCTTGCCGCGGAATTCCACCGCGATCGGGTTCAGCTTCTGCCGCACCGATTTCTTGCGGCTGGCCTGCCCCGGCATGATGAAGGTGCGGCCGATGTAGCGGTTCTTGATGAAGCCTTCGCGGTACGGCAGGCCCAGCACATTGGCCAGCTCCAGCGCGGCGTCGCGGCTGGTGTCGGGAATCGGGATCACCACGTCGATGTCGAGTGCCGGCACCATGCTGCGTACCTTGTCGGCCAGGCGCACGCCCATCTTCAGGCGCGCCTCGTGCACCGAGATGCCGTCGATCACGCTGTCGGGCCGCGCGAAATACACGTGCTCGAAGATACAGGGCACGAGCTTGGGGTTCGGATGGCACTGGCGGCTGTGGAATTCGCCCTCGAACGAGACGAAGATCGCCTCGCCCGGCGCCACGTCGCGCTCCAGCTTGAAACCCATGGTGTCGACCACCACCGATTCGCTGGCGACCAGGTACTCGGTGCCTTCGGCGGTCTGGTGGGTGCCCAGCGACAGCGGGCGGATACCGTGCGGATCGCGGAACGCCACCAGGCCGAAGCCGGCGATCATCGCCACCACAGCGTAGGCGCCACGCACCCGCTGGTGCACGGCGGTGACGGCGTCGAATACGATCTCCGGCGTCAGGCGCGGCCCCTGCACCCGGCGGCTCAGCTCGTGGGCCAGTACATTGAGCAGCGCTTCGGAATCGCTGTTGGTGTTGATGTGCCGCAGGTCGGTGCGGTACATCTCGTCCTTCAGCTGCTTGTCGTTGGTCAGGTTGCCGTTGTGCGCCAGCACGATGCCGAACGGGCTGTTGACGTAGAACGGCTGCGATTCGGCCAGGCTGGTCGCCGAGCCGGCGGTGGGATAGCGCACGTGACCGATGCCGGCATTGCCCAGCAGCGAGCGCATGTTGCGGGTGCGGAACACGTCCCGCACCAGCCCCTGTCCCTTGTGCATGTGGAACACCGAGCCTTCGCCGGTGACGATGCCTGCGGCATCCTGGCCACGATGTTGCAGGACCAGCAGCCCATCGTAGAGCAGTTGGTTAACGGGGGTTTTGGCGACAACGCCGACAATGCCACACATCGAAGCTAGCCTCTCGACTCAGAACATCAACAAAGACAAACCATCACTCGTAGCGCACGCGCTCGGCCAGCGGCTTGGGCAGCCACGGCAGCACCAGCCGCGCGGAGGCCTCGAACAGCGGGCTGAACATGGCATCCTGCCAGGCGCGGCTCTTGGGCACCGGGGTCAGCCCGGCGCCGATCACGATCAACATCACGAACAACAGCCCCCGCACCAGACCAAAGGCGCCGCCCAGCGCGCGGTCCAGGGGCTTGAGGCCGGTGGCTTTCAGGAATTGGTTCAAGGTGATGCGCAGCAACGTGGCCAGCAGCCACACCGCGAAAAACAGGCCGGCGAACCCGGCAAGGTAGCGCAGCTCTGCGCTGGGCAGGCCATCGGGAACCCAGGCGGCGGCCTCGTCGGCATAGCTCAGCGCCACCCACGCCGCCGCCACCCACGCGGCCAGCGCCATCAGTTCCTGGACCAGCCCGCGCATCACCGACAGCAACACCGACAACCCCAGTATCGCCAGCACTACGTAGTCGAATACCGTCACTTGCTCACCAGTTGCGGCGCGTAGCCCAACTCGGCGGCCTTCTTGCGCACGGTCTGCGCCTGCCCTTCGGACATGGGGCCGATGCGCACGCGGGTCAAGGCCACGCCTTTCACGTTCACCGGCTCGCCGTGCGCGGCAAGACCGGCGCCCTTGAGCTTGGCCACGATCTCGGCCGCCTTGGCGGCGTCGCCGTAGGCGCCGATCTGGACGAACACCTGGCGATTGGCCGGTGCGGCCGCAGCCGCGGGCTCGGCTTCGTCCAGGCCTTCCAGGATGCGCTTGGGATCGGGCGTCGGCTTGGGCTTCGGGGTAGGCGTGGGGCGCGGCGTAGGGGTCGGACGCGGCGCGGCGGTCGGCTCGGGCCGGGCTTCCGGATCGGGCACGGCGGCCTGCTCGTGCGCGGGAGTCGGCGCCGAGGCCGGGCGCTCCACCTGCTGGTTGACCAGCTTGCCCGGCAAGGCGGCGAGCGCGGCGCTGGCCGTGGTGGGGAATGGCGTCGGGCTGGGCTTGGCGGCCAGGCTGGGCGCGCTGGCCTCGATCACCACCGGCTGGCTGGCCTGCACCAGGTTCTGCGGCGGTGCCGCGTCCATCACCGTCCAGAGAACGATGAGCGCGAACAGGACCAATGCGATGGCCCCCACCAGGCGGCGCCGCGCGCGTTTACGCAGCTCCAGCAATTCTTCGCTGACGTTGTCTCGTGCCATGCTCACCGTTCACGCGCAGCCATGACCTCGGCCACGGTGTAGAAGGATCCGAAGACGAGGATTCTATCAGCTTCGCCCGCAGCCTCACAGGCGGCGGCGTAGGCTTCCCCGATCGATTGGTATTGTGTCACCCGCGCACGCGGGGCGTGTTGCCGTACCAGTCCGGCCAGCACCTCGGCGCCAGCCGCACGCGCGATATCGGGCGCGGCGACGTGCCAGTGGTCGATGCGGTCGGCCAGGATGCCGACCACGCCGGCGATGTCCTTGTCGGCCATCGCGCCGAACACCGCATGGGTGTCGGCGGCATAGCCCATGCCGTCCAGCGCCAGGCGCAGCGCATGGGCGGCGTGCGGATTGTGCGCCACATCCAGCACCGTCTGCGGCCGCCCGGGCAGCACCTGGCAGCGCGCCGGCCATTCCACTTCGAGCAGGCCGCGCTTGATGTGGCCCAGCCCCACCGGCAGGCGGTCACGCACGCTGTCGAGGATGGCAATCGCCAGGGCGGCATTGCCCAACTGGTATGGGCCGCGCAGTGCCGGCAACGGCAGCGCGTGATGCTTGCCGGCGCGGGTGGCGCACATCCACTGGTTGCCCTCGCCTTCCTTCTGCCAGGAGAAATCGCGGCCGATCAGCTGGAGGTCTGCTCCCTGCTGCGCAGCCACATCCAGTAGCGCCTGCGGCGGGTTTGGATCTGCGCAGAGCGCAGGCTTGCCTGGGCGGAAGATCCCAGCTTTTTCAAACGCGATCTTTTCACGGGTATCGCCCAGATAGGATTGATGATCGAGGTCCACGTTGACCACGGCGGCGACGTCGGGGTCGAACACGTTGACGGCGTCCAGGCGACCGCCCAGCCCCACCTCCATCACCGCCACGTCCACGCCGGCATCGATGAACTGCTTCATCGCGGCCAGCGTGCCAAATTCGAAATAGGTCAGCGACACCTCGCCCCGCGCCGCCTCGACGGCGCCCAGGGCGGCGACGATGGCGGCATCGGCAGCCGGCACCAGGTCGATGCGCACGCGCTCGTTGTAGTGCAGCAGGTGCGGCGAGGTGTACGTGCCCACCTTGAAGCCGGCGGCGCGCAGCATGGCGGTGAGCATGGCGCACACCGATCCCTTGCCGTTGGTACCGCCCACGGTGAGTACGGGAAAGCCGGGAACCAGCCCGAGCGCGTCGCGCACACGGGCGACCCGCTCCAGCCCCATGTCGATCGCGCTGGGGTGCAATTGCTCGAGGTGGTGCAACCACGCCTCGAGCGTATCGGCGGAAAACATCGTTGGACGACTCAGGCGGATACGGCGGGCTGCTTGGCCAGCAGGGTCAGCAACTGCGCGATCTGCAAGCGCATCTCGCGGCGGTCCACCACCATGTCGATGGCGCCCTTCTCCAGCAGGAACTCGGCGCGCTGGAAGCCTTCGGGCAGGGTTTCGCGCACGGTCTGCTCGATCACGCGCGGGCCGGCGAAGCCGATCAGCGCGCCGGGCTCGCCGATCACCACGTCGCCCAGGAAGGCGAACGAGGCCGAGACGCCGCCCATGGTCGGGTCGGTCAGCAGCGAGATGAACGGCAGGCGCTTGTCCGCCAGCTTGGTGAGGATGGCGCTGGTCTTGGCCATCTGCATCAGCGAGGTCAGCCCTTCCTGCATGCGGGCGCCACCGGACGCGGCCACGCAGATGAAGGGCACGCCGTTCTCGATGGCGGCCTGCACGCCGCGCACAAAGCGCTCGCCGACCACCGAGCCCATCGAGCCGTTGACGAAACCGTATTCGAACACGGCCACCACCACCGGCACCGAGTGGATGGCTCCCTGCATCACCACCAGCGCGTCGTCTTCGCCGGTGCTTTCCTTGAAGCTTTCCAGCTGGTCGCCATAGCGCTTGACGGCCTTGAACTTGAGGATGTCCACCGGCCGAACTTCGGCGCCGATCTCGAACCGCCCTTCGGCGTCGAGCATCAGGTCGAGGCGGCGGCGCGCGGAGATGCGGTTATGGAAATTGCACTTCGGACAGACGTCGAGGTTGTTTTCCAGGTCGGTGCGGTACAGCACCGAGCCGCAGGCGGAACATTTGTGCCACAGGCCTTCCGGCACGGCAGACTTGGTACCCGGCTCGCGACTCTTGATCTTGGGCGGCAGCAGTTTTTGCAACCAGCTCATGGTTCTCTCCTTGGAGCCCGTCTCTATGGGATTGCACGTCGCGGCGGGCCGTCGGCCGGTCGCGACGTCTGGGCCGCGCGCCGCCCGTGGCGCGCGCGGGGCCCGTTCATTCGTCAGGCGTCGGCGCTGTCCATCGCCGCGCGCACCTCGGCGAGGAATGCGGTCAGGCGCGCGGCCAGGCCCTCCTCGCCCGCTTCCACTTCCTGCACCAGGCGCGAGCCGATCACCACCGCGTCGGCCACGCGCGCCACGCGGCGCGCCGATTCCGCATCGCGGATGCCGAAGCCCACGCCGATCGGCAGCGACAGGTGCTGGCGCAACGTGGCCAGCTTGCTGGCCACGCTGTCGATATCCAGGTTCGCCGCGCCGGTCACGCCCTTGAGCGACACGTAGTACACGTAGCCGCCGGCCAGCCGGGCCGCGCTCTTCAGTCGCGATTCCGGCGTGGTCGGCGCCAGCAGGAAGATCTGGTCCAGCCCGTGCGCACGCAGCACGCCGGTGCATTCCTCGGCCTCTTCCGGCGGCAGGTCCACCGTCAGCACGCCATCGACACCGGCGGCCGCCGCGGCGCTGGCGAAGGCTTCGTAGCCCATCGCCTCGACCGGGTTGGCATAACCCATGAGCACCACCGGGGTGTCGGCGTCGCGCTGGCGGAATTCGGCGACCATCGCCAGCACCTGGCGCAGCGTGACCTTGTGCGCCAGCGCGCGCTCGCTGGCGCGCTGGATCACCGGACCATCGGCCATCGGATCGGAAAACGGTACACCGAGTTCAACGATGTCGGCGCCGCCGGCGACCAGCGCGTGCATCAGCTCGACGGTCAGCCCGGGACGCGGATCGCCGGCGGTGATGAACGGAATCAGCGCCTGGCGTTGCTGCGCGGCCAACTGCGAAAAGACTTTCTGGATTCTGGACATGGGTCTGGGTCTGGAAATGCGACGAGGGCGCAAGCGCCCTCCGTCGATTGAATTAGAGTTGAATGCCTTCCATGCGGGCGATGGTCGGGATGTCCTTGTCGCCGCGGCCGGACAGGTTGACCAGGATCACCTGATCGCTCGGCAGCGTGGCGGCCAGCTTCTTGGCGTGCGCCAGGGCGTGGCTGGATTCCAGCGCCGGGATGATGCCCTCGTAGCGGCACAGGTCGTGGAAAGCCTCGAGCGCTTCGCCGTCGGTGGCGGCCACGTACTCGGCGCGCTCGATGTCCTTGAGGTAGCTGTGCTCGGGGCCGACGCCCGGATAGTCGAGGCCGGCGGAGATCGAGTGGGTTTCGATGATCTGGCCGTCGGCATCCTGCATCAGGTAGGTGCGGTTGCCGTGCAGCACGCCGGGCTTGGCGTTGGCGGTCAGCGGCGCGGCATGGCGCCCGGTGTCCAGGCCGTCGCCGCCGGCTTCGACGCCGATCAGGCGCACGCCCGGCACCTCGATATAGGGATGGAAGATGCCGATGGCGTTGGAGCCGCCGCCGACACAGGCGACCACGGCGTCGGGCTGGCGGCCGATCAGGTCGATCATCTGGGTCTTGCACTCTTCGCCGATCACGCACTGGAAGTCGCGCACCAGCATGGGGTACGGATGCGGGCCAGCGCAGGTGCCGATGATGTAGTAGGTGCTGTCGACATTGGTCACCCAATCGCGCATCGCCTCGTTCATCGCGTCCTTCAGGGTCTTGGAGCCCGACGACACGGCGACGACCTGCGCGCCCAGCAGCTTCATGCGGAACACGTTGGGCGACTGGCGCGCCACGTCCTCGGCGCCCATGTAGACCACGCATTCCAGGCCGTAGCGCGCCGCCACGGTGGCCGACGCCACGCCGTGCTGGCCGGCGCCGGTCTCGGCGATCACGCGCTTCTTGCCCATGCGCCGGGCCAGCAGCGCCTGGCCGATGGTGTTGTTCACCTTGTGCGCGCCGGTGTGGTTGAGGTCTTCGCGCTTGAGGTAGATCTGCGCGCCGCCGATCTGCTCGGACCAGCGCTTGGCGTGATAGATCGGGCTGGGGCGGCCGACGTAGTGCTTGAGTTCGTAACGGAACTCGGCCATGAAATCCGCGTCGTTGATGGCCTTCTCGTATTCGAGGCGCAGTTCGTCCAGCGCGGGCATCAGCGTCTCGGCCACGTAGATGCCGCCGAACTGGCCGAAATGGCCGCGCGGGTCCGGCTGGTCGTAACGCAGGAAGTCGTTCATGTTCGTTTTCACTCCATCAGGCCGCGCGCACCGCATCGATGAACGCCGCAATCCGTTCCAAATCCTTGACGCCCCGCGCCGATTCCACGCCGCTGGACACATCCACGGCCCACGGGCGCACACGCTGGACCGCGTCGCGCACATTGTCGGGATCGAGACCGCCGGAGAGCACCAGCGGCAACGGCAGATCGGGGGGCAACAGCCGCCAGTCGAATGCTTCGCCGGTGCCGCCGGGCACGCCTTCGACGAAGGCATCGACCAGCAGGCCGCGCGCGTCGGCATAGCGGGCCGCGTATTCTAACAAATTTACATCCGGTTTTACCCGGACAGCCTTCAGGTAAGGCCGGCCGAAGGCACGACAGTAGTCGGGCGCCTCGTCGCCATGGAATTGCAGGACATCCAGCGGCACCGCGGCCAGCACCTGGCGCACGAAGGCCGGCTCGGCGTTCACGAACAAGCCGACGCTGCTGACGAAAGGCGGCAACGCGGCGCACACCGCCGCCGCGGTGGCGAGATCGACGTTGCGCGGGCTGGGGCCGTAGAACACCAGGCCGATGGCATCGGCGCCCAGCCGGGCCGCCTGACGGGCGGTGGCTGCATCGCGCAGGCCGCAGATCTTGATTCGTGTGGTCATCGGGTTTCCAGGTCAGACGATGCCGTGGCGTGGTTCGGGTTCGCTCGCCAGGCCGAATTCGGCCGGATAGCTGACCCCCGCCAGGTACAGGCCGTCGGGCATGAAGGTCGGCGGGGCGATGGTGCGATCGCGCGCCGCCAGCAGTTCGACGATCCACGATGGCGGGCGGTTGCCCTTGGCCACGTGGAGCAACGCGCCCATGATATTGCGCACCATGTGATGCAGAAAGGCGTCGGCGGCGAAGTCGCATACCACCATCTGCCCGTCGCGGCGGATATCGAGCCGGCGCAAGGTCTTGACGGGGGTCCTGGCCTGGCACTCGGCGGCACGGAAGCTGGAAAAGTCGTGCGTGCCCAGCAGCCGTTGCGCGGCGTCACGCATCGCGTCCAGGTCCAGTGCCTGGTGCATCCAGCCCACCCGCCCCGCCATCAGCGCGGGCCGCACCGGGTGATTCAGCAGCAGGTAGCGGTAATGGCGCGCGGTGGCGGAAAAACGCGAGTGGAACGCATCGGGCACCTGGCGCGACCACAGCACCGACACCGCGGGCGGCAGGAAGCTGTTCACGCCGCGCACCCAGGCCGTCAGCGGACGCTGGACTTCGGTCTCGAAATGGCCGATCTGTCGCGTCGCATGCACGCCCGCATCGGTGCGCCCCGCCGCGTGCAGCCGCACCGGGTGCCCCGCCATGCGCGACAGCGCGTCCTCCAGCGCCGCCTGCACGGTGGGCTGGTCGGGCTGGATC
Organism: Chitiniphilus shinanonensis DSM 23277; assembly: GCF_000374805.1. Lineage (GTDB taxonomy): Bacteria > Pseudomonadota > Gammaproteobacteria > Burkholderiales > Chitinibacteraceae > Chitiniphilus > Chitiniphilus shinanonensis. The sequence continues at coordinate 69,114 of NZ_KB895341.1, forward strand.
TGCCAGCCGGCAAAGGCGCGGCCATCGTATTCGATGGCGATGGCGTATTTCATCGGACGGGTCGGCAACGGTGGATCAAGACGGAAACGGGCTCAACAGGCACAACAGGGTGGCGATCACCCCCAGCAACACGAGCAGCAGCACGGCCCGCTGTCGCGCCCCGAGGGCGGAAGGCGGCCATTGTAAGGCAACGGGCGCCTCGACGTCCCACTCCCGACCGTCGGCCAGCGCCTGCCACACGCTGCGCCAGCCCGGGCGCTCCCCCAGCAACCGATCGGCGTAGGCCAGGGTCAGCGCCAGCCGCAACGCGGCCCGGCGTCGGTCCAGCCCCAGCCAGGCCAGCGGTGCGGCCAGCACGTACATACCGTCGAACAATCGCTCGCGCGACAGTCCGCCCAGCATCCATTGCAAGGTGAGCACCACGCCGAGCAGGCGCAGTCCCTGGGTCGCGCCTGCCTCCAGCCCTTCGTGGGTCGGCGACCAGGGATGGGGCCACAGGTATTGGCCCGGCACACTCCAGCCGTACACCAGGACGATGGCGAGCAGCAGCATGCGCATGCGCCGCAGCAGTTGCCACAGCCGGCGCGGCGTGCGCCACAGCAACCAGAGCGCAGCCATGGCGACCCCAAAACAAAGTGGCGTGGGCTGCATCCACTGCACGCCACACGCCACCCAGAACCAGCAGAGCATGCGCTGGGCCGGATGGGCCCAGGCATGGCCGGTGTTCATCACAGCGAATCGAGCAGGCCGCGCGCCTCTCCTTGTTGCGTCGCGTTACCTTCGGACAGCGCCTCCTGCAGGATCTCCCGCGCGCCTTCCACGTCGCCCATGTCGATATAGGCGCGAGCCAGGTCGATCTTGGTCTGCACCGGGTCCTCGGCCGAGAAATCCAGCTCGTTGACCGTGTCCTGATCGAGGTCGATCGGTGGAGGTGCGGGCGTTTTCGTGGCAGCGGGCACAGCGGTATCGTCCAGGTTGAAGTCGAAGTCGAGGTCGATGCCTTCGCTACCCGCCGGCGGTTCGGCGGACGGCGTCAGCGCCGAGATATCCAGGTCGAAGTCCGCGACCGGCGCAGGCGTCACCGCGGGCTCGGGGGCCGCCTCGATGGCCGGCTCGGCCAGGGTCGGACGATCCAGGTCGAGATTGAAGTCCAGATCGTTGAACTCTTCGGGCGCGGCAGCCGGGGCCGGCACGTCCAGTTCCAACGACGTGTCGAGCGCACCTGTCTGGGCGGGTACACCGGTCTCTTCCGGCACGACGAAGGCGTCGAGGTCGAAATTCAGGTCGGCGGCGGGTGCCGGGACAGGCTCGGGGGCCGGCTCGACATGCGGCGCGGGCGCCGGTTCGTCGAAGCCCAGATCCAGATCCAGCGCGGCGCTGGGTGCCGCCACGGCAGCGGCAGCGACGGCCGCCCCCGCCGCCAGCGGTGCGGCCGGCGTGGTGTCGACGAAGCCGTGCGCATCGGGCGCGCCGCCACGGCCATCCTTGCGGGCGTACAGCGGGTTTTCCGGATCGATATTGCGGCCCAGGTACGACGCCTGCTCCCACACCGGGCCATGGCCGTTGGTGCTGGCGTACAGATCGGCGGCGATCTCCTCGAAGGAGGTGCGGTCCTTGCGTGCCGAGTAGATCTCCAGCAACTTCATGCGGATTTCGTTGCGCGTCGGGTCCTTGGACAGCGCGTCCTTGAGGATTTCCTCCGCCTGGGTGTCACGGCCATAGGCCATGTAGACCTCGGCCTCGGCGATCGGATCGACCTCGTCGGTATCGATGGTGCCCAGGCCCTGGCGGCTGAAGTCGGTCAGGAACGAGTTCTCGGTCGGCTGGGTGCTGATGACCGCGCCGCCGGTATTGCCCAGCACGGTGTTCGGCTTGAGGTCGCCACCGGTGATGATGCTGTCCTCGAACACGGCGGGGCGACGACGGCGCGCCCACAGCAGGCCGCCGACACCGAGCACCAGCACGGCGGCGCCACCCAGCAACAGCATCGAATTGCTCAACAGGCTGTCGAGGAAGGATTCCTCTTCGACCGGCGCCTCGATCTGCACCGGCGCGCGGCGCTTCTTCTTGGCAGGCGCCGAGGCGGGCTCGCTGGCCACCGGCGCGGCGGCGGCGGATGCGGTCACCGCCGCGGCGGCCGAAGCGGCGGCCTGCGTCGGCGTGGGCTCCGGTGTCGGGGCAGCGGTGGGCTCCGGCGGCAGCGTCGGGGTCGGCACGACCTTGGTCGGCGTCGGCGTGGGCACGGCCTTGCCCTGCCCCTTGATCGCCAGCATCTTCTCCATGTCGCGAACGGTCTTTTCCAGTTCGCCGACACGCTCGTTGGCCTCGGTCAACGCCTTCTGGCGTGCCACGGCCTCTTCCTCGAGGCTGCGGATGCGCGCCTGCGCATCGCCCTTGCCACCCTTGTCGACGCCCTTGGACAGACGCAGGGTGTCGCGGTTTTCGGCCTGGGTCGTGCCCTTGTCCTCGACCTGCGCGGAAATCTTGCCCGATGCGCTCTGCCCTTGCTCGGCGCTCGGTCCGGTCACCGCCGCGTCGGCCACACGCTGGCGATAGGCGCGCCAGTTCTCCGACTGCAAGCGGATTTCCTTGGCGGCTTCGGCGCGCGGAATGGCGGCGATCTCGTCGCGGCCCGGCACGCGCAGGATCTTGCCGCGCTTGAGCCGGTTCATGTTGCCGGAGAAGGCATCCTGGTTGTTGCGATACAGGGCGACCAGCACCTGATCCAGGTTGACGCCCTCGGGGCGGACCGACCCGGCGATCGACGACAGCGTATCGCCCGCCTTGACGCGGTATTGGTCGGCACCCGCCTGTTCACCAGCCTCGCCCTGAGGCGCCGCCGCGGCACGCGACGGACGGCTGGGCTGCTCGGCGGCCGGGCGCGGAGTGGTCGCGGCAGGAGCAGGCGCGGGCGTCTTGCCCGACAGGCGGCCCGGCAGCGCGGCGGTGGCGCTGGGACGGGTGGTGTTGTAGTCGACCGGATCGATCAGCGCGGTGTATTCGCGCTGGATATGTCCATTGGCCCAATTGAGTTCGACGAGCAGGTCCAGAAACGGCTCGCTGATGGGCTGATTGGAACTGACCGCCACATAATATTGGCCGCCGGCGCGCTTCTCGATGTTCAGGCGCAGGCCCAGCGACGGTGGCGGATATTGGATTTGCGCGGTGGCGAAAGCCGCCGGGGACGCCAGGCTGACCACCAGCGAATCGGCCTCGTCGGGCGCCACCGACACCAGGTCGATTTCGCCACGGAACGGCTGCCCCAGGCCGGATTGCACGTTCAGCCGACCCAGCCCAGCCGCATTTGCTATTAACGGCGTGGCCAGCATCATGGCCAAAACGCAGGCCTTGATTTTTGGTTTGCTCAGCACGATTCCCCCCAGTTGGCTCATTTATTACGGCCGATATACGCAGCTTACACAGGGTGGTGAACATATCATCTGCCATCACGGCCACGCAAGGCAGAGCAAGGGCTCGACGCACGGTGTTGCGGATATGGCAAAGACCGCCAATTCAGCCCGTAAACTTCGCACCGCACCATACTTTTTCCGTCAAGTACGGCCAATCGGCAAATTACGCCGAATATCTGTTAATTAGCATTCGATATGACGTTGTGGCGGAACAGATTGCATACGCCAGTGCGCAAACGCCCAGTTCCAACATTCCGTCAGACCGCCTCGCGCCAGTTCCGCTGGCGGCGCCTGCCCCAGCAACCCCAGCACCCGGCAGAGCGATTCACCCGGCCGCTGCCGGTCCAACGGCGCCGCCAGCGTCTGCTTGCTGAGCTTTTCGCCCCGCTCGTTCACCAGTACCGGCACATGGGCATAACTCGGCTGCGGGTAGCCCAACAGGCGTTGCAGATGGATCTGCCTGGGCGTGGAATCCAGCAGGTCGGCGCCACGCACCACGGCATTGATGCCCTGCTCCGCGTCGTCGACCACCACGGCCAGTTGATAGGCGAACAACCCATCGCCGCGCCGCACCACGAAATCACCCACATCCGACTGCAGACGCTGACTGCACGCACCCTGCACTGCGTCATGGTAGACGATGGGCTCGTTGTCCACCCGCACGCGCCAGGCCCGTAACGGGCGCCCTTTGGCCATGCCCGCGCGGCAGGTGCCGGGATAGACCGGCCCTTCGACACCGGCGTGGGCAATGGCGGCCACCTCTTTGCGCGAGCAGGTGCAGGGATAGACCGCCCCGGCTTCGATCAACCGGGCCAGCGCCGCTTCGTAGCGATCCAGCCGCGCGCTCTGCCAGACGACCTCGCCGTCCCACTCGAACCCGTAATGCTCGAGCGCCGCCATGATCCGCTGCGCCGCGCCCGCCATCACCCGCGGTGGATCGAGGTCTTCGATACGCAGCAGCCACTCCCCGCCCCGCACGCGCGCCTCCAGGTAGCTCGCCACGGCGGCCAGCAACGAACCGAGGTGCAGATCGCCGGTGGGGCTGGGCGCGAAGCGGCCCCGATAGCGGGGCGCGGGATGCGAAGCGGAAGAAGCGGCCACGTTGTTGCTCTTGTCGCGACAGGCTTTGTTAAAATAGTGGGCTATTTTCCGGCATCCGCCCGTTTTCCTGAAAGGATTTCCTTCATGACCTACGTAGTCACCGACGCCTGTGTGAAGTGCAAGTACACCGATTGCGTGGATGTCTGTCCCGTCGATTGCTTCCACGAAGGCCCGAACTTCCTGGTGATCGATCCGGACGAGTGCATCGACTGCACGCTGTGCGTGGCCGAGTGCCCGGTGGAGGCGATCTACGCGGAGGACGACGTGCCCGAGGAAATGCAAAGCTATATCGCGCTCAACGCCGAGCTGGCCAAGGAATGGCCGACCATCGTCGAGAAGAAGGATCCGCTGGCCGATCACGAACAGTGGGCCGGCGTCGTCGGCAAGATCCACCTGGTCGAGCGCTGAGCCTGCCAAAGTTGCCCACGGCCCGCCGAGCGGGCCGTTTTCGTCAAGAGCGGCCAACAAAACCCTTCTGGCGACGTCGCGCGAACTTGCCGTACTCCTCGCACTGCCTGCGTTTCGCGCTCCTTGCCAGGACCGCTGCGCCGGGTTTTGTTAGCCGCCTCAAGCCCGTACTTGAGACGGAACGCGGAAACGTTCTATACTCGCGGGCTTACTTCCCTTGCCTGACCGGCGTCGCTGACGGCAGGCTGTAACCCACAAGGAGCATCCATGCGACATTACGAGATCGTGTTCATCGTACACCCCGATCAAAGCGAGCAAGTGCCCGCGATGATCGATCGCTACAAGGCCATCATCACTGCCGGCAACGGCAGCGTGCATCGCCTGGAAGACTGGGGCCGCCGCCAACTGGCCTACCCGATCCAGAAGATCCACAAGGCCCACTACGTGCTGATGAACATCGAGATCGGCCAGGAAACCCTGGACGAACTCGAACACGCATTCAAGTTCAACGACGCGGTTCTGCGCCACCTCATCATCAAGATGGAACACGCTGTGACCGAGGCTTCCCCGATGATGAAGGAAGAGAAGTCCAAGTCGCTGACGTCCCCGGCCGGCCAGGAAGGCCAAGTCGCGGCCTAAGTGCTGTCACGCAACCGAGTGCTTCTGGGCGGCACGCTGAGCGAATTGCCTGCCCTGCGTTACACCCCCGCCGGGGTTGCGATCCAGGAACTGGTCATCAGTCACGAATCGCAACAACAGGAAAACGGCGCGCAGCGCCGGGCTCAGGCGGCGGTCAAGGCCGTGGCGGTAGGACAGACGGGCATTGCCCTCAGTCGCCTGCCGCTGGGACAGACGCTGGTGGTGAAGGGTTTTCTCGCCGCGTCCAGCCAACGCTATCCGGATCGGCTCGTGTTGCATATCGACGAATACGAATTGTTGAATTGAGGTAAACACCATGTCTCGCAATCTCTTCAAGCGGAAAAAGTTCTGCCGCTTCACCGCCGAAGGCATCAAGGAAATCGACTACAAGGACATCGGTATCCTGAAGGATTTCATCGCCGAAAACGGCAAGATCATCCCGGCCCGCATCACCGGCACCAAGGCCCGTTACCAGCGTCAGCTGTCGGCCGCCATCAAGCGCGCCCGTTTCCTGGCCCTGCTGCCGTATACCGACCTGCACTGATCCGGGGAGAACAACACCATGCAAATCATTCTGCTCGAGAAAGTTGCCAACCTGGGTTCCCTGGGCGATGTGGTCAAGGTGAAGGACGGCTTCGCCCGTAACTTCCTGATCCCGCAAGGCAAGGCCAAGCGCGCCAATGAAGCCAACCTGAAGGAATTCGAAGCCCGCCGCGCCGAGCTGGAAGCCCGTCAGGCCGATATCCTGACCGCTGCCCAGGCCCGCGCCGAAAAGCTGCAGGACGCTTCGATCACCATCGCGCAAAAGGCTGGCGTGGATGGCCGCCTGTTCGGTTCGGTGACCACCTCCGACATCGCCGACGCCGTGACCGCTTCGGGCGTGGCCGTGAAGAAGTTCGAAGTCCGCCTGCCGGAAGGCCCGCTGAAGGCCATCGGCGAATACAACGTCACCCTGTCGCTGCACCACGACGTCAATGTCGAAGTGCGCGTGGTGGTCGTTGGCGAAGCCTGATCCAGGGTTTTGCTCGCAACACCGAACGGAGGAGTCGTAAGACTCCTCCGTTTTTTTGTGGCCTTGTTCGGCAGAACGCCTGCTCGCCCTATAATTGCAAGCTTGGGCGAACCGATCGCCGGTTCCTCGCCGCAAAAAACGACTGTCCACCCGCGATGCCACCATTGAGCAATCCAACCGAGATCGCCCGCGAGACGCTGAAGCAGCTCGCGGTGCGGCGCATGGTCCCGACCCCCGATCACTACGAAGAGATCTACCACACCATCGCCGGCACGCCGGAAGTGGAGCGGCAGCACCCGCTGCTGCCCATGCTGGAGAAGATGTTGCTCGCCCTGCCCCGCCAGACCCCGGAATTGCGGCGGAGCCAGGAGACCTTGCGCGATGCCAGCCGCGAAGGTCAGTGGGACAAAGTGCCGGACGCCCTGGTCCGCGCGCTGCAACAGCAGAACGGCCAGGCACACCTGGCGCGCGGCTGGGCAGACCTGATCCGCGAGCTGATCCGGCAATGGGACGCGCGCGGCGGCGGCTATACGCTTGGGCAGAAACGCGAGTCGTTGCAACGGGTGTTGATCAACTTCGGCAACAACAGCGAGGAGCTGAACAGCAAGCTGGACGGTCTGGTCCGCGCCTGGAGCGAATCCACGCCCGACAGCAGTTTCTCCGAAGCGCTGGGCGGGCCACCGCCGGATGCCGCCGGCGCGATTCCCGAAGGCAGCCTCGCCTGGAGCGACTGGCGCGATGCGCTGAGCGGCGCACTGGAACTCGGCGTCGCCGGCCGGCTGACCGCCTACCCCGATCTGGCGGCGGAGACGCTGGCGCTGGTCACCGAAGCACGCGCTGTCGCCAGCGAGGCCGACCTGCAACTGCTGCTGCCCCGCCTCAAGAAGTTCTGGCTGCGCCTGGAACTGGCCAACGACCAGGAGCAGCGCCTGTGCGACGGCCTGCTCAACCTGCTGCGCCTGCTGGCCGACAACATGGGCGAGCTGGTGGTCGAGGACGACTGGCTGCATGGCCAGATCGCCGTGTTGCAGCACATCATGGCGCGCCCGCTGGACATGAACCTGATCTACGACGCCGAGATCGGGCTGAAAGAGGTGATCTACAAGCAGAGCCTGCTCAAGCAGAACCTGCTGGAGGCGCAAAGCGCCATCAAGAACATGATCGCCACCTTCGTCGACCGCCTGGGCTTTCTGTCCGACTCCACCAGCCAGTACCACAACCGCATCAGCGGCTACGCCGACCAGATCCAGCAGGCCAAGGACATCTCCAGCCTGCGCACGGTGATGGAACATCTGGTGCAGGACACCCGTTCGATGCAACTGGACGTGCAGCGCAGCCGCGACGAATTGCTGCTGGCGCGACGGCAGGCCGAGCAATCGGACGCGCGCGCCAAGGAACTGGAACAGGAGCTGCGCAAGATCAGCGAACAGGTTCGCGCCGACCAGTTGACCGGTGCACTGAACCGCCGCGGCCTGGAGGAAAGCTTCGAGGTCGAGGCCGCGCGGGTCGAGCGCACCGGCGCGCCCCTGGCGGTGGCCCTGCTGGACCTGGACAACTTCAAGCAGCTCAACGACATGCAGGGGCACGCCGCCGGCGACCGCGCGCTGGTCCACCTGGTGCGCGTCATTTCCGACCTGCTTCGCCCCACCGACGTCGTGGCGCGCTACGGTGGCGAGGAATTCGTGCTGCTGCTGCCCGACACCGACCTGGACGCGGCGGTGCAGGTACTGCAACGGCTGCAACGCGAGCTGACGCGACGCTTCTTCCTGCACGAGAACCGCAAGCTGCTGATCACTTTCAGTGCCGGCGTGACGCTGGCGCAGCCCGGCGAGGATCGCTTCAAGGTCATCGGCCGCGCCGACGATGCGATGTACCGCGCCAAGCAGGCGGGCAAGAACAGGGTGGAAGTGTCCTGAGCGCTGCGATCGAAAAAAGCCGGACATGAAGTCCGGCTTTTTTGTGGGCGCGCGCCTGTCAGGCGAACAGTTCTTCGGGATGCACCACCGCCGTCCCCAGCTTGCCGACCACGATGCCGGCGGCGCGGTTCGACCATTCCATCGCCGTGGGTAGCGGCAGCCCGGCGGCCAGCATCAGACCCAGCGTACCGATCACCGTATCGCCAGCGCCGGACACGTCGTACACCTCGCGTGCCACGGTCGGGATGTGATGGACCGCGTCGGCGCCGAACAGGCTCATGCCCTCCTCGCTGCGCGTCACCAACAGCGCGTCGAGCTGCAACTGCGCGCGCAAGGCCTGCGCGCGCCGGTCGAAATCGGCATCATCCCGCCATTGTCCCGCCACCTGCTTGAACTCGGCGCGGTTCGGCGTCAGCAAGGTGGCGCCGCGATAGTGGCCATAATCGTCGCCCTTGGGGTCGACCAGCACCGGCTTGCCGGCGGCGCGCGCAGCCTCGATCATCGCCTCGACGTGCTTCAGGCCGCCCTTGCCGTAGTCCGACAGGATGACCACGTCGGTGGTGGCGAGCTGCCGGCGAAATTCGTCCAGCTTGCTGATCAGCACTTCGTGGCTGGGCATCTCCTCGAAATCGATGCGCAGCAACTGCTGTTGCTTGGCCAGCACCCGCAGCTTCACCGTGGTGGCGATCTGCGGGTCGCGGTGCAGGTAGGTGGTCACGCCGTTGTCGCGCAGCAGCCGCTCCAGGCTGGCGGCGGGTTCGTCGTCGCCCACCACCGCCAGCAGGGTGGCCTGCCCACCCAGCGCGGCGATGTTGCGTGCGACGTTGGCCGCGCCGCCGGCACGCTCTTCGCTGCGGCGGATGCGCGCCACCGGCACCGGGGCTTCCGGCGAGATGCGCTCCACGTCGCCGAACCAGTAGCGGTCCAGCATCACGTCGCCCACCACCAGCACCCGGGCGCCGGCGATGGCCTGTTGCAATTGCGCGATGTCAGCGCCGTCCAATGGCGTCATAGTCGAATCCGTATGCCTTGACCGTTTGCGGGTCGAACAGGTTGCGCCCGTCGATGATGACCGGCTGTTTCAACAGGGCTTTGACGCGCTCGAAATCGGGTGCCTGGAATTCCTTCCATTCGGTCACCACCAGCAGCGCGTCGGCGCCATCGAGCGCGCCCATCGGGCTGGTTGCGTAGTCGATGCGCTCGCCCAGGATGCGGCGCGCTTCCTTGGCGGCCACCGGGTCGAACGCGCAGACCGTGGCACCGCGCTTGAGCAGTTCGTCGATGATCACCAGGCTGGGCGCTTCGCGCATGTCGTCGGTGCGCGGCTTGAACGCCAGGCCCCACAGTGCGAAACGCTTGCCGGCCAGTTGCTCGCCGAAACGCGCCACCACCTTCCGCACCAGGCGCAGCTTCTGCGCGTCGTTGGCTTCTTCCACCGCGGTGAGCACGCGCAGGTCCATGCCGTTCTCCTGGGCGGAGCGGCACAGCGCCTTCACGTCCTTGGGGAAGCACGAGCCACCGTAGCCGACGCCTGGGTAGAGGAAGCTGTAGCCGATGCGCGGATCGGAGCCGATGCCACGCCGCACCAGCTCGATGTCGGCGCCCAGCACCTCGGCCAGATTGGCCAGTTCGTTCATGAACGAGATCCGCGTGGCCAGCATGGCATTGGCCGCGTACTTGGTCAGTTCCGCCGAGCGCACATCCATCACCAGGGTACGGTCGTGGTTGCGCTGGAACGGCTGGTAGATGCTGCGCATGATGTGGATGGCGCGCTCGTCGTCGGCGCCGACCACGATGCGATCCGGCTTCATGAAATCCTCGACCGCCGCCCCTTCCTTGAGGAATTCGGGATTGGACACCACGCTGAACGGCAGCGCGACGCCGCGCTCGCGCAGGCTGTCGTCGATGGCGCCCCGAACCTTGTCGGCGGTGCCGACCGGCACCGTGGATTTGTCCACCACCACCTTGTAATCGGTCATGTGGCGCGCGATGTTGCGCGCGGCCGCCAGCACGTATTGCAGGTCGGCGGAGCCGTCCTCGTCCGGCGGCGTGCCCACGGCGATGAACTGCACCGTGCCGTGCGCCACCGATTCGGCGATGTCAGTGGTGAAGCGCAGGCGGCCGGCGGCGGCGTTGCGCTGCACGATCTCTTCCAGCCCCGGCTCGTAGATGGGGATCTCGCCGCGTTGCAGCATCTCGATCTTGCGCGGGTCCAGGTCCAGACAGAGCACGTCGTTGCCGTGCTCCGACAGGCAGGCGCCGGTGACGAGGCCGACGTAGCCCGATCCGATGACGGTGATTTTCATGCGGTAACCTCGATGGATTGGCGAATCCTTTGCAGCGTGGCGACCGGATCGTCGCTACGGGTGATGGGGCGGCCGATCACCAGGTAGTCGGCGCCGGCGGCGACGGCAGCCTGCGGCGTCATCACGCGCGATTGGTCGTCCAGGCTGGCGTCGGCCGGGCGGATGCCGGGCGTGACCAGCTTGAAGTCCTGGCCGCAGGCGGCCTTGAGCATGGCGGCTTCCTGCGCCGAGCACACCACGCCGTCCAGCCCGCAATCGCGGGTCAGGCGCGCCAAGCGCTCCACCTGGACCTCGGGCGCGGGCAGGCCGATCTCCGCCAACTGGGCGGCGTCCATGCTGGTGAGCACGGTGACGGCGATCAACAATGGGCGCTGCGGCAGCGCTTCGAGCGCCTCGCGAGTGGTCTCCATCATCTTGCGCCCGCCCGAGGCGTGCACGTTGACCATCCACACCCCGAGCCCGGCGGCCACCTTGCACGCCTGGGCGACGGTGTTGGGGATGTCGTGGAATTTCAGGTCGAGGAAGACATCGAAGCCGCGCGCCACCAGGCGCTCCACCAGTTGCGGGCCGGCGGCGGTGAAGAGCTCCTTGCCGACCTTGAGCCGGCACAGCGCCGGCGACACGCGCTCGGCGAAAGCCAGCGCACCGGCGGCGTCCGGGTAATCCAGCGCAACGACGATGCGCGAATCCGATACGGTCATGGGTGTGTTACTCGGAAAAGAAAATCAGGCGGCACCGCGATTCTTCCGGCCACGTACCGGGGGATAGGTCTCCCATTCGGAACAGGCCGGGCAGTGCCAGAAGTATTGGCGGGCCTTGAAGCCGCAGGTGCTGCAGTAGTAGAGCGTCTGCTCGCGGGTGGCCTCGGTCAGCAGCTTGCCGATGATCTCCAGCTCGTACTTCTGGTCATCGGGCGCCACCAGCAGGTGGGCTTCCAGCACCTTGCGCAGGCCGGGCATGGTGGGATGCGCCTTGAGCTGCTCGCGCACGAACTCGTAGGCGGTATCCAGGCCGCGCTGCGCCATCAGGCGCTCGTAGATCAGGTCGAGCACGTCCAGTTCGGGATACTGCTGGAGCATGCGCATCAGCAACTGGGTGCCCTCGTCGCCTCGGCCCAGCGCGTCGTAGGCGGCCAGCAACTTGCGGGCGACCAGGGCCATCGCCAGCACGTCCTGGCTTTCGATCTCCAGCCAGCTGCGGATCGCCTGCTCGACGTCGCCGGCGGCCTGCTCGATCTCGCCCTTGAGCAGCTTGGCGCGGGCGCACTGGCGGTTCTCCGCCAGCGCGGCCTCCAGGTGCTGCAAGGCGAGATCCGGCTGCGAGCGCACGAACGCCTGCTCGGCCAGTTCGCAATGGAATTGCGCGATCTCGTGCTGGTAGCTGTGGCTTTCGTCGCGCATGTGTTGCGCGATGTCGATGGCCTTCTGCCAATCCTTTTCCTGCTGGTACACCGCCAGCAGTTCGCTGCGCGCCTGCCGTGCGTATTCGGTGTGCTGCAACTCGGTGAGCAGCGCCTCGGCGCGATCGAACAGCCCGGCCTTGAGGAAATCCTTGGCCAGTTCGAACTGGGCCGACTGCTTCTGGGTATCGGTCAGGTCGCGCCGGGCCAGCAGCTTCTGGTGCATGCGGATGGCGCGCTCCAGCTCGCCGCGGCGGCGGAACAAGTGGCCGAGCGTGAATTGCAGGTCGATGGTTTCGGCGTGGTGGCGCGCGATGTCGACATAGACATCGACCGCCTGGTTGGTCTGCCCGTTGAGCAGGAAGTTGAGGCCCTTGAAATAGGCGGCCGGCAGCGAACGGGTTTCGGACAGCACGTGCTTGATGTCGATGCGCGCGGCCAGCCAGCCCAGGCCGAAGAACACGGGCAGTGCGATCAGCCACCAATAGGGAAAATCGGACATGGTCGGGGTTCGGGTTCGGCGCGCTCAGAGGGCGTCGCGCGGCTGTTCGAGCAAGGGGTCGGGTGCGGCGGGCTGCTGCGGCACGTTGCGGCCGCGCAATTCCTTGCGCAGCGCCACCAGTTCGCGGCGTTGCCGCACCACCTGCCCCAGCGCCGCGGTCAGCCCCAGCAGGGCGCCCAGCACGAAGAACACCAACAGGACCAGCGCCAGCGGCGCTTCCCATGTGTAGCCCAGGAAGAATTTCAAGGCGATCGGTTCGGCGTTGTGCATGGCGAAGCCGAACAGCACGACGAACAGCAGGAACTTGATCAGCCAGAGCAGGTAACGCATGGGCGGGCTCGCACGATTCAAAGTGCCGCCATTGTAGCCGATTCGCCGGCCGGCGGCCCATGCGGGAAGCCCCGGGGATGCATGCCCTCGCGCCGTCACGGACGGTGATTTTCCACGGGCAAAAAAAAACGGCACGCCCAGGGCGTGCCGTTTGTTCTCCAGCCGGGTGGATCACAGCAGCGCGTCGACGCGCTCCCGTAATTCCTTGCCGGCCTTGAAGTGCGGAACGAACTTCTCCGGAACCTCGACCTTGCTGCCGGATTTCGGATTGCGCCCCGTACGCGGAGGACGATAGTTGAGGTCGAAGCTGCCGAAGCCGCGAATCTCGATGCGACGGCCTTGAGCCAGGCTCTTGCCCATCGCGTCGAGAATGGTCTTGACGGCCAACTCAGCATCTTTGGCCACCAACTGCGGGTAGCGGTCGGTGAGCTTGGCGATGAGTTCGGACTTGGTCACGACGACGATCCCTTATTCGGCGGAGCCGGAAAGCTTGGCCTTCAGCAGCGCGCCCAGGTTGGTCGTGCCGGCGGTGGCGTCGGAGGACAGCTGGCTGATGGCAGCCTTCTCTTCGCCCAGGTCCTTGGCCTTGATCGACAGGTTGATCGAACGGTTCTTGCGATCGACGTTGATGATCATGGCTTCGACTTCGTCGCCTTCCTTCAGCACGGTGCGGATGTCTTCCACGCGGTCGCGGGAGACTTCGGTCGCGCGCAGGTAGCCTTCCACGTCGTCGGTCAGGGCAACCACGGCACCCTTGGCGTCCAGCGACTTGACGGTGCCCTTGACGATGGCGCCCTTGTCGATGGTCGACACGAAGTTGCTGTACGGATCACCTTCCAGCTGCTTGATGCCCAGGCTGATGCGTTCCTTGTCGGTATCGATCGACAGGACCAGCGCCTCGACTTCGTCGCCCTTCTTGAACTGGCGGACGGCTTCTTCGCCCGGCACGTGCCACGACAGGTCGGACAGGTGCACCAGGCCATCGATGCCACCGGGCAGGCCGACGAACACGCCGAAGTCGGTGATCGACTTGATCGCGCCCTTCAGCTTGTCGCCCTTCTTGAAGTTCTCGGCGAACTCGTCCCACGGGTTGGCCATGCACTGCTTCATGCCCAGGCTGATACGACGCTTTTCTTCGTCGATGTCGAGGATCATCACTTCGACTTCGTCACCCAGCGACACGACCTTGGACGGATGGACGTTCTTGTTGGTCCAATCCATTTCGGACACGTGCACCAGACCTTCGATGCCTTGCTCGATCTCGACGAACGCGCCGTAGTCGGTCAGGTTGGTCACCTTGCCGAACAGGCGGGTGCCTTGCGGGTAGCGACGCGACAGGCCGACCCACGGATCTTCGCCCAGTTGCTTCAGACCCAGCGAAACGCGGTTCTTTTCCTGGTCGAACTTGAGGACCTTGGCTTCGACTTCGTCGCCCACCGCGAGCACTTCGCTCGGGTGCTTGACACGGCGCCAGGCCAGATCGGTGATGTGCAGCAGGCCGTCGATGCCACCCAGGTCGACGAACGCGCCGTAGTCGGTGATGTTCTTGACCACACCCTTCACCACCACGCCTTCCTTCAGGGTTTCGAGCAGCTTCTGACGCTCTTCGCCCAGGCTTTCTTCCAGCACGGCACGACGGGAAACGACCACGTTGTTGCGCTTGCGGTCGAGCTTGATCACCTTGAATTCGATTTGCTTGCCTTCGAACGGGGTGGTGTCCTTCACCGGGCGGATGTCGACGAGCGAACCCGGCAGGAAGGCGCGCAGACCGCTGACCATCACGGTCAGGCCGCCCTTCACCTTGCCCGAGATCACGCCGGTCATCACGGCGCCCTTCTCCAGGGCATCTTCCAGTTCGATCCACGAGGCCAGACGCTTGGCCTTTTCACGCGACAGCTTGGTTTCGCCGTAGCCGTTCTCGAGGCTGTCGATCGCCACCGGAACGAAATCGCCGACCTTGACTTCGACTTCGCCGCGGTCGTTCTTGAATTCTTCCAGGGGGATCAGGGATTCAGACTTCAGGCCGGCGTTGACGGTGACGAAATTGTTGTCGACACCGACGACCTCCGCGGTGATCACCTCGCCAGAACGCATTTCCTGGTTCTTGAGGCTTTCCTCGAACAGGGCGGCAAAGCTCTCCATGGAGCCGGACAGAGTAGCAGTAGTCATTAAGGAGTTTTCCAAACACTCCCGTGCGGAACGCGGGAGCAGGGGTTGGTTGCACGTTGCCGGCCGCACCTTGCGTGCCACCGGCGCCAGATTGCCCTACGACAGGGCAATCCGTGGATTTTAGAGATTTCTCTTTTTGCGATCAAGCGTTTACGTGAACTTCCCGCCACCAGGCCAGCACCTGCGCCACCGCCTGGTCGATTCCGAGGCCGCTGGTATCGAGCGGACGGGCGTCGGGCAGCTGCATCAGCGGCGCCACGGCGCGCGCGCGGTCGCGTTCGTCGCGGGCGCGCAGGTCGTCGGTGATCGCCGCCAGATCGGCCTCTTCGCCCCGTTCGAGCAACTGTCGGTAGCGCCGTTCGGCGCGCACTTCGGCGCTGGCGGTGAGGAATACCTTGAGCGCGGCGTCGGGAAACACCACCGAGCCCATGTCGCGCCCGTCCGCCACCAGGCCGGGCATGCGGGCAAAGGCGCGCTGGCGTTCCAGCAGCGCGGCACGCACCGCCGGCAGCGCGGCCACGCGGGACGCGCCGACGCCGATGTCCTCGCTGCGGATCGCGTGCGCCACCTCGGCGCCATCGAGCAGTACGTGCTCGCCCTGGAACGACACGTCGAGCGCCACGGCCACGCCGGCCACGCCGACTTCGTCGTCCCAGTTGACGCCACGCCGCCCGGCCGCTAGCGCGGTCAGGCGGTACAGCGCGCCGGAATCGAGGAAGTGGAAGCCCAGCGCCTCGGCCACGCGCTGCGCGACGCTGCCCTTGCCGGAGGCCGATGGGCCGTCGATGGCGATGATGGGTATCAGATTCATGTTCGGTCTCCCGCTGGCCCGGCCAGCCGGGACACGATGGCATCGGCGCCTCGTTGCCGGGGCGCGGAAAAAACAAGACCGGCAGGGGGTACCTGCCGGCTCGTTCGATTGTAGCCGGGTTGGCGCCCGCGTACAGCAAATTCAGCGGGCGGTGTGGCGGATGGTCACGATCGCGCGTTCAGGCCAGGATCGCCTCGATCGCGGCCAGTTCCTCGGCGCTGAATTCGAGGTTGTCGATGGCGCCCAGATTCTCGTGGATCTGCTCGACGCGGCTGGCGCCGATGATCACCGAGGTCACCGTGCGCAGCGCCCACGCCAGCGCCATCTGCGCCAGGCTCTGGCCCCGCGCCTGGGCGATGCGGTCCAATTGCTGGATCTGCGCCAGACGGGTCTGGACGTTGTCCGGGGTGAGGAACGGGTTGTCGGAGGCCGCGGCGCGCGAATCGTCCGGGATGCCGTTCAGGTAGCGGCTGGTCAGCAGACCCTGCGCCAGCGGGCAGAAGGCGATGGAACCGATGCCCTCCTCGCGCAGCACGTCGGTCAATCCGCGCTCGATCCAGCGGTCGAACATCGAGAACGCCGGCTGGTGGATCAGGCACGGCGTGCCCAGTTCCCGCAGGATGCGCGAGGCTTCGCGGGTCTGCTCCGGCGAATACGACGAGATGCCGACGTAGAGTGCCTTGCCCTGCCGCACCGCGCTGTCCAACGCGCCCATGGTTTCCTCCAGCGGGGTGTCGGGATCGGGGCGGTGCGAATAGAAGACGTCCACGTAATCCACGCCGAGCCGCTTCAGGCTGGCATCCAGGCTGGCCATCAGGTACTTGCGGCTACCGAGATCGCCATAAGGGCCGGGCCACATTTCCCAGCCGGCCTTGGTCGAGATCAGCAGTTCGTCGCGGTACGGCTTGAGGTCGGTCGCCAGCAGGCGGCCGAAGGTCAGCTCGGCCGATCCCGGCGGCGGACCGTAGTTGTTGGCGAGGTCGAAGTGGGTGATGCCGGCGTCGAAGGCGGCCAGCACCATGGCGCGGCTGTTGTCGTAGGGCTTGTTGGCCCCGAAGTTGTGCCACATGCCCAGCGAGATCGCCGGCAGCTTGAGGCCGCTGCGGCCGCAGGGGCGATACGGCATGCGCTCGTAGCGCGCCGGGTTGGCTTGATACACCATCATTGCTTCTCCTTGTCGCGCGCATCCCAGGCAACGCGGGCCCGGCTGGCGCGCTCGATGAAACCGGTCAGGGCGGCGGCGTCGCCGCGCTCGATCAGGCCGATCAATGCTTGCAGTTGCGCCACGTTGCGGCGCAGGTCGTCCAGGATAGGCCGATTGTTGGCCAGCGCGATGTCGCGCCACATGTCGGGGTGCGATCCGGCAATCCGGGTGAAATCGCGAAAACCGGTGGCGGCGAAGTCGAGGCAGGCGTCGATGTTGTCGCGTTCGAGCAGCGCGTTCATGTAGGAGAACGCCACCAGGTGCGGCACGTGGCTGACGGCGGCGAAGATCGAATCGTGCTGCGCCGGCGTCATGCGATACACCTCGGCGCCGCACAGCCGCCACAACGCCTCCAGCCGCGCCACCGCGTCCGGCGTCGTTTCCGGCAGCGGGGTCAGCACCACGCGCCGGCCTTCGTACAGACCATAGCGGGCGGCGGCGGCGCCGGACAGGTCGGAGCCGGCGATGGGATGGCCCGGCACGCATTGCGCCAACCGCGTGCCCAGGTGTTCGCGGAACAACGCCACCACGTCGCCCTTGGTGGAGCCGGCGTCGGTCACCAGGCAGTCGGGCGCCAGCACGGGCGCGATGGCCTGCATCAGCCGTCCCATCTGTCCCACCGGCGTGGCAATCAATACCAGATCGGCGCCTTCAACCGCCTGCGCGGCGTCCTGGCAGGCACTGTCGATCACGTCCAGCTCCAGCGCGCGCTCCAGGTTGGCCAGGTTGCGGCCGACGCCGACCACGTGCTCCACCTGCCGCATGCGCTTGAGCGCCAAGGCGAACGAGCCGCCGATCAATCCCGTGCCCAGCAGCACGAGTTTGCGCACCATGGTCATGCCTGATCCGTCAGAAAAAAGAAAAAGCCCGACATGTTAACCGATGCCGGAACGGGCCGCGCCGGGCGCCGCGGTGCGGCTCAGCGCGTGCTTTCCAGCACTTCGATCAGCACCAGGCGGCGGTCGGGTGCGTCGGCCGGCGGGTTGTCCACTTTCTCCTCGCGCACGCGCACGGTGTAGGCGACGCCGGGTTCGCGCTCCAGGCCGTCGATGCCCTGGTACAGCAACTGCCAGTCGGCGTCCGGCGTTTCGCGCACCTGCAGGCATTCCATCTTGCCCACGCCGCTGCACGGGCGGGTTTCCGGGGCGATGTACAGCACCTTGGTCGCGGCCGGCTCGGCGCGCTTCAGCTCGACCAGTTCGCCCTGCCCGCCGCGCAACACCACGGCGTGGCGCGCGCTGTCCAGGCCGAACGACTTGGCGGCCTGCAGCGCGGCGAGCACGTCGCGCTCCAGCGCCTGTTGCCCGGCCTCCGGGCAGGCCATGAGGGTGCCGGCCAGCGGGCCGATCCGGAGGTTGCCGTTCAGGTAGCGGATCTGGCCCATGAAGCGGTTGCAGCCGGAATGACCGCTGATGCGATCCCCATCGATGCGCACTTCCAGGCCGGGCTCGGCCGGGCGGGAGACCCGGCCGTCGACCACCGCGCGGGTGAGGTTGTATTCACCGTCGAGCAGCGACCGCGCCTGGGCGATCTGCATCAGGGAGGCGGCGCCAACAGCCGCGATCAGCAGGGGGATACGCATCATTTTGCTCCTTAAAGCGGCTAACAAAACCCTCCTGGCAGCGTCGCGCGGGGGCGCCGAGCCTCACTTGCCGTACGCCTTGTACTGTCTGCGTTTGGCGCTTCATGCCAGGACCGCTACGCTGGGTTTTGTTAGCCGCTCTTATGTGATCAATGGATCCTTGTGGGATGGAAGAAAGACCACGCGCCGCGGGTGGCGGCGCGGGTCAGATACTGCGGCCGACGGCGCCGGCAATGGCGCCCAGCGTGACCATCAGTTGCTTGAGTTCGTCCGGGTTGAGCGCCTGGTCGGCGTCGCACCAGGCGTCGCAGGGGTTGGGATGCATCTCGACCAGCAGGCCGTCGGCGCCGGCGGCAATGGCGGCCTGGGCCAGCGCCGGCACCATCCACGCCTTGCCGCCGGCATGGCTGGGATCGACGATCACCGGCAGGTGCGTCTCACGCTTGAGCACTGGGATCGCGGTGATGTCGAGCACGTTGCGGTAGGCCGTCTCGAAGGTGCGGATGCCGCGTTCGCAGAAAATGATGTTGTGGTTGCCGCCGGCGGCAATGTACTCGGCGGCCATCAGCCATTCGCTGATGGTGGCCGACAGGCCGCGCTTGAGGATGATCGGCTTGTTGACCCGCCCCACTTCCTTCAACAGGTCGAAGTTCTGCATGTTGCGCGCGCCGATCTGGATCACGTCGACGTCGTATTCCATGAAGGTGTCGAGCATGCGGATGTCCATCAGCTCGGTCACCACCGGCAACTTGTGGCGACGCGCCGCCGCCTGGAAGTACTCCAGCCCGGTCACGCCCAGGCCCTGGAAGGCGTAGGGGCTGGTACGCGGCTTGAAGGCGCCGCCGCGCATCATGCGACAGCCCGCCGCGGCCACCGCGTCGGCAGCCACGTCCATCTGTTCCTGGGTCTCCACCGAGCAGGGGCCGGCGATCACCTGGATCTGCGGGCCGCCGATGGCCAGGCCGCGCACCTTGACTACCGAGCCGGCCGGGTGCGAATCGCGCGAGACGATCTTGTACTGCTTGGTGACGCGGTTGACGCGCTCCACCCCGGACAGGCGCTCGAAGCGGCCGACATCCAGTTTGTTCTCGTCGCCGATGGCGCCGATGATGACCAGTTCGGAGCCGCGCGAGACGTGCTCGCGCAAGCCGGCGGCGCGGATGTGTTCGACGACGTTGGCGACCTGTTCGTCGGTCGCGTGCAGTTGCATGACGATGATCATGGGATCTCTACGAGGGCAAGGAATATCGGGACCACCTTAGGCGATGCGGCAGCGCAATACCATTGGGGCAAGCCCGAGAATAGCGGCTTCCCGCCGCCAAGTCCCGGTGGGATTGCCACGACGGCGGAACGGATGCTCAGCCCGCGGTCGCGTCGCGTCGCAGGCCGATGGCGCAGACCAGCCAGCCCACCAGCGCCACCACGGCCGCGGCAGTGAACACCCAGCGGCCGCCCCAGGCATCCCACGCCACGCCGGCCAGCAGGCCACCCAGGCTGCCGCCGGCGCCGAACGACACGCCGATGTAGAGCGCCTGCCCCTTGGCCTGATGCGGCCCGGCGAAATGCCGGTGCACGTAGCTCATCGCCGTGGCGTGGCAGACGGCGAAGGTGAAGGCGTGGCCCAGTTGTGCGAACAGCAGCAGCGGCAGCGACGACACACCCCAGCCCACCAGCAGCCAGCGCACGCCGGCGACGGCGAAGGTCGAGAGGAACAGCGTGCGCAGCGACCAGCGCTGCACCAGTCGGCCCATCGCCATGAACATGCCCACTTCGGCCAGCACCCCCACCGTCCACAGCCACCCAATGTGGCCCGCTGCCACGCCGTGGCCGGTGACGTAGATCGAATAAAAGCTGTAGTACGGACCGTGCGACAGCAGCATCAGGAAGCAGCCGGCGAACACGGTGCGCACTTCGCGCCGGCGCAGGATGTCGCCGAAGCCGACGCGCTGCATCGTCGGGTGCGGCGCGACCGTCGGCGGCTGCGGCAGCAGCCAGGCATAGAGCGCCAGCCCGCCCATCACCGCCACCACCGTCGCCGGCAGCACGCCGACGCCCATCGCCTGCATCCAGTAGCCCGCCAGCACCGACGACACGATAAAGCCGATCGAGCCCCACACCCGCAGCCGGGCGTAGCGGCCGCCATCGCCTTGCAGCAGGGTCATGGTCAGCGCTTCGACCAGCGGCAGCGCCGCGCTCCAGAAGAAGGTGGCGATCAGCAGCGCGGCGAACATCCCCGCGAAGCCCTGCACGAACAGCAGGCCGATGAAGCCGGCCAGCCCGCCCAGCCCGGCAATGCGCAGAATCAGCGCGCGCCGCCCGGTGCGGTCGGCCAGCCAGCCCCAGATCGCCGGGGCGTAGATGCGGTTGATCTGGGTGAGCGAGGTGAGGATGCCGATCTGCCACGCCGGAAACGACAGCGCGGCGAGGTAGACGCCCCAGTAGGGCTGGAACAGGCCGGTGAAGCCGAAGTAGCAGAAATAGAAACCGCCGATCGCGAACAGACCGGCGGTCCGGGAGGCCGTCATGCGGTCACTGTTCGCGGAACTGCTGTGCCGCCACCTGCAGGTAGTAGAACATCGAAACGATGGTCAGCACGCCCGCCACGTACAGGGCGATGGTGCCGATCAGCGGTGTGGACATGCCGGGCACCAGCGGCCCCCACCACAGCAGGAACAGGATGGCGACCATCTGCGCCGTGGTCTTGAGCTTGCCGATATAGGCGACCGCCACGTTGCGCGATTTGCCCAACTGGGCCATCCATTCGCGCAGCGCCGAGATGGTGATCTCGCGGCCGATGATGATCACCGCCAGCCACGCCGCGGCGCGATCGAGTTCCACCAGCAGGATCAGCGCGGCGGCGACCATCAGCTTGTCGGCCACCGGATCGAGGAAGGCGCCAAAACTGGACGTCTGGTTCCAGCGCCGCGCGAGGAAGCCGTCGAACCAGTCGGTCAGCGCGGCCACGGCGAAGATCAGCGTCGCGCAGACGTTCTTCACCATCGGCGCCAGCAGCGTATCGGGCAGGTAGAACAGCCCGACGAAGACCGGAATCAGAGCGACGCGCAGCCAGGTCAGCAGGATGGGCAGGTTCAGGGGCATACGTCGGTCCGGGCTGCGGCAAAGGCGACATTCTAGCGACTACCGCCGCGCAGGCGAAGAAGGCGTTTCCCACGGGATGGGCCGCATTGACAATCAAACGATCGTTTGAGAACGTGGCCGCGTTCACTGGAGCCTTTCATGAGAGCCAACACGGCCCGTCACCTGATCAACCTCTGGCCGCCCTTCCTGTTCACCGGCATCCACGCCACGCGCATCGCCGCGGACTGGCGCCAGGTGGACGTGGAGCTGCGGGCCCGCTGGTATACCCGCAACTACGTGGGCACCCATTTCGGCGGCAGCATGTTTGCCATGACCGATCCGTGGTTCATGCTGATGCTGATCCACCTGATGGGGCCGGAGTACTACGTGTGGGACCAGGCCGCGCGCATCGACTTCATCAAGCCGGGGCGCGGCAGACTCACCGCGCGCTTCGCGCTGGACGACGCCACGCTGGCCGACATCCGCGCCCGCACCGCCGACGGCGCCAAATACCTGCCCGAGTTCGAAGTGGATATCCGCGACGACGCGGACCAGGTGGTGGCACGGGTGCACAAAACGCTCTACGTGCGACGCAAGCCGGCGGCGCGGGGGTGAGGTGGCGGTAAATCTGTAGACACAGAGATCAGGGAGAACACAGAGAGCACGGAGAAAGGCAAAAGAAGTTGAAGGTGACTCGTTGCTCCAGAGAGGCCAATCGATGAACCCAAGACTTTTGCCCTCGCCCTCAAGATTTTGAAGGTCTTTCTCTGTGTGCTCTGTGTTCTCCCTGATCTCTGTGTCTACAGATTTTTCCCATGTCTACAGATTTGCCCCCACCTCACCCCCGCAACGCCCCATAGATCCGCTCGGCCAGTTCGGCGTTGATGCCGTCGACCTGCATCAGGTCTTCCACGCTGGCACCCTTCACGCCTTGCAGGCCGCCGAAGCGCGACAGCAGCCGCTGACGGCGTTTGGGGCCGACGCCGTCGATCTCTTCGAGGCTGGACGCCACCCGCGCCTTGGCGCGCCGCGCGCGGTGGCCGGTGATGGCGAAGCGGTGCGATTCGTCGCGGATCTGCTGGATCAGGTGCAGGCCCGGGTGGTCGGCCGGCAGGCGGATCACCTCGTGGCTGGTGGCAACGATCAGTTGCTCCAGGCCGGCCTTGCGCGTCTCGCCCTTGGCCACGCCCAGCAGGATCGGCTGGGTCAGCCCCACTTCGGCCAGCACCTCCTCGGCCTGGGTCAACTGCCCCTTGCCGCCGTCGATCAGGATCAGGTCGGGCACCACGCCCTCGCCCGCCGCGATCTTGCCGTAGCGCCGGGTAAGTACCTGCTTCATCGCCGCGTAGTCGTCGCCGGCGGTGATGCCTTCGATGTTGTAGCGCCGGTATTCCTTGGGCTGCATATCGCCGCGGTCGAACACCACGCAGGACGCCACGGTGGCCTCACCCATGGTGTGCGAGATATCGAAGCACTCGATGCGCTGGGTCTCTTCGGGCAGGTTCATCGCCTCGACCAGCGCGGTCAGCCGCCCGGCCTGGCTCGCCGCCTGGCTGGCGCGTTGCAGGATGGCGAACTCGGCATTCTTGCGCGCCATGTCCAGCCAGACGCGGCGCTCGCCGTTGGGGTTGCAGTTGAGCACCACTTTGCGCCCGGCCTGCTCGCTGAGCAGCTCGGCCAGCACCGCCGCATCGTCGGGCGCCGGATGGCAGATCACCACCGGCGGCACGTTGCGGTCCAGGTAATGTTGCGCCAGGAACGCCGACAGCGCCTCGGTCGGGCCGTAGTCGTCCGCATGCGACGGGAACAGACTCTTGTCGCCGACGTGCCGGCCACCGCGCACCATCGCCAGGTTCACGCACAGCATGCCGCGGTCGGCCACGCAGGCCACGATGTCGGCGTCCAGCTCGTTGGTGTTGCTGGAGACGAACTGGCGCTCCTGCACCTTGGCCAGCGCCTGGATCTGATCGCGCAACGCGGCGGCGGTCTCGAAATCCCAGGCTTCCGACGCGGCCTGCATCCGCGCCTCCAGGTCGGCCAGCAATTCGTTGGCCTTGCCTTGCAGGAACAGCACGGCGTGGTTCACGTCGGCGCGGTACTGCTCCTGGTCGACCAGTTCGACACAGGGCGCCGAGCAGCGCTTGATCTGGTGCAGCAGACAGGGGCGCGAGCGGTTGGCGAACACGGTGTCCTCGCAGGTGCGCAGCTTGAACACCTTCTGCAACAGCTGGATCGATTCCTTGACCACGTAGCCGTTGGGAAACGGCCCGAAATACTGGTTGCGCTTGTCCAGCGCGCCCCGGTAGTACGCCAGCCGCGGATAGCGGTGGCCGGTGACCACCAGGTAGGGGTAGCTCTTGTCGTCGCGAAACAGGATGTTGTAGCGCGGCCCCAGCGCCTTGATCAGGTTGTTTTCCAGCACCAGCGCTTCGGCCTCGGAGCGCACCACGGTGGTTTCGATGCGCTCCACCTGCCCCAGCATCAGGCGGATGCGCGGCGAAAGGTCGGTCTTCTGGAAATACGAGCTGACCCGCTTCTTCAGATCGCGCGCCTTGCCCACGTACAACACCGTGCCGTCGGCCGAGAGATAGCGATAGACCCCCGGCAGGTTCGGCAGGGTCTTCACGTGATCGAGCAGGCGCTGCTCGCGCGACGGGGCGGGTTCGGTCATGGACGGATCGTTGGGCATAGGCGGGCTATTCTAGAGCCTGTTCAAAGCCTTTTCACGACAGCGTTCGAGGCAGTGCCGGTGTGCGGCAAGGCGCAGGACGCGCTGCGGTATGAATACCGTGAGCGGCTTGCAACGCCGCCGCGTGCCGGCAATGCCCCGAACCCGAAGGGCTGGGCCGCGCCAGGCCGGGATAAACGCCAGCTGTCACCAATCGATATGCCGGGCAGCCAGCGCGATCAACGCCGCAGCCAATGCCACGCACGCCAGTCCCCAGCCCAGGTGCGAGGCATGCGCGACGAAGCCGATCAGTGGCGGCCCCAGCAGCGCCCCGACCGAGCCGGTGGTGGTGATCGCCGCCAGCGCCACCGGCCCCTGGCGCGCGGCGGCAAGGTAGATGCACGGCGACGCGGCGGCGATGCCTAGGCCGACCAGGGCGAAAGCCAGCAGCGCCGGCACCGGCCCACCGAGCAGCAGGCCCGACGCCAGTCCGGCGCCCGCCAGCAGGCCGCCCCAGGTCAGCAGGCGGCGGCTGCCCCAGCGGGTGCGCCACGAGTCGCCCAGCCAACGTGCCAGCAGCATGGTTGCAGCGAAGCATGCCAGCCCCATCGGCGCGAAGGCTTCCGAAGCCCCGGCCCGCTCCTTGAGATAGAGCGCCGACCAGTCGGACATCGAGCCCTCGATGACGGTGCCGCACAGTGCCGCCGCACCCAGCCACAACGCCGCGCCCGATGGCAGCGAGAAACGCCGGCCCGGCTCGGCCACCGGCTCCGGCGGCAAAGACAACAGGCGGCGGCCGGCCCACCACGCGGCGCTCCACATGCCGAGCGCGGCGACAAGGAAGTGCAGCGCCAGGTGATCGAACAAGGCGGTCACGGCCGACGCAAACAGCGCCGCGGCCAAGCCGCCCAGGCTGAAGGTGGCGTGCAGCCGCGACATGATGGCGCGGCCGCCCTGCAACTCCACCTGCACCGCCTGGGCATTCATCGCCACGTTGAGGCAGGCGGCTGCCACGCCTTCGAGCGCCATCACCAGCAGCGCCAGCCGATAGCTCGGCGCCAGGCCGAGCGCCAGCAGCAGCGCGGGCAACAGTGCCGCGGTGATCCAGCACGCGGTGCGCGCGCCCAGGCGCCGCAATACCCAGGCGGTGACCGGAAACGAGAACACCGCGCCGAGCCCGCTGGCCAGCAGCAGGAAACCCACCTGGGAAGGGTCGAGCGACAGCTTGTCCTTGAGAGCGGGCAGGCGCGAGGCCCAGGTGCCGTAGTTGAAACCGAGGACGAAGAACAGGGTCGCCACGGCATGGCGCGCCGGGCGCAGCGGTACGGCAGTCATGGAATCAACGACGGTCGGGTGCGGGCGATGCGGGCGGCGTGGGTGCCTGGGCATCCGGGATGAGGTCGGGCAACGATAGCACCGGGGCCTCGACCGTGGAACCGGCCTCGACCAGGTAGACAAAGGCGAGCAATTCGGCCACCGCGCGGTACAACTGCGGCGGAATGCGCTGGTCGAGATCGACCTGCATCAGCATCGCCACCAGTTCGGGCGATTCATGGACGAACACGCCGGCCTCGCGCGCCTTCTCGATGATGCGCTCGGCCACGATGCCCTGCCCCTTGGCCACCACGCGCGGCGAGCCGCTGCCTTCCTGGTAGGCCAGCGCCACCGCCTGCTGGCGGTCGGGCGTATTGCGGACGACCTTACGCGCCATCGGCGGCCGCCTCCCCACCCAGCTCGAACTGGGCGATGTTCAGGCTGAGACCGGCGGCGTCGAACTGCCGGCTCAACTGACCCTGCTGCTCGCGCAGGCGCGCCACGGTATCGGGCCGCTCCGCCGAGAACTGCAAGGTGAACTCTCCCTGGTACAACGTGGCGATGATGGAAACGCCGCCCAGGTTGGGCAGGTCGAGATCCAGCCGGGTCTGCCAGCGCTGGGCCTCGGTATCGACGTGGCCGTCGGCGTCGCGCTGGTTTTCCAGCTCCAGTTGCCACTTCAGCGGCTGGCCGGGCCAGGCCTGCCCCTGCCAGATCACCGGGCGCTGTTCGATGGTGTCCAATTGCTGCTGCACCAGCCCCTTGAGCAGTGCCTGCGCCTCGGCCCCCAGCCGCTGGTCATGCACGTTGAGCAGCCGATCCAGGCCCGGCGAGTTGCCGCGCATCTGCGCCAGGTCCTCGGCGTTGTGCCCCTTGTCGCCGGCCTGCTGCTGGCCGAGCTGGGTATCCTGCGGGCGCGGCAGCTGCGCCTGCGGTTCGCGCAGCAGCGCTTGCAGGCTGCGCTGCCCGTTGACCCATTCGGCCTGGTGCGATTCGTAGAACAGGCCGCTTTCCGACAAGGCGCCCGCCAGGCGCGACGCCAGTTGCGACGGATCGGGCCGGCCCGCGGCCAACGGCTCGCTGCCCTGCAAGGTGACGGTGGCCTTGCCCGGGTCGCCGCGCCCGCCGGTCAACAGGGTGGTCAGGTACTTGGCGGCCTGGCTCAGCGCCGCCTCGCGGCTCTGCGGCGCGGCCTGGCTCTGCTGCGCCATGGCGAAGGTGAGCTTGGGTTCGCGCCCGACCACGGTCAGGTCGAACTCCTCGCCGGGTTGGGTATTGCGCGGCAGGTTCAGGTCGAGCAACTGGTCCTTCACCAGGACAGCGAAGCGGCCGTTGGGCATCTGCTCGACCACAGTGGCGTGCACCCGCTCGCCCGGGGTATAGCGGGCCGCGTCGTCGGGCGACGGCTTGAGGACTTCGACCAACCCCTGCTGGGTACGGACGTACAGTTGCAGTACGCTGACCGATGGATTGCCCGGCAACATGTCAATGCCCGTCCATGTGCGTCGCGGACAGCTCGCGGCGGGCGACGACGGGCAAGGCGCGCCTCATCGGGATACGCACCACGCCCGCTGGGTTGCGCGCGCTGTCGCGCGGCGTGCTGTCGGCGATCGTTGGGTGATTCGCGTTCGTCCGCCCTGGGCCGCGATCCGGTCCATGCGCGGTCAACCTTGTCGTTCCGCGCGATACAGCGCGGCGATCAGATCGGCCTCGCCGCGGCTGATGCCGCATTCGCGCACCATGTCTTCCACGTCCGCCCCTTGCCGGGCCATGCGGATGGCGTGCGCATAGGGCGTTTCGCTGGCGGGAAGCTCCACGGCATCCTGCAGATGCGAGGTGGCGGCAAGGCGGATTTTCAGCGCCTCGATCTCGCGATGCAGCAGGGCAACATGATCCTCCAGCGCCTCGACGCGCTGGTGATCCTCGCCGTCGCGCGGCTGGCGGCGCGCCTTGCGCAGGAACAGCAGCAACTCGGCGACATAGAACAGGATGAGCACCAGGCCGAGGTAAAGGAGTTGCGGCCAGGTGACGACGATGCCATTCATGCTTGCCCGCTCCCTGGGCGTTACGTGTCAATTTCGATCATGCCATCGCAGCGACGGATCCGACGACCTCGTCCGGCGCGGCGCACGATCCACGGCACATCATCCCATTCCGGCAACTGGCCGGGCATTGTACAAACCCCTTACGCCCCTGCCCCGGCCCAGCGGGCAACCTCGTCAGACGCGGTAGGCGTTGCGCAGCTTGGACGAGTTGTGCAGGCCGTTGAGCATCGCCGCCAGTTGCGGCCGCCATGCCGTGCACAGCGCGGTCAGTTCGTCGATGGCCTGCTGGGTATCCAGCAACAGCGTCCTCAGCACTTCGCGCTGTTCCGGGGAGTAGTTCTCCCAGTGGATATCGCGCAATTCGTCCTGCAAGGTGTTCCAGGCTTCCTGGTTGCCCAGCATTTCCTCCCAGCGCGCGTTGCGCGCCTCGCCCAGCATGCGGTGCGTCAGCAGATTGAACGCGGTCAGCAGCTGGGTGACGTCAAGCTCTTCCATAACTCAGGGTTCCACGATCGGGAGCGGGTGCCGCTGCGCCGGCCTCGGGCGCAACCGGAACCGGGGCGGCGGTAATGCTTTCCCAGGCTTCCTTCAGGTCGGTCAGCAGCTCCAGCACGTGATCAAGCAAGTCGGGATTGTTGTCCAGGTTGGCTTCGAACAGCTTGCCGGTCATGTAGAAGTACAGCGCTTCCAGGTTCTCGGCCAGCTCGCCACCCTGCTCCTTGTCCAGCGAGATGCGCAGGCCCTCGTCGATGATGGCGATGGCCTTGCTGATCGAGGCGCCTTTCTCGGCGATCTCGCCATTGAGCATGTGCAGCTTGCCCAGGTGGATTGCCTTGATCGCGCCGTCGTACAGCATCACCACCAATTGTCCCGGGCTGGCGCTCTCGATGGTCGCCTCCAGGCCTTGCTTGCCATATGCGGAAAGCGCGCGTTGCACACCGACAGACATGATGTAATCCCTTTAAAACGTTACTTGCCGGACGCGAGGTTGCTCAGCATCGACAGCTGCTGCGTCAGATAGGAGCTGACACCGCTCATCTTGGACATCTGCACATCCAGTGCGGTGAATTGGTCACGATACCGCTTTTCGGTGGCATCCAGCCGACGATTCAGCGCCAGGCCCTGCGCATTCATGTCCTTGATGTTCTGGTTCAGCCCGTTGATCCGGCCCTGCACCGCCCCCTTGTCGGACAGCAGCGAATTCAGGGTCTGATCCAGCCGGCTGGCAAAGCCGCGGCTGAGCGACAGTGTTCCATAGTAACCGGCGGTGTCGCCAGTGATGGTGAGCTTGAGCCCTTCGGACGGGCCGGTACCGTTGAGCACCTGTCCGCTGCCGGTGGCGGCGGCGCCGTTGATCGTGCCCGCGACGTCCTTGCCCTCGCCGCGCTGGCCGACCTTGAGGCCGAACAGTTCGGTCTGCGCGCCGGTACTGGTGATCTGCACCTTCGAGGCGCTGCCGTAGCGCGTCGAGGTCATCTCGAACTGGTTGGTGGTGGCATTGAACGCCATCGACACCGATACGCCGGCACCCTTGAGGTTGGCGTCGCCGTTGATCTGCGACTGGATTTCCGCGGCCAGCGCGGCCGGGGAGGAATAGCTGCCGGCAGTCAGCTTGATCTGCTTGGACGACACGCCGTCCACGGCGACCATGATGGTGTCGTTGTCGCCCTCGGTGATGGTGAACGGCCCGGCCGGATCGATGGCGAGGCCGGTCAACTGCGCACGCATGGCGGGCTGGGTGATCTCGATGTCGTACTTGCCGGTCTTGGTCGAGGTGGTGGACGAGGTGAAGGTGACACGCGCGTCGCTGGCCACGCCGTTCTGCGCGAACAGGCTGGCCACGTCCTCGGGCCGACTGTCGAGCGCCTTTTGCAGCTTGCTGTTGTCGAGCGTCATCTTGCCGGCCTTGTCGAAGCTGATGCCGACATCGGTCAGGCTCTGGTAGAAGCTGCCGTCGCCCAGACGCTCGTTCAGAGTGGAACGGATAGCATTCTGCATCGAGCGGATGACGTAGTCGCCGGTCAGCAGGCCGCTGGTCTTGTCTTCCTGGTTGTAGAAGCTCAGCTCATCCACGCCCTTGACGAATTCGTTGTAGGCATCGACGAATTCCTGCACCGATTTCTTCACGCCAGTGGTATCGCGGGTGATGTTCAGCGTGGTGGATACCGGCTTGCCGGTGGTGGTGTCCTTGGCGCTGACCTTCTGCAGGTTCAGCGTGACGCCTTGCAACAGGTCGCTGACCGAGTTGCTCGACTTGCTGATCTCGATACCGTCCAGGGTGAACAGCGCGTTCTGCGCCGCCTGGGTCTGGCTCAGGTTGCTGGTGCCGGTGGGGTCGTAGGCAAACTTCGACAAGCCGCTGGTATCGGTGTTGTTGCCGTCCGTATCCTCGACCTGGATACGCATGCTGTTGGCCACACCGCTGTCGGTCGAGGACAGCAGCAGGCGATAACCGCCGCCATCGTTGATGATGGTGGCCGTGACACCGGCGTTCTTGTTGTTGATGGCGTCGCGCAGACCGGTCAGCGTGTTGTTCTTGCTGTCGATCTCGATCGTCATCGCGCCCTTCTCGCCGTTGACCGAGAACTTGTCGTCGCTCTGATCGCCGGGGGTGCCGCCATCGTCGAAGGTGCCGAACTGGATGGTCAGCTTGCCGGTGCCCACGGGCGAGCTGGCGCTGGAATAGACCTCCGACTTGAGCTTGTGGCTCTGGGCCAGTTGCGACACGGCCAGGCTGTAGCTGCCCTGTTGTGCCGCCGCGGAGGTGACGACGGTGCCGATGGTGCTGTCGGTCAGGCTGCCTTGCAGGCTCTTGTAGGCACTGTTGCTGGACAACGCCAGCACACGTGCCTGGAACGACGACAGCGAGCTTTGCAACGAGCCGATGGCCGAAATCTTGGTCTGTGCTTCCTTGATGCGACTGTTCAGCTTGTCCAGCGGCTGGCTCTCGATCTGCATGAGTTGCGAGATGATGCCGTTCACATTAAGGCCCGAACCCAGGCCCGCGGATGAGATAGCCATTGTTATGTTCCTCTAGACACGTCTGTACAGGTGATCGGCAGTTTAAGCCTGTTCTTTAATCAGCATTCCCCGGAACTGGTCGATGGCCTTGGCGATGGCCAGCACTTCTTCCGATGGAATCTGCCGGATGACTTCGTCGGTTTCTCCATCCATCACCTTGACCACCACCATCTCGGTGTCCTCGTCGATGGAAAAACGCAGGGAATTACTGTTGGAAAGCAGCTTGGCCGTATCGTTCAACTTCTTCAGGGCATCCTCCAGCGAGGCTTGATCCCTGGTTCCCGGCATGCCGGTCACGGCGTTGGGCAACAGGTTGGCTGCGGCAGGGGGCGCTGCGCCGGTCTGGCGGACAGCGGGATCGGACGGCAGTAAATCCAGCGGCACACTGCTCGAGGCACCGATTGATTGGATCTGCATGGTTCGCTCTCCTGTGAAAACGCCCCGATCAAGCGTTGCCTGATCGGGGCTCGATCACCTAGCGGCGATCAACTCGGCTGGCGTCTTAGCCGCGCAGCAGGCTCAACACCTGTTGCGGCAGCGAGTTCGCCTGACCCAGCATTGCCGTACCGGCTTGTTGCAGGATCTGTGCACGCG
Source organism: Chitiniphilus shinanonensis DSM 23277 (assembly GCF_000374805.1). GTDB lineage: Bacteria > Pseudomonadota > Gammaproteobacteria > Burkholderiales > Chitinibacteraceae > Chitiniphilus > Chitiniphilus shinanonensis. The sequence continues at coordinate 100,623 of NZ_KB895341.1, forward strand.
TGAGGTTCGCGGTTTCCGATGCGAAGTCGGTGTCCTGGATCCGGCTACGGGCGGCCGACATGTTCTCGGACGTCGTTGCCAGGTTGGCCATCGTGGCGCTGAAGCGGCTTTGCAGTGCACCGAACTTCGAACGTTGGTCGGCGATGCGAGCCAGGGCGTCGTCCACCACGCGCAGCGATTGGGTGGCCTTGTCGACCGACGACACATCCAGCTTTTCCACCGTCTTCAGGTCGGCCTGGTAGGTCGAGCCCGAGGCGAACGCGGTGCTGTTGTTCGATGCCGTGAACATCACACCCGAGGTGAACGAAGCACCGCTGGTGGTCACCGAGAACGAGTTGGCCGAGTTCAGGGTCACCTGGCCGGCGAAGGTCACCGAGCCCGAGGCACCCGCGCTGAACACCGACGAGCTGGCCATGTACTGCTGGGCCCCGGTCGACGCGGTTGCATTGAAGTTCCAGGCGGACACGGTGCCGCCGAAGCCGGAGGCCACGCCGCTGGCCGAGCTCAGCACAATGTTGGAGCCATCGTCCGAGGTCAGCTTGATACCGTATTGGACGGTGCCGCTCGAATCCTGGAAGGTATCGAGCTGGGCGGTCACGCCGGTCTGGGCCGACTTCTGGTTGAAGGCGGAGATCGCCTGTTCGTATTCATCGGCGTCGATGCTACCGTTGTTGTTGGCATCCTTCACGTTGAAGGTCACCGACTGGAAGGTGTCGCTCTTGGAGCCGACCGCCAGGGTGTAGGTACCGCTGCCCATCGAAATAGTGGTTTCGGTACGGGCACTGGCCTTCACGCCGACGTTGGCCTGGTTGATCTTGGCGGCGATGTCGCGAGCCATGTCGGTGCCGGTCACCGAGATCGAGGTGCCGTTGATGCTGAAGGTGCCCGCACCGCTGACGGCTGCGCCGGCGGTATTCACGGTACCGGTGGCACCGGCGGCGTAGGTCGAGGAGCCGGTCACGAAGTTGCTGATCGACTTGGCGCCCGTGCCGTTGCCCGCGCCGGTCTGGTAGGTACCGTACTGGGTGGTGCGCAGGTTGGCGGTGGTGGCGGTGATGGTTTCGTTGGAGTTCGCGCCGACCTGGTAGGTGGCGGCGGTGAACGTGCCGTCGAACAGCTTCTGGCCGTTGAACTGGGTGGTTTGCGCGGTGCGGTCCAGTTCGGCGGTCAGCGATTGCACTTCGGCGTTGATCGCTTCGCGGTCGCTGGCGCCCAGGGTGGCGTTACCGGCTTGCACCGACAGTTCGCGGATACGTTGCAGCATGTCGCCCATCTGGGACAACGCGCCTTCGGCGGTCTGCGCCAGCGACACACCGTCGTTGGCGTTGCGCTGCGCCTGATCCATACCGCGGATCTGCGAGGTGAAACGTTGGGAAATCGCCAGGCCGGCAGCATCATCCTTGGCACTGTTGATGCGCAGACCCGAGGAGAGCCGCTGCAGCGACGTGGTGAGGCTGGACTGGGAGGTGTTCAGGTTCCGCTGGGAGTTGAGTGACGGAACGTTCGTGTTGATGACTTGCATGAGGTTTCTCCTCGAGAGAACGCTTTTCTAGGGACGGTGATTCGGGCCACACGACCTGCCCTTGTTCCCGTTATCGACGCCTCATCGGGTAACTTTAGCGGGAACATGTTTTTTTTCTCATATGCCCGCAAGCCAGTCATATGGCCGCTTCCAGCCCGCCGCCCCACCATCGGAGGCCGCGGGCCGGACCAGCGGCGCTGCACTGCGTCAATCCGGCAACCAGGCTTTGCGCCACCGCTCCAGGTTCTCGCCGCGCAGCATCCATTCCCTGCGCACCGTATCCCTGAGTTCGTCGCCCAGGCGAGCAGACGAATCCAGATCCGCCAGATGGGCACGGATGGCATCGACCCAATCGCGGAAGCGGTTCTTCACCAGCGTCACACCGGGCAGGCCGCTGCGATAGCAGACGATATCGGTGGCCACCACCGGAAAGCCGCAGATACCGTACTCAAGTAAGCGCAGATTGCTCTTGCACTCATTGAACAGGTTATGTTCCAGCGGCGCGAGCGCAAGGTCGAGATCGAGACTGGCCAGCTTGGCCGGATACTGCTCGATCGGCACGCCGGGGTGGAACTCGTGCACGTAGGGCCGGAGCTTGTCCGGGCACATGCCGAAGAACACCCATTCCACCTCGTTCGCCAGCTCCTTCACCACGTCGGCGATCAGCTCCAGATCGCCGGTATGGCTGGCGCCGCCGCCCCAGCCGACGCGGGGCTTGGCGCCGCCACGGCGCTTGCTTTGCACGCCATCCCACCAGCCCACCGGCAGGCGGTTCTCGATCACGCGGATATCGCTGTGCAGTTGCAGCTCACGATAGGCCTCGGCCAGCGGCGCGGTCGAGACGACGAAGCGGTCCACGTAGGACAGCGCCTTGCGCATCTGCTTGAGCACATCCTTGGGCATGGCGTCGCGATGGAGGCTCTTCATCGGCAGGTTGGGCAGATAGTCGTCCAGTTCGTAGACCAGGAAGCACGGCGTATTCCTGCGCATATGGCGGATGAACTCCACCTGCAGCTCACTGTTCTGCCGTTGCAGGATGATCGAATCGGCACCGAACTTGGCCAGTTCGAACGGCGGCAGCAGTTCGAACGACACCGCGCCGTCGATCAACAGTGCGTCGTACATGGCGATATACGGTTGCAGCACGCGGTAATGGCCGCAGCCCATCTGGTCACCCGGATGCGCCAGCACGCGCGGCGCGGCCGGCCACGAGATCGGGCGATGCGTGAGGAGGCTGCGCGTCTCGACTTCGAAACCATTGCCGCTCAACGTCATGTTGCGGTTGTATGCCGGATCGTGGGCGATCACCGACCACCACTTGCGGTACATGGCGTCCCCCTCGCGCTCCAAACGCTTGCGCTTGGCCTCCAGCTTGTCCGGATCGATCATCCTCTGACTGACGCTGCCTTCGTGCAGCAGCGCGGCATAGGGCGTCCAGACCGTGAAGTAGCCTTGTGCACGCACCTTCAGGCACAGGTCCACGTCGTTGAACGCCACGACGAAATCCTGCTCGTCCAGGCCACCGACCGCCTGGTAGACCTCCTTGCGGATCATCAGACATGCCGCGGTGACCACTGGGTAGTTCTGATCCACCGCAAAACGGAACATGTAGCCCAGGGCGTCGGCCGGCATACCCACGCCGGGATGGTCGGCCGGGCCGCGTAGCCCCACCACCACGCCGGCATGCTGGATGCACCCATCCGGGAAATGCAGCTTGGCACCGACAACGCCCACCTCGGGCCGTTGCGCATGGTTGAGCAGCGCCTCCAGCCAATCCGGCTGGAACACGGCGGTATCGTTGTTCAACAGCAGCAGGTATTCGCCACGGGCAATACCCACGGCGGCATTGTTCATCGCCGAATAGTTGAACGGATACGGATAACGCAGCACCCGAATACGCTCGCTGCCCAGCGATTCCAGCCCATCCAGATACGCCTGGGCTGCGGGGGTCTCGCTGCCGTTGTCCACCACGATCAGTTCGTAGTTCGGATAGGTGGTCTTCTCCATCAGCGATTCGATGCAGCGCCGCAACATCGGCAACTGATCCTTGGTCGGCACGATGATGGATACCAGCGGCTGGGCAGAATGCTGGTACAGCACGCGTTGCAGGCCCGGTGCCGCGCCTTGCCGGATCTCGTGGGCGATGCCCAGGCGCTCCAGGTGGGCACTGGTGGCGCGCATCGTCGCCTCGGCAATGTCGGGTCGGGCAAGCCACTGGCCGAAGGATTGCGCCGCGTGGTGCAACAGGTGGTCGAGGTGGCCGATGGTGTGCAGGCCCTTTTCCTCCACCACCCGGAACAACAGTTCCAGGTGACCCGCCTCGCCCAGATGGGTCGGCCAGCCGCCCAGCTCCAGCAGGCAATCGCGCTGAATGGCAAAAGCACTGCCGACGTAGGGCATGCTGCGCAGCAGATCCAGGTTGAAATCGGGCTTGAAGACCGGCTCGCCGAAACCGCCGTCGCCGTCGATGGCATCCTCGTCCAGATAGCAGCAGGTGAGCGCTTCGAACTCGTCGATGCCCTCGGCCAACAGCAGCAGCGCCGACGGTTCCAGCCGGTCGCCGCCATGCAACAGGAACAACCAGTCGCACGGCAGCTGCCTGGCCACTTCGTTCAGTTGCTCGGCCCAGTCGTCGCCCACCTGCAACCACAATACCCGGTCGCTCTGGTTACCCGATGGGGCCGGGTTGCGTGAAAGGATGACGATCGACGCCGGCTTGTAGAGCTGCTCGCTCAGGCTGTTCAGGGTATCGACCACCTGGCGGATACTGCCCGCCAAATCGAGTACCACCGCGGTAATCAGCGGCTGCTTCCGCCAGGTCTGCATCCGGGCATCGAAGTGCTGCGCTTCAGCGCGGGTCAGGCGCTGCTCGGCCAGCCAGCGAGCATACTGTTGATCCTTGCCCGGTTTGCTTTCAACCGGGTCCGGGGCAACTTCGACCTGGGTTTCGCCCCCTCCAAGCCGCATCTCCAACTCGTGCTTGTAAGGCGCTGCCTGAGCGACATCGTGCTCACTGGCACGCAACGCCAGTTCGTACGCCGTGGCCGTGGCCATCATGGGCCGCTGGAAAAAGTTCTGATCCGCCTGTTCGAACATGCGCGCCAGTTCGAGCAAGGCGGCGGCCCGCTGAGCCGGGCTGGTACATTCGACCGGTAGCAGGCGTTCAAGCGGCCATTGCTGTGCCGCCCGCGTCATGACAGCAACCGTTTCGATTCGCGTCTGGAAACTCGGCCCTTCGCTGCCGAACACGCTGAGATTGCGCCCGTGTACCCGGTAGTCGGTCAGGCGCTCGGGCAGGCGAGCCAGTTCGCCCCGCAGCAGTAATCGAACCCACAGATCGTAATCCTGCACATACCGCAGCAACGGGGAGTACCCCCCCAACGCGTGCAGATCCGCCGCCCGGATCATTGCCGAAGGCGCATTCAGCATGTTCCCGGCCAGCAACTGACGGCGCAGGTGATAAATGGGCTGATTGAACAGCGCGTCGATCTGCGCCAGATGCGGAGCCGGCTCGCCATGCTCGTCGATGGGGGAAACTTCGGTGAACACCGCCACCGTGTCAGGGTGATGCAGCAGGTATTCGACCTGCTTGGCGAGGCGATCCGGAAGCATGCGGTCATCCGACCCCAGCAGCGCGATGAACTCGCCGCGCGCCGCCTGGAATGCCAGATTGGGCGCGCGCGTGGGCCCGAGGTTCTCCTCCAGGGCAATCAAGCGCAAACGATCGGGATGACGCTCTGCGTAGTACCGGATGATCGTGGCGGTCTCATCGGGTGACGCATCGTCCACCACCACGATCTCCACATTCGGGTAGCTCTGCGCCAGCACCGACTCGAGGCATTCGCCGATGTAGGCGGCGTGGTTGTATGAGCTGATGCAGACACTGACCAGCGGTACGCATAGCACCTCGCGGATGGCCGCCGCCCGGGCGCGAAGTTCTTCCTGGTCCATGCCCGAACCACTGGACAACCGCTGCTGGTAGTGGTGCCAGATCCGCTCGCCGGCCGCGCTCAAGCGTTTTGCTCTCTCTGGATCGGTCAGGTTCGATTCGAGGATTTCAGTGTGCTCGGTCAGCAACCGCTCCGAAGCAGAGGCGCTTTGTGCTTCCTCGCCGGCCTGCACGCGCCGGCCGACGGTGGACTGGCGCAGGAACACGAAGTCCGGGTATTTGCGGGCGATGCGCGTCCACAGTTCCCAGTCTCCGGCCTCCAGGTCCGGCCGGCGCAACGAGCCGTCCGGCAGCCGCACCGTATCGAACACGCTGCGCCGCAACATCACGGCAGGTGGCTCGATGTAGTTGCCGAAGCTGAGCAGGTCGACCACTTCGTCGCGGTGGCCGAAGTAGGAATGCGGCAGATGGCCGGGATGCGCGGCATGGCGCACCGTCTCGCCGTGTTCATTGATCCAGCTGCATTGGGTGTACGCCAGTGCCGCCTCTGGATGCAGCTCCAGCGCCGAGAACAGCGAGGCCAGATGATCGGGATGGATCACCTCGTCCGAGCCCAGCACCACCACATAGCGCCCACTGCCCGCTTCGACACAGCGGTTGTAGTTGCCAATCGCCCCCAAGTGCTGCGGATTGACCTCGTAGCGGAAGTTGGGATGGTCCCGGTAGCGCGCCAGCACCTCCAGGGTATCGTCTGTGGATTGATCGTCGAACACCAGCAATTCGAACGACACGCCGGCCTGGGCCAGCACCGATTCGATGGTCTGGCCGATATAGCGCGCGTTGTTGTACGACATCACCGCGACAGTGACATCCGGGCGGGCAGTTGTAGTCATGATTGGATTCCGCTCAGGCAGGATGATGCAGGTGGGGCCAGTTCGACATCGTTCCCGGTGGCGCCAGCAGCTGGTGGACGTGCTCGGCGAAGAACTGTTCGCTGTCGCCCGGGTTGAACAACAGCCAGTCGCTGAAATCGGCGATCTGCCGCTCCAGGAACGCATGGTGGGTCTGCGCCAGCCGCAGCTTGGGCACCACATCGTCCAGCGAACGCACCACCAGGCCGATGTTCTCGCGGCGCTCGAACTGGATGCCGCGCATGCCGGCCTCGTCCGCCGTGTTCGGCGCGAAGAACAGCGCGGGCCGGCCGAAGGTGAAGGCGTAAGTGAAGCCAGTGCCGGAAATGTCGGTCAACATCAGGTGGCTGCGGGCGTAGGTGTCGAAGTAGTTGCCGGAGCGATCCAGCGTGAAGCGTGGATGATCCTGGAAGCGCGCGACGATGCGCTCCACCACCGGCTTGTCCTGGTCGCGCCACGATTCCATATGCGGGCGGAACACCACCGCGATGCCGTCGTCCAGCATCGACGCGACCAACTGTTCGCCGTACTGGTTGAGGATGGAAAAGCCACGGTTGACGTAATAGGCGTGCGTCGGCGCGAACACCACCGTCAACACCTCCGGCGCGGTCAGGCCGGATTCGGCCAGCTGGCGCCGCTGGCCGTCGAGCTTGGGATAACCCACCGGCATCAGCGTCTTGTTCGACCAGCGCCGCTCGCGGCCCAACGCGGTGAACTCGTCGATATGGTGGCGCCCCGCGCAGGCAATCACGTCGTAGTGGTCGAACATTCCCTTGTCGTAGACCCCGTCCAGACTGGTCAGCGACACCAGGAAATGCACCCGCCGCGCCCGCTTCGGAAAATGCGCGGACTGGCCCACGAACGGCGTCAGGTAGAGATCGGCCTCCTGCGCGCCCACCGCCTCCAGCGGCACGTCGAATGCATAGTCGATGCCCGGGGATTTCGGTTGCGGAAATGACGCTTCGGGGAAGGCGTTGAACCAGCGCACCCGTGCGCCGCGCGCGGCCAGCAGCGCCGGAATCCGCCCCAGGTTCAACACGTGCGAGACGTGGTAGCAATAGCAGAGCACATCGAAGGACATCAGCGGGCGTCCTGTTCGGCAACGAGGTTGAGAAAGCTGGCGTAGTCGCGGATGTAATCGTCCGCGTCGTAGGCATGCGAGGCGAACACCAGCAGCACCGCATCCGGACTATAGGCGTACTGGCTGGCCCACGTCATCGCGGGCAGGTGCAGCCCCTTGCGCGGATGGTTGAGCACGAACTCCTGGCGCGTGTGGCCGTCGTCCGCCACCACGCGCAGGCTGCCGCGCACGCAGACCAGGAACTGCTCGCACACCTTGTGCGCGTGTTCGCCGCGCACGTCCTTGCTCGGCACGTCGAACACCATGAAATAGCGTTGGGGCTGGAACGGCACGTCGGCGGGAAAATGGCCGACGGTCAACGCACCGCGCAGATCCTCGAACACCGGCATTTCCAGGTAGCGCACGCCGCGCACCTGGCAGTTGCCATCGCCGACGGTCCGCGGCGCGCTCGCGGGGGAAGGCTTCTTCGTGTCCACCGGCGTGGTGGCATAGCCGACGATGCGCGCCGGGTTGCCGACCACGATGGCATAGGGTGGCACCGAGTGCGTGACCACCGCGCCGGCACCGATCATCGCGTGCTGCCCGATGGTCAGCCCGGGCAGGATGGTGGCGTTGGCGCCGATCGACGCGTGATGTTCGATGCGGGTCTGGGCAAACGCCTCCGGGTACTGCTTGCTGCGCGGGAAGCGGTCATTGGTGAAGGTGGCGTTCGGGCCGATGAACACATCGTCGCCGATGCGCAGGCCGTCCCACAGTTGCACGCCGCATTTGACCGTGACGCGGTCGCCCAGTACCACGTCGTTCTCGATGAACACCTGATCGCAGATATTGCAGTCGGCGCCGACGCGCGCTCCGGGCAGTACGTGGGCGAAGGCCCACACCCGGGTGCCGTCGCCGATCTGCGTGCTCTCGCACAAGCCGGAAGGGTGGACGTAGTAGTTCATGCCGCATGCTCCGCCGCTGCGGCCCGGCACGCCGCGATGACCTGATCGATCTCGGCATCGGACAACTCGGGAAAACACGGCAAGGTCAGGATGGTCTGCGCCGCGCGCTCGGTTTCCGGCAGCGACACGCCGGGCGCCGCCACGCTTTGCAGGTGATCGGGAATCGGATAGTGGATCTCGGTGGCGATGCCCGCCGCGGCCAGCGCGCTGCGCACCGCATCGCGCGCGGCGAGGCGCACCACGCACAGGTGGGCCACGTCGTCGTCGCCCGGCGGCAACGGCAGTTGCCAGCCCAGGTCGGCCAGGCCGGCTCGATAGCGCTGCACGATCGCGCGCCGCCGCGCGTTCCAGCCATCGAGGTGCGGCAGCTTGGCTCGCAACACCGCCGCCTGCAATTCGTCGAGCCGGCTGTTGCGCCCGCCCTCCAGGCCGACGTGGTACTTGCCGCGCCAGCCGTACTGTCGCAGGCTGCGCAGCCGTTCCAGCAGCTCGGCGTCGTTGCTCGCCACCGCGCCACCGTCGCCCAGGGCTCCCAGGTTCTTGGTCGGGTAGAAGCTGAACGCGGCCAGATCGCCCCAACTGCCGGCGCGGCGGCCGTCGCGCATCGCGCCGTGCGCCTGCGCGCAGTCTTCGATCAGCGCAATACCGCGGGCGCGGGCCCAGGCCAGCGCGCCTGCGGCATCGGCCATGCGGCCGTAGAGGTGGGTCAGCACCAGCGCGCGGGTGCGCGGCGTGACGGCCGCGTCGAGCAGGCGCAGGTCCAGTTGCATCGACTGCGGCTCGATATCCACATAGCGCGGCACGGCGCCGATCGCGCGGATGGCGGTGCTGGCGTACATCCCGGCATTGGCCACCGTCAGCACTTCGTCGCCGGGGCCGACCTCCAGTGTGCGCAGCGCCAGTTCCAGCGCGTCGGTGCCGTTGCCGACCGCCACGGTGCCTGCCACGCCGAGGTATTGCGCGAATTCGGCCTCGAACGCCTGGTTCTCCGGCCCGAGGATGTAGTAGCCGCGTTGCAGCACGCGGTCGATGGCGGCGCGCAATTCGGCGTCGAGCGCGCCGTTGTGCCGTCCCAGATCGTTAATCAGCAACATGATCGAAGTCCACCTCCGCGTAAGCGGCCAGATCGTCGGCCGAATCCACCTCGCCCCAGGGGCCCGCGACCGGCACCGTGCCGATACGCCAGCCCTGCGCCAGGCCGTGGCGCAGCAGCGAGGTCATGTCGAGCCTGTCCGCGGCGGCGCCCTGATCCGCCAACAGCGCCGCGACGCGCGCCCAGCTCGCCGGCGTGAACTTCAGCAGCCCCATGTACTGGCCCTCGATGGCCGCCACGCTGTCGCTGCGCGCGCCGATCTCGGCCAGCGTGCCGTCGGCATGGCGGCGGAAGGTCTCCGCGTCGGCCAGCGGATCGGCAAAGCGCTTCTGCCACACCTGGAGCCAGTCCGGGTCGTAGGAAATCGCCAGTTCCTCGTCGCACGCGGCCAGCCGGCGCACCGTCTCGGCGGAATAGAAGATGTCGCTGTAACTGACGATGCACGGGCCGGCGCGCAGCCAGTCGCCCGCCTCGGCCAGCGTGCGCACCATGTTGGTCTCGGCCCAGCGCGGGTTGTCGAAGTAATGCACCGGCTCGTCGAACTTGTCGGCGCAGTAACCGCGCACGACGGCGATGTCGGCAATGCCGGCACCGCGCAGCGCGGCCAGTTGCCAGTCGAGCAGGCGGCGGCCGTGCAGACGGGTGAAGCACTTGGGCTGTTCGGCGGTCAGCGCGCCCATGCGGCTGCCGCGTCCGGCGGCGAGGATGATGGCTCGGGTCATGTGGGATAGCTCAGTTGATCCAGCGGCACGTGCGGCGCCGCGGCGATGAAATGGGGGTTGCGCTGGCCGGGCGTGTTGTAGCGCATCGGTGTCAGGCCCGGCAGTGCGCGCAACAGGCAGCCCGCGGCCCGCAGCACGGCGTCGCCGGCGGCGACGTCCCATTCGCTGCTGCCGTTGAAGCGCGGGTACAGATCGACCTCGCCGGCGGCCAGCCGGCCGAACTTGAGCGCGGAGCCGATGGGCACGCTGCGCGCCACGCCGTTCAGGCGGGCGAAGGCGGCGGTCTGCGGCACATCGTGATGGCGGCTGCACGCCAGCGCGCGCTCGGGCGCCCAGCATCCCGGCAGGCCGGCACGCACGCCGTCGCGCGCCATCCAGGCCCGCTGCCCCAAAGCGCCGTAATACAACTCGTCGAGCGCCGGGGCGTACACCACGCCGGCGATGGCCACGCCGTCGTGGATCAGGCCGATGTTGACGGTGAACTCGTCGTTGCGGTCAAGGAAATCGCGGGTGCCGTCGAGCGGATCGACCAGCCAGAACGTCTGCCAATCGCGGCGTACCGCATAGTCGACCGGCGTCTCCTCGGAAATCACCGGCCACGGGAAACACGCCGCCAGCTCGGCCAGGATCACGCGGTTGGCGGCCAGGTCGGCCAGCGTCAGCGGCGAGCCGTCGCCCTTGGCCTCGACGCCGAAATCGGCGCCGGCGTAGATGTCGAGAATGGCCGCGCCGGCAAGGCGCGCGATGCGCACCAGCTCGGCTTCCAGTCGGGGATGGTCCAGGGCGATATCAGGCAAAGTGACGCTCGATCAGTTGGCGGTCGTGGGGAGCCAGCGCCGCTTCGCGCTCGGGGTGCCACATCACCGCCAGCACCGGCAGCTCGGTGTGGCGCAGCGCTTCGATGCTTCCGTCGGGCGCCTGCGCCAGCGCCCGCAGGCCCGGGGGCAGTTGGCGCACGCCCCAGTTGTGGTAGCTGTTGACCTCGAACGCGCCCAACTCGCCCGCCACCGGATGCCGGGTGGCGACGTGCCCTTCGATGCGTTCCAGCACGCCGCCGAAATGATCGACGATCGCTTGCAGGCCGTGGCAGATGCCGAGCACCGGCACGGTGTTGCCGCCGGCCAGGTCGAGCAGCGCGCGCTCGGTGGCGTCGCGCTCCGGCGTATCGCCGCCCTGCACCCGCAGATCGTTGCCGCCGGACAGCACCACGCCGGCCGGCATCACCGTCCACCACAGCGCGGCCAGGCTTTCGGGCCGGTTCGGCACCGGCACGGCCAGCAGGCCGCATTCGGCCAGGATGGCGACCAGCCGCTGGTCAAGCGCGTCGCGGCGTTCATTGCGATCGGGCCAGACGTCGATGCGCTGGCTGACCAGTACCGGCTTCAACTGAGCACCTCCACCCGGCGGTTGGCGCAATCGACGTTGAGCATCCGCGCGGCCGACCATTTGCCGTACAGCACTTCGCCGGCGCCGATCACCGCCGGCAGCCCCAGCTCGTTGGCGCGGATCGCCATATGCGAGTTGGCGCCACCGTAGGCGGTGATGAAGCCGGCGATATCGTGCGAGAACAGCCAGTCAAAGCCGGGATCGGCGCTGGGAATGGCGACAATGGCGCCCACCAGCCGCTCGCGGTCGCGGTACGACACCACCGGCGCCGTCACCTGCCGATGGGTGACGAAGTTGGGTTCGGTGGCCGGCATCTCGAACGAGAACGCGTCGTCCGGCGACGACAGCAACGGCGGCAGCACGATCTGGCAGCTTTCGGCATAACGCTGGCGGCCGCGCGCGATGCTCTCGCCGATCAGCGCCACCGGATCGACGCCCGCCGCGTACAGCTCGTGGACGCAATGGATGTCGGCATACGCCATGTCGTCCAGCGAGAAGCCGTGCTCGCGGCCCAGCTCGCGGAACAGCGACATCGCGTCCGACAGGTTGCGGCAGAACACGAACTTGGCGTATTCGCGCAGCTCGATGCCGGCTTGCAGGAAATCGAACAGCCCGACCACGTCGTGCGCCAGGCCATGCTCGGCCAGCAGCTTGCTGATGGCGCGCATCTGCGCCAGCGACAGCGCGAACGGCGCCGCCGGCGCGTGCTCGGCCACGGTGCGCTGCCAGTCGAAATAGAGATCGGGCGCCTCGTCGTAGCGCGGCGATAACAGGTCGTAGGTGCCGGGCCGCAGATGGCCGTACTTGGCAAGGAAGGTGGTGCGGTCGAGTTGGATCAGGTCGCGCGTCATCTGGCCGCTGACCGTATCCAGGCCGTTCATGAAGGCGTCGTAGGCGGCGCGGTCGAGCACACCGACCGCCACCAGCGAGCGCAGCATCTGCACCGCGATGAAGCCGGCGCGCGCCAGCCCGGCGAACGGCAACGTGCCATAGCGCTTGCAGTCCTCCAGCAGCCAGTAGATACGCGACACGCGATCCACGTCGGCCGCCAGGATCTCGTCGCGCCGCGCCGCCAGCACCGCCAGCTTGTCGCGGTCGGAGCGCCATAGCCCCGTGTCGTTGTCGACGATGCGGTTGGTCAGGTTGCGCAGGCTGTCGGCCAGGCGCTGCTGCTCGGCCGGGGTGAAACCGGCTTCGCTCAGCCTGGCCAGCCGCTCGGGCAGATCCAGCGTGTAGCAGGAGAAGACGATCTCGAACTCGACCTTGTCGTGCAGGTTGGGCGCGGCCAGCAGGCGGTCGACGTAGTAGTTGACCAGCTTGTCGGCCAGCGAGCCGTCGATGTCGCGCGGCACGAAGGAATTGAAGCTGACCCGCACGTCGATGTACGGCAGGCCATGGAAATGCAGCATCAACGGGAAGCTGCGCAGGTTGCGATAGCCGTAGTTGTGGCGCTGGTAGGCCCAGATGCTGTCAGTGACCAGCTCGCGGTACAACGACAGCGACAACGGCTTGGGGCGCACGCCGATGATCTCGGCGGGGTTCCAGTCCGGCATCACGCCATAGACGGTGCGCCGGCCATGCAGGAACGGATGCGGATGGCGCCCCTGTTCGATCTTGGCCGCGATGTGGCCCAGCATGTCGCGGTGCGCCGCGGTATCGACGCCGGCGTCGGGCACCAGCAGCGGGCGCACTTGCAGCAGCACCAGCCCGCCATCGGCGATGGCGAATTCCAGGTCGAGCGCGGCGGTGCCGAACAGCGTGCGCAGTTCCTCGATCAACGCCACCACGGCACCGAGCGGCGCCGGCTGCACCGGCGCCAGGTGGTGGATATAGCGGGTGCGCAGCTGGTTCGACCCCCCGGCGGTGACGCTGTCGGTGCGGGCGCTGGTGTCGTCGTAGTTGAGCACGTAGTACGGCGCGCCGGTGGCCGGGTCCTGGCCAAAGGCGACGCCGGCCAGCTCCACCCGCTCCAGCATCGGCTGGACGAACACCTCGTTGTGCGGATCGACCTCGCCGGTGGCGTCGGCCATCGATGAGATCACCGCGGTCACCGCATCGGCCACCGCCGCCGTCGGCACCCGCAGCACCGATTCGAAGCGGCCGGCCAGCGAGCCGCTAGCGCTGTCCTCGGCCAGGGCGCTACTGCGCACCGCCAGCAGCGGCCAGCCCAGCTCGCGGATACGCGCCCCCAGCCCCGCCGCATCCGCCCGCCATTGCGCCACGGTGAAGCGCAACTGCGGCAGCACCCGCGCACTGCGCAGCACCGGCTGCAATGACTCCAGCGTGCCTGCCTTGCTCTGGAACCGCATGGCGTCAGCCCTTCCTCAACCCTTCAGTTGCGCGGCCCACATATTGGTCACGTAGGGAATGGGGATGCGATCCACGCCCAGGCCGCGCACATAGGCGGCAATCGCCTCGACCACCTCGCCGAAGCGCGCGCCGACCTGGCGTTGCAGGGTGGCGTGCGAACGCCACGCCTCGATGCAATCCTCGACGCCCTGGTGGTGCAGCACGCTGCCCTGGATGCGATGCACTTCGCGGAACAGCCCGCTCTGCTCGATCACCTCGGTCTGGTCCTCGCGGCGGGTGCCATAACCGTAGCCGGGCACGAATTCGCGGATGATGGCCTCGATGCGCGCCTGGACCGGGTCGTCGAGGTCGCGGTGGTTCCACATGCAGGCAAACCAGCCACCCGGCACCAGGATGCGCTGGGTCTCGCGCAGCGCCGCCGGCCGGTCGGTCACGTTGAACGACGAACCGAAGGTGACCATCTTGTACACGTGGTCCGGCTGGCCGGTGGCTTCGCCGGTGCCTTCGAACCAGGCGACATTGGACAGATCGCGGGTGCGGACGATGCCGTTGCCGCGCATGGCATCGTTCGGCTCGACGGCCACCACCTCCAGGCCGCGCCTGGCCAGCATCAACGTCAGATGGGCCACACCGGCGCCCACGTCGCACACTTTGTCGCCCGGCTTCACGCCCGCCAGCCGCACCAGATCGTCGATGGCGCTTTCGGCGTAATCCGGCCGTTGCAGATAGGCGTCGGCGAGTTCGGTGTAATCCCATTCGGTTTTCAAGACGATTGCTCCTCTTCAGATTGGCGTGGCCGATGGTCGCCCAGCGACGACAGGATTTCCTCGGCGATTTGTTCCGGCGTGCGCCGGCCGTCATTCTCGATCAGCAGATGCGGATCGGTCGGCAATTCATAGGCGGGATTGAGCCCGACCACATCCTGGGATATGGCGGGATCGCTATAGAAGGCACGGCGTTCGAGCAGATGATCCACCGGCGCGACCACGTAGATTTCGCGATACCCGGGAATATGCTCGCGATTCCATTGGCGCACGCTGGCGAACATCGACACCGTCGCGCAGACCACGTCGGCGCCCTGGTCGGCCAGCATGCTGCACAGACGCGCATAGCACATCGCGAGATAACGGCGCTCCTCGACCGAATAGCCGTGCTGCCCGCCGAACACCTCGCGCAGGCGGTCGCCGTCGAGCAGGATCGCGCGGCATCCGGCATCCAGCAGCCGGCGATACAGTGCACCGCCCAGGGTGGTCTTGCCCGCGCCGGCAAGGCCGGTCACCCAGAATACGCGGCCGCCGCTCATCGCCGGCCCCCGCTCGCCCGCGCGCCATTTACCGGCCGATCCGCGGCCGGCGGTTTACCGGACCCATGCAAACCATGCATTTCGAATAACGCCTCGATTCCTTTCCGGATCTTTGCATCTTAAGGGAAGAAACGCGCGCCGTATCGGCGTCGTGAGGCCATGGGCCGTCCGGCCAGGGCGCCGGCATCGCCGGAGAAAAGATCGCCCCGATAAATCAGCAGCTTCCAAAAACCGGGCCGTTTCATTTGCGCAACGCCGCCAAACCGCCGCGCGGCACCAAGCGCATTGAAAGCATCAGCCGACAGGCCCCTTCATGTGGCGGAATGGGGCGCCGCTTCCGGGGCAACCATGCCGGCGGCACGGCCCGCGATTGAAAGGATTGGACTCGCAGCGGCATGCCGCTCGCGCCCGGGGGAGCGTCGAATCAAGACTCGTCGCCGAGCCTCAGCAGATAGGTATCCTGCGCTCGGGTGGCGCGAATGATTCGGCGACCGTATTCATTGACGG
Organism: Chitiniphilus shinanonensis DSM 23277; assembly: GCF_000374805.1. Taxonomy (GTDB): domain Bacteria; phylum Pseudomonadota; class Gammaproteobacteria; order Burkholderiales; family Chitinibacteraceae; genus Chitiniphilus; species Chitiniphilus shinanonensis. The sequence continues at coordinate 116,291 of NZ_KB895341.1, forward strand.
CCAGATAAAGGTCTATCGACCCCTTCTGCGCGACCTGAGCCTGCAGGACTTCCGGCACGTCGTAACCGATGGTGGAAACAGGCTGGTCCATCCCGTGCTGCTGGGGAGAAAGGCCCATGTACTCCCATGAGCTCAGCATGGAATGTCGAGCCCAATTGTCATTGGCGGGCAGGGCATTGCCGCGATCCACTGCGCGGCAGACGATGGAAATGAATCCACATTCCTTGCCCGGCACGAACAGCGCCGAATCGGAGGGGTGTCGGCTATAGAGGCAGTCGATGGGGGCAAAGTTGAAGTATCGGAGCATGTACTCCAGCAGCGGAATCGAGGGATACCAGAAAGTGTTCGGCTCGGTCTGAAGTTTGCCGGCCGTATTGAAGTGCATCACGTCTGACTGCTCGTTGACCACATTGGTCGATATCATGAACAGCCCATTCTTTTTGACCAACGGGCGAATGCAGGCCAAGGTGTGCATCGGCGAAAATACATGGTAAAGAACGCCGGAAAGATTGACGTAATCGAAGCTTCCTTCATTCGCCAACTTCTGATCGAGGTCGTACATCAGGCCAACTTCGCGGAAATCCCAGTTTGCGTTGTAAGCCTTTTTGAGCCAGTCCATCTTCTGAGTACAGTGAGGCACCGCATCGACCGCCAATACCCGATTCGCCCCCTTGCGATTCATTAATACAGGTATCACCCCTTCCATGGTGCCCAAGTCCAAGCAATCCTGTTTCTGCAAATGAGCCTGTCTCATCAGTATGCGCGGCATATAAGGAAAGTCGGGCGGATAGGCGCCTTGAACCACCATCCCGGGAGAGAGTTCCACGGTGTAGTACCACCAATCTTTGGCGGCCTGTTCCAATTCTTCATTGCTGAGCATCAGTAGGGACTCCTGTGCATTTCCGTGGATGTGGATGTTCAAGGGCGTTCGAAGCAAGCCACTGCTTGCGAGCCTGGGTCGGGGCCAGTGGCCAGTATCGGTCGGGCCAGCCTGCCGCTGCATTGGGATACGATGCCACGACTCAACCCTGCGAAGATTGAAGCGGCCAAGCGAAATGAGCATAGCAGCCGCAACGCGACAGTGACCAGATTCCGCGGATGTTTTACAGGTAAGGGTTTGATTCAAACCAAACAACCGCTGGCTAAAGCCAAGGGCTTGTTTTACCGCCCGCAGGGCCGGATACACATTGACCAAACGACGCGTCGTTCAGCCGCGCGCCATCCACGACACATCATCCGTATTCGGCATCAAAATCGCTGCGCCGGTTAGGATTTGGATCTTTTTTTCGCCATCCGCCCTCCCCTGTAGCGGCGAGGCATTGCCACAGCCAAAACCGACCGGCCAAATCCAGCGGCCTTAACTTGTGAGGAACAATTAAAAAGGGCGGGTTACCCCGCCCTGTCGCAATCAGCCGCCCCACTCACACCGCTTTACAAAAATCCTTGAGGTAGGCCGCGAATTCCGGGCCGACCTCATCGTGCTTCAGGCCATAGGCCAGCGTGGCCTTCAGATAACCCAGCTTGGAGCCGCAGTCGTAGCGCGTGCCCTTGAGGGTGTGCGCCAGCACGTGCTGTTCCTGCATCAGCGCGAAGATGCCGTCGGTGAGCTGGATCTCGCCACCCTTGCCCGGCTGCACGTTCTGCAGGTGATGGAAGATGCGCGGAGTGAGGATGTAGCGGCCGACCACCGCCAGGTTGGACGGTGCCTCGTCGGGCTTGGGCTTCTCGATGATGTTGCTGATCTTCAGGCGATTGTTGCCGCCTTCCTGCACCTCGACGATGCCGTAGGAGCCGGTGTCCTCGTGCGGCACTTCCTCCACCCCCAGCACCGAGCAATGGGTGTCGCCGAACACCTCGACCATGCGCTTCATCTCGGAGGTGCCGTTGCCGTCGATCAGGTCGTCGGCCAGGATCACCGCGAACGGCTCGTCGCCCACCACCGGCTCGGCGCACAGCACCGCGTGGCCCAGGCCCAGCGCCTCGGGCTGACGGATGTAGATGCAGCTCACCGACTTGGGGATGATCGATTGCAGGATGTCGAGCAGCTTGCGCTTGCCCTTGGCGGCCAGTTCGCTTTCCAGCTCGTACGCCTTGTCGAAGTGGTCCTCGATGCTGCGCTTGTTGCGGCCGGTGATGAACACCATCTCGGTGATGCCGGCCTCCAGGGCCTCTTCCACCGCGTACTGGATCAGCGGCTTGTCCACCACCGACATCATTTCCTTCGGGCTGGCCTTGGTGGCGGGCAGGAAGCGCGTGCCCATGCCGGCCACCGGAAAGACTGCCTTGCGAACCTTCTGCATCGTGAATTCCCCTCTGAAATCGGAAGCGGTCAGCAAACCCAGGCGCAGCGCAGCGCCCAGCACCTGATCGGCGTGGCGCTGGGGCAGATCGTCCGGCCACTGCGACACCGCCGAGCGCCCCAGCCCGAGGGCGGCGGCCAGGCGGCTTTGCGTGCCGAACAACTGGATGGCTTCGAGTTTGCGCATGCGGCCATGTTCATTAAATTGAACATCGTCGTCAATCGCCGTTTGAAAATTCCTGACGTTCAGAAAATTAAACAATCCTGATATGGCAGGCCCGTTGCGGGGTGCGCCGGGCCGGGTTGCAGATCTTCCAAGACGGGCGGTCACCCACGGCCCCTGGCCGGGCCCGGGTGATTACGCGGCGCAAGCAGCCGTTACGCACGGAAACTCCTGCCAAGGTCAGGGTTTGCCGGTAGTCAAGGCAATGCGAAATGGCGCGGCCGGGGGGATGGCCCGATTCGGCGGGCGCCGTAGCATGCAGCCGTTTCGCCTTCGGGCGCCCGCTTTGCCAACTTCCAGGAATCACCCCCATGTCCGCTTCGTCGTCCCCGTTCGCCAACCCCGCGCCGCTCGGCCTGATGGGTTTCGGCATGACCACCATCCTGCTCAACATCCACAACGCCGGCTTCTACCCGGTGAGCGCGATGATCATGAGCATGGGCCTTTTCTACGGCGGTCTGGCGCAGATCTTCGTCGGGGTGATGTGCTTCAAGCGCGGCGATACCTTCGGCACCACCGCGTTCATGTCCTACGGCCTGTTCTGGCTGACGCTGGTGGGCCTGTGGCTGCTGCCGGCGCTGAAGCTCACCGCGCCCACCGAGCCGGGCTTCATGGGCATGTACCTGGCGCTGTGGGGCGTGTTCACCCTGTTCATGTTCTTCGGCAGCCTGCGCTACTGCCGCGCCAAGCAGTTCGTGTTCGGCAGCCTGACCGTGCTGTTCGCGCTGCTGGCCGCGCATAACTTCGCAGGCAGCGAGCTGGTGGGCGTGATCGCCGGCTACGTCGGCATCGTCTGCGGCGCCAGCGCCATCTACTGGGCGATGGCGCAGGTGCTGAACGAAACCTACGGCCGCGCCGTACTGCCGGTGGGCGAACTGCGCCCCGCCTGATCCGCATCCGCCCCGGTTTCGGCCGGGGGGATGGAAAGAAACCCCACACCTTGAACCACAGAGGACGGTGAGAGCACAGAGATACACGGAGGAAACCAAAGCGGGAGGGTAAACCTTCTGGCGCTTTGCCTTTCTCTGTGTGCCTTCGTGTTCTCGCCGTCCTCTGTGGTTCAAGGTTCAGGGTTCAGCCCTACCCCGCCAGCAACTTCCTCAACCCCTCCTCGTCCAGCACCGGCACGCCCAGTTCCTCGGCCTTGGTCAGCTTGCTGCCGGCCGCTTCGCCGGCGACGACGTAGTGGGTCTTCTTCGACACGCTGCCCGATACCTTGCCGCCGGCCGCCTCGATCAGCGCGCCGGCTTCGTCACGGCTCAGCGTGGGCAAGGTGCCGGTGAGCACCAGCGTCTTGCCCGCCAGGATGCCTTCGCTGGCCGCCTGGGCCGGCAGCGCGGCGTGCAGTTCGCGGCACAGCGCGTCCAGTTCGAGCAGGCGCTGCCGTTGCACCGGCTGTGCCAGCCAGTCGCGCAGCGCGGCGACCACGTCGGCGGGCAGGCCCGCCAGCAGCGCGTCGTCGGCGTCGGCCAGCGCCGCCAGTGTGGGCAGCGCGTCGGACAACTGGCGGCTGCGCACGGGGGTGAGGCGGGCGACGCCCAGCGCGCCCAGCAGCTCGGCCGACGGCTTCGATCCGCCGGCGAACAGCTTGTCGCGCAGCTTGGCGCTGGGCGCGTGCTCGTCGGCGATGGCGATGCCGTGGGCCAGCAACTGGTCGATCACCTGTTCGTTCTTCGGTTCGGCGAAGAACTCGGCGATGGCCTCGGCCACGGTGCCGCCGACATCGGGCAGCACCCGCAGCAGCGCCGCCGGCGCACGGCGCACCACCGCCAGGCTGCCCAGCCAGTCGGCCAGCGTCTTGGCGGTGGATTCGCCCACGTGGCGGATGCCCAGCGCGAACAGGAAGCGCGCCAGCGGCGGTCGCTTGCTGGCGGCGATGCCCGCGATCAGGTTCTCCGCCCATTTGGTCGGTATCTTGCCGGCCTGCACGGTCTCCGGCGTCACGCCGTCGCGCTCGTCGGCGCGGCGCTTCATCTCCAGGAAATCGTCCAGCGTCAGCGCGTACAGGTCGGCCACCGAGTGCACGTAGTCCAGCTCGACCAGGTTGTCGATGTAGCGCTCGCCCAGACCGTCGATGTCCATCATGCGGCGCCCGGCGAAGTGGCGGATCGCCTCCTTGCGCTGGGCCGAGCAGATCAGCCCGCCGGAGCAGCGCGTCACCGCCTCGCCCTCCTCGCGCACCACGTGCGAGCCACACACCGGGCACTGCGCCGGCAGGCGGTACGGCGGGTGCAACGGTTGCTGCGCGGCGTCGAACAGGTCGCCGCCGGGCACGGCCTGCATCGGCCGGCGCTCCAGCACCACGCCGACCACTTCGGGGATCACGTCGCCGGCGCGGCGCACGATCACGGTATCGCCGATGCGCACGTCCTTGCGCTCGACTTCGTCCTGGTTGTGCAAGGTGGCGTTGGTCACGGTCACGCCGCCGACGAACACCGGCTGCAGGCGCGCCACCGGCGTCAGCGCGCCGGTGCGTCCCACCTGCACGTCGATGGCCTCGACCACGGTCAGCGCCTCTTGCGCCGGATACTTGTGCGCCACCGCCCAGCGCGGCTCGCGGGTGCGAAAGCCCAGCTCGCGCTGCAATGCCAGCGAGTTCACCTTGTAGACCACGCCGTCGATGTCGAACGGCAGCGCGTTGCGCCGCTCGCCCATCCCGGCGTGGAACCGCGCCAGCGCCTCGCCGCCCTGCGCCACGGTGCGCTCGGCGCACACCGGCAGGCCGAACGCCTTCAGCGCGTCGAGCACGCCGCTGTGCGTGGCGGGCATGGCCGGCCAGTCGCGCACTTCGCCCAGGCCGTAGGCGAAGAACGACAGCGGCCGGCTGGCGGTGATGGCGGGGTCGAGCTGGCGCAGGCTGCCGGCGGCGGCGTTGCGCGGGTTGACGAAGGTCTTGCCGCCGGCCGCGAGCTGGCGCTCGTTCATCTTTTCGAAATCGGCGCGCCGCATGTAGACCTCGCCGCGCACCTCCAGCACTGCCGGCGGCTCGCCGTCCAGCCGCAGCGGGATCTGCCGCACGGTGCGGATGTTCTGGGTGACATCCTCGCCGGTGGCGCCGTCGCCGCGGGTAGCGGCCTGCACCAGCACACCGGCCTCGTAGCGCAGGCTGATCGCCAGCCCGTCGAACTTCAGTTCGGCGGCGTATTCCACCGGCGCGTCGGCGGCGTCCAGGCCCAGCTCGCGGCGCACGCTGGCGTCGAAGGCCAGCGCGCCCTGGTCGGTGACGTCGGTCTCGGTGCGGATCGACAGCATCGGCACCACGTGGGTCACCGACGGGAACTGCGGCAGTGGCGCGCCGCCGACCCGGCGGGTGGGCGAATCGGGCGTGCGCAGTTGGGGGTGCTGCGTCTCCAGCGCCTCCAGCTCGCGGTAGAGCCGGTCGTACTCGGCGTCGGGCACGGTGGGCGCATCCAGCACGTAGTACTCGTGGCCGTACTGATGCAAAAGGCGGCGCAGTTGCGCCGCCCGTTCTATGGCTTCGTTCATGGTATTCATCCAACGGGGTCCGGCCCGCCACGCGGGCCGGGAAAAACAGAGCTACGCAAACAATCGCAATGCCGACACCGAGCCCGGCGCGATGCCGCGATCGTCCATCGTGGCATACAGCCGCGCCAGTTGCCGGCGGATGTTGTCCAGGCTGGCGGCGGCTAGCGGCCGGCCGTTGTCGTCGACCAGCGAACCGCCCAGGCTGCCGGCCAGTTGCTGCGCGAAATCGGACAGGTAATCGAACACCGCCAGGCCGCCGGCCACGCGCGGTACGTCGAACAGCAGCGTCAATCCGTCCGAGGTCGGCCCCAGGCCGGCCTGATCCTGGTTCGACACCGCGAACAGCGTCTTGCCCGACTCGCTCTTGTAGACGAAGGTGCCGTCGGCGGCGCGGCTCAGGCCGGCGTTCTCGGCCAGCAGGCGCACCCGCTCCAGCGGGAACGGCCGGCCGGAGGAAGCGATGTTCAACCCGATCAGCACGTCGACCGACGCGCAGAATTCGTCCAGATCGCGCGCGGCCGCTAGCTTGGCGGCGCGCTGCGGAAAGGTGGCCACCGCGTCGTGCGCGTCGGCGAATTGCTGCACCGCCATGCAGAAGGCGTTCAACTGCTCGCCGGTCAGCGCGCCCTGGCGATCCGCCAGTTGCAGGGCGACGCGCAGTTCGCTGTAGCTGGCGTTGCTGCCGCCGCCCACCTGCTCCCAGTGATCGTGCTCGGTCAGGCCGATGGCCTGCACCCGCTTGGGCGCGGGAAAGCGCGGCACGTCGCCGGCGGGGATGTTGTCGCGGGCGTGCACTTCGGCGATAAAGTCGAGCGCGGGGTCGAGCAGGCTTTCCGCCAGCGCGTCGCGGTCGTCCTCGTCGCGCGGGCGCGGGGCCGGCGGCGCGGCCGGCACGGGTTCGGCGGCGAATTGCGGGGTCAGCTGCGGTTCGATCGGTTCGGGCGGGACGATGGTCGCGCCGGGGGTGGCGGGCGGCTCGAAGCGGGTGGGTTCGTCGAGCGCCGGCTCGAAGCGCTCGCCGCCGCGCACCATGTTCTTGGGGGTGTCCATCAGCACGTCGGGCTGGTTGCGGGCGAAGGCGCGCTGGGTGTTCTTGCGGTAGCGGTATTCCTGCCACCAGTTGAAGAGGTAGACGGCGCCGACGATGGCTCCGGCCACGATCAACGATCCAAGCTGCAAATCAGTCATGTTCTCTGGCTCTGGCCGCGGCTGGAACGGCCTCTTTCGTTCGGTATGGGGTGCATTCAATCACAAGCGCAGCTTGCTTCAAAGCTTTGGTTTTCAGCCGGTAGCCGTCAGGCCGGGCGCGTGGCGGAACGTTCCCCGCCAGCGTGCGATTGTGCCACGCGGCGACGGCCTCCGCCGCGCCGCTCGCGCGCTCAGACGGTGGCCGGTTCGCGCATCGACAGCGCCTGCTCGATATCCACCGCCACCACCCGCGACACGCCCTGCTCCTGCATGGTGACGCCGACCAGCTGGCTGGCCATTTCCATGGTCAGGCGGTTGTGGCTGATGTAGAGGAACTGGGTGCGCTCGGCCATCTTCTTCACCAGGCTGCAGAAACGCAGGGTGTTGGCGTCGTCCAGCGGCGCGTCCACTTCGTCCAGCAGGCAGAACGGCGCGGGGTTGAGGCGGAACAGCGAGAACACCAGGCTCAGCGCGGTCAGCGCTTTTTCGCCGCCCGACAGCAGGTGGATGGTGCTGTTCTTCTTGCCCGGCGGCTGCGCCATGATGGTCAGCCCGGCGTCGAGGATCTCCTCGCCGGTCAGCACCAGTTCGGCGTGGCCGCCGCCGAACAGCGTGGGGAACAACTCCTGGAGGTTGCCGTTGACCGTGTCGTAGGTCTCTTGCAGCAGCGCCCGCGTTTCGCGGTCGATGCGGCGGATGGCGTTCTCCAGCGTGTCGATGGCCTCGGCCAGGTCGGCCGACTGCGCGTCGAGGTACTGCTTGCGTTCGCGAGCGGCGTTCAGTTCCTCCAGCGCCGCCAGGTTCACCGCGCCCAGGCCGTTCAGCGCCTGCCCCAGCCGGCCGATCTCGGCGGTCAGGGCGTTGACCTTCAGGCCGGTGCCCAGCTTTTCGCGCAAGGCGGTCTCGTCGGCCCCGGCCTCGGCCAGTTCCTGGGCGAAGCGTTCGGCGGCGAGGCGTGCTTCCTGTTCCTTCAACCGCAACGCGTTCACCGCTTCGCGCGCCGGTTCCAGCCCGATCTCGATCCGCTGCTTGTCACCTTCGCGCTCGCGCACCTGGTTGGTCAGGCCGTTGAGCCGGTCGCGGGTGGCGGCCAGCGCGCGTTCCTTTTCGGCGCGCGCGTTCACCGCGTCCTGGAAGCCGACGTCGAACTGGCCTTCGTCGACGCTCTCCAGCTCCAGCGTCAGTGTCTCGCCGCGCTCCAACAGGCGTTGCCGCTGTTCGTCCAGGTCGCCGCCGCGCCGCGCCAGTTCGGCCAGTTTCTGTTCGGCGGTCTGCACCGCGAAGCGGGTTTCCTGGGCCTGGCGTTCGGCCTGCCGCAGGCGGCTGCGTTGCAACTCGCACGCCGATTCGGCTTCGGCACGGGCCAGGCGCGCGTTGTCGAGCGCATCCTCCAGCGGTGCCAGTTCATCCTCGGCCTGCAGCCGGCGTTCTTCGCATTCCAGGCTGGCGACGGTTTCGTCCTCCAGCTGGATTTCCAGTTGCGCCAGTTCGTCGGCCAGTTGCTGGTGGCGGCGCGCGGCCTGCTGACTGGCTTCGTCGCGCCGCGCCAGTTCGCGTTCGCGCTGCGCCAGCGCCTGCTGGGCCTGCTGCAATTGCTGGCGCTGCGTGCGCAGGCCGGTGTCGGCATCGGCCTGCGCCTGGGTGGCCTGCGCCAGCGCTCGCTCGGCGTCGGCCAGTGCCGGGCGCAACTCGTCCAGTCGCGCGCGGATGCGCTCCAGCTCGACGCGACGCGCCACCATGCCGGCCAGATGACCGTCGGCGGCGCGGTAGACCACGCCGGCCCGCCCGACCAGGTGCCCGTCGCGCGTCGCCAGCCGCTGCCCCGGCGCCAGCGTGGCGCAGCGGGCCAGCGCGTCGTCCAGCGTGTCGGCGCATTCGATGCCGGCCAGCCAGTCGTCCAGCGCGCTGTCGGCGATGGCGTCGTCGCTGCTCACCCTGGCGCGCAGGCCGCTGCGCGCGCCGGCCACCGCGGCGGGCCAGGCCAGCACCAGCGCGGCGGGCGCGGCCGAGCGCGGGGCGTGCGGCGCCAGCCGCGCCTGCAGGCGCGCACCCAACGCGGCTTCCAGCGCGGTTTCCCAACCGGGCTCGACGCGCAGCACGTCGAGCAGTGCCGTGGCGTCGCTCAATCCCTGCTCGGCCAGCCACGGCGCCAGCTCGCCCGGATCGCCGGCTTCGGTCAGTTCGCTGAGCGCCGCTTCGCGCGCAGCCAGGGTCGCCAGTTCCAGCGACAGTGCCTCGCGCGCGGCGCGCGCCTGCTGCTGGTCGGTCCGGGCCTGCTCCAGCCGCGCTTCGCCCTCGGCCAGCGCCAGCGCGCCCTCCTCCTGCGCCAGCGCGGCGGCATCGCGCGCTTCGGCCAGCGCGTCGCGCTCGGCGTCGTGGGCCGGCGCCAGTTGGGCGCGCTCGTTCAGCAGGCGCTGCTGGCGTTCGCGCAACTGGGCGACGGTGCGTTCCAGGTGTTGTGCCTGTTGCCGCGACAGCTGCACGGTGTTGCGCGCGGCGGCCAGTCGCTCGCGCAGGCGGTTGAATTCGTCGTCCGCCGCCTTGAGCACGCCTTCCAGCTCGGGCAGGCGTTCGTTCTCGGCATCCAGCGCCAGCGCGCTTTCCTCGGCGGCGTAGCGCGCTTCTTCCTGGCGGGTGCGCCAGATGTCCAGCTCGTCGCCGGCGACACGATCCTGGGCGTCCAGCCGGCCCAGTTCAGCGCGGGTTTCGTCGAGCTGCTGGGTCAGCCGCTCGCGGGTCTGCTTGAGGTGCAGCAGTTGTTGTTCCAGCCGCGCCACGGCGGCGTTGGCGTCGTACAGCTCGCCCTGCGCCTGGTGCACGGCGTCGCTGGCGGCGAAGTGGTCCTCGCGCAGTTGCTCCAGCGCCGCCTCCAGTGCGCGCAGTTCGGCCAGTTGCGCTTCCAGCGCGTTCTGCGCGGCGTCGATGTCGCGTCGCGCGGCCTCGACTTCGCGGGCGGCGTCGAGCTTGCGCTGCAAGGCCAGCAGGTTCTGCTTTTCGGTGATGGCGTCCTTCAGCCGGTTGTATTCGGCGGCGACCTCGGCCTGGGTTTCCAGCTTGGCGATCTGGCGCGCCAGTTCCTGCACCAGATCCTCGACGCGGTCCAGGTTGTCGCGGGTGTCGGCCAGCCGGCCTTCGGTCTCGCGGCGGCGTTCCTTGTACTTGGACACACCGGCCGCTTCCTCCAGGAAGTGGCGCAGCTCCTCGGGCTTGGCCTCGATGATGCGGCTGATCATGCCCTGCTCGATGATGGCGTAGCCGCCCTTGCCGACGCCGGTGCCGAGGAACAGGTCGGTGATGTCGCGCCGTCGCACCTGCAGGTTGTTGATGTAGTAGCTGGATTCGCCTTGGCGCGTGAGCACGCGCTTGATGCTGATCTCGGCGTACTGGCTCCACTGCCCGGCGGCAAGGCCGGCGGCGTTGTCGAACACCAGTTCCACCGAGGCGCGGCTTACCGGCTTGCGCGCGCCGGAGCCGTTGAAGATCACGTCCTGCATCGATTCGCCGCGCAACTGCTTGGCGGACGATTCGCCCAGCACCCAGCGCACGGCGTCGATCACGTTCGATTTGCCGCAGCCGTTGGGGCCGCAGATCGCGACCAGCTGGCCGGGCACGTGCACGGTGGTCGGATCGACGAACGATTTGAAGCCGGCGAGTTTGAGGTGGGTGAGGCGCACTGGATCGGGGGAGGACGGCAGGTGCGCCGATTGTAGCGGCGTCGACGCCACAGGGCACGCGGGCTGTCCGGCGCAGACGATAAAAGGGACACGCGATCGTGTCCCTTCCATGCCCTGGATTGCAAATCGCCCCGCCAGCGCCGCATGGCGGAGCGCGGATGCCGATCAGGTATTGCTGATGACGATCTTGGGGAATTTGGCCGAGAAATCCTGCGCCTTGACCGCGATGCGCGCGGCCACCTTGCGCGCGATGTCGCGATAGAGGCCGGCGATGCGTCCTTCCGGCTCTGCCACCACGCTGGGGGTGCCGCTGTCGGCGTTCAGGCGGATCGACAGGTCCAGCGGCAGCTGGCCCAGCAGTTCGGTGCCGTAGTCGGCGCTCATCCGCGCCGCGCCACCCTCGCCGAAGATGGGTTCGGCGTGGCCGCAGTTGCTGCAGATGTGGATGCTCATGTTCTCGACGATGCCCAGGATGGGCACGCCCACCTTCTCGAACATCTTCAGGCCCTTGCGCGCATCCAGCAGCGCGATGTCCTGCGGCGTGGTGACGATGACGGCGCCGGTGAGCGGCACCTTCTGGCTGAGGGTGAGCTGAATGTCGCCGGTGCCGGGCGGCAGGTCGATCAGCAGGTAATCCAGTTCGCCCCACAGCGTGTCGTTCAGCAGCTGGGTCAGCGCCTGGGTCACCATCGGGCCGCGCCACACCATCGGCTGCTCGGGGTCGATCAGGAAGCCGATCGACATGGTCTTGATGCCGTGGTTTTCGATCGGCTCGATGTGTTTGTTGTCCGGCGACACCGGCTGGCGCCCGGCCACGCCCAGCATGGTCGGCTGCGACGGGCCGTAGATGTCGGCGTCGAGCAGGCCCACCGTGGCGCCCTCGGCGGCCAGCGCCAGCGCCAGGTTGGCGGCGGTGGTCGATTTGCCGACGCCGCCCTTGCCCGAGGCGACGGCGATCACGTTCTTGATGCCCGACAGCAGCGGCAGGCCGCGTTGGGCGGCGTGCGCCACCACCTGGCTGCTGACATTGACACGCGCGCTGTGCACACCGGGCACCGCGCGCAGCGCGGCCTCGACTTCGGCGGCGATCCCGGCATGGCGGCCGGCGGCCGGATAGCCGAGCACGATGTCGACGCTGACCGCGCCGTCCTCCTGCTTCAGGTTGCGCACGCACTTGGCGGACACGTAATCGCGCCCGGTGAGCGGGTCGACCAGTTGCGCCAGGGCGGATTGCAGGGCGGAAAGTTCGGGCATGGCTTGCGTCCTTGTAGCACGCGCCCGGCCACGGGGGTGCGCCGGCGCGATGGGCATTGCGGGAAGGCGCAAATTGTACAACCGCGGGCCGGGGTCGGGGCGCGCCGCCATGAAAAAGGCGCGGCCGGAACCGCGCCCGCTTCGTGCTGGCAGCGCCTGGGCGAAGGCGCCGCCGGCCGGGATCACTTCTTCAGACAGTCGCTCATGAACTTCTTGCGATCGTCGCCCTTGAGCGCCTTGGCGCTGGCTTCCTTGTTGCAGTAGCCCATCTTGTCCTGCTGCTTGGTGGGCTTGGCGCTGCTGGTGGCGGAATCCTTCTTCAGGCACTCGCTCATGAACTTCTTGCGCTCGTCGCCCTTGAGCGACTTGGCGCTGGCCTCCTTGTTGCAGGTGGCCATCTTGTTCTGCTGGTCGTTGGCGGCCTGGGCGCCACCGGCCAGGGTGAGACCGGCCAGCAATGCCAGCAGGGCGGGAATCGATTTCATGTTGTGGACTCCTGATTGGGGGATAAGGACAACGCCCTCAATGATAGCCGCGAGTAAGCACCGTTTCCGCGTGTCGCAGCCCACAAACAGACAAGGATGGTCATCCGAGCACAGCGAGGCTCCCTCGCCGCGGCGAGGGCGGGGGGAGTGGAATCGATCAAGGAGTACCGCTCCTGGCACCCCAGCCACGATGAGCGCCCGGCTCTGCCGGGTGCTTACCTCGCGCCGAGGTCCATCGCTGCATGCCAGCACACAAGGTACGTGCACTCAGAATGGATTGCCCAGCGTGACGTAGTAACGCATCTGCTCGTTGTCGCCATAGGCCAGCCCCAGGTAGAACGGGCCGAGGAAGGTTTCCACGCCCAGGTAGCCGACGAGGGAGTAGTGCCAGCCATCGAAATCAGTCAGCGAACGGCTGCTTTCGCTCTGGTCCATGTTCCCCACTTCGAGGGCGCCGCCCAGATAAGTACCCTTGCCGCTTTCCGAGAACAGCTTTATCGGGCGGTACAGCGCCAATCGGCCGTAGAGGAACTGGTCGCCCAACAGCTCCTGGTAGTGATAGCTCGACAGATTGAGGAAGCCCCCCAGCCAGCGCAGTTCGCTCAGGCCTGAATCACCCTCGCGCATGACCTGGCCCCGCAAGGCGAGGTGTCCGCCGAAGTCGCCTACCTTGAAACCATGCGTCATTTCCAGGCCATAGCGGCCGTACTGCTGGAAGTCGGAAAGGCCGTCGGTGCTCAGGCCCGCAGCGGTGGGTATCGTGATCGGGTCCACCGTGGTCTTGCCTTCCAGCGCTTCGTAGCCGTAGAGATGCAGCAAGGTGCCGCTGGTGGGGAAGTTCAGGTTGTCCAGCTGGTCGTAAAACAGGTTGAAGCGGATGCCCCAATCCCATTGGTCGCCACTGGGCAGGACGTTCGACCCGACCTGCCGCGTCATCCGGTAGAAATTGACCTCCGGCCCGATGCGCAGCTCGCCGTAGCGCGCCCAGGACGAGCCGAGGTCCAGGCCCACCTGGCTGTGGGTGTAGCTGTATTCGGCGGCCTGCTCGCCGTCGAACCAGATGGCGACGGGGCTCTTGGACAGGCTGGCGCGCGGCGCGACGAAGGCGTAGCCGTCGATCTGCAGCGGTTGGTAGAACTCGGCCACCAGCAGGTTCTTGTCGCCGACCGACACCAGCGCCTGGAACTCGCCGCCGAGGCTGTTGATCCACGGCCGCCGGTAGCGCGCGGTCAGGCTGTACGGGTTGGAGCGGTCGAAGTCGGTGCCGAGTGCCAGGCCGAAGTTCAGGTAGTTGGGCCCCCAGTCCTTTTCCACCGGGGTCAGGGTCAGCATCTGGCCGGAGCCCCGGTCGGACAGCGAGTAGTCGAGCTGGGTGAAGTCGCCGCGCGAGTACAGTTCCTCCAGCCCGGCCTTGAAGTGCTTGTCGTCCAGCGGCTCGCCGGTCTTCACGTCGAGCACCTTCTGCATCACCTCGGGATTGACGTACTTGAGCTTGGCCACCTCGATGCCGGTGATCGGCTTGGGATGCAGGCGTTTCTCGGTGTAGGCCGCCTGCCAGGCGCGGTAGCTGTCCGGTGACACGGCGTAGCGCCGCAGCTGGTCCAGCGATTTGCGCGCGGCGCGCTCGCCCAGCGCGATGAAATCCTTGGCCTTGGCGAAGTCGGAACTGGCCAGCTCGCCCAGGTCGGGCGTGAGCAGTACATCCACCGCGGTCAGGCTGCCGATCTGCGGCCGCTGGTTCTGCAGGATCATCAGCCGGGTGTATTGATCCGCCACGCTGAAGATGTTGCCGATGGCGTCGCGCTTGAGCGGCGGCGATGCCACGTCCACCGCGATCACCACGTCGGCGCACAGCTCGCGCGCCACGTCCACGCCCAGATTGCGCGACAGGCCGCCGTCGGCCAGCAGGTGGCCGTCGCGCGTCACCGGCGGGAACACGCCGGGCACCGCCATGCTGGCCAGCATGGCCGACACCAGGTCGCCGTCCTTCATCACCAGCATCTCGCCGTTTTCCAGGTCGGTGGCGATGGCGCGGTACGGTACCGGCAGGTCGTCGAAGCTGGCCACGGTGCCCGAATAGGTCAGCTGGCGCAGGAACAGCTCCACTTTCTGGGTATTGATCGCCGACTTGGGCAGCGACACCACGCCACTGTCGGACACGCCGATATCCACCGGCAGCAGCGCCAATTGGTCGGCCTGCTTCTGGCGGAACGAGTTGGCCTGGCGTGGCAGGCGCGAGCTGAGCAGATCGTCCCAGGCCGCGGCGTCCACCCGCTCGGCCAGATCCTCGGCGGTGCGGCCGGAGGCGAAGCTGCCCGCCACCAGCGCACCCATACTGGTGCCCACCACGCAGTCGATGGGGATGCGTTCCTCTTCCAGCACCTTGAGGATGCCGATATGCGCCAGGCCGCGCGCGCCGCCGCCGCCGAGCACCAGCCCGATGCGCGGCCGCGGCGCGGTTCCGGCGGCGGCCACGCTGGTGGCAAGCGCCATGCATGCGATGCCGAACAGGGTCTTCTTCACAGCCTCGCCCCCTTGAGCGATATGTCTACAATTGGGTGAAGGACCGAAAGGAGCTTCGGTCCCCGATGAAAGATTCGCCGAGCCATGTCAGCGTCGATGCTGGGCTTTTCGGCGTCAAGTCAAACCCGGTCGGGAGTGTAGCGGATTCATGCGACTCATCGCGCACAGGGGGCTGGGCCGCTGCGCCCCCGAGAACACCCTTGCGGCCTTTGCCAGCGCGCTGTCGGTAGGCTTCCATGGCATCGAAACCGATGTCCGGCTTTCCGTCGACGGCGAACTGATCCTGTTCCACGATCGCCTGTCGCGGCTGGGCCTGCCGGTGGCGGCGATGACGCGCACCGAGCTGTCGCAGTCCGAAGGCTACCTGGTGCCGACGCTGGCCGAGGCGCTGGAAGCCTTCCCGGACGCGCTGTGGAACATCGAGCTGAAGGCGCCGCCCGCCGCCGTGCCGCTGTGCTCGCTGCTCAAGCAGATGTCCGGCAAGCGCCAGGTGATCGTCACCTCGCTGCGGCACGAGATCATGCCGGTGGCGGCCGAGACCTTGCAGCTGGAATGCGGGCTGATCGTCTGGCACCGCCCGATCGCGCTCAATACCCTGCTCTACGCCGCCATGCCCTACCCGCGGCTGCGCATCCTGGTGTGGCATTACGAAGCCATCGAGCTGTCGCTGTTGCAGCAGGCCAACGCGCTGGGCTTCCGCAACTACATCTTCGGCGCGCAGACCGAGCACGAGCACGCGATCTGCGCCGAGCTGGGCATGCACGGCATCATCACCGACTACCCCGAGTTCGTCGGCCTGGAGTACGCCACATCCTTGCAATGAACGCCTGACCGACCGCCCCGCAGTGGGCGGCTCATCACAACGATCCAAAGAGATACCGACATGCTTGTCCTCGAATTCGCGGTGGTGCTGGGCGCCATCCTGGTCGGCGCGCGCCTGGGCGGCATCGGCCTGGGGGTGATGGGCGGGCTGGGACTGGCGATCCTGTCGTTCGGCTTCGGGCTGCGCCCCACCAGCGCGCCCATCGACGTGTTGCTGATGATCGTCGCCGTCATCACCGCCGCCGGCACGCTGCAGGCCGCCGGCGGCATGGATTACCTGGTGCGCCACGCCGAGCGCCTGCTGCGACGCCATCCCACCCGCATCACCTGGTTCGCCCCGCTGGTCACCTATACCTTCACCCTGTTCGCCGGCACCGGCCACGTGGCCTACGCGGTGCTGCCGGTGATCGCCGAGGTGGCGCGCGAGGCCGGGGTGCGCCCGGAGCGGCCGCTGTCGATCGCGGTGATCGCTTCGCAGGCCGCGATCACCGCCAGCCCGATCTCGGCCGCCACCGTGGCGCTGCTGTCGCTGCTGGGCGGCGACATCCACCTGTCGGACATCCTGGTCGTGGCGATTCCTGCCACGCTGGCCGGGGTGCTGGCGGGCGCGCTGGTGGCCGGCCGGCTGGGGCGCGAGCTGGAGGACGATCCGGCCTACCAGGCACGGCTGGCCAGCGGCGAGGTGGCGCCGCGCCACCTGGCCGACAGCGCCCCGCTGCCGCCGCACGCGCGCCGCTCGGTGGTGCTGTTCCTGCTGGCGGCGGCGCTGGTGGTGCTGCTCGGCTCGTTCCCCAGCCTGCGCCCGGCGTGGCCGGTGCAGGGCCAGATGACCGAGCTGGACATGGCCAGCGCCATCGAGATCGTGATGCTGTCGGCCGCCGCGCTGATGTTGCTGCTGTGCCGGGTCAATCCGGACGAAGTGGTGCGCGGCAGCGTGTTCCGCGCCGGCGCCGCGGCGGTGATCGGCATTTTCGGCATCGCCTGGATGGGCGACACCTTCATCGAGGCCAACATGGCGTTCTTCTCCAGCGAGATCCACGCCAGCGTCACCCGCGCGCCGTGGCTGTTCGCGCTGGCGCTGTTCGTGATGTCGATCCTGTTGTATTCGCAGGCCGCGACGGTGCGCGCGCTGGTGCCGCTGGGCATCGCGCTGGGGCTGCCGTCGGCGTCGCTGATCGCGATGTTCCCCGCCGCCAACGGCTACTTCTTCATCCCCAACTACCCGACGCTGATCGCCGCGATCAGCTTCGACGCCACCGGCACCACCCGCATCGGGCGCTGGCTGCTGAACCACAGCTTCATGCTGCCCGGCCTGACCAGCTGCGCGGTGTCGGTCGCCTGCGGCTTCGCCTTCGCCCACTGGTGGGGACCGTGACAACCGACTGTGCAGAAATACCCGTGCCGCAACCAACGCGCATCGGGAAACGTCCGACAGGCAATGTGCGCCGCCGTGCGCACCATGGAAGCCGTCGAACATGCCAGCCGTCCGCATGCCTGTCCAAGCCCTTGCCCAGTCGAACCAGCCGCAGCAGCAATACGTGGTGCCGCCCCGCGCGGCGGCGCGCGCCGGGGTGTTCTCCGGCATCCTCGCCGAGATGCTGGGCAGCGACGTGCTCCCACCACCGGTGACCGCGCCGCGCCCGGACTCCGCAGCGCAGTGGCTGTCGGGCAACGGCGCCCAGAGCGACGGCTCCACCCGGCAATGGCTGACGCAGCGCCAGGCGCAAGGCCCAGCCCCGACCGCGCCGGCGGCGTCGCCACGCGCCGCCCAGGGTTATCTCGCGGCGGCACCGGCCGGTGGCGGCCGTATCGATCTGCACGCCTGACCGGCCATTCCGCGCTCAGTGCCCGCTGCCCAGGCGCCGCAGCGAATCGGCCAGCTCGGCCACGCGGCGCCGGGTTTCGTCCACCAGCAGGTTGATCTCCCCCGCCGACTCCGCCGAGCGCGTGGCCAGCTTGCGCACTTCGTCGGCCACCACCGCGAAGCCGCGCCCCTGCTCGCCGGCGCGCGCGGCCTCGATGGCGGCGTTCAGCGACAGCAGGTTGGTCTGGCTGGCGATGCTGTCGATCACCGAGACGATGTTGCTGATCTGGTCGCTGGACGCCAGCACCTGCGTCATCGCCACGTTGGTCTCGTCCACCGCCTGCATCCGCGCGGTGATGTCGGTGCCATCCATCAACACCTTGCGCAGCTTGCCGTCCTGATCCTGCACCGGCGTGAACGACGCGCCCAGCCACAGCTTGCTGCCCTCCGGACAGGTCAGCGGGAACTCGGCGGTGAGGAATTCGCCGGCGGCCAGCCGCCGCAACTGCTCGGCGTCGAGGATGCGGGTGTACGGCGGCATGTGGCTGCGCACCTCGTCGAAGCCGCGGGCGCGAAAATGCTCGATCAGGTAGGGGCTGGCCTCGGTGAGCGTGCCGTCCGCCAGCCATTCGGCCACCGCGTCGGACCGGCCGATGGCCTCCAGCCGCACGTTGAATTCCACCGCCTTTTCCTTGGTGTCGGTGATGTCGGCCTGGATCGAGATGAAGCGCTCCAGCCTGCCCTTGTCGTCGAACACCGGGTTGATCGCCAGCGAGATCCAGTGCGCCTGGCCGTGGCGGTTGTAGTTGAGGATCTCGTCCTTGAACGGCTGGCGCGCGGCCAGCTTCTGGCGGATGCGCTCGACGGTGGCGCGGTCGGTGCGCTCGCCTTGCAGCACCGCGCCCGGCTTCTTGCCGCGCATGTCGTCGAGGGTGTAGCCGGTCATGCGCTCGAAACCGGGGTTCACGTACTCCACCCGTCCTTCGGCGTCGGTGATGATGACGGCGTTGTCGGTTTCGTTGGCCACCAGCGACAACAGGCGGAACTGCTCGCGGCGCGCCACCTCGGCGGTCACGTCCTTGACGAAGGCGGTGTAGAGGATGCGGCCCTCCAGCTCCACCCTGGACAGCGCCAGCGAAGCCCAGCGGCGGCTGCCGTCCTTGCGCTCGACCGGCACCTCGCGCGTGGTGCCGACGATCTTGTCCTGCCCGGTGCGGCGGTTGGCGTTGACGTACTCGTCGTGATTGGCCTGGATGCCGCGCGGCACCAGCATCTTGACGTTCTGCCCGATCACCTCGGCGCGACCGTAGCCCCACAGGCGCTCGGCGGCGGCGTTGAAGAAGGTGACGAGGTTGTTCTCGTCGATCATCACCACCGCGTCCAGCGCCTGCTCCAGCGTCTGGTTGATGGTTTCGCGCGCATTGCGCTCGCGGGTGATGTCCTTGACGAAGGCGGTGTACGAGATGCGGTTGCCCACCTGAACCTTGGACAGCGACAGGTTGGTCCACACCCGGCCGCCGTCCTTGCGTTCCAGCATCACGTCGCGGCTGGTGCCGACGATCTTGTCCTGGCCGGTGCGGCGGTTGGCGTTGACGTATTCGTCGTGATTGGGCTGGATGCCGCGCGGCACCAGCATCTTGACGTTGTGGCCCAGCACTTCCTGCCGCGAATAGCCCCACAGCCGTTCCGCCGCCGCGTTGAAAAAGGTGACGTTGTTGTTGGAATCGATACTGACGACGGCGTCGATCGCCTGTTCCAGGACCTCACGGAGGTGATCGGAGCCGCCGAGCGCAACCCGGCCCCACATTTTGCGCAAGCTTGTCATTGTTTCATCCTGTCAAATGAATCGGAGTAAGCCTCGCCCCTGTAGGGACGAAGCCAGTCTGCGACTGCCTTCCGAGCAATTTTTCTGGCGAATTGCTTAACAATGAAATTCGTACAACGTCAGCACAAAAGATATTCAAACGCGGCTGTATGACGACGAATGGTTGCCCCCCCAGGCGGATGGTTTCGCTGGGTATACTGCCGCACTCGATTCGCCTCCTTTCAGCCGGAATTCCCCAGTGAAACGACGTCGCCTCGGCAGCGTGCTCGCCTTCTTTTTCGCCGCCACCGCCGCCGCGGTCGCCGCCACGGTGTCGCTGCTGGTGGGCGAGATCGCCAGCCAGGACAGCCGGCGCCGCATCGGCGAGGAACTGGAGGAACTGGCCAGCCAGTTGCGCGACCGGCTGGACGCCGGCATGGGCGAGCGGCTGCACGATCTGCAACTGATCGCCGCGATGCAGCAGGCGGACGAGCCCTCGCCGCGCCGCGGCGCCGAGCAGCAGGTGCTGGAAAAGCTCAAGGCGTCGTTCGCGCAGTACTCGTGGATCGGCTTCGCCGACGTCCAGGGTCGGGTGCTGTACTCGACCGGCCACCTGCTCGAAGGCGTGGACGTGGCCGAGCGCCCGTGGTTTCGCAACGGCCTGCTCGGGCCGTTCGCCGGCGACGTGCACGAGGCCAAGCTGCTGGCCAGGCTGCTGCCCCGCCCCGACAACGGCGAACCGCTGCGCTTCGTCGACGTGGCCACCCCGGTGCTCGGCGCCGACGGCGCCATCCAGGGCGTGCTGGGCGCGCACCTGTCGTGGGAATGGGCGCGCCGTGTGGTGGACCGCACCTTTCACGTCACCGGCACGGTGCGCGAGATCGAGGTATTCATCCTCAGCCGCGACGGCAAGGTGCTGCTGGCGCCGCCGGGCAAGGAAAAACACAACCTGCCCGAGGTGCCGCGCGGCGCCGTCTCGGAAATCCTGTCCTGGTCGGACGGCCAGCCCTACCTGACCGCGATCAGCCATTCCGCCGGCTTCGGCAGCGATTACCACGGCTTGGGCTGGCAGGTGGCGGTGCGCCAGCCGATCGAGGTGGCCTACCAGCCGATCCGCCAGTTGCAATGGGCGATCCTGCTGTGCGGCGTGATCGCCGCGCTGGGTTTCGCGCTGCTGGGCACGCGACTGGCGCGCAGCCTGTCGCAGCCGCTGCTGGAGCTGGCGCAGGCGGCCGACCGGCTGCGGCTGGGCGAGCCGGACGTGTGCATCCCGGAAACCGACCAGTACCGCGAAGCCGCGCGGCTGTCCGCCTCGCTACGCCACCTGGTGGAAGGGCTGACCAGCGAAAGCGCCAAGCTGGCGACGCTGAACGCCTCGCTGGAGGAACAGGTGCGCGACCGCACCGAGATGCTCGACCGCGCCAACCAGCATCTGCTGGGCACCTTGCAGGAACGCGACGAGCTGGTGAACCGGCTGAAGCAACTGGCCAATACCGACAGCCTGACCGGGCTGCTCAACCGCCGCGCCTTCTTCGAACGCGCCGACCAGGAACGGCGTCGCGCCGAGCGCCACGGCACGTCGCTGGCGGCGGTGGCGCTCGATATCGATCATTTCAAGCGGGTGAACGATCAGCACGGCCACACGGCCGGCGACGAGGTGCTGAAGGCGCTGGCGCGCACCTGCCATGTGACGCTGCGGGACGTGGACCTGATCGCGCGCTTCGGCGGCGAGGAATTCATGCTGCTGCTGCCCGACGCCTCGCTGGCCGACGCCATCCGTGTGGCGGAGCGCCTGCGCCAGACGGTGGCGGCGCTCCAGGTGCCGCTGCCGGCGGGCGGCACGCTGGCGATTACCATCAGCCTGGGCGCCGCCGTGCACCGGCACGGCCTGCCGCTGGGCGAACTGCTCGACCAGGCCGACCACGCGCTGTACGCCGCCAAGCGCGCCGGGCGCAACCGGGTGGAATACCTGCCGGACGATACGGTGGAACTCCCGGCGGACTAGGCGGCTGTGGCGGTCTGGCCGCCGCGCTCAGTGCACCTGCGGCCCGGCGGCGTCGGTGCCGTGGCCGGCGAACAGCTGTGCCACGTCCACCGCGTCGAAGTGATAGGGCTTGCCGCAGAATTCGCAGGTGACGTCGATGTCGCCGCGCTCGGCCAGCACCTCGTTCACTTCGTGGCGGCCGACCATCTTCAGCATGCCGCCGACCCGCTCGCGCGAGCAGGTGCAGGCGAAGCGCGGCGCCACCGGGTCGAACACGCGCACCTGTTCCTGGTGGAACAGCCGGTACAGCGTCTCGCGCACCGGCAGGTCGAGCAATTCGTCGTCGGTCAGCGTTTCGGACAGCTTCTGTACCCGCTCCCAGGCATCCGGGTCGCCGGTGCCTGCCGGCATCTTCTGCACCAGCATGCCGGCGGCGCGCCCGTCGCGGCAGCTCAGCCACAGCCGGGTGGCCAACTGCTCGGAGCGCTCCATGTAATGCTCGATGATCTGCGCCACGCGCTGGCCGGGCTCGAAGCCGACGATGCCCTGGTAGGTCTCGCCTTCCTTGGGCTCCAGCGTGATGACGAAGCGCCCGCGCCCCAGCAGTTCGGCCAGCGACACGTCGGGCACCTCGCCCTCCCAGCGCGCGGTGGCGCGCAGCGTCATGTCGCTGGTGCATTCGACGACGATCAGCCGCACCGCGCCGGTGCCGTGCAGCTGCATGATCAGGGTGCCGTCGAACTTGAGCGTGGCCGACAGCAGCGAGGCGGCGGCCAGCAACTCGCCGATCAGGTGGCGCAGCACCGGCGGGTAGTCCTGGCGCGACAGCACTTCCTTGAAGGTGGCGTCGAGCTGGACGATCTCGCCGCGCACCGGCGCGTCGTCGAAGAGAAAGCGTTCGAGGGTATCGGTCATGAGGATTTCCGTATTCGTTCGGCGGGTGGGTCGCGGCGCTCAGTCCACCAGCAGGCTGCGGTGGATCTTCACCACCGCCTTGCGGATCGGGCCCGGTTCGCCGCTGGCGCAGCACGGGCGATGCATCTCGCCCGGGAAGAACACCAGGAACATGCCCGGATCGAGATCGATGAATGCCTCGCGCGGCGACGGCGTATAGAAGGCGATATCGTGGCTGGCACGCCGGTCTTCCAGTAGCTGTTCGCTGCCGTCCGGCAGCGCCACGCCGTAGCGTTCGCGCCCGGACAGCAGCAGCTGGATGTCGGCGTGTTCCACGTGCGCCTCCGGCCGCTTCTGCTCGGCCGGCGTGGTCAGCGGGGTCTGGATCAGCAGCGCGATGCGCTCGCCTTCGAGCGGATAACGCCCGGCGGCCAGCGTGTCGAGCGGCATGGTTTCCAGCAGGCGCAGCGCGCGATGGATCGCGGCCGGATAGTGCGCGGGATGCGCACGCCAGTGGTGCAGGCTGCCCAGGATCATGATTGCTTCAGCTCCACCGTGTACAGGGTGAGCGGCAGGCTGGAGCTGATGTCGAACGCGCAGCCCGCCTCGATGCCGATGCGCGCGATGTCGGCGGCGGTCAGATCCGGCCGGTCGTAGACGGCGTGCATGGCGCCGATGGCGTAGTCGCGGCCGCTGCCGATGCCCCAGAAGCGCTCGAATTCATACACTTCGCGCAGCGAATAGACGCCGAAGATGCCGTGCGGGTTCGCCAGCAGCACCGTCATCTGGCTGGATTCGTAGGGATCGTCCTCTTCCTCTTCGGTCTTGAGGTAGAAGTCTTCCTTGAGCTTGGGATGCAGCTTGCGAAAGCTCTCGAAGATGCCGGCGCGGTCGGTGAAATCGAGGGTCTTCACCTTCTTCAGCGCGGCCTGCAACACCAGGTCGTGCGCGGCGCTGCCGGAGATCGAGAAATGGCTGCCATGCGCCTGGAAGATCTTGTTCCACTTGGCGTCGAAACCGGCGCCGAGGGCGGTATCGCCGAAGGTGGACTGGCTGTCGGCGGCAATCGCCACCTGGTTGTCTTTCTTGACGACGACGACGGTGGTCATCGGTATTCCTTGCTTGGGATGGGTTGCGACGGAACGGCCCGGTTGCCGTGCCTGGATCAGTGGCCGTCCTGGATCAATGCCACCAGCCGCGCCAACGCGTGGCGCACCGTGGCGGCGCGCACCGCGGCACGATCCCCCGGGAACTGCTGGCGCTCGGTGACGATGCCCTGCGGCGTGGCCCAGGCGAACCAGACGGTGCCCACCGGCTTGTCGGGGCTGCCGCCATCGGGGCCGGCCACGCCCGAGACGGCCACCGCGTACTGCGCGCCGGCGCGTTCGCACGCGCCCTGCGCCATGGCGGCCACCACCGGCTCGCTGACGGCGCCCAGACCCTGGATGAAGGCCGGCGGCACGTCCAGCATGTCCACCTTGGCGACGTTGGCGTAGGTGACGAAGCCGCGCTCGAACCACGCCGAGCTGCCGGGCACGTCGGTGATGGCGCCGGCGATCAGGCCGCCGGTGCACGACTCCGCCGTGGTGACGCTGGCGCCGCGCGCCGCGAGCAGGCAGCCGAGTTCGGCGGCCAGGGCAAAGGTCTCGCGCATCAGTCGATCGGCATCTGCGCGCTGGGCACCTTCAGGAAGTGCTCGCGGTAGAACTTGAGTTCGTCGATGGATTCGTGAATGTCGGCCAGCGCGGTGTGCTTGCCCTGCTTCTTGAACATCCGGTGCACCTCGGGCCGCCAGCGACGGCACAGTTCCTTGAGGGTGGAGACATCCAGGTTGCGGTAGTGGAACCACGTTTCCAACTCGGGCATCCAGCGCGCCATGAAGCGGCGGTCCTGGCAGATCGAGTTGCCGCACATCGGGCTGGCGTTCTTCGGCACGTGCAGCGCCAGGAACTCCAGCGCCTGCGCCGTCACCGCGGCCTCGTCCAGCGTCGATTGCTTCACGCGATCGATCAGGCCGGAGCGGCCGTGGGTGCCCTTGTTCCAGTCGTCCATGCCGTCGAGCACCGCGTCGCTCTGGTGCACCGCCCACACCGGGCTCTCGGCGACGATGTTGAGGTTGGAATCGGTGATGACGATGGCCAGCTCGATGATGCGGTCCTGCTGCGGATCGAGCCCGGTCATTTCCATGTCGAGCCAGATCAGGTGGTTTTGGTCTTGCGGCATACCAGCCTCGGGGATATTGCAAAAGCGCCATTCTAGGGCCTGTTCACACTATTTTCACGACAGCGTTCGGGGCAGTGCCGGTGTGCGGCAAGGCGCAGGACGCGCGACGGTATGAATACCGTGAGCGGCGTGCAACGCAGCAGCGCGCCGGCGCGCCGTTCCCACCAACGGCCACGGAGCCGGCGCCGGGCTGTGCCATAATCGCCCCTTTCGCCGTAAGCCGCCGTTCGCACCTCACCCATGACCGCTCACCAGTTCTCCGCCCTGTTCGTGTTCGCGCTGTGCGCCAGCGTGCTGCTGCAACTGTGGCTGGCCCAGCGCCACGCCAACCACGTGCGGCGCCACCGCCAGGCGGTGCCGACCGAATTCGCCGAATCGATCACCCTGGCCAGCCACCAGCGCGCCGCCGACTACACCGCGGCCAAGGTCAAGTTCGGCATGATCGTCACCGTGTTCGAAGCCATCGTGCTGGCCGGCTTCACCCTGGGCGGCGGCATCGAGTGGCTGATGCGACTGGCCGACGGCTGGTTCGGTCCCGGCATCCTGTCCGGCGTGGCGATGATCGCGCTGCTGGGCGTGGCCAACGCGGTGCTGTCGCTGCCGTTCTCCTGGCACTCCACCTTCGGCATCGAGGCGCGCTTCGGCTTCAACCAGACCACCCCACGGCTGTTCCTGGCCGACCTGGCCAAGAGCGCGCTGCTGGCCGCGGTGCTGGGCCTGCCGCTGGTGGCCGGCGTGCTGTGGCTGATGTCGCGCATGGGCGACGCGTGGTGGCTGTGGGTGTGGGCGGCGTGGGTGGCGTTCACCTTCGTGATGATGTGGATCTTCCCCACCTGGATCGCGCCGCTGTTCAACAAGTTCGAGCCCTTGCCGGACGAGGCGCTGCGCCTGCGCATCGAGGGCCTGCTGGCGCGCTGCGGCTTCAAGGCCGCAGGCATCTTCATGATGGACGGCTCCAAGCGCTCCAGCCACGGCAACGCCTACTTCACCGGCTTCGGCAAGACCAAGCGCATCGTGTTCTTCGACACCCTGCTCAAGCAACTGAACGGCGACGAGATCGAAGCGGTGCTGGCGCACGAGCTGGGCCACTTCAAGCGCCGCCACATCATGCAGCGCATGGTCTGGACCTTCGCCCTGATGCTGGGCCTGCTGTGGCTGCTGGCGCAGCTGATGCACGAACCGTGGCTCTACCAGGGCCTGGGGGTGCAGAGCGCCAACACCGCCACCGCGCTGACGCTGTTCTTCCTGGTGCTGCCGGTGTTCACCTTCCTGTTCGGCCCGCTGGGCTCGTGGCTGTCGCGCAAGCACGAGTACGAAGCCGATGCCTTCGCCGCCGGCGAAACCCGCGCCGCCGACCTGATCGCCGCGCTGGTCAAGCTGTACCGCGACAACGCCGCCACGCTGACGCCCGATCCGCTGCACAGCGTGTTCTACGACAGCCATCCGCCGGCCGCGCTGCGCATCGCGGCGCTGAAGCGGCTGGCCTGAGCGCTGGCACCCCAAGCACGGTGATAACGTATGGCTTGCGTTTAAATGTCGATTCGCCATAGAACGGGACATCTCCTCCCCGGAAGCCCCGTCATGTCACTCGCCACCGAACATTGCCAAGCCGATGCCGCCGCCCTGTCCACGGTCGAGGCGGAAATGCTGCTCACCGAGCTGAACGACTGGCTGATCGCGCAGAAGCCGCTGGAAAAGACCTTCCGCTTCAAGAACTTCCACGAGACCATGGCCTTCGCCAACGCCGTGGCGTGGATCGCCCACCAGCAGGATCACCACCCCGACCTGGAAGTCAGCTACAGCCGCTGCAAGGTGGCGTGGTGCACCCACTCCGCGGGTGGGCTGACCCGTAACGATTTCATCTGCGCCGCGCGCGTGGATGCCTTGCAGGGCTGAATGAACGCCAACACCGCCACGACCGCCACCATCGTCGCCAGCCATGGCCGCGCCTATATCGTCGAGCAGGCCGACGGCACCCGCCTGAGCGCCAGCGCGCGCGGCAAGAAGACCGACTACGCCTGTGGCGACCGGGTGCGGATCAAGGTGCTCAACGCCGAGCAGGCGGTGATCGAAGGCGTGGAACCGCGCAGCACCCTGCTCTACCGCTCGGACCAATGGCGCGAGAAGCTGATCGCCGCCAACGTCACCCAACTGGTGATCGTGGCCGCGCCGGTGCCCAGCTTTTCCGAGGAGCTGATCGGCCGCTGCCTGATCGCCGCCGAGGCCGAGGACATCGCCCCGCTGATCGTGCTCAACAAGTGCGACCTGCCCGAGGCCGACGCCGCGCGGCAGAAGATGGCGTTCTGGCGCGCGCTGGGCTATCGCGTGCTGGAGCTGTCGGCACAGCAGCAGATCGCGCCGCTGCTGCCGTACCTGCAAGGCCAGACCAGCGTGCTGGTCGGCCAGTCGGGCATGGGCAAATCCACCATCACCAACGCCCTGCTGCCCGACGCCCGCGCCCGGGTGAACGAGATCTCGGTGGCGCTCGATTCGGGCAAGCACACCACCACCCACGCCACGCTCTACCACCTGGACGCCGCGTCGCACCTGATCGATTCGCCCGGCCTGCAATCGTTCGGCCTGGCGCACGTCACCGCCGAAGCGCTGCCCGGCCTGATGCCCGACCTGCGCGAACACCTGGGCGGCTGCCGCTTCCACAACTGCCGCCACCGCGCCGAACCCGGCTGCGCCCTGCGCGCCGCCACCGACCAGGGCACCATCCGCCCCGACCGCCTGGCACTGCTGCACCGCTTGCAGGATGAGTTGGCGGCCGCGGCGGCTTACTAGTCGGCGGGAGCCAAACCTTGGACCCCACACCTTGAACCACAGAGGACAGTGAGAGCACGGAGTTTCACGGAGAAAACAGAAAACCAACGCGAAAACCCTGGCAATCAACTGCCAAGCTTCTGTTCAGGTTTTCTCTGTGCCCCCTCCGTGTTCTCACTGTCCTCTGTGGTTCAAGGTGTGGGGTTTGGTTTGGCAACGCCCAAATCACCCCGCAATATGCGCCACCAGCGGCAGATGGTCGGAGGCGAGGCGCGCCAGGTGGCTGCGGTGGGTCCACACCTTGACCAGCCGCTGGCGGGGATGGATCCAGATGCGGTCCAGCGCGAACAGCGGCCTGAGCGACGGGAAGGTGTTCGGCGCGGGGGTCTTTTCGAAGCGCGTGGTCAGCCAGCGCAGCGGGCGGCCCCACATGAACCACTCGTTCAGATCGCCCAGCAGCAGCACCGGCATGGCGTCGGTGTCGAAGGTTTCCAGCAGCTTCTTCACCTGCGCGCGGCGCTCGGCGGGGCGCAGGCCCAGGTGGGTGGCGACCACCCGCAGCGGGTGGCCGTGGCAATCGATGTCGGCGTCGAGCGCGCCGCGCGGTTCGCTGCGGCCGAAGCGCAGGTCGAGATAGCGCACCGCGTTGACCGGGTAGCGGCTGAGCACGGCGTTGCCGTAGTGGCGCCCCGGGCGGTCGATGGTCGGGCCGGCCACGGGGATATAGCCGGTGGACGCGGCCAGCGCGGCCAGCACGTCGGGGCGGCGGTCGTCGCCCAGCGGTACTTCCTGCAAGGCCACCACGTCGGCGCGGATTTCGTTGAGCACGTCGGCGATGCGCTGCGGCGCGAAGCGGCCATCGCCGCCGATGGCGCTGTGGATGTTGTAGGTGGCCACGGTGAGCGGCCAGGGCGCCTTCATCGCGCGCCCTCGGTGCCCAGGCGCTCGGCGGCGCGACGGCGCAGCACGCGGCTGGCGGCGTAGGCGATGCCCACCAGCACGGCGGCGATCACCCCTAGCACCGCGAAGGCGCCGACGCTGGGATCGCGGATCGCCTCGGTGAAATGGTGCAGGAACAGCAGCATCACCACCGAGCCCGGCGTCATCCCCAGCAGGGTGCCGAGCATGAAGTCGCGCAGCCGGATATGCGACGCGCCGCAGACGATGTTGACCAGCGCATACGGTCCCAGCGGAATCTGCCGCAGCAAGGCCACGCTGATCACGCCGCGCTGCGCCAGGGTGCGGCTCAGCCGCGCCAGCTTGCCGCCGGCCAGCCGCCGCACCACGTCGCGCCCCAGCCAGTGGCCGATGCCATAGGTGACCGCCGAGGTGAAGGCGGTGCCGGTGACGGCGTAGGCCAGCCCGGCCCACGGGCCGAACACCAGCCCGGTGGCGGCGACCTGCACCGAGTGCGGAATCACCAGCAGCGCCGCCAGCAGGTAGGCCAGCAACACCAGCAGCGGGGTGAACGGCATCTGCTGCAATTGCTCGCCCACCTGCGACAGCGTCTCGGGGTGCATGTATTCGGAGAGCGGCGTGAAGCGCCACACCGCGGCCAGTGCGCACAATGCCACCGCCACCGTGCCGAACGCCATCAGCCGCCCGCGCAGCGGTGCCTGGGTCTCGCGCGGGACGAACTGCGCCAGCAGCCGCTCCGGCGGCACGATGCGCTCGGGGTCGAGCAGATCCAGCGCCGGCACCAGCGCCTCCGATTCGGGCGAGGCCACCGGCTCCAGCTCGACCAGGGTACGGCCTTCCTTGCGCAGCGCGGCGATGGCCGGCAGCAGGCGCCCTTCCCGCTGCACCGCTTCGGCCACCCGCTGCGGCGCCACGTCCAGGTGTTCGCCGAGCAGGCGGTCGCGCACCAAGGCGATGGCGGCCCGGATGCGCGCGTCGCCCCGTGCCTCGATGGCGACGTTGCATTCGGTGTCGAGCACCATCGAGCGGTTGTTGAGGTTGGCGGAGCCGATGGACAGCAGTTCGTCGTCGATCACCATCACCTTGCTATGGACGTTGACGCACTCCGGGTCCAGCCGCGGGATATGCGGGCACAGCATGCGGTAGCGGCCATGGTGGTCCACCTGCTTGAGGCGCGCGTGCAACCGGGCGCGTTGCGTGCCCATGGTCATCTCCTCCAGCCAGCCGCTCTCGGCGCGCCGCGACACCACCGCCACATCGGGCCCGTCGGCCTTGACCAGCTGCGCCGACAGCGCCTCGGCGACCAGGCCGGAGGTGAAGTACTGGTTCTCCAGGTAGATGTTGTCGCGCGCCGCGGCCAGCGCGTCGGCATACAGCGCGCGGATCTCCTGCACCCCGGCGCGCTCGTCGAACTCCGGCTCGGTGCGGGCGATGGCCAGCTGGATGTCGGTGAAATCGGGCTCGACATGGGCCGGCCAGCGGTCGCCCCCGGCCAGCGCCTCCAGCGGCTTGCGCGGATAGCAGCCGGCGGCGCGATACCAGCGTTCGCGCACCAGATCGCCGGCGGCGGCGGCGGCCGGACCGTCGAACATGATCTGCACGTCGTGGAACGGCGGGTAGCACTTGCCCTCGCCCGCCACGCGGCGCGTGTCGTCGCAGGCGTGGGCCGGCGTATCCCAGCGGTCGTGGGTCAGGTCCAGCCCGCCGATGAAGGCCAGCTTGTCGTCGATCACCACCACTTTCTGGTGATGCGAGCCGCCCAGCGGCAACTGGCCGTCCATGCGGAAGTGCAGCCGGCGATGGGTGCGCCAGCCGAGCTTGTAGTTGGGCAGCCATTCGCGGTCCAGCGCGAACAGTACGGTGTAGTCCCAGGTCAGCACGTGGCAGTGCAGGCCCTTGCGGCGCGCCACCACCTGGTGCAGGAACTCGCCCAGTTCCTCGGGCAGGCCGTCGTCGGCGCCTTCGGGCACCAGCCGCATCCGGCTGTCGATGTCCCAGCCCACGATCAGGATGCTGCGGCGGGCGTCGGCGATGGCCGCGCGCACCGCGCGGAAGTACGCCTCGCCATCCACCAGCACCGCGGCGCGATCGGCGTGCTCGACACGCCAGCAGTTGTGGCCGGGCCGCAGCAGGCCGCCCACGTCGTTGGTATCCGTATCCACCATCGTCTCCCGTCGATGGCCCGACTGGCGCGGGCCTCTTTCTCTTTGTCGGGGCGCCCCCGGGGTGCGACAACGGGAAAAAGCACGCAACCGCCGGCACGGCGGGAAGAGGAAGAACGACGAGAGAAAAAGGTTACCCTTCGACCGGCCGGCGGCGCCGGCTGCGGCCGCGCAGTTGCCACAGCACGTGCACGCGCCAGAACAGCTTCACCGCCAGGTAGCCGCCCACCGCCAGCAACGCGGTCAGCACCGGCAGCCCCACCAGCAGCGGCACGCCCAGCGACAGCGTCCAATCGCACATGGCGCGGCCCCATTCGAACCAGGTGTGGTCGGACCACGACGGCATCGGCGGCATGCGGTCGGTGCCGCGACGGCCGGTGACGAAGCCTCCGATCTGCACCGCCACCCAGTACAGCGGCCCGATGGTCAGCGGGTTGGTATAGAACGTGGTGAAGACGGCGACCGGCAGGTTGACGCGGAAGCCCAGCGCCAGCAGCGCGGCGGTGATGATCTGCAACGGCCCGGGGATCATGCCGCCGACGGCGCCGGCCGCGACGCCCCCGGCGACCGAGTGGCGGTTGAGGTGCCACAGGTTGGGGTGCATGAAGCGATGCGCGTAGCGACGCAGGAAAGCGTTCTGGTTGAGCTTGTCCTGATCGGGCAACACGTTGCGGAGGAACTTGCGAGGCATGGAAGGAATCTGGCTGTAGGGGACGCCCCCGGCTTTAAGAGACTGGCCGAAACGGGCAAAATTCCATCAGTTTTTTTCAATATCCGCGCAACGGCAGGGATGGCCGTTCGCGCAATGGGATCGTCATATGGTTGCAGTCACTCGTCCGCTTGCCCAATCCATCGCGGAAGCGGCCGACCCGGTGCACTGGCTGGCCCAGCTCGCCCCCCGCTACAAAGCCGAGGACCTCGAACGCCTGCGCGGCGCCACCGACTGGGTGCGCGAATGCTACGGCGATGCCCGGCTGGAGGAAAGCACCGGCCCGCTGTTCCATCACGCCGTGGCCGCGGCGTCCATCGTGGCCGACCTCAACCTGGACGCCGATACCGTGATCGCGGCGCTGGCCTACGCGGTGCCCGAGCGCCGCGCCGGCGCGCTCGACACCCTGCGCGAGCGCTACGGCGACAACGTGGCGCGGCTGGTCGAGGGCGTGGGCCGGGTGAAGAAGCTGGACACGCTGGCCCACGCCTCGCAAGGCAAGCCGCAGGAGGCCGCCGCCCAGATCGAGGCGGTGCGCAAGATGCTGCTGGCCATGGTCGAGGACATGCGCGTGGTGCTGATCGTGCTGGCCTGGCGCACCCAGACCATGCACGAACTGGTGAACGCCCCCGACGAGCTGCGCCGCCGCCGCGCCCGCGAAACGCTGGACCTGTTCGCCCCGCTGGCCAACCGGCTGGGGGTGTGGCAGATCAAGTGGGAGCTGGAGGACCTGGGCTTCCGCTACCTGGAGCCCGACACCTACCGCAAGATCGCCAAGCTGCTGGACGAGCGCCGGGTGGACCGTGAGCGCTTCATCGGCGAGGTGCTGGGCACGCTGCGCCGCGAACTGGCCGGCGCCGGCATCCACGCCGATCTGACCGGCCGCCCCAAGCACATCTACAGCATCTGGAAGAAGATGCAGAAGAAGAAGCTCGACTTCTCCGAGCTGTACGACATCCGCGCGGTGCGCGTGCTGGTGGACGATCTCAAGGATTGCTACACCGTGCTCGGCATCGTCCACAACCTGTGGCAGCCGATCCCCGGCGAATTCGACGACTACATCGCCCACCCCAAGGGCAACTTCTACCGCAGCCTGCATACCGCCGTGATCGGGCCGCAGGACAAGGCGCTGGAAGTGCAGATCCGCACTTTCGAGATGCACGAGCACGCCGAGTACGGCGTGGCCGCGCACTGGCGCTACAAGGAAGGCGGCCAGGGCGACAGCAAGTACGAAGAGAAAATCGGCTGGCTGCGCCAGTTGCTGGACTGGCGCGAGGACATGGCGCAGGAGACACAGCTGGCCGACGCCTTCAAGGCCGAGCTGTTCGACGACACCATCTACGTGCTGACCCCCGCCGGCCGCGTGATCCCGCTGCCCAAGGGCGCCACCCCGGTCGACTTCGCCTACCACCTGCACACCGACCTGGGCCACCGCTGCCGCGGCGCCAAGGTGGACGGCGCCATCGTGCCGCTGTCCACCCCGCTGGAGACCGGCCAGCGCGTCGAGATCCTGGCGGCCAAGGAAGGCGGCCCGCCGCTGGACTGGCTGCACCAGGGCTACGTGAAAAGCCACCGCGCCGCGCAGAAGATCCGCTACTGGATCCGCCAGCAGAACCTGGACGTGGCCATCGAATCGGGCCGCGCCATCTACGACCGCGAGGCCGCGCGCATGGCGCGGCGCGACGTCAATCAGGACGCCGTGGCGCAGCGCATGGGTTTCAAGGCCATCGAGGACCTGCTGGCCGCGCTGGGTCAGGGCGAGGTCACGCTGCGCGCGCTGGACGACGCGCTCACCTTCGACGACAAGCCGGCGGTCGAGGCCCCGGTCAGCGCCGAGGACGTGATCAAGGCCGCCCGCGCCGACCAGAAGGGCGAAGGCATCCTGATCGAGGGTGTGGACAAGCTGATGACGCTGCTGGCCAAGTGCTGCAAACCGGTACCGCCGGATGCGGTGGTCGGCTTCGTCACCAAGGGCCGCGGCATCTCGATCCACCGCAGCGACTGCACCACGCTCAAGCGCCTGGCCGCCGCCAGCCCCGAGCGGCTGATCAAGGCCGACTGGGGCCGCCAGACCAGCAACGTGTTCGCCACCGACCTGATGGTCGAGGCCCACGACCGTCCCGGCCTGCTGCGCGACCTGAGCGACGTGATGGGCCGCGAGAAAATCAACGTCACCGCCGTCAACACCCTGTCCAAGGACAGCCGCGCCCGGATGCGCTTCACCGTCGAGATCCGCAACGCCGACGAACTGGCACGCATCGTCGCCAAACTGAACGAAGTGAACGGCGTGCTAAGGGTGGATCGGATGTGATGGGTCGGCGAAACCCCAAATCTTGAACCACAGAGGACGGTGAGCGCACAGAGGATCAGTGAGAAAGGCCTGACCTTGCGGTTTTCTCCGTGTAACTCCGTGTTCTCACCGTTCTCTGTGGTTCAAGGTGTGGGGCTCAAGCCTTAGAGGTGCGCCGCGCCCGCATCACCCCCAGCAATCCCAGTCCGATCAATGCATAGGTGGCCGGTTCCGGCACCGGGCTGACGTTGGCGACGTTGAGCCGCACGGCAGGCATCACGTAGTTGGCGGTGCCTTTGCCTTCGGTGCCGTCGATCCGCGTGAAGTGGCCCTGGCTGAACGGCTGGTTCTGGTTGTCGTAGAAGAAGTTGGTGTACGGGCGGCCGAAATAGGAGAACTGCACGTGGTACAGGCTGCCGGCCAGCAGGCTGGTCTCGGGCAGCGTCAGGTCCAGCCACGACAGCGCGCTGGCGTCGGCGCTGGCGACCGAGCCTTGCCACAGCGTTTCGTCCTGGTAGATCAGCCCGTTGTCGACGTGCACCCGCGACAACGCCAGCCCCAGCGTGCCGGGCCGCAGTTGCTGGAACACGCCGATGGCATCGATGGTCAGGTTGGCGGTGGGACTGAACAGCACGCCCCGGCCCTGGGCCCAGCTGTCGTTGCTGTTGTGGGTGGTCAGCACCACCGCGCCGGGCGGCACGAACTCCACCACCTGGGCGTGCAGGCACGGCGCCAGCAGGGCGCCCAGGGTCAGGCCGAACACATGGACAATTTTCATTTCATGGCTCTCGCATCGGGCGAACGTTGATCGGAACGCGGCGTTTCACTGCGCCGCCGGATCAAGCTATGCGATGGCAACGTCGCCGCCGCGATCACACGATGGGCGTCGCCGTCGGCATGCCGTGCGGAGCACGGATCGGGCCAAACCCCAAATCTTGAAACACAGAGGACACGGAGAACACAGAGCAACACGGAGAAAACCAATCAGCAAGCACCGGCCTCGCCAGGCGGCAGGCGGCAGTCGGCATGTTCTGTAGCACGGTGCGCGATTTGGCACCTTTTAGCGCGCGATTTGACACGGGGTACTTTCGATAATCCACATGACAAATGGCCCGCAAATACGGGCCATTGTTCTGGACGGCGAGCTAGGCTCGAAGCATCAAGTAGGCCAGGCACAGCCCCAGCACCGTGAACTTGAGCAGCAACCGATTTCGCAGTGAACGCACTTCCCGCTCGTCCTCCGCCGTCATGGTTTCCGACGTGTCTTGCGTCCAGTCATCGGGATAGGCGCCGCGCATGGCTTGGTAGAAGTCCAACACAATGCCTGCCAATGCGGCAAAGCCCAGGGCGATAGCCAACCAGCTCAGAACCATCATTTTTCCGGGTAGTAGTAATCGAACGCCGTATCGGAGGCCAGC
Organism: Chitiniphilus shinanonensis DSM 23277; assembly: GCF_000374805.1. Lineage (GTDB taxonomy): Bacteria > Pseudomonadota > Gammaproteobacteria > Burkholderiales > Chitinibacteraceae > Chitiniphilus > Chitiniphilus shinanonensis. The sequence goes on from NZ_KB895341.1 coordinate 151,217, forward strand.
CCCGTCAATGCACCGCCAACCAGTGCGGAGAGGCCGACGACCCATCCTGCGGGATTGGACACCACAAGCGCGACGCCAGCGCCGGCCCCCAAAGCCCCCAACAGGCTGGCGCCTGTCGTGCTGGCTTCCTTGAGCGCCTGGCGCTCCTTGTCTTCGGCTTCCGCCACACTGTAAACCGATACCGCCAGGGAGAAGATCAGCAGCGCACGACCGGACATTTTGAAGTAGCGGATTTGGACGTTTACCTTTGGGTTCGTCCTGCCGGCGCTCTGGATAATTTCCAAATACACCTGATCCTGCTGCGCAGCCGAAAGCGCATTGAACGGGCTGCGGAACATCGCCACCGCCTTCTCTTCGCAAAGTACCGACAGCAACTTGCCCTGCTGCTTGATGTGCTTTGCTAATGCCAGCCCGTAAGAGCTGGTTCTGGCCCGCGTCAAATCCATGATGTGGTTGCGGATGGCATTGGCAGTCTGAGCGCCTTCGTGAGGTGTGATCTCGCGCAACTTTACTCGCGCAAGAATCTCGTTGGAGGCGGCCTTGACCTTCGCCTGATAGTCCGCCCGAAGCTGAGCATCGTTGATGAACATGATGGAGAACGCAAAAGCTTCGTTCTCCATCATGGTCAATGCGGTCTTGAGTTCGCTCCCCGCAACGGGGTAGGTGCTGCCGTCATTGCTGGGGGTCGAGACGACGGTATCAGTCCCAAAGGTCTTGGATGCAGGGTAGAAGTTCGCCATGAGCTACATCATCAGTTCGTCGATACCGAGGATTTCCACGGTAATGGGCTTGGCGGCACTGCCGGTGTAGATACGCTGGGTCAAGCCTTCTTCATCGGTGACCCCCTCGAACTTGCCAACGTCAGTCGCAACCCGATAGGGCTGCCGTGCCAGAGGCACGCCGGTCAACTCATCCGTGAGCAGCATCTGGTGGTCGAAGGATGAACCCGCTTCCTGCAAAAGGCTGTTCATGGCCGTTGCGGCCTTGCCCATCGACAGGCCAGCGACTGCGGTTGTCGCCGCCGATCCTCCAACCGGTTCATGGGTAGCCAGTGTTTGCTTGCCAGGAATCAGCACCGCCCCGCACGCGGTCTTGTCGCCGGCGCGCGCAAGATGGCGCCCCATCAATTCGATGTTTCCGCCACCTTGCACAATCGCAAAGCTGCCTTTGCACTTTGGGCAGTAGGTCATGTCGCCCACGGTTGCGACGGGTTTGCCTTGGAAGGTCATGGGGGACTGGGCGGAGGCCACCGTACCGCCGTGGCTGGTGGTGTCGCCCAACACAATGAAGAGCTTTCCGGGCATGCTTACAAGCTGCAACTGAATAGTTGTTGGCAATGGTAAGTCCGGGGTCTGGCCTCGACAAACCAATGCCCGCATTCGTTGTTGCAGCGCAAAGTTCTAGCGTAGACGCGCCTTTTCGTGTGCCACGGGGGCCAAACGCAGCGATAACGGCCTAGGCTGTGACCACAAATCCTTCCAGCTCACCATCCGGCGTCACCGCCAACCTGGCCAGCTCCCCCACCTCCCACATGAACGCCGCCTGCACGTGCGCATGGCACGCCAGTGCCACGGCGCCTTTCGTACGATTCACTTTGAATCAAAACGAATCGGGAGGCCCCATGGCTCAAGGTGAAACCAAGGTTCTGACGGCGCATGTGCGGTTGCCACTGGCGGAAAAAGTCGATCAGATGGCCGCGCGCCTGGAGCGCTCTCGCGGCTGGATCATGAAACAGGCGTTGTCCGCATGGAGCGACCAGGAAGGAGCAGGCGGGCCTTGCCCGCCCAGAGTTAATTTTCTCCGTGAAACTCCATGTTCTCACCCTCCTCTGTGGTCCAAGATTTGGGGTTTCAACCCTCCCCGCCCCGCAACCTCACCGCACCGCCGAGCGCGCCATGCGGATGTAGGTGTGGCGCCGGCCGCGGATGGCGATCGACAGCGCCATGATGTTCTCCGGCACGGCGATGCCGGTGAAGCCGCAGTCGCCGATGTGCAGCATGTCGGCGCCGGCGCGCTTGGCGGACAGCGCGATCTCGCGCACGGTGGCCTCGTCGGCGCCCTCCTGGCTGGTGCCGATGGCCGCCAGCACCAGGGCGCCCGCCTGCTTCACCCGCGCGATGGTGTGCGCCAGATCGTCCTCGCGCACGCCGGGCACGGTGCCGGGTGCGGGCAGCAGCACCACGTCGGCGCCGGCCTGGGCGAAGCGCACGGCGGCGTCGCCGGGCGCCGCGTCGCGGGTGCCGGACGAGTGCATCTTGCCGGCGATCACCAGCCCGCCGAAGTATTCGCGCGCGTCGCCGATGGCGCGCTCGATCTGCGCGTTGGTCACGCCGGTCTTGGGGTTGCCGGTCAGGCAGACGAAGTCGCAGCCCAACGCCTTGGCCTGGGCCAGCGCGCGCGGCGTGGCGGTGCGGCCCTCGGCGATCGCCTCAAGCTGTTCCAGCGCGTCCGACTGCGCCGCCACCGGCTCCAGGTTGACGCCCACCGGCAGGCCGGTCAGCCGCTTGAGCACCGGCACCGGGCTGCTGTGGTCGCCGCCGTCCGCCGGCACGCGGGCGTGGTCCAGCCCGACCACCACCGGGGCGAATACGTCCAGCATGTTGAGCAGCAGCAAGTCCGCGCCGAACGCCTTGACGATCTCGCCATTGGTCACGTCCGGGTACAGCGGCGGCGCGACCACGATGGTCTCGGCCACCACCGTGCGGCCTTCGGCCGCCAGGATCGACTGCTTGAGGGATTCCCTGTCCAGCGCGCGGAAATCGGACGCGCTGCAATCGAGGATGCGCTTCATCGGACACTCCTTTAGCGAGACGAAAACGCTACCGTGCCACGGTCGTCCGGCCAGGGGTAGGGGCTGCGATAACCATTAGGCATGGCCCCTCTCGATTTAGGCCCTTTCTCATTGCACCGCAACAAACCGCTGGTTATACCTGTCATGGTTTTTCCTCAGTAAAACCAGAGACATAGAGGTTCGCCATGCAATCCCTCAAAACGAAGTTGACGGTGTTCGTGGCCGCATTGCTCGTGGTGCTCACGCTGATTCTCAGCACCACCATGTACGTGAGCATGCGTTCGCAGATCGACGACGGCCTGCAAAACGAGATCCAGGGCACCGCCCAGGGCTACGAATCGATGCTGCGCACCTGGGTTCAGGACAAGGGCCAGATCGTCACCTCGCTGGCGCAGTCGCTACGCACCGCGCCCGACCCCGTGCCGGCACTGCAACTGGCCGCCGGCTCGGCCAAGTTCGACAGCGCCTACCTCGGCACGCCGGACAAGCGGATGATCGAAAGCCGCAAGCTCGGCCTGCCCGACGACTACGATCCGACCAGCCGCCCCTGGTACAAGCAGGCGCAGGCGGAGGATCGCACCATCCTGACCCCGCCCTACATCGATGCGTCGAGCGGCCGGCTGATGTTCTCGTTCGCCGCGCCGGTCAAGGGCGAGGACGGCTCGTTCAAGGGCGTGACCGCGGCCGACATCTTCCTCGACGACGTGGTCCAGGACGTGCTCGCCATCAAGCTCAACGGCGGCGGCTACGCCATGCTGCTGGGCGACGACGGCTCGCTGCTGGTCCATCCGAACCAACAACTGGTGCTCAAGTCGGCGCAGGAACTGTCGCCCACGCTGACGCCCGAACTGCTCAAGTCGCTGACCGCCCACCCGCGCCTGACGGAGATCAGGCTCAAGGACGGCAGCTCGCAGTTCTTCTACCTGAAGACCGTGCCCGGCACCGGCCTCAGCCTGGGGATGATGATCGACCGCGCCCAGGTGCAGGCGCCGCTGACGCGCCTGCTGGCGATCATGGCGGCGATCACCATCGGTGTGCTGCTGGTGGCGGTGCCGCTGGCGGGCTTCGTGGTGAACCATATGCTCAAGGGCCTGGGGCGCCTGAGCGTGGCGCTGAACGAGATCGCGGAAGGTGGTGGCGACCTGACCCGCAAGCTGGGCGTCGAGGGCAACGACGAAGTGGCCGGCGCCGCGGGGGCGTTCAACCGCTTCGCCGAGCAGTTGCGCGGCATGTTCAGCGAGATCCAGGGCGAATCGGCGCGGCTGACCTCGGGCGTGAGCGACATCAACGACGTGGTGCGCCTGCTATCCGGCGATTCGCAACGGTTGTCCACGCTGGCCGGCGAGATCATCGAGCAGATCACCGCCAGCACCAGCCACATCGCCGACAGCGTCAGCGACACCAACAACCTGGTGGGCGACACCGACAAGCTGTCGAACGAATCGGCCGCCGCCATGCGCGAAGTGGCCGAAGAGATCACCAAGTCGGCGCACGAGGTGGAAAACCTGGCCTCGCTGCTCGACAGCCTGTCGCGACGCTCGCAGGACATCAGCGGCATCATCCAGGTGATCCGCGAGATTGCCGACCAGACCAACATGCTGGCGCTGAACGCCGCCATCGAGGCGGCCCGCGCCGGCGAGCAGGGCCGCGGCTTCGCCGTGGTGGCCGACGAGGTGCGCAAGCTGGCCGAGCGCACCAGCGAGGCCACGGTGGAGATCACCACGCTGATCGACGGCGTGCGCAGCGAAAGCGAGGCGGCGGTGGTCAACATGCAGAAGACCCACCAGGCGGTGCAGGCTGGCGTCAAGCTGTCGCACGTCGCCGCCGACAAGGTGGCGCACATCCGCGGCAACATGGAGCACGTGCTGCGCCGCGTCAGCGAGATCGCCGTCGCCACCCGCCAGCAGCAGGACGCCACCGCCGTGATGCGGCAAAGCGCCGAGGGCGCCACCTTGCAGATGCACGAATCCACCGCCGCGCTGCAAAAGGCCACCAACGCCGCCGACGAACTGGGCAAGCTCGCCACCTTCCTGCGCGACATGTTCAGCAAGTTCCGCCTGTAGGCGGCTACCACCGCCGCGGGCCGCCCGGTCCGCCGCGAACCAAGGCCGGGATACCGCGAGGTGCCCGGCCTTGTGTTTTGCCGCCGCCTCCACGGCACCTCGCTCCATCCCTTCCGGCGTGGCACAGCCATTGCCTGCGCCCTCGCCCCGGAGTCGCGGCGCAGCGCCCGCCATCCGCGCGCGCCAAAGAAATCCCGACAGCCGACGCAAGGTAGATCAAACATCGCATTCGCCGACCTTGGCGAAAACCAATGGTTATCCCTATGCTGCGTTAAAAGCCGTGCGCGGCGAAGAACACATCATAAGCAGGGGCAAACCATGAAATCCTTACGGGCCAAGTTGACGGCGTTCGTCGCCGTCCTTACGGTCGTGCTGACCGCCATGCTCACGCTGGCCGCCTACAGCCGGATGCGGGTGGAGATCGTCGATCACGGTCTGACCAACGAGATCCGCGGCGTCGGCCAGGGTTACCAGTCGATGCTGCGCACCTGGGTCAAGGACAAGGAACTGATCGTCAGCGCGCTGTCGCAATCGCTGAGCACCGCCTCCGAACCCACCCCCGCACTGCAACAGGCGGCCCAGGCCGCCGGTTTCGACAGCGCCTATCTCGGCCAGCCCGACAAAGCGATGCGCACCAGCCGCCCGCTGGACCTGCCCGCCGACTACGACCCCACCGGCCGCCCGTGGTACCAGCAGGCGCTGGCGGCCGGCCATACCATCCTCACCCCGCCCTACGTCGATGCGTCGAGCAAGCGGCTGATCTTCTCCTTCGCCGCACCGGTCAAGGCGCCCGACGGCACGCTCAAGGGCGTGGCGGCGGCCGACATCTTCCTCGACGACGTGGTCAAGGACGTACTGGCGATCCAGCTCACCGGCGACGGCAGCGCCTTTCTGCTGGGCGACGACGGCACGGTGCTGGCGCACGCCGACGGGCAATACGTGCTCAAGCCCACCACCGCCGTCTCGGCGCAGCTGACGCCCGAGCTGCTCAAGCGCCTGGCCGCCACGCCCGCGCTGGCCGAGATCGAGATCGCCGGCGTCGACAAGTTCTTCTATCTGCAACCCGTCACCGGCACCGGCCTGCAACTGGGGCTGGTGATCGACCGCGACAAGGCGCTGGCACCGCTGCGCACGCTGCTGATGCTGTGCCTGGGCGCCATGCTGGTGGTGCTGGTGCTGGTGGTGCCGCTGGCCAGCTTCGTGGTGAACCGCATGCTGGTGGGGCTGTCGCGGCTGCGCAATGCGCTGAACGAGATCGCGCAGGGCGGCGGCGACCTGACCCGCAAACTGGAGCTGAACGGCGAGGACGAGATCGCCGAGGCCGCCAACGCTTTCAACCGCTTCACCGACCAGTTGCGGCAGATGTTCCGCGACATCCAGCGCGAGACCGAACGCCTGACGCTGGGGGTGCGCGACATCAACGACGTGGTGCGGCAGCTGTCCGGTGATTCGGAACGGTTATCGGCCTTGGCCGCCGCCAACGGCGCCACCATCGAGCAGATCACCGTCAGCATCAGCCACATCGCCGACAGCGCGCGCTACGCCAATCAACTGGTGACCAGCACCGGCGCGCTGTCCAGCGAATCGTCGGCCTCGGTGCAGGAGGTGGCCGGCGAAGTGGGCCGCTCCGCCGCGGAGGTGGAAAACCTGGCGACGCTGCTCGAAGGGCTGTCGCGGCGCTCGCAGGACATCAGCGGCATCATCCAGGTGATCCGCGAGATCGCCGACCAGACCAACCTGCTGGCGCTGAACGCCGCCATCGAGGCGGCTCGCGCCGGCGAACAGGGGCGCGGCTTCGCCGTGGTGGCCGACGAGGTGCGCAAGCTGGCCGAACGCACCAGCCAGGCCACGGTGCAGATCACCGGCCTGATCGAGGGCGTGCGCACCGAGAGCGAGGCGGCGGTCAACAACATGCAGAAGACGCATGCCGCGGTGCAGAGCGGCGTACAGCTGTCCACCCATGCCGCCAGCAGGATCGCCGGCATCCGCGGCAACATGGAAGAGATGATGATCAAGATCGGCGACATCGCCGACGCCACCCGCGAGCAGCAGAACGCCACCACCGCCATGGCGCAGAGCGCCGAGCACATCACCAGCCAGATGACCGAAACCGACGCCGCGCTGCACCAGGCGACCCACGCCGCCAACGAGCTGAACCAGCTGGCCAGCTTCCTGCGCGAGATGTTCGGCAAGTTCCGGCTGTAGGGCGGATCGACCTTCAAACGCGGGTGCGAAGCACGAAGGCCGGCGGGCGGCGACCAACGCAAGCCGACCTTCGCTCCCCTCGCCCGCTCCTTCCCTCGCCGGCCCGGCGACGCCGTCCCCACGGCTTTTGCTGACAAACCACAGCGGCCTGTCGTAGGCCGCTTTTTGTCGTCGCACACCTACTGAACCCTTGCACCTCCCGCCTTGCAAGGCCGTTCCCCTACACTGTCTTTGTAGCGAATACGCCCCTTCCCGGCGAAAAAGCCGTCCTCAAACGGACCCGAACCCAACTGATCAAGACAGATAATTTTCAACCTCGCGCTGTCAAGTTGTTGCTTGTGAGGGCAGCGACAGCATTCACATGTAAGACAAGCGCTTCCATTGCTATGACGAAAACAGCGCAGACATTGCGGCCTGTTTTCGCGCCATAGCCCGGCAGCCGTCCGGGCGGCCCCATCACAGCGAGCAGGCCAGGGAATGGCTCGCCGATGTTCACACATCCCCAACTGCGCTTCCCGGAGCCGGCGCGCCCGCGCCCCCGCTCCAACCGACGCCCCCGTGGCGAATCAAAACAAGGAGCCGACCATGAACACCACCCTTCCCACCGCCATCGTCAACGCCGCCGAACCCGCCTTTCTGACCGAGCGTGTCGAGCGCTACTACCGGGAACGTGTCCGCGATACCTGGGATGGCGGCCACATCATGCGCGGGCGGACTCCGGGGCGCGATGCGCTGCACCTGAGCAGCAACGACTACCTGGCGGTGGCCAACCACCCCAGCATCGTCGCCGCCGAGATCGACAGCCTGTTGCAGCACGGCAACGGCGCGATGATGTCGGGCATCTTCCTGTTCGGCGAGGCGCCGCAACTCAAGCTGGAGGCCGAGTTCGCCGCCTTCATGCAGGCCGAGGGCGGCGTGCTGTGCCAATCCGGCTACAACGCCAACGTCGGCCTGTTGCAGGCCATCGCCAACGAGCGCACCCCCGTGTACGTGGACATGTTCGCCCACATGTCGCTGTGGGAAGGCATCCGCAGCGCCGGCGCGCAGGCGGTCGCGTTCCACCACAACGATCTCGATCACCTGGCGCGCCAGCTGCATCGGCACGGCCCGGGCGTGATCCTGGTCGATTCGGTGTACAGCACCCGCGGCGACGTGTGCCCGCTGCGCGAGGTGGCGGCGCTGGCGCAGCAGCACGGCTGCGTGCTGGTGGTGGACGAATCGCACTCGCTCGGCACCCACGGCCCGCAAGGCGCCGGCCTGGTGGTGGAACTGGGGCTGACCGGGCTGGTGCACTTCCGCACCGCCAGCCTGGCCAAGGCCTTCGCCGGGCGCGCCGGCTACATCGCGTGCTCGGCGCGCTTCGCCGAATACTTCAAGTTCGAGGCCAACCCCGCCATCTTCAGCTCGACGCTGCTGCCGCACGAAGTGGCGGGCCTGTCCGCCACGCTGAAGGTGATCCGCGAGGAGGAGTGGCGCCGCACCCGGCTGCATGCCAACGCCCGCGCGCTGCGCGCCGGCCTGGATGCGCTGGGCTACAACCTGAACGACAGCCAGACCCAGATCGTCGGGCTGGAAGCCGGCACCGAACGCCAGACCATCGCCCTGCGCGACGCGCTCGAAGCGCGCGGCATCTTCGGCTCGGTGTTCTGCGCGCCGGCCACGCCCAAGCATCGCGCGCTGATGCGGCTGTCGGTGCACGCCGCGCTGGATGAAGTGGCGCTGGCGCGCATCGTCGCCGCCTGCCGCGACCTGCGCGAGGAAGTGGGCTTCGTCGACTGGGCCTCCACCCGCCGCCGCGCCCGCGACCGCGTGGTGGCGTTGCGCGACGCGGCCTAGGGTTTTTTTGGCGGGGCTGAACCCTAAGTCTTGAACCACAGAGGACACGGAGAGTACAGAGGAACACGGAGAAAACCAGAGGAAAAGAGGGATGACGCATCCTGCGGACCTTCGGGTGGGCAGCACCATCGCGGTTTCCCCAACTCGCTCCTCTCTTCGGTTTTCTCCGTGAAACTCCGTGTTCTCCGTGTCCTCAGTGGTTCAAGGTGTGGGGTTCAGCCATCCCCAGCCACCACGCCGCCTCACCCCGCGCAGTCCAGTCGTTCCAGGTAGCGGCGGTACGAGCGGATGGTGCCGGGCGAGACGCCGGCCGGCTGGGGGATCAGCGCGTAGTAGTAGAGATCGCGCCCATGGAACGCTTCGGCGGGGTACAGCGCGGCGTACCAGTTGTCGTCCACCATCGGGAACTGGCGGCAGGCGTGGCGGTACAGCAGGCCGCTGCCCTGGCGCAGTGCTTCCAGCACCTGCGGCGGCGCGCCCAGGTCAAACGCCTCGTCGTGCTGCGCCACCAAGTCCTGCTCGGACAGCACCACCAGCAGTTGCGCGTTGGCGCCGTCGTCCAGCAGCAGCAGGCCGGCCGGGTCGGCGTGCACGTAGTGCTCGATCACGCCCAGCTGCCGGCACAGCCCGCCGAACCAGCCGGAGAACGCCTCGTCGCGCAGGAAGGGATGCGAGGCCAGCGCCAGCACGTTGGCCAGCGGCTGGCACAGATCGCGGAAATACGCCTGCTGCAAGGCGCGGATATCCTGGGTCAGCCGCATCACCAGATCGGGCGACTGCTTGGGCAGGAAGCGGTCGATCAGCCCCTGGTTGAACGCCTGCACCGCGATCTTCTCGTCGGCCTTGCCGGTCAGCAGAATCTTCTTCACCGCCGGATCGCGCACGTGGCGGCAGTACTCCAGCCCGTCCAGGCCGGGCATGGCGTAGTCGATCACCAGCACCGTCACCAGATCGAAGCGGCCAGGGTTGTAGACCTCGCGCAGCACGCGCTCCAGATCGAACTCCATCAGCCGCTGGCCGGGCTGCGGGCGCTCCTGGAACTGGAACAGCGAGCAATAGCGGTCCACCAGCGCCGACGCCGGCGGCGACTGGTTGAGCGTCGCCAGCGACACCAGCGGGTTGCTGTGCAGCCGACAGGCCAGATCGGGGTCGAGCGCCAGCGCGAGGTTGGCGAGGTAGTCGGCGTTGTCGTCGACGAACAGCACACTGCTGGGAAAGTAGAACGGAACGATGTCGCGCGGCTTGATCACTTGGGCGCGGCCACCGGCAGGGTGATGGTGAAGCAGGCGTATTCGCCGAGTCGGGATTCGCATTCGATCCGGCCGTTGAACGAACGGATCACGTTGCGGCAGAACGCCAGCCCCATGCCGGTACCGCGCACGTCGGCATCCTGGTCGTCGCTGCCGGCGCGCGAGTAATAGGCGTCGAAGATATGCGGCAGCACCTCGGGCGCCATGCCGCTGCCGCCGTCGCGGATCACAAAGCAGCCGGTGCCGTCGTCCCCGCGCATCACCCGCAGCTCGATCTCACCCTTGCCGGCCTTGGCGATGTGGTGCAGCGCGTTCTTCAGCAGGTTGAACAGCACGTGCACCATCAGCAGTTCGGTGCCGCGGAAGGTGAAATCGCGCTCGACATTCACCCGCAGCAGCGCGCGCTCCTCCGGGGTGAACGGGTAGCGCGCCAGCGCCACCTCCAGGCAGCGCTCCATGCTGCACGGGTAGAGCCGCACTGGCGACACGCCCTGCGGCCGGGCATTCATCAGCAGCATGTCGATCATGGTGCTGGAGTAATCGACCTCGGCCTCGATGCGGCCCAGCACGTTGCGCAGCGAATCCAGGTGTGCGGCGCGCAGCGGCGGCACCGGCAGGCCGTGGCGCACCGCCTGCACGTAGCCGTCCACCAGCGTGGGCAGGTGCTGCGCCGCGCCGGCCGCGCCGGTCTTGATGCCCAGCAGCGGCGTGCGCAGTTCGTGGGCGATCGAGCTGGCGATCGACAGCATGGCGCGCGAACGCTCCTGCTTGATCATCTCGTCGCTGTAGTTGGCGGCGCCGCCCAGCACCAGGGCGAACAACAGGATGGGGATGTACTGCGCGTTGAGCGGGTCGAAGGCGATGCCATGGCCGGTGAGCATGAACAGCGCCACCGCCAGCAACGTGCCCAGGCAGGCGTGGATCGCCAGCGTCAGCCAGTCGTGCGCCAGGATCATCACGAACACCGCCGCCAGCGCCGACATGGCCCACGCCGGCTCGCCGCCATTCATCAGCAGCATGTAGACGAAGAAGAACGGCAGGGCCAGCAGCGTGGCCACCCACCAGTAGATCGGCAGGTAGCGCTTGAGCGGCCGCGGCCACCAGCGCGCCAGCATCACCGGGATGAACAGCAGGCTGCCCACCAGGCGCAGCGGCAGGTTCTCGTAGGGTTGGGGATACAGGTAGTGCCAGACGACGTAGTAGAGCGGGAAGCCGACCACCGCCACCAGGCCGAAGATGAAAAAGCGCGGACCCAGGTAGCGCACGTTGTCCGCCACCCGTCCAAACACCTTGCTGCTCCCTGATGTCATTGTTCTGGTCAGTTCCATCCCACGCACCGGACCGCGCCCCAGGCAGGTCCACCGGATCCTCGTCTCGCCGTCCCGCCACGGCGGGAGCGAACGCAAGCATAGCCGCTCGTGCTGTCCCTAGGCCAGCGCTGCTGACTTGCCGGGTAATGCCTCGGACGGGATTGCGATCGATTTTATTGGGTTTGAACAGGGGTTTACGCCCCCTCGACAGCAAGGCAGCGCCGACTGTCCCCCCACTCCAATACGGCAATCGAGGCAAACCGTTACGCTGAGGACGGTTTTCCCGACGTTCGTCGGTCCGCCCCGCGCTCGGGCCCCCTTGTGCCGCCGTCGACACGGATTCGGGTGGCCATGACGCCGCCGGCGCCAACCGCTACGCCGGCCAGGCGCGTCAGTCCGCGCTGGGCCGGGTCATCGCCAGCGGCACGATCCAGCGTGCGTATTCCTCGTCGGTGAGATAGCCCAGCGTCAGTGCCGCTTCCTTGAGCGTGGTGCCTTCCTTGTGCGCCTTCTTGGCGATGGCGGCCGCCTTGTCGTAGCCGATGTGCCGGTTCAGCGCGGTGACCAGCATCAGGTTCTGCGCCAGGTTGGCGGCGATGCGCGGCAGGTTGGGCTCGATGCCGCGCGCGCAATGCTCGTCGAACGCCAGGCAGGCGTCGGCCAGCAGCTCGATGCTTTCCAGCACGTTGTGCACCATCACCGGCTTGTAGACATTGAGCTGGAAATTGCCCTGGCTGCCGGCGAAGGCCACCGTGGCGTCGTTGCCGAACACCTGGGCGCAGACCATGGTCATCGCCTCGCACTGGGTGGGGTTCACCTTGCCCGGCATGATCGACGAGCCCGGCTCGTTCTCCGGGATGTCGTACTCGCCGATGCCGCAGCGCGGCCCGCTGGCCAGCCAGCGCACGTCGTTGGCCATCTTGAACAGCCCGCCGGCCAGGGTGCGCAGCGCGGCCGACACCTGCACCAGCGCGTCGTGCGCCGACAGCGCGAAGAACTTGTTGGGCGCGTCGACGAAAGGCTGGCGCGTCAGCGCGGCGATGCGCGCGGCGGCGCGCGGGCCGAACTCGGGATGCGAATTCAGCCCGGTGCCGACCGCGGTGCCGCCGATGGCCAGTTGCAGCACGCCCGGCAGCGCCTGGCGCACAGCGTCCAGGCCGAAGTCGATCTGCGCCACCCAGGCGCCGATCTCCTGCCCCACCGTGATCGGGGTGGCGTCCTGCAAGTGGGTGCGCCCGGTCTTGACCACCTCGGCGTAGTCGTCGGCCTTGCGCGCCAGCGTGTCGCGCAGCCGCGCCACGGCCGGCAGCAGCCGGCCGTGCACCTGCTCCACCACGGCGATGTGCATCGCGGTGGGAAAGGTGTCGTTGGAACTCTGGCCGCGATTGACGTGATCGTTGGGATGCACCGGCGTCTTGCTGCCCAGCCTGCCGCCGGCCAGCTCGATGGCGCGGTTGGCGATCACCTCGTTGGCGTTCATGTTCGACTGCGTGCCCGAGCCGGTCTGGAACACCACCAGCGGAAAGTGCGCGTCGAGCACGCCCTCGATCACCTCGTCCGCCGCCTGCACGATCAGCCGCGCCACGTCCGGCGGCAGCTCGCCCAGCTCGGCGTTGGCCTCGGCCGCGGCGCGCTTGAGCAGCCCCAGCGCGCGGATCACCGGCCGCTGCCAGCGGAAGCGCGCCACGCCGATGGGAAAGTTGATGGTGGAACGCTGGGTCTGCGCCCCCCAATAGCGGTCGGCGGGCACGTCGATGGCGCCCATGGAATCGGTTTCGCTGCGCACGGTCATGGCTGGCTCCTGTGAAAGCGCTTCCCATCAAAGCTTTCTGCCGCTTGGCGTCTTCTAATCAGCAATACGTAACCAAACGGCCATGTATGGGCAGGCGACTGACTAAGATGGACCCATTCTGCCACGCAAGGGAACGCGCATGCGCCGCTCCATCTCCCTGCCCGATCCGTCCGACCCGGACACCTTGCTGACTCAGGTACTGGCCGCCTTGCCGGTGGGCGTGGCCATCCTCGACCCCGCGCTGCGCTTTCGTTACGTCAACGCCGAACTGGCGCGCAGCACCGGGGTGGCGCCGGCGGACCACCTGGGGCAGACGCTCGACACCGTGCTGCCCGGCGCGGCACCGGCGATCCGGCCCTTGCTGCAACGGGTGCTCGACAGCGGCGAGCCGCTGACCGGGCAACTGGTCGCCGGCGAAAGCGCGGTGCCCGGCCACCGTCGCCAGTGGCACGCCGACTACCGCCCGCTGCGCGACGACGACGGCGCCGTGGCCGGGTTACTGGCGGTGATGCGCGACGTGACCGAGCAGCGCGAAGCCAGCCGCGCGGCGCAGGAGAACGAACGGCAACTGCGCGGCATCCTCGACAACCTGCCCGCCTACGTCGGCCTGCTGACGCCGGACGGCACCGTGCTGGAGGTCAACCGTCCCCCGCTGGAAGCCGCCGGCCTGCGGCGCGAGGACGTGTGCGGCCGCAAATTCTGGGAAACCGGCTGGTGGCGGGACGACCCGCAGGCGCGCCGGCAGATCGAAGCCGCCACGCAGCGAGCGGCCCAGGGCGAATTGCAGCGCTTCGACACCGAGCTCAGCCTGGCGGGCGACGCGCGCACCGCCATCGACTTCACCCTGGCGCCGCTGTTCGACGACCAGGGCGCGGTCACCCACCTGATCCCGTCCGGCATCGACATCACCGCGCGCCGGGCCGGCGAAGCGGCGCTGCGGCTATCGGAACAGCGCTTCCGCCAGGTGGTGGAGAACGCCCCCGACGGGCTGGCGATGGTGGACGAGCAAGGCCAGATCCTGCTGGTGAACGCCGGCATCGAGCGCATGTTCCTCTACCGTCGCGACCAACTGATCGGCCGCAACGTGATGGTGCTGATGCCCGAGCGCTACCGCGCCGCGCATCCGGCGCTGATGGCCGGTTTCATGCGCGAGCCCAGCGCGCGCGACATGGCCGGCCGGCGCGAACTGTTCGCGCTGCGCAGCGACGGCAGCGAGTTCCCGGTGGAGATCGGCCTCAACCCGGTGTCGTCCGAAGGCGGAATGCGGGTGCTGGCCACCATCGTCGACGTCACCCGCCGCAAGGCCGACCAGGCCGAGCTGGAGCGCGCGCTGGCCGAAAAGACCGCGCTGCTCCAGGAAGTGCACCACCGGGTGAAGAACAACCTGCAGGTGATCTCCAGCCTGCTCAGCCTGCAATCGCGCAGCGCCAGCGACGAAGCCCGCCGCGCGCTGGCCGAAAGCCAGAGCCGGGTGAAGGCGATGGCGCTGATCCACCAGTTGCTGTACGAGCGCCACGATTTCTCGCAGGTGGACATCGGCCTGTATCTCAAGCGCCTGTGCCGGTTGTTGCAGGACACCCAGCACAAGCACGGCGCGCCGGTGACGCTGCACCTGGCCGTGCAGCACGACGTGGCGCTCGACCTGCAACGCGCGGTGCCGTGCGGCCTGTTGATCAACGAATTGGTGACCAACGCCTACAAACACGCCTTTCCCGCCGGGCGCGCCGGGCGCATCGAGGTGCAGCTGGCGCTGGGCCCGGACGGCGCGCGCCTGGTGGTCGGCGACGACGGCATCGGCCTGCCCGACGATATCGAGCAGGGCGGCGGCTCGCTCGGCTTCCAGCTGATCCCGCTGCTGGTCGATCAGCTGGGCGGCCAGCTCGCCATCGAACGCGGCGACGGCACCCGCTTCGTGGTGACCTTCCAACCGGACGGAGACGCCTCTTGAACCCGAACCCGCGCATCATGATCGTCGAAGACGAGCGCATCGTTGCGCTCGACCTGAAGCACAGCCTGGAATTCCTCGGCTATCAGCCGTGCGGCGTGTTCGCCAGCGGCGAGGATGCCATCGGCCAGGTGGCCGCCGCCCGGCCGGATCTGGTGCTGATGGACATCAACCTCGGCCCCGGCATCGACGGCACCGAGGCCGCGCTCGCCATCAACACCGCGCACAAGGTGCCCATCGTCTTCCTCACCGCCTACGCCGAGGAAAAGACCCTGTCGCGCGCCGAGCGCAGCATGCCCTACGGCTACCTGCTCAAGCCCTACGAACTGCGCGAGCTGGACGCCACCCTGCGCATGGCGCTGGCGCGGCGCCAGGCCGAGCTGGAGGTGGAGCACGCCGAGGAACGGCTGCGGCTGGCGATCGACGCCGCCGAGCTGGGCGTGTGGGAATGGGATCCGCAATCGGACGACTTCCAGTGGCAGGGGCACCTGGAGGGCATCCTCGGCGGCGTGCCGCGGGTGTTGCGCGGCGAGCAGGACGCCTTCCTCGACTTCATCGACGAGGAAGACCGCCCCGCCGTCGCCGAGCAGCTGGCCCGCCACGCCACGGTGAGCAGCACGGTGCGCATGCGTCAGCCGGGCGGCGACCTGGGCTGGATCGAGCTGTACGCCAAGCGCTATGTCGAGCACGGCCGCGAGCGGGTGATCGGCGTGGTGCGCGACGTGACCGAGCGCCAGCGCAACGAGGAAAAGCTGCGCCAGGCCAACGTGGTGTTCCAGACCACCGGCGAAGGCGTGCTGATCACCGACATCGAGCACCGGGTAATCGCCACCAACCCGGCCTTCACCCTGCTGACCGGCTACACCGCCGAGGACATCCACGGCCGCGACCCCGACCAGTTCCTGCACGCGCGGCGCCACAGCGATCACTTCTACCCGCGGCTGATGGAATCGCACCACGGCTACTGGCACGGCGAGATCCTGTGCCTGCGCCGCGACGGCACCCCGTTCCCGGCGTGGGAACACGTCTGCGCGGTGCGCGACGAGCACGGCCAGCTGCGCAACTACATCATCACCTTCTCCGACATCAGCCAGATCCGTCAGGCCGAGGAACAGATCAACCACCTGGCCTACCACGACGCGCTCACCGGCCTGGGCAACCGCCACCAGCTGGCGGTGCGGCTGGAGACCGAACTGGAGCGCGCCCGCCTGGCGCACCTGCAGGTGGGCGTGATGTTCATCGACCTGGACGGCTTCAAGCTGGTGAACGACACCCTGGGCCACGCCGCCGGCGACCAGCTGTTGCAGACCGTGGCCCGCCGCATCAAGAGCGCCCTGCGCCGCACCGACATCGCCATCCGCCTGGGCGGCGACGAATTCGTGGTGATCGTGCCCGACGCGCGCCGGCTGGACGACTACGCCACGCTGGCCGACAAGCTGCTGGACGCCGTGCGCGAAGAAATCGAGCTGCGCAGCGAGCGGCTGAGCATCTCCGCCAGCATCGGCATCGCCGTGTTCCCCGACAACGGCGAGGACAGCCAGACCCTGCTCAAGTCGGCCGACAACGCCATGTACGACGCCAAGCTGCGCGGCCGCAACCGCTTCGCCTTCTATTCGCCGGACATGGCCGAGCGCGCCCACGAGCGCATGGCGATGGAACAGGGGCTGATGCAGGCGCTGGCCACCGACGCCCTGCGGGTGCACTACCAGCCGGTGATCTCGCTGGCCGACGGCCAACTGGTGGGCATGGAGGCGCTGCTGCGCTGGCAGCACCCCGAACTGGGATTGGTGCCGCCGGCGCGCTTCATCCCGGTGGCCGAGGAAAGCGGCCTGATCGACCGCATCGGCGTCTGGGTGCTGCGCCAGGCGTGTCAGCAGGCGCTGAGCTGGCAACGCGCCGGCCACCGTCCGCTGCGCATCGCGGTGAACGTGTCGGTGCGGCAACTGGCGCAGGATCACCTGGTGGAACACGTCGCCGCGGTGCTGGCCGAAACCGGCCTGCCGCCGCAGTGCCTGGAACTGGAGATCACCGAGACCGCCATCCAGTCGATCGAGCACAGCCGCGAGCGCCTGCGCCAGTTGAAGGCGCTGGGCGTGATGCTGGCGATCGACGACTTCGGCACCGGCTTTTCCTCGCTGAGCCTGCTCAAGCACCTGCCGATCGACCGCATCAAGATCGACCGTTCCTTCGTCACCGGCCTGCCCGGCGACAGCAACGACGCCGCCATCACCCTGGCCATCGTCGCCCTGGCCCGCAGCCTCAAGCTCGCCCTCACCGCCGAAGGCATCGAATCGCCCGAGCAGCTGGAATTCCTGCGTCGGCACGACGTGGCCGACGCGCAGGGCTACCTGTTCAGCCGGCCCCAACCGGCCCCGGCGCTGGAGCCGCTGTTGCTGCATGGGCACTGGCAGCCGACCGTGCACTGAGGCCCGGGCACGGTCTTCCCGGTGCGGGGCGCCGCCGGGCCGGGCTTCGAGCGGGCGCGGCCCCCGCGCTGGGCGCCACCGGATGTGGTAAGCTGCGACGCTTGCCGAGCATGGCTTATCCATCCGTCAAGCCATTGATCCGAATCGCTTTTTGCCGCCGGCCACCGCAACCGGCCCGCGCCGCCGCCCGATGACCATGTCCCTCCCGCCTTCCTCCCCCGCCCCGTCCGGCCACGCCCGTTTCCGCCGCACGCTCGGCTGGGGTTTCGTCACCCTGGTGACCACCGTGATGAGCGTGACCGGCGCCCACGCGCCGCTGCGCCTGTTGCTGGGCATCGCCGCGTGGCTGCTGCCGCCGCTGCTGGCCTGTGCCACCTGGCGCGCCTGGCGCGGCCACCGCGCGCTGGCGCCGCGCCCCTGGCAACTGTTGGGCGCGGCGGTGCTGCTGGCCGGGCTGGCCAGCGGCGAATTCCTGCTGCACGGCACCCCGGTGCTGGGCGAATGGCTGACCGTCGGCGCGACGCCGCCCGCGCCCTATGCCGCGCTGGCGCTGCTGTGCCTGGGCATCGGCGCCGGCGTGCCGTTGCTGGCGGGCCGGCGCTGGCCCGAACTGCTCGAAGCCGTGGGCACCGCGGTCGAGCGCCCCGGCGACCTGCTGGCCCGCAACCGCGAACGGCTGGCGCGCTGGCGCGAGGAACACCGCGCCGCCGTCGCGCATACCGCCGTGGTGGAGCCGCCATTCCAGGCCGAGACAGCGCCAATGCCGCCGCAGGCGGAACCCGCGCCGGCCCCGCTCGACCTCGACACCCTGCCGATGGCCGCGCCGCGCAGCGTCGTGCCCGAGCCCGAGGAAGCCGCGCCGCCGGTCGCCAAGGCCCGCCGCATCGAGCCACCGGCACCGCGCATCGTCCCGTCCCGGACCGCGCCGGAACCGAAAACCGCAGCGCCCCCCCTGCCGCCCCTGCCGGCCGCGCGCGACCTGCCGCGCCTGGAGATGGCGCAACTGCTGGACAACCTGCAACGCGCCGCGCGCCGGCGCCCGACACGCCCCGCCAGCGCCGCGCCGACGCCGCCGCAATCGCTGCCGGTGATCGACCCCTCCGAAATCCGCGCCCGGCTGCGCGAGATCCACGGCGAGCGCGTCGCGCCGGTCCAGCCCGTTCCGCCCCGCGCCGCCGCGCAGCAGCCGGTGGTGATCCGGCACGTGCGCAAACCCGCGCCGGAAGCCGCCAAGCCGCAACCGGCCACGCCCGCCACTCCGGCCGCGAGCACCCCGCTCGCTCCGCCCGCATCGCAGCCGACCCCGACGACCCTGGCCGCCGCCCCAGCCCGCGAGCTGCCGCCGGCGCGCACCCTGCTGCCCGAAGCGCCAACCGCCTCGGTCGCCATGCCAACGCTGGCTGCCGCCCTGCCCACCCGGCCGACCGCCACCCAGGCGATCGCGCCCCGGGCATTCGCGCCCCGAGCGATCCAGCCGGGGTTCGACACCAGCCAGATCGAAGTCATCGACATCGCGCCGCTGCCGGATGACCTCGGCCCCGAAGTGGACGACACCCCGGCACTGAGCTGGCCATCGCTCGGCGTGCCCGACGCCGCGCCCATCGCGCCGCAACCGATCGCCGCCCCCGCTCCCCAGGCGATCGAGCCGACCCCCGTCGCGCCGACGCCGCCGACCTTTGCCGAGGATGCCCCGTGGCTGGCGCCGGCCGCCGAAGCGCTGGCCCCGGTGGCCCCGGCCCCGCGCCCCGAACCACGCCATTACGACGACACCATCCTGCCGCCGGTCGCGCTGCTGCGCGCCGCCGACCCGCAGGTGGCGGTGGCGATGAGCGAGGAAGAACTGCTGGAACGCAGCATCGTCATCGAAGAGAAGCTGGCCGAGTTCAAGGTGAAGGTGCGGGTGCTGGACGCCTGCGCCGGCCCGGTCATCACCCGCTACGAAGTGGAACCCGCCGTCGGCGTGCGCGGCGCGCAGATCGTCAACCTGATGAAGGACCTGGCCCGCGCGCTGGGGCTGGTGTCGATCCGCGTGGTCGAGACCATCCCCGGCAAGACCTGCATGGGGCTGGAGCTGCCCAACCCGACGCGGCAGATGATCCGCCTTTCCGAGATCTTCTCCTCCGCCGAATTCGAAGAAGGCCAATCCAGGCTGACCATGGCGCTGGGCAAGGACATCACCGGCAAGCCCATCGTCACCGACCTCGCCAAGGCCCCTCACCTGCTGGTCGCCGGCACCACCGGCTCCGGCAAGTCGGTCGGCGTCAACGCCATGATCCTCAGCCTGCTCTACAAGGCCACCCCCGATGAAGTCCGCTTCATCATGGTCGACCCCAAGATGCTGGAGCTCTCCGTCTACGACGGCATCCCCCACCTGCTCGCCCCCGTCGTCACCGACATGAAGCTCGCCGCCAACGCGCTCAACTGGTGCGTGGCCGAGATGGAAAAACGCTACCGCCTGATGAGCGCGCTCGGCGTACGCAACCTCGCCGGCTTCAACCAGAAGGTGAAGGAAGCCGAGAAGGCCGGGCAGAAGCTGACCAACCCGTTCACCCTGACCCCGGACGACCCGGAGCCGCTGAGCCACCTGCCCTTCATCGTGGTGGTGGTCGATGAATT
>NZ_KB895342.1 GCF_000374805.1 Chitiniphilus shinanonensis DSM 23277
TTCAATCTGAGCCAGGATCAAACTCTTTCGTTCAATCGCTTAGCTTATTTCGTACTTTGGCTCGTACTCAAAGAAACCATCTCTGGTTCTTTTACGTATGAGCGCTGATTCGTCATCAAGCACTCACACGCATCGGCTGTAATTTGTTAAAGATCAGTCCACCGGACACCGCGCTTTTGAAACCTGCTAAACTCTTCGTTTCGCTTCGTTCTGCGCTGCGTCTGCTGCGGAGAAACCGAACTATACGGACACCCCCTCACACCGTCAACTCCCCGCCACGAAAAAGCCGCCAGATGTTCGATAAGCGGATGATCTTTCGAAGAAAATCATTCTCATCAGCTTTTCTGCCCACCACATGCGCGAGCGCGCGCTTAACTTAATACGCGTAAAAGATGGCACTGGGAGCACGCCAACGCTGCGCTTGAGAAAGCGCCACGCCGCCTCCAGCTTTCCCCCATCGACGTTTTGCCTGGATCCCTCATGAACAAGGTCTTGATGTATTGCACGGCGGTCTGCCCGTTCTGCGTGATGGCGGAACGCCTGCTGATACAACGGGGGGTCACGACGATTGAGAAGGTGCGTGTCGATCAGGACCCGGTGCAGCGGCAGGAGATGATGCAGCGCACGGGCCGGCGCACAGTGCCGCAGATCTATATCGGCGACACACACGTGGGCGGCTACGACGATCTGTCGGCACTCGATCGTGCCGGACGGCTGATGCCGTTGCTCACGGACGGCTGAACTGTCCGCCCCCAAGGAATCGTGCGATGATTCCGGCCAGTTTCGACGGATGAGTTGCCGTCGATCCACTCACACTAAAACCAGACCTAGGAAGGAATCGCGATGAGCGAAGAAGTGCAACAAGAAGTGCAACAGCCGGTGTTTGCCATCCAGAAGCTCTACACCAAGGATATTTCGGTGGAAGTGCCGAACACGCCCGCCTCGTTCATGGAAAACGAGCAGCCGGAGTTCAACGTGCAGTTCCGCAACAATGCGCGCAGCTTCGACAATGGCTTTTACGAAGCCGCGCTGACGGTGACCGCTTCGGCCAAGGTCGGCGATCGCACCCTGTTCCTGGTCGAAGTGACCCAGGCCGGCCTCTTCAGCATCGAGAACATTCCGGAGCAGGAACTTGATCCTCTGCTGGGCATCGGCTGCCCCAGCATCCTGTTCCCGTACCTGCGCGAAGCAGTCAGCGATCTGACCACCCGCGCCGGCTTCCCGCCGCTGCTGCTGCAACCGATCAACTTCGAAGCCATCTACCTGCAACAACGGCAGGCCCAGGCCGCCCAGCAAGCCGATGGCGACGCTACCGTCACTCACTAAATCCGCCTTGTTGCTGGCCTGCGCCCTTGCGGCGCAGGCGGCGATGGCGGTCGATTTCCGCACGGCCGCACGGCATGGCGTGCTGCTTTACCAGCAGCCCCAGGACTCCGCGACCAAGCTGTTCGTCGTCAGCCGCGGTACGCCGCTGGAAATCCTGGCCGAACAGGGCGACTGGCTGCGCGTGCGGGATCGCCAGGGTTCCCTGGCTTGGGCGAAGAAAGCGGATCTGTCCGCCACGCGCCAAGTCGAAGTCCTGCGCACGAGCAACGTGCATGGGCAAGCCGACAGTGCCTCGCCGGTCGTGTTCAAGGCCGAGCCGGGGTTGCTGCTCAACCTCCTGGACAATGCCCGCAACGGCTGGTTGCGCGTGAAGCATCAGAGCGGCCAGGAAGGTTTCATCCGTATCGAGGAAGTCTGGGGCGCATGAAACTTGCAGTTTTGGGCGCGGGTGCCTGGGGCACCGCGCTGGCGATTCGCTTCGCCGACCGGCACGCGATCCATCTTTGGAGCCGCGAGGAAGACCAGGTGGCCTTGATGCTGGCCGAGCGCGAAAACCGCCGCTACCTGGCCGGCGCCGCCTTTCCCGATTCCCTGTCCGTCACCACCGATCTGGGCGAGGCCATCCGCGACGCGGGGCTGATCCTGATCGTCACACCGATGGCCGGCCTGCGTCCCACGCTGGAACGCTTGGTGGAACTCGGTAGCACCACACCGGTGTTGTGGGCCTGCAAGGGGTTGGAAGTGGGGTCGATGCTGTTCCCGCACCAAGTCGCCGAACAGATTCTCGATGCCTCGATCCCACGAGGCATGTTGTCCGGCCCCAGCTTCGCGCAGGAGGTGGCCAAGGGCATGCCAGCTGCGGTGACCATCGCGGCCAACGACGGCGATTTCGCCCGCGATACCGTCGAAGCACTCAACACGTCGGTGCTGCGCCTGTATGCCAGTGACGACCTGGTTGGTGTCGAAATCGGTGCCGCCGTGAAGAATGTCCTGGCGATCGCCGCGGGGGTCTGCGATGGCCTGAATTACGGCCTCAACGCCCGTGCCGCGCTGCTGACGCGTGGACTGGCCGAGATGGCCCGCTTCGGCGCCGCGCTCGGAGCCCGGGCGGAAACCTTCATGGGGTTGGCGGGAATCGGCGATCTGATGCTGACCGCCACCGGCGACTTGTCGCGCAATCGCCGTGTCGGACTGATGCTGGCACAAGGGATGAAGCTGGACGATATCCTGGCCAATCTGGGCCATGTCGCCGAAGGCGTGCCGACCGCGCGCGAAGTGCTGCGTCAGGCCGAGCAATTGGGCGTGGACATGCCGATCACCCGCGCGGTCTGCCGCCTGCTGTTCGATGGCGACCGGATCGAGGACATCGTCAGCGCGCTGCTGGAGCGAGCCCCCAAAATGGAACGCGCCGACTAGACGTCGGCGCGATTCCTGGCATCCCGCGACATCAGACCTTGTTGTCGCTGCCGCTCTGCTCGGCCTTGGCCGAGCCCGGCAAGCCATCCTTCTTCCAGCTGTCGAACTTGGCCATGATCGCGTCGTAGGTCTTCATGCTGACGTCCGGCAGAGAGCCGCCGAGGATTTCCTTCGCGTCGTCGAAGCCTTTCTGCACCGCGGCGCGGATCTTGTCGATCTTCTCCGGGTCGCCACCGATGGCGTATTCGGCAAAGGCTAGAATGCGTTCGGATACCTTCTTCACGCCCCATTCGCCGTCCTCGGAGATCGCGGCCTGCGCATCGGCGCGGGTCTTGTCGTCGATCTGCACCCACTGGCCGCTGGCCGCCATCGAGGCCGCCCAGCCCTGCTTGCCCAGCGAGCCACGCAGCAGTTCGCTCAACTGGCCGACCTTGCGCTCGGATTCGTCCACCAGTTGGGCCAGATCGGGGCGTTCCTTCGCCAGGCGCGCCCGCGGGTTGTCGTAGGTCAGCTCGGACGCCTTGGCGTTGCCGACGGAAACCTTCTCCTGCACCGTCGCGGCACCTTGCGCCTGGGTCGATTCGCCCTTGGCCTCGCTGGTCTTGCCGGTCTTGGTGGCGGCACCGGAGTACGTGCTTTGCCCACCGACCGAAGAAATACCGTTTGCCATGTTGCGCCTCCTTTGAATTCACCTGTCCACTGACATATCGGCCCGGAACCGCTTTGCTTGATGCCGTCTATCTGTAGGACCGCAAGCAGGGCAATGATTCAACCGTCCGCCCCAGGCATTGGGTCGTATAGCACGCCGGACGCGGCAATTCGCCGGGAAAATTCAGATTTCGCCCAGAAAGCGGCGCTGATGGTCGACAAAGGCCGGCAGGTGCGAAATGAACGGCGCGTGCGCCGCGCCGCGATGGACCACCAGATGGGCATCGCGCCGCTGCGCCGCCAGCCAGTTGCCCGCGCCCAGCGGAGTCAGCATGTCGCGGTCGCCGTATTGCAGCAACAGCGGTTGCTCCAGTTCGGCGATGCGCGCGCGCAGGTCGGTGGTGCGCAGCAGTTCCAGCCCGGCACGCAGCGCGTCCATCTGGGGCTCGCCATGGGCGAACAGCTCGTCGGTCAGACCACGTGCGACGGTGCGCGCGTCGGCATCGCCCATGGCCTGCAACGAGATGAAGCGCTTCAGCGTGCCGCGCCAGTCGCGATGCAGGTTGTCGGCGAACTGGCGCATGGTGTCCAGCGGCATGGCGGGCTGCCAGTCCGGCCGCTGCACGAAGCACGGCGAACTCGCGGTCAGGGTCAGCGAGCGCACCTTTTCCGGCCGACTCAACGCCCATTGCGTCGCCACCGCGCCGCCCAGCGACCAGCCGACCACGTGCACCGGCCAGGGAAACGCCTGATCCAGCAGCGCGACACAACCCTCCAGGGTCAGCGACTGGAGCGGCGGGCTGCCGCCGTGCCCGGGCAGATCGACCAGGTGGCAGCAGTAATCGTCGGCCAGTTGCTGCGCGGTGGTGCGCCAGATGGCGCCATTCATGGCCCAGCCATGCAGGAACACCACGTCCGGGCCGTGCCCGATCACTTCGCTATGCAGATTCATCAGGATTCCAGTCGACGCAACGCTGCGATCAGCGTGCCGAGATGTTCGGGCAGATGAGCCGCGCTCAGGGTGATGCGCAAGCGCGCACTGGGCACGGTCGGCGGACGGATCGCCGCGACCAGCAGCCCCTGCTCGGCGAGCGCGGCCGACCAGCGCAAGGCGGTGGCGCTGTCGGGGGCCAGCAGCGGCTGGATCGGCGTGGCGGATTCGAGCAGGCGAAGCCCGCTGTCCGCCAGCGCCGCGCGCAGCCGCCGGATGTGCTGCACCAGCCGCTCGCGTCGCCAGCCATCCTCGGCGATGCGGCGCAGGCTGCACCGCAACGTTTCGGCCAGCAGCGGCGGCGTGGCCGTGGTGTAGATATAGGGACGGGCGAAGTTGACCAGGTAGTCGATCACCACCGCCTCGGCCGCGATCGCCGCGCCGCCGACACCGGCCGCCTTGCCCAGCGTCGCCATGTAGATCAGGCGCGGCGAGACCAGGCCGGCGGCCGAGCCGCGGCCGTCGCCCAGCACGCCGAAGCCGTGCGCGTCGTCGACGTACAGCCACGCGTCGTGGCATTCGGCCAGCGCCAGCAACTCGCGCAGCGGCGCCAGATCGCCATCCATGCTGAACACGCCATCGACCACGATCAACCGCCGCCGCGCCCGACTGCCGGCCAACAGGCGTTCCAGCGTTGTCGGGTCGTTGTGCGGATAGCGTTTGAACTCGGCGCGCGACAGCAGGCAGGCGTCGTTGAGCGAGGCGTGGTTCAGCTTGTCGGCGAACACCGCATCCTCGCGCCCGACCAGCGCGCAGATCGCCGCCAGGTTGGCCTGGTAGCCGCTGGCCAGCGACAGTGCGGCGGGCTTGCCGACAAAGGCGGCGAATTCGTCCTCGAACGCCTGATGCGCCGCGCCATGGCCGGTCACCAGGTGCGAGGCCCCCGCGCCCACGCCCCAGCGCGCGGCGCCAGCCTGCGCGGCTTCGATCAGCGTCGCATCGCGCGCCAACCCCAGGTAATCGTTACTGCTGAAATTGAGCAGGGTGCGCCCGCCGCTGTGGGCCAGCGCGCCGGCAGGGCTGTCGAGCACGCGGCGGCGGCGGTACAGGTCCGCGTCGCGGCGGGCGGCCAGTTCGGCGGCGAGGGAATCGAAAGGCATGGCGGGCAGGTGATGCATGAAGGTTGGCATTGTAGCCGATGCCTGCTCGCCGCTTGCCGCGGGCTCAGGCCCCCAACAGCCAGCGCCAGGCCACGAACACCGCCAACCCGGCGCCGATGCCCAGCAGCAGGCGGCGCCAGCGCCAGACGATCAGCCCGGTGACCAGCGCGCCGGCCAATTGCGGGTTGTTCCAGGTGGCGGCCAGTTCACCGTGGCGCAGCAGCACCGCCGGCGCAACGATGGCCGACAGTACGGCAATGGGCACGTAGTCGAGCGCCTGGCGCACCGCCGGCGGGAAGGCGTGGCCATCGCCCAGCCACAACCCGACGCGCACGCCGTAGGTCACGATGAACATGCCCAGGATCATCCAATACACGCTCATCGCCGCCGCTCCATGACCAGGCCCGCCGCAATGCCGGACAGCGCGGCCAGCATCAGGCCCAGCTTGTACGGCAGCGCGTCGGCCGCGACCGCCACCGTGCCGGCGACCAGCGCCGCCGCCACCTGCGGCCGTCCCTTGAGCAACGGCACCACGATGCCGACGAAGGTGGCGACCATGGCGAACTCCAGCCCCCATTCCGACATGCCGGGCACCGCGCGCCCGAGCAGCACGCCGGCCGAGGTCCAGGCGAGCCAGTTGCCATACATGGCGAGCGCCGAGCCCAGGTAGTAGCGCGGCAGGTTCACCGGCGTGCCTTCGTCCAGCTTGTGGTAGACGATGGCGAAGGTCTCGTCGGTGAGGAAGAAGGCACAGCCGGCGCGCCAGGCGCGCGGCCAGTGCATCACGTGCCGCCACAGCGTGGCGCTGTAGAGCGCGTGGCGCAGGTTGACGATGAAGGTGGTGGCGACGATCACCCAGGCACCGCTGCCGGCTGCCAGCAGGGTGATGGCGATGAACTGGCTGGCACCGCCGTACACGAACAGCGACATCGCCAGCGTGGCGGCCGGCGACAGTCCGGCGGGGCCCGCCAGGGTGCCGAAGATCAGGCCGAACGGCGCGGCGCCGACCAGCATCGGCACGGTATCGCGGGCGCCGGCCCAGAAGCCGGCAGGAGGATGGGTTGGAGGCATCGCGCGATGATACCGGCGCGCGGCGCAACGCCCATCCCCGGTTTCCCTAGCCCGGGCAAGACGGGCAAACGCAGACAACCGTGTGGGGACGAATGCCGGAAATTCGAGGAAGCGGAAAATCCGTAGACACAGAGGGCACGGAGAACACAGAGAACACGGAGAACCCCAAAAGGATCGAATTCATACCCGCCTGCGGTTTTCTCTGTGTTCTCTGTGTTCTCTGTGCTCTCCCCGTTCTCTGTGTCCCCAGATTTTGTTTTCGACTTCCCCCCTCACCCTGGCCGCCCTTTTCCGGGACGTTGGCGAAGCACCGCCGGGCTGCGTGGCATAATGCCGGCTCGCGTTTTGCCCCTGTCGCCCCATGCCCCACCAGCACCGCTGGCATCATCCGCTCTGCCTCGCCCCCCGCCCGCTACGCCCCTGGCTGACCGAATCCGGTTCGCTGACCGCACGCCTGATCGCGCACCACCCACGTTTCCGGGTGCGGGTGCTGGCGCAAGGCATGGCGCGTCCGCACGACGACGAGTGCGCCACGCTGCGCCTGCCGCGCCGCAAGCTGCTGGCGCCGTGCCGCGAGGTGCTGCTGTGCTCGGGCGACACCCCGCTGGTGTTCGCGCACAGCGTGACCACGCCGGCGGCGGTACGACGGGGCTTTCGCAAGTTCCGCCATGTGGGCGGGCGTTCGCTCGGCTCGATGCTGTTCGCCTCGCCCACCATCGCACGCAGTGCGCTGGCGTGGCGCCGGGTGGACGCGCGCCATCCGCTGTGGCGCGAAGCACGCGCCGCGGTCGGACCGCTGCCGCCGCGCTTGTGGGCGCGACGCTCGGTGTTCTATGCCGGGCGCGACCGCCTGCTGGTCACCGAGGTGTTTCTGCCGCCGCATTTCACGGAGCCACGATGAAGCTTGCCGTCAAACTGGATCAATACCTGCGCCTGACCCGGCTGAACAAGCCGATCGGCATCCTGCTGCTGCTGTGGCCCACGCTGTGGGGGCTGTGGTTCGCCGGCCAGGGACAGCCGCTGTGGTGGGTGGTGCTGATCTTCCTGGTCGGCACCGTGTTGATGCGCTCGGCCGGCTGCGTGGTGAACGACTATGCCGACCGCGATTTCGATGGCCATGTGGCCCGCACCGCGCGCCGGCCGCTCGCCACGCGCGAAGTGTCGGTGAAGGAGGCGCTGTGGCTGGCCACCGCGCTGGTGGTGGTGTCGTTCCTGCTGATCCTGCCGCTCAACCCGCTGACGCGCTGGCTGTCGGTGCCGGCGGTGTTCCTCGCGGCGAGTTATCCGTTCACCAAGCGCTTCTTCGCCATCCCCCAGGCGTACCTGGGCATCGCCTTCGGCTTCGGCATCCCGATGTCGTTCGCCGCGCTCACCGGCGAAGTGCCGCCGGCCGCGTGGGCGATGCTACTGGCCAATGTGTTCTGGAGCGTCGCCTACGACACCGCCTACGCCATGTGCGACCGCGAGGACGACCTGAAGATCGGCATCAAGACCGCCGCCATCACCTTCGGCCGCTTCGACATCGCGGCCATCCTGCTGTGCCACGTGGCGTTCCTGGCGCTGATGGCGTGGGTGGGGCTGGCGTTCGGTCGCGGCGCGTTCTACTTCGCCGGGTTGTTGGGTGGCGCGATCCTGGTGGCGTTCGACCAGTACCCGCGCCTGCGCGGCCGCGATCCGCAGCGCTGCTTCTCCGCCTTCCTGGCGAACAACCGCATCGGCGGCGTGATCTTCGTCGGGCTGGTGTGCGACTACCTGTTCAACTGAGCCATCGGTTCACGACGCAGGCCGCCCCGCGAACCGGGCCGGCCGCGCTCACACCTGGAACCGCACCACCTGGTTTTGCAGCGAGCGCGCCAGCGCGTCGAGTTCCTCGCTGGCGCGGCTGACGCCCGCCACCTCTCCCTCGCTTTCCACCATCAGCGTCGCGATATCGCGCACGCCGGCCGCCGATTCGCCGATGGCGCCCGACTGGTGCCGTGCCGCGGCGGCGATGTCGTGGGCGTTGCGCAGCATGTCGTCGGTGCCGGCGACGATGCGCTGCTGCGCGGACGCCGCCCCCGCCAGCCGCTCGGCGCCGCTGGTCACCTGCTTGCTGAGCGATTCGATGGCCTGCACCGTTTCGCTCATGCAGCGACGGATCTCGTCGGTGATGCGACCGATATCGTCGGTGCTGATCGCCGTGCGCTCGGCCAGCTTGCGCACTTCGTCCGCCACCACCGCGAAACCGCGCCCCTGCTCGCCGGCGCGCGCCGCCTCGATGGCCGCGTTCAGCGCCAGCAGATTGGTTTGATCGGCGATTTCGCGGATCGAGGTGGTCACGTGGTTGATGCGCTCGGCCGATTCAGCCAGCTGGGTGATCCGCTCGACCGAGGTGCCGGCGGTGCGGCGCAGGTCGTCGTTGATCTGCATCGCCGCCTCCATCGCCTGCGCCGAATCGCGCGCCAGCGCTGCCGCGTCGCCGGCCAGGGTGGCCGAACTGGCGATGCGCTGCGTCACCTCGTCCACAGAACTGACCAACGCGCCGGCATCGTCGGCCAGACTCCGGGCGCGGGTGGTGGCCGTCTGCATCCGCTGGCGGGCGCTGTCGGTCTGTCCCGCCAGCTGGGTCGCGGTGGCGGCGACGCGCTGGGCCGACTCCTGGGTGACGCCGATCAGCCCCGACAACTGCGTCAGCAGCGCGTTGATCGAGCGCGCAATGTCGTCGGTCTCGTCGCGCCCACGATCCTCGCAGCGCCGCGACAGGTCGTTGCCCAGCGTCAGCATGAAGGTCTGGATGCGCCGCAGCGGCGGCAGGATGCTGCGGCACATCGCCCACGACAGCACCACCAGCAGCAGCACACCCGCCACCATGCAGATCCAGGCCAACGTCAGCGCCGACGCGCTCTGCGCCACCTGCGCCGACCGTTCGGCACTGGCGCGTTCGTCGATCAGGTCGGAAAAGCGCCCCATGCTTTCCTCCAGCCGGGCGAAGCTTTCCATCACTTCCTGGTACTGGCCGCCCTCGCCCTGGCCGTTGCGATAGCGGACGATCAGCGCATCCGCCTGCTGTGCGTAGCGCTCCAGGTCGGGCTTGAGCGCGGCCAGCGCATTGCGTTCGGCGTCGGACAACGGCAGCGCCTCGTTGGCGGTCACGTTCTTGCGCAGACGCTCCACGTGGCCCTTGAACTCGGCCTGCAATGTCTGGAACTGCGCCGCCGAGGTTTCGCGCCGCTGCGCCAGGTGAGCGGCGGCCAGCACGTCGGCACGGATCGCGTCGTGCATCATGTCGGCGTCGCCCTGCTGGCGCTGCGCGGCGATGCTGATCGCGCCGGCCTGGATTCCGGCGGTCAGGTCGCGGATGCTCAGCAGCCCGATCAACCCCAGCACCAACACGAACAAGGTGGCCAGGCAGCCAAAGGCGATCAGGCGGGTACGGATGGTCAGGGGAAACGGCATGGACGGGGCCCGTAACGATAGCGAATGGTTATCGGTTTATAGCCAAACCATGGCAGTGCAACAGGCAGGTCGTATCGTCCGTCGGGCCACGACCGCATCTCCGGCGATCGAAGGCGGATGCCGCCCGGCGCCGCCCGATCTCGACGTGGCCGTCGCGCGCGGTCAGCCTGACCGACACTTGCGGCACGGCTGGGACAAAGCAGTCGGATGGCGCCAGCACCACCGACACCGCCAACACGCACCTGACCGCTCGGCGGCTGGCGCGACGCGGCACCACGATTGCCTATGCTGAGCGGACCGGGCGTCATTCCCTTGGCATGACGCCGATGGGACCATTGCGGCGCGACCTTGGCGTAGCGCAATGGATGGCCCTCCGGTCGCACGGCGAAAACCACCCGTGTGGCCACTATCGTCGCCGGGCATCCAATCCGCCCCGCGCCCAACCGGGGACAGCACAGGACCGGACCATGCCCAATGTCGCCCTCCTCGCCATCGAATCGCCGTGGTGGCTGCCGCGCCCCAGCAACGGCGTGGCCAGTTCGATTCCGTTCTTCGAGAGCGTGGCGCGCAACCACAACGCCAAGCAGAACACCGTCAACCTGTATCCGGCCACCTTCTTCGACGGCGCGTCGCTGGACGCCGCGCTGCTGAACCTGTTCCAGACCCATGAGAACTATCAGTTGCTGTGGATCGGCGCGCACGGCCACGGCGAGCGCGTCAGCGCCGAGCAGGTGGACAAGGTGGCCGCGCTGGTGCGCCAGCACGGCAAGCGCGTCAAGGGCGTGATCCTCAGCGCGTGCGAAGGCGCCGCCATCGGCCGCATCGAACAGGCGATGGCCTGCGATGCGGAAAGCCTCGAACACGATTCCTTCGGCCCCAACTGGGTACTCACCTATCGCCATTGCGTGCACTGGTTCTCGGCGGCGCTGTTCGAGACCGCGCTGTTGCAGGGCGCGGCTTCGGCCTACGCCGCCGGCGGCGTGACCGGCAGGCCGCGCCTGCTGGAAATGCTGGCCGCCTCGGCCGCCACTTTCAGCCTGGACGGCCCGTTCGGCCTCAATCCGCAGGGCGAATCGGTGACGCTGGGCGAAACGCTGCGGCTGTGGGTCCGCCCGCAACGCGCGCAGCAACCCGAGGACGCCACCGACGAATTGCTCGACGCGATCCGCACCCTGCAAGGCCAGCCCGCCGCCGACTGGTAGGTCTTTCCGTTCTCCACTTCGCGCCGCCGGCCTGGCGGCTCGCCCGTTTCGACGCCGCACCACCGGATCGGACAGGTGCACGTTCGCGTGTCATGCACGGCAACTGCCTCATCGCCCCCCCCCCCCACCGCATCATTCCGCCTTTCCCGCGCGCTCCCGATCGCCGCCGCGGCGGCTCGCCACTGACCATCACTCCCGACACGGATTCTCGTCACCTCATCCCATCGCCAGCGCAAATGGGTTTATGAATGCAATTCAGTTGCGTTTAAGCGCTCGCTTTTGATACTGTGTTGCAAATATCAACACCCCCCAAGCATCCGCCATGACCTCCACCACGTTCGCCCGATTGCCCGTCACCATGCTGTCCGGCTTCCTGGGCGCCGGCAAGACCACCCTGCTCAACCACGTGCTGCACAACCGCGACGGCCTGCGGGTGGCGGTCATCGTCAATGACATGTCCGAAGTGAACATCGACGCCCGCCTGATCCGCGACGGCGGCGCGGCGCTGTCGCGCGCCGACGAAAAGCTGGTGGAAATGAGCAACGGCTGCATCTGCTGCACCCTGCGCGAGGATCTGCTGATCGAGATCCGCAAGTTGGCCGAGGCCGGGCGCTTCGACTACCTGCTGATCGAATCGACCGGCATCGCCGAACCGCTGCCGGTGGCCGAGACCTTCACCTTCCGCGACGACACCGGCGTCAGCCTGTCCGACATCGCCCGGCTCGATACCCTGGTCACCGTGGTCGATGCCTTCAACTTCCTGCGCGACTACGACAGCGAGGACCTGCTGGCCGAGCGCGGCAGCGCGCTGGGCGACGACGACGATCGCGCGGTGGTCGATTTGCTGGTCGAACAGGTCGAGTTCTGCGACGTGCTGGTGGTGAACAAGACCGACCTGATCGGCGCCGCCGAGCTGGCGCGACTGGAAACCATGCTGCGCCGGCTCAATCCGCGCGCCGACCTCGTGTTCAGCAGCCACGGCCGCGTGCCGCTGCATCGCGTGCTCGACACCCGGCGCTTCGATTTCGACGCCGCCGCCAACGCCCCCGGCTGGTTGCAGGCGCTGCGCGACGAGCAACGTTCCGAGCGCGAGGAATACGGCATCGCCAGCTTCGTCTATCGCGCCCGCGCGCCTTTCCACCCGCGCCGCTTCTGGGATTGCATCCACCGCGAATGGCCGGGAGTGATCCGCTCCAAGGGCTGGTTCTGGCTGGCCGGGCGGCCGCAGTTCGTCGGCAGCTGGTCGCAGGCGGGCGCGGTGTCGCGCCACGGCGCGGCCGGGCTGTGGTGGGCCGCGCTGCCGCGCGAACAATGGCCGGACGACGCCGAATCGCTGGCCGCGCTGCGCGCACAGTGGCATCCGCGCTATGGCGACCGCATGCAGGAACTGGTGCTGATCGGCATCGGCCTGGATGAGCCCGCACTGCGCGCCATGCTCGACGCCTGTCTGATGACCGAAGCCGAACTGGCCGACCCGGCGCCGGGCGACGACCCGTTCCCGCTCTGGCGCCTGGCGTCGCCCGACGACTAGGCGCAATCGACGGCAGACCCCGGCTTCGGCCTCAGCGCCGGGCCGGCCGCCCCGCCCGCACCCGTTTCACCACCCACAGGAACCGTTCCATGCCTGACCATCGCGAAGGCAGGGCGCCGCGTGCGCGCCTGCTGAACCCGATCGCCGCCGTCCTGCTGTGCGCCCCGCTGGCGCAGGCGGAGGACGAACGCACCACCACGCTGCCCGTCACCGTAGTCACCGCCAACCCCCTGGGCAGCGACGCGCTGTCGCAACCCGCCACGCGGCTGGACGGCGACGCGTTGCGGCTGCGCGACGCCACCACACTGGGCGAGGTGCTGACCGGCCTGCCCGGCATCGCCAGCACCTCGTTCGGCCCGGGCGCCAGCCGCCCGGTGATCCGCGGTCTGGACGGCGACCGCGTGCGCCTGTTGCAGAACGGCGTCGGCGCGCTGGATGCGTCCGCGCTCTCTTACGACCACGCGGTGGCACAGGACGTGGCCGGCGTCGACGTCATCGAAGTGGTACGCGGCCCCGCCGCCCTGCTCTACGGCGGCAGCGCCATCGGCGGCGTGGTCAACACGCTGGACCAGCGCCTGCCGCGCCAGGCGCTGCACGGCCTCGAAGGCGCCGCCACCGTGGAGTACGGCGGTGCGGCCAGCGAACGGCTGGCCAGCGCCCGCCTCGACGGCGGCAACGGCGACTACGCACTGCACGTGGACGGCTTCGCCCGCCGCAGCGACGATCTGCGCATCCCCGGCTACGCGTGGTCCGAACGGCAGCGCGCCGGTCTGGGCAGCTACCACCCGCCCGAGCACGACCATGATCACGGCCACGAAGCGCACGAGCACGAAGAACACGCCGAATCGCCGCAAGGCACGCTGCCCAACAGCGACAGCCGCGCCCACGGCGGCGCGGTCGGGCTGTCGCGCACCTGGGACGACGGCTACCTGGGGCTGTCCTACGGCGCCTACCGCAGCAACTACGGCTCGGTGGCCGAAGAGGATGTCCGGCTGGACCTGAAACAGGATCGGCTGGCGCTGGGTTTCGCCCGCCAGGGGCTGGCCGGCCCGGTGCGCGAGGTGAAGGCCGACCTGGCCTACACCGACTATCGCCACCGCGAACTGCACGATGGCGAAACCGGCACCACCTTCAAGCATCGCGGCTACGAAGGGCGCGTCGAACTGCGCCACGCGCCGCTGGGCCCGCTCGACGGCGTGATCGGCGTGCAGATCGGCCAGAGCAGCTTCTCCGCGCTGGGCATCGAGGCATTCGTGCCGGACACCGACACCGACCAGGCCGCGCTGTTCGCGCTGGAGCAATGGCAGCTCGGCGGCGGCACCCAGTTGAGCCTGGGCGGCCGCGTCGAATACAACCGCCTCAGCCCGGACGATGGCGGCAACCGGCGCTTCGCCGGGGTCGAGGCGCGCAGCTTCACCGCCGGTTCGCTCTCCGCCGGCGTGGTACAGCCGCTGGCGGGCGGCTGGTCGCTGGCCGGCAACCTCGCCTACACCGAACGCGCGCCCACCTACTACGAGCTGTACGCCGACGGCCAGCACGTCGCCACCGGCACCTTCGAGCGCGGCGACCCGGACGCCGACAAGGAACGCGCCACCTCGCTGGACGCGGCGTTGCGCTACCAATCGGGCGCAGACCGGCTGTCGTTCGGCGCCTACTACAGCCGCTTCGCCAACTTCATCGCGCTGGAACGCACCGGCCGCTGGTGCCACTCGCACGGTGACCACGACCACTGCGGCAGCGTCGAGCACGAAGGCGAATCGCCCGAATACCGCTACCAGGGCGTGCCCGCCACGCTGTACGGACTGGAATTCGACGGCGCCTGGCGCGTGTATCGCAGCGCCGCGCGCAGCGTCGACCTGCAACTGTGGGGCGACGTCACCCGCGCCGAGCGGCGCGACAACGACGAAGCCTTGCCGCGCATCCCGCCGGCGCGGATCGCCGGTGCGGTGGTGTACGGCCAGGGCCCCCTGTCGCTGCGCGCCGAGGTGCAGCACGCCGCCGACCAGACCCGCGTACCGGACAACGACAGCGCCACCGACGGCTACACCGTCGCCAACCTGGCGCTCGGCTACCGCTTCGAGGGCGCCGGTGGCGCGCAGTGGCTGGCCTACCTGCGCGGCGACAACCTGGGCAACGAGGAGATCCGCTACGCCAGCTCGCTGACGCGCGACATCGCGCCACAAGGCAGGCGCAGCGCCCGCGTCGGAGTCTCCGTGCAGTTCTGACCTTCAACCCTGTTCCCCCTGACTACGCCGGACCGCACGCCAACGCGGTATCCGGCGCTTTTTATCGGGAATCGGGCTGAAACTTTGCAATACGGTCAGGACGCCAGGCAGACCGTTATCGCCACGGTGGACGAACCGACCGTGCAGTTGTCAAAGCTGCCTCAGACGGTGATGCAAACCAATCGGATTGCTCGCCAGGCGGGTCGGAGCGGCCGACTGATGCGAAAGCGAGACGGTTGCCAAGCGGGCGCGCGATAAGCAAGGGAAGGGGATCTACCACGAATCCCGCGCCGGGCCCGGCTGGAGATCAATCAAGACAAAGGCCCGGCAAACGCAGGGCCTCGATGGGATTTGGCGCACCCGACAGGGATCGAACCTGTGACCTTCAGCTTCGGAAACTGACACTCTATCCAACTGAGCTACGGGTGCGGAAAGAGGATGCGGATCATAACGCGTTTCGCCTGGAGCGTCCATGCGCGGCTTTGTAGGCCCAATGTTTGCCGGTATAATCCGCGCGGTTATCACCGGACCCCCGTCCGGCTCAGAACGAATCAACTCAAATGACAAGGGATGGCAGCATGAGCGGTTCCAATGTCGCCGGCGGCGCACAAAAGGTAGTCGGCATGATCTTGGCAGCGGTAATCGGGTTCCCGCTGCTGATTTTCCTGGTAGCCAAACTGTTCACTTCCGGCCCCGGCGTGGACCTGGGCCAAGCCAATATGACCAACGAGGCGATCTCCGCCCGGCTGCAAGCGGTGGGCGCGGTCAAGCTGGTGGAAGGCGGCCCACCCGGATCGCGTAGCGGCAAGGCCGTCTACGAATCGGTCTGTATGTCCTGTCACGCGACCGGCATGGCCGGTTCGCCCAAGTTCGGCGACGCCGGTGCCTGGGCCGCGCGCATCGCCAAGGGCTTCGACACCCTGACCAAGCATGCCATCGAAGGTTTCAACGCCATGCCCGCACGCGGCGGCGCCACCGACCTGACCGACGACGAAGTGAAGCGCGCGGTGGCCTACATGGGCAATGCCGGCGGCGCCAAGTTCGAGGAACCGAAGGTGGCCGCGGCGGCCGGCGGTGCCATCGACCCGGCGGTCAAGGGCAAGGAAATCTACGACTCGGTCTGCATGGCCTGCCACGCCACCGGCATCTCCAACGCACCCAAGTTCGGCGACAAGGCCGCCTGGGCGCCGCGGCTGAAGGATGGCGCGGATGCCGCCGTCGCCATCGGCATCAAGGGCCTGAACGCGATGCCGCCCAAGGGTGGCTACCAGGGCTCGGACGACGAGTTCAAGGCCGCTGCGCTGTACATGATCAACGCGGCCAAGTAAGCGGTCCCGCAATACCCGAACGGGCGGCCTGGCCGCCCGTTTTCATTGGAGTGAACGGATGTCCTTCCTGATCCGTCCCGCCACCCCGGCGGACGTGCCCGCCGTGCTGGCGATGATCCGCGAACTGGCGGAATTCGAGCGCCTGACCCATCTGGTGCAGAACACCGAGGCCATGCTGCACGACACCCTGTTCGGCGAGCGCCCCACGGTGGAATGCGTGGTCGGCGTCGAGGACGACGCGCCGGTGGCGTTCGCGCTGTTCTTCCACAACTACTCCACCTTCGTCGGCCGGCGCGGGCTGTACCTGGAGGACGTCTACGTGCGCCCGGTGGGGCGCGGCAAGGGCTACGGCGGCGCGCTGGTGCGCCACCTGGCGCGGCTGGCGCAGCAGCGCGGCTGCGGCCGCTTCGAGTGGACGGTGCTCGACTGGAACGAAAACGCCATCGGCTTCTATCGCGGTCTGGGCGCCGACGTGCTGCCGGACTGGCGCATCTGCCGCGTCACCGGCGACGCCCTGGCGCGACTGGCCGCCAGCTGATTCCGCGCGGGCGCGTCTCTTTCGGGTTTCCGACGCGCCGCGCTCCTGTCCGAGCCCGAACAGGAGAAAACAACGTGTTCAATTACTGGTTGGTCCTGGGCCTGGCGGTCTTTACCGAGATCGTGTGGGCGCTGTCGCTCAAGTACGTGCAGACCAATCCCAGCCCCTGGGTGATCGCCGGCTCGGTGGTGCTGTCCTTCGTCAACATGGCGCTGCTGTCGTTCGCCATGCGCGGCATTCCCGCCGGCACCGCCTACGCCATCTGGACCGGGCTGGGCGCGGTGGGCGTGACCATTGGCGGCATCATCTGGTTCGGCGATCCGCTCGGCGCCGCGCGGGTGGCGTTCCTGGCGCTGATCGTGATCGGCGTGGTCGGCCTCAAGGCCGTCAGCCCCTGAGCGGCGCACCCCAGCGAAAAGGCCGGCATCCGCCGGCCTTTTTCATTGGCGGCAATCTGCGCCGCGGGCGATCCACCCTGCCCTACACCCCGTGGCTGCGGAACCACTTGAGCATCTCGGCCCAGCCGTCCTGCGCCGCGGCGCGATGATAGCTGGGACGGTAGTCCGCGTTGAAGCCGTGGCCGGCATCCTCGTAGACCACGATGCGCGACGGCTCGCCCGAGCGTTTGATCGCCACCCGCATCCGCTCCACCCCGTCCAGCGGAATACCCTGATCCTTGCCGCCATACAGTCCCAGCACCGGCACCTTGAGCTGCGCCGCCACGTCGACCGGCTGGGTCGGCGTGTTGTCGCTGGCCTTGCCCTCGACCCGGCCATACCACGCGGCGATGGCCTTCAGTTCGGGATTGTGCGCGGCGTACAGCCAGGCGATGCGGCCACCCCAGCAAAAGCCGGTCAGCGCCACCCGCGCGCCATCCCCGCCGTGGGCCACCGCCCAGGCCACGGTGCCGTCCAGGTCGGCCATCACCTGGGCGTCGGGCACCTTGCTCACCACTTCGCGTTGCAGCGCTTCGATCTCCGGGTACTTGCGCGGATCGCCCTGGCGGAAGTACAGGTCGGGCGCGATGGCCAGATAGCCCAGCTTGGCCAGGCGCCGGCACAGGTCCTGGATGTGCTCGTGCACGCCAAAGATCTCCTGCACCACCACCACCACCGGCAGGCGACCGCTGGCATTGGCCGGGCGCGCCACGTAGACCGGCAGCTCGACGTCGCCCCGCTCGACGAACGCCGGGCCGACCTCCAGCCCCTCGCTATCGGTGACGATGGTCGAGGCGGCCACCGGGCGTACCGCCAGGGCGAACCCGGTCGCCAGCGCGGCGGCCAGGAAGCCGCGGCGCTCGCTCAGGAAGGATTTGGACTGCTCGGACATGGACCACTCCTCACACAAGGCAGCACGGCTGCCGATCGATCGGACGCGCCCGGCCGGAACGGGCCGGCGCGTGTATGCTGGAAACCGTGTCCATATTAGCAACGGTTATCATGCAGAAAACCCTTTTGCTCACCGGCGCCAACCGCGGGCTCGGTCTGGAGTTCGTGCGGCAGTATCTGGCCGCCGGCTGGCGGGTGATCGCCGTGGCGCGCCACCATGCCGACGAACTGGCGACGCCGGATACGCCGGCATTGCGCCGGGTGGCGCTGGACGTGACCGACTGGCAGGCGGTGGCCGGGCTGGCCGACGCGCTGGCGGACGAACGCATCGACCTGCTGCTGAACAACGCCGGCCGCTACGGCGGCGACGATCAGGCGCTGGGCAAGCTGGATCCGGAGGAATGGTTGCGAGTGCTGGCGGTGAACACCGTCGCCCCGCTGATGCTGGTGCAGGCGCTGCGGCCAAGGCTGGCGCCCGGTGCGGTGATCGCGTCGATCAGCAGCCGGATGGGCAGCATCGCCGACAACGACAGCGGCGGCGCCTATCACTATCGCAGCGCCAAGGCGGCGCTGAACGCGGCGCACCGCAGCTTGGCGCTGGACCTGCGCGGCCGCCATGTCTGCGTGGTGCTGCACCCGGGCTGGGTGCGCACCGACATGGGCGGCGGCAATGCGCCGCTGTCGCCGGCCGAATCAGTGCGCGGCATGCGCGCGGTGCTGGAACGGCTCACCCCGGCCGACAGCGGCGGCTTCTTCAACTACGACGGCACGCCGCTGCCCTGGTAGCACCGGCGCTGGCCGCGTGCCGCTGGCGGAAGGGTTTTGCTGGCCACGTTGGCGCGGCTGACAAAACCCAGCACAGCGGTCCTGGCAAGAAGCGCAAAACACAGACAGTACGTGTAGTACGGCAAGTTTCAGCTCGGCGCCCCCGCGCGACGCCGCCAGGAGGTTTTTTCAGCCGCACTCAGCGGGCGCGGCTGCCGTGCGGCGCCGCCCGCAAATACTGCCGCGGCCACGGCGTGCTCTGGCGCAACGCCTCGGCGGCGTGCAGCGGCCAGTACGGATCGCGCAGCAGTTCGCGCGCCAGCAGCACCAGGTCGGCCTGACCGGTGCGGATGATGTGGTCGGCCTGCGCCGGCGCGGTGATCAGCCCCACCGCGCCCACCGCCACACCGCTCTCCTGGCGCACCCGCGCGGCGAATGGCGTCTGGTAGCCCGGCCCGACCGGGATCCGCGCGTCGGGCACCATGCCGCCGCTCGATACGTCGATCAGGTCGGCGCCCAGCGCCTTCAGCGTCTGCGACAGCTTCACGGTGTCCTGCGCGCTCCAGCCGCCGTCCACCCAATCGGTGGCGGACAGTCGTACCAGCAGCGGCAGTTGCTCCGGCCAGACTTCGCGCACCGCCGCCACTACCTCGCGCACCAGCCGGGTGCGGTTTTCGAAGCTGCCGCCGTATTCGTCGCCGCGCTGGTTGCTCAGCGGCGACAGGAACTGATGCAGCAAGTAGCCGTGCGCCGCGTGCACCTCGACCACGCGGAAGCCGGCGCGCAGCGCACGTCGCGCCGCGGCGGCGAAATCGTCGATCACCGCGGCGATGCCGTCGCGGTCCAGTTCGTGCGGATGAGGGTAATGTCCGGCAAACGGCAGCGGCGACGGCGCGACCACGTCCCAGCCGCCCTGGTCCGGTGGCACCGCGCCGTCGCCCGCGCCCGGCGCCCAGGTGCTGGCCTTGCGGCCGGCGTGCGCCAGCTGGATGCCCGCCACGCTGCCCTGATCGTCGATAAAGCGCACGATGCGCGCCAGTGGCTCGATCTGTTCATCGCGCCACAGGCCCAGGTCCTGCGGGCTGATGCGGCCTTCCGGCGACACCGCGGTGGCTTCGAACAGCACCAGTCCCGCACCGCCGACGGCGCGGCTGCCCAGGTGGACCAGGTGCCAGTCGTTGGCGAAGCCGTCCTCGGCGGAGTACTCGCACATCGGCGAGACGGCGATGCGGTTGGGTAGGGTCAACCCGCGCAGGGTCAGCGGCTCGAACAGGTGCGGCATGATGGCTCCGGTCTGCAATGACAGTGGCGGCCGATAGCCATCACTTGGGGTGATCGCTATCGACAATGATTGTCACTGCACATGGGGAGCGTTCGCGCAAGTTGCAAGCGGGGCGGTAATTTTGGCACCACCGCTTCGGGTGGGCCTCAACCCAGTGGGGAAACCCCGAAAATCAGTAGCGTGCACATCGACGCTACGCACGCGGCGGCCATGCCGATCCATAGCGCCTTGGTCCAGGCGGCCTTCATCTCTTCCATGCCGAACTCCTCCAGTGGGGCTTTCTTGTGTTTTTTCGGCAGGGCATGCGTGCTGCATCGCAGCAAAAAATCCTTTGTTTTCGCTGGCTTGTGTCGAGTCATGCATCAGCAGCGCCCCTGCTGCGGCCAGCGGTTTTTATTGGCAATTCCGGCCGCGCACCACTATGCCGTAGGCATGCACCAATCTGGGTTATCACTCGATAAACGGTAGTTATCAGTGGAAAACTACACGACGGCAAGTTTGGGCCAAGACAAGATGCCGCCGTCCTCAAACCCTTAGATTGGACTCAATTTCATCCAGTCCCCCGAGGCAGCCATGCGCCGAATCCCGCCCGAGCAACTGCAACGTCCCCTCCAAGCCTATTACGACGGGGTGCCGAACTACCTGGTCGACGTGTACGACTGGTGCTACGTCAACCCGCGTCGCGCGCGCCTGCTGGACCGCAACATCGTGGTCCGCACGCTGCTGTTCCTCCAGGACCAGCGGCTGATGCGCAGCTACCTGGAACGCATCCGGCCGGGCTCCCGGGTGTGGCAGGTGGCGCATGTCTACGGCGATCTGGTGACCCGCGCGGCGCGCAAGGTGGGGCCGCACGGCGCCTTCCACCTCACCGACATCACGCCGGTGCAGGTCGAGCGCGGCCTGCTCAAGCTGGGCCGCATGCCGTGGGCGCGGGTGTTCCGCTCCGACGCCGCCAGCTTCGGCGGTCAGGGCCGCTACGACATGGCGTGCAGTTTCTTCCTGCTGCACGAGATCCCCGAGGACAAGAAGCGCGAAGTGGTCGACCACATGCTGGCGTCGTTGGCCGAAGGCGGCGAGGCGGTGTTCGTCGATTACCACCGGCCGCGTCCGTGGCAGCCGATCGGCTGGCTGCTGCGCGGGGTGAACGCGCTGCTGGAGCCGTTCGCCTACGCGCTGTGGCAACACGAGATCCAGGAATACGCCACCCACGCCGACGACTACACCTGGGAGAAGCGGACCTTCTTCGGCGGCGTCTACCAGCGGGTGGTGGTGCGCAAGAAATGAAAAACGCGGCTTCGGCCGCGTTTTTTCGTATGCCCCGACGGGCGCCACGCCGTTGCCGGCAGGGCGCCCGTTGGCGCTTATTTCTTGGCGGGCGTGGACAGCAGCGCTTCGAGCTGCTCCTTGGGGATCGCGCCCGACACGATGCGGCCATTGCCGAACACCAGTGCCGGCGTGCCGGTCACGCCCAGCTTCTCGCCCAGCGCGAGGTTGTCGCTGATCGGGTTCGCGCATTCGGTGTTGCTGCCCTCGGGCAGCTTCTCGTCGTGCACCCAGGTCTTCCAGGCTTCGGTCCGGTCGGCTGCACACCAGATCAGCTTGGACTTGCGATCGGCATCGGGGTGGATCGACAGCGGGAACAGGAAGGTATAGATGGTCACGTTGTCCACGCCGGCCAGGCTTTCCTTCTCCAGGCGCTTGCAGAACGGGCAATCCGGATCGGAGAACACCGCCAGCTTGCGGCTGCCGTTGCCGCGCACTTCCTTGATGGCCTGATCCAGCGGCAGCTTGGAGAAATCGGTGACCGCCAGCTCGGCGATGCGGTCCTGGGTCAGGCTGGTCTTGCGCGCCACGTCGACCAGGTCGCCGACCAGCACGTAGTCGCCCTTGGCGTCGGTGTAGACGATCTGGCGGCCTTCCAGCACCACTTCGTACAGGCCCTTGATCGGCGTGTTGCCGATGCTGACCACGCTGCGGCCATCCAGCGACTTTTCCAGCTTGGCGCGCAGCGCCTTGGCGTCCTTGGGTTCCTTGGCCGTGTCGGCCGAGGCCGAACACGCGGTCAGCGCGATCATGCCGGTGGCGATCGCGGTACGGATGAAACGAGCGGGAGCGTGCATCTTATTGTTCCTTTGGCGAGGTCAGGCATCCATCGCGTGGCGGACCAACCGGTGCTTGAGCCAGGATTGCCGGTCGGTCAGCCCAAGGCCGAGATTGCGCGCGGTCTTGAGCAATGGGTTGGGGTTGTTGAACAGTTTCTGCAGGCCGTCGCACACGGTCTGCATCAGGTACACCGGTTCGCGGCGTGCGCGCTCGTAGCGGCGCAACACCAGGTAATCGCCGCAGCGCTGCGGCGGTTCGGCAAGCAGGGTGCGCGCAAGTTCAGCCACGTCGCCGAAACCCAGGTTCACGCCCTGCCCCGCCAATGGATGCACGGTGTGGGCGGCGTCGCCGACCAGCGCCAGGCGCGGCTGGACCAGATGGGCGACGTGATTCAACTGCAACGGGAACGCGGCGGCGCGCCCGAGCTGATGCAAGTGCCCCAGGCGCCGACCGCCGGCCGCCGCCACGCGCTCGGCCAGTGCCTCGGCATCCAGCGCCAGCAACTCGTCGCGCAGCGCATCGCCGCACGACCACACCATCGACATGCGCTGTCCGGCCAGCGGCAGCCACGCCAGCACGCCGTCCTCGAAGAACCATTGATGCGCCACGCCGCGATGCGGCTTCTCGCACTCGAAATTGGCGACCACACCGGATTGACCATACGGCCGGCGCGCCACGTCGATGCCGCGCTGGTCGCGCACCCACGATTGCGCGCCGTCGGCGCCGACCACCAGCCGCGCACTGAGCACGCTGCCGTCGGCCAACGTCAGCCGCGCCGCGTCGGCGTCGATCGCCAGCGCGCTCGGCTGCGCCGGGCACAGCACCCGCACATTGGGCGCCTGCTGCACCGCCAGCCACAGCGCGCGCTGCAACTCACGGTTCTCCAGGATCACCGCCAGTTCGTCGACGCCGGCCTCGGGCGCGGCGAAGCCCAGCTGGGCACGGCCGTCGTCGCCGAAGATGCGCATCTCGGACACCGATTGCAGCCGCGCCGGATCGAGGCGATCCCACGCGCCCACCTGGGTCAGCAGGCGGCGGCTGGCGCGGCTGATGGCGTAGATGCGGGCATCCCAGGTATCGGCGGGAAAGTCGAGGGCGGGCGGGCGGCCTTCCAGCAGCAGCACCGACAGCGGCGAATGGGCCAGCGCCGCGGCCAGCGCCGTGCCGACCAGCCCGCCACCGACGATGACGAGATCGGCGTCGTGAGCATTCATGGCGGGCAGTGTACCGGCTCGGGCCGGGTGGCGCGAGCCGGCCACCCATGAGCACAAGCCTGCCGCGCCGGGGCCTCGGCGACTATCTGCTGGGACTCGGCGCCTTCGCCGCCGGGGTCTGCCTGTTGCACACGCAACCCGCGCTGCCACCGTTGCCGCCACTGCTGATCGGACTGGCCCTCGTCGCGCTGGCCGGTTGGCGCGTCCCCCGCCTGCGCCCCCCTGCCTGGGCGCTGGCCGCGTTGCTCGTCGGCGTGATCTGGGCCGACTGGCACGCGATGCAGCGGCTGGCCGACCGGCTGCCCGCGATGCAGGAAGGCAAACCGCTCGTGGTCGAAGGCCATGTCGATACGCTGCCGCAGACCACGCGCCACGGCCTGCGCTTCGGCTTCCGCCCCGACGGCGACGCGCTGCCCGCGCGCATCCAGGTCAGTTGGTATGGC
The DNA here is from genome assembly GCF_000374805.1 of Chitiniphilus shinanonensis DSM 23277. Classification (GTDB taxonomy): domain Bacteria; phylum Pseudomonadota; class Gammaproteobacteria; order Burkholderiales; family Chitinibacteraceae; genus Chitiniphilus; species Chitiniphilus shinanonensis. Next base: position 23,947 of record NZ_KB895342.1, read on the forward strand.
GAACCGCCCGCCGTCGGCGTCGGCGAGCGCTGGCGCCTGACACTGTCGCCCCGGCGTCCGCACGGCGTGGTCAACCCCGGCGGCCAGGACCTGGAACGCTGGCTGCTGCAACAGCGCTTCGGCGCCACCGCCACGGTGCGCCACGGCGAGCGCCTGCCGGGCCACGCCTGGCGCGCCGGCATCGATCGGGTGCGCGCCGCGCTGGCGTCGCGCATCGACCGCGTGCTGGGCAACGCCCCCTACGCCGGGGTGATCGCGGCGCTGGCGGTCGGCGAGCAGTCCGCCATCACACCGGCGCTGTGGCAGCGCTTCGCCGCCACCGGCATCACCCATCTGGTCAGCATCTCGGGCCTGCACGTCACCCTGCTGGCGACCCTCATCGGCGGACTGGTCGGTGCCCTATGGCGACGCGTGCCCGCGCTGGCCGGACGGCTCGCCAGCCAGCGCGCGCGGCTCATCGCCGGGGTGACGGTCGCCGTCGGCTACAGCCTGCTTGCCGGCTTCGGCGTGCCCACCCGCCGCACGCTGCTGATGCTGCTGGTCGCCGCCGCCTGCCTGTGGCGCGCCGCGCCGATGGCGGCCAGCGCCGTGTGGTTCAGCGCGCTGGCGGCGGTGGTGGCGTTCGATCCGTTCGCGGTGCTGGCGCCGGGCTTCTGGTTGTCGTTCCTCACCGTCGGCGCGCTGTTGTGGTGGTCGGCCGGGCGCGATGGCCGCCCGCACTGGCTGCGCGCCTGGGTCGGCACCCAATGGGCGGCGACGCTGGCCACCTTTCCGCTGCTGGCGTGGTGGTTCCAGCAATTGCCGCTGGTGTCGCCGCTGGCCAATGCCGTGGCGATCCCGCTGGTCAGCCTGGCGGTGACGCCGCTGACGCTGCTCGGCCTGTTCGACCCCAGCGGCCTGCTGTTGCGGCTAGCCGAGCGCCTATTCGCCGGCACCGACTGGCTGCTCGGCTGGCTGACGTTGTTGCCGTACGCCAGCTGGAGCCTGCCGACGCCGCCCGCCTGGACCTTGCTCGCCGCCGCGCTGGGCGTGGCGCTGGCGTTGCTGCCGGCAGGCATGCCGGGTCGCGGGCTGGCGCTGCTGTGCCTGCTGCCGCTGTGTCTGCTGCGACCCGAGCAGCTGCCCGCCGGCCAGTTCCGCGCCACGGTGCTCGACGTCGGCCAGGGACTGGCGGTGCTGGTGCAGACGCGCGGGCACGCGCTGCTGTACGACAGCGGCCCGCCCGGCATGGCCGAGCGCGCGGTGCTGCCCAGCCTGCGGGCGCTGGGCGTGCGCGAGCTGGATCTGCTGCTGATCTCGCACGACGACAACGACCACGCGGGTGGCGCGCAGGCGGTACTGGATGGCCTGCCGGTGCGGCGATGGTCCGGCAGCCTGCCGCCCGATCACGCGGCACGCGCCACGCCCGTCCCGTTCCGGACCTGCGCCGCCGGCCAGCATTGGCAGTGGGACGAGGTACGTTTCACGGTGCTGTGGCCGCCCGCCGGCCAGGTGGCGCGCGACGACAATGGCGCCAGCTGCGTGCTGCGGGTGGACAACGGCCGCACCAGCCTGCTGCTGCCCGGCGACATCGGCCGGCACGAGGAAAATGAGCTGCGCGATGCGGATCTACCGGCCGCGACGGTATTGGCGGCGCCGCACCACGGCAGCCGTTCGTCCTCCAGCGGGGCGTTCGTCGCCGCCGTCGCGCCGCAATGGGTGGCGTACTCGGCCGGTTACCGCAACCGCTTCCGCCATCCCAACCAGGTGGTGGTCGAGCGCTACGCCGCCCACGGCGCCCAGGCACTGCGCACCGATGCCGATGGCGCGCTGGTGTTCGACTTTGCCGACGAGGTGCGCGTCGAAGGCTGGCGCGCGCGGGTGCCGCGCTACTGGCGCGCCGGCGACTCGGGCACGGCAGCATCCGCCGCGGGGCAATGAAATGCACGCGCCCCGACGCCGCCCATAAAGAAACAGCCACCCGAAGGTGGCTGTGTGCTTGATCCGGCCCGCGCTTATTCCAGGCCGCGGCTGTGCAGGTATTCCTCGTAGCCGCCCAGGTAATGGTTGAAGGTGCCGTCGCCGTTCAGTTCCAGCACCTGGGTCGCCAGCGAGCTGACGAACTGGCGGTCGTGCGAGACGAAGATCAGCGTGCCGGTGTACAGCTCCAGCGCCATGTTCAGCGACTCGATCGATTCCATGTCCATGTGGTTGGTCGGCTCGTCCATCACCAGCACATTGGGACGTTGCAGGATCAGCTTGCCGTACAGCATGCGGCCCTTCTCGCCGCCGGACAGCACCTTGACCGACTTCTTGGCGTCGTCGCCGCTGAACAGCAGCTTGCCCAGCACGCCGCGGATCACCTGGTCGTCGTCGCCGGGCTGGCCCCATTGCTTGAGCCAGTCGGTCAGCACCGTGTCTTCCTCGAAGTCTTCCTCGTGATCCTGCGCGAAGTAGCCGATCTCGGCCTTCTCCGCCCACTTCACCGTGCCGGCGTCGGGCTTGAGCGCGCCGACCAGCAGCTTCATCAGCGTGGATTTGCCGACGCCGTTGCCGCCGATCACCGCCAGCTTCTGCCCGGCCTCCAGGATCAGGTTCAGGCTCTGGATCAGCGGCTTGTCGAACGACTTGGACAGATTGGTCGTCTCGAATGCCTGGCGGTGCAGCTTCTGCTTGCCGTCCAGATCGAAGCGGATATACGGGTTCTGTCGGCTGGAGGGCTTCACCTCCACCATGTTTTCCTTGATCTTGTCGGCCAGCTTCAGACGGCTGGTGGCCTGGCGGCTCTTGGATTTGTTCGCGGCGAAGCGCGAGGCAAACGCCTGCAGTTCGGCGACCTTTTCCTTGGCCTTGCTGTTGTCGGCCAGCAGGCGCTGGCGCGCCTGGGTCGAGGCCAGCATGTAATCGTCGTAGTTGCCCGGGTAGATGCGGATCTCACCGTAATCGACGTCGGCGATGTGGGTGCACACCTGGTTCAGGAAGTGGCGGTCGTGGGAGATGATCAGCATGGTGGATTCGCGCGTGTTCAGCGTGTCTTCCAGCCAGCGGATGGTGTTGATGTCCAGGTTGTTGGTCGGTTCGTCCAGCAGCAGCACGTCCGGATCGCTGAACAGCGCCTGCGCCAGCAGCACCCGCAGCTTCCAGCCCGGCGCCACTTCCGACATCGGCCCGGTATGCAGTTCGATCGGAATCCCGGCGCCCAGCAACAACGCGCCGGCCCGCGCCTCGGCGGTGTAGCCGTCGTATTCCGCCACCTTGCCTTCCAGCTCGGCGGCGTGCATGTAGTCGTCCTCGGTCGCATCCGGGTTGGCGTAGATCGCGTCGCGCTCGTGGATGGCATCCCACAGCTCGGTGTGGCCTTGCAGCACCACGTCGATCACGCGCTGGTCTTCATACGCGAACTGGTCCTGCTTCAACTTGCCCAGGCGCACGCCCGGCTCCAGGCTGACGTTGCCCGCGGTGGGCTCCAGGTCGCCGCCCAGGATCTTCATGAAGGTGGATTTGCCGCAACCGTTGGCCCCGATCAGGCCGTAGCGGTTGCCGTCGCCGAACTTGACGCTCACCTTCTCGAACAGCGGCTTGGCGCCGAATTGCATCGTGATATTGGAAGTACTGATCATGATTGTGCTGGTCCTTGCACCAACGGCCACAACCGCCGTTGGGAATAAAATCGTCGGTCGCCCCGGCCTACCACCCCTCCCAGCCCACCCAGTGCATTCTGTTGGATGGCTATGCGAGTGATTAAGAATTTGCTGATGTACACCAAATGGCCAAAAGCGGAACTTCTTATCTAGCGGGGTACCCCGCGGAACGCGGTGTCGCCGGCCGGCGCATTGCGCACGCGGCAAGGCATTGAACCGATTCCGAAAACCCCGCACTTTATCACAGCGAGCCACAGCCATGCTTTCCCAGCCCAGCGTCGCCCCCCGCCTGGCACAGATCGAGCCGTTCCACGTCATGCGCATCCTCGAAGCCGCCAAGGCGCTCGAGGCGCAAGGCCGCGACGTGATCCACCTGGAGATCGGCGAACCCGATTTCCCCACCCCGCCCGCCATCGTCCGGGCCGGGCTGGCCGCGATGTCCGCCGGCCACACCTTCTATACCCCTGCCGCCGGACTGCCGGCGCTGCGCGAAGCCATCGCCCGCTTCCATGCCGAGCGCTTCGGTGTGCAGGTCGATCCACGCCGCATCATCGTCACGCCCGGCGCCTCCGGTGCGCTGCAGCTGATCCTGGCGCTGCTGGTCGGCCGCGACGACGAAGTGCTGCTGGCCGACCCCGGCTATCCGTGCAACCGCCACCTGATCAGCCTGTTCGAAGGCCGGCCGCTGAACATCGCGGTCGACGCCGCCAGCCGTTTCCAGCTGACCGCGCAACACGTGGCGCAGCATGCCGGCCCGCGCAGCGTGGCGGCGCTGGTGGCGAGCCCCGCCAATCCGACCGGCACCGTGCTGGAGCCGGCCGAGATCGCCGCGCTGGCGCAAGCCTGCCGTGAGCGCGGCATGGCGCTGATCGTGGACGAGATCTACCAGGGGCTGGTGTACGACCGGCCGCACGAAACCGCGCTGGCGGTGGCCGACGACGTGTTCGTGGTCAACAGCTTTTCCAAGTACTTCCAGATGACGGGCTGGCGCCTCGGCTGGCTGATCGCGCCCGACTGGGCGGTGCCGGATCTGGAAAAGCTGGCGCAGAACCTGTTCCTGGCCGCGCCGACGGTGGCGCAGCACGCCGCGCTGGCGGCGTTCGAGGACGAAACGCTGGCGCTGCTCGATCACCGTAGGTTGGAGCTTGATAACCGCCGGCGTCACCTACAGCGCAGGATTTCCGACATGGGCCTGACAATTCCATGCAATCCGGAAGGCGCATTTTACCTGTGGGTAGATTTTTCACGTTTTACTGACAGCGCCGAGCGGTTCGCCGCCCGGCTGCTGGACAGCGAAGGCGTGGCGCTCGCACCCGGAAACGATTTCGGCGCAAACCCAGCGTTCATGCGCCTTGCCTACACCCAGCCCATCGAGCGGCTGGAGGTGGCCTGCGAGCGGCTCGGCCGCTCGTTCCCCGGCAGTTGCACGTGATGTGCGACTGACATAACCTGAAGAAATATGACAAGAATTAGCTGACACGGGAGGTATCCCTGCCATGTTCGATTTCAAAGGCCTGATCACCGCGCTCTTCAGTCGAGAGCAACAGCAAGGTGTTCACGACTACAAGTCCGCCACGGTGATGATGCAGGAATTGCCAGAGAGCGACATCCTGCAAGCGCATATCGAGATCGTGAAGGCGCTGCGGCAGCTCAACAGCAACCCCCGCATCAGCCTGAAGGAACGGATGCGCACCGTGCCGTACCTGGACGAAAAGGCGCGCAGCCTGCAGGACCACCTGATCGAGGTGTATTCCGGCAGCCTGATCGACGATCATGCCGCGCCGCACCAGGTGCTGCCGTCCATCCTCGCCTACTGGCACCAGATGGCCGAGGCCTACCGGCTGTGCATCAAGCAGGCGTTGCAGAGCGGCACCCGCCACCTGGAGCAGCAGTTGCACCTGTTCATCGTGCGCGCGCTGCTGCATTACAACCAGGAAGTGAAGTGGGGCTACCTGCGCTACATGGAGATCGACGGCCGGGTGTGGCGCAACCTGAACCGCGTCTACCACTACGCCGAGCACCTGAAGCTGATCACCACGCCGGTGCAGCCCTATCCCGAGGCCGAGCTGACTGACGCGCGCCGCGAGTACATCCAGCCGCTGATGCTGTCGCTGTCGATGCCCGACAAGCTGCAACCGTCGCAGATCGAGCTGGTGTGGCACTGGCTGCGCCGCTGGGCCGGCCGCATCGAGCTGGAACTCCAGATCCGCCCCAACCGCCAGTTGTTCGCCGTGAACATCGCCGGCTCCACCCCGCCCAAGCGGCTGCGCCGCGACATGGTGGGCGACAACTGGCGCTACTGGTTCACCGAGGCGCTGGTGCAGCATGCCCGCGACGTGCACGACCAGCTGGAACGCGGCGCCAAGCCCGAAGCCCACGGCCTGCCGATCGAGACGGCCGATCCCGCGCACCTGGAACTGATGCACAAGCTGCTCAACCTGTGGTCGCGCGACATCGCGCCGCCGGTGCGCCGCTTCGAGCGCCAGGACATCCGTAAACGGGTGCAGGTGGTGCGCGGCCTGGACGACGTGATCCGCTTCCTGGGCGGCCACGGCAGTGGCAGCCACCGCCTGATCGATTCCGAGCACTGGGTGCTGGAGAACGAAAGCAGCGGCGGCTACGGCATGAACTACACCGGCAAGGGCGACGACAAGCTGCTGGTAGGCGAACTGGTCGGCCTGGGTCAAACCGAGGGCCGCTCGTTCACCGTCGGCATCATCCGCCGCATCACCAAGCACCGCGACGGCCATGTCCACGTGGGCGTCGAGCGACTGTCGGCCAACGCCGTGGTGGTGGAACTGAGCCAGATGCAGGGGGACCGCACCTTCCAGGGCCTCTATACCACCGAGGGCACCGGCAGCACCGACCGCTTCCTGATGCTGCCGCAGACCTTCTTCGCGCCGCACCGCGAGTTCCTGCTGTCGGCGCAGGGTAGGCGCTACCGCATCCGCATGGACCCGGCGCTGGAGCACAGCGGCCACACCGCCATCGCGCGCTTCTCGGTGCTGGAGCGGCTGGAGTCGGCGCCCCGGCAACCCGCCGCGCCGCATTCGGCCAATGGCGCCACGCACACCAACGGCAACGCGCTGAACGGCCACGCGGCCAAGGCGCCCGGCGTAAACGGCACCGGCAACCATGGCGCCACCGGTGGCACGGTCCCGCGCCCGGTGCAACCACGCCCGGCAACGGATGCCGGCCTGAACGGCCACGCGCCGCGGCCCCAGGGCAACGCCATGCCCGACACCGGCCCCATGCTGCATTGACGGACTACGGCCGCGCCGCTCAGGCGCGGCCATGCTCGGAAGACCGTCCCCGCGGCACGTCCCGCCCGCCAGGGTTTCGCCCGACGCCGATACAGTGCCCCTTCCCGCTTCGCTATCCTGCCGCCGGCCCATCCAGCGCCGGCCCATCCAGCGCCGGCTCGACCGGCTCCGCGCGCAGGCGATGGAGCGCCAGCCCCCAGAACAGCAGCGCCAGCGCCGCCAGATTGAGCAGCTCCGGCAGGACCTCGGCCAGCGACGCACCCATCTGGTTGAGCTTGAGCATGGCCTGGATGCCGGGCGTGGTCGGGATCAACCGCGCCACCCATACCAACGGTTCGGGCATCAGCACGTGCGGCCATGACGTTCCGCTCAGGAAGAAGAACGGCACCGAGGTCAGCGTCAGCACCTGCATGGTCCGCGCCCGGTTCGGCATGATGCTGCCCAGCCACATCGCCAGCCCCACGCACGCCGTCATGAACAGCGGCACCGCCACCAGCGCGCCCAGCGCGTTGCCACCGCGCGGGTAGTCCTGGAACCAGAACACGAAACCCAGGAAGTAGGCCAGCGTCAGCATGCCGATCAGCCAGAACGCCAGCGCGTGCGCCCCCAGCCGCATGGCGCTCCAGCCCCGGCCTCGGGCCACGCCGCATACGATCAGCGCCGCGCCGATCATCAGCACCTGCTGGGCGATCAGCACCGCCACCGCCGGCACCACGTAGCTGCCGTAGCCGTCGCGGGTGTTGTACAGCGGTCGCGTCACCAGCTTCACCGGCTGCGTCGCCTTCAGCACCGCCGGGCCGGCAATGCCGAGCGCGGCGGCGCGGCGCTCGGCCAGCTCGGCGATGGCACCGCCGGCCATCTCGCCCAGCCCCCCCAGCAGCGCCGCGTTGCGGATCAAGTAGGCGGCGTTGCCGTGCAGCAGCAGGTGGCCCTGCTCGCCGCGCAGCACGTCGTGCCCCAGGCCGCGCGGGATCAGCAGGATGCCGTCCACCTCGCCGGCTTCCAGCAAGGCGGCGGCCCGGCGCAGGTCGAGCGGCGTCGCCACCACCCGCACCGCCCGTACCGCCTGGGCCGAACGCACGATCTCGCGGCTGAGCGCGCTGTGGTCCTCGTCCACCACCGCGATCGGCAACTGCGTCGCCACCTGGTGGCGGTACGCCACCGGGTAGTAGAACGAGTACAGCAGCGCCGCGCCCAGCAGCGCCAGCGCCGCGGCGGAATCGCTCAGGATGTTGCGCCACGCCTCGCGCCAGGCTTCGCCCCAGCTCATGTCGGCCCCTTGCGCGCCAGCGCGCGGTACATCGCCCAGGCCGGCCACGCCGGCACCACGATGAAGGCCGCCAGCACCACCAGCGTGCTCCAGGCATCCTGCAACGGCGCGGCCAGGTACAACTGCTGCCCCTGGAGCCGGATATAGGTGGTGTACGGCATCAGCAGGCTCCAGAAACGGGTGAACCACGGCGCGCCCAGCGTCGGGAACAAGGCGTTGGAGTACGCCAGCGCCGGACCGGCGAACACGCTGGCGGTGCTCAGCGAGCGCACCACGTCGCCCTTGCCCAGGCCGAGGAACAGCAGGCCGATCACCGCATAGCCGGCGTACATCAGCCATTGCGCGACCCACATCAGCGCCAGGCTGCCGCTCACCGTCCAGCCGCGCAGCCCCATCGCGGCCACCAGCCCCAGGCTGTGCAGCACGGAAAACGCCATCACGTAGAACAGGCCGACCCCGGCCAGCCGCTGCCACGGCACCGCGCCCTCGCGCCCCAGCACCCGGCTGTAGGCGGCGATCACCATCACCAGCATGGTCAGGTTGAGCACGGCGCTGTAGATCACCGGCACCAACCCCCACTCGTAGCTCAGGCGCGAGTTGAACAGCGAGGTGGCGGTGATGGCGATCGGCAGCGCGGCCTGCGGCGACGGCGCGTCGGCGGTGGCCGGCGGGCGCGCCAGCGGCGACAGGGTGGCGTTGAAGTTCATCACCGCGGCCGACACGTCGCGCGCCACCGCGCCACCTGCGGTGTAGAAGCTGTTGTTGTAGAAGACGAACACGGTCGCCTGGCTGCCGCGCGCGGCGTCCCGGGCGGCGCCGTGGGGAATGTGCACCACGCCGAAGGCATGGCCGGCGCGCACCTGCGACCAGGCTTCGTCGAGCGAATCGGTCTGCGCCACCAGCCGCACCGCAGGCGCGGCGGCGATCTCGCGCGTCAGCGCCCGGCTCAACGCGGAATGGTCGTTGTCCACCAGCACCACCGGCAACTGCCGCGTGGACCCGGCCGAGAACAACCAGATCAGCAGCGCCAGCCCGGCCAGCGGCAGCCAGGACACCAGCGCGCGATCCCAGCGACTGCGCCAGACCAGTCCGGCTTCGTGCCGGAACGCCTGGGCCCAGCCCATCATTGCGGCCAGGCGAACAGCACGCTCATGCCGGGGCGCAGCCCGTCCACCGGCGCCAGCGGCCGGGCGCGGACCTCGAAGCTGCGCACGTCGTAGCCGTCCGACTGGCGCACCGCGCGCCAGGTGGCGAACTCGCCTCGCGGGTTGATGAACGACACCTTGAAGCGCGCCTGGCGCCCGTCGAGCGCCGGCACCGTGCCCCGCAGCTCGCGGCCCAGCTTCAGCGCGTGGAACTGGTCTTCGCGCACATTCATCGACACCCACACGTCCTGCGGATCGACCACGGTGAACACCGGATACCCCGGCGGCACGATCTCGCCGACGTTGGCGGTGCGGTGGGTGATCTCGCCGGCGGCGGGCGACACCACCTTCAGTTCGGCCTGCAACGCCGCCACCTCGGCCACGCCGGCCTCGGCCTGCTTGGTCTGCGCGGCGGCGCCGGCCTTGTCCTCGGGCCGGGCGCCGGCCACGGCCTTCTGGTATTCCGCTCGGGCCGCGGCGGCCAGTTGCGCGGTGGCGTCGCGCGCGGCGCGGGACTCGTCGCGGCGCTGGCCGGTGACCACGCCTTCGCGGTACAGCGCTTCCAGCCGGGTGTGGGTTTTTTCCGCCAGCACCGCGTTGGCGGCGGCGGCCTCCCACGCGGCGCGGGCGGCGGCGATGTCCTCCGGCCGCGCGCCGTTGTCGGCTTTATCCTTCTGCGATTCCGCCGCCGCGTGCTGGGCGCGCACCTGCGCCAGCTTGGCGTCCAGCTCGGGGCTGGACAGCGTGAACAGCACCTGTCCGGCCTTGACGCGGTCGCCTTCGTGCACGAACACGGCCTCCAGCCGGCCAGGCACCTTGGCGCCGATGCGCAGTTCGTCGGCATCGACCATGCCCTGGATCTGGTCCGGCGCCGGGCGGTAGGCTTGCCACAGTCCATAGCCGATCAGCGCCAGCAGCGCGATGACCAGCAGGAACACCGCAGCGCGTCGAGTGGTAGCGGAGGCAGTCATCAGTCGATCACCTTGTCGGCCTTGCGGATGAATTCGGGATAGCGGCCCAGGTCGCCCGCGCCGTCGAGCAGGCGGGCCAGCGCCACGTCGAACAGGTAGGCGGCCTGCGCCTCCTCCACCTGGGCGCCGCCCAGCAGCAGGCGCGCGTCGACCACGTCCACCGCCGTACCCTGCCCTTCGCGGAACGCCAGTTCCTGGGCGCGCAGGTTCTCGCGCGCGGCGGCCAGGCTGGACGCCAGCAGGCGGAACTGTTGCTGCGCGGTCTCGACGTCGTTGTAGGCGCGGTGGGTGGCGATGCCCAGCATGGTGCGCGCCTCCTCGACCAGCGCGCCCACCTGCGCGCCGGCGGCCTTGGCGGCGCTGACCGAGCGCTTGCGGTCGGTGCGGTCGAACAGCGGGAAGCGCACGCCGATGCCGACGATCCAGTCCGGCTCGATCGGCACCGCGTCGTCGGGGTTGAAGTTGTACGAGCCGAACATGAACGCTTCGGGCAGCCAGCGGGCCTCTTCGGCGCGCACCTTCTGCTGCGCCGCCTCGCCCAGCGCCTGCAGCTTCAGCACCTGCGGGTTGTTGGCATCGGCGGCGGCGAGGAATTCGTCGCGCGGCCCCACCGGCTCGGTGAGCATGAACAACGGGGTGCTCAGGTCGAACTGGCGCTGGCTGCGCAACAGGCGCGCCAGCGAGCCCTGGGCGCTGTCCAGTTCGCGCAGCGCGCGCTCGTACTCGCGTTGCGCGGTATCGGCGGCCACCTGCGCCTGCAGGCGCTGCGCCTTGGTGATCATGCCGGCCTGTTCCAGCTTGCGCGCGTTGTCCAGGTGCTGGCCCAGGCCGTCGCGCACGTCGGCGCGGATCTTCAGCACCTTGGCCGCCAGCTGCTGGCCGAAGTAGAGCTGGATCAGGTTGACCAGCGCGCCCTGGCGCGCGCTGCCCAGTTCGGCGTCGGCCTGGCGCACGCCGGCCTGCGCGGCGCGCTGCGCGGCGTCGATCTTGCCGCCGGTGTAGAACGGCCACAGCGCGGTGATGGTGGGACGGAACGAGGTCTGCGACAGCTTGGCCTCGACGTCGGGCAGGTTGAGGTTGAGCGGCAGCGGGGTGCCGTTGACCGTCACGCTGTCCAGGCTGACCGCGTCGCCGGCGATGGTCTTGCGGTAGCGCAGTACCTGGGCGTCCAGGCTGACCGTGGGCAGATCCAGCGATTTGAGCGCTTCGGCCTCGTCGGCGCGGGCGCTCATGTTGTAGCGCGCGGCCTGAATGGCGTCCGATTCATCGAGCAGGCGCGCGACGGCCGCATCGAAGCTGAGTGTTTCGGCGGCGGCGGTAGCCGCCAGCAGGCACATGACCAGGACCGCGCTCCCCGACCCTCGCATACGGCTTTCCCTTGCTTTTTTACACCGCCCCAGATTAGTCCATCGGCGCGCGGTTTTCCGGACGCCTCCTCCGGGGCCGGCCGATCTCAGCGCTTGGCGCGCGCCTTGGGCGTAGGCGTCGGGGTGGGCAGCGGCGTGGGGGTCGGCGTCGGCATCACCTTGGCGCAACGACCGTAGCGGTCGTATTCGGTGTTCACCTCGGCCAGCCGCGCGTTGAGCTTGTCGATGTTGTAGCGATAGGTTTCGCGGGACAGCCGCAGATGGATCAACTGGCGTTCGCGCACCAGCTTCTCGCAGCGCTGGCGTTCCAGTTGCAGCAGCTTGTCGGGGTCGGCGCGATAGGTCTGGGTGGGCGTCGGCGTCGGGTCGGCGGCCAGCGCGGTGGCGGCGGCCAGCGCCAGCAACAGCGGGGTACAGCACTTCACAACCACTTGGTTTCGTCCTTTTCGAGTTGCGCCAGGGCGGCGGCCACGCCGGCATCCAGGGCGTGCGCGCCCCAATGCTGCCCTGCCAGCTCGCGCACCGCCACCAGTCCGATCAAACTATTGCACAGCCACAGCCGGTCGGCGGCCAGCAGCGCGGCCGGGGTCATCGGGGTTTCGCGCACCGCGATGCCCAGTTGCGGCGCCAGGTCGAGCATGGCCTCGCGCATCACGCCGGCCACGCCGCCGCCATCCAGGCGCGGGGTGAACAGCACGCGGCCGGACAGCGCCAGCACGTTGCTCATGGTGCCTTCCAGCACGTGGCCGTCGCGATCAAGCAGCAACCCTTCAAACAGCGCCGCATCCTGCCATTCGGCGCGCGCCAGCACGTTTTCCAGGCGGTTCAGGTGCTTGATGCCGGCCAGGCGCGGCTGCCAGCCGGCGCGCATCTCGCACCAGCGCACGCGCACGCCTTCGGCCGGCGGGCGCGGCGGCAGCGGCGCCACCTGCACCACGCGGTTGGGCGCGCAGTCGGCGGGCACGCCATACCCGCGCGGCGAATCGCCGCGGGTGACGACGATCTTGACCGCGGCGTCGTTGGGCTCCAGCGCGGCGATGTCGTCCAGCAGCGTGGCCTCGTCGGGCGCGACGATGCCCAGCGCGGCGCAGTCGCGCGCCAGCTTGGCGTACTGGCGCGCCCACAGCCGCAGGCCGCCGCCTTCGCAGCGCAGGGTGCGGAACACGCCGTCGCCGAACTGGAAGCCCCGGTCGTTCAGCCCGATTTCGTCGGCCGGCTGGCCGTTGACCCGTCTCATGCGTCCACCCCCAGCGCGCGCAGCAGGCCGCGCGCCTTGTGCCCGGTCTCGGCCAGTTCGCGCGCCGGGTCGGAGTCGGCGACGATGCCGGCGCCGGCGCGGAACGACAGCCGCTGGCGCTGCATGGCGAAGCTGCGGATCAGGATGTTGAAATCGGCCTGGCCGTCGTGGCCGAGGTAGCCCAGCGCGCCGGTGTAGGCCCGGCGCGGCCGGTCCTCCAGCTCGCGGATGATCTGCATGCAGCGCACCTTGGGGCAGCCGGTGATGGTGCCGCCGGGGAACAGCGCGCGCAGCAGGTCGCGCGGGGTGATGCCGGCGCGCAGCCGGGCGCGCACGTTGGATTCGATGTGGTGGACGAAGGCATAGCTGGCGACCGCCATCAGTTCGTCCACCTCCACCGTGCCCGGCACGGCGATGCGTCCCAGGTCGTTGCGTTCCAGGTCGACCAGCATGATGTGCTCGGCGCGCTCCTTGACCGTAGCCAGCAGGCGCGTCTTGAGCGCCTCGTCCTCCGCCGGCGTGGCGCCGCGCGGGTGGGTGCCGGCGATGGGCCGGGTCTGCACCAGGCTGCCGCGCACGCTGACCAGCCGCTCGGGCGACGAGCTGACCACGTGACGGCCGTCGCCCAGGTCGTACAGCGCCGAGAACGGCGCCGGATTGGCCGCGCGCAGCCGCGCGTACAGGTCGTGCGCATCGCCCTGGGCCAGGGTGACGTCCCAGCCGCGCGACAGGTTCACCTGGAACACGTCGCCCTCGACGATGTAGCGCTTGCACGCCGCCACGCCGTCGAGAAACGCCTGCGAGTCGTCCTCGGCCACCTGCGCCACCGCCAGCGGGCCGGGCGCCCACGCGGCGGCGGCGGTCAGCGCGGCGCGCAGGGTGTCCAGGTGGTCGGCCGTCTCGGCGCTCAGCCAGGCCTGGCCGCTGGCGCGATCGACCAGCACCGCGGCAGGGCAGTACAGCAGCGCGGCGCGCGGGAAGTCGTCGTCCGGGCGCGCGGCGACGGTGGGCTCGAATGCCTCCAGCATCTCGTAGCCGACGTACAGCGCCCAGCCGCCGTAGAACGGCAGCGGTCCGGCGGGCGTGCCGCCCAGCGGCAGCTCGGCGATGTCGGAAAGAAAGGTGCGTTGCCCGGCGGCGGAATAGGTCAGCCGGCGCTGCGGCAGGGCGAACAGCAGATCCCAGCCGGTATCGCCCGAGGATTGGTACAGCGCGGGGAACAGCTCGGGATGGGCGGCGGCCAGCGCCGGCAGGTCGGGGGCCGAATCGAGAGCGAACGAGAACATGCCGCGATTGTAGCAAGCACCCGCCGCGTCGCGGTCCGGCCATGACAACCAGTGGTATATGGTGAATTTGTTTAGTAGGCAGTGCACGGCCACGCACGAGGCGATTTTTCTCGCATTGCGCAATCGGCCGCATCGCACGCCGACGCCGCCCAGCAACGCCGCCGCGTGGGCCCGACCACCGCCGCCATGGCGCGCCCTTCCCCAATTTACTAAACAAAAGCAGCGTCCTACGGTGCCCAGGGTCAGCCGATCCCGGCTATCGCGTTCATGGAGCCCGAAATGAAACCGCGCATTCTCCTCAGCATGCTGGCCCTGGCCGTCGCCGGCGCCGCCCAGGCGCAGACCACGGTGGAGTACTGGTCCAACAGCCTGTCGCCCAAGTTCGACGGCGTGATGAAGACGCTCACCGCGCAATTCAACGCCTCGCAAAGCGAGGTGAAAGCGGTGTGGGTGGACGTGCCCTGGGACAGCTACCAGGCGCGGGTGATCGCCGCCGTGGCCGGCGGCAACCCGCCGGGCCTGGTCAACCTGACGGTGCCGTGGATGGCGTCGATGGCGCAGCAGGGCATGCTGCAACCGCTGGACGCCAAGGTGGCGGGCTTCAAGCAGGTATACACCCCCGGCGCGCTGGCCGACGTCAGCTACGACGGCAAGCTCTACGGCCTGCCCTGGTACAACCAGGTGGCGGTGCTGGCGTACAACAAGGCGCTGTTCGACCAGGCCGGCGTCAAGACGCCGCCACGGACCACCGCCGAGACCTTCGCCGCCGCGCGCCAGATCAAGCAGCGCACCGGTGTCACCGGCTTCATCCCCAAGCTGAACGAGGAAGGCATCACCCAGGTGTTCCTGCTGGAAGGGCTGCCGCTGGTGCAGAACGGCCGCGCCGTGTTCAACAGCCCGGCGCACGTCAAGCTGCTGGAGCAATACGCCCGCGCCTACAAGGACGGCTCGATCCCGCCCGACGTGTTCAGCATCAAGTTCGAAAACCTGATCGCCCACTACGGCAGCGGCAAGGTGGCGATGCTCAACACCGCGCCGTCGGCGCTGGTGCGGGTCAAGACCGATTCGCCGGCGATCTACGCCAAGACCGCCGTCGCGCCGCACCCGGTGGGCAAGGCCGGGGTGCCGCCGGGCAACCTGTTCATGTGGTCGGTGCCCAAGGGCTACCGCAACGTGGACGCCGCGGTGGCGCTGGGGCGCTTCCTCACCAACGACGCCTCGCAACTGGCGTTCTCGCGCGCCACCGAGACCACGCTGGCGTCCACCCGCGCCGCGCTGGCCGATCCGTACTTCCAGTCGGGCGCGAATTCCGGCGATCCGGCGGCCAAGGGCCGCGCCACCGCCGCCGATTCCGGCGCCACCGCGCGCACGCTGGTGCAAGTGGGCCTGCCCGACGAATCGGCGATGATCCAGCGACTGGCCCAGGCGCTGGAAGAAGCCGTGACCGGCCGCAAGCCGGTGAAGCAGGCGCTGGACGGCGCCGTGGCCTACTGGAACGAACGCCTGGCCAAGCAGAAGTAGTCCTCCCGCCCCCGCCGGCGCCGTGCCGGCGGGGCGAAACGCATCGATGCAGGAACCCCGACCATGACCGTGCTCGTCTTTCACGACCCCCGCCTGCCGTCGCCCGGCACCCCGCCCGACGCCGCCGCGCTGGCCTGCTGGCAGGCCGACGCCGAACCTGTCGCCACGGCGCGGCTGGCCGAGCGGCTGGATGCCCTCGGCGCCGGCGACGCGCTGGTCCACACGCACGGCCGGCACTTCCCGCTGGCGGCGCAACCGGCGCTGCTGGCCTTCCTGCGGCGCGGCGGCGCCCTGGTGTCGCTGGGGCGGCAGTCGCTGTCGCAGCCGCTGCACGACGGCGCCGCACTGGCACCCCAGGCGGCGTTGTTCCGCGACCTGGACATCCACGAGATGCTGGCGGTGGATACCGCCGCCACGGTGCGCCTGACCGCCGGCGACGAGTTTCCGCTGCTGGCGGGCGCCGAAGCGCTGTTCGAGCCGGGCGCGCCCACCGACGGCCTGGTGCTGATGCCGACCAAGCACAAGGACCAGCCGCTCGATTCCGGTTCGGCCGGGCCGATGGATGCGCGGGTCTACCCGCTGCTGCTGGCGCGCGACGCCACCGACGCCCCCATCGCCGCGCCGGTGGTGCTGATCGAGCGCCATCGCGGGCTGTGCGCGGGCGGGCGCTGGATCTTCGCCAACGTCGATCCGGGCCCGCCGTTCTGGGCCGGCGGCGGCGCGCAGGCGCTGCTGGAGTGGGCGACATTCGCCGCGCGCGGCGCCACCGAATGCTGGATCAAGCCCGACTTCGCCTGCTACCTGCCGGGCGAAGTGCCGACGCTGACGCTGCAACTGGAAGCGCACTTCCCCGGCCGGCGCGAATGGCGCATCGAGCTGTCGATCGCCGGCCCCGACGGCGCGCGCTGCTTTGCCACCGCGCTGACGCTGCGCCCCGGCGCTGGCGTGCCGGCGCAGCGGCTGACCCTGCCGTTCTCCGTCCTGCCCGGCCAGTACCTGATCGACGCCACCCTGCGCAGCGACGACGGCGAGACCCGCCAGCTGCGCCAGGGCTTCTGGGGCTGGGACGACGCGCTGCTCACCCGGCAAAGCCGGCTGCGCGCCGGCCGCGACTACTTCGAGCGCGACGGCCAGCCGGTGCCCATCGTTGGCATGACCTACATGGCCAGCGACGTGCACCGCAAATTCCTGCAACTGCCCAACGTCGCCGCGTGGGACGCCGACCTGCGCGACCTGGCGGCGCTGGGCGTCAACTACGTGCGCACCGGCATCTGGAGCGGCTGGCGCCACGCCATGTTCGTCGACGGCCACGCCAACGAGGCGGTGCTGCGCGCCATCGACGCCTTCATCCTGACCGCCGCGCGCCACGGCCTGGAAACCTGCTTCAACTTCTTCGCCTTCACCCCCGAGGCGTGGGAAGGCGCCAACCCCTACCTGGACCCGCGCGCCCGCTCCGCGCAGAAGCGCTTCATCGGCGCGGTGGTGGCGCGCCACGGCCACAGCACCTGCGTGCACTGGGACCTGATCAACGAGCCGTCGCTGTTCGACCCGGCGCGCATCTTCCTGGGACCGCGCACCCTGCGCGATCCGTATGAAGTGGCAGCGTTCCGCGCCTGGTTGCAGGCACGCGAGCCCGACCTGGCGATCTGGCGCAACCGCTGGGATCTTTCGCCGGCGCAACTGCCGTCGTGGGACGCGCTGCTGCCGCCGCAGCCCGAGGACATCGGCTTCAACACCACCGAGATCGCGCCGCGCCAGCACGGCATCTGGCTGGACTACACCCTGTTCACCCAGGCGATGCACAACCAATGGGCCGCCGACCTGACCGCGCATATCCGCGCGCTGACCGGCGATGCGCTGGTGACGGTGGGACAGGACGAAGCGCTGGGCCAGCAACGGCCGGCGCCGTTCTTCTACGCCGACGTGGTCGACTACACCACCGTGCACAGCTGGTGGCTGAACGACGCGCTGGCGTGGGACACGCTGTTCAACAAGACCGCGCACAAGCCGTTGCTGATCCAGGAAACCGGGATCATGCACGTCGAGAACCCCAACGGCCGCAGCAAGCGCAGCGAGGCCGAACTGGCCGCGCTGCTGGAACGCAAGTACGCCTACGCCTTTGCCGGCGGCGGCGCCGGGGCGGTGCAGTGGATCTGGAACATCAACTACCACATGGACAACATCAACGAATCGCATATCGGCGCGGTGCGCGCCGACGGCTCGCGCAAGCCCGAGGCGGCGGTGAGCGGCGATTTCGGCGCCTTCTTCGCCAAGGTGGCGCCGTTGATGCGGCAGCGCGCGCTGCCGCCGGTGGCGGTGCTGCATCCCTACGCCAACGACTACGGCAACCGCCGCAGCGCGCAGGAAGCCACCCAGCGCGTGGTGCGGGTGCTGCACTACGGGCTGGGCGTGCCGTTGCGCGCGGTCGGCGAATACCGGCTCGACGCGCTGCGCGCCGATCCGGCCACGCTGCTGCTGGTGCCCAGCCCGCAGGCACTGTCCACCCAGGCGCGCCGGCAACTGCGCGAACTGCTGGCGACCCAGCCCGTCACCGTGCTGCTGACCGGCCCGGCGTCGCTGGACGAATACTGGAACGCCACCGACTCGCTATTCGACGACGCCGGCGTGGGCGTGGGCAACGTGATGCGCGAGGAAGTGTGCGAAATCGACGGTCAGCGGCTGCGCGCGGCGTTCGGCGGCGACCGGATCGCCCGCGTGCTCAAGGGCCATGTGGACGGCGCGGCGCTGGCGCGGGTGCACGCCCAGCGCCACGGTCGCGGCACGCTGCTGTGGTGCCCGCTGCCGCTGGAGCTGTCGGACAGCGAGGACACGCTGGCCGCGCTGTACCGCCACGCGCTGCGGCAGGCCGGCCTCCAGCCGCCGCTGCGCTGCGACCGTGCCAACCCCGGCGTGTACCTGGAAAAGCTGCCGTACGCCGCCGGCGCGCTGTGGATCGCAGTCAACGAATCGGCACTGCACGAGACAATCTCGGTGCGCGACGCGCAGCGCGGCTACCGCTTCGAGCTGCCGGCCGGCCGGGCGCTGCTGTTCGCCACCGACGCCGACGGCGCCGTACTGGCCAGCCTGCGCGACCAGCCCGTGGCGTGCCTGTCATGAGCGCGGCGCATCGCCCCGCCACGCCGTGCTTCCGCAGCGCGGCGGTCGAAGCGCAACTGGCCGAGGTCGCCGCGCGCATCGACGATCCGGCGCTGCGCCGGCTGTTCGTGCAGTGCTATCCCAACACGCTGGACACCACCGTCCGCCACACGCCCGACGACGGCGGCGGCCAGCCCGACACCTTCGTCGTCACCGGCGACATCCACGCGCTGTGGCTGCGCGACAGCGCGGCCCAGGTGTGGCCCTACCTGCCGCTGCTGCGCCAGGACGACGCGTTGCGGCGCATGGTGGCCGGACTGGTGCGCCGCCACGCGCGCTGCCTGTTGCTCGATCCCTACGCCAACGCCTTCAACGACGGCCCCGGCCACAGCGAGTGGGCGAGCGACCAGACCGACATGCGCCCCGAGCTGCACGAGCGCAAGTGGGAACTGGATTCGCCGTGCTACGCCATCCGCCTGGCGCATGGCTATTGGCGCGCCAGCGGCGACACGTCGCCGTTCGACGCCGAGTGGCTGGCGGCGATGCGCGCGGTGCTGGCCACGCTGCGCCAGCAACAGCGCAAGCACGACCGCGGGCCGTACCGCTTCCGCCGCCTGACCGCGTGGCAGTCGGACACCCTGCCGTGCGACGGCTGGGGCAACCCGCTGCGCCCGGTGGGCCTGATCGCGTCGATGTTCCGGCCGTCCGACGACGCCTGCGTGCTGCCGTTCCTGGTGCCGTCCAACTGCTTTGCCGTGGTGGCGCTGCGGCAACTGGCCGAGCTGGTCGATGCGCTGTACCGCGAGCCCGGCTTCGCCGCCGAGTGCCGCGCGCTGGCCGACGAGGTGGACGCGGCGATCCGGCGCCACGCCATCGTGCGCCATCCCGTACACGGCGAGGTGTTCGCCTTCGAGGTGGACGGCTTCGGCAACGCGCTGTTCATGGACGACGGCAACGTGCCCAGCCTGCTGTCGCTGCCCTACCTGGGCTACGTGGCGGCGGACGATCCGGTCTACCGCGCCACCCGCGCGCTGGCGCTGTCGCACGACAACCCGTGGTATTTCAGCGACGAGGCGCGCGGCCTGGCCGGCATCGGCAGCCCGCACACGCTGGCGCCGATGGTGTGGCCGATGAGCCTGATCATGCGCGCGCTGACCAGCACCGACGACGCCGAGATCGCCGATTGCCTGCGCATGCTGCAAGCCAGCGACGCCGGCACCGGCCTGATGCACGAATCGTTCGACGTGCACGATCCGGCGCGCTTCACCCGCGCCTGGTTCGCCTGGGCCAACACCCTGTTCGGCGAACTGGTGGTCCGGCTGGCCGGCGAGCGGCCGCACCTGCTGCGGCGCGGGGGCTGACATGGCCGTCACCGTCCGCGATATCGCGCGCGCCGCCGGGGTGTCGGTCGGCACTGTGTCGCGCGCGCTGAAGGGGCAGCCCGGCCTGACCGAGGCCACCCGCGCCCAGGTCTGCGCCGTCGCCGCCGAACTGGGCTACGACCTGGGCCGGCTGCGCACCAGACCGCTCAAGCGGGTGCTGTTCCTGCTGCATCGCCAGCACAGCGCGCTGTCGACCAACCTGTTCTACTCGCAGGTGCTGCAAGGCGCCGAGGAGGCGTGCCGCGACGCCGGGATGGCGCTGAGCTTTCTGTCGCTGGGGCCCACCGACCCGGTGCTGGAACAGGTGGAACTGCACGCGCCGGACGCGCTGCTGTGCGCCGGCTTCTTCGAGCCGGAACTGCTGCAACTGCTGCGCGACACCAGCTGCCCGCTGGTGCTGATCGACATGTGGGCCGAGGGCCTGCCCAGCGTGAACCCCGACCACCGCCACGGTGGCTGCCAGGCGACGCGCCACCTGTTGGAGCAGGGGCGGCGCCATATCGCCTACCTGTCCGGCTCGCCCGCGCACTACAGCGTGCGCCAGCGCGGCCTGGGCTATCGCCAGGCGCTGTATGACGCCGGCATCCTGGCCGATCCGCAACTGGAAGTGCTGGTGGCCGACGGCGAGGCGCTGGACCAGGACGCCGCCCGCGCCATGCGCGCGCTGCTGGCCCTGCCCACGCCGCCCGACGCGGTGTTCGCCTTCAACGACGCGGCGGCACTGGCGGCCTTGCGCGCCTGCCAGGAGCTGGGCGTGGCGGTGCCGGGCCAGGTGGCCATCGTCGGCTTCGACAACCTTGCCGCCGCCGCGCAGGCCAGCCCGGCGCTGAGCAGCGTGGCGGTGGACAAACCCGGGCTGGGCCGCGCCGGCGTCGCGCGGCTGCTGCACCCCGACGACGGACCGCAGGATGTGGTGATGCCGGTACAACTGGTGGTGCGCGGCAGCAGCGCCTGATCCGCCGTCGCGCGGCTCGACCATTCCGGCCGCGCGACGCACCGGGCTCCCGCCCGTTCATCATCCCCGGCCCTGTTTTTTGCAGGACCGTCCTCACCCGCCCCGACCCCGCCGATCCAGCAACGGCGGGCGCCGCCGGCGCATCTCGCCATTAATCCCACTTCCCGGCGGCAAGCGATGCCCGGGCGCGTTTGACTCATATCAAGTTCCCCAGCGGGCGTGGCAATGAGAATCATGGTCATTAATGACTTCACCGCCCGGAGCCTGTCATGGCCGCCGATCCCGTCCACTTCCCCCTGCCGCTGGCCACGCCCGGCCTGCCGTTGCGCGTGGTGCGCCTGACCGCCGCCGGCAACGCCTGCGAGCGCCTGGCCGGCATGGGCCTCTACCCTGGTTGCGAAGTCCGCCTGATGCAAAGTCAGGGCGGCAATCTGGTGGTGGCCGTGGGCAACAGCCGCCTGGCGCTGGGCCGCGGCCTGGCGCAACAGGTGCTGGTGACGTCGCAAACCGAATCCCAGACTGCGGAGCAACATCCATGAACCTCGATCAGATGAAGGTCGGCCAGCGCGGCCGGGTGCTGGGCTTCGCGCCCGGCGGGCGCGCCTACCGCCAGCGCCTGCTGGCGATGGGCCTCACCCCCGGCACCCTCTTCAGCGTGACCCGGCTGGCGCCGCTGGGCGATCCGGTGGAGATCAACGTGCGCGGCTTCGCGCTGAGCCTGCGCCGCGCCGAGGCGGCATCGCTGAACATCGACCTGGAAGAGGCCGCCGCATGAACGGAAAACCCCTGGTGGTGGCGCTGCTGGGCAATCCCAACTGTGGCAAGACCACGCTGTTCAATGCCCTGACCGGCGCCCGCCAGCGGGTGGGCAACTGGCCCGGCGTGACGGTGGAGCGCAAATCGGGCCAGTTGCGGCACGGCGGCCGCGAGATCGAGGTGATCGACCTGCCCGGCATCTACACCCTGGACAGCCTGGGCGACGACAGCTCGCTGGACGAGGCCATCGCCCGCGACTACGTGCTGTCGCGCGAGGCCGACGTGGTGGTCAACATCCTCGATGCCGCCAACCTGGAGCGCAATCTCTACCTGACCACCCAGTTGCTGGAAATGGACGTGCCGGTGCTGATCGCGCTGAACATGACCGACATGGCCGACGACAAGGGCATCGTCATCGACCTGGACGCGCTGGCGCGCGAGACCGGCTGCCCGGTGATCCCGATGGTGGCGGCGCGCAACAAGGGCGTGGGCGCGCTCAAGGACGCGCTGCTCCAGGCCGACGCGCTGCAACCGTCCGCGGCGCGCCCGGCCTATCCGGATACGCTGACGGTCGCGGTCGATCAACTGCGCGCCGTGCTGGCGCAGACGCCGGATGCCGGCTGGCTGGCGTTGAAGGCGCTGGAAGGCGACGCGCTGGCGTTGCGCGGCCTCGGGCCCGATCTGGCCCGGCAGGCCGACGCGCTGCGCCAGCAGGTCGAGGCCGACCTGGGCGACGAGCTGGACATCGTCACCGCCGACGCGCGCTACGCCTTCATCGACCGCCTGGGTCAGGCGGCGGTGCGGCGCAGCGGCAAGCTGTCGCGCACCATGTCGGACCGCATCGACCAGGTGGTACTGAACCGCGTGCTCGGCATCCCCCTGTTCCTGCTGATGATGTATCTGATGTTCATGTTCACCATCAACATCGGCGGCGCCTTCATCGACTTCTTCGACCAGGCCGCCGGCACGCTGCTGGTCGATGGCCTGGGCCACCTGCTCGGCACGCTGGGCGCGCCGCAATGGCTGGTGGTGCTGCTGGCGCAGGGCATCGGCGGCGGCATTCAGACCGTGGCGACCTTTATCCCGGTGATCGGCTGCCTGTTCATCTTCCTGTCCATCCTCGAGGATTCGGGCTACATGGCGCGCGCGGCCTTCGTGATGGATCGCTTCATGCGCGCCATCGGCCTGCCGGGCAAGTCGTTCGTGCCGCTGATCGTCGGCTTCGGCTGCAACGTGCCGGCGGTGATGGCGACCCGCACCCTGGAAAGCCCGCGCGACCGGCTGATGACCATGGCGATGACGCCGTTCATGTCGTGCGGCGCCCGCCTGCCGGTGTACGCGCTGTTCGCCGTGGCGTTCTTTCCCAACGGCGGGCAGAACATCGTGTTCCTGCTCTACCTGATCGGCATCGGCGCCGCCGTGCTGACCGGGCTGGCGCTCAAGCGCACCCTGCTGCCCGGCGAGAACACGCCGTTCATCATGGAACTGCCCAGCTACCACCTGCCGGCGCTCAAGGGCGTGCTGATCCACGCCTGGAGCCGCCTGCGCAGCTTCATCTTCAAGGCCGGGCGCATCATCGTGCCGATGGTGCTGGTGCTGAACGTGCTGAACGCCACCGGCATGGACGGCAGCTTCGGCCACGAGGACACCCAGGATTCGGTGCTGTCGCACATCGGCAAGAGTATCGCCCCGGCGTTCTCGCCGCTGGGCGTGTCGCAGGACAACTGGCCCGCCGCCGTCGGCATCTTCACCGGCGTGCTGGCCAAGGAAGCGGTGGTGGGCACGCTCAACTCGCTGTACGACCAGCTCGACGCCGCCGCCGCGCCGGCCGCCGCCGCGGAAGAAACGCCGTTCGACGTGAGCGCGGGCCTGAAGGGCGCGCTGGCCACCATCCCCGCCAACCTGGGCGACGTGGCCGGCAAGCTGCTGGACCCGCTGGGCATGAAGCTGGGCGAGACCCACGACACCGCGACCGCCGCCGCGGAGCAGGAAGTCTCGGTCGAAACCTTTGGCGCCATGGCGCGACTGTTCGCCACCCCGGCCGCCGCCTTCGCCTACATGTTGCTGGTGCTGCTGTATTTTCCGTGCGTGGCAGTGCTGGGCGCGGTGAACCGCGAGGCCGGCCTGCGCTGGGCGCTGTTCATGGCGGCCTGGGCCAGTGGCTTCGGCTACGGCGTGGCGGTGCTGTTCTATCAACTGGCGACCTTCGGCGCGCATCCGGCATCGTCGCTGGCCTGGATCGTCGGCATCCTGGCATGCGCGGCGCTGGCGCTGGGCGTCATGCATCGCCACGGCCAGCGCCAGCGCTCGGCCCTGCTGGCGGGCATCCGCCTGGGAGAAGTGGCATGACTCCGAGCGATATCCGGCAATACCTGCGCGAGCGTGGCCAGGCCAGCCTGGCCGATCTGGCGGCGCACTTCGACGCCGAGCCCGACGCCGTCCGCGACGTGATCGCCCACTGGGTCCGCAAGGGCCGGGTGAGCGAGATCGGCGGAGCCAGCTGCGGCAAGAGCTGCTGCGGCTGCGGCACCACCGCCAGCGTCGCCTACCGCTGGCACGAAGCGGGCGAGGAAGTCATCCCGATCGCCCCGCCTCCATCGCATACGGGCTGCGGGGGGCATTGAGTGTTGGGGGTTGGGAAAACCAACCCCAAATCTTGAAACACAGAGGGCACGGAGAACACGGAGTTTCACGGAGAAAACCAAAGGCCGATCCGGCATTGCGCTAGCCATAGTGAGCGCCTTTCTCCCGGTTTTCTCTGTGCTCTCTGTGTCCTCTGTGTTTCAAGATTTGGGGTTTAGGCGCAGGCAAAACAAAAACGGCCCAGCATTGCTGCTGGGCCGTTCTGATCTGGCGTCCCCACGGGGATTCGAACCCCGGTAGTCACCGTGAAAGGGTGGTGTCCTAGGCCTCTAGACGATGGGGACGAGGCGCGCTGTCGATACTGCATGACAACGTGACGAAAAAGTGGCGCACCCGGAGCGATTCGAACGCCCGACCCTCTGGTTCGTAGCCAGATACTCTATCCAACTGAGCTACGGGTGCGCGGTGCTTCTCCTAAGTCTTTGATTTTTAATCAAAATCGCAAACCGGAGAAAAGGCATTCTACGCATTTGCCGCGGCTGGCGCAAGCCCCACGGCGAACCTTCTTCAAACACGGCGTGCGGCAGCCCGACCCGATCCACCGATGGGTGCCAGGCCGTAGAATGCGCGGCATGCCGAAACGCCTCCTGCCCTGGTCCGCGCCCCGCCCGTTCGACGCCGGCGAGCGCGCCGCGCTGCTGCGCCGCCTGTCCGACCTCGACGCGGGTTCGCCGCGGCAATGGCTGTGGCTGGAACTGGCGGCGGGCACCGCCACCGGCGAAACGCCGCGCACCCGCCGCATCGGCCGCCTGCTGGCGCTGGGCGGCCCCTGGCTGGCCTGGCGCCGGCTGCGCGCCGCCGGCCTGCCGGGGCTGACGCTGTATGCGCGGCAGATCGGCCTGCTGCGGGCGCGGCTGCGGCATATCCGCCAGGACGGGCTGCTCTGCGTGCTATGCCTGCCGGCGTTGCTGGCCGGCTTCGAGCGGCTGCCCGCCACCCAGGCCATGGCCGCCTGGCTGGTGGCGCTGTGCGGGCTGGTGTGGCAGGCGTGGCGCCAGCCGGGTGCGCCTGCGACCTCCCTTCCGCCCGATGAAGGCGACGGCGAGGAAGAATTGCCCGGCCCCGAAGCCTCGCTCGGGCTGGCCGGGATGCTGATCGGCGCCGGCCAGTCGCCGCTGGCCGCGCAACGGCTGGTGACACAACTGCGCGCCGCGCCCGACGCCACCTTGCCGGCGCTGCTGGCCGCCCTGCCCGCGCTGGCGCCCGCGCCGCCCACCCGCGCCACCCGCCGCTGGCTGGCCGCGCTGCACTGGCTGACCGCCACACTGCCGCCGGCCTGGCTGCTCGGCGCACTGCCCGCACCGTGGGGCCTGGGTGCGGCAGTGGCCTACGGCGTGCTGCTGGCGGCCAAGGCCAGCCGGGGCACGGCGTTGCTGGTGGCGGTGGCGACGTTGCTGGCACATGCGCTGGGCCGGCTGGGGCACTGGTTGTAACCCCGTCCAGTCCACCCAACGCTACGAGGCAGAAGCCGGAGGGTCTTCCCTATCCATCGTCAAGCCGGCACGAGCATTTTGCATGCGGAAAATCCTGGCAATCAGGATGACAGTAATCAGATTCAATGAAATATCCAAAATCCCCGCCCCGGTCTCCAATTTACACAGGAAAGCAAAATCCTCAATAGACGTGGCATTCAGCATAAGACGCATAACGCCATAATTCAGTAACCCCATAGTCAAATACAATCCCCACCACCATGCAACAAGCGGCGAAACCGATTGATAAATCCACCCCACTGATGTGGCACTTGTCTTCCAAAGTTCGCACATTGCCTGGTAAGGCTTCCAGAGGCTGGCTATTGGCACGAAGTACCAACCGACCGACCAGCCAGGCGTATAGCGCATGCCCAATGCACCGAGCGATCTCGCCCCCAGGTTCGCGCGATGAATCCATTTCAACACCAGGACAGCCGACACTAAAAACACCGCCACCTGCGACAAATCCAATATCAATTCAAATTGACCGCCCCAATAGATAGCGGCCGCAGCTTCCAATGATCCGCCCCCTTCGCGCACCAGATCCCTCAGCGCGATACATTTGAATCCATTCGTTATCGAGGCCATCGCAATCAAAGTAACTTGCACGGCCACGATCATCCCCACCGCCCTGGTCAATCCGGCCAAATTGAAAAAGCCTTCGTGCTCTCGTTGCACCGCCCCCTCCTTTTCCGTGACATTGGTTTCGTGACTGATTCCGCCATCGCACCATGCCCTGACGCCCGCTTCATGCCTTTGCGCCAGCACAAGCCCCCGCCGCACCGGCGGCGCTGGCGCCGGGCCGCGCCGTGCTAAAATCCCGCGTCATTTCAACCTACCCACAGCAGGAACTCGCATCATGGCCGGCCATAGCAAATGGGCGAATATTCAACACCGCAAGGGGCGTCAGGACGCCAAGCGCGGGCAGATCTTCACGCGGTTGATCAAGGAGATCACCGTGGCCGCCAAGATGGGCGGCGGTGACATCAACATGAATCCGCGCCTGCGGCTGGCCGTGGACAAGGCCCTGGCCGCCAACATGCCCAAGGACAACATCAGCCGCGCCGTCGATCGCGGTTCGGGCAATCTGGAAGGCGTGGACTACGTCGAAACCCGCTACGAGGGCTACGGCATCGGCGGCGCGGCGGTGATGGTCGATTGCCTGACCGACAACAAGACCCGCACCGTGGCCGACGTGCGCCACGCGTTCTCCAAGTACGGCGGCAACATGGGCACCGACGGCTGCGTGTCGTTCCAGTTCAAGCACTGCGGCTACCTGATCTTCGCGCCCGGCACCAGCGAGGACGCGCTGATGGAAGCGGCGCTGGAAGCCGGCGCCGAGGACGTGGTGACCAACGAGGACGGCTCGATCGAGGTGATCACCCCGCCGTACGAGTTCGTCGGCATCCGCGAGGCGCTGGAAGCCGCCGGCTTCAAGGCCGAGATGGGCGAGGTCAGCATGAAGCCGCAGGCCGAAACCGAGCTGGTCGGCGACGACGCGACAAAGATGCAGAAGCTGCTGGACGCGCTGGAGTCGCTGGACGACGTGCAGGACGTGTACACCACGGCGGTAATGGACGAGGAATGACCGACTCGCCACAGCCGATCAGGCGCCCCGAGGGGCGCCTTTTTCATGGCTGCGCGCGCAGCGCCTCCAGCGCGCGATAGGCCGGCATCGCCCAGCGTTCCACCGCTTCGACCAGCTCGTCGGGGGCCTCGGTGCGCTTGCCGGCGGTGTCGTGCTCGAACGGCGCCTGCGGCCGCTTGGCATGGTGCGACGCGCGCGCCAGCAGTGCGTCCCGCGCGTCCTCCGGCACGCCGAACACGTCGGCCAGACGCCCGGTCAATGCTTGTGGCAGTTCGACGTAGTTCACCGGGATCAGCCTGCCTGCCTCGCACTGCGCCAGACCGGCCTCCAACAGCCGGGCGACCGTCAGGGCGATGAACTCAGCGCGCGGCAGCGCCGCCGTCTCGTCCGACGCCAACGCCAGCGGCGTCGGGCCGATCAGCCCCGGCACCAGGTGCCGCCCCGGCTGGCGCAGATGCGACACGGCGATTTCCAGCGGGTCGCGGTAGAGATAAATGGCCGGCACCTGCGGGAACGCCGCCTGCAACGCCTCGGCCTCGAAGATGTTCCAGGCGTCGAGCTTGACCACCACGCATCGCTCGCCGCCGCGCCGCAATTGTCCCAGCGCCGACAGCAGGTCGCGCAGCGCGCCGGTCTGCGCCGCGGCGAATGCCGGATCGCGATACGGCGCGCGCAACAGCGCGTCCAGCGGCGGCGGCTCGGCGTAGACGGCGTGGCTGTCCAGCGCGCCCAGCATGCGGGTCAACAGGGTGGAGCCGCAGCGCGAGGCGTGATGGATCAGGGCCCGCAACGGTGCGCCGGGGCTGGCCTCGCGCCAGCGCGCCAGCTCCGCCAGCGGGGTGCGGCAACGCAACGCCTGGTTGAACGGCCGGCGCAACATGGCCTCGATGCTGTCCTGGAAAAACGGCTCGCTCAGCGGAGTGTCGCCGAACCACGCCCAATCGACCTGCCAGCCGTCGCCGGCGACGGGCCAGGCGCGGATTGGCAGCCAGTCGCGGTAATCCATCATGCCCGCCATTGTTCGTTCCAGTCGCGTCGCCCCTGGCGCATCGCGGCGCGCAGATCGTCGGCGTTCAGGCGCAGGCCGTGGCCGGCGGCCAGCGGCAATACCGCATCGATGAAAGCGTCGGCCTGCTCCAGCGCCGCCAGACGCGCCGTCAGCGCCCGGTCGGCGTGGATCAGGCGGCGCAGCTGTGCCAGCTCGCGGGCGGCGCGCGACGGCCGCGCCGCCGGGGTGTCGGACAGACCGGCGACGATGGCGTCGGACAGCCAGTCACAACGCGCGACGTCGACCACCAGATGCACCCGCTCCCGGTCGCTGTCGTTGTCCACCCGGTGCGGCCGCGACAGGTCGAGCATCCAGCATTCGCCCTCGGCCATCGGCACCGCTTCGCCGTCGAGCACGAACTCGACCTGCGGATGGGTCCGCAATGGCACGTGCAGGCGCACGTCGCCGTCGGGCGCGCCCAGGTCGGGATCGCGGTGCTCCAGGATGCGCGCGCCCGCGCCCAGCGCCAGCAGGCGGGCGCTGCGGATCGGTGCTTCGATGCGCGCCAGCACCGCCCGCCACGCCGGAAAGCGCGCCAGCCACGGCGTGGCGACAACCGTATCCAATCGCCCGGGCGGCGCCAGCGGCGTCAGCGCCTCGGCCGGGGCGATCAGCGCCACGCCGCGCCATTCGCCCTGATAGTGGCCGGTGTTGAAATGCCGCGCCCAGGCTTCGGCCGGCAGACAGTCCAGCAGCGCGCCCAGCGCGGCGGCGTCGAAGCGGGGTGGCAGCCGCGCGTAGCGCGGCAACGGTTCGGACAGGGACATCGGCGACAGTGGCGTTAGAATGGCGACGCCGAATTCTAGACGCGCGCGATGCAGCTACCCAATTCCATTTCGTTATCAGCAACGCCGGGCCAGGGCGCGGTGCTGCTGTTCACCGGCCTGCCGGGCGCCGGCAAGTCGACGCTGTCGCAGCGCCTGCATGCCCACCTGGTCGCCCAAGGCCATGCGACCGCGCTGCTCGACGGCGACGTGCTGCGGCGCGGCCTGTGCGCCGACCTGGGGTTTTCCGAGGCGGACCGCGACGAGAACGTGCGCCGCGCCGCCGAGGTGGCCCGGCTGATGGCGGCCAATGGGCTGGTGGTGCTGCTGGCGTTGATTGCGCCGCTGGCGCGCCAGCGCGCGCTGCTGCGCGAGCGGGTCGGGGCGCCGTTCCTGGAGGTGTGGTGCGCCGCGCCGCTGGCGGCGTGCGAGGCGCGCGACCCCAAGGGACTGTACGCCCGCGCCCGCGCCGGTACGCTGCCGGGCCTGACCGGCGTCGATGCGCCCTACGAGACGCCGCAGCAACCCGAACTGGCGCTGCCGACCGACCGCCTCGACCAGGACGCCTGCCTGCAACAGCTGCTGGCGCTGCTGGCGCAGCATCTGCCACATCTGGCCGGGCCGGCGCGGCGGCCATGAAAAAGCCCCGCCGAGGCGGGGCTGGTCGCGGCATGACGACTCAGGGTTCGAGCACGTACAGGCCGGGCGCGGCATCCAGCGCGGGATGCTTGCGACTGGCGATCTTCGGCTTTACCTGCTCGCCTGCACGCGGGCGCAGCCATTCCACCCAGCTGGGCCACCAGGAGCCCGGCTGCTTCGACAGCCCGGCCTTCCAGGCTTCATCCACCTCGCCCTGCTGCACGGGGCCCTGCCAGTAGCTGCGCTTGGAGTCGGGGCGCGGCGGGTTGACGATGCCGAGGATGTGGCCGGAGGTGGACAGCGTGAAGGTCACCGGCGCGCTCACGCGCTCGGTCAGCTTCCAGGTCTGCTTCCACGGGGCGATGTGGTCTTCCTCGGTGCTGACCATGAACAGTGGCGAGCCGATGCGACCCAGGTCGATGGGCTGGCCGGCGATGGTCAGCACGTCGGGCTGGATCAGGCGGTTGTGGAAGTAGAACTCGCGCAGGTAGTAGCAGTGCATGCGCTCGGGCATGCGGGTGGCGTCCATGTTCCAGTAGAGCACGTCGAACGGCATCGGCGTCTCGCCCAGCAGGTAGTTGCCCACCCAGTAGTTCCACACCAGGCTGTTGGCGCGCAGCATGCGGAAGCTGGCGGCCATTTCCTTGCCGTCCAGGTAGCCCTTGCGATGGATGGTGTTCTCGACGAAGGCCAGCCCTTCTTCGTCCAGGAACACTTCGATGTCGCCCGGCCAGGAGAAATCGGTGAGCGAGGTCAGCAGCGTGGCGCTGGCGATGCGTTGCTGCTCCTGGCCTTGCTTGGCCAGCCATGCCAGGTAGGTGGCGACCAGCGTGCCGCCGATGCAGTAACCGACCAGGTTGACCTGCTCGCTGCCGGAGATCTCGCGCGCCACATCGACGATGCGCGCCACGCCTTCGGTCAGGTAGTCGTCGAAGGCGACGTCGCGCGCTTCGGTGCCGGGGTTCTTCCAACTGGTGATGAAGACCGAGAAGCCCTGGTCGACCAGGAACTTGACCATGCTCTTCCTGGCATCCAGGTCGAGCACGTAGAACTTGTTGATCCACGGCGAGACGATGACGATCGGCACCTGATGCACGGTCGGCGTGGTCGCTTCGTAGTGGATCACTTCCAGCAGCTCGCCCCGATAGACCACCGAGCCGGGCGTGGTGCCCAGGTTCTCGCCCACCTTGAAGGCGGACATGTCGGTCATGGCGATGTCGCCGCGTGCCGTGTCGCGGGCGAAATTGAGGAAGCCCTGGTAGACGCTGTCGCCACGGGTGGCCAGCGCCTTGGCCATCGCCACCGGATTGAGGAAGAAGTAGTTGGTCGGCGCAATGGCGTTCAGGTACTGCCGCAGCCAGAACGCCGCGCGCGCGCGGTCGTGTTCGTTCAGTTCCGGCGTGGCGTAGAGCGCATCCTGCAACCAGCGGGTGTTGAACAGGTACCACTCCTTGACCATGTCCCAGTAGGGCGAGTCGCGCCAGATGGCGTCGGCGAAACGGGTGTCCTCGGGGTTTGGCACGAAGGGATCGTTTTCCGACAGGCCGGTCGCGCGGCTGGCGGCGGCATTGCACCAGCGCAGGTAGTCGTTGCCCCAATCGCCGAGCGTGGCGGCCAACTGGTCGGGGTGCGACAGCCAGGCGCGCTGGGCATCGAAGGTGGTCTGCATCAGGCCGAACGGATCGAAAGCCTGCCGCAGCTCGTGCTGCATCTTGGTATAGCGGGCCTGCTGTTCGGCAAGAAAGCTGGATTGCGACAAGGTCATGGTTCAGCTCCTGAAAAGCGTTCGAGCCAGATTACGCTGCACTGCAACATGACAGCAAGTTAAAAATCCGGCTTCTTTGATGCCACTTCGACCACCCATTGGTTGGCCTGCGCCAATCGTTCCACCGTGCCCACGTCCAGCCAGCAGCCATCGAAACGCTCGCCACCGACCCGCCCCCGCGCCATCGCGGCAAGGAAACACGGCAGCAGCGGCAATGGCGCATCGGGCGCCACATCGGCGAAGAAACGCGGGTGGTACACGGCGACCCCGCTGAAGGTCAGCGGC
Organism: Chitiniphilus shinanonensis DSM 23277; assembly: GCF_000374805.1. Lineage (GTDB taxonomy): Bacteria > Pseudomonadota > Gammaproteobacteria > Burkholderiales > Chitinibacteraceae > Chitiniphilus > Chitiniphilus shinanonensis. The sequence goes on from NZ_KB895342.1 coordinate 56,020, forward strand.
GCGTCGTCGGCTTCGCACGGCCGGGCGAGGCCATCGGCCCCCAGCGCCAGATCGCGGCCGGTGGGATAGCCGGCCTTGGGCACCAGCACCAGGTGCGCATCCGCGCGGTCGCCGAGCCGCTGCGCCAGTGTGGGCAGCCTGCTGAAATCGTAGTCCGTGAAAATGTCGCCATTGATCACCGCGAAGGGTTCCGCGCCGAGCAACGGCAGGGCATGGGCGATGCCACCGGCCGATTCCAGCGCCGTGCCCTCGGGCGAATAGCGGATGGTGACGCCCCAGGCGGCGCCATCGCCCAGGCGCGCTTCGACCAGGTGCCCCAGCCAGGCGTGGTTGATCACCACCTCGGTGATGCCCGCCGCCGCCAGCCGGCGCAGGTGCCGGCCGATCAGGGGTTCGCCCCCCACTTCCAGCAGCGGCTTGGGGCAGGTGTCGGTCAGCGGGCGCATGCGTTCGCCGCGCCCGGCGGCAAGGATCATCGCTTTCATCGGGATTCCGGGTAAGTCGCCAGTTGGGACTTTGAACAGGCGCTATGAGCGGCTGACAAAACCCAGCGAAGCGGTCCTGGCAAGAAGCGCGAAACGCAGACAGCAAGTTCAGCTCGGCGCCCCCGCGCGACGCAGCCAGGAGGGTTTTGTCAGTCGCTCTAGAAGGTGTAGCCGACGGTTTCGCGCTCGCCGTGCAGGTCCAGCAACAACCGGCCCAGCGGGGTCAGTTCGCTGTAGCGGCGGCACACGGCCTTGACGTAGCCGAACACGCGCGGGATGTCGGCCAGGTAGCGATCCTTGCCGTCGCGGTGCTTCAGCCGCGCGAACAGGCCCAGCACCTTGAGGTGTCGTTGCAGGCCCTGCCATTCGAAGGCGGCGTAGAACTCTGCGAAATCGGCGTGGACCGGCACCCCGGCAGCGCGCGCGCGCTCCCAGTAGCGGATGGCCAAGTCGAGCACGAAATCCTCGCTCCAGTCGATGTACGCGTCGCGCAGCAACGACACCAGGTCGTAGCTGACGGGGCCCAGCACCGCGTCCTGGAAGTCGAGCACCGCCAGTTCGCCGTCGACCACCATCAGGTTGCGCGAGTGGAAGTCGCGATGCATGAACAGGATGGGCTGCGCCGTGTTGCGCGCGACGATCAGGGCGATGGAACGCTCCCACAGCGCCAGCTGGCGCTCGTCGAGCTGATGCCCCAGGTGCACGCCGATGTACCACTCGCGGCCGATTTCCATCTCGCGTCGCTGGAACGCGGCGTCGAAGGCCGGCAGGTGGGCGCCGTCCAGGCGGCTCTGCATCTGCACCAGCAGGTCGATCGCCTTGAGATACCACTCGCGGGCGCGCTCGGGCGAGGTCAGCAACGGCGTCAGCTCGGCGGTGCCCAGGTCCTCCAGCAATACCAGCCCGCGTGCCGCATCCTGCGCCAGCACGGCCGGCACCCGGATGCCGGCGGCCGCCAGTTCGGCCTGACGCGCCAGGAACGGTGCGGCGTCGAACAGCGCCGGATCGGCGTCCATCACCAGCACGCTGCGCTCGGCGTAGGCGGCCCGCCAGTAGTGGCGCACGCTGGCATCGGAGCCGCCGGATTCCAGCGACAACGGCTCGCTGCCGAGCACTTCGTTCAGCCACGCGACGATCAGCTGGCGGCGGGCTTCAGGCGTTGCGGGGTCAATCACAAGGGTTTGCTGCATGGGGCTTGGGACATTGCGGTAGAATCCGCGAATTCTATCAGTTGCCCGGCCTATGTTCGCTCTCCCGCCGCGCCGACTTTCGGCGATCACGCTCGCCCTGCTGGCTGTCCACGCGTTCGCCGAGGAGACGCCTCCCGAATCGCCGATCCACCTCGAAGCGGACGAGGCCGTCGCCCATTCGCGCACCGAGGCCGAGGCCCACGGCAACGTCGTCATCCAGCGCGACACCACCGAAGTGCGCTCCGAATGGGCGCAGTACAACTCGGAAACCGACCACCTCAAGGCCGGCGACGCGGTCACCATGACCCGCGAGGGCGACGTGCTGACCGGCAACAGCCTCGACTACTACATCAACGCCAACCGCGGCACGCTGGAGAACCCGGACTACCACGTGGCCCAGGGCGTGGCGCGCGCCGATGCGGTCAAGCTGCTGTTCGACGGGCCCGACCGCTACAAGATGCGCACCGCGCGCTTCACCACCTGCCCGGTCGGGCGGGACGACTGGTACCTGCACGCCAGCACGCTGTCGCTGGACTACGCCAACAACGTCGGCATGGCGTACAACGGCTGGATCCAGTTCTACGGCGTGCCCATCCTGTATTCGCCGTGGATGAACTTCCCGCTGTCGGGCAACCGCCAGACCGGCTTCCTCGCGCCGTCGGTGAGTTTCGACAACCGCAACGGCATCGACCTCCAGACGCCGTTCTACTGGAACATCGCGCCGAACTACGACGCCACCTTCTACCCGCGCTACCTTGCCGACCGCGGCACCATGCTGGGGGCCGAGTTCCGTTACCTGCAACCGTCGTACAGCGGCCAGATCCGCGCCGACCGCATCAGCGACCACAAGGATGAACAGGATCGCTACAGCATCGCCTTCCTGCACCAGCAGCAACTGCTGCCGAGGCTGTCGATGTACGCCCAGGTGCAGAAGGTGTCGGACGACGATTACTTCAACGATTTCGGCGACCAGGTGGCCGCCGCGTCGCAGACCAACCTGCCGCGCGAGCTGACCTTCAACTACGCCGGCAACGGCTGGAGCGGCCTGGCGCGCTGGCAGCGCTACCAGACGCTGCAAAGCGAAAGCGACCCGGTCGACATCCCTTACGCGCGGCTGCCGCAGCTCTACTACGCCAGCTCGCCGCAGTGGATCAAGGGCGCCAACATCAGCATCACCAGCGAATACGTCGACTTCAGCCACCCGACCAAGGTCGACGGCCAGCGGATGTGGATCAACCCGACCATCACCTATCCGTTGGTGCAAAGGCCCTACGCCTTCGTCAAACCCAAGATCGGCGTGCACGCCAGCTATTACTCGCTCAACGACAGCGAAACGGTCGAGGGCGAGAACAGCAGCCGGGTGCTGCCCACCTTCAGCCTGGATTCCGGCCTGATCTTCGAGCGCGACGACACCTTCAACGGCCAGGCGTATACCCAGACGCTGGAGCCGCGCGCCTACTACGTCTACATCCCGTACAAGGATCAGTCGAACCTGCCGAACTTCGATTCGGCGCTGACCGACTTCTCGCTGGCGCAGATCTTTTCGGAGAACCGCTTCTCCGGCAACGACCGCATCAACGACGCCAACCAGATCACCCTGGCGCTGACCACCCGTTTCTTCGATGGCGACACCGGCGAGGAGCGCTTCAACGCCACCGTCGGCCAGCGCTTCTACTTCCAGGACCAGCGCGTCACCCTGGATGCGTACGAGAAGCCGTCCACCGCCCAGGAGTCGGATCTGCTGATCACCTTCGGCGGCCGGCTGTGGCGCAACTTCGTCGCCAACTATGCGCTGCAATACAACCTGAAGGAACAGGTCACCGCGCGCGCCGACGCCGGCATCGGCTGGTCGCCGGGCGAAGGCCGCGCCTTCAACCTGCGCTATGTGGTGAACCGCAACGTCAGCCCGATCATCGAACAGTTCGATATCTCCGGGCAGTGGCCGCTGACCCGCAACTGGTACGGCGTGGCGCGGTACAACTACTCGCTGAAGGACAGCCGCTCGTTGGAAGCGCTGGCGGGGCTTGAGTACAATGCGGGCTGCTGGGCGCTGCGCCTGGCCGCGCAGCGTTACATCAACGACGACAGCGACACTGATCCCGATCAAGAGAAGTACACCGTCACCTATTTCGCCATGCTGGAACTGGGCGGGCTCGTCGGCCTGGGTAGCAACCCGGTCAGCACGCTGCGCCAATCCATCCCCGGTTACACCGACATGCTGACCACCAACTCGATCCGATGATGCCCATGAAGCTGCTCCAATCCATCTTCTCCGCCCTGGCCCTGTGCCTGGTCACGCTGGCCGCGTCGGCCCAGGTCGTCACCGTCGATCGCGTGGTGGCCGTCGTCAACCGGGGCGCCATCACCGTGGGCGAACTCGACGCGCGCATCGCCTCGGTGAAGCGCAACCTGCAAGGCAAGAACGTGCAGTTGCCGCCCGACGACGTGCTGCGCCAGCAGGTGCTCGACCGGATGATCCTGGACCAGATCCAGATCCAGTACGCCAACCAGATCGGCATCCGCGTGGACGACGCCCAGCTGGAGCGCGCCATCTCGCGCATCGCCGAGCAGAACAAGCTGTCGATGCCCGAATTCCGCGCCAAGCTGGAGCAAAGCGGCCTGACCTGGAAGTCGTTCCGCGAGGACATCCGCAACGAGATCACCATGGCCCGGCTGCGCGAGCGCGAGATCGACAACAAGATCTTCGTCTCCGACAGCGAAGTGGACGACTACCTCAAGCTGAACGCCGGCAAGGAAGAGCAGGAATTCCAGCTGTCGCAGATCATGGTGACGGTGCCGGAGAACGCCTCCGCCGACCAGATCCAGGCCCGCCGCGCGCGCATCGTCGCCGCGCGTCAGGAGTTGGCCGACGGCAAATCGTTCCCCGCGGTGGCCGCCCAGTACTCCGACAGCAAGGAAGCCATCAACGGCGGTTCGCTCGGCTGGCGCCAGTCCGGCAGCCTGCCGCCGGCGATGCTGCAATTGCTGAACGACCTGAAGGTCGGCCAGATCACCGAGATCATCCGCAGCCCGCTGGGCTTCCACCTGTTCCGCCTGGACGACAAGCGCGAGGCCAATCGCCGCGAAATCGTCGAACAGACCCACGCCCGCCACATCCTGATCAAGACCAGCGAGCTGGTGTCCGAGGCCGATGCCCGACAGAAGCTGCAACAGTTGCGCGACCGCATCGTCGCCGGCGCTTCGTTCACCGACGTGGCGCGCGGCTTCTCCGAGGACGGCAGCGCCAGCAACGGCGGCGACCTGGGCTGGGTCAACCCCGGCGAGACGGTGCCCGAATTCGAGCAGGCGATGAATGCGCTCAAGCCCGGCGAAGTCAGCCCCATCGTGCGCACCCCGTTCGGCGTCCACCTGATCCAGGTGCTGGAACGCCGCAAGCAGGACGTGACCGAAGAGCGCGAACGCTTCCGGGTGCGCATGGCGATCAAGCAACGCAAGGCCGACGAGGCGTTCGACGACTGGCTGCGCCAGGCGCGCGACCGCGCCTACGTCAACGTCCGCCTGAACGACGATTGATGCGCCCTGCCCTCGCCCTGACCACCGGCGAGCCCGCCGGCATCGGCCCCGAGATCTCGGCCGCCCTGGCGGCGGCCAAACACGGCGCGCGACTGGTGCTGCTGGGTGACCGGAGCCTGCTGGCCGAGCGCGCCCGGGCCGTCGGGGCGACGGCCGACTGGCCGGATTTCGATCCGGCGCGCGACGACGACGTTGCCATCCTGCACCTGCCGCTGGCCGCGCCCTCCCTGCCCGGCCGGCTCGATCCGGCCAATGCCGCTTATGTATTGCAACTGCTGGACCGCGCCGTCGACGGCTGCCGCGACGGCACCTTCGCCGCCATCGTCACCGCGCCGATCCACAAGGGCGTGATCAACGACGCCGGCGTCGCCGACGGCTTTTTCTTCGGCCACACCGAATACCTGGCGGCCCGCACCGGGACCGAGCAGGTGGTGATGCTGCTGACCGGCGGCGGCCTGCGCGTGGCGCTGGCCACCACCCACCTGCCGCTGGCCGAGGTCCCGGCCGCCATCACCCAGGCGTCGCTGAGCCGCACCCTGCGCATCCTGCACGCCGATCTGAAGACCAAGTTCGGCCTGGCGGACCCGCGCATCCTGGTCGCCGGGCTCAACCCGCACGCCGGCGAGAACGGCCACCTGGGCCGGGAAGAGATCGAGGTCATCGAACCCACGCTGGACGCGTTGCGCGCCGAGGGCCTGACGCTGATCGGCCCGCTGCCCGCCGACACGCTGTTCAACCGCAAACAGCTGGAGCAGGGCGACGCCGTGCTGGCGATGTACCATGACCAGGGCCTGCCGGTGCTGAAATTCGCCAGCTTCGGCCACGGCATCAACGTCACCCTCGGCCTGCCGCTGATCCGCACCTCGGTCGATCACGGCACCGCGCTCGACCTGGCCGGCAGCGGCAAGGCCGACCCGGGCAGCCTGGCAGCCGCCGTGGCGCTGGCGCAGGAACTGGTCCAGGCCGCCGCCCGCCCCTCTCATTGACCGCCATGGCACATATCCCGCGCAAACGTTTCGGCCAGAACTTCCTGCAGGACCAGGGCGTGATCGCCGATATCGTCAACGCCGTCGATCCGCATCCGGGCGACGCGCTGGTCGAGATCGGCCCCGGCCTCGCCGCGCTGACCGCGCCGCTGATCGCGCGTGCCGGCCGCCTGCACGCGGTGGAGATCGACCGCGACATCGTCGCTCACCTGTCGCAGCGCTACAGCGACGACGAACTGGTCATCCACAACGTCGACGCGCTGAAGTTCGACTTCGGCCAGCTCGCCGACGAGATCGCCGCCGGCGGCAAGCTGCGGCTGGTCGGCAATCTGCCGTACAACATCTCGACACCGCTGCTGTTCCACCTGGCCAGCTTCTCCCCGCGCATCGCCGACATGCACTTCATGTTGCAGAAGGAAGTGGTCGATCGCATGGTCGCCGAGCCGTCGACGCCCGACTACGGGCGGCTGTCGGTGATGCTGCAACTGCGCTTCTACATGGAACGGGTGATCGACGTGCCGCCGGGCGCGTTCTACCCGCCGCCCAAGGTGGATTCGGCGGTGGTGCGCCTGCTGCCGTGGCCCGAACCGCGCTACGTGGTGCACGACCTGGGCCGGCTGGAGGATCTGGTGGTGGCCGCCTTCGCCCAGCGCCGCAAGACGCTGCGCAACAACCTCAAGGGCATCGTCGACGACGCGCTGTTCAGCACCCTGGGCATCAACCCCGGCCTGCGCCCGGAAAACCTGGAAGTCGGCCAGTTCGTCGCGCTGGCCAATGCGCTGGAGCACGGCGTGGCACGCGCCTAGCGCGCACGGCAAGCGGCGCAATGCCTGCGCGCGGCGCTGCCGCCGCGCCGTGGTGATGAATGCCGGTTCTCGCCGCTCGCCCTGCCGCCTCGGGGATTTCCCGCCTTGCGCAGCGGCGCGCCAGCCGCCCACACTGCGGCAATCCAAGGCGAGACCCCTCCCATGATCCGCTTCAACAACGTCAACAAGTGGTACGGCCGCGAGCACCACGTGCTCAAGAACATCAATCTCAAGGTGAACGCCGGCGAGGTGGTGGTGGTCTGCGGGCCGTCCGGCTCGGGCAAATCCACCCTGATCCGCACCATCAACCAGCTCGAACCGATCGAACAGGGCGAGATCTGGGTGGACGAGGTGCAGGTGAACAACCCGCGCACCAACATCAACCGCCTGCGCGAGGAAGTCGGCTTCGTCTTCCAGCACTTCAATCTCTACCCGCACCTGTCGGTGCTGGACAACATCACGCTGGCACCGATCAAGGTGAAGAAGCTCGCGCCCGAGGCCGCGCGCGAACGGGCGCTGGAACTGCTCGTCCGGGTCGGCCTGGAGCACAAGCGCGACGCCTATCCATCCAATCTTTCCGGCGGCCAGCAGCAGCGCGTGGCCATTGCGCGCGGGCTGGCGATGCAGCCCAAAGTGATGTTGTTCGACGAGCCCACCAGCGCGCTCGATCCGGAAATGATCGGCGAGGTATTGCAGGTGATGCAGGATCTGGCCAAGTCCGGCATGACCATGATGGTGGTCACCCACGAAATGGGCTTCGCCCGCGAAGTGGCCGACCGGGTGATCTTCCTCGACCACGGCGAAATCCTCGAGGACACCCAGCCCGAGTGGTTCTTCACCCGTCCGCAGCACGAGCGCTCGCGTCAGTTCCTGCGCCAGGTTCTGGCGCCAATGCACGGCTGATCGGCCAAAAATAGCCGACATTGTCCGAAATTCGGCGATGTTGCTTTGCCGCGCCCGCTAGGGATATCACTGAGAGCAGGGGGTGGCCACCCTGCCTATACTAGCGATCACAACTTTCCGCCCCCTGGAGTGTGAGATGAAATCCATGTTGCGCCTCGGCCTTGTCGCCACCGCACTGATCGCCGCCGGCGCCCACGCCGAAGAACTGACCGGCACGCTGAAGAAGATCAAGGACAACGGCGTGATCGTCATCGGTCACCGCGACTCGTCGATTCCGTTCTCCTACCTGAACAACCAGAAGCCCATCGGCTACTCGATGGACCTGGCCGACCAGATCGTCGCCAACGTCAAGAAGGAACTGAAGATGCCCAATCTTCAGGTCCGCTATACGCTGGTGACCTCGCAGACCCGCATCCCGCTGGTGCAGAACGGCACGGTGGACTTCGAATGCGGCTCCACCACCAATAACCTGGAACGTCAGAAGCAGGTGGCGTTCTCGGTGGGCATCTTCGAGATCGGCACCCGCCTGCTGACCAAGAAGACCTCCGGCGTGAAGGATTTCGGCGACCTCTCCGGCAAGAACGTGGTCACCACCGCCGGCACCACTTCCGAGCGGCTGCTCAAGGCGATGAACGCCGAGAAGAAGCTGAACATGAACATCATCAGCGCCAAGGATCACGGCGAATCGTTCCTGATGCTGGAATCGGGCCGCGCGGTGGCGTTCATGATGGACGACGCGCTGCTGGCCGGTGAAATGGCCAAGGCCAAGAAGCCCGACGACTGGGCGATCGTCGGCAAGCCGCAATCCTACGAAATCTACGGTTGCAGCCTGCGCAAGGACGATCCGCAGTTCAAGAAGGTGGTGGACGACGCGCTCAAGGCCACTTTTGCCTCGCCGCAGATGGCGACCATCTACAAGCGCTGGTTCCAGAGCCCGGTGCCGCCCAAGGGCCTGAACCTGAACTTCCCGATGAGCCAGGAGCTGAAGGAACTGCTGGCCAACCCCACCGACAAGTCCGCCGAACAGATGTAACGCCCTGGCTTCCGGCCGCGCGCCACCGCCACGGCGGAATGCGGCCGGACAGCCAACGGCATCCAGCCGTACCTGGCGCCTCTTGGGCGCCATGCTGACGGGCAGCGGCATGGATCGGCGCATCTTCGCGGAACTCCTCGCGAATGCGCCGATTTTTGTATCCATGCCGCTCGAACGCGTTTGAAACGCGACGGCCTGCGACATCAAGGAGGAAAACCATGAATTACAACTGGGACTGGAGTGTTTTCTTCAAGTCCACGGGCATCGGCAGCGAAATCTACCTGGATTGGTTCATCACCGGCCTGGGCTGGACCGTCGCGCTGTCGCTGTCGTCCTGGGTGATCGCCTTGCTGCTGGGCACGGTGCTCGGCGTGATGCGCACCCTGCCCGGCCGCTTCGCCGCACGCTTCGCCACCGTCTACGTCGAGCTGTTCCGCAACGTGCCGCTGCTGGTGCAGTTGTTCGTCTGGTACTTCCTGGTGCCGGACTGGCTGCCGGAAAAGCTGGAGCTGTGGTTCAAACAGGATCTGCATCCGGCCACCAGCGCCTTCATCAGCGTCACCGTCTGCCTGGGGCTGTTCACCGCCGCGCGCGTCTGCGAGCAGGTGCGCACCGGCATCCAGGCACTGCCGCGCGGCCAGGCGATGGCCGCCTACGCGCTGGGGCTGCGGCTGCCGCAGGTGTACCGCAAGGTGCTGCTGCCGCAGGCGTTCCGCATCATCATCCCGCCGCTGACCAGCGAATTCCTCAACGTGTTCAAGAACTCGTCGGTGGCGTCGCTGATCGGCCTGATGGAGCTGCTGGCGCAGACCAAACAGACTGCCGAGTTCACCGCCAACCTGTTCGAGGCCTTCACCCTGGCGACCGTGATCTACTTCGTGCTCAACATGGCGCTGATGCTGATCATGCGCGGCGTGGAAAAGCGCGTGCGCGTACCCGGCCTGATCGCACTGGGAGGCAAGTGACATGGACTTCACCCAGATCGTCAACGCGTTCCCGTCGCTGGGCGACGGCCTGCTGCTGACCCTCGAACTGACCGTGCTGGCGGTGATCGGCGGCGTGGTGATCGGCACCCTGCTGGCGCTGGCGCGGCTGTCCAACAGCCGCGTGCTGTCGTGGCTGGCGGGGTTCTACGTCAATTACTTCCGCTCGATCCCGCTGCTGCTGGTCATCACCTGGTTCTACTTCGTGGTGCCGTTCATGGTGGGCTGGGTCACCGGCACCAACCAGCCGATCGGCGCCTTCACCTCGTGCCTGATCGCCTTCATGATGTTCGAGGCCGCGTACTTCTGCGAAATCGTGCGCGCCGGCATCCAGTCGATCAGCAAGGGGCAGGTCAACGCGGCCTACGCGCTCGGCATGACCTACGGCCAGGCGATGCGGCTGGTGGTGCTGCCGCTGGCGTTCCGCAAGATGACGCCGTTGCTGTTGCAGCAGTCGATCATCCTGTTCCAGGATACGTCGCTGGTCTACGCCGTCGGCCTGATGGACTTCCTGAACGTGGCCCGCTCGCAGGGCGACATCACCGGCGAGCTGCATACCTTCCTGCTGTTCGCCGGCCTTGTGTATTTCGTGATCAGTTTCGGCGCCTCCACCCTGGTGAAGCGCCTGCAGAAGAGGTTGACCGTATGATTTCCATCCAGAACGTCAGCAAGTGGTACGGCGACTTCCAGGTGCTGAGCGATTGCAGCACCGAGGTGCAGAAGGGCGAAGTGGTCGTGGTCTGCGGCCCCTCGGGCTCGGGCAAGAGCACGTTGATCAAGTGCGTGAACGGGCTGGAGCCGTTCCAGGCCGGCACCATCGTGGTCGACGGCACCTCCGTCGGCTCGCCCAAGACCGACCTGCCCAAGCTGCGCAGCCGCGTCGGCATGGTGTTCCAGCATTTCGAGCTGTTCCCGCACCTGTCGATCACCGAGAACCTCACCCTGGCGCAACGCAAGGTGCTGGGCCGCAAGGACGACGAGGCGCGCAGGAAGGGCCTGGCGCTGCTGGACCGCGTCGGCCTGTCCGCCCACGCCGCCAAGTTCCCGGGGCAGTTGTCCGGCGGCCAGCAGCAGCGCGTGGCCATCGCCCGCGCGCTGGCGATGGACCCGATCGCCATGCTGTTCGACGAACCCACCAGCGCGCTCGACCCGGAGATGATCAACGAGGTGCTGGACGTGATGGTCGAGCTGGCGCGCGAGGGCATGACCATGATGGTGGTCACCCACGAGATGGGCTTTGCCCGCAAGGTGGCCAACCGGGTGATCTTCATGGACCGCGGCGCCATCGTCGAGGATGCGGACAAGGACGAGTTCTTCGGCAGCCCGCGCAGCGAACGGGCACAGGCATTCCTGTCGAAGATCCTGTCGCACTGAAGCATCGCCGCACGACCGGACAGGCCCCTTCACGGGGCCTGTCTGTTTTTGGGCGATACCGCGTCAGATCTTGCCGGACAGCCCCAGGCGCATCCACAGCTCGGCCACGCCGGACGGCACCGGCTCGCTGAAATGGAAGCCTTGCAGGAAGTGCACGCCCAGCCCTTGCAGGAAGCGCGCGGTCTCCAGGTTCTCCACCCCTTCCACCACGATCTGCATGTCCAGACCGCTGGCGAGCTGGACGATGGCCTGCATGATGCGGCGACCTTCCTCGGTGTGCAGGCGCTGGGTGAACGAGACGTCCACCTTCAGCAGCTGCGCCGGCATTTCGTGCAGCTGCGACAGCGACGAGTAGCCGGTGCCGAAGTCGTCGATCGCCAGGCGGAAACCGGCGGCGCCCAGCAGCTTGAGGTGCTTGAGCTGGCGCGAGTAGTCGGTCAGCGCCACCGATTCGGTGATCTCCAGGATCACGTCGGACGGGCGCAGGCGGAATTCGTTGAGGCGCTCGACCAGATTGGAGACGAAGCGCGGCGCGAACAGCTGGCTGCGCGAGATGTTGAGCATCAGCTTCTGCGGCAGTCCGGCGTCGCGCCACTCGCGCAGCTTGCAGAACGCCTGGTGGGTCACCACGTCCGACAGTTCCTGGATCAGGCCCACCTTCTCCGCCATCGGGATGAACAGCTCGGGGCTGATCCAGCCGCTCTTGTCGTCCTGCCAGCGCGCCAGCGCCTCGATGGCGAACACTTCGCCGCCCTTGGCCTGGACGATGGGCTGGTAGAACACCTGGAGGCTGCCCAGGCGGATCGCGTCCGACAGCCGCGCCTGGATCGCCACGTGCTCGCGGCCCAGCGCCTTCAGGTGCAGGATGTCGCTGTAGAAGCACACGTTGTTCCGGCCGGCGTTCTTGGCGTGGTACATGGTGTGGTCGGCGGCGGTGAGCAGTTCCTCGCCCGACTCGGCGTTGTCCGGATAGACCGCGAAGCCGACGCTGATGGTCGGCTTGGCTTCCATGCCGTCCAGCACCACGCCCTGGCGCGCCGCCTGACGCAGACGCTCGGCGATGTCGGCCAGCCGCGCGGTGTCGGTCAGATCCGGCAGCACCACCACGAATTCGTCGCCCCCCCAGCGCGCCAGCAGGTCATTGTCGCGCAGCACGCCCTTCAGGCGGTTCGACAGATTGACCAGCAGCTCGTCGCCGATCTTGTGGCCGAAGGCGTCGTTGATCTGCTTGAAGTGGTCGAGATCGATGAAGCCCAGCGCCACCTTGGTGTTGTCGCGTCGCGCGCGGTCCACCGCGTGCGCCAGCGCCTGATCCAGCAACAGCCGGTTGGGCAGCTTGGTCAGCGTGTCGTAGTGCGCGAGCTGGGTGATGTGCTGTTCGTTCAGATGCGCCACGGTCACATCGCGCAGCACGCCGCGCACGCCGTGACAGCCGCCGTCCGGCCCGCGCTGGGCGATCAGCCGCGCCTCGACCCACAGGAACTCGCTGGATTCCTGCATCAGGCGGAACCGCTGGCTGGTGGGCTCGGACGATTCGAGCAACCGCGCGAATGCCGCGGCGGTGGTCGGCAGATCCTCGGGGTGGATCCAGGTGAACAGCGGCTTGCCGAGGTCCACGCCGAGGTTGCGCGGATCGATGCCGCGCAGCTTGGCCCACGCGGGGGTGAGTTCCAGCAGCTCGGCATCGGGGTTCATGTCGACGATGGCCTCTTCCAGCAGGTTGAGGGTGTCGAGCATGGTCTTCTTGCGCGCCGCGTCGCGCGCCAGTTCGGTCACGTCGTGCACCAGCACCACCACGCGCGCCTCGCCCACGGTGACGGGTTGCAGCCGCGCATGCAGCCAGACCCCCGCCTGCGGCAGCGTGCATTGCACCGAGATGCTGCGGCCGGCCGCCAGCGCTTCCGGCACGCCCCGCGCCAGCTGCTGCGCCATCTCGGGCGGGAACACCGACGCCAGTTGTCGGCCGCTGAGCGTGTCGGAGGCCGGCAGCGCCGGATGGCCCGACCAGACCTGGCCGATGGTGCCCGATGGCGATACCTCGAACACCATGTCCTCGGTGGCGCCGACCAGCGCCCGCAACCGCTGCTGGTTGGCCAGCATGGCTTCTTCCATCTGCAAGCGGGTCAGCGCCTGCGCCACGTGGTTGCCCAGCATGGCCAGCAACTTGAGCTCGGTCTGGCTGCGCACGCGGCGCTCGTCGTCGTCCAGGAAGCACAGAAAGCCGAACAGCTCGCCGCGATTGAGCAATGGAATGCAGAGGATGCGGCGCGCGCCGATCTGGGCCAGCAACATCTGCTCGGCCAGCGGCAGCTCCAGCAACGATTTGTTGAGCACCATGCCCACCGCCAGCGTGTCGGCCAGCAAGGAATAGCTGGCGTAGTCGAGCTGCTTGAACGGCTCCGGCGTCACCGCCGCCAGCCGGGTGTGCGGATCGCGCCAGGCGGCAACCATGCGCGCGCTGGTGCCGCCGGGGGTGTCGAGGTACAGGCTGACCACGCTGGCGCGGGTCACATCGGACAACGCCAGCATGGCGTCGTTCATACAGGAGGGATCGTCGCCCGCCAGAAGCCGCGCGACCACGCGGTCGAAGGCGTCGAAATAGGCGTGGTACAGCCCAAGCTCACGCTGGACGACGAAGCGATCGTCATCGGTCACCATCCACTCGGGCTTGGCCATCGTTGTTGTTCCCCTTGGTGGCCGACCCGATCAGGCCGGCACGGCAAGCCCCGGCGCCGGTTCGGACGCGATCGACGGGCTCGTAAATACGAAGCCCTCGCGGCTGTTGGCCAGCGAGGGCTTGTAAGTTTGCGGGCGGCCTTCGGGCTGGTCAACCCTGCCCGGGCCTGTTGGACGGCCCACCCGCCGGTAGGGCGCGCCAGTGAAGGGGGCCGGCTTTTCGCACCCGACACACGGCGGCTTTCGCCGCGATGCGTGGCACAAAATGCACCACCCAGCCCTTGCCGTATGCTTACTCCTTGGGTGCCGGCGGCTCGATCACCTCGGACCAGCCGCATTCCTTCTGCGGGCACTTCTTCTCGACGCCGCGACGCTTGGTGGTCTTGATGGTCAGCACCGGCCACTGGCACTTGGGGCAGGCTTCGGCGATCGGCGGATCCCAGGTGGCGTAGTTGCACTTGGGATAGGTGCTGCACGAGTAGAACAGCTTGCCGTAGCGGCTCTTCTTCTCCTTCAGCGTGCCCTTGTGGCACTGCGGGCACTCGACGCCGGTATCGCGCGGCGCTTCCAGCGGCTCGATGTGCTTGCACTTGGGATAGGCCGAGCAGCCGATGAACTTGCCGTAGCGGCCGCTCTTGATGTGCAGCGGCGAGCCGCATTCGGGACAGGATCGGCCTTCCACCACCTCCGGCTCGGTCGGCGCGGTCTCGGCGTCCTCGCCCATGTTGCGGGTGTAGTCGCACTCCGGGTAGCCGGTGCAGCCAATGAAGCGGCCGCGCTTGCCCAGCCGGATCGCCAGCTTCTTGCCGCACTTGGGGCAATCCTCTTCCAGCTCTTCCTGGGTGACTTCCTTGCGGCTCAGGCTCTGCTTTTCCTCGACCTGCTGCGAGAAACGCTTCCAGAACTCCTCCAGCACCGGCACCCAGTCCTGGCTGCCGTTGGAGATCTCGTCGAGCTGATCCTCCATCTTGGCGGTGAAGTGGTAGTCGACGTACTGGGTGAAGTGCTCGGTGAGGAACTTGTTGACCACTTCGCCGGTATCGGTGGGAATCAGCCGCTTCTTGTCGACGTCCACGTATTCGCGATCCTTCAGCGTGCGGATGATCGACGGATAGGTGGACGGACGGCCGATGCCGAACTCTTCCAGCGCCTTGACGATGGACGCCTCGGAATAGCGCGGCGGCGGCTGGGTGAAATGCTGCTCGCCGAAGATCTTGTCGACCGGCAGCGTCTCGCCTTCCTCCAGCACCGGCAGGCGGGCTTCGTCCTCGTCCTCGACGTCGTCCTCGTCCTCCTGGTACACGGCGATGAAGCCGGGGAACACCAGCGTCTGGCCGGAGGCGCGGAACACCGCGTCGTCGCCGACCCGGATATCGATGCTGACGGTATCGAACTTGGCCGGCGCCATCTGGCACGCCAGGGTGCGCTTCCAGATCATCTGGTAGAGCTTGAACTGCTCGGGGCTGAGGAATCCCTTCAGCGATTCGGGCGTGCGGGCGATCGAGGTCGGGCGGATCGCCTCGTGCGCCTCCTGGGCGTTCTTGGCCTTGTTCTTGTACACCACCGGCGCGGCCGGCAGGTAATGCTTGTCGAAATTGGTCTCGATGTATTCGCGGATCTCGCCGACGGCCTCGTTGGCCAGCGCCACCGAGTCGGTACGCATATAGGTGATCAGACCGACCGTGCCCTGGCCGATGTCGATGCCTTCGTACAGCTGCTGCGCGATGCGCGTGGTGCGGTCGGTGGTCATGCCGAGCTTGCGCACCGCCTCCTGCAACATGGTCGAGGTGGTGAACGGCGCGGCCGGGCTGCGCGATTTCTTCTTCTTCTCGACCTTGGAAACCGTGGCGTCCTTGCCGGCCAGCGCGCCGACGATGCCGGCCTGCGTCGCCTCGTCGGGGACGTCGAACTGCTCCAGCTTCTTGCCCTGCCACTCGTTCAGGCGCGCGCCGAACTTGGTGCGGCCCTTGTGGCTGTCCAGGTGGATCGACCAGTATTCCTGGCTGGTGAAGGCACGGATCTCCAGCTCGCGCTCGCAGATCAGGCGCAGCGCGGGGCTCTGCACCCGGCCGGCCGACAGCCCGGAGCGCACCTTGCGCCACAGCAGCGGCGACAGGTTGAAGCCCACCAGGTAGTCGAGCGCGCTGCGGGCCTGCTGCGCATCGACCAGGTGGTCGTCGATGTCGCGCGGGTTGGCGACGGCGTTCTTCACCGCCGATTCGGTGATCTCGTGGAACACCACGCGCTTGTAGGTCTTGTCCGGCTGGATCAGCTTCTTGCCCTTGAGGATCTCCATGATGTGCCAGGAGATCGCCTCGCCTTCGCGGTCCGGGTCAGTTGCCAGATAGATGTGCTGGGCATCCTTCACGGCGGCGCAGATCGCGTCGACGTGCTTTTTGTTCTTGTCGATCACCTGGTACTTCATCTTGAAGTCGTGATCGACGTCGACCGAGCCGTCCTTGCGTACCAGACCGCGGACATGCCCGTAGGAAGCGAGGATCTGGAAATCCTTGCCCAGGTATTTTTGCAGCGTTTTGGCCTTGGACGGCGATTCGACGATCAGCAGGTTGGCAGGCATGGGGTCAGGTTCGAAGTTGGCGCCAAGTCGGCGCTTTATTAATTAGTGGCGGATTGTGGACAAGGCAAGAGCGCGCCGGTTCATCCGGGCTCAATGCAGGGTGGCGTTCTCGCGGCCGAACAGGATGTCTTCGATCAGCAACGCGGCATGTTCGTGCCGCTTGTGCCAGATGGCGAGCAGCACCAGCCGTTGCAGACGCTCCAGCCCGGTGCCCACCGGCGCGGCCTCGCGCACCCGGTCCAGCACCAGTTCGCATTCGGCGGCGTCGAGCGCGTCGGCCTGGGTCAGTCCGTACCAGTAGCCCAGCGCATCCGGGCTCAGCAGGTCGGCTTCGTCCGGGTGCAGCTGCCGTGCCAGGTAGCGGCCCGCCAGCGCGGCATAGGGCTCCAGATCCACTTTGCCCAGGTCGTCCAGCCACGCCAGCGCCTCGCCGATCTCGTCGTCCTCGAAGCCCGCATCGGCCAGCTCGCTGGCGAGCTTGGGCACGTCCGGCATGCCGTCCGCGTGGTAGAACACCTGAAACAGATAGGCCAATACATCCAGCATGGGTTTACGCAATCCTGCCAAAACAAAGACCATCCCGCAGGATGGTCGGCATCCGTGAGCATCGTGTCGCACCGCGCCGCCACGCGGCGTGGCGAGCACCTCGCCGGCCATTTTCAACCGGCGGCCCGCAGCCGCTGATAGCGACCGCCGGGCAGGGTGCACAGCGCCCCGTTCAATTCCAAACCCAGCAGAATTGCGCAGAGCCGGTCGGCCGTCAAGTTGCTTCGTTGCAACAGGGTGTCGAAATCCACCGGGTCGAAGCCCAGCGCGGCCAGGACTTTCCGCTCGTCGGCGTCCGGCGCGGACGGCGTCGGCAAGACCAGGCCGGGCAACACCGGCGCCGACGCATCCCACCCCAGTTCGTTCAGGATGTCGTCGGCCGACTCCACCAGCTTGGCGCCATCCTTGATCAGGCGATGACAACCGCGCGCCACCGGCGAATGGATGGAGCCGGGAATCGCGAACACTTCGCGCCCCAGGTCGGCGGCCTGCCGCGCGGTGATCAGCGAACCGCTGCCCAGCGCCGCCTCCACCACCAGCGTGCCTTTGGCCAGCGCGGCAATCAGCCGGTTGCGTCGCGGAAAATGCTCGGATCGCGGCTGGGTGCCGAGCGTGAACTCCGACACGATCAGCCCTTCCTCGGCGATGCGATGCGCCAGCTGGCGGTTGCTGGCCGGATACACCCGGTCCAGCCCGGTGCCGACGATGGCGACGGTACCGCCGCGCCCCGTCAGGCCGCCGCGATGCGCCGCCGCGTCGATGCCCGACGCCAGACCGCTGACGATGCGCAGCCCCGCCGCGCTCATGGCCTGCGAGAATGCCTCGGCGTTCTCGATGCCCTGTGGCGTGGCGTTACGGCTGCCGACCACGCCCAGCGCGTCGCCGGCCAGCAGCTCGACCCGCCCTTTCAGGAACAGCACCGGCGCCGCATCCGGCAGATCGAGCCAGCGCCGCGGGTAATGGTCGTCCGCCAGGGTGAGAAGGTGGTTGCCCGGCTGGGCCAGCCAGGCGAGGTGCTCGTCGACGGCGGCCTCGTACACGCCATCGCGCGCGGCCAGCCAGGGATCGAGCAGATCGTCGGGAAGAACGGGCGAAAGCTGCGCCCTGGAAGCGAACAGCGCGGCTTCGGGGTTGCCGAAGCCGCGCAGCAAGGCCAACTGCCGACGGGGGCCGACGCCTGGCACCAGCGTGAAACGCAGCCAGGCGCGTACATCGGCCTCGGTCATTCGGGCGACTTCACCTCGTCGCCGATGTTGACCGGCGTGGCGCTGTTGAGCACCAGGCCATACGACACGGTGGGGAAGACGCGGTAGACGAAGACGTTGCCGGTCTTTTCCGGCGGCGTGAAGCGATCCGGCTCGTCCTTGCTTTCCTTCTTGATCAGACGCGGCTTCTTGAACGCTTCCAGCACACTGCCGATATCCAGGCCGTCGTTGCTGCCGCGATTGATCACGATGGTGGTGTAGGGGCCGGCCTCGGCAACGCCGCCGTAGGTGGCCGCCACACGACCTTGCACCAACTGCTGCGGCGCATGCGGCGCGTAGTTCATGAACGGCATTTCCTCGGCGCGGATCAGCCGGCTGCCGACGGCGACCTCTTCGCGATTGGCGATGATGTGCAGCGTGGATACGTCGCCCGGCACGTCGAGCGCCGCGTCGCCCAGGTAATCCACCTCGACGCCCAGCACGCGCTTGCGCTCGGGATCGTCCGGATCGATCAGCGGGCGGCCCGGACGGAACACATGCCAGGTGCTGCCCGCTTCACCGGAAAGCCCGACGGCGTAGACGCGGTCGCCGGCGCTGAAATAGACGCGGTCGTCCGGGCCGGCGGCGATGCGCGGAGCATTGGTCAGGCCCCCTTCGTCGACCACCAGCGGGCGGTTGAGGAACGGCTTGATCGCGTTGAACGGAATGCTGGGCGCGGCGTCGCCGACCAGTTCCTCGAGCCGCACGCGCGGCCCCATCTTGACCACGCCGCTGGAACGACCGGTGTTCTTGCTGTCACGCAGCAGGCGCAGGCGGGGCTCGGCGCCGGAGCGGTCGAGCACGATCACATCGCCCGGGTAGATCCAGTGCGGATTCTTGATTTCCTGCTTGTTGAGCGCCCAGATCTCGGGCCAGCGCCAAGGCTTCTTGAGGAATTTGCCGGAGATGTCCCACAACGTATCCCCCTTGACGACCACGTAGCGATCCGGCGCGTTGTCCTGTAGCGCCAGCGTGTCGGCGTACACGGAACCGACGCCGCCGCTGATCAACAAAAGAAGGGATATAATCGTTTTTCGCATGGCGACGCTCATGATTATTGTTGCCGGCTCGGCCGGTGGGCGGGGCTCGCACGCGGACATGGGCTGAAAGCCGCGACTGCGCTACGTTGCGAGCCGATGCGGTATCCCTGAATACCGCTTACTGATTCTGCATACATTCTTTTTTCGCCGCAACCTAACATGGCCTTACTCAATATCCTCCAATATCCCGACGAACGCCTGCATATCGTCGCCAAGCCGGTCACCGATTTCGATGACGCCTTGCAAAAGCTGGTCGACGACATGGCCGAGACGATGTACGAGGCGCCGGGCATCGGCCTGGCGGCGACGCAGGTCAACGAGCATCGCCGCCTGATCGTGATCGACATTTCCGAGACACGCGACCAGTTGCTGGTGCTGATCAACCCGGAAATCGTCGAGGAGGACGGCCACACCACCTACGAGGAAGGCTGTCTGTCCGTACCCGGCATCTACGAGGAAGTGGAGCGCGCCGACCACATCAAGGTGCGCGCGCTCGACCGCCACGGCAAGCCGTTCGAGATCGACACCGGCGGCCTGCTCGCCATCTGCATCCAGCACGAGATCGACCACCTGGACGGCAAGGTCTTCGTCGAGAAACTGTCGCGACTCAAGCTCAATCGCATCGTGCAGAAGCTGAAAAAGAACCAGAAAAAGACGATGTGATCCCCACGGCCGGCGCCCACGCCGGCCGTTCTCCTTCCACTTTCCGCCAAGCCCCGCCATGAAACTGATCTTCGCAGGCACGCCCGACTTCGCCGCCAGCGCGCTGGCCGCATTGATCCGCGCCGGGCACGACATCGCCCTGGTGCTCACCCAGCCCGACCGCCCCGCCGGCCGCGGCATGAAGCTGACCCCGTCGCCGGTGAAGGTCCTGGCGGAACAGCAGGGCCTGCCCGTATACCAGCCGGAAAGACTGCGCACGCCCGAGCAGCAGGCGCCGCTGGCCGCGATCGGGGCCGACCTGATGGTCGTCGCCGCCTACGGCCTGATCCTGCCGCAGGCGGTGCTCGACCTGCCCAGGCTGGGCTGCCTGAACATCCATGCGTCGCTGCTGCCGCGCTGGCGCGGCGCCGCGCCGATCCAGCGCGCCATCCTGGCGGGCGACGCCGAAACCGGCATCACCATCATGCAGATGGACGCCGGCCTCGACACCGGCGACATGCTGTCCACCCATGTCACGCCGATCGACCTCGACGATACCGCCCTCACCCTGCACGACAAGCTGGCCTCGCAAGGGGCCCAGGCCATCGTCTCGGCGCTGGAACACCTGCCGGCGCTCCAGGCCGGCCGCACCCGCCAGCCCGAGGACGGCGTGACCTACGCCGACAAGCTGAAGAAGGAAGAAGCCTGGATCGACTGGCACGACAGCGCAGAGGCGCTGGACCGCAAGATCCGCGCCTTCAACCCCTTCCCTTCGGCGCAGACCACGCTCGGCGGCGAGCCGCTCAAGATCTGGCGCGCCGAACCGGCGGCCGCTACAGGCGCCCCCGGCGAGGTGCTCGCCGCCACCCGCGACGGCGTGATCGTGGCCTGCGGCACTGGCGCGCTGCGGCTGCTCGAACTACAACGCGCGGGAGCCCGCCGCATGGACGCCGCCGCCTTCGTCGCCGGCACCCAGATCGCCATCGGCGAGCGGCTCGGCGCGTAGCCTTCCACCGCGCGTCCTGCGCCTTGCCGCACACCGGCACTGCCCCGAACGCTGTCGCAAAAGGATTTTGAACAGGTTCTCATGTTCGCTACCCAGAAACTTGCCAGCCAGGCGCTGGCCGATGTCTTTGCCGGTCACACCCTGACCGACGCTCTCGCCAAGGTCTGGCAGGAAGCACCCGACCTGCGCCCGCAGCAGCGCGGCGCGATCCAGGATCTGAGCTACGGTTCGCTGCGCCATCTCGGGCTGCTCGAAGGCGTGCTCAAGCAACTGCTGCACAAGCCAGTGCACGAGGACGGCCTGCGCGCGCTGCTGCTGGTGGCGCTGTACCAGTTGCACTTCACCCGCGCCGCGCCCTACAGCGTGGTCGACCACGCGGTGAAGGTGTCCACCCACCTGGGCAGCGGCCAGGGCAAGGGGCTGGTCAACGCCATCCTGCGCAATTTCCTGCGCCAGCGCGACACGCTGGTGGCCGGCGCGCGCGAAACACCGCGCGGCCGCTGGTCGCACCCGGACTGGTGGGTCGCCCAAGTGCGCGACGCCTACCCGGCGCAATGGGAACACGTGCTCGCCAGCGCCAACCTGCATCCGCCGTTGACCCTGCGCGTCAATCGCCGCCGCGGCGACGTCGCCGGCTATCTGGCGCGGCTGGAACACGAAGGCATCGAGGCCCGCGCGCTGGACGATACGGCGATCCGCGTCGCACACCCGGTCGGCGTCGATCGCCTGCCGGGCTTCTTCGACGGCGACGTGTCGGTGCAGGATTGGGGCGCCCAGCATGCCGCGCGCCTGCTCGACGTGGCCGACGGCATGCGCGTGCTCGACGCCTGCGCCGCACCCGGCGGCAAGACCGGGCATCTGCTGGAACTGGCCGGCGTGGATCTGACCGCGGTGGATGCCGATCCGGCGCGGCTGCGGCGCGTCGCCGACAACCTGCAACGGCTGCACCTGGACGCCACGCTGGTGGCCGGCGACGCCGCCACGCCCGAAAGCTGGTGGGACGGCACCCCGTTCGACCGCGTGCTGGCCGACGTGCCGTGTTCCGCCACCGGCGTCGCGCGGCGCCATCCCGACATCAAGTGGCTGCGCCGCGCCGAGGATTTCGCCGGCTTCGCCGCGCAGCAGGCCGCCATGCTGGACGCGCTCTGGCGGCTCGTGGCGCCGGGAGGCAAACTCCTCTATGCTACGTGCTCGATATTTCCGGCGGAGAACGCGCGGCAGGCACAGGCGTTCTCCCTCCGGCATGCGGACGCGCAGCCTCTGCCCCTCGGGCCCGCCTTGCCGGAAGACGGTCAGCTATTGCCCACGCCCGAGCACGATGGTTTCTTCTACGCACTTTTCCGGAAAACCGCAGCCTGATCGCCCCGTCGGCGGGGCGGCCGGCCGGCTCGCCGCCCTGCTGGGCATGCTGGCGCGCCGGCTCGGCGCCGGACAAAGCAGCACCCGGGCCCGTCTCGGCCTCGTCACCCTGGTTCTGGGCTGCCTGCTGTGCCTGCCGGCCTGGACCCAGGAACCCGGCATCCGCAACCGCGAAGCCAATTTCGATTACGTGGGCGATCACGTCGAGCTCGGCGTGCGCTTCGACGTGACGCTCAAGCAGGGCCTGGAAGACGCGCTGGCCGACGGCTTCAGCCTGCCCTTCAGCTACGAATTCCAGTTGACCCGGCCGCGCCTGCAGGCGTGGTGGGGCAACCTGTCGTCCTGGTTCGAGCCCACCGCCCGGCTCAACTACCGCTTGTCCTACCACAACCTGTCGCGCCAGTACCGGCTGCACCTGGGCAGCTTCTACCGCAGCTTCTCCACGCTGTCCGAAGCGCTGACCGCGCTGGGCGTGGTGCGTGGCTGGGAAGTGCTCAAGGGAACCGATCTCGCCCGCGACAAAAGCCCCATGGCCGGCCGGGTGCGGCTGCTGCTGGATGTGTCGCAACTGCCCAAGCCGCTGCAACTGTCGGCGCTCGGCAAGGACGACTGGGAGTTGTCGTCGAGCTGGGTCGAACTCAAGCGCGCCGAGACGCCGCCCGCCGACGGGGATGCCCCATGAGGCGCGCACTGCTGATCCTGGGCTGCCTCGGCACCATCCTGCTGTTCCTGCTGGCGACCTCCGCCGGCAAGACCTCGGCGTTCTCCGAGTACTACAACGAGTTGCTGATCCTCAACGGCCTGCTGCTGACCGGGCTGCTGATCCTGGTCGGCGCCCGCCTGTGGGACCTGATCCGCAAGGTGCGCGCCCGGGTGTTCGGCTCGCGCCTCACGCTGCGCATGGTGCTGATGTTCGCGCTGGTGGCGGTGCTGCCGGGCACGCTGGTGTATACGCTGTCGGTGCAGTTCCTCAACCGCTCGATCGAGAACTGGTTCGACGTGCGCGTCGACAACGCGCTGGACCGTGGCCTCAACCTGGGCCACAACGCCATCGACTACCAGTTGGGCGATCTGGCGCGCAAGGCGCGCATCGTGGCGCTGGACGTGCACGACGACAGCGGCAGCAACCTGCTCAGCCGGCTGACCCGGATGCGCGAGCAGTTGGGCGTGCAGGAAATCTCGGTCTTCGACGAAACCGGCAACACCATCGCCCACATCGGCAACGAAAACGCCGGCCTGTTCCCCGACCTGCCCGACCGTGCCACGCTGCGTCAGGCGCTGAAAGAACCGGTGCGCAAGCTGGAGGCCCAATCCGGCACCGAGCTGATGATGCGAGCGGTGGTGCCGATGCCCGGCACCCGCTTCGGCATGCGCGCACGCTTGCTGCAATTGCGCCAGCCGGTGCCCGAGCAACTGGCCGCCGACGCCGAGCTGGTCGAGCAGGTGCGCAGCGAATACAAGCAGCTGTCGCAGGCCCGCGTCGGCCTCAAGCTGGTCTACAGCCTGACGCTGACCCTGGCGCTGCTGATGGCGCTGCTGGGCGCGCTGGCGCTGGCGATCTATCTGTCGGACCGGCTGGCCGCGCCGCTGTCGGTGCTGGCGCGCGCCACCCGCGCCGTGGCCTCGGGCGACTTCTCGCACCAGCAGCCGGTGATCAGCCGCGACGAGCTGGGCATCCTCACCCATTCGTTCAACCGCATGACGCGGCAGCTGGCCGAGGCGCGCGCCTCGCTGGAACAGCACCAGAGCGAGCAGGCCGCCGCCAATGCGTACCTGCAGGCCATCCTCGGCTCGCTGTCCGCCGGGGTGTTGTCGTTCGACGAAGCCTGGCGGCTGGCGTCCACCAACCAGAGCGCGCTGCGCATCCTCGGCATCGATCCCACCGCGTTGGGCGAAGTGCCGCTGGCCGACTGGCCGGAGCGCTATCCGGCGCTGACCGGCTTCTGCACCCGCATCACCGAAGGCTTCCTGTCGCAGGAAGAGCACTGGCAAAGCCAGGCCGAGATCGCCGAAACGCGTGTGCTCAATATCCGCGGCACCCGGCTGTGGGTGGACGACGTCGAGGCGCGCCGCGGCTTTCTGGTGGTGTTCGACGACATCACCGAGCTGATCTCCGCGCAGCGCGACGCGGCGTGGGGCGAAGTGGCGCGGCGGCTGGCGCACGAGATCAAGAATCCGCTCACCCCGATCCAGTTGTCGGCCGAGCGGCTGGAGCTGAAACTGGCCGACAAGCTGGACGCGCCCAGCGCCGAGCTGCTGTCGCGCAATACCCAGAACATCGTCAAGCAGGTGCAGGCGCTCAAGCAGATGGTCGATGCGTTCCGCGATTACGCGCGCAAGCCCACCGGTAAGAAGAAGGCGCTGGACCTGCAACAGCTGCTGTCCGATGTGCTGGTGCTGTACGAGGCGGCGCCGATCTCGCGCATCGACACCGTGCATGCGCCGCTGACGGTGGAGGGCGATGCGACCCATTTACGCCAAGTGATCCACAACCTGTTGCAGAATGCCCAGGATGCGTTCCAGGGCTGCGAAGGCCGGGACGCCCAACCGCAGATTTGCGTACGGACCGAAAAGGTCGATAAATTGGCGCGCCTTACGGTCGAAGACAATGGCTGCGGTTTCCAGGCCGAAATCCTGGCGCGGGCTTTCGAGCCCTACGTGACGACCAAGCAACGGGGAACGGGCTTGGGGCTGGCCATCGTCAAGAAAATCATCGAAGAGCACCGGGGCCGGATCATCGCCGGCAACCGAGAACAAGGTGGTGCCTACGTAAGAATTGAGCTGCCGCTCATGGAGGGATGAAGTTTGCTTAGTCAGGATATTCTGGTCGTCGACGACGAAATCGGCATTCGCGAGCTGTTGTCTGAAATTCTTCAGGACGAAGGCTACAGCGTGGTGGTGGCCGAGAACGCGGAAAAGGCGCGGCAGTTGCGGAACCAGGCCCAGCCCCGGTTGGTGCTGCTGGACATCTGGATGCCCGATACCGACGGCGTGACGCTGCTCAAGGAATGGGCGCGCAACGGCCAGCTCACCATGCCGGTGGTGATGATGTCGGGGCATGCCACCATCGATACCGCGGTCGAGGCCACTCGCATCGGCGCGCTCGACTTCCTGGAAAAGCCCATCGGCTTGCAGAAGCTGCTGGCCGCGGTCAAGCGCGCGCTGTCGCAGCCGGTGCACGATCCGCGTGCGCAACAAACGCCTACCCTGGCCCGCCTGGGCGAGGCCGAGGCGATCAAGGATCTGGCGTCCGCGCTGGACAGCGCCGCCGCCGCCCAGGGCGCGCCCATCCTGCTGGTCGGCGCTCCCGGCGTCGGCTTCGAGCTGTGCGCGCGCTACCTCAACCTGTCGGACCGCCCCTTCGTCGCCCCGCTGTCGAACGAGGACTTCGCCGTGGCGCCGCAGGAGCTGGTGAACAAGGCCGCCGGCGGCACGCTGTTCCTGCGCGACCTCGCCTACCTGGACCGTCGCGCCCAGGCCGGGCTGAAGAGCGTGCTGGCCAAGCTGGAAAAGCAGAAGGTGCGCATCGTCTCCGCCTCCAGCCGTCCGCTGGACGCGCTGGCCGCCAGCGTCGATCCGGAGTTGCTCAAGGCGCTGTCGCAACTGATCGTGCCGATCCCGTCGCTGGCCGAGCACCGCGAGGACATCCCGCGCATCGCCGAAGCGCTGCTGGCCGAAGTGGTCGCCGCCAACCGCCTGGAGCCGCGCCGCTTCAGCGCCCAGGCGCTGCAACTGCTGGCGCGCCAGGACTGGCCGGGCAACCTGGACGAACTGGCCAACGTGGTGAAGAGCCTGGCGCTCACCTGCCGCGAAGGCGAGATCGACCTGGCGCCGGTGTCGCGCATCCTGTCGCAGTTCTCGCCCACCGGCGCCGTGCCCACCGCGCCGGCACTGCCTGAGATCGCCGCGCCGACGGCCGTGGACATGGACCTGCCGCTGCGCGAAGCGCGCGACCAGTTCGAGAAGTACTACCTGGAGCGGCAGATCGAGCTGTCCGGCGGCAACATGAGCCGGGTGGCCGAGCGCATCGGCCTGGAACGCACCCACCTGTACCGCAAGCTGAAGCAGTTGGGGATCAGCATGCCCAAGAAGCACCGCCCGGCCGAGGACTGAACCCGGCTGGCGCAAGGGGCGGGCCGGTGAGGCCCGCCCCGTTTTTCGAGGCAATGCCGCCGCCGGCGGGGTCGCTGGCGGCGTTTCGAGACGAGGTCACATGGCCAATATCCTGATCCTCGGCGCCGGGCGCGTCGGCAGCTCAGTGGCGGAGCAACTGGTCCACGAGCGTTACAGCGTCACCCTGGTCGACAGCAACGCCGCCGTGCTCAAGCCCTTGCAGGATCGGCTCGACCTGCGCACCGTCGTCGGCCACCCGTCCAGCCCCAAGGTATTGGAAGCCGCCGGCGCGCGCGACGCCGATCTGCTGCTGGCCGTGACGCCCACCGACGAGCTGAACCTGGTCGCCTGCAAGGTGGCGCAGCAGCTGTTCAACGTCCCCACCCGGCTGGCGCGCATCCGCAACCAGGATCTGCTGGCCCAGGAAAGCCTGTTCGGCGAGCACGGCTTCGCCATCGACCACGTGATCACGCCGGCGCAGATCGTCACCGACTATCTCTACCGGCTGGTGGAAACCCCCGAAGCGCTCCAGGTGCTGGACTTCGGCGACGGCCTGGCGCAACTGGTGGTGCTGCGGGTGGAAGGCGACGCGCGCATGGCCGGCAAGCCGCTGTCCACGCTCGATACCGTACTGCCCAACGTCGATCGCCGGGTGGTGGGGATCTACCGCCGCAACCGCCATATCAAGCCCGACGGCGACACCCTGTGCGAGGTGGGCGACGAGGTATTCGTGCTGGCCGCCACCAAGCACATCCGCGCGGTGATCCGCGCCTTCCACGGCGAGGACCGGCGTGCCCGGCGCGTCACCATCGCCGGCGGCGGCAACGTCGGCTTCCGCCTCGCCAGCGCCCTGTGCAGCGATTACCAGGTGAAGCTGATCGAGGCCAACCGCGAGCGCGCGGTGTGGCTGTCCGAGCAATTGCCCAAGGCGCTGGTGCTCAACGGCGACGCCACCGACGAAACATTGCTCGACAACGAGCAGGCCGAACGCACCGACCTGTTCCTGGGCCTGACCAGCGACGACGAGGACAACATCATGTCCAGCCTGCTGGCCAAGCAGATGGGCACGCGCAAGGTGATCGCCATCATCAACCGCAGTCGCTACGTGGGCCTGCTGCAAGGCAGCCGCATCGACGTGGCGCTGTCGCCGGCGCAGGCGACCATCGGCTCGCTGCTGGCGTTCGTGCGCCAGGGCGACATCGTCGCCGCGCACAGCCTGCGCCGCGGCAGCGCCGAGGCGCTGGAGATCGTGGCCCACGGCAACCGCAACACGTCGCGCGTGGTGGGCCGCCGCGTGGAGGAACTGCGGCTGCCGGAAGGCATCTACTTCGCCGCCGTGGTGCGGGGCGAGCAACTGGTGGTGCTGCACGGCGAGACGGTGATCGAATCCGAGGACCACGTGATCGTGTTCTGCGACAACAAGCGCCGCATCCGCGAGGTGGAGCAGCTCTTCGCTGTGAAGCTGGGGTTCTTTTAGAGTGCCGGATGGGAATGGTTTCTGAAGTGGTTTGCAGAGCACTCACAAGCCCCCGGCAAAGCCGGGCGCGGCGCGGCGGTGGGATGCGAGTATCGGCACTCCCCTGCTTCATTCCGACTCCCCCCGCCCTCGCCGCCGCGAGGGAGCCTCGCTGCGCTCGCTTGTTCTTGCGCGCGCCGGAAGCGACTCGCGTAGCAATCACAAGCCCCCGGCAAAGCCGGGCGCGGCGCGGCCGTGGGATGCGGGTATCGGCACTCCCCTGTTTCACTCCGACTCCCCCCGCCCTCGCCGCTGCGAGGGAGCCTCGCTGCGCTCGCTTGTTCTTGCGCGCGCCGGAGGCAGCTCATGGGGTCATGACAAACCACCGGCAACGCATGGAGAAGCGCGGTTGTGGCGCGCCGGTCAGGGCGCTGCCGTGTGCCATCCCGAATCCCGCTGCGCTTGCCGCCGCGAGCGCCGATTTTGCTGCTTGCGCGCCCGATTCAGCGCGCCATCAACCCTTATAGGGCCAGCCCCGACATGAGCAAAGCGCCTGCGTTCGCCCTGTTCCAGCCCGGCAACTATCCGCTGCACCAGCGCCTGTTGCCGGTGGTCAACCTGCTGGCGCGGGTGTCGGCGATCTTCTCGCTGACCATGCTGTTTCCCATCGGCGTCGCCTACTGGGGCAACGATGCCGGGCTGATGCCCTTCGTCGAGGCACTGGGCGGGTTGCTGCTGTTCAGCCTGCTGGTGGTGGTGGCCACGCTGCGCTACAAGCGCGAGTTGAAGACGCGCGACGGCTTCATCCTGGTGGTGGGGCTGTGGACGCTGCTGCCGGCCGCCGCCACGGCGCCGCTGCTGCTGTACGACCCGACGCTGAAATTCAGCTACGCCTATTTCGAGACCATGTCGGCGCTGAGCACCACCGGCGCCACCGCGCTCACCGGGCTGGAGCACCTGCCGGCATCGATCAATGTCTGGCGCCACCTGCTCAACTGGCTGGGCGGCATGGGTATCCTGGTGCTGGCGGTGGCGATCCTGCCGATGCTGGGCGTGGGCGGCATGCAATTGTTCAAGGCCGAGACGCCCGGCCCGATCAAGGACACCAAGCTCACCCCGCGCATCCGCGAGACCGCCCGCAACCTGTGGCTGATCTACGCCGGGCTGACGGTGGCCTGCGCGCTGCTGCTGCGCCTGGCGGGCGACCTGAGCTGGCTCGACGCCGTGTGCCACGCGTTCTCGGCGGTGTCGCTGGGCGGCTTTTCCACCTACGACGCCAACGTCGGCCATTTCGATTCGGCGGCGATCGAGATCATCCTGGTGGTGTTCACCGTGCTGTCGGCCACCAACTTCGCCACCCACTTCCTGGCACTGACCCGGCGCGACCTGAGCGTGTATTGGCGCGACTCCGAATTCAAGGCGATGATCGCGCTGATCGTCGGCAGCATCGTGATCCTGGCCGCGGTGCTGCTCTGGCGCGGCACCTACGCCGACTACGCCACCGCGCTGCGCCACGTGACCTTCAACCTGGCCTCGGTGGCCACCGGCAGCGGCTATGCCAGCACCGACTTCGCGCAGTGGCCCATCGTGGCGCCGCTGTGGATGCTGTTCCTTTCGGGCATCTGCGCCTGCGCCGGCTCGGCCGGCGGCGGCATCAAGATGATCCGCACCATCGTGCTGGTGCGCGAGGCGGGCCGCCAGTTCGTCACCCTGCTGCATCCGCAGGCGGTGATGCCGCTACGGGTCAACGGCAATTCGTTGTCCGGGCAGGTGGTGTTCGCGGTGCTGGGCTTCATCTTCCTGTACTTCATGAGCATGGTCGGGCTGACCTTCGCCCTGCTGCTCACCGACCTGGACTTCCTCTCCAGCCTGACCGCGGTGGTGGCCTGCCTGAACAACGCCGGGCCCGGCCTGGGCGTGGTGGGGCCGTCGTCCAACTATGGCGTGCTGACCGAGCCGCAGGTCTGGATCTGCTCGGTGGCGATGCTGCTGGGGCGCCTGGAAGTGATCTCGGTGCTGGTGCTGTTCACGCCCGCGTTCTGGCGCAACTAGAACGGCTGACCAGCGCGTCGATCCTGGCAGGAAGCGCGCCGCCGCCAGAAGGGTTTGTCAGCCGCTCCTGGCTCCCACTCCCGGGGCGGGGCGGCTGTCACGCTGGGAATATCCCGTATCGTGGACCGCCGCGCCGACGCCTAGCATGCCGCGATGGATGTTTTCGCCACCGGCTTTCTGCTCTCGCTGTCCCTCTGCCTGGATCTGGGCATCGTCAACGTCGCCATCATCGACGTCAGCCTCAAGTACGGCGCGCGCCCGGCGTTCTGGCTGGGGCTGGGCTCGTGCTTCGGCGATCTGGTCTACGCCGTGCTGTCGCTGGTGGGGATGAGCGTGCTGCTGCAATTCGAGGCGGTGCAATGGGCCACCTGGCTGGGCGGCGGCGGCATCCTGCTGTGGCTGGCGGTGAAGATGGCGCGCGAGGCATGGCGCGATGCGCATCGCGGTGACGTCGAACATCCGCCGCTGCCCGGGCACCGTCACCTGTTCGGTCGCGGCCTGACGCTGGCGCTGGCGTCCCCATCGGCCATCCTGTGGTTCGCCGCCGTGGGCGGCAGCCTGATCGCCCAGGCCACCGACGGTTCCGCGCTGTCGGCGGCGCGGTTCCTGGCCGGCTTCTTCAGCGGCGGGCTGGCCTGGACAGTGTTCATCGTCGTCACCGCCAGCCACGGCGGCAAGCTGCTGGGGCGGCGCTTCATCCAGGCCTGCCACCTGCTCTCCGCCGTGCTTTATCTCTATTTCGCCGGGCTGGTACTGGTCAACGGCGCGCGGAATCTACTCTAGAGCGGTGTTGGCTCGCGCTGCGGCGCGACCTCAGTAACCCGAGGTGCGGAAGCGCGCCATCTCCTGTGCCAGCCCCGCAGCCAGCCGGTTCAATTCGTCGGTGCCCTGCTGGGCCGCCTTGATCGACTGGAAGTTGGCGTCGGCCATGGTGACGATCTGCTGCACGCTGACGGCGATCGACTCGGCCGCCTGGCCCTGTTCGCGCGACGAATCGACGATGGCGCGCACGTTGCCGGCCGAGTGCTCGGCCTCGCGGCTGATTTCGCCCATGGCGGTGGCGGCCTGCTCCACCAGTTGCCGCCCGCCCTGCATCTGCTCGACGCTGCGCCGCATCACCAGCACCACCGATTCAATCTCGCCGTGGATGCCGCTGAGCATGCGGCCGATTTCGCCGGTGGCCGCCGTGGTGCGCTCGGCCAGCTTGCGCACCTCGTCGGCGACCACGGCAAAGCCGCGCCCCAGCTCGCCGGCGCGCGCGGCCTCGATGGCGGCGTTCAGCGCCAGCAGGTTGGTCTGGTCGGCGATGTCGCGGATCGAATCGACGATGCTGCCGATGTTCTCCGAGCGCCCGGCCAGTTGCAGCGTCAGTTGCGCCGCACTTTCCAGCGTGTCGCCCACCTCGCCGATATTGCCGCGCGTCTGCGCCAGCAATTGCGTGCCCTCGCGCGAGCGCGCCTGTACGCGGTCGGCCAGCCGGGCGGCCTCCTCGGTGTTGTCGGCTACGTGACGCACGCTGACCGCCACCTGCTCCACCGCCGCCGCGGTGGCCTGGGCGGCGTCGGTCTGCCGTTCCGACGCGGTGGTCACCGCCTCGGCGTGCTCGGCCACCTGGCCGGCGGTGTGGCGCACCGAGTCGGCGAAGCGCTGCGCCTTGCCGACCGCTTCGTCCAGCTTGGCGATGAACTGGTTGTAGGCGTGGGCGATGCGCGCCAGTTCGTCGCTGCCGGCGATGCTGCTGCGATCGCGCAGCGCCAGTTGTTCGGATGCCTGCTCGATCTGCCGTTGCAGCGTGTTCACCCGCAGCGTGAGATAGCGCAGGATGACCACGCCCAGCACCAGACCCACCAGCAGCGCCACCGCGCTGGCGGCCAGCATCCGCACCGTGGTCTGCTCGAACTCGGCATCGGCGCCCTGCTTGTTGCGGCCGGCCTCGTCCACCAGGTGCTCCATCACGGTGTTGGCGCTGGTGCGCTGCGCGGTGTACAGGTCGGCGTAGCGCTCGTCGTACAGGCGCTTGGCCGTCTCGACGTCGCCCTGCTCCAGTGCCTGCAACATCGGCGCCAGCGCCTGCTGTTCCAGTTGGCCGAACTGCTGTTGCAGCGTGGCGACCTCGTCGCGGATCGCCGGGTTGACCTGCGCGTCGACCGCCGCCTGGAGCGCCTGGCGCATGGCCGGAATATCCTCCTCGCGCGTTTCGCGGATGCGGGTGGCGGTGTCCTTGCTGCCGCCCAGCCCCTGGTCGCGCAGGAACATCAGGTCGATGCCGACGCGCATGCGCGGGATGCGCGACAGCACCTCGGCCATCGCCCGCATCGGTCGCGCGCCGTTGTGGTAGCTGGATTCCACCGTGCCGTGCAGCCGCGCCATGCCCAGGTACGCCAGGCCGCCCACCGCCAACGTGCCCAGCAACGGCACCGCCAGCAGGATCAGCAATTGTTGTTTGAAGGTGAGCTTGTGCAGCATGGGGTTTCCTCCGGCCTGGGCAGCGTGATGGGAACCGACGGGCACACCAGGGCTTCGCGGAGGTTACGCATCGGCGACAACACCTGCAATCAAATTGCATTCATTGTCAAACATGCGCAGTACAGCACGGAATGGCGGGTGGTTTCGCCTTGGGGATATCACCGACAAGGCTGGCTGGAAACAAGCAAAAAGGGGCCGTGAGGCCCCTTTTCGATGCGACTGGCACGCCTTACTCGGCCAGCTCCACCCTGCCCCGACCGGTATGTTTGGCGCGGTACAGCGCCTCGTCGGCGCGCAGCACCAGCGCCCGTCCGTTCTCGTCGGCATGCAGTTCGGCGATGCCGCTGGAAAAACTGATCTCGATGCGGCGGTTGTGGTGTATGAACGGTGTCTTGGCGGCCACCAGGCGCAGACGGTCGGCCACGTAGCTGGCGCCGTTGAGATCGGTTTCGGGCAACAGCAGCAAAAACTCCTCGCCGCCGTAGCGCACCAGGAAGTCGCTCTCGCGCAACACCGCGCGGGCCAGGTTGGCGATGTGCACCAGCACCTGGTCGCCCACCAGGTGGCCGAAGCGGTCGTTGATCTGCTTGAAGTCGTCCAGGTCGAACAGCACCACGGTGAACTTGCTCTCGCCGCGCTGGGCGCGCTTCACTTCGCGCGCCAGCAGGTGATCCAGGCCCTGGCGGTTGAGCGTGCCGGTGAGCGGGTCCTGCTCCAGCATCTTGCGGTTGTAGGCGAGGTCTTCCTCGATGTGCTTGACCGAATCGCGGATCGACACGATGTCGTCGTGCGACGAGGACACCGAGGCATGCAGGGTGTGGGTGGAACTGATGATGTCTTCCAGCAGCGCCGTCATGGTGCCGTGCGATTGTTCGTCCAGCAGCGCCTCGCGCCGGGCGTGGTGCAACTGGCCCAGGCTGGCGGCCATGTTCTCGCCGCTTTCGGACAACGACTCCAGCAACTGCGCCGTGGTGTCGCGCGCCTCGGCCAGCACGTCGTCCAGCTTGCACAGCACCTGCCAGGCATGCTGGAGTTCGTCGTTGGTCTTGGTGCCCGGCGACTTGATGGTGACGATGGCGTTGTAGAATTGCGCGTAGTTTTCCGGCGTGGGCGGCAGGCCGCGTTCGGCAAGGCGCTTGAGGGCGATACGGGCGATTTCCACCGGATTGACCGGTGGCGGATTGGACGTCATGAGTTTTTTTATTCGTTGGTGAACAGCAGGCAGGGCTGGCCGATTCTACGCAAACGCGCGCCACCGCGCCACGCCGTTTGCCCCACCTAAATCATTCTCCTAGCAAAGAAATTTCGTACCCATGCATATCCACATCCTTGGCATCTGCGGCACCTTCATGGGCGGCATCGCGGCGCTGGCCCGCGCCGCCGGCCACACCGTCACCGGCTGCGACGCCAACGTCTATCCGCCGATGTCGGACCAGCTGCGCGCACTCGACATCGACCTGATCGAAGGCTGGGATCCGGCCCAGTTGCAGCCGGGCATCGATCTCTACGTGGTCGGCAACGTGGTCACCCGCGGCAACCCGCTGATGGAAGCCATCCTCGACCGTGGCCTGCCGTATACCTCCGGCCCGGAATGGCTGCGCGACCACCTGCTGGCCGACAAATGGGTGCTGGCAGTGGCCGGCACCCACGGCAAGACCACCACCACCTCGATGCTGGCGTGGGTACTGGAATACGCCGGGCTGGCGCCGGGCTTCCTGGTCGGCGGCGTGCCGGAGAACTTCGGCATCAGCGCGCGCCTGCCCGGCGCGCCGCGCCAGGACCCGGCCAGCGTGTCGCCGTTCTTCGTGATCGAGGCCGACGAATACGACACCGCGTTCTTCGACAAGCGCAGCAAGTTCGTCCACTACCGCCCGCGCACCGCCATCCTCAACAACCTGGAATTCGACCACGCCGACATCTTCGCCGACCTCGCCGCCATCGAAACCCAGTTCCACCACCTGGTGCGCACCGTGCCCGGCAACGGCCGCATCGTCGCCAACGGCCGCGAAGCCAGCCTGGAACGGGTGCTCCAGCGCGGCTGCTGGACGCCGGTGGAGCGCTTCGGCATCGAGGATGGCTGGACCCTGGGCGAAATCCACGCCGACGGCTTCGACGTGTGGTTCCAGGGCGCGCCGCAAGGGCGCGTGGTGTGGAGCCTGCTGGGCGAGCACAACGCCATGAACGCGCTGGCGGCCATCGCCGCCGCGCGCCACGTCGGCGTCGCGCCCGAGGTGGCCATCGCCGCGCTGGGCGAGTTCCAGAACGTGAAGCGCCGCATGGAAGTACGCGGCACCGTGCACGGCATCACCGTCTACGACGACTTCGCCCACCATCCCACCGCCATCGCCACCACCGTGGCCGGCCTGCGCCGCAAGGTGGGCGCCGCGCGCATCCTGGCCGTGCTCGAACCGCGCTCCAACACCATGAAGCTGGGCACCATGAAGGCCGCCCTGCCCGGCTCGCTGGTCGACGCCGACCGGGTGTTCTGCTACGGCGCCAACCTGGGCTGGAGCCCCGCCGAGGCGCTGGCGCCGCTGGGCGACAAGGCCGCCAGCTTCGACGATCTGGACGCGCTGACCGCCGCCATCGTCGAGGCCGCGCAACCGGGCGACCAGGTGCTGGTGATGAGCAACGGCGGCTTCGGCGGGTTGCATGGCAAGTTGCTGGCGGCGCTGGAGGCCAGGAAAGGCTGATGCGCGCTCCGGCCGGCGAGACGGCTGCTATACAGAAGTCTCGCCAAAATGACCGGAGCATGAAATGGACTGGCAAAGCAGCCTGCGCGCATCGAAAGGGGGCGGCGCCTTCGTGACCGGCAAGGCCAGCGCGGCGGGGAGTGCCGACAGCGTCAGCCATCACCGCAATTCGATCGCCTTTCGCGCACAGCAGACCGACACCCTGGCGCCGATGCCCTCGCTCAAGCGCAACGCGGACACGGCGTTCACCCTGTCGCCCATGGGTGGCGTGGCGGGCGCGGGCGGCGATCCGCCCAGGCGGCCGAATGGCTTCGACAAATCCAACACCGGTCATTACGCGCCCGAGGGCGGGCCGTTCATTCCGCTGCCGGCCAGCATGGCGGCGCAGATGCAGCCCAACGACGAGATGCGTCGGGTGCGTCCACGCTTGCAGCCGCAACAGGCGCCACAGCAGGACGGGCCGCCCGCGCGGCTGCAACGCGCCAACTCGATGCCCAGCGTGGGCGACAACGCCGGCTTCTACCACACCTTCCGCAGCGTGGCGACGCACGGGCTGCTGTCGCAGAACGAGATGCGCGACCGGGGCATCAGCTTCAATCCATCGAACGACGGCCGCCAGCGCAACGCCGGCACCATCGATGTGACGCGCCTGCCTGGCCACCTGGGCAACGGCCAGGGGGAGATGTCGCGGCAGGCGGTCTCCAATCCTCATCACGGTGCGCTGAGCGTGGTGCTGGAGCGCGATCAGCCGCTGGGCTTCCAGCCGGCGACCATCGACGATCTCGATCCCCAGCGACGCGAGATGCTGTCGCAGGTACCCGAAAGCATGCGGGCCAGCCTGACCCGATCGGTGGTCGCCGCATTGCCGCAACGCCTGAGCGACCCCGACGACGCCAGCCGGCGCATGCACAATTCCTTCATGGCGATCGGCAGCGCCAGCACACCCTCCAATGTCAATGGCGCGCACGAAATGACCCGCCCCGGCATGCCGCCCGCCCAGATCGACCGGCTGGTGGTGCCGGAGCAGCACCGCTCGACGGTGGGCCAGGTGCGACGCGACCTGGGCGCGCGCGGCGGCACGGCCATGCCGCCGGTCGAGTTCGTGCACAGCACCAGCACCATGGTGCCGCAATACCAGAGCCCGAGAGGGGACATCAATCCGGTGCAGGGCGTGCGCGCACCGGCCTACCAGCACGCCGTCACCTCGCACGCGCAGCAGCACGGCGACACCGACATCCATATCGTCAAGACCGGGATGCAGGACCAGCCCAGGCAGCCGCAGACGCGACCGCGCTCGAAGAGCATCTAGGGCGAATCGCCCTTCGCACCCGCGTTTGAAGGTCGATTCACCCTAGCGCAGCCTCACCACCACACCGGCTCCGGCTCGATGGCCACGCCGAAGCGCGCCAGCACCTCGGCGCGCACCGCGTCGGTCAGCGCCGCCACGTCCGCGCGCGCCGCGCCGCCGTGGTTGACCAGCACCAGCGCCTGGCGCTCGTACATGCCCACCGGCCCCAGCCGGCGGCCCTTCCAGCCGGCGCGCTCGATCAACCAGCCCGCCGCCAGCTTGTAGTCGCCGTCGGGCATGGCGTACGACACCAATGCGGGGTGTTCGGCCAGCAAGGCGTCGCGCTGCGCCGCCGGCACGATGGGATTCTTGAAGAAGCTGCCGGCGTTGCCGATCACCGCGGGGTCGGGCAGCTTGCGGCGGCGCACGTTGACCACCGCCTGCGCCACCCCTTGCGGCGTGCGCGGCAGGCCGGCGCCGGTCAGCTCGGCGTCGATCTCGCCGTAGCCGGTGCGCAGCACATGATTGCGCGGCAGGCGGAACACCACCTCGCCGATCAGCCAGCGCCCCGCTTCGTCGTGCTTGAACACGCTGTCGCGGTAGGCGAACGCGCATTCGGCATTGCCGAACACGCGGCGCTCGCCGTCGGCCAGTTGGTACGCGGTCAGCTCATGCAGCACGTCCTTCACTTCGACGCCGTAGGCGCCGATGTTCTGGATCGGCGCCGCGCCGACGGTGCCCGGGATCAGCGACAGGTTCTCCAGCCCGCCCCAGCCCTGCGCCAGCGTCCATTGCACGAACTCGTGCCAGGGCTCGCCGCCGCCCGCCGCCACGTAGACCGCGTGTTCGTCCTCGCCCACCACGCGGCGGCCGGCGATCTCCACCTTGAGCGTCAGGCCGGGCACCACTTCCGGCAGCACCAGATTGCTGCCGCCGCCCAGCACCTGCCACGGCATGCGCGCCAGCGCCGCATCGCCCGCCAGCGCCGCGACATCCTCCCCGCCGCGCACCACCGCCAGCTGCGCCGCCCGCGCCGCCAGCCCCAGGGTGTTGAGGGGGGTGAGGTCGATGTCGGTGGCGATCTGCGGCATGAGGGGACTCCGGGGAAAGCGGGATTATGGGGGATGCGGGCGGGGGAAGGAACTTGATCCCGATCCAAGCAAAACAGCCCCCTGATCGCTCAGGGGGCTGTTTGTTCGAGGCAGCAGGCCGAAATGGCTTACCAGACCTGCAGGTACTCCAGGATGCCTTCCGCAGCCTGGCGACCTTCGTAGACCGCGCGCACCACCAGGTCGGCGCCGCGCACCTGGTCGCCGCCGGCGAACACCTTGGGATTGCTGGTCTGGTGCTTGTAGCGCTGCTGGAACGGCGCGACGGTGCGGTTCCAGTCGTCGGTGGCGATGTCGGCACCGTCGAACCAGCTCTGGCGTTCGGCCTGGAAGCCGAAGGCGACGATCACGTGGTCGCATTGCAGGGTGCGCTCGGAACCGGCCACCACCTCGGGACGGCGGCGGCCCTTTTCGTCCGGCGCGCCCAGCTGGGTGGTCACCAGCTTCAGCGCCAGCGTGCCGTCCGGGTTGGCTTCGATGCCGACCGGCTGGCTGTTCCACTGGAACTGCACGCCTTCTTCCTTGGCGTTGGCCACTTCTCGCTTGGAGCCGGGCATGTTGGCCTCGTCGCGGCGATAGGCGCAGATCACGCTGGCGGCGCCCTGGCGGATGCTGGTGCGGTTGCAGTCCATGGCGGTGTCGCCGCCGCCCAGCACCACCACGCGCTTGCCGGCCATGCTGACGAAGGCTTCGCCCTCGGGCAGCGTGCCCATGTTGTTGCGCACGTTGTTGATCAGGAACGGCAGCGCTTCCAGCACGCCGGGCAGTTCTTCGCCGGCGAAGCCGCCCTTCATGTACTTGTAGGCGCCCATGCCCATGAACACGGCGTCGTAGTCGCGCAGCAGGTCGTCGATCGACAGGTCGCGACCGATCTCGGTGTTCAGGCGGAACTCGACGCCCATCCCTTCCATGATCTGGCGGCGGGTGGCGATCACTTCCTTTTCCAGCTTGAACTCGGGGATGCCGAAGGTGAGCAGGCCGCCGATTTCCTCGTAGCGGTCGAACACCACCGGCCTCACACCGTTGCGCACCAGGATGTCGGCACAGCCCAGGCCCGCCGGGCCGGCGCCGATGATGGCGACCTTTTTGTCGGTCCACACCACCTGGCTCATGTCGGGACGCCAGCCCTGCTTGAAGGCTTCGTCGGTGATGTACTTTTCCACCGAGCCGATCGACACCGCGCCGAAGCCGCCCTGGTTCAGCGTGCAGGCGCCTTCGCACAGGCGATCCTGCGGACAGACGCGGCCGCAGATCTCGGGCAGCGAGTTGGTCTTGTGCGACAGCTCGGCGGCCTCGAACAACTTGCCTTCCTTCACCAGCTGCAACCAGTTCGGGATGTAGTTGTGCACCGGGCATTCCCACTCGCAGTAGGGATTGCCGCAGGACAGGCAACGGCTGGATTGCTCGCCGGCTTCGAGCTTGGCCAGTGGCTGGTAGATTTCGCGGAACACGAACTTGCGCTGTTCCACCGGCACCTTCTCGCCGGGGTTGCGCGCCACGTTCATGAATTGGAATACGTCGGACATTGGTTTTAACCTCGGTGAGGAGTGAGGGGTGAGGGGTGAGGTGCGCACCCGCTCCGGTCCTTCGCTCCTGAACACATACCTAGCGATGTGAGGGGGCGCGGGTTTTCTCCTCACGCCTCACACCTCACACCTCACATCGTCAATCCTTCAGCAGATCGTCCAGCTTGGCCGCCTTGGGCTTGACCAGCCAGAAGTAGTCCACGGCCTCGTCGAAGTTGCTCAGCAGTTCGGCGGCCTTGGACGACCCGGTCAACGCCACGTGCTGGGTGAGCTTTTCGCGCAGGAAGGCCCGCACCGCGCCGTAGCTCTCGCCGTTGATGGTGTTGATGTCGATCAGCTCGTTGTTGATGCGGTAGGCGAACTTCTCCTTGGCGTCGTGCACCAGGGCGAAGCCGCCGGTCATGCCGGCGCCGAAGTTGTAGCCGGTCTCGCCCAGCACGATCACCACGCCGCCGGTCATGTATTCGCAACCGTGGTCGCCGATGCCTTCCACCACGGCGGTGGCGCCGGAGTTGCGCACCGCGAAGCGCTCGCCGCCGCGGCCCGCGGCGTACAGCTCGCCGCCGGTGGCGCCGTAGAGGCAGGTGTTGCCGACGATCACGCCGTCATCCGACTTGAACGCGCTGTGCTTGGGCGGGTAGATCACCACGCGGCCGCCGGCCATGCCCTTGCCCACGTAGTCGTTGGCGTCGCCTTCCAGCTCCAGCGTCAGGCCCGGCGCGTTCCACACGCCGAACGATTGGCCGGCCGAGCCGTCGAGCTTCAGGTGCAGGCAGTCGGCCGGCAGCCCGGCGGCGCCGTGCGCCTTGGCGATCTCGCCGGACAGGCGCGCGCCGATCGAGCGGTTGATGTTGCGCACCTTGTAGCTCAGCGTCTGCGGCGTCTTGCTGCGGATGCCGGCGATGGCGTCCTTGACCATCTGTTCGGCCAGCTCGCCCTTGTCGAACGAGGGGTTGGAATCCTCGACGCAGAAGCGCGGCTCGCTGTCGGGGATGTCGCCCTGGCTGAGCAGCACGTCCAGGCGCAGCTTCTGCTGGCGCGCGGTGGCGCCTTCGGCCAGCGCCAGCACGTCGCTGCGGCCGATCAGTTCTTCCATGCTGCGCACGCCCAGCTTCGCCATCCATTCGCGCGTTTCCTGGGCGATGAAGGTGAAGTAGTTGACGACCATGTCCGGCAGGCCGGTGAAGTACTTGGAGCGCAGCTTGATTTCCTGCGTGGCCACGCCGGTGGCGCAGTTGTTCAGGTGGCAGATGCGCAGGTACTTGCAGCCCAGCGCCACCATCGGGCCGGTGCCGAAGCCGAAGCTCTCGGCGCCCATGGCGGCGGCCTTGACCACGTCCAGGCCGGTCTTGAGGCCGCCGTCGGTCTGCACCCGCACCCGGCCGCGCAGGCCGTTGGCGCGCAGCACCTGCTGCGCTTCGGTCAGGCCCAGTTCGAACGGCGTGCCGGCGTACTTCACGCTGGTCAGCGGGCTGGCGCCGGTGCCGCCGTCATAGCCGGAGATCGTGATCAGGTCGGCATACGCCTTGG
This sequence comes from Chitiniphilus shinanonensis DSM 23277, assembly GCF_000374805.1. Taxonomy (GTDB): domain Bacteria; phylum Pseudomonadota; class Gammaproteobacteria; order Burkholderiales; family Chitinibacteraceae; genus Chitiniphilus; species Chitiniphilus shinanonensis. The sequence continues at coordinate 96,638 of NZ_KB895342.1, forward strand.
CCACGCCGGCGGCGATGGTGCCCACGCCCGGCTCGGCCACCAGCTTCACCGACACCAGCGCGTCGGGGTTGACCTGCTTCAGGTCGAAGATCAGCTGGGCCAGATCCTCGATCGAGTAGATGTCGTGGTGCGGCGGCGGCGAGATCAGGCTGATGCCCGGCTTGGAGCAGCGCAGGCGCGCGATCAGCGGGCTGACCTTGTCGCCCGGCAACTGGCCGCCTTCGCCCGGCTTGGCGCCCTGGGCCACCTTGATCTGCAACACTTCGGCGTTGACCAGATAGTGCGGGGTGACGCCGAAACGGCCGGACGCCACCTGCTTGATCTTGGACATCTTGACCGTGCCGTAGCGCGCGGCATCCTCGCCGCCCTCGCCCGAATTGGAGCGGCCGCCCAGGCGGTTCATGCCCTCGGCCAGCGCTTCGTGCGCCTCGGGGCTGAGCGCGCCCAGCGACATGCCGGCGGAGTCGAAACGCTTGAGGATGGATTCGACCGATTCCACTTCGTCCAGCGGCACGGCGCGCGCCGGATCGAGCTTGAGCGCCATCAGGTCGCGCAGCATCGCCACCGGGCGGTTGTTCACCAGGTCGGCGTACTTCAGGTATTCCTTGTAGTCGCCGCCCTGCACCGCCTTCTGCAACTGCATCACCACGTCCGGGTTGTAGGCGTGGTATTCCTCGCCGAACACGTACTTGAGCAGGCCGCCCTGTTGCAGCGGGCGCATCGGGTTGAACGCCAGGCGGTTCAGCTTCTTCTGGTCTTCCTCGAAGTCGGCGAAGCCGGCGCCGCCGATACGCGACACGGTGCCGTTCAGGCACAGTTCGACCACTTCCTCGCCGATGCCCACGCCTTCGAACAGCTGCGAGCCGCGGTACGAGGCGATGGTGGAGATGCCCATCTTGGACAGGATCTTCAGCAGGCCCTTGTTGATGCCCTTGCGGAAGTTGTTGGCGGCTTTCTCCAGCGGCAGTTCCAGCTGGCCCAGCTCCATCAGTTCCATGATGGTCTGGTAGGCCAGGTACGGGAACACGGCGGTGGCGCCGTAGCCGATCAGGCAGGCGAAGTGGTGCGGATCGCGCGCGGTGGCGGTCTCGATGATGATGTTGGTCTTGCAGCGCAGGCCGCTATCGACCAGCGCGTGGTTCACCGCGCCGACGGCGAACAGCGCCGGGATCGGCAGGCGGTCGCGGGCGATGTTTTTATCCGACAGCACGATGATGACGGTCTTGTCCTCGCGCACGCTGCGCAGCACGTCTGCCTGCAACGCCAGGATCGCCACCTTCAGGCTGGAGCACGCCGGGTCGTAGCACAGGTCGAAGCGCGCGGACTTGTAGTCCGGGTCGTCCATGCTGGTCAGCGCGTCGAACTTGTCGCTGGACAGCACCGGCGAGCGCACTTCCAGGCGGCGGGCGTTGAATTCGCTCTCGTCGAACAGGTTGCGCTCGGGGCCGAAGCAGGTGTTCAGCGACATCACGATCGCTTCGCGGATCGGGTCGATCGGCGGGTTGGTCACCTGGGCGAACTGCTGGCGCAGGTAATCGAACGGCGAGCGCACCTTTTCCGACAGCACGGCCATCGGGGTGTCGTCGCCCATCGAGCCGACCGCTTCCTGGCCGGCCTCGGCCAGCACGCGGATCACCTGATCGCGTTCTTCGAAGGTGAGCTGGAACTGCTTCTGGAAGGTGAGGCGCTCGGCCTTGTCCATCGCCGGCAGCACGCCGACGTCCTCGGCGATCTCCAGGTGCTGGGCGTGCTTCTTCACCCATTCGCGGTACGGGTGCGCGGCCTTCAGGCGGTTGTCGATGGTCTCTGTGTCGAGGAACTCGCCGGTCTGCAGGTCGACGGCGACGATCTGGCCCGGCTTGACGCGGCCCTTCTGCACCACGTCCTCGGGCTTGTACGGCCAGGTGCCGACTTCCGACGCGATGGTCAGGTGGCGGTCGCGGGTGATGACGTAACGCGCCGGGCGCAGGCCGTTGCGGTCGAGCGCACAGCCGGCGTAGCGGCCGTTGGTCCAGACCAGGCCGGCCGGGCCGTCCCACGGCTCCATGTGCATCGAGTTGTATTCGTAGAACGCGCGCAGGTCGCGGTCGTTGCTGTCGACGTTCTGCCAGGCCGGCGGCACCAGCATGCGGAAGGCGCGGAACACGTCGATGCCGCCCATCATCAGGCCTTCGAGCATGTTGTCCAGGCTCATCGAATCCGAGCCGTTGGTCTGTACGATGGGGCGCACGGTATCCATGTCGAGCAGCGGGCTGTCCATCACCGCTTCGCGCGCCTTGGCCCACAGGCGGTTGCCGTGCAGGGTGTTGATCTCGCCGTTGTGCGCGACGAAGCGGAACGGCTGCGCCAGCTTCCACTGCGGCCAGGTGTTGGTCGAGAAGCGCTGGTGGTAAACGGCCAGGCTCGACTCGAACCGCTCGTCCTTCAGGTCGAGGTAGAACACCGGCAGGTTGTCCGGCGTGACCAGGCCCTTGTACGAAAGCACCTGCGAGTTGAGCGTGGGCTGGTAGAACGAGGCGTCGGCGTGGTTGGCCTTCTCGGCCAGACGGCGCGCCTGGTACAGCTTGCGGTCGAAGGCGTCCTGGTCGAGGCTGCCCGGCGCGTTGACGAACACCTGCGAGATGGTCGGCAGGGTGCGCAGCGCGTATTCGCCACAGGCGTCCACGTTGACGGGCACGGCGCGCAGGCCGGCGAATTCCAGGCCCTGCGAGGCGATGGCGGCTTTCAGGTTTTCGATGGAGGCGGCGCCGAGGGCGGCGTCGGTGCTGTGGAACACCAGACCGGCGGCGTAGCGCTCGGCCAGGGCGATGCCGTTTTCGGCGGCCACGGCGCGCAGGAAGCCGTCGGGCTTGCGGAACAGCAGGCCACAGCCGTCGCCGGATTTGCCGTCGGCGGCCACGGCGCCACGGTGGGTCAGGCAGGCGAGCGAGCTGATCGCGGTGGACACCAGCCAATGCGAAGGCTTGTCGTCCATTTGGGCAATCAGGCCGAAACCGCAGCTATCCTGTTCAAACTGCGGGCTATATAACGTGCCCTCCAACCAGCTTTGTCTATCCATCACAGGCACCTTGCGAAAAGCCAATAAAAGCCAAAAAAACCAAAGATGACGGCTTGACCGGAATCAAGCGAAAGGGCTTGATTCTAGCCATAAAGGGTGCTACTCGCAACTCGAACCCGGTGCCCTCCGGCAATCGGGAAAAACCCTGAACCCCGCGCCACGATTGGCTTTCGGCGACGTCAGCCGCTTTGCCGGACCGCCCGTTTCCCCTTGTGCCCTCCACCCGCCCGCATTGCAGCAAAAATGGCCCTTTGCGGGCCATCGACAGGTGATTTCATTCGCCAAAACACCGTAAAAAACGTGCAAGTGAAAACCTGTGTAATTCACCAAATCGGTGCGTCGCCATTTATCGATTCACCAAATTGGTGCATATCGCCGATCCAGGCTTTCAGCGATGCAACACGCCGCAAAATGCGGATACAAAAAAAGCGGGCCGAAGCCCGCTTTTTTCATCGCGACGCAATGCCGCCGGATTACCTCGGCAGTTCGCTGTACCCCATCAGGAAGGCGTCCACTTCGCGCGCGCACTGGCGCCCTTCGCGAATCGCCCACACCACCAGCGATTGCCCACGCCGCATGTCGCCGGCGGCGAACACCTTGTCGACGTTGGTGCGATAGGCGCGGCCGCCGTCGGTGGCGGCCTCGGCGTTGCCGCGCGCGTCGCGGGTGACGCCCAGCCCGCTCAGCACCGCGGCGGCGGGATGGGTGAAGCCCATCGCCAGGAACACCAGGTCGGCCTTCAGCTCGAACTCGCTGCCCGGCACCTCCACCGGACGGCCGTCGCGCCAGTCCAGCCGCACCGCGCGCAGCGCGGTCACCCGGCCGTCCTCGCCGACGAACGCCTTGGTCATCACCGCGAAGTCGCGCTCGCAGCCTTCCTCGTGGCTGCTGGAGGTACGCAGCTTCACCGGCCAGTACGGCCAGGTCAGCGGCTTGTCCTCCTGCTCGGGCGGCATCGCCATCAGCTCCAGCTGGGTGACGCTGGCGGCGCCGTGCCGGTTGGCGGTGCCGACGCAGTCGGAGCCGGTGTCGCCGCCGCCGATCACCACCACGTGCCTGCCCTTGGCGTCGATCGGGTTGGCGTCGCCGCCGCCGACCTGGCGGTTCTGCGCGATCAGCAGTTCCAGCGCGAAGTGGATGCCGTCCAGCTCGCGGCCCGCCACCGGCAGGTCGCGCGGCACTTCGGCGCCGCCGGCCAGGATCACCGCGTCGAAGTCGGCCAGCAGCGTCTGCGGCAGCACGGTGCGGCGGGCGGCGTTGGCGATGCCGTCATCCAGCGGCTCGGCCGATACCAGCGTGTTGCACTGGAACTGCACGCCCTCGGCCGCCAGCTGGCCCAGGCGGCGGTCGATCACCCGCTGTTCCAGCTTGAAGTCGGGAATGCCGTAGCGCAGCAGGCCGCCGGGCTGTTCGTTCTTCTCGAACACCGTCACCGCGTGGCCGGCGCGCGCCAGTTGCTGCGCCGCCGCCAGCCCGGCCGGGCCGGACCCGACCACGGCCACCTTTTTGCCGGTGGCGCGCGCCGCCGGCTGCGGGCCGATCCAGCCTTCGCTCCAGCCCTTCTCGACGATGGCGCGCTCCAGCGACTTGATCCCCACCGGCTGGGCGTTGATGCCCAGCGTGCAGGCCGCTTCGCACGGCGCCGGGCAGACGCGGCCGGTGAACTCGGGGAAGTTGTTGGTGCCGTGGAGCACGGTCAGCGCCGAGCGCCAGTCCTGGCGGTACACCAGGTCGTTGAAGTCGGGGATGACGTTATGCACCGGACAGCCGGTGTTGCAGAACGGAATGCCGCAATCCATGCAGCGCGCCGCCTGCCGTCCGGCCTCGGCGTCGTCCAGCACCGCGACGAACTCGCGATAGTGCCCCAGCCGTTCCTTCACCGGCTGGTAACGCTCGCCGACCCGCTCGAATTCGAGGAATCCAGTTGCCTTGCCCATTTACGCCACCTCCTTGTGTTGCGCGGCTTCGCGGGCTGCCAGCTCCTTGAGCGCGCGTCGATATTCGTTCGGGTACACCTTGACGAAGCGCGAGCGCCACAGCGACCAGTCGGCCAGGATGGCGGCGGCGCGGCCGCTGCCGGTCAGCGCGACGTGGCGTTCGATCAGCGCCTTGAGCTGCGTTTCGTCGCACTGGCCGCGATGCAGCGGCGCGGTGCCGTCCTGCTCGGCCTCGGGCAGCACCCGCTCCAGCGCCACCTGCGCCGGGTTGCAGCGCTCGACGAAGTCGTCGTGCTCGTCCAGCACGTAGGCGATGCCGCCCGACATGCCGGCGGCGAAGTTGCGTCCGGTCTGCCCCAGCACCACCACGGTGCCGCCGGTCATGTACTCGCAGCCGTGGTCGCCCACGCCCTCCACCACGGCGGTGGCGCCGGAGTTGCGCACGCAGAAGCGCTCGCCGCCGATGCCGGCGAAGAACACCTCGCCCTCGGTGGCGCCGTAGAGCACGGTGTTGCCAACGATGATGTTGTCGCCGGTATCGCCGCTGAAGTCGCCGTGCGGGCGCACCACGATGCGGCCGCCCGACAGCCCCTTGCCGACGTAGTCGTTGCCCTCGCCCACCAGCTCCAGCGTCACGCCGCGCGCCAGGAAGGCGCCGAAGCTCTGCCCGGCGGTGCCGGTGAAGGTGACGTGGATGGTGTCGTCCGGCAGGCCGGCGTGGCCGTAGCGTCGCGCCACCTCGCCCGACAGCAGCGCGCCGGTGACGCGGTTGGTGTTCTTGATCGGCATGGCGATGCGCACCGGCACGGCGCGCTCCAGCGCCGGCATGGCCTGCGCCACCACCTGGTGGTCCAGCACGCGGTCGATGGCGTGGTCCTGCCCTGCGTTGTGCAGCCGCGCCACGTCGGCCGGGGCATCGACGGTGTGGAACAGCCGGCCGAAGTCCAGGCCCTTGCTCTTCCAGTGGGCGATGCCGGCGCGCAGATCGAGCAGGTCGGCGCGGCCGATCAGTTCGTCGAAGCGTCGCACGCCCAGTTGCGCCATCAGCTCGCGCACTTCCTCGGCGACGAAGAAGAAGTAGTTGACCAGGTGTTCCGGCTGGCCGGTGAAGCGGCGGCGCAGTTCCGGGTCCTGGGTGGCCACGCCCACCGGGCAGGTGTTGAGGTGGCACTTGCGCATCATGATGCAGCCCTGCACCACCAGCGGCGCGGTGGCGAAGCCGAATTCGTCGGCGCCCAGCAGCGCGCCGATCACCACGTCGCGCCCGGTGCGCAGCTGGCCGTCCACCTGGACGCGGATGCGGCCGCGCAGGCGGTTGAGCACCAGCGTCTGCTGCGTCTCGGCCAGGCCCAGCTCCCACGGGGTGCCGGCGTGCTTGATCGACGACAGCGGGCTGGCGCCGGTGCCGCCGTCGTAGCCGGCGATCACCAGGTGGTCGGCCTTGGCCTTGGACACGCCGGCCGCCACGGTGCCGACGCCCACTTCGGACACCAGCTTCACCGAGATCGACGCCTGCGGGTTGACGTTCTTCAGGTCGTGGATCAGCTGCGCCAGATCCTCGATCGAGTAGATGTCGTGGTGCGGCGGCGGCGAGATCAGGCCGACGCCCGGCACCGAGTGGCGCAGCATGCCGATGTACTCGGACACCTTGTGCCCCGGCAGCTGGCCGCCCTCGCCCGGCTTGGCGCCCTGCGCCATCTTGATCTGGATCTGGTCGGCATTGACCAGGTATTCGGCGGTGACGCCGAAGCGGCCGGACGCCACCTGCTTGATCGCCGAGCGCAGGCTGTCGCCTTCCTTGAAGGTGTAGTCGCGCTCGATGCGGTCGGCGCCGATCACCTCGGACAGCGTCTGCCCGGCCTTCAGCGGCACGAAGCGGCGGCGGTCCTCGCCGCCCTCGCCGGTGTTCGACTTGCCGCCGATGCGGTTCATCGCCACCGCCAGCGCGGTGTGCGCCTCGGTGGAGATCGAGCCCAGCGACATGGCGCCGGTGGCGAAGCGCTTGACGATCTCGCTGGCGGGCTCGACCTCGTCCAGCGGCACCGGGCTGCCGGCCGGGTGCAGCTCGAACAGGCCGCGCAGCGTCAGCTGGCGCCGGCTCTGGTCGTTGATCTCGCTGGCGTATTCCTTGTAGGTGGCGTAGCGGTTGGCGCGGGTGGCGTGCTGGAGCTTGGCGATGGCCTCCGGTGTCCACAGGTGGTCCTCGCCGTTGACGCGGTAGGCGTATTCGCCACCGGCATCCAGCAGCGCGGCCGGGCGCTGCGCGGCGAAGGCGGCGCGGTGCAGCCGCATCGCCTCCTCGGCCACCTCGAACAGGCCGATGCCTTCCACCTGGGTCGGGGTGCCGGTGAAGTACTTGTTCACCAGCGCGCGCGACAGGCCGACCGCTTCGAAGATCTGCGCGCCGGTGTACGACATGTAGGTGGAGATGCCCATCTTGGACATCACCTTGCACAGCCCCTTGCCGATGGCCTTGACGAAGTTCTGCTGGTACTTGGCGGCCAGTTCGGCGTCGCCTTCGGCCAGTTCGGCCAGCGTTTCCAGCGTCAGCCACGGGTGGACCGCCTCGGCGCCGTAGCCGCCCAGCAACGCGAAATGATGCACCTCGCGCGCGGAGCCGGTTTCCACCACCAGCCCGGTGCTGGTGCGCAGGCCCTTCTTCACCAGATGCTGGTGCACCGCCGAGGTGGCCAGCAGCGCCGGGATCGCCACGTGCGCGGCGTCCACCTTGCGGTCGGACACGATCAGCAGGTTGACGCCGGAATTCACCGCGTCCTCGGCCTGCGCCACCAGCGACGCCAGCCGCGCCTCGATGCCGCGCGCGCCCCAGGCGGCCGGGTAGCAGATGTCCAGTTCGTGCGAGCGCACCTTGCCGCCGGTGTACTTGCCGATCTGGCGCAGCTTGGCGATATCGCCGCAGCCCAGCACCGGCTGCGCCACTTCCAGCCGCACCGGCGGGTTGATGGCGGTGATGTCGAGCAGGTCGGGCTTGGGACCGATGAACGACACCAGCGACATCACCATCTCCTCGCGGATCGGGTCGATCGGCGGGTTGGTCACCTGGGCGAACAGTTGCTTGAAGTAGGCGTACAGCGGCTTGGCGCGGCTGGACAGCACCGCCAGCGCGGCGTCGTTGCCCATCGAGCCCGTGGCTTCCTCGCCGTTTTGGGCCATCGGCGCCAGGATGAACTTGAGATCCTCGGCGGTGTAGCCGAACGCCTGCTGGCGTTGCAGCAGCGACGCGGCCGGCGCGGTCGGCGCCTCGTCGGGCGCGGCCACTTCGTCCAGGCGCAGGCGGATCTTGTCGATCCAGGCGCGGTAAGGCTTGGTGCGCGCCAGGCTGTCCTTCAGCTCGGCGTCGTCGATGATGCGACCCTCGACCAGATCGATCAGGAACATCTTGCCCGGTTGCAGCCGCCACTTGCGCTTGATGCGCGATTCGGCGATCGGCAGCACGCCCGATTCGGATGCCATCACCACCAGATCGTCGTGGGTGATGAGGTAGCGCGCCGGGCGCAGGCCGTTGCGGTCCAGCGTGGCGCCGATCTGGCGGCCGTCGGTGAACGCCACCGCGGCCGGGCCGTCCCACGGCTCCATCATCGCGGCGTGGTATTCGTAGAACGCGCGGCGGCGATCGTTCATCAGCGTGTTCTTCTCCCACGCCTCCGGGATCATCATCATCACCGCCTGCGCCAGGGTGTAGCCGCCCATCACCAGTAGTTCCAGCGCGTTGTCGAACGCCGCCGAGTCGGATTGCCACGGGTAGATCAGCGGCCAGATCTTGTCGAGGTCGTTGCCCAGCACCGGCGACGAGATCGCGCGCTCCCGGGCGCGCATCCAGTTGACGTTGCCGCGCAGGGTGTTGATCTCGCCGTTGTGCGCGATCAGGCGGAACGGGTGCGCCAGATCCCAGGTCGGGAAGGTGTTGGTGGAAAAGCGCTGGTGCACCAGCGCCAGCGCCGACACGCAGCGCGGGTCGGCCAGATCGCGGTAGTACAGCCCCACCTGATCGGCCAGCAGCAGGCCCTTGTAGTTGACGGTGCGCGCCGAGCACGACGGGATGTAGTACTCGTTGCCGTATTCCAGCTTGAGCGCCAGGATGGCGTGGCTGGCGCGCTTGCGCAGCACGTACAGCCGGCGCTCCAGCGCATCGGTCACCAGCACGTCCGGGCCGCGCCCGATGAACAGCTGGCGGATCACCGGCTCGGCCGCCTTCGACTTGGGCGACATCGGCATCTCGCTGTCGACCGGCACGTCGCGCCAGCCCAGCACCACCTGCCCTTCGGCGCGCACCGCGCGCTCCAGTTCCTCCTGGCAGGCGGCGCGCGACGCGGCCTCCTTGGGCAGGAAGCACATCGCCACGCCGTATTCGCCCTCGGGCGGCAGCGTCACGCCCAGTGCGGCCATTTCCTCACGGTACAGCGCGTCCGGGATCTGCAACAGGATGCCCGCGCCGTCGCCTTGCAGCGGATCGGCCCCCACCGCCCCGCGGTGATCCAGGTTCTTCAGGATCAGCAGACCCTGCTCGACGATGGCGTGGCTTTTCCTGCCCTTGACGTGAGCGACGAAGCCGACGCCACAGGCATCGTGTTCATGGATGGGGTCGTACAATCCCTGCGGGTCGGGCAAGGCCGGGTGCATGTGTGGTTCCTCTTGCGGTGGCGGCCCGCCGGGGTCAAAAAAAGCTGGCGCGCGGCCAGCCGGGATCGGCGGGAGGGGATGGAGAACGACTTGCGCGGCCAAGCGGCGCGCAAACCCCGAAAGTCTGCCAGAACTGACTTTTGCGGCCGGGAGAAACCCCGCGAAACTTAATCCAGATCAGATCATTCGCCCCCGTATTCATGTCATGCACCGAAACGGTGATCGACGCACCAAATAAGTGCACTCAATCACAAAACACTGCTGACATCATGGTGTCAGTAGGGGTTGGGCAACATGACAGCGTCTTCCCCCCGCCCCCTGGAGCCCCCCCATGAACGCCATCAACTGGTTCGAGATTCCCACCCTCGACTTCGACCGCGCCACCGCCTTCTACGAACACCTGTTCAACCAGAGCCTGCGCCGCCATGCCGGCGGCGACGGCGAACTGGCCATCCTGCCGTATGCCGGCGACGGCGTCGGCGGCGCCCTGGTCTCGCCCGGATCGATGAAGCCGTCGCCAGCCGGCGTGCTGCCCTACCTGAACACCCCCGGCGACCTGGACGACTGGCTGCGCAGGGTGGAGGATCGTGGCGGCTGCGTGGTCCTGCCCAAGACCCTGATCGACGCCGAAATCGGCTACATCGCCACCTTCCGCGACACCGAAGGCAACCTGATCGGACTGCATGCGGCGCCTTGATTGAGAAGGGCTGATACCCCTACACCTCGAACCACCGAGGACAGCGAGAACACAGAGGGGTCACAGAGAAAAGCGTGTCAGCCACGATGGCGCCACCTCCTGTGGTTCTTGGTTTTCTCTGTGCAACTCCGTGTTCTCAATGTTCTCCGTGGTTCAAGATTTGGGGTTCAGCCTCCAGCCGCCCCATCCACCAAAAGACCCAGCCATGCGCCGCGCCGACCGTCTCTACCAGATCACCCTGTTCCTGCGCAGCCGGCCGCTGACCACCGCGCGCTGGCTGGCGCAGCAGTTGGACGTCTCCGAGCGCACCATCTACCGCGACATCAGCGACCTGCTCGGCACCGGCCTGCCGATCGACGGCGAGGCCGGCGTCGGCTACCGGCTGAAGCAGAACCTGGACCTGCCCCCGCTCAGCTTCACCCGCGAGGAACTGGACGCGCTGCGCCTGGGCGCGCGCATGGTGCAGGGCTACGGCGACGCCGAGCTGGCGCACGCCGCGCGCAGCGCCCAGGCCAAGATCGAAGTCACGCTGCGCCAGCAGATCGACCTGCCCACCCGCCTCTACGCCCCCGTGCCGCAACTGCACCACTCGCTGCGCCCGCTGCTGGGCCGGCTGCGCCACGCCGTGCACGCGCTGCACGTGGTGCACATCGCCTACACCCGCGCCGACGGCACGCCCAGCGAACGCGAACTGCATCCGCTGGGCCTGTTCTTCTGGCACGGCAACTGGACGCTCGCCGCCTGGTGCGAACTGCGCAGCGACTACCGCCACTTCCGCCTCGACCGCATCCGCGCCTGCCAGGTACTGCCGGTACGCTTCCCCCAGGTACCGGGCCGCAACCTGGCGGACATGCTGCGACGCATGGGGGTGGATCCGGCGATGGTGGATTGAGGCATGTCCCGCACCTGAGGTTGTTTTGGGATCCGCTCGGTTCCACCACAGGCTCGAGGAAGTTACCAACAGATAAGTCGCGTCAGATCAATAATGCATTGATGCGCACATGACTAAATTGCGTTTTTTCCTGTCCGGGGATGCCCCATGCGATACGCGCTGCACGCCCTCCTGCTCTGCCTGCTGCTGCTCGCCGGCTGCGCCAACATGACGCCCCAGCCGGCGGCCGCCACGACCGCGTTGCTGGAAGCGCAACTCGCCGCCCTGCCCGCGCCAATGGAACGGCCACGGGTCTATGGGCTCAGCATCGCCGGCTACGATCGGCCGCAAGTCTTCGGCAACGAGGCGCGGTATGCCTCGACAGTGCTGGGGGAACGCTACGGCGCCGAGGATGCGCAGATGCTGCTCAGCAACGATCCGGCCGATCACGAGCGTTATCCGCAGGCCAATCTCGATACGCTCGGACGCGCGCTGCGCGGCCTCGGCGCCAGGATGGACAAGGATCGCGATGTGCTGATGCTGTACATGGTGTCGCACGGGGTGCCGAACGGCGTGGTGCTGAAGCAGCCCGGTCGTGGCGAGGAGGAGTTGTCACCCGTCTGGCTGAAGAAGACCCTGGGCGAGGCTGGGATCAAGTACGTGATGCTGGCGGTGTCGGCGTGTTTTTCCGGCAGCTTCGTCAACGCCTTCCTGTATGACCCTGATGCGCTGGTACTGAGCGCGGCACGACAAGATCGCGTGTCGTTCGGCTGCTCGGTGCGCGACGAATACACGTTTTTCGGCAAGGCGCTGCTGGTCGATCAAGACGCGCGCCACCTGGATTGGCCGGTGTTGTTCATGGCCGCTTCAGATAAGGTAATGGCGCGGGAAAAGGAAATCGGCGAGAAAACCGGATCGGTACCGCAGATCCACTTCGGTGTCGAATTGCAAGAGCATCTGATCAAAGCCGGCCTGCGCCCCGGCAGATGAATGCGCCGCAAAGCAAAAGCGGGAAGCACTGGCTTCCCGCTTTTTTATCGCCCCGCCAGCCAATCCCGCGCCGGCAGGAATTCGGTGAGCAGTTGCTCCTCGGGGCTGCCTTGCGGTGGTTGCCAGTCGTAGCGCCAGCTGGCGGTCGGCGGCATCGAGCACAGGATGGATTCGGTGCGCCCGCCCGATTGCAGGCCGAACAGGGTGCCGCGGTCCCACACCAGGTTGAATTCCACGTAGCGGCCGCGGCGGTACGACTGCCAGGCGCGTTCGCGTTCGCCGTAGGCCAGTTCGCGGCGGGCCTCGACGATGGGCAGGTAGGCCGGCAGGAAGGCGTCGCCCACCGCGCGGATCATGGTGAAGCCGCCGTCAAAGCCGCCCTCGGCGAAGTCGTCGAAGAACACGCCGCCAATGCCGCGCGCTTCGTTGCGGTGCTTGAGAAAGAAATAGCGGTCGCACCACGCCTTGAACGCCGGGTAATGCTGCGGCCCGAGCGGGTCGAGCGCGGCCTTGCAGGTGGCGTGGAAGTGGCGGGCGTCGGCCGCCTCGCCGTAGTACGGCGTCAGGTCCATGCCGCCGCCGAACCACCACACGTCGTCCTCCGCCCCATCGGCGCGATAGGCGCGGAAGCAGCGCACGTTCATATGCACCGTCGGCACGTAGGGGTTGCGCGGGTGCAGCACCAGCGACACGCCCATCGCCTCCCAGGCACGGCCGGCCAGTTCGGGGCGGTGCGCGGTGGCGGACGCCGGCATGGCGTCACCCATCACGTGCGAGAACAGCACGCCGCCGCGCTCCAACAGGGCGGAATCCTCGATCACCCTGCTGATGCCGCCCCCGCCCTGCGGGCGTTGCCACGCATCGTGGAGGAACGCGCCGCCGTCCAGGTTCTCCAGCGAGGCGACGATGTTCTGTTGCAGGGTGAGCAGGTAATCCTTGACGGCGGTGGTATCCATGGCGGCTCGGGAAAACGGGATGAAAAAAGGCGGATCGTCGGCGCGGCAACGGAAAACCGGTTGGTTCCCCGCCCCGCGCCGACACCAGATCGGCGCGCGAACAAAACCCAGCGTAGCGGTTCTGGCAAGACGCGTGAAACATCCTGAAGGCGGCAAGCCGGACTTCCTTCGGCCGCTCACAGTACGAGGTGTGCGGCAAGTTCAGCCCGGCCCCCGCGCGGCGGCGCCAGCAGGGTTTTTGCCGGTCCTAGTGCTTGGGGCCGGCCGGCGCGCTGGCACCCAGCGCTTCGACCTTGACCTGCACCTGCACCGGGCCGGCCTGCTCGAAGGTCAGCGTCAGCGGGATGCTGGCGCCTTCCTTCAATGGCTGCTTCAGCCCGGTGAGCATGATGTGCAGGCCGCCGGGGGCCAACGCCTGCCTGGCCTTGGCCGGCACGTCGATGGCCGGCACCGGGCGCATCTTCATCACGCCGTTGTCCATGCTCATGCTGTGCAGCTCGGCGCGCTCGGCCGCCGGGGTGGCGACGGCGACCAGCTTGTCGGCGGCGTCGCCACCGCTGTTGTCCAGTGTGAGGAACACGCCGGCCACGGTGGCGCCCGGCGCGGTGGCGCGGGCCCAGGGATGGCCGATCAGCAACTTGCCGGCCTGGTATTCGTGCGCGGCGGCCAGGGAGGCACTCACTGCCAGCAGGGCGCCCAGGATCAGTTTCTTCATGAAAGTTTTTCCAGTGGTGTGTAGGAAGGAGACTTCAGACCAACGCCGAGGGCGGCGGATCGCGTCCCCGGGCACGCACCGGAAAGAACGGCGACGCCGCGTGCTGCGGCCCGCCACTGGCAATTTGCAGCATCGCCAGCGGCGCGACCAGCGGTGGCAGTCGGGCCATCGCCGGCTCGCCCGCCCACTGCGCGGCCAGGCAGTCGGGGCACCACGGCAGTTCGCTGCGCGGCAATGGCAGTGATGGCGTGCCGGTCGCGGTGCTCACGCACCAGGACAGCGTCGGGGCGACGGCGCCCGGTGTGTGCAGGCCACGCCAGACAGCGACGCCCGCCATCAGCACGCACAGCAGCAACGCCAGCGCGTGCCGTCGCGCCGCCCGGCCCGAGCGGCGGCGTTCGCTGGATGCGGCATCGAAGAAAACGCGCGGCACGCTTCGCACTGGGATCGGGACCTGGGCCGCAGCCGCGTCGCGACTGCCTTGGGAAGATGCGCGGGATTATAACCACAGGTTCGCGCGGGGATAGGCGCGGAGTTTGCTACATTCCCCGCATCGCCCTTTTCCGACCCGCGCCATGCCGCTACGTTTTCCCGCCCGCGCCGCCGCCCTCGGCCTGAGCGCCCTGCTCACCGCCTGTGGCGCGCTCCCCGCCAAGCCCACCGACGCGGCGTCCAGCGCGCTGGCCGACACCGCGGACACGCCGCTGGCGCGTGCCACCGCGCCGCTGTTGAAGGCGCATCCCCGGCTGACCGGGCTGTATCCGCTGGAGCGCGGGCGCGATGCGCTGCTCACCCGGCTGGCGCTGGCGATGGTGGCGCAGAAGACGCTCGACGTGCAGTACTACATCTGGCACGACGACCTGACCGGCCGGCTGATGATGAGCAAGCTGCTGGAGGCCGCCGACCGCGGGGTGCGGGTGCGCCTGCTGCTGGACGACGTGGGCGCCAACGCCGACGACGAGCTGCTGCTGGCGCTATCGGCGCATCCCAATATCGAGATCCGCCTGTTCAACCCGGCCGCCAATCGCAACTGGCGCGCGCTGTCGGCGCTGCTGGACCTGAGCCGGATGAACCAGCGCATGCACAACAAGGCGCTGATCGCCGACCACAGCGCCGTCATCGTCGGCGGCCGCAATATCGGCGACGAGTATTTCGAGGCCAACGAGGAGGTCGATTTCAGCGATCTGGACGTGCTGTGCATCGGCCCGGTGGTACCGCAGGTGGCGCGCTCGTTCGACCTGTTCTGGAACCACAAGCTGGCGGTGCCGGTGAAGCTGTTCTACCCCGAGCGCAAGCTGGACGGCATGCTGGACGCGCTGCGCATCGAGTACGGCAAGCAGTTGCAGGCCGACCGCGCCAGCGACTACCTGCGCGAACTGGAACACCAGGCGACCGCCGCACGGGTGCGCGCGGTGCAACTGCCGTTCTACTGGGGCCGCGCTCGCGCGCTGTACGACGAGCCGGACAAGGCCGACCCGGAGGAGGACGCCACGCTGCTGGCCGAGCGCCTGACGCCGGTGGCACAGAAGACGCGCCGCGAGCTGGCCATTGTCTCGCCGTACTTCGTGCCCGGCGACGGCGGCACCGCCTGGATGACCAATCTGGTGAAGTCCGGCGTCGAGGTGAAGGTGCTGACCAACTCGCTGGCCGCCACCGACGTGGCCGCGGTGCACGCCGGCTATGCGCGCTATCGCGAGCCGCTGGTGGAGGCCGGGGTGAAGGTGTTCGAGTGGAAGCCCGATCCGCAGCCGGGGCAGGCGCAGGGCCTGGTGCGCGGCGCCAAGCGCTCCGGCGGCAGCGGCTTCGGCAGCGGCGCGGGCTTTCGCGGCTCGTCGCGCGCCAGCCTGCACAGCAAGGCGTTCGTGTTCGACCGCCGGCACGTGTTCATCGGCTCGCTCAACCTGGACCCGCGCTCCATCGAGCTGAACACCGAGATCGGCGTGCTGTTCGAAAGCGAGCTGCTCGGCCAGCGCATGGCCGCGCAATTCGACCGGCTGGTGCCACAGGACGCCTACGCCCTGCGACTGGAGCACAGCGACCTGCGCTGGCACGACGGCGCCGACGGCCAGGACTACGACGCCGACCCCAAATCGAGCAGCTGGCGCCGCTTCACCGTGTGGCTGATGTCGCTGCTGCCGATTGAGTCTCAGCTGTAGGCGCTACGCGCCTGGCAACAGCGTAAAACCAAACCAAGTTCAAACCCCACATCTTGAAACACAGAGAACACGGAGAGCACAGAGCCACACGGAGAAAGGCAAGGCGAGGCGGGAAGATTGCGCACTCCGAGGAGAAGAGCACCTTGGAAAGACCACACCCATGAGCTGCCCCGCCCTACCTCGGTTTTCTCTGTGAATCTCCGTGCTCTCTGTGCCCTCTGTGTTTCAAGATGTGGGGTTTGCAGTGGTTTTACCCTTCCCCCTTCCCTCTTCTCCCTTCCCAGAGAAAGCCGCCTCACCCGCCGCTCCCAAGCGGCAACACCGGCATCCGGTCCATCAGCTGGCGGAATTCGTCGGCGGGGATCGGGCGGCTGAAGAAGAAGCCCTGGATGGCGTCGATATCGGCGCTCTGCAGGAACGCCAGTTGCTCGGCGGTTTCGACGCCTTCGGCCAGCACCGACATGCCCAGCGTCTTGCCCAGGCCAATGATGGCCAGCACGATGGCGGCGTCGTTGGGGTCGGTGGTCAGGTCGCGCACGAAGCTCTGGTCCACCTTGAGCTTGTCGAAGGCGAAGCGCTTGAGGTACGACAGGCTGGAATAGCCGGTCCCGAAGTCGTCGATCGACAGCTTCACGCCCAGGCGCTTCAGGCCGTGCAGCATCGACATCACGTGCTCGACCTCCTGCATCACCACCGACTCGGTCACTTCCAGTTCCAAGTACTGCGCCTCCAGGCCGGAGGATGCCAGCGCGTCGGCGACGATCTCCAGCATGTTGGCCTGATGCAGTTGCAGCGGCGACAGGTTGACCGCGATGGTCAGCGGCGGCAGCCCGGCCGCCTGCCATGCCACGGCCTGACGGCACGCCTCGCGCAGCACCCAGTTGCCGATCGGCACGATCAGGCGCGATTCCTCGGCCACGGGGATGAACTTGCCCGGCGGGATCAGGCCGTGCTCGGGATGACGCCAGCGGATCAGCGCCTCGGCGCCGATCACGCTGCCGTCGGCCAGGCTGGCCTGCGGCTGGTAGAACAGGGTGAATTCGTTGTTGGCCAGCGCCTGGCGCATGCTGGTTTCCAGCACCAGCCGCTCCGAGGCGAGCGCGTTGAGGTCGGCGGTGAAGTACTGGTAGTTGTTGCGGCCGTTGGCCTTGGCCTGGTACATCGCCACGTCGGCGTTGCGGATCAGCGTTTCCGAATCGTCGCCGTCGTCGGGATAGATGGCGATGCCGATCGAGGTGGAGCTGGCGAAGCCGCCCGCCTCCAGCTCGAACGGCTCGGAGAACGATTCCAGGATGCGCTCGGCCACCTGCCCGGCCTCCATGGCGTCGCGCAGTTCGGACAGCACCACCACGAATTCGTCGCCGCCCTGGCGCGCCAGGATGTCGTTGCGGCCGACGATGCCGCGCAGGCGCTCGGCCACCTGCATCAGCACCTGGTCGCCGGCGGCGTGGCCCAGCGAGTCGTTGATGGTCTTGAAGCGGTCCAGGTCGAGGAACAGCACGCCCAGCCGGCGGTGATAGCGCTGGGCGGCGGCCACCGACAGCTTCAGCTCGTCGCGCAGCAGGTTGCGGTTGGCCAGGCCGGTGACGGTGTCGAAGTTGGCCAGCTCGGTGATGCGCTCCTGCGCTTCCTTGCGCTCGGTGATGTCGGTGAGGGTGCCGATCAGGCGGTTGGGGCGCTGCTGCTCGTCGAATTCGACGAAGCGCCCGCGCATCTGGTACCAGTGGTAGTCGTTGTCCTTGCGCTTGCGGCGGTACTCGATCACCAGCTGGTGCGCGGCGCCGGTGTAGTAATCGCGCACCGCGCGCATCACGTTGTCGCGGTCGGTCGGGTGCAGCTGGTTCTTCCACTTCTCGAAAGTCTCGATCAGCTCGCCCGGCTCGTAGCCGAGCAGCCGGTCGTATTCCGGGCTGGTGACGGCGGTGCGGCGGCTTTCCAGCGGCATGTCGAACAGGCCGGTGTTGGAGGCCTCCAGCGCCAGCCGCAGCTGCTGCTCGCTCTTGACGATGGCTTCCTCGGCCATGCGCCGCTCGGAGATGTCGCGCACCACCGCGCAGTTGAATTCGCGGCCCTTGAACACGATGAAGTTGGAATACACCTCGATGGGGAATTCCTCGCCGGTGCGGGTCTTGAAGGTGACTTCGTCGAACAGGTGCTTGTGCTCGCGCAGGCGCATCCAGAAGCGGGGCCAGCTTTCCTGCCTGAAGCCGGGGTTCACGTCCTTCAACCGCATCGACAGCAGTTCGCCCTCGCTGTAGCCCAGCCGGTTGCACGCGGTGGCGTTGACGTAGCGGATCTGCCCGGCATCGTCCAGCCACACCGCCATGTCGGCCCCGCGCTCCACCGCCACCTTGGTCAGGTAGAGGTCGGCCTCGGTCTGCTCCAGGCGCCGCAGTTGTTGCAGCACGTAGACCAGCAGGCCGCCGCTGGCCAGCAGCATCACGCAGGTGATGCCCATGTTGATCAGGGCTTCGCGCTGCCAGGTGGCGAGCACCACGCTGCGGTCGGCGCCGACTGCGACGCCCAGCGGCCAGCCGCTGACATGCCGCCAGCCGTGGATGCGCCGGGTGCCGTCGTCGAGGTCGGTCTCGTGGAATACGCCGGCCTCCTGGCGCAGGAAGGCTTCGTCGAAGAACTGGCGCCCGGCGATGTTGCGGCTGTGCTCGCGCGCGTTCTCGGGGTAATACAGCAAGGTGGTGCCGTCGTCGCGGAACACCCGCAGCGTGGTGCCGCGCTGGGCGTCCAGCGAGCGGTAGAAGTTGGCGAAGTAGCCCGGCGACAGACCGGCCATCAGCACGCCGGAGAACGACGCGCCCGGCCCCGACAGGCCGGTGACGATGGGGATCACTTCGCCGCCGCCGCCCGGATCGGGGCTCGCTTCGGCGATGTAGTTGGGCGTGCCCGGCAGCGCGCGGATGGCCCGGAAGTAGCGCTCGTTGCCGAGGTTGAGCTGCGGCGTGGGATAGGTGCGGGTGGTGGCGGCCAGGTGGCCGTCCTCGTAGATCACCGCCAGCGAACCCAGTTGCGGATAACGCACCACCACCCGTTGCAGGTAGGCATACAGGCACTCGTCGTCGCGCGCGGCGAGGCACTTGCGGAACAGGGTGTCCTGCTGGATGGAGAACAGCGCGTTGACCGACGATTCCATGGTCCGGCCGACGTGTTCCTCGCTGGTGCGCGCGAGGGTGAGCAGGTACAGCTCGGCCTTATTCTGGGTTTCCTGGTAGCTGCGCAGGGTGGACCAGCCCAGCGCACCCAGCGTGAACAGCATCACCACGACGGACAGCACCACCAGCAGGACGCGGATGCGTGCAAACGAATGACCGTCGTCTTGCTCCAGGGCAGGCGGCGGAGTCACAGGTTTCGTCTCCTCGTGGACAGGGGTGGTGGATGATGAACGGCGCCCGCTCCACGCATTCTTGGGGCAAAGCGCCGGGGCTGGCAAGCGGCAGTCATCCGCCTGAAACAACGGCGCGTCGCGCCGCCGCGGCTATCTGCCGATCACCGCCGTCAGATCGTGCGCGTCGGCCAGCTGCCGGGCCGCCAGTTCGGCGGCGCGCCGGTCGGGATACGGCCCCAGCCGCACCCGGTGCACGGTGCCGGCGGTCTGGATCACCAGCGGCGAGCCCGGCGGCAGTTCGCCGGCCAGCCGCGCGTGGAACGCCTCGGCGTTGGTGCGCGACGAAAACGCGCCCAGTTGCAGGTAGACCCCGCCACCGCTGTCGGCAATCGGCGCGGGCAGGGGCGCCGCCACCGGCGCGGTGGTCTCGACCTGCGTGGCGACATTGGCCGGCGGCGGCGCGCCATTGGCGGCCAGGCTCTCGACCACCACCTCGCTGCTGCCCTGCATGGCGTAGCCCAGGCGGCAGGCGGCGACGAACGACAGGTCGATCACCCGCCCCTTGTGGAACGGGCCGCGGTCGTTCACCCGCACGATCACGCTGCGGCCGTTCTTCACGTTGGTGACGCGCGCGTAGCTGGGAATCGGCAGCACCGGCGACGCCGCGGTCATGGCGAACATGTCGTAGACCTCGCCGCTGGAGGTCTTCTGCCCGTGGAACTTGCGGCCGTACCACGAGCCGACGCCCTGCGCGCGGTACTCGCCGGCCTGCCGGAGCGGGGTGAAGCTCTGGCCGAGCACGGTGTAGGGATTGTTGGCGAAGCGGTGCAGCGGCTCGGCGCGCGGCGTCGCCTCCGGCACCAGATCGATCCACGGCGGCAGATCGAGCGGACCGTCGTCCTTGTAGAACGCACCGTTGCCGGCGCGGGCATAGACGCAGGGGTTGTTGCTTGGCTGCTGCGCCAGCACCGGCGGCTCGCCCCCCGGCCTGGCCGCCACCGGCGGCTGCGGCTGGGACGGCGCCGGCGCGCGGCTGGGCGTGCTGGAGCAGGCGGCAAGCAACGCGGCACAGCCGCCCAGGCAAACGATCTTCAAGCTGGCTTTCAAGCGGACACCTCGCGCGAACCTGCGAACGGACATGAACTTCAAACCCCACATCTTGAAACACAGAGCACACGGAGAACACAGAGAAAGGCGGGAGAAAAAGCCGGGAAGGGAGCGAGGCCGGGAATAGCCTGGACCGCCCTCACCTCTGTTTTTCTCTGTGGAACTCCGTGTTCTCTGTGTCCTCTGTGTTTCAAGATGTGGGGTTGGTTTCACACCCTTCCCTCTTCTCCCTTCCCACCCACCTACCCCTTCATCAGCTTGCGGTCGCGCTGGATGCTCATCAGCAGGCCGAAGCTGGCCAGGATCGACACCATAGAGGTGCCGCCATACGAGATCAGCGGCAGCGGCACGCCGACCACGGGCAGGATGCCGGACACCATGCCCATGTTGACGAAGACGTAGGTGAAGAAATTGAGCGCGATCGAGCCGGCCAGCAGGCGGCCGAAGGTGGTGGATGCGCCGTGCGAGATCATCAGCCCGCGCGCGATCACCAGCAGGTACAGCAACAGCAGCAGCGCGTTGCCCACCAGGCCGAATTCCTCGCCGAACACGGCGAAGATGAAGTCGGTGGTGCGCTCGGGAATGAAGTCGAGGTGGGTCTGGGTGCCAGCCAGCCAGCCCTTGCCGAACCAGCCGCCCGAGCCGATGGCGATGGTGCCCTGGATGATGTGGTAGCCGGCGCCCAGCGGATCGCTGGTCGGGTCCAGCATGGTGGCCACGCGGCGGCACTGGTACTCGTGCAGGATGTTGATGCACAGGTTCCAGTGGGTGACCACGTAGGCCAGCCCGCCGAAGGCGGCGGCGCCGGCGGCGATCAGCCGCCACGACAGGCCGGCGAAGAACAGCACGTAGAAGCCGCTGGAGGTGATCAAGAGGCCGGTGCCCAGGTCGGGCTGCTTCAGGATCAGCCCCACCGGCACCACGATCAGCAGCGCGCCGACCACGAAATGCCGCCAGTTCAGGTGCACCTCGTGCAGATGGAAGTACCACGCCAGCATCAACGGCAACGCGATGCGCATCAGCTCCGACGGCTGGATGCGGGTGATGCCGATGTTCAGCCAGCGCGTGGCGCCGTGGCTGGTCACGCCGAAAAACTCCACCGCCAGCAGCAGCAGCACGCCGACCAGGTAGGCGGGCAGCGCCAGTCGCATCAGCGTCTGCTGGCGGATGTTGGCGATGCACCACATCAGCACCAGCGAAATGCCCATGAAGGTGAGCTTGTCCGACACCCGGTCGACGTCCTGGTTGGACGCCGAGTACAGCAGCACCGCCGACACCACGAACACCAGCAGCGTGAACAGCAGCAGCCACGGATCGATCGGCTGCTTGAAACGTTCCCACAATCGCTTAATCACCGGTGCGCTCCGCGGATGGCTGTTCGACGACGGACGCGTTCTGCGCCACCGGGTCTTCGGGCTTCTTGCCCAGCAGGTAGAAATCGAGCACCTTGCGCGCGATCGGCGCGGCGGCCGCGGCGCCGAAGCCGCCGTTCTCCACGATCACCGCCAGCGCGATGCGCGGCTGCTCCACCGGGGCGAAGGCGATGAACCACGAGTGGTCGCGCAGCCGTTCGTGCACGCTGCGCGCGTTGTACTTGCCGCCCTTGAGCGAGAACACCTGCGCGGTGCCGGTCTTGCCGCCGGCGGTGTAGCCGGCATTGCGGAACGCGTTGGCGCCGGTGCCGTTGGTGATGACGCTGGCCAGACCGCGGATCACCCGCTCGATGTTCTCGCGCTTCCACGGCAGCGTGCGTTCGGGACGCGGCTCCACCTGGGTCAGCTCGCCAGTATTGGGATCGACGATCTGGTTGACCACGTGCGGCCGGTAGGCGACGCCGTAGTTGACCAGCGTCGCGGTGGCGTGCGCCATTTGGAGCGGGGTGTAGCTGTTGTAGCCCTGGCCGATGCCGATCGACACCGTTTCGCCGGCGTACCACTTCTGCTGCGCCGGGTTCTTGAAGCGCTTGCGCTTCCACTCGGCGCTGGGCAGCACGCCGGGACGCTCGCCGGGCAGGTCGATGCCGGTGCGCTGGCCGAAATCCATCCCGCTCATGAAGTTGGCGATGTAGTCGATGCCCATCTGCACCGCCAGCTGGTAGTAGTAGGTGTCGCTCGACACGGTGAGCGAACGGTCGAAGCTCATGCTGCCGTAGCCGCCGGCCTTGGAGTCGCGGAAGCGGTGGCCGCCGAACACGAAGTAGCCGGGATCGGCGATGGTCTGGTGCACCAGCGGGAAATTGCCCTCCAGCGCGGCCATCGCCATGAACGGCTTGAAGGTGGAGCCGGGCGGATACTCTCCGCGCAGCGCGCGGTTGAGCAGCGGCTTGTCCAGGCTTTCGTTCAGTTCCTTCCAGGTCTGCGGGTCGATGCCGTCCACAAACAGGTTGGGGTCGAACCCCGGCTGCGAGACGAAGGCCAGCACGCCGCCGGTGGCCGGCTCGATGGCGACCAGCGCGCCGCGCCGGCCGGCCAGCAGGCGCTCGGCGACCTCCTGCAACTTGATGTCCACCGACAATTGCAGATCCTGCCCCGGGCGCGGCGACACCCGGCGCAACGTGCGCACCGCGCGGCCGTTGGCGTCGATCTCGACCTCCTCGAAGCCGGTAGTGCCGTGCAGGTAGCGCTCGTAGCTGGCCTCGATGCCGATCTTGCCGATGTGCTCGCTGCCGCGATAGTTGGCCAGCGTGCCCGCTTCCTCCAGGTCGGCCAGGTCGCGGTCGTTGATGCGCCCGATGTAGCCGATCAGGTGCGAGGCGATCTGGCCGTAGGGATAGTGGCGGAACAGCCGCGCCTTGATCTCGACGCCGGGAAAGCGATAGCTGTTGGCGGCGAAGCGCGCCACTTCCTCGTCGGTCAGCCGGGTCTTGATCGGCAGCGACTCGAAGTCCTTGCTTTCCTCCTGCAGCTTCTTGAAGCGGCGGCGATCCTTGGGCGTGATCTCGACCAGCGTATTGAGCGCGGCGATGGTGGCTTCGAGGTTGCCGATGCGCGACGGGGTGATTTCCAGCGTGTAGGCGGAAAAGTTGTGCGCCAGGATCACCCCGTTGCGGTCGCGGATGATGCCGCGCGACGGCGGCACCGGCACCAGCGAAATGCGGTTGGCCTCGGCCAGCGTCATGTACTTGTCGTGCTGGATGCCCTGCAACCAGAAGAAACGCGCCAGCAGCACGCCGAACAGCAGCAGCACGAAGCCGGCCGCCGCCACCAGCCGCAACTCGTAGGCGCTGCGCGCCTCGCGGTCGTTCTTCAGCTCGTTGTTGCTGCTGCGCCGTGTTTTGCCCCGCGTGGGGGCACCGAACATGGGGCGGTGCTTCATAGCGATTCGGGCACGCTCTTACGCTGGTATACCAGCAGCAGGTTGGAGATCGGCACCCACAGGAACGCCGACAGGAACGGCCCGATGAAGTAGCTGACGCCCACCATGTCCGCGCCGGTGATCAGCCGCAGCACCGCCATGATCACCTGCGCCAGCAGCAGCAGGCCGAGCATGGCCAGCGCCTGCTGCCAGAACGGGAAGATGTTGATCTGGCGCGAGCGCGACAGCACCAGGTAGACGATCACCGAATACGCCAGCGTGTGCTGGCCCAGCATGTTGCCGTCGGCCACGTCCATGGCCAGGCCGAACACGAAGGCCCAGCCGACGCCGACGCGGCGCGGCTGGTTCAGCGTCCAGTACAGCAACATCAGAGCGACGAAGTCGGGCGCGAAATGGCTGCCGATCAGCTGCCATGGCAACAGGTTGAGCAGCAGCGCGCCGATCAGGGTCAGCAGGATCAGGCTGGGGCGTACCGGGCGCGGCAGATGGCTGGTAACGGGCATCAGGCACCTTTGGCGGCGGGTTCCGACGCGGCCGGATAAGGCGGCGGCGACGGCGGATTGTCGAGGATCAGCAGGAAGCGATGGCTGTCGATGCCGGCCACCGGCTGGCACTGGATGCGCGGAAACGGCGAGCCGCTGGGGCGCTCGATATGCGTCACCCGCGCCACCGGCAGCCCCGGCGCGTACAGGCCGTCCAGGCCCGACGTCACCAGCAGGTCGCCCGCCTTGATGTCGGCGTTGGGCGGCAGGTAGCGCACCTCCAACGGCTGGCCGGCGCCCATGCCGTAGACCACGGTGCGCAGGCGGCTGCGCTGCACCATCACCGGCACCGCGTGGTTGCGGTCGGTGATCAGGCGCACCTCGGAGGTCATCGGCTGCACCCGCACCACCTGGCCGACCACGCCCTCGGTATCGACCACGATCTTGCCCGGCTTCACGTCGCCGTTGACGCCCAGGTCGACGATCAGCTTGGCGGAGAACGGATCGCGCCCGCTGTAGAGGATCTCGGTCAGGCGGCTGCCCTGCGAGCTTTGCTGCTGACGCAGCGCCAGGCCGCGCAGTTGTTCGTTCTCGGCGAGCAGCGCATCGACGCGCATCGCCTTGGCGCGCGCCACCAGGATCTGGTCGTTCAGCTTGCGGTGTTCGGCGATCAGCACCGCCTGGCGGGTGAAGAAATCGCGGGCCTCGTGGAAGGCGGCGAACGGCGCGGTGGCCAGCCATTGCAGCGGGTACAGCACGAACGACACCTGTTCGCGCACCCGGCCCAGCACCTGGAAGTGGACATCGCCCACCATCAGGGCGACGGAGAGCGTCGAAAAGATCAAAAGCCGCGTCAGCGGCTTCGGCCCTTGCTTGAAGAAGGCGGGTTGAGTGGCTTGCATGGACGATCGATAGGCCAGGTGTCAGGCACGGGAAGGCGGGCTTGCCGCCCTCCCCTCTACGAATTGGGAACCACTAACAAAACCCGGCGAAGCGGCCCCGGCAGGAAGCGAACCGCGGCCAGGAGGGCTCTGTCAGCGGCTCAAAGCCGCTGAACCCGCGTTCAGTCGTTGATGAAGATGGCCACGCCACCCTTGTCCAGCTTTTCCAACGCCCGACCGGAGCCGCGCACCACGCAGGTCAGCGGATCGTCCGCCACGATCACCGGCAGGCCGGTCTCTTCCATCAGCAGGCGGTCCAAATCGCGCAGCAGCGCGCCGCCGCCGGTCAGCACCATGCCCTTCTCGGCGATGTCGGCGCCCAGTTCCGGCGGGGTCTGTTCCAGCGATTGCTTCACCGCCGACACGATCTGGTTCAGCGGCTCGGTCAGCGCTTCCAGGATCTCGTTGGACGAGATGGTGAACGAACGCGGAATGCCCTCGGCCAGGTTGCGGCCCTTCACTTCCATCTCGCGCACTTCGGCGCCGGGGAAGGCCGAGCCGATGCGCTTCTTGATGTCCTCGGCGGTGGTGTCGCCGATCAGCATGCCGTAGTTGCGCCGGATGTAATTGATGATGGCTTCGTCGAACTTGTCGCCGCCGACGCGTACCGACGACGCGTACACCACGCCGCCCAGCGAGATCACGCCCACCTCGGTGGTGCCGCCGCCGATGTCCACCACCATCGAGCCGGTGGCTTCCTCGACCGGCAGGCCGGCGCCGATCGCCGCGGCCATCGGTTCCTCGATCAGTTCCACCTTGCGCGCGCCGGCGCCCAGCGCCGATTCGCGGATGGCGCGCTTCTCCACCTGGGTGGAGCCATAAGGCACGCAGATCACGATGCGGGGGGGCGAGCTGAACAGTCGGCTCGGGTTCACCTTCTTGATGAAGTGCTTGAGCATCTGCTCGGTGATGGTGAAGTCGGCGATCACGCCGTCCTTCATCGGTCGGATCGCGGTGATGCTGCCGGGAGTGCGGCCCAGCATCTTCTTCGCTTCGGCGCCCACGGCCAGGATGGTCTTCTTGCCCGACGGGCCGCCTTCCTGCTGGATGGCGACGACGGACGGCTCGTCCAGCACGATCCCCTTGCCCTGCATGTAGATCAGGGTGTTGGCCGTGCCCAGGTCAATGGCGATATCGTTGGCGAAATAGCCGGAAAGCATACCTAGCATCGTGTTCTCGCAATTCAGAATTCGTGGGGCAGAACGACACGGCAAAACCGCGCCGGTGAAGGATTCGTATGGGCCGCGGCGCGCATGGCGGTGCGTGGATTCCGCATCGCACCATGCCCGGAAAGGGCGGCCCAACGCCCGTTTGGGCGAAACAAACCCGGTATGATACCCTAAGAGCCCGCCTCGGTAGGCATCCGCGACACGCCATCCGCGCAAAAATCCACCCGGCATCGGGTGGTACGCAAGCGCAGCGCGATGCGCGAGCGCGCCACCGGGTCCGACGGTCGCCCAGCAGGGCGCCGCCACGGCCCCCGCCGCCCCGGAACGCCGCGCCTCCAGCCCCGGCGCAGCCCCCAAGCAGCAAGGAAAACCACATGTCGCTGTCCCTCGACGACGTCAAACGCATCGCCCGGCTGTCCCGCATCGCCGTCACCGACGACGAACTGGCCGCCACCCAGACCCAGCTCAACCGCATCTTCGGCCTGATCGAGGAGATGCGCGCCGTGGATACCACCGGCATCGAACCGATGTCGCACGCCCAGGACGTGGTGCTGCGGCTGCGCGACGACGCAGCCACCGCGCCCAATCGCCGCGAGGCCTTCCAGGCTGTCGCCCCCGCCGTCGAGGACGGCCTCTACCTCGTGCCCAAGGTGATCGAATGAGCCTCTCCGCCATCCGCCAGCATTTCGACGAAGCCGCCGCCCTGCTGGAGCGCGTGCGCACCGACGACGCCTTCCTCGCCGCCGTGGACGCCGCCGCCGCCGTGCTGGTGCACGCGTTCAAGCACGGCCACAAGGCCATCTCCTGCGGCAACGGCGGCTCGCACTGCGACGCCATGCACTTCGCCGAAGAGCTTTCGGGCCGCTATCGCGGCGACCGCCCCGCCATGCCGGCGATGGCGGTGTCCGACCCCACCCACATCACCTGCGTCGGCAACGACTACGGCTTCAACGAGATCTTCGCCCGCCAGGTGGCCGCGTTCGGCCAGGCCGGCGACGTGCTGTTCGGCATCACCACCAGCGGCAACTCGGCCAACGTGATCCGTGCCGTCGAAGAAGCGCGGGCCCGCGGCATGCAGGTGATCCTGCTGATGGGCAAGGACGGCGGCAAGCTCAAGGGCGTGGCCGACGTCGAGATCGTCGTGCCGCACTTCGGCTATGCCGACCGCATCCAGGAAATCCACATCAAGGTCATCCACACGCTGATCGACCTGGTCGAGCGCGGCATGGGCTACGTCGACCAGGCATAACGCCGCCCGCACCGGCGGCGCCCCCGGGGGCCGCCGCGACCAGATCGCAAACAGGTTCCAACCAATGATCGAATCCTCCCTCAAGCAACTGTCCGCCGCGCTGGCCGCGCGGCAGGTGTCGGCCGTGGAGCTGGCCGGCGAATTCCTCGCCCGCGCCAAGCAGTACAACGGCGAGTTGAACGCCTACATCACGCTCGACGAGCAGAAGACGCTGTCCGAGGCGCACGACGCCGACGTGCGCCGCGCCGACGGCACCGCCGGCCCGCTCACCGGCATCCCGGTGGCGCACAAGGACATCTTCTGCCAGGAAGGCTGGCTGACCACCTGCGGCTCGAAGATGCTGGGCAACTTCGTCTCGCCGTATTCCGCGCACGTGATCGAGCAGTGCCGCGCCGCCGGCCTGGTCACGCTGGGCCGCACCAACATGGACGAATTCGCCATGGGCTCGTCCAACGAGAACAGCGCTTTCGGCCCGGTGAAAAATCCGTGGGACAAGAACGCCGTGCCCGGCGGCAGCTCGGGCGGCTCGGCGGTCGCGGTCGCCGCGCGCCTGGCCCCCATCGCCACCGGCACCGACACCGGCGGCTCGATCCGCCAGCCCGCCGCGTTCTGCGGCGTCACCGGCATCAAGCCCACCTACGGCGTGGTCAGCCGCTTCGGCATGATCGCCTACGCCAGCTCGCTCGATCAGGGCGGTCCGTTCGCCAAGAGCGCCGAGGATTGCGCGCTGTTGCTGAACGTGATGGCCGGCTTCGACGAGCGCGACGCCACCAGCCTGCAACGCGAGCGCGAGGACTACAGCCGCGACCTGGAGCGCCCGCTGGCCGGGCTGCGCATCGGCCTGCCGCGCGAATACTTCGCCGACGGCCTGGCCGGCGACGTGGCCGCCGCCATCGACGCCGCCATCGCCGAATACAAAAAACTGGGCGCGCAGATCGTCGAGGTCAGCCTGCCCAACACCCGGCTGGCGATCCCGTCGTACTACGTGATCGCGCCGGCCGAGGCGTCGAGCAACCTCAGCCGTTTCGACGGGGTGCGCTACGGCCACCGCGCCGCGGACTTCGACGGCCTGGTCGGCATGTACGAACAGACCCGCGCCGAAGGCTTCGGCTGGGAAGTGAAGCGTCGCATCCTCACCGGCACCTACGTGCTGTCGCACGGCTACTACGACGCCTATTACCTGCAGGCGCAGAAGATCCGCCGCATCATCGCCAACGACTTCCAGGCCGCGTTCCGCGACTGCGACCTGATCGCCGGCCCGGTGGCGCCGACCACGGCGTGGAACCTGGGCGAGAAGTCGGACGACCCGGTCGCCATGTACCTGGCCGACATCTACACCCTGGGCGTCAACCTCGCCGGCCTGCCCGGCATGAGCGTGCCGGCCGGCTTCGGCGCCGACGGCCGCCCGGTGGGCCTGCAACTGATCGGCAACTACTTCGACGAGGCGCGCCTGCTGAACGCGGCGCACCGCTTCCAGCAGGCGACCGACTGGCACCTCAAGGCGCCGGCGCTGTAAATCAAGACACCTGGGAAGGGAGAAGGGGGAAGAGGGAAGGGGAAAACCGCAAGGCACGCACGGACATTGCCCGTTGCGCCGCATGGCTTTGACCCTTCTCGCTTCCCCCTTCCCGCTTCCCGCCAAAAAGCGAGACGCCAACAATGAAATGGGAAGTCGTCATCGGGCTGGAAGTGCATACCCAGCTCACCACCAGTTCGAAGATCTTTTCGCCGGCCAGCACCGCCTTCGGCGCCGAGCCCAACACCCAGACCGCCGTGGTGGATATCGCCCTGCCCGGCGCGCTGCCGGTGATGAACCGGGCCGCCGTGGACAAGGCGATCCAGTTCGGCCTGGCCATCGGCGCCCGCGTCAACCGCAAGTCGGTGTTCGCGCGCAAGAATTACTTCTACCCCGACCTGCCCAAGGGCTACCAGATCAGCCAGTTCGAGCTGCCCATCGTCGAGGGCGGGCAGATCGCCATCAACGTGGACGGCGTGGAAAAGGTGATCAACCTGACCCGTGCCCACCTGGAAGAGGATGCCGGCAAGAGCCTACACGGCGACTACCACGGCGCCACCGGCATCGACCTCAACCGCGCCGGCACGCCGCTGCTGGAGATCGTCTCCGAGCCCGAGATGCGTTCGGCGGCCGAGGCCGTGGCCTACGCCAAGGCGCTGTATTCGCTGGTGACCTGGATCGGCATCTGCGACGGCAACATGCAGGAAGGCAGCTTCCGCTGCGACGTGAATGTGTCGGTGCGCCCCGAGGGCCAGGCCGAATTCGGCACCCGCCGCGAGATCAAGAACCTCAACAGCTTCCGCTTCATCGAGCAGGCGATCCGCGCCGAAGTGCAGTGGCAGATCGAAACCATCGAGGACGGCGGCAAGATCGAGCAGGCCACCGTGCTGTTCGACCCGGACACCGGCGAAACCCGCATGATGCGCAGCAAGGAAGACGCGCACGACTACCGCTACTTCCCCGATCCGGACCTGCCGCCGCTGGTGATCGACGAAGACTGGATCGAGCGCGTGCGCAACGCGCTGCCCGAGCTGCCGCACGACATGCAGCAGCGCTTCGAGCGCCAGTACGGCATTCCCGCCTACGACGCCGTCACCCTGACCGCCAGCAAGGCGCTGGCCGGCTACTACGAGGCCACCGTCGCCGCCGGCGCCGATGCCAAGCTCGCCAGCAACTGGATCATGGGCGACATCTCCGCCACGCTGAACCGCGAGGAGCAGGACATCACCGCCTGCCCGGTGAGCGCCGCCGCGCTGGCCGCGCTGATCGGCCGCATCGCGGACAAGACCATCAACAACAAGACCGCCAAGGACGTGCTGAAGAAGATGTGGGAATCGGGCGACAGCACCGATGCCATCATCGAGCGCGACGGGCTGAAGCAGGAAAGCGACAGCGGCGCCATCGAAGCCATCGTGCTGGAAGTGATCGCCGCCAACCCCAAGTCGGTCGAGGAATACCGCGCCGGCAAGGAAAAGGCGCTGAACTCGCTGGTCGGCCAGGTGATGAAGGCCAGCCGTGGCAAGGCCGACCCGGCGGTGGCGCTGGAGCTGCTCAAGCAGAAGCTGGCCTGAGCGCCAGTTCAAGCGCTTTTCGCGACAGCCCGCCCGCAGAACGCCCCGCCTCGCCGGGGCGTTTTGCCATGCATCCGCCGTCAGCATGGCGTCACCGCCGCCGATGACGCGCCGCAGCATCCGCGCCGCCCATCGGCCCACCGGCGGTCGTCCCCGCCCTCGCGCCAGCCATGTCGTGGGGAGACGCGCCGCCCAACCAAGCTGACAATTCCACACCCGCCCGGCCCGGAGCAGAGGAATAGAATGGACCTCCAATCCAATCCGGGAGGCTTTCCGATGCAGCTGGTCATTGGCAACAAGAACTACTCGTCCTGGTCGCTACGGCCCTGGCTCGGCATGAAGGTGGCGGGCATCGCCTTCGAAGAGATCCTGATCCCGCTGTACCAGGCGGGCAGC
This sequence comes from Chitiniphilus shinanonensis DSM 23277, assembly GCF_000374805.1. Classification (GTDB taxonomy): domain Bacteria; phylum Pseudomonadota; class Gammaproteobacteria; order Burkholderiales; family Chitinibacteraceae; genus Chitiniphilus; species Chitiniphilus shinanonensis. Next base: position 127,745 of record NZ_KB895342.1, read on the forward strand.
AAGGCCGAGATCCTGCGCCATTCGCCCAACGGCAAGGTGCCGGCGCTGAAGGACGGCGACCTGCTGGTGTGGGATACCCTGGCCATCGCCGAATACATCGCGGAGAAATTCCCCGACCGCCACCTGTGGCCGCAGGACATGGCGGCCCGCGCGGTGGCGCGCTCGGTCTGCGCCGAGATGCACTCCGGCTTCACCACGCTGCGCAGCCAGTGTCCGATGGACATCCGCGCCAGCAAGCAGGCGACGCCCAGCCCCGATCTCCAGAACGACGTGGACCGCATCGTCGCCATCTGGACCGACTGCCGCGCCCGCTTCGGCAACGGCGGCGCCTTCCTGTTCGACAGGTTCTCGTGGGCCGACGCCTTCTTCGCGCCGGTGGTCACCCGCTTCGTCACCTATGGCCTGGCCGTGCCCGGCGACGCGCGCCGCTATATGGACACCATCCTGGCGCTGCCCGCCATGCAGGAGTGGATCGCGGCCGGGCGCGCCGAGCCGTGGGAAATCAACTAGGCCCGAGCCGCTGAACATGGACCGGCCCCGCCTGAGCGAACCGCCCCCGACCGTCGCCGCGCACCCGGCGAGGGTCGCGGCGATCGAACGGCGGGCCGGCCCGACCGCCGCCTTCGCGCGGCGTGGCCACCCGGGCCGCCCCGCCCTCTTCCCCAGCGGAATCCGCCGCACCGCGCAGCCCGCCCGGGCCCATCCGCTGCGCGCGCCGGTTGCCCAAAAAATAGGCAGGCGTTAGAATGCCGGCCTTTTTGCCCCCGCCGCCCCTGCCCAGCGCCATGCGCATCGGACCGTACCAACTGCCCAACCGCCTCGCCGTCGCCCCGATGGCCGGGGTGACCGACCGCCTGTTCCGGCAACTGTGCCGGCGCTTCGGCGCGGGCTATGCCGTGTCCGAGATGATCACCGCCAACAACGCGCTGTGGGACAACGCCAAGACCCGGCGCCGCATGGACCACACCGGCGAGCCCGAGCCGATCGCGGTGCAGATCGCCGGCTCCGATCCCGAGCAACTGGCGCAGGCGGCGCGGCTCAACGTCGAGTTCGGCGCCCAGATCATCGACATCAACATGGGCTGTCCGGCCAAGAAGGTGTGCAACAAGCTGGCCGGCTCGGCGCTGTTGCAGAACGAGGCCCTGGTCGGCGAGATCCTCGACGCCGTGGTCGGCGCGGTGGACGTGCCGGTCACCCTCAAGACCCGCCTGGGCTTTCGCAACGGCGAAGAGAACATCCTGCGGGTGGCGCGCCGCGCCGAAGCGGCCGGCATCGCCGCCATCGCCATCCACGGCCGCACCCGCGAGGACATGTACACCGGCAGCGCCCGCTACGCGCTGATCCGCGAAGTGAAGCGCACGCTCGGCATCCCGGTGATCGCCAACGGCGACATCGCCACGCCCGAGCAGGCCAAGGCGGTGCTGGACGCCACCGGCGCCGACGCCATCATGATCGGCCGCGCCGCCCAGGGCCGGCCGTGGCTGTTCCGCGAAATCGCGCACTACCTGGAGACCGGCGAGCACCTGCCGCCGCCCCGGGTGAGCGAGATCAGCGCCGTGCTCCAGGAACACCTGGACGCGCTGTACGGGTTCTACGGCGAGTATTCCGGCTGCCGCATCGCCCGCAAGCACATCGCCTGGTACACCAAGGGGTTACCCGGCGGCAACGCATTCCGGCAGGCCATGTACCGGCTGGAAACCACCACCGAGCAAAAAAGGGAAACGCAGGCCTATTTCGATGGGCTGGCGTTGGAGAGTGACTACCTGCAATACGTCGAACCCACGGAGGAGACCATGCAGCGAGAACAATCGGGGGACGCATGAACCAACTAGCCGAACGCGTATGCATACGCGAAGGCGATCCCATCGCCGAGGCCATCGTGGCTTCGCTGGACCAATACTTCCACGACCTGGACGGCGAGCCGCCGTGCGCCGTCTACGACATGGTGCTGGCCCGCATGGAAAAACCGCTGCTGAGCCTGGTGCTGGAACGGGTGGGCGGCAACCAGACCCGCGCCGCCGAGATGCTGGGCATCAACCGCAACACGCTGCGCAAGAAGTTGCAGACCTACGACATGCTGTGACCCCCGGATGAACCAGCGCCCCCCGCCCGACCACCGCCTTGCCGCCCGCGCCACGCGCCGGCCGAAGCCGCCGCCGGCCGGGGCCCGCTGAGTTCGCCACCGATTCCAGGCAACCGCCGCGGCGGATGCCCGCAACACCCGATCTTCCAAACCAGAACCCGCACCCCAGCCCAGGGCGGTGCCCAGAAACCGAGGAACGACATGAGCAAAATCCAACGTGCGCTGATCAGCGTGTCCGACAAGACCGGCGTGCTCGACTTCGCCCGCGCACTCGCCGCGCAAGGCGTCGAGATCCTGTCCACCGGCGGCACCGCCAAGCTGCTGGCCGACAACGGCGTGGCGGTGATCGAAGTGGGCGACTACACCGGCTTCCCGGAAATGCTCGACGGCCGCGTCAAGACGCTGCATCCCAAGATCCACGGCGGCATCCTCGGCCGACGCGACCTGGAGGCGCACGTCGCCACCATGGCCGAGCACGGCATCGGCAACATCGATCTGGTGTGCGTCAACCTGTACCCGTTCGAGGCCACCATCGCCAAGCCCGACTGCACCTTCGAGGACGCCATCGAGAACATCGACATCGGCGGCCCGGCCATGGTGCGCAGCGCGGCCAAGAACCACGCCCACGTCGCCATCGTCACCGACGCCACCGACTACGCCCCGCTGGTCGCCGAGATGCAGGCCAACGGCGGCGCACTCAGCCTGGCCACGCGCAAGAACCTGGCCAAGAAGGCGTTCAGCCACACCGCCGCCTACGACGGCGCCATCTCCAACTACCTGACCGCGCTCACCGACGAAGGCGAGAAGGTGGCCTACCCGAACCGCCTCAACCTGCAATTCACCAAGGTGCAGGACATGCGCTACGGCGAGAACCCGCACCAGAGCGCCGCGTTCTACCGCGACCTGCATCCGGCCCCCGGCAGCCTGTCGGCCTACGTGCAGCACCAGGGCAAGGAGCTGAGCTACAACAACATCGCCGACGCCGACGCCGCGTGGGAGGCCGTCAAGCAGTTCGCCGAGCCGGCCTGCGTCATCGTCAAGCACGCCAACCCCTGCGGCGTGGCCGTCGCCGGCGACACCTACAACGCCTATCGCCTGGCGTTCGCCACCGACACCACCAGCGCCTTCGGCGGCATCATCGCCTTCAACAAGCCCATCGACGTGGAAACCGTCGAAGCGGTGAGCAAGCAGTTCATGGAAGTGCTGATCGCCCCGGGCTACACCCCGGCCGCGCTGGAACTCTTGGCCAAGAAGGTGAACGTGCGCGTGCTGGAAGTGCCGATCGAATCCGGCGAGAACAAGTACGACCTGAAGCGCGTCGGCGGCGGCCTGCTGGTGCAGACCCCGGACAGCCACACCCTGCTGCTGGCCGACCTCAAGGTGGTCACCAAAAAGCAACCGAGCCCGGAACAGCTGAAAGACCTGCTGTTCGCCTGGAACGTGGCCAAGTTCGTCAAATCGAACGCCATCGTGTTCTGCGGCCACGGCCAGACCCTGGGCATCGGCGCCGGCCAGATGAGCCGCGTGGACAGCACCAAGATCGCCGCGATCAAGGCCCGCAGCGCCGGCCTGGAACTGCGCGGCTCGGTGGCCGCGTCGGACGCCTTCTTCCCGTTCCGCGACGGCGTGGACGTGATCGCCGAGAATGGCGTGGCCGCCATCATCCAGCCGGGCGGCTCGGTGCGCGACGAGGAAGTGATCGCCGCGGCGGACGAGCACGACATCGCCATGGTATTCACCGGCATCCGCCACTTCCGTCACTGATCCGGTCCCTCCGATGAAACGACACTGGTTCGCCGCCGCCGCCCTGTTCCCTGCCCTGATCGCCCCCGCGCAAGCAGTCGATTGCGACAGCATGAGCAACGTCGGCGACTGGGCGACCAGTGTCTGCACCCACTTCGGCCGGATCGCCGACGAAGGCAGCTGGGACCTGTACGTCACCGGCTACACCTGGCACGACCCGCACACCTGGACCGACGAAAAGCGCGCCGAGCTGAACGCCAACGCCTGGGGCGGCGGCATCGGCAAGCACCTGACCGACGAGCACGGCAACGACGAAATGCTGTACGGCCTGGCCTTCGCCGACTCCCACAACCATCCCGAGCTGATGGTGGGCTACGGCAAGCTCTGGCTGTGGCCATCCGCCAGCGAACTCTCGGTCGGCGCGGGCTACACGGTGGGCCTGACCACGCGGAACGACATCCTCGGCGGCGTGCCGTTTCCCTTTATCCTGCCGCTGGTGGCGTTGCGCTACCGGCGTGCCTCGGTGATGGGCACCTTCATCCCATCACTCAACAGCAGTCTCAACAGCGGCAACGTCGGCTTCCTGTTCGGCCGCTACGAATTCAAATAAAGCGGGGTTGAAAACAAAGTCATGAATATTCTCGTCATCGGTAACGGCGGCCGCGAGCACGCGCTGGCGTGGAAGCTGGCGCAGAGCCCGCGCGTCGCCAAGGTGCTGGTCGCGCCGGGCAACGCCGGCACGGCGCTGGATCCGCATCTGGTCAACGTCGCCGCCGGCACCATTCCCGAATGGCTGGAGCTGGCCCGGCGCGAGCAGGTGGCCTTTACCGTGGTCGGCCCCGAAGCGCCGCTGTCGCAGGGCGTGGTCGATGCCTTCCGCGCCGAGGGCCTGCGGATCTTCGGCCCGACGCGCGCCGCCGCGCAGCTGGAATGGTCCAAGGATTACGCCAAGGCGTTCATGAAACGCCACGGCATCCCCACCGCCGCCTACGAAACCTTCGGCGACGCCAGGGCCGCGCACGACTACATCGCCGCGCGCGGCGCACCCATCGTGATCAAGGCCGACGGCCTGGCCGCCGGCAAGGGCGTGGTGGTGGCGATGAGCGTGGACGAAGCGCACGCCGCGGTGGATTCGATGCTGGAAGGCAACAAGTTCGGCGACGCCGGCGCCCGCGTGGTGATCGAGGACTTCCTCGAAGGCGAGGAAGCCAGCTTCATCGTGATGGTGGACGGCAAACACGTGCTGCCGATGGCCTCCAGCCAGGACCACAAGCGCCTGCTCGACGCCGACCAGGGCCCCAACACCGGCGGCATGGGCGCCTACTCGCCCGCCCCCGTGGTATCGCCCGAGGTGCACGCCCGCGCCATGCGCGAGGTGATCCTGCCCACCGTGGCCGGCATGGCCAAGGATGGCATCGACTACACCGGCTTTCTCTACGCCGGCCTGATGGTCGGCGCCGACGGCTCGGTCAAGGTGGTGGAATTCAACTGCCGCTTCGGCGACCCGGAAACCCAGCCGATCATGATGCGGCTCAAGAGCGATCTGGTGGAGCTGGTCGAAGCCGGCATCGACGGCCGGCTGGATCAGGTCGAGGCCGAGTGGGACCGCCGCGTGGCGCTGGGCGTGGTGCTGGCCGCCGCCAACTACCCCGAGACCCCGCGCAAGGGCGACGTCATCGCCGGCCTGCCCGGCGATCTGGACGACGTCCAGGTGTTCCACGCCGGCACCGCCCTCGACGAGGAAGGCCGCCCGGTCACCGCTGGCGGCCGCGTACTGTGCGTGACCGCGCTGGGCGAGAACTTCAGGATGGCGCACAAGCGTGCCTACGAGCTGGTCGAGCAGATCGACTTCTATGGCATGCAGTACCGCAGCGACATCGGCTGGCGCGCCATTTCGCGGAAGTAAGCCCACCAACCCCAAATCTTGAAACACAGAGAACACGGAGAACACAGAGAAAAACGGGAGGAAAGCGCCAGAAAGACAGCGAGTACTGCGGGCAGTCGGGTATCTCGCCTTTGTTTTTCTCTGTGACCCTTCGTGTTCTCTGTGTTCTCTGTGTTTCAAGACTTGGGGTTTGGAGTCCCCTGTCCGCTGTGTTTCAGATTTGGGGGTTCGGGGTCCCCCCGGTTTTTCGCGTTACAATCATCGGCTTTCCCGCTCCGCCCAGTCGCATCCGCGATGAATCTCGTCGTCCTTGGCATCAACCACGAAACCGCTCCGCTCGCCGTACGCGAACGGTTGGCGTTTTCACCCGCAGAACTGGCGCCCGCATTGTCCGGGCTGACCAGCGCGCGCGGCGTGGCCGAGGCTGCCATCGTCTCCACCTGTAATCGCACCGAGCTGTACGTCAACGCCCGCGAGGCCGATGCCGTGCTGGAGTGGTTCGCCGCCAGCCGGGGGCGCGAGGCGCGCGAGCTGATGCCGCACCTGTACCGCCTCAGCGACGTCGATGCCGCGCGGCATGCCTTCCGCGTCGCGGCCGGACTCGATTCCATGGTGCTGGGCGAAACGCAGATCCTCGGCCAGCTCAAGGACGCCGAACGGGTGGCGCGCGAGGCCGGCAGCCTGGGCGTGTTGCTCAACGGCCTGTTCCAGCGCGCGTTCCAGGTGGCCAAGGAAGTGCGCTCCGAAACCCGCATCGGCGCCGCGTCGGTGTCGATGGCGGCGGCGGCGGTGAAGCTGGCGGAACGGCTGTACCCGTCGGTGAGCGAATGCTCGGTGCTGTTCATCGGCGCCGGCGAGATGATCGAGCTGTGCGCCGCGCACTTTTGCGCCCAGCGGCCGCGCGCCATGGCGGTGGCCAACCGCACGCTGGAACGCGGCGCGCGACTGGCCGAGCAGTACGGCGGCAGCGCCATGCTGTTGTCCGATCTGGCCGAGCGCATCGCCGAATTCGACATCGTGGTGTCCTGTACGGCCGCACCGCTGGCCATCGTCGGCAAGGGGACGGTGGAGCGGGCGCTCAAGCGTCGCAAGCACCGCCCGATGTTCATCGTCGACCTGGCGGTGCCGCGCGACGTGGAGCCCGAAGTGGCCGACCTGCCCGACGCCTACCTCTACACGGTGGACGACCTGGCCGAAGTGGTGCGCGAAGGCTTCGCCGCGCGCCAGAGCGAGGCCGAGGCCGCCGGGCTGATCGTCGAGGCCGGCGTCGAGGAATTCCGTCAGTGGCTGGCCGGGCGCGCACTGGTGCCCACCATCCGCGAACTGAAGGACCATGCCGACCGCATCGCGCGCCACGAGCTGTCCAAGGCCCGCAAGCGGCTGGCGGCCGGCGACGATGCCGACGAAGTGCTGGAGCGCCTGAGCGAGCAATTGGCCGCCAAGCTGCTGCACGCGCCGCTGGCCACGCTCAACGCCGCGCCGCCCGAAGAGCAGGAACCGCTGCTGCGCGCCACGCGGCGGATCTTCCGGCTGCACGATTAGCAGTTCGTCCCACCCTACCGAACCCCTTGCCGCGCCCCCGCCGGGACGCGGCCCACGGACCTGACCATGAAACCGTCGATCGTTCAGAAACTGGCCCAGTTGGCCGACCGCCTGGAAGAAGTGAGCGCCCTGCTCGCCGCCGAGGACGCCACCCGCGACATGGACCAGTACCGCAAGCTCACCCGCGAGCATGCCGAGCTGGAGCCGGTGGTGGCCCTCTACCACCGCTTCGAGCAGACCCAGGCCGACCTCGCCACCGCGCAGGAACTGCTGGACGATCCCGACATGAAGGATCTGGCGCAGGAAGAGATCGCCAACGCCAACGCCGCGCTGGAGCAGCTGGAAGTCGAATTGCAGAAGGCGCTGCTGCCGCGCGATCCCAACGACGAGCGCAATATCTTCCTGGAAATCCGCGCCGGCACCGGCGGCGACGAATCCACGCTGTTCGCCGCCGACCTGTTCCGCATGTACAGCCGCTACGCCGAGCGCAACCGCTGGCAGGTGGAGATCGTGTCCGCCAGCGAATCGGACCTGAACGGCTACAAGGAAGTGATCGCCCGCGTGGCCGGCTACGGCGCGTATTCGCGGCTGAAGTTCGAATCGGGCGGCCACCGGGTGCAGCGCGTGCCGGCCACCGAGACCCAGGGCCGCATCCATACCAGCGCCTGCACCGTGGCCGTGCTGCCCGAGGCCGACGAGCTGGAGGAAGTGAACATCAACCCGGCCGAGATCCGCATCGACACCTTCCGCGCCAGCGGCGCCGGCGGCCAGCACATCAACAAGACCGACTCCGCCGTGCGCATCACCCACCTGCCGACCGGCATCGTGGTCGAGTGCCAGGACGACCGCAGCCAGCACAAGAACAAGGCGCGCGCGATGGCGGTGCTGGCGGCGCGCATCAACGACAAGCAGCGCTCCGAGATCCAGGCGCGCGAAGCCGCCACCCGCAAGAGCCTGATCGGCTCGGGCGACCGTTCCGAGCGCATCCGCACCTACAACTTCCCGCAGGGGCGGATGACCGATCACCGCATCAACCTCACCCTGTACAAGCTCGACGCCATCATGGACGGCGACCTGGAGGAACTGACCCAGGCGCTGATCAACGAGCACCAGGCGGAACTGCTGGCGCAACTGGCCGAGTAAACGCGGCCGGAAAGCCCTTTCAGCCGCCGCGCACGGCGGTTGCCGGCGCCCGCGACGCGCGTCCGTGCGGACGGCACGCCTGTCGCGCTGGCACGGGCGGGCCCTCCATCTGCCGTTCGGCGGCCCTGGCCGGCCCCGTTAGGATGGCCCGGATCGACGCGCCCTCCCCGCGTCCCCGGGCCAAACCATGCGCACACTTTCCGGCGATCTGAAATTCAAGGCAGGCTCGCTGCTCATCCTTGCCATCGCCAGCCTGCTGGCGGGTCAACTGGTGTGGTCCCATTACCAGGACTACCGGCGCAACCTGGACAACCTCGACAATCTGCGGCTCTACCACAGCGCCCTGCTCGCCACCAACCTGCTGTCGGCGGAGCGCGGGCCGGCCAACAACCTGCTGGGGACCCCACAGGCCAGCAACGGTGCCCGCGCGCTCCAGCTGGCCATGGCGCGGGCCGCGAGCGATGGTGCGCTGGCGGAGCTGGCCCGGCTGCTGACGCTGCATCCGCCGCTTCCCTTCCAGCCCAAGCACCAACTGGATCAGCTTCAGCAATCGCTGCGCGAGGCGCGGGCCCAGGTGGACCACCTGGCCATGCTGCCGCTGAGCCAGCGGAGCAACAGCGCCATCAGCCAGGCCATCGAGCACATGTTCCAGGCGGTGGACCGACTCGAAGCCGTCGTCACCGTCATCGGCAACCACGCCGCCAAGGCCGATCGCAGCCTGTCCGACGCCATCCTCATGGCGCAGGTGGTCAGCAACATGCGCGAATACGCCGGGCGCGTCGGCTCGCTGCTGATCGGCCCGCTGGTCCACCAACAGCCGTTCTCGATAGAGGAACTTCGCCGCATCACCAACCTGCGCGGCCGGCTGGAGGAAATGAACATGCAGCTCAACCACCAGATCGGCGACTACTGGGATCGCCCCGGCATGCTCCAGGCGCGCGACCGGGTGACGCAGCAGTATTTCGGTGCCGGCAACGCCATCGTCCAGAGCGTGCTGCGCCAGCGGGACAGCGGCCGATACAGCGACAACGCCGTCAGCTTCACCGAACGCTACGTGCCGACCATGCTGCCCATCGAACAACTGCGCGACCGCATCATCGACAGCAGCGGCGAACAGGTCGCCCGCGACCTGGACATCGCGCGCCGGGGGATGCTGCTCGCCACCCTCCTGGCCTGCGGCATCGCCGGCAGCATCGGCTCGCTGCTGTACTTCGCACGCCATCGCCTGCTGATGCCGCTGCTGCATGCCCGCAAAGAGATCATCGACCTGGCCAATGGCAACTGCCAGCAGCCCAGGCGCCCCCGTAGCGGCCAGGAAGTGCGGGAGCTGTTCGACGCCATCGATATCCTGCGCATCCACCAGCAACAGCGTGACCTGCTGGAAAAACGCCTGAGCGCAATGACGCGACAGTTCAAGCGCCAGGCCGAGACCGACGCGCTCACCGGCGTCAGCAACCGCCGCGCGCTGGAAGAACTGGGCGAGCAACTGGTGCTCGACGCCGCGCTCGGCGGCTGGCAGATGGGCCTGCTGCTGTTCGACATCGATCACTTCAAGCAGGTGAACGACCTGCACGGCCACCCCGCCGGCGACGAAGTGCTGCGCGCCGTGGCGCAGCGGGTCCGCATGGCCTGCCGCGGCGAGGACAACATCGGCCGCTTCGGCGGGGAGGAGTTCACGGTGTTGATTCCACGCACCGACACCACCGCCGCCCACCTGCTGGCGGAAAAACTGCGGCAACTGATCGCCGACACCCCCATCGTCCTGGCCGACGGCAAGGCGCTGTCGATCACCGCCAGCTTCGGCATCGCGGTGAGCCACGCCGATTGCACCTGGGCCAAACTGGTGGCCACGTCCGACCGGGCGCTCTACGCCGCCAAGCGCAACGGCCGCAACCGGGTGGAAAGCACTGCCTGAAGGTGCGGGGGGCTACCCGTATGCCGTGCAGAAACAGGTACGACACGGCGCTATCCGCCGCCTAGCATGGACTCCCACCGCCCATCCGGTACACCGCGGCCAAGCCACCAGCCATGAACGCGCTTTCCATCGACCAGAAATTCCGTACCGGCTCATTGCTCATCATCGGCATCGCCCTGCTGCTGGCGGGCCAGCTGGCCTGGAGCAACTTCGAGCGCTACCGGCGCAATCTCGACAACCTGCACAATCTGGCGCTCTATCGTGCCGCACTGGAGATCGCCAACGCGGCCTCCGCCGAGCGCGGTCCATCCGGCAGCCTGATGGACAACAACGGCACCGCCAGCGAGGCGTGGCGGCAACGGCTCGCCAAAGCCAGAACCCGGACCGACCTGGCGCTGGACCGGGTGGCCACGCTGCTGGCGCAGCACCCGGAATCACTGCCCGCCGCCGGCGACACGCTGGCCGAAGTGCGCCCCGCGCTGGATCAGATGCGCATGCTGATCGATTCGCTGGCCGCACAGCCGCTCTCCGAGCGCAGCGAGATCGAGATCGCCTACGCCATCGAGCGGATGTTCAGCGTGGTGGACCGCGTGAAGCCCTTGATCGTGGAGATCGGCAACCATGCGACCAAGGCCGATCGCAACGTCGCCGACGCCGTGCTGATGGCGCAGATGGTCGGGAACATGCGCGAATACGCCGGCCGGCTCGGCTCGCTGTTCATCGCGCCGCTGGCCACCCGGCAACCCATCGAACTGGCGCTGCGGCGACGCATCGGCAACATGCGCGGCCGGCTCGACGAGCTGAACGGCCTGCTCGCCCGCCAGGTCGGCGGCTACTGGGATCGCCCCGAGATCGAGCAGGCGCGGTTCGCCATCTCGCAGCAGTACTTCGGTGGCAACGAGCAGTTCCTGGAATCCATCCTGCGGGTCGGCCGGCACAGCGGCGACTATCCGCTGAGCGCGGCCGGCTTCGTCCAGCGTTATGTGCCGACCATGCAGGCCATGGAGCAACTCAAGCACCTCATCATCGAGACCGGCGCCGAGGCGGCGGCCGCCGAACGCGATGCCGCGTGCTGGGGCATGCTGTTCGCCCTGCTGCAAGGCATCGCCATCGCCGGGGTGCTGTCCCTGCTGCTGCGCACCGGCCGCTGCCGGCTGCTTCGGCCGCTGCTCCAGGCGCGCCGGGCCATCGTCGAGCTGGCCCACGGCGATACCGCACCGATCACGCGACCGCACGCCGGCAGGGAAGTCGGCGAGCTGTTCGACGCCATCGACATCCTGCGTGCCTGCCAGCAGCAGCGCGACCTGCTGGAAAAGCGCCTGACCGCGCTGACCCGCCAGCTCAAGCAACAGGCCGAGACCGACCCGCTCACCGGGGTCAGCAACCGGCGTGCGCTGGTGGAACTGGGCGAGCAACTGCTGCTGGGCGCTTCGCTGGGCGGCGGGCAGATGGGCCTGCTGCTGTTCGACATCGATCATTTCAAGCGGGTGAACGACCTGTACGGCCATCCCGCCGGCGACGAAGTGCTGCGGGTCGTGGCGCAGCGGGTCCGCGCCGCCTGCCGCAGCGAGGACAACGTGGGCCGTTTCGGCGGCGAGGAATTCACCGTGCTGGTGCCGCGCACCGACCAGGGGGCCGCGCGCGTGCTGGCCGAGAAGCTGCGCTGCCTGATCGCCGAGGTTCCCATCGTGCTGGCCGATGGCCAGTCGCTCACCGTCACCGCCAGCTTCGGCATCGCCCTCAGCCGGGCGGAAGACGACTGGATCGCCCTGCTGGCCATGGCCGACCAGGCGCTCTACCTCGCCAAGCGCAACGGCCGCAACCGGGTGGAAAGCGCCAACGACACGGCGGATTGATCGCGGCGCGGGGGCTTCGTCGCCGTGCGGCTTCCCCCGGTCGGAACAGCCCGGAAAGCGCGCCGCGAACGATGCAGGACGATCTATACCGATCCGATCAAGCGATCGGGGCATCCGCCATGGATTCGGGCAAACGGCAAAAGGCGGCCTTTTACTGGGCACACGAAGGTGGCGGCGATATCTTCGAGCAGGCGGCGGGCAGCAACCTGCCCCGCATCCGCAAGGCCGCGCAGGATCCGACGGCCCGCGGCCCGGTTCCGGTGATCGCCCGCAATGAAACCGTCTTTGCCGACCTGAGCGCCGCCAAGCAGCAGACGATATCCAACGCACTGTCCGAAATGACGTCGATCCGCAAAAGCATCGCGGACACCGGGCCGCAGATCGACACCATCAAGCAGACCAGACGCCGATTGAAAGCCATGGACCCCAACTACGTAAAGGGACAGCCCTATCCCGAGAACCCGCAGCCGGTGAAACCTCGATTGACCGAATTGCTCCAGCAAACCACGGCACTGAAGCAGAACGCCCGCAACCAGCGGGCGCAGGCCCAATCCAGTCTCTCGGCCTGGCAGGAGCGCCACGACGCCTTCGCGGCGACCGAGATCAAGCATGCCGGGGACGTGGGCATGGCTTCGCTCCACCCCCAGCACACCAAGCTGTACGTGCTGGGGCACGGCAACGCCGGATACGACGCCTTGCAGACCACGCCGGATGACGGCGTCTTTGCCCTGACCGACGTCGCCAAGGGCCTCAAGCAATCGGGGCTGAACCCCGATTTCGAATCGATCCGCATGACCTCGTGCCACTCGGCGGACGCGGTCAAGCCCACCCACTTCCTCGCCGACCCGCCGGCGATCCACGACGGCGCGCGCGCGCCCGCGCAGACGCTGGCCAACGCCCTGAAGGCGGAAGGGTTCACCCAACCCAAGGTCACCGGCTACCAGGGCCAGGGGATCAACATCCCCCCCGGCACCACCATCACCCGGAGAATCGAAAGTGGTGATCCCAACCCGGTGAAGCGCAGCACGGTGGCCAAGGTGTTCACGCCGGAAAAGTAGCCATTCGCCAAGGGGCCGGCAGTCGTCTTGCTGCCACTTCGCCCCCCCTGCTTTTCGCCATGCTTTTGCCAGCCTGCCGTTGTCGTAAATAATTTCCCTATTCGGATTTCTGGCAATACCCGTGTCATGCAAGGCACGCGCATGATCGCCGCAGGTCGTCATCCACGCGACCACCAAATCGAGCAGGCCCGACGCGCTACCGCGCGCATTGGCCTCCACAGGAGATCAGCATGCACCTTGCACAACTTGCCCGGCGCGGCTTCGCCGCCGCCGTTCTGTGTGGCGCCGGTTTCGCCTTCGCGGCCGACCTGCCCAATGTCGCCATCCTGGCCACCGGCGGCACCATCGCCGGCACCGGCGCCACCAGCACCACCACCGTCGGCTACACCGCCGCCAAGATCGGCGTGGAAAAGCTGATCGAAGCCGTGCCCGAGCTGAAGACCATCGCCAACGTCAAGGGCGAGCAGGTGTTCCAGATCGCCAGCGAGAACATGACCAACGACTACTGGCTGACGCTGGCCAAGCGGGTCAACACCCTGCTCAAGCAGTCGGACGTGGACGGCATCGTCATCACCCACGGCACCGACACCATCGAGGAGACGGCGTACTTCCTCAACCTGGTGGTCAAGAGCGACAAGCCGGTAGTGATCGTCGGCGCCATGCGCCCGGCCACCGCCATCAGCGCCGACGGCCCGATCAACCTGTTCAACGCGGTGGGCGTGGCCGGCAGCAAGGAAGCGAAGGGTCGCGGCGTGCTGGTGGCGTTGAACGACGAAATCCAGGGCGCGCGCGAAGTGACCAAGACCAGCACCATGCTGGCCAACACCTTCCGCGCACCGGAGCTGGGCAACCTGGGCTACGTGGTGCGCGGCAAGCCGGTGTTCTACCGCGCCACCGCGCGCAAGCACACCACCCAGACCGAATTCGACGTCAGCAAGCTCGACAAGCTGCCCGAAGTGGACATCGTCTACGGCTACGCCAACGCCAAGCGCCTGCCGGTGGACGCCTTCGTCGCCGCCGGCGACGTCGGGCTGGTCCACGCCGGCACCGGCAACGGCAGCCTGGCCAACCCGGTGAAGGAGGCGTTGCAGGAGGCACACGCCAAGGGCGTGGTGATCGTGCGCAGCTCGCGCACCGGCAGCGGCATCACCGCGCGCAACGGCGAGGCCAACGACGACGAGCTGGACTTCGTCGCCGCCGATAACCTGAACCCGCAGAAGGCCCGCATCCTGCTGATGCTGGCGCTGACCAGGACCCGCGACACCCAGGAAATCCAGCGGATGTTCCAGACCTACTGATCGGCGGCGCCGCCGCATCGAACCGGCGCCTGGACGCGCGACGCAACCATTGCCGTTTGTGAAATCGTCCCTCCAGCGCGCCCGGGATCGCCGGCTACACTGCCCAGCGGCATTTTTCTTCACAGGAGGCGACATGAAATCGATCAAGACACTCGCAGGCATCCTGGCCCTGGCATCCGGCATGGCGATGGCGGCCTACGTCGGCCCGGACCACGCGGCCAAGGTGACCACCGCCGCCGATGCCGCCAAGGCTGCCGACGACACGCTGGTGGTGCTGGAAGGCAACATCGTGCGCAAGCTGGACAAGGATCACTACGAGTTCCGCGACGCCAGCGGCACCATCAAGGTGGAGATCGACCACGACAAGTGGCCGGCGCAGGACGTGGACGCCAAGACCCGCGTGCGACTGACCGGCGAAGTGGACAAGGGCCTGATCAACACCGATGTCGACGTGAAGCAGGTGGAAATCCTGCCCTGAGCCCGGGCCACGCCGACCCCCAACCCCGGCCTTCGCCGGGGTTTTTCATGGGCCGGGTCAGGGCGAATCGCCCCGGGACAGGCCGGCCGCCTTGCCCAGGCAGAAATCCCAGAACGCGCGCACCCGCGGCGACAGCAGGCGGCCGCCGCTGCGCACCAGGTACAGCGGCGCCGGCTCGCCCTGCCAGTCGGACAACGCCGCCACCAGCCGGCCGGCAGCCAGATCGCCCGCGACATCCAGCCGCGATTTGTACGCCACGCCGCAGCCGCGCCGCGCCCATTCGCTGACCACCGCGCCGTCGTTGGCGTAGCGGCTGGGCCGCATCGACACCGTGGTGGCCTCGTCGTCGCGGTTGAAACGCCAGCTCACGTGCACCGCGTCGCGCAGCGCGAACGCCAGGCAGGCGTGGCCGAGCAGTTCCTGCGGATGCGCCGGCAGCGGATGACGCGCCCAGTAATCGGGGCTGGCGACCGCGACGCGGCGGTTGTCGGCCACCAGCGGCGTGGCGATCAGCCCGGTTTCGCGCGGCGGGCCGTAGCGCAACGCCAGGTCCAGCGATTCGGCCACCAGATCGTCCACCCGGTCGCGCAGGGTCAGCATCGGCACCACGCCGGGGTGCCGCGCGACGAATTCCTCCACCCAGTCGAGCACGTACTGGCGCCCGAAATCGGACGGCACCGACAGCCGCAAAGGCCCGGACAATTCGCCGCGCTGCGCCGCCAGCTCGTCCAGCCCACTCGCCAGCGCGTCCTGCGCCGCGTGGGCGCTGCGATACCAGATCTCGCCTTCGGGGGTCAGCGTCAGCCGCCGCGTGCTGCGCTGGAACAGCCGCGCGCCCAGCTGCGTCTCCAGGCGCTTGAGCGCCAGCGACAGCGCCGCCGGGGTCTGGCCCAGGTCGCGCGCGGCAGCCGACAGCGAGCCACGCTCGACGATGCGCAGGAACCATTGCCAATCGGCGAAGCCGGGCCCGACCATTAAATTTTCCTTGAAAATGTTTTCGCGATTATCGGCTTTTTCATAAGGGATCGACACGGCAAGATGCGCCCATCCCCCACTGGAACCCCAACATGAGCCGCTACCTGTTCACCCCCTACCGCCTGGGCGGGCTCGACCTCGCCAACCGCATGGTGATGGCGCCGATGACCCGCGCGCGCACCGACCAGCCCGGCAACGTGCCCAACGCGCTGATGGCCGAGTACTACGCCCAGCGCGCTGGCGCCGGGCTGATCGTCACCGAGGCCACCCAGATCAGCGCCGGCGCGCAGGGCTATTCGTTCACGCCCGGCGTGCACACGCCCGAGCAGATCGCCGGCTGGCGCGGCGTCACCGACGCGGTGCACGCGGCCGGCGGCCGCATCTTTCTGCAACTGTGGCACGTCGGCCGCGTATCGCACCCGGTGTTCCACGGCGGCGGCCAGCCGGTGGCGCCGTCGGCGATCCAGCCGCGCGATACCCAGGTCTGGGTGGCGGACGAGGATGGCGTCGGCCGCATGCTCGACTGCCCCACGCCGCGCGCGCTGAGCGTGGCGGAGATCGCCGACATCGTGGCGGACTTCCGCCGGGCCGCGCGCAACGCCATCGACGCCGGCTTCGACGGCGTGGAGATCCACGGCGCCAACGGCTACCTGATCGACCAGTTCCTGCGCAGCACCTCCAACCAGCGCACCGACCAGTACGGCGGCAGCATCGACAACCGCCTGCGCTTCCTGCGCGAAGTGGTCGAGGCCGTCACCGCCGAGATCGGCGCCGAGCGCACCGGGCTGCGGCTGGCGCCGTACATCACTTTCAAGGACATGGCCGACCCCGGGATCATCGACACCATCCTCGCCGCCGCCGACTGGCTGTCGGGGCGCATCGGCTACCTGCATCTGTCCGAAGCCGACTGGACCGACGCGCCGCAGGTGCCGGACACCTTCCGCATCGCGCTGCGCCAGCGCTTCCCCGGCACGCTGATCGTCGCCGGCCGCTACGACGTGCTGCGCGCCGAAGCCATCCTCGAAACCGGCTGGGCCGACCTGGTCGCCTTCGGCCGCCCCTTCGTCGCCAACCCCGATCTGCCGGCGCGGCTGCGCCACGGCTGGCCGCTGGCCGAACTCGACCCCGCCACCCTGTTCGGCGGCGGCGCCACCGGCTACACCAGTTACCCCAACGCCCCGGAGACCCATCCATGAAAGCCGTCGCCCTCACCCGCTACCTGCCGATCGACCACCCCGAGGCGCTGCTGGACGTGACGCTGCCCGACCCGGTGCCGGCCGGCCGCGACCTCCTGGTGCGCATCGAAGCCATCGCGGTCAACCCGGTGGACACCAAGGTGCGCGCGCCCAAGGACAAGGTCGAGGCCACGCCGCGCGTGCTCGGCTGGGACGCCGCCGGCACCGTGGTCGCCGTCGGGCCGGAGGTCACGCTGTTCCGCCCCGGCGACGCCGTCTTCTACGCCGGCGACATCACCCGCCCCGGCAGCAACGCCGAACTGCAATTGGTGGACGAGCGCATCGTCGGCCACAAGCCGGCCACGCTGGACTTCGCCGCCGCGGCCGCGCTGCCGCTGACCGCCATCACCGCCTGGGAAGCATTATTCGACCGCCTGGGGGTACGCCGTGGCGGCGAGGATGCCGGCAGGACGGTGCTGATCATCGGCGGCGCCGGTGGCGTGGGCTCGATCGGCATCCAGCTGGCGCGCCTGGCGGGGTTGACGGTGATCGCCACCGCGTCGCGCCCCGCCTCGCGCGAGTGGGTGACCCGGCTGGGCGCCAGCGCCACCATCGATCATCGCGGCGACCTGCCGGCGCAACTGGCCGCGCTGGGCCACCCCGACGTCGATTACGTGCTGTGCTTCAACGACACCGACCAGCACTTCGCCGCCATGGCGCAGGTGATCGCGCCACAGGGCAAGGTGTGCAGCATCGTCGAGAACGCCACGCCGCTCGATCTCAACCTGTTCAAGAGCAAGAGCGCCACCTTCGTCTGGGAATTCATGTTCACCCGCGCGATGTATCGCACCGCCGACATGATCGAGCAGCACCGGCTGCTGGACGACGTGGCGAAGCTGATCGACGCCGGCACGCTGCAAAGCACCGTCGGCGCGCACTTCGGCCGCATCGACGCCGCCAACCTGCGCCGCGCCCATGCCGCGCTGGAGGCCGGCGATACCATTGGGAAGATCGTGCTGGCGGGATTTTGAACGTCTTGGTTTTTCTTTCGACATTGCGGTCAAGCCAACGACAGTAAGCCCCTGGCAAAGCCAGGCGCGCATTGCCTCTGGTCTGCCTGCAACGACGTTCCCTGATCGACTCCACTCCCCCCGCCCTCGCCGCCGCGCCTCGGTTTCTCTTTCAGCCCCGCTCCTGCACCCAGGATGGCAAGCCCTCGGCCAAGCCGAGGGCGCGTCATTTCCGGTTTGCCAGCCACGGCGCTTCCTGATCGACTCCACTCCCCCCGCCCTCGCCGCCGCGAGGGAGCCTCGCGTTGCTCGGGGCTGATCCGCGCGCAGGGTTGATCGCCGTGACGCCATGCCGTGCGGTCGGGGCGACGTGCGGCGGGGTGTGGCCGTTGCTCGGCGCGCCTTGTTTATCAACGCCTTAGCCTGCCAGCGCCATCTGGGCTGATGTATAATCCGCCGTTTTTTGCGCAAGGGCTGGGCATGCACGTTCTGTACGAGGAAGACGGCTTCAAGGTCGCCACGGTGAAGGAATCGCAACCGGCGAGCCTGATGGTCGAGGACGTGCGCGGCAAGCGCAGCAAGGTCAAGGCCGCCAACGTGCTGCTCAGGTTCGAGCGGCCCGATCCCGCCACCCTGTGGAACGAGGCCGAGGCGCTGGCCGCCGAGATCGACCTCGACTTCCTGTGGGAAGTGTGCGGCGGCGACGAATTCGCCTTCGAGGACATCGCCGCCGAATACTACGGCGCCGGTCCCAGCGCGCCGCAGCAGGCGGCGGTGCTGATGCGCATCGCCGGCGCGCCGATGTACTTCTACAAGAAGGGCCGCGGCCGCTACAAGCCGGCCCCGGCCGAGAACGTCAAGGCCGCGCTGGCGGCAATGGTGCGCAAGCAGCGCGAGGCCGAGCAGATGGCCGCGTGGCAGGCCGAGCTGGCCGCCGGCAAACTGCCCGACGCCTTCGTGCCGCTGCTGCCGCGCCTGCTGCACCGCCCCGACAAGAACGGCATCGAATGGAAGGCGCTGGCCGCCGCCGCCGATGCCGCGCACACCTCGCCGTTGCGCCTGCTCGATCACGTGGGCGCCATCCCCGACGTGGCGCAGTACTTCCTCGACGGCTTCCTGCTCGAATTCTTCCCCCACGGCCGCGAAGCCCAGGCCGAGGGCGACTACCCGCCGCCGGCCGACCTGCCGCTGGCCGAAGTGCGGGCGTTCTCCATCGACGACTCGACCACCACCGAGATCGACGACGCCTTCAGCATCGTGCCGCTGAAGAACGGCAACACCCGCGTCGGCATCCACATCGCCGCACCCACGCTGGGCGTCGCCCCCGGCACGCCGATGGACCAGCTGGTGTTCGACCGGCTGTCCACCGTGTACTTCCCCGGCGACAAGATCACCATGCTGCCCAACGCGCTGGTCGAGCAGTACACGCTGAAGGAAGGCGCCGCCCGCCCGGCGATGAGCCTGTACCTGGAGCTGTCGCCCGGCTTCGACGTGATTTCCCACGAAAGCCGCATCGAAATGGTGCCGGTCGCCGCCAACCTGCGCCACGACGAGATCGAGCCGCACTTCAACGAAGCCACCGCCGGCTTCGAGACCGAAGGCGCCGACTACCCGTGGAAGGCCGAACTCAACTACCTGTGGCGCTTCGCCGGCGAGCTGGAAGGCCGCCGCGGCAAGGCCGATCCCAACGCGCCGGTGCGGCTGGACTACAGCTTCTACATCGACACGCTGGACGACGGCAGCAAGAAGGTGCGCATCGTGCCGCGCAAGCGCGGCTCGCCGATGGACAAACTGGTGGCCGAGCTGGCCATCCTGGTGAACAGCACCTGGGGCAAGGATCTGGCCGACGCCGAGATCGCCGCCGTCTACCGCTCGCAGGGCAACGGCCGCGTGCGCCTGACCACCCAGCCCGGCCCCCACCTGAGCCTGGGCGTGGAATGCTATGCCTGGAGCTCGTCGCCGCTGCGCCGCGCCATCGACTTCATCAACCAGCAGCAACTGCTGGCGCTGCTGCGCAACGAAAAGCCGCGCTTCGGCAGGAACGACGCCGAGTTGTACGCCGCCATCGGCGCCTTCGACACCGCCTACGCCGCCTATGCCGACTTCCAGGACAAAATGGAGCGCTACTGGTGCCTGCGCTACCTGGAACAAGAGAACATCAACGAAATGACCTGCACCGTCATCAAGGAAAACCTGGTGCGGGTCGGCGGCACGCCGTTGGTGATCCGCGTGCCGGGGCTGCCGGAATTACCGGTTGGCGCCACGGTCAAACTGAACCGCCTGGCTACGGACTATCTTGAATTGACGCTCGATAGCCGATTGGCCACGATGTGACGTGATGATGCTGCCCAAGAAACCGCTGAACCAGATGCTGCCGGTGCGCTTTCGCAACGGCGAGCAGATCCGCCAGTTCTCCAAGCCCTGCGTGCGCTGCGGCCACATGCTGAACGCGCGCGACATGCGCGGCGCCGCCCGCCTGATCGACGACCACCTGGCCATCTCGGTCAACGCCCGCTGCCCGCAGTGCGGCGAGTCGTTCGGCGTGGCGTGCATCGTGGACAACCAGAAGCGCGTGCGCCGCGTGCTGGTGCCCGCGCTGCTGTTCGGCTGGTACCTGCGCAGCCTGCCGCCGCAACGCGGCGAGGACGGGCGCATGCACAGCGGCGAGCCCGCCGAGCCGGCGCCGGCGATGGAGCTGCCCGAAGCGCCCGCCGCCCAGCCGCTGGCGCCGCCCGCGCCGCAGCCGCGCGACGTGGAACGCGCCGAGGAGGCGGTGGGCCGCTACCAGGGCCAGCCGATCCCGGCCTGGGTCAAGGTGGACGGCCAGACCTTCACCTTCGAACGGGTGGCCCCCGGCGGCAAACCCCGTCCCGGCGAGTTCCTGCTCGACGATTGTCTGATCTATCGCCTGGGCCATTGAAACCGGGCTTGATCGAACGCACATGTTGGTGGTCAGGGGGAATCCAACCCTTGGCTTTTCGGGTCAACGTCTTATACTCACGACTTTTTCCGGCGGAGGCTTTCGTCATGCAACGCTCGATGCTCAAATCCAAGATCCACCGCGTGACCACCACGCATGCCGAACTGCACTACGAAGGGTCGTGCGCCATCGACGAAAACCTGCTCGAAGCCGCCAATATCCGCGAGTACGAGCAGATCCACATCTGGAACGTCGACAACGGCGAGCGTTTCTCCACCTACGCCATCAAGGCCGCGCGCGGCTCGGGCATCATCTCGGTGAACGGCTCCGCCGCCCGCCGCGCCCAGGTGGGCGACCTGCTGATCATCGCCACCTTCGCCGACTATACCGAGGCCGAGCTGGCCAACCACAAGCCGTCGCTGGTGTACGTGGACGAAGCCAACCGCATCGCCAACACCAAGAACGCCATCCCGGTGCAGCAGGCCGCCTGAGCCTTCTCGCCCCGCCCCGGAAAGGCCGCCTCGCGCGGCCTTTTTCATTGCGCCGCGCCGCGGCGATCCCCTCCCGTCCGCGGCACTTCCGGCCACGCCTTGCCGCCCCGGCTTCCGCTGGCCCCGGCAGTCTGCAAGAGCACGCAGCACCAGCGCCGCCAATGGCGCAAGTCGGGCGATGGCCCGATGGCCGGCCGCCAGCGCATACTTCACGATCACAGCTTGTCAGGCAGGAAGGATCATCATGAGCACGCGATTTGTGGTCTTCGGCGAAGCCCTCACCGACTTCATCCGCGAAGAAGGCGCGCACTGGCGCGCCGTGGCCGGCGGCTCGTGCTGGAACGTGGCGCGGGTGGGCGCGCGGCTGGGCGTGGGCACCGGCTTCGCCGGCGCGGTCAGCCGCGACGTGTTCGGCGACGAGCTGGCGCAGCTGAGCGCCGACGCCGGGCTGGACCTGCGCTTCCTGCAACGGCTGGACAAATCGCCGTTCCTGGCCATCGTGCCGTCCAAGCATCCGCCCAGCTATTTCTTCGTCGGCGACGACAGCGCCGACCTGCACTTCGACCCCGAGCGCCTGCCGCAGGGCTGGCTGGATGCCGCGCAGACCGTGCATTTCGGCTCGATCAGCCTGGTGCGTCAGCCGCTGGCGGCGCGATTGCTGACGCTGGCCCGGCAGGTGAAGGCCGCCGGCCGCGCCATCTGCTTCGACCCCAACCACCGCGACCTGATGGACCAGCGCTACACGCCCACGCTGCAGGCGATGGCCGGGCTGGCCGACTACATCAAGGTCTCGGACGAAGACCTCGCCAAGCTCTTCCCCGCCCAGGATGCCGCCCAGGCCCTGGCGACGCTGCGCGGCTGGGCGCCCGACGCGCAGATCCTGTTCACCCGCGGCGGCGACGGCATGACGCTGCTCACCCCGCAGGGCGACCACAGCCGGCCGGTGTTCCCGGTGCAGGTCGCCGACACCGTCGGCGCCGGCGACGCCAGCATGGGCGGCTGGATGACCTCGCTGCTCACCCGCCCCGACGCCACGCCGGCCGCCCACCTGGACTTCGCCGCCGCCACCGCCGCGCTGGCCTGCACCCACCACGGGGCGTATGCGCCGACGCGGGAAGAAGTGGAACGACTGCTGGGATAAGCACGGCGGACAACACCCGCCGTCGAGCGGGTCGCATGGGGCCGGTAAGGCACCCCGTGCGGATGCCGGTCCATCCGGTCAACTCCGCCCGTGCACCCGCCCCTCTCTCAGCGCCCGCAGATGCTGGGTGTGCTGGCGCAGCCAGGTCGGCAGGTCGTCGCCGGGCATGGGGCGGGCGATCAGGTAGCCCTGGCCCAGGGCGCAGCCGAAGTCCTGCAACAGCCGCCAGTCCTCGATCGTCTCCACGCCTTCGGCGACGGTGACCAGGTTCAGGCGGTTGGCCATGTCCAGCGCCGATTGCAGGATCACCCGCAGGTGGTGGCGGTCGCTGGCGCCGCTGACGAAGGAGCGGTCGATCTTCAGCTCGGTGAACGGGATGCGCGCCAGCTGCTGCATCGACGAGAAGCCGGTGCCGTAGTCGTCGATCGACAGGCCGAAGCCCTTCAGCCGCAGCCGCGCCAGGGTGCCCAGCGCGGCGCCCAGGTTGGCGACCACCGAACTTTCGGTGATCTCCCACACCACCTGTTCGGCGGCCAGCGCGTGGTGCTCCAGCAGGGTGGACGCTTCGCCGACGAAGGTGTCGGCGTCCAGCAGCAGCGGCGACAGGTTGACGGCCACGCTCAGTCGCAGGCCGTGGCGGTTCCAGCGCGCGGCCTGGGCGCAGGATTGCTCGGCGATCGACAGCGTCAGTTCGTGGATCAGCCCGCCCTGCTCGGCCATGGGGATGAACAGGTCGGGCGCGATGGTGCCCAGTTGCGGGTGCAGCCAGCGCGCCAGCGCCTCCACGCCCTTGACCACCCCGGTACGCACGTCCACCTTGGGCTGGAAGTACGGCTTGACCTGGCCCGCGTCCAGCGCGGCCTTGAGGTCGGCCAGGGTCACCGCCGGCCGGTCGGCGCTGGCGCGCGGCGGTGCGCTGCGGCCGAAGCGTTGCAGCGCGGCGGCCAGTTGCGCCAGGTTCAGCGGCTTCTGCAGCGCGGCCAGCACGTGCAGGCCCAGCGCCTGCGACATGGTCTCCACCGAGTTGATCAGCGCGCTTTCGCGGCTGGACGCCACCACCAGCGGCGCGCTGACGCCGCGGCGCTGCAAGTGCTGGATCAGCTCGACGCCGTCCATGCCCGGCATTTCCAGGTCGATCAACAATACGCTCGGCGGCTCCGGCAGGTGCGCCAGCAATTCCAGCGCCTCGACGCCGTTGCCGGCCTCGTGCACCAGTTCCAGCCCCAGCTCGCGCAGCAGGTTCACCGCGTGATCGCGCTGCACCCGGCTGTCGTCCACGATCAGCACCGAGCGCACGCCCCAGTTGGTGGTCAATTGCGGATCGGGGCTCATCGCGCGTGCCGCTCGATCAGGCCGGCGATGCGATCCAGCGGCACCACCTCGCTCACGCCGCCGAGCTGGATCGCCTCCTTGGGCATGCCGAACACCACGCAGCTGGCTTCGTCCTGCGCGTAGGTGGTGGCCCCGCTGTCGTGCATTTCCTTCATGCCATGCGCGCCGTCGTCGCCCATGCCCGTCATGATGAACCCCACTGCATTGCGTCCCGCCGCCTTGGCCACCGAGCGGAACAGCACGTCCACCGAGGGGCGGTGCCGGCTGACCAAAGGGCCGTCCACCACTTCGACGAAGTACTGCGCGCCGCTGCGCTTGACCACCATGTGCTTGCCGCCGGGCGCGATCAGCGCGGTGCCGGCGACGATCCGGTCGTTGTGCGCCGCTTCGCGCACTTCGATGCGCGACAGGCCGTTGAGCCGTGTCGCGAAACTCTTGGTGAACTGCTCGGGCATATGCTGCACCACCACCAGGCCGGGGCTATTGGGCGGCAGCGCGGTCAGCACCACCTCCAGGGCCTGGGTACCGCCGGTGGAGGTGCCCAGCGCCATGATCTTGTCGGTGGTGGGCAGGTGGTGCGTCTGCCGCGAGCTGGGCGCGTCCAGGATCACGTCCGCGTTCAGCTTGGGCGCGGCGTAGCGCTCCTGCACCGCCGCGTCGCCGCCGCCGTTGCCGCGCGGGCGCGCCTCGGCGCGCGCGGCGGGGGCGCCGGTGGAGAACTGCGGCGGCGGGGCCGACAACGGCGGCGGGCGCAGCCGGCTCAGCCGCGCCTGCGACGCGCCGCGGATCGCCGTCACCAGGTCGGCCGAACTGTCCTGCAGAAAGTCCTTCAGGCCAATGGTGGGCTTGGTGATGATGCCCAGCGCTCCGGCGGCCAGCGCGTCCATGGTCACTTCGGCGCCGCGCTGGGTCAGCGTGGAACAGATCACCACCGGCGTCGGGCGGATCGCCATCAGCTGTTTGAGGAAGGTGATGCCGTCCATGCGCGGCATTTCGATGTCGAGCACGATCACGTCGGGCCAGTTGGCCTTCATCTTCTGCATGGCGAAGATGGGATCGGACGCGGTGGCGATGACTTCGATGTCGCGATGCCGGCCCAGCACCTCCTGCATCACCTGGCGCACCACGGACGAGTCGTCGACGATCATCACCTTGATCATGCGTTCAGCCCTCCCCGGGCGTGGCTGGGGCGCGGCACCGCGCCCATCAGCGGGTGGCCCCGTCGCACCCAGACGTCGCCCTGCCCCAGGTCGACGCGCAGGAAGCGGTAGCCGGCCCCGCCCAGGTCGCTGCTCAGCAAGGGGATGTCGGCATCGTGCAGCAGTTGTTCGGCGAAGCGGGCGTTGGCCTCGCCGACACCTTCGCTGACGCTTTGCGAATCGAACACCCGCGCGCCGCCGAACAGCTTGGCCTCGAAATCGTGGGTGGCGCAGCCACGGCGGTGCGCCTGCGCCAGCAGCAGGCCGAACGCCTCGGCGCCGTAGCGCCCGTCCTGGGTCAGGCCGCCGCGGTTGTGGCGCAGGCGCTCGGGCAGCAGGAAGTGGCAGACGCCGCCCACGGCGCGGGCGCGGTGGCGCAGCACGATGGCGACGCATGACCCCAGCAGCGTTTCGACCAGCACCTGGCCTTCGCCGAAATACAGTTCGCCGGGGTTGAGATAGATCCTGCGCATCAGTGTGGTTTCCGATAGACCGACGGCACCACGGTTTCCAGTGCCACCGGCATGCCGTGCAGCGATTCCGAATGCCCGACGAAGAGATAACCACCGGGTTTCAGGTGTCGCACGACGTTGTTCACCACGTTGATCTTGGTCGGTAGATCGAAATAGATGATGACGTTCCGCAGCAGCACCAGGTCGAACGGCCCCAGCCGTTGCGGCAACGCGGTGAGGTTGAGTTGGGAGAAGGTGATGCGCTCGCGCAGCGCCTTGCTCACCAGGAACTGCCCGGCGTATTCGCCCTGGCCGCGCAGGCAGTAGCGCCGCAGGTAGTCGGGCGGGATCTTCTCGCCGCGCGCCATCGGGTAGAGCCCGCGCCGCGCGCGCGCCAGCACCCGCTGGCTGATGTCGGAGCCGAAGATGCTCCAGTCGCGCTCGCCCAGCACGTCGTGCAGCAGCATGGCCACGCTGTAGGCTTCCTCGCCGCTGGAACTGGCGGCGCTCCACACGTTGAACGGCCGCTCGGCCGGCCAGCGGGCCAGGATGCGCTGGCGCACGAAGTCGAAGTGCTTGGTCTCGCGGAAGAAGTAGGTTTCGTTGGTGGTGACGAGGTCGATGGCGTACTGGCGCTCGGCCTCGCCGCCGCGGCTGGAGATCAGCCGGTGGTATTCGCGGAAGCTGCCCAGCTCCAGCTCGCCGATGCGCTTGCCCAGGCGCGCGGCGATCAGCGCCTTCTTGCCTTCGGACAGGTGCAGGCCGATCTGGTCCTTGAACAGCGCCTGGAACAGCTTGAGTTCGTCGGCGCTGAGCGAGGTGGGGGCGTGGGCGACGGTCATTCAGGACTCCAGGGCGGCGGCGGGCTGGGCGGACAGCCCGGTCAGCGCCGCCAGATCGTCCAGCGACAGGATCTGCCGCAGGTCGAGCGCGATCACGAAGCGGGTGCCGGCGCGGATCAGGCCCTCGACGAACTCGGCGCGGATGCCGCCGACCAGCGCCGGCGGCGCCTCGATCTGGCCCGCCTCCACCGTCAGCACCTCGTGCACCGCCTCGACCAGCACGCCCAGCGGCGGCGCGTTCCCGGCATCGGGCAGTTCGACGATCACCACGCAGGTACGCCGCGCCAGGCCGGTGCGCCCCTTGCCGAAGCGCACCGCCAGATCGATCACCGGCACCACGGCGCCGCGCAGGTTGAGCACGCCGCGCAGGAATTCCGGCAGCAGCGGGATCTCGGTCAGGCCGTTGAATTCGATGATTTCGCGCACCTGCGCCACCGGCAGGGCGAACTGCTCGCCGGCCAGCCCGAAGCTCAGGTACTGGCGCGCGGCGGCTTCGGCATGGACTGGGCTCATCGGCGGGCTCCGTCGGCGTAGGGGAAGAAGAGCGGCATGGCGGCCTCAGAAATGCCCGAAGGCCAGTTCGTCCACCTCGCCCTCGGCCTCGCGCGGGACGGGCGGCGCCGCCTTGACGCTGGCCTTGCCCGGGGCGCGCCGCTGGGGGCGGCCGCTGGACGGCACGCGGAAGAAGCCGATCAGCTCCTGGAGCTGCGCGGCCTGGGCGCTCATCTCCTCGGCGGTGGACGACAGCTCCTCGGCGGCCGACGCGTTCATCTGCGTGGTCTGCGCCAGCTGGCCGATGGCGGCGTTGATCTGCTCCAGCCCGCCGGCCTGTTCGCGCGAGGCGGCGCTGATCTCCTGCACCAGGTCGGCGGTCTTGCGGATCGACGGCACCATCTGATCGAGCAGTTGCCCGGCGCGCTCGGACAGGCTGACGCTCTCGTCGGCGACGGTGATGATCTCGGACGCGGCCACCTGGCTGCGCTCGGCCAGCTTGCGCACTTCGGCCGCCACCACGGCGAAGCCCTTGCCGTGCTCGCCGGCGCGCGCGGCCTCGATGGCGGCGTTCAGCGCCAGCAGGTTGGTCTGGTAGGCGATGTCGTCGATGATGCCGATCTTGCTGGCGATCTGGCGCATGGCCGCCACGGTCTGGCGCACCGCCTCGCCGCCCTGGCCGGCGTCGCCGGCGCTCTGGCTGGCCATGCCGTCGGTGACGCGGGCGTTCTCGGAATTCTGCGCCACGGTGGAGGTGATCTCCTCCACCGCCGAGCTGGTCTCCTCGACGTTGGCCGCCTGCTCCGAGGCGTTCTGCGACAGCCCCTGCGCCGAGGCGGAGATCTGCTCGGACGCCGACGCCAGCGAGCCGGCGGCGGTGTTCACGTCGCTGATCACGCTGTTGAGCCGGGTGACCATCTCGCGGATGTGATACAGCATGCTGATGGTGTCGCCGGGCTTGACCGGCACCTGCACCGTCAGGTCGCCCTTGGCCACCTGTTGCAGCACCTGGGCCGACAGCCGCAGGTGCTCGATCATCTGGGCGATGCTGTAGAGCATGCTGGTCTCGTCGCCGTCGCGCACCTTCACGTTGGTCGACAGATCGCCCTCGGCCACCTTGCGCATCACCTTCACCGCCTCGTGCGGCTCGCCGCCGACCTGGCGGGTGATCAGGCGGGTAAGGATGAAGCCCATGCCCAGCGACAGCAGGAAGGCCACGGCGACGGCGATCAGCGTGGTGCGGCGCGCCTCGGCCAGTTGCGCCTCGTTCTGCGTGTTGGCGGCGGCCGCCTGCTTCTGGTTGTGCCCGGCCAGGGTGCGCAGCGTGCCGTCCACCCGCTCGATGGCTTCGCGCAGGCTGCCGTTGACCAGCGTGGCCGCCTGCTCGCGCTGGCCGGCGCGCATCAGGTCGATGGCGCGCTGGGTCTGTTGCAGGTAGGGGCCGAGCTGCGCCTTGAATTCCTCGCGCATCGCCTCTTCCTGTTCGGTGGCCTTGGTGTCCAGGTACAGCGCCCAGTTCTTGTTGAAGTCGGCGAGGTAATGCTCGCCGCGCTGTACCGATTCGTTGAACAGTTGCGGGTTGTCCATCTGCGACAGCAGCCGCACCGTGGCGCGGCCGTGCACCACGATGGAGACGTTGGCCTGCGACAGATAGCTGATGCCCAGCAGGTTGTTGCGGTAGACATTGCGGGCATTCGCGCCGATGTCTTCCATGTTCTGCAGGCCCCACCAGCCGATGCCCAGGGTGAGCAGCGACGAGATGAGGAACGCGCACAGCAGCTTGACACCGAGTTTCAAACGCATGAACCAGCCCATGGGATCTCTCCTGACGATGTGAATCCCGCCCCCGCGGTCCTCGCGTTGCCGCATCCCGCGCCGCCGCGGGATGGCTGCTCCCTGATCGCCTGCGCGTCGCACGTCCTCTGCGGGACGTGGCGACGCTCGTTCATTCGCCGGCCGTGGCGCCGGTTTCGGCGGCCATGCCGATCAGCGTGGCCAGCTCGTCCACCGACAGCACCAGCCGGATGTCCAGCGCGATGACGAAGCGCTGGTCGAGATTGATCATGCCTTCGATGAATTCGGCGCGGATGCGGGCGCCGAACGCCGGGCGCGGCTCGACCTGGCCCGGCTCCACCGTCAGCACCTCGTTCACCGCGTCCACCAGCACGCCCAACAGCAGCATCTGGCCTTCCTGCTCCAGCTCGATGATGACGATGCAGGTGCGGCGGGCGATCTCGGTGCGCTCGCGGCCGAAGCGCACCGCCAGGTCGATCACCGGCACCACGGCGCCGCGCATGTTGATCACCCCGCGCAGGAAGCCCGGCATCAGCGGGATCTCGGTCATGCCGCCGAACTCGATGATTTCGCGGATCTGCTCGATCGGCATGGCGAACAGTTCGCCGCCCAGGGTGAACGTCAGGTACTGGCGGCTGGCGCCGCGCTCGGCCAGGGCGGTGGCGCCGCCCTGGGTCGGAAGATTGGCATTCGACATTGCAGTCACTCGAAGCAGTTATGGAACGGGGTGGATGACCGGGGCGGCTTGCGTGTCGCCGCATGGCACGGCCAGGTCATCCGCACGCCTCCTCAAAACCGGGTGAACGACGCTTCGTCCACGCCTTCCTCGTCGCGGCGCAGGCGCGGCGTGGGGGCCGCGCGCCGGGGCGCGGAGCGCCGTGCCGGGGAGCCGGCCTCGCCGCCGCCGTCGATACGGAAGAACTGGATCATTTCCTGGAGCTGGATCGCCTGCGCGCTCATCTCCTCGGCGGTGGACGACAGTTCCTCCGATGCCGAGGCGTTCATCTGGGTGGTCTGCGCCAGCTGGCTGACCGCGGTGTTGATCTGGTCCAGGCCGGAGGTCTGCTCCAGCGAGGCGGCGCTGATCTCCTGCACCAGGTCGGCGGTCTTGCGGATCGACGGCACCATCTGGTCCAGCAGTTGCCCGGCGCGCTCGGCCAGGGTGACGCTGTTGCCGGCCACCGCGCCGATCTCCTGCGCGGCGATCTGGCTGCGCTCGGCCAGCTTGCGCACTTCGGCCGCCACCACGGCGAAGCCCTTGCCGTGCTCGCCGGCACGCGCGGCCTCGATGGCGGCGTTCAGCGCCAGCAGGTTGGTCTGGTAGGCGATGTCGTCGATGATGCCGATCTTGTCGGCGATCTGGCGCATCGCGGCCACGGTCTGGCGCACCGCGTCGCCGCCCTCGCCGGCGTCGCTGGCGCTCTTGCTGGCCATGCCGTCGGTGACGCGGGCGTTCTCGGAGTTCTGCGCCACGGTGGCGGAGATCTCCTCGACCGAGGCGCTGGTCTCCTCGACGTTGGCCGCCTGCTCCGAGGCGTTCTGCGACAGCGCCTGGGCCGAGGCCGACACTTCCTCGCTGGCCGAGGCGATGGAGTTGGCGGCGGAGCGCACGTCGCCGATCACGCTGGTCAGCCGCGAGATCATCTGCTGCATGCTGTAGAGCATGCTGTCCTCGTCGCCCTGGCGCAGCCGCACGTCCACCCGCAGGTCGCCGTCGGCCACCCGTTGCAGGATGCGCACGGCCTCGGCCGGCTCGCCGCCCACCTGGCGGGTCACCATGCGCGCCAGCAGCACGCCCAGCGCCACCGCCACGGCGAAGGCGATCAGCACCACCACGATGGTGGTGGTGCGCACGTTGTCGAGCAACCGCCGGTTTTCGGCGGCGGCATCGGCGGCCTGCTTTTCGTTGTCCTGGGCGATGGCCTCGTACAGCTCGTCCAGCTTGCGCAGGTGCAGCCGCAGTTCGCCGTTGGCCAGCGCCAGCGCTTCCTGGTTGCGGCCTTCCTTCACCAATCGCAGCACGTCGTCGGTCATGCGCAGGTATTCGACGAACACCGGCTCCAGCTGGGTGCGCAGCTTGGCCTCGTTCTCCGAGGGCCGCGTCTGCATGTAGGCGTCCCAGTATTTCTTGTTGTCGGCCAGGTAGCTGTCGGCGCGCTTGACGGTGGCGGCGTATTCGTCCGGGTTGTCCAGCTGGGTCATCGCCCGCACGATGGTGCGCGCGTGCAGCACCTGCGCCAGGTTGGCGCGGTCCAGGTTGGCGATGCCGTTGAGATTGGTGACGTAGATATCCTCGCCGCGGTCGCCGATGCGGCTGGCGTTGAACAGGCCCCAGCCGCCGATCAGCAGCGTGAGCAGCGCGCACAGGAAGAACGCGCACAGCAGTTTGGCGCCGAGGCGCATGTTGGAAAACCAAGCCATTACGAATTACCCCCTGTCTGTTCGGGCATCGATGTGGCCTGGCCCTGCCAGGCCAGCGCTGCCTGTGCCCTGGAGGCGCGCTGTACGAGATTGGGTACGTCGAGGATCAGGGCGACGCGGCCGTCGCCCAGGATGGTGGAGCCGCTGATGCCGCGCACCTGGTTGAACAGCAGGCCCAGCGGCTTGATCACCGCCTGGAATTCGCCCATCAGCCGGTCGACCACCACGCCGGCGCGATGCTGGCCGTACTGCACCACCACCAGGCTTTCGCGCACGCCGGTGGCCGGCGGCAGGTCGAACAGTTCGCGCAGCCGCACGAACGGCAGCGGCTCGCCGCGCAGCTTGACGATGTTGTGGCGGGTGTCGTGCCCGCCGACGTCGATGCACTCGACCACCAGCTCCAGCGGGATGACGAAGGTGGATTCGCCCACCATCACCTGGAAGCCGTCGATGATGGCCAGCGTCAGCGGCAGGCGGATGCGCACCGTGGTGCCCTGGCCGGCGCGCGACAGGATCTCCACTTCGCCGCGCAGCGCTTCGATGTTCTTGCGCACCACGTCCATGCCGACGCCGCGCCCGGACAGGTTGGTCACCGTCTCGGCGGTGGAGAAGCCGGCCTCGAAGATCAGGCGGAACACTTCGCTGTCGCTCAGCACCTGGTCCGGCTGCACCAGGCCGCGCTCGATGCCTTTCTTCAGGATGCGTTCGCGGTCCAGCCCTTTGCCGTCGTCGGACACCTCGATCACGATGCTGCCCGACTCGTGATAGGCGTTCAGGCGCAGGGTGCCGCCGGCCGGCTTGCCGGCGTCGACCCGCGCGGCGGTCGATTCGATGCCGTGGTCCATGGCGTTGCGCACGATGTGCATCAACGGATCGGACAGTTTTTCCACCATCGATTTGTCGAGTTCGGTGTCGGCGCCGGTGACCACCAGCTGGATCTCCTTGCCCAACTCGCGCGAGATGTCGCGCACCACGCGCGGAAAGCGCTGGAACACCTCGCCGATCGGCACCATGCGCAGCGTCAGCGCGGCGTCGCGGATCTGCTCCACCAGGGTGGACAGCGCCTGCGACACTTCCTCGAACTGCGGGTCCTTCTGCTTGCGCGCCAACAGGTTGGTGGCGGCGCCGGCGATCACCAGCTCGCCCACCAGGTCGATCAGCGCGTCGAGCTTGTTGACTTCGACCTTGATGAATTTCTGTTCCTGGGCGCGCTTTTCCTCGCCCTGCTTCTGCTTGGTCAGCGCGGCGGCGACCACCGCCTGCGGCACCACCTCGCGCTCGACCAGCAGCGTGCCGATGGGCTTGGCCGGCACCGGCTCGGCGGCTTGGTGCGCCAGCACCTGTTCCAGTTCGGCCTGGGTCAGCGCGCCGCCCTTGACCAGGATCTCGCCCAGCCGCCCGGCCGGTTCGGGCAGCGCGCCGATCAGCGAGATGTACTCGGCCACCTTGCCGTGCGGCGGCAGGATGCGGATGTCGCTGTCCTCGCGCACGAACTCGAACACGCCCTCGATGGTCTGGCGGTCGACCTCGCTGGCGAAGTCGATCTCGAAGCCGAGGTAACAGCTTTCGGCGTCGAACTCCTCGGCCGGCGGCATCGCGTCCGGCAGGGTGACGATATGGACGATGCGCCCCAGCGTGCCGAGGTAGCGCAAGAACGACATCGGGTCCATGCCGTGGCGCAGCACGTCCGGCGAGAAGCGCAGCGACAGGTGCCAGTTGTCGCTGCTGACCGATTCGCCGCCCTCCACCTCGACCTGGCCGGCAGCCTCGGGCGCGGCGGTCGCCACCGCCACCGGCGCCTTGGGCGCGGCGCCCGCGCCCAGCAGGGCGTTGAGGGCGTCCTCCAGCCGGGCGCGCCGCTCGGGATCGGGCTCGATGTCCTCGCGCCGCGCCTCGATGGCGTCGACCAGCGCGGCGATGTAGTCGCTGCACTCCAGCAGCAGCGCCATCAGCGGTTCGTCCAGCGGCTGGGTGCCGTTGCGCACCCGGTCGAGCACGCTCTCGACGATGTGGGTGAAGCCGACGATGCGGTCGAAGGCGAACAGCCCGGCCGAGCCCTTGATGGTGTGGGCGGCGCGGAAAATGGCGTTGATCGCGTCCGGGCTGGCGCCTTCGGCTTCGATTTCCAGCAGCGCGTTCTCCATCGCCGCCAGCAGTTCGCGTGCTTCCTGCACCAGCGCGTCGCGCGCCATGTCCATGTCCACGGTCTGTCTCCTCGGACCAGATTGCGAATCTCGGTCTTGCCGCGCCCTGTGGGCGTCTCGTGTCTTGCCGGGCGCCTCGCGGCGCCCACCCCCGGCAGGCGTCAGCCGCCCTTCGGCAACAGCACCGGGTCGCCCAGCGCCCCGGCCAGATCCAGCAGTTCCAGCGCCGACAGCACCGGCCCGCTGTGCCCGCCATAGCTGACGCTGCGCCCCTGCCGCGCGGCCTCGCGCTTGAGCAGCAGCAGCAACTGCACCCCGGCGGTATCGATGTCCTCGATGCCGCCCAGATCGACGTTGAGCGCGTCGCCCGCCGCCAGCGCGGCCAGCAGCTCGTCCTTCAGCCCCGCGGCGTGCATCACCGTCAGCTCGCCATGCAGCCGATAGGCCCCCGCTTCGTGTTCATGCGGCGTCAAAGGCATTCCGTTCCTTCTCCTGTCCACTTCGCCACGCACCGAGCGCGCAACTCAAGCCGTATCCCGATTCCCGCAGCACAGCGCGCCAGCAACCTCAAACCCCACCAGCAACGCACCACCACCACCCAGCCACACTCACCGATGCCACAGCACGAGCAACGCGAGGCTCCCTCGCGGCGGCGAACAGCCCTCAGGCCAGCAATCCTTCGAGTTCCACCACCCCAACCGCAGCCCGCCGATGCCACAACACGAGCAACGCGAGGCTCCCTCGCGGCGGCGAGGGCGGGGGGAGTGGAATCAATCAAGGATGCCGGTACTGATACACCACTACCCGGCCGCGCCCGGCTCCGCCGGGTGCTAGCTGCCCTTCAACCCGCAGCTGTCACATCCACCAAAGCTAAGGCATCACAAGCTTCGCCACCGCATCCAGCAAAATCGGCGGCTGGAACGGCTTGAGCACCCAGGCGCGCACGCCGGCGGCCTTGCCCTCCTGCTTCTTGGTCTCGTCGCCTTCAGTGGTCAGCATGATGATCGGCGTGAACTTGTAGCTGGGCAGCTGCTTGGCCGCCTTCACGAAGCTGATGCCGTCCATGTTCGGCATGTTCACGTCGGAGATGATCAGGTTGTATTTGCGGCCGTCCAGCTTGCCCAGCGCATCGCGGCCGTCGCTGGCCTCCACCACGTCGTAGCCGGCGCCCTTGAGCGCGATGCCGACGGTCTGTCTCAGGCTGAACGAGTCGTCCACCACCAGAATGGTCTTGCCCATCTCACGTTCCTCTCTTCATCGCCGCGCGGCCTGGCCGCGCCGATTGCCACTGGAAACCGCGGGGCGCGGCCCCTAGAAGAAGTCCACCTGCGAGGTCGCCACCTTGGCCTTGGCGCTGCCGGCGTGCACCTGCCGCTGCTCCATGGTGGTGTAGGTACGCTCCAGCTCGGCCAGCCACTGGCTGCGCGCCGGCAGGTCGCCGCCGTGGGCCAGCACGCCGGCCAGCTTGTCCATGTCGCGCTCGACGTGCTCCAGGATCTGGCTCACCCGATCCTGGAATTGCAGGTTGACCAGCACGTCCTGCACTTCCTGCTCCACCGCGCGGCTGTCGCTCTCCAGCTGCGCCACGGTCTGGCCCAGCCCTTCGGCGGCGGTGCTGAAGTGCTGGAGCACCTGGCCGATCACGGTCTTGGATTCGCCGATCATCTCGGCCTCGTCGGCCGACAGCCGCTGCGCCGATTCCAGCGCGCCGGAGATGGTGACGTTGATCGAATCCACCTTGCTGCGGATGCGCTTGCCGGTCTCGCCCGACAGGTTGGACAGCTTGCGCACTTCGTCCGCCACCACGGCGAAGCCACGGCCGGATTCACCGGCGCGCGCGGCCTCGATGGCGGCGTTCAGCGCCAGCAGGTTGGTCTGCCCGGCGATCTCGCCCACATCGCTGGCCATGCGCTTGAGTTCGTCGTTGAACTGGCCCAGGCCCTCGATCTCGCGCAGCAGCATTTCCCGTGCCGAGAGCACCTGTTCCAGCGAGGACACGATGCGGTCGAGCATCTCGCCCGACTGCTGGATCACGCCCAGCATCTGGGCGTTCTGCCCGCCGGCCCCGGCGCCGAGCGTGCCCGACAGCCGCTGGCTGATGCCGGCGAAGCGCATCGCCAGCGTGTCGATGGCTTCGCGGGTCTGACCGCGCGCCAGGTCGACGTGGCGGTGCCATAGCGGCAGCACGTCGCGCACCAGGTCGGCCAACGGGGTTTCGGGTGGGGTTTCGGGCTCGCGGCGGACTTCGACGGGCGGCGGGGGCGGTGCGGTGAGCGACCAGCCCAGGCCCAGCATCAGCACCCCGTTGATCACGCCGGCCGCCAGACCGGCAGTCCAGCTTGAGGACAGCAAGGTGAAAGCAATAAGCTGAAGGACAACCAGGCCCAGGAGGGATGCGCGTGGAAACGTCATGCTGACGACTCACCCTTTCGAAACGGCTGTTTTTGATTTATCCACCGCGTTTCAAACGCGACCGGATTCCCAGCGTAGTAATAAATTTTGGTTATCCCAACACTTTTCTTTTCCGTTTGACGATGCGCAAAGAAAGAACCCGCGCGGCAGGAACCGACAACCGCATGCAAATATCATCGAATTCTGATGTTCGTGACAAGTGCTAGTTATCAGTAAAGCGCGGGAATTGACCAACGGCGGCAATACGGCAAATGGCAATTCGCCGGATCGGGATAGCGATGTTCAATAGGATGAACATTCGGCGGAAGACGTTGTAATCACGACAAAATACTTGTCAGCTTTACAACGCTTCGCCGATCAGGAGGACGCGGGCGACCAGGCCGCCGTCAGGATGATTGGTCAGCAGCAGCTCGCCACCGTGGGCATGGATGATGTTGCGCGCGATGCCCAGGCCCAGCCCCATGCCCGACTGGTTGCTCTGGCGGCCGTGCTCCAGGCGCACGTAGGGATCGAACAGGGTGTCGAGCGCTTCGTCGGGCACGCCGGGGCCGTAGTCGCGGATGGTCAGCTCGACGTTGTCGCCCTGCTCAGACAGCAGCACCTCGGCGCGGCCGCCGTACTTGATGGCGTTGTCGAGCAGGTTGCTGAGCGCGCGCTTGAGCGCCAGCGGCTTGGCGATCACCGTCACCGGCCCGCCCGCCAGCGCCACTTCGTGCCCGGCCAGCTTGGCGTCGGCGGCCAGGCGTTCGAGCAGCAGGTCGAGCCGCACGGCGGTGCGGTTCTCGTGGATGTCGGCGTCCTTCACGCTTTGCAGCGCGCCTTTGACCATCAGTTCCAGCTCGTCCAGATCCTCGTGGAAGTCGGCGCGCGCGGCGTCGTCGTCCAGCAGTTCGGTACGCAGCTTGAGCCGGGTGATGGGGGTGCGCAGGTCGTGCGAGATCGACGAGAACAGCCGCTCGCGGTCGTCGATGTAGCGCTGGATGCGCGCCTGCATGGCGTTGAAGGCGCGCGCGGTCTGCACGAATTCGCGGCTGCCCGACTCGGCCACCGGCTCGGTGCGCGCGCCCTGCCCGAAGCTCTTGGCCGCCGCCGCCAGCTCGGCCAGCGGCCGGGTCAGCCAGCCGACCACCGACACCGACAGCAGCAGCACCGCCAGCAGCGTCACCAGTTGCAGGCCGACGCGGTCCAGCGTGATCGGGTTGGCGCTGTCGAGGAAGTACGGATCGGGCATCAGCGCGGCCAGGTACACCCAGCCGGACGATTCCAGCTCGGCCTGGATCACCAGCACCGGCGCCGGGCGCGGGCGGACGATCAGGGTGTGCTGCACCCAGTCGTCCGGCAGATCCTGCAAGGTGACGCCGTCGTTGCTCACCGGCAGGCCGTCCGGCCAGGCGAAGGCGACGCGGTAGTCGACCAGACGCGGCAGCTCCTCGCGCAGCTTGGTGCGCACTGTTTCCAGCACCACGTGCGACAGCTCGGTGTCCTCGATCGGCGTCACCGGCACCGGCGCGCTGTTGACGTTGACGTAGAAGCGCGTGCCGCCCATCTCGCGCAGTTGTTCGATCAGCAAGGGGCGGTAGTTGGTGGGCAGGCTCTTGAAGAAGCGGATCGCCGCCGCCGCGCTGCCGCCCAGGTGCAACGCCGCCTCCGCCGCCTCGCCCTCGGCCTGCTGGCGGATCTGCTGCGCCCAGATCAGGTTGGCGATCAGCTGCGCCACCAGCACGCCCAGCACCATCACGATGGTCAGCCGCCCCAGCAACGACCGCGGCACCAGCCGCGCGATCAGCATGGGCGCTCCGTGGAGGGGGTGAAGTCGAAGGCCAATTCAAACCTTGGACCACAGAGGACGGTGAGAGCACGGAGGGCCACAGAGAAAACCGGACAGCGATCGGGTTTCCTCACCGGGCCTCTGTGTTCTTCGTGTTCTCTGTGGTCCAAGGTTTGAATTTCCAGCAGCTCAAGCATGCGACGTCACCACGTCGGCGGAGAACACGTAGCCGCTGCCGCGGACGGTCTTGATCAGCGCGGCCTGGCGGCCGTCGTCGTTCAGGCGCTGGCGCAGGCGGCTGACCTGCACGTCGAGCGAGCGATCCAGCGGGCCCAGGTCGCGGCCGCGGGTTTCCTCGGCCAGCACGTTGCGGTCCAGCACTTCGCCGGGGTGTTCCAGGAAGTACTTCAGCAACTGGAAATCCAGCCCGGTGAGCTTGACCTCGTCGCCGGCCGGGTCGGTCAGGGTGCGGCCGACCACGTCGAGCACGAAGCCCTGGAAGCGGTAGTAGCGCGGCGGCGCGCCGCCATCCTGGCCGGTGCGACGCTGGATCGCCTTGATCCGCGCCAGCAGCTCGCGCGGGTTGTACGGCTTGCCCAGGTAGTCGTCGGCGCCCAGCTCCAGGCCGACGATCTTGTCGGTGTCGTCGGCGCTGGCGGTAAGCATGATGATCGGCACGCGCGAATGCTTGCGCACGTGCGCGCACAGCGCGAAGCCGTCGGTGTCGGGCAGCATCACGTCGAGGATCACCAGCGACAGCTCGTCGCGATAGCGCTCGAACGCCTGCATGAAGCTGGCCCCGTCCTGCGCCAGCCGCACCTCGAACTGGTTCTTCTCCAGATAGGCCTTCAACAGTGCGCGGGTCTTCTGGTCATCGTCGACGATCAGGATTTTGCGGAGAGTCATTTTTTTTGGTTGGTGGGAAGGGGGAAGGGGGAAGGG
>NZ_KB895343.1 GCF_000374805.1 Chitiniphilus shinanonensis DSM 23277
CAGGCGGTGT
This sequence comes from Chitiniphilus shinanonensis DSM 23277, assembly GCF_000374805.1. Taxonomy (GTDB): domain Bacteria; phylum Pseudomonadota; class Gammaproteobacteria; order Burkholderiales; family Chitinibacteraceae; genus Chitiniphilus; species Chitiniphilus shinanonensis. Next base: position 11 of record NZ_KB895343.1, read on the forward strand.
TCAACGCCGGCACCATCAACGACGGGGTCTATGGCTCGCTGACCATCGATGCGGCCGGTAACTGGACCTACACCTTGAACAACGCCGACCCGGCGGTGCAGGTGCTGAAGGAGGGCGAGAGCATCGTTCGCCCGATCACCGTCACCAGCGCCGACGGCACCACCCACGTCATCACCGTGACCATCCAGGGCACCAACGAAACCGCCACCCTCGGTAGCGGCACGGTGCAGGAAGACACCACCCTCACTGCCGATGGCACCTTGGTCGCGACTGGCGTGGCGACCTTCGTGCCGAGCACGCAGGCCGGCACCTACGGCTCGCTGACGGTCGATGCGGCCGGGCACTGGGTCTACACGCTGAACAACGCCGATCCGGTGGTGCAGGCGCTGGTAACGGGCGAGACGAAGGTCGAGACCTTCACCGTGACGCTGGACGACGGCGCCACCACCACCGTCACCATCAACGTGCTGGGCCTGGACGATGGCGCGATCATCGTGCCGCACACCCCGGGCGCGGACGCGGGGACGGTGAAGGAAGACGTGATACTGACGGTGAGCGGTAAGCTGGACGTGACCGACCCGGATGCGGGGCAGGCGGTGTTCAACGCCGGCACCATCAACGACGGGGTCTACGGTTCGCTGACCATCGACGCGGCCGGTAACTGGACCTATACGCTGAACAACGCCGACCCGGCGGTGCAAGGGCTGAAGGAAGGCGAGACCGTCATCCGCCCGATCACCGTGACCAGTGCCGACGGCACCACTCATATCGTCACCGTGACCATCCTGGGGACCAACGATGTGCCGACCGCGCGCAACGACAACGCGCAAACACTGGAAGACACGCCGCTGACCCTCTCCACCGGCACGCTGTTGGTCAACGACACCGATCCGGACGGCGACCCGCTGACCGTGATCTCGGTGCAGGACCCCACGCACGGCACCGTGACACTGGTGGGCGGCAACATCATCTTCACCCCTGATCCGGACTACAACGGGCCCGCCTCGTTCACCTACACCATCAGTGACGGCCAGGGCGGCACCAGCACGGCCACGGTCAACATCCACGTGATCCCGGTCAACGACGCGCCGACCACCTGCGGCGGCATGGTCACCGGCATCGAGGACACCCCGCTGATCCTGCATTGGGGCGACTTCAACGCCAGCGATATCGATACCCCGGCCAGCGGGCTGTCGATCGTCGTCGGCAGCCTGCCGGCCGATGGCCTGCTGCAATACAAGGACGGTGGCGGCAACTGGGTCTCGGCGGCGGTGGGACAGGTGTTCAGCAAGTCCTTCATCGACAGCGGCAACCTGCGCTTCCTGCCGACGCTGAACGAGTCCGGCTCGGATGACTTCGGCGGCAACGGCGTGGGCAACAAGGAGGCCGACTACGCCCGCTTCAACTACACCGTGTACGACGGCGAGCTCAGCAGCAACGTGGGTACCATGCGCATCGACATCACGCCGGTGGCCGATACCCCGCAACTGTCGCTGGAAGCCACCACCTCGACCACCCACGTCACCGACTTCCAGAACATCACGCTGCCGGACAACCCGGGCTGGACGCCGAACGTCAAGGCCAGCGACATGATCTCGTTCGGCACCTCGACCTGGCAGACCGACAACCCGGGCGGCCTGCTGGAGGTGGGTTACCAGCACATCTACCTGGGTGGCGCGCAGAGCACCAACAAGGTGATCGAGCTGGAACGCAACGCCGGTGACCCGGCCAACCTGTACACCGACCTGCAGGCGCAGACCGGCGACATCTTCCAACTGGCGTTCGACTACTCGTCGCGGATGCAGTCCAGCTCGCTGATCAACGTGTACTGGGAAGGCCAGTTGATCAAGGTGCTCAACAGCGACACCCCGGGATTCCAGCACTTCACGCTGAACCTGGTGGCCACGCAGGACGGCACGTCGCGGCTGGAATTCCGCGCCGGTAACAGCGACAGCTACGGCGGCGTGCTCGACGGGATCTCGCTGGGCAAGGTGGACGACAACATCGGCCTCCAGGATCAGTGGATCCACCTGTCCAAGATCTCCGCGCAACTGACGGACACGGACGGGTCGGAAACGCTGGCGGTGTCGATCAAGGACATCCCGGTGGGTGCCCAACTGACCGATGGCACGCATACCTTCACCGCCACGGCGGGGGCCACCTCGGTCGATGTGACCAACTGGAGTCTCGACAGCCTGCAACTGAAGCCGCCGGCCGGCTTCGTGGGCGACCTGCAACTGCAGGTGTCCGCGACGGCGACCGAGACGGCCAACGGTGACCAGGCCACCGCGAGCAACGTCATCGACGTGACCGTGCTGCTGAACAATCAGCCGCCGACGGTGGGCAGCCAGTCGCTGACCGCCCTCGAAGGGGTGCCGTCGCATCTGATCATCGACATCCCGACCGATCCCAACGGTGATGCGCTGACGGTCACGGTGACCACGCTGCCCACCACCGGGCAGATCCTCACCGATGGCGGCACGGCGGTGCAGGTGGGCGATACGCTGAGCATCCACCAACTGACCTCGCTGCAATACATCAGCCCGACCGACATCGTCGGCACGCAGGCTGCGGGCAGCTTCGGTTATGCGGTCAGCGACGGCTACAACACCGTGCATGACAGCCTGACCATCCAGGTGGTGGACAACCCGGCGATCATCCACGGCCGCGACGGCAACGACCAGATCACCGTGGCCTACGGCGAGGCGGGCGACGGCACCACCGTCTATGCCCAGTACGGCGCCTACGTCGATGGCAGCGGCGTGCCGCACGGCGCGGAAGGCCCGGTGGTCATCAACACCACCGGCACCGCCCAGGTGTTCGATGCCGGCGGCGGTAACGACTACGTCGAAGGTGGCGCCGGCAACGACGTGATCTACCTGGGCGACAGCGGCGGCACCGCTGGGACGGTCAACGAGGACCTCGGTCTGAAGTTCGTGCTGAACGACGGCCTGATGACCACGGCGGACCACCTGGTGACCCAGGCGTCGGACGGCATGCTGAGCGCGGCGGCCAAGACCTCGCAACCGGTGGCCGACCTGGCGAACGGCGGTAGCGGCGACGACATCATCTTCGGCGGCGGCGGCACCGACCTGATCTACGGTGGCGCCGGGGACGACGTGCTGTATGGCGGCGCCCAGTCCGACGGGCTGCGCGGCGGCGCGGGCAACGACACGCTGATCGGCGGGCCGGGCAGCGACGCGTTGCGCGGCGACCTCGGCAACGACGTGTTCAAGTGGACGCTGGGCGACCAGCAGGCCACCCCGGGCGCCACGGCGCTGGGCGGCGGCAACTACCTGCACCTGCCGAGTTCGGTCAATGTGGCCAAGGGTGCCACCGACGTGGTGATGGATTTCAACATGAGCACCGCGGACGGCGACAACGACAAGCTGGATCTGCGCGACCTGCTGCAAGGCGAACTGCACAGCGACGGCAACATCGGCAACCTGACCAACTACCTGCGGCTGGAAACCGTGCCCAACACCGGCGGCGGCGGCAGCAGCACCGTGATCCACATCAGCCACGACGGCGGCTTCTCCGGCGGCTACAACCTCGCCGCGGAAGACCAGACCATCGTGTTGCAGAACGTGGACCTCGGCGCCAACGACACCACCAATGCCGCGGTGATCCAGGACCTGCTCAACAAGGGCAAGCTGGTCACCGATTGACGGCCGGTTCCATTGAAAACGGCGCTCCACGGAGCGCCGTTTTTTTTTTGCCATGGGGCGAAGCGGCCCCGGTCGATTGGCCCTAACCTTCGCGCAGGCGGCCGGTCGCGGCCGGGCCGGTCCAGCCGCCCACGCCCAGCGACAGCAGCACCCGCCATTCGCCCTCGTCGTGCACGCCTTCGGCGATGGTCAGCATGTCGTTGCCCGCGGCGATGCCGACGATCGCCTTCACCAACTGCTGATTGCCGGGATGCTCGTCGATGGCCTGGACGAAGCTGCCGTCGATCTTCAGGTAATCCAGCTGGAGTTCGTAAAGCTGGGGAACGCTGTTGAAATGGCGGCCGAAGTGCTCGATGCCCAGCTTGCAGCCATACGGCCGCACCCGGCGCGCGAAGGCAGCGAGGGCGATCATCTCGTCGCGGAAGCCGAACTCGTTGACCTCGAACCACAGGCGGCCCGACTGGTCGCGGTGCTGGCGCAGCAGCGACACCAGCCGATCGACGAAGCCGGTGTCGGCGATCGAGGTGGCGGACAGATTGATCGCCAGCGGATAGCCCACCCGCTCCAGTTCGGCCAGACCGAGGCGTACCGTCTCCAGATCCAGCACCGGTGTCAGCCCCAGGCGGCTGGCGTGCGGCATGAAGGTGCCGGCGGTCAGCAGGCCGCCGTCGTGGCGCAGCCGCAGCATCAGCTCGCGATGCAGCAGCCGATCGTCGCGGTCCAGCACCGGGAACGACGCCAACTGGAAATCCTCGCGGGTCAGCGCGCCGGTCAGCAGGGTGTGCCAGTCGTGCGCCGGCAGCGCGGCGTCCACGTCGCCATCGCGCAGCAGCTCCACGCTGCCGGACGTCTCCTCGGCGCGCGCCAGCGCCTGGTCGGCACGGTTCAGCAACTGGCCCGGATCGTCGCCATGGCGATAGGTGGCGATGCCGATGGTGGCCAGCCGGTCGTCGTCGGTCAGTTCCACCCGGCGCAGTTCGCCCAGGTTTTCCAGCAGTCCGACGGCGAAGGCGTGGGCCTCCTCGCCGCCGAGCCCCGGCGCGAGCACGGCGAAATCGGCGCCGTTCAGGCGGGCTTGCAGCCAATCGGGCTGCTCGGCCCCCGCGGCGGCCAGCTTGCCGGCGACGAACTGCAGGAACTGGTCGGCGCGCTCGCGGCCCAGCCGGCGGTTGATGCCGCCGAGGTCGTGCAGCCGCAGCAGCAGCAGGCTGCCCGTCGGCGCGGCGGATTCGTCCTCCAGCGCCTGCGCCAGCCGACCGATGAAGAAGCCCCGGTTGGGCAGGCGGGTCAGCGAATCGCGGTTGGCCTCGCTGCGCAGCGATTCGATCCGCGTCGCCTGCTCGGCGAACATGGTCTTTACCCGCGCGACCATGGTGTTCATGGCCCGCACCACGTAGCGCAGCTCGATCACGCGCGGTTCGGTGATGGTGATGAAGCGGCGTTCGGTGATGGCCTCGGCCTGGCCCACCATCTGTACGATGGGGCGGCTGACCCAGCGCACCAGCAGTTGGATCGCCACGCCGGCCACCAGCCCGGCGGCGGAAATCCACAGCAGCAGGTGCAGCGCGCCGTCCCACAGCGACAGGTAGGCATAACGCGAGTGCGCCAGCACCGTCACGCTTCCGGCCTGGTGCCAGCCATCGCTTACGTCGGCCTGGCCCGCCTGTACCTGGATCGGGAACAGCCGCATGAACCATCCCGGCACGCCCTCGGGCATGGCGTGGTTCTCGCGCTCGACCACCACCCGGCCGGTCACGTCGCGATAGCGCACCATCTCGAAATGCCCGCTGTCGAAGAGCGCGGTCACCAGCAACTGCGTGGTGGCGTCGTCCTTGCTCTGCTGCGACATCGACAACGCCAGCGACGACGCGTTGTCGGCGCTTTGTATGTAGAGCTGCTGCTCCAGGTAGTTGCGGGCGGTCAGCATGCTCACCACGAAGCTGCCGACGAAGGCGAGCAAGGTGATGGTGATGACCATGATCCAGAGTTGCCTTAGCAGTGACATGACGATGTCCTTGTGCCTTATGGTCCGGGTGGAGGCGCCGGTTGCGCGTTCATGGGTAATAGCCCTGCTGCTGCATGCGCTGCATCAGGTTCTTCCAGCGCGACAGCCGGTCCACCGAGGCGGTGGAGGCGCCGGGGACATACACCCCGTCGCGATTGAAACTGAACACCGGGAGCAGGTCGGGGCGGCGCGACGCCGGGCGGATCTCGCCGATCAGGTTGTCCAGCACCAGCGGCTCGGCCTGCGGCGTCGCGTAGTAGGTGAGGACCATGTGCGCCTGCGTCACCTTGCTGTCCGGGCCGCCGATGCGCGCCTTGACGTAGGTGAGCCGCAGCTTGGCGCTGTCCATGCCGGCCTCGATCAGGCTGAAGTACTTGGCGATGGCGAAGTCCTCGCAATCGCCGCCGCCCTTGCCGAGCGATTCCAGCGGCGTGGCCCAGTAGTCCACCTCGCCCCACAGCACCTGATCGTCGACGAAAGCCAGGTTGCGGTTGAAGAAATCGTTGATGGTCTGCATCCGCTCCGGCTCGGGCAGGCTGCGGGCGGTGGCGACGGCCTGGCGCCATGCCTGGAACACCCGCAACGGCTTCTGACCGAACCGGGTCTGCAACACCTGCTCCATGCGCTCGACATTGATTTCCGAAAAAACCGGCCAGCTCAAAAGGATGGCCGTCAGAAAAAAAGCCGGAAATGGGGTAAGGCGTAGTGGGGGAATTCTTTTTAGGAAGCGCACCGCTGGGCTGCCCGCCAAATAAACTTAATCATCGTCAAAAGTATAGGCCCTGTTGGGCTATATAGGCTGAGTGGAGGGTGATTACCAAAATTCATGTGGTAGACTGGCTTTACGTGAAAATTCAAAAGAATCGTCAAGAAGACGTTCCAATGTGCGGCCTCGCCAATTGGGCTGAAGCGAGGTCTCTGATTTGGAGAATGGCAAAATGGACCTCAAGAAAACCTCGCTGCTTGCCGGCGTCGTTCTTGCGTTGACATCGCACGCCTACGGGGAAAGCCTCGCCGATGCGGTGGAAAAGGCCGTGTTGCGAAATCCTGACGTCAAAGCCCGCTGGTACGATTTTCGTGCCGCTGGCGAGGATGTGGACATCGCTCGCGGTGCCTACTATCCGCGCATTGATGTCCAGGGCGCGGTCGGCAAAGCCTGGCGCGACGACCCCAATATCGACAGCCGCAGTTATTCCAACCCCAGTGCTGGCATCGAATTACGCCAGATCTTGTTCGACGGTTTCGCCACGCGCGATGAAGTTCGCCGTCTCAACTACGCCAAGCTGACTCGTTATTACGAATTGCTCGCCACCAGCGATAACTACGCGATGGATACGGTACAGGCGTATTACGACGTGCTGCGTTATCGCGAATTGGTGAGGCTGGCCGAGCTCAATCACAATACCCACAAGGATATCTACAAGCTGATCGAGGAGCGCACCCAGGCCGGCGTCGGACGACGTGTGGACCTGGAGCAGGCCGCCGGCCGTCTGGCTTTGGCCGAATCGAACCTGCTGACCGAGCGTTCCAACCTCTACGACGTCTCCGCGCGCTATGCCCGGCTGGTGGGCGAGGAGCCGGCCGACCTGGAGCCGCCGCCCGATCTGGCGGCGCTATTGCCGCAGGCGGATGCGGTGCTGCCGCAGGCGATCAAGAACAACCCGTCGTTCCTCGCGTCCGTGGCCAACATCCGCTCGGCGCGCGCCGGGCAGGGCGTGGCCCGCGCCGCGTACTGGCCGACGGTGGACGTGCGCGCCAGCCAGGGGTACGAGCGCAACCAGGATGGCGTGGACGGTTCCTACCACACCGGCCGGCTGATGCTGATGCTCAACTACAACCTGTTCAAGGGCGGCAGCGACAAGGCGCGTGAGCGCCGCGCGCTGGAAGACCTGAACGGCGCGTTCGAGCTGCGCGACAAGGCGTGCCGCGATATCCGGCAGACCACGCAGATCGCCTGGAACAACGTGCAGCGTCTGGGTGAGCAGATCACCTACCTGGAGCAGCACGAGCTGTCCACCCGCAAGGCGCGCGATGCCTACCGGCAACAGTTCGACATCGGCCAGCGCACCCTGCTGGACGTGTTGGATACCGAGAACGAACTGTTCGACGCCGCGCGTTCGCTGGTGTCGGGCCGGATCGATCGCAAGATCGCCGAGGCCCGGGTGCTGGCGCAGACCCACCAGTTGCTCGCCGCGCTGAAGTTGGCGCCGCTGGCCGCGGAAACCGACCAGAACGAGCTGAAGGGCAGCGAGCTGGAGGACGAACAGGTCCGGTGCAATACCGCCCTGCCGCCCAGCAGCAGCGATCTGGGCAGGACGCCGGTGGCCGTCAAGGCTGCGCCGGTGACGGTCGCCCAGCTGGATGCGGCATTGCTCGATGCGCCGCCGGCCATGATCCCCGAAGCGGCGGCCAGCACCCGCCCGACGGTGACCGACGAAGCCTTGCAGATGCAGGTGTTCAACTGGGCCTCGGCCTGGGCGGCCAAGGACGTGAACCGCTACCTCGCCTTCTACGGCAGCAGCTTCAAGCCGGAAAACGCGGTCAGCCGCGATGCCTGGGAGGCGGAACGCGTGGCGCGCCTGACGGTGCCCAGCAATGTCCGGGTGGAGATCCACGGGTTCACCGTGACCAAGAAATCCGCCAATGCCGCCGAGGTGAAGTTCGTCCAGGCCTATGAAACCGGTAGTTATCGCGACCGCGTCACCAAGACCATGGTGCTGATGCCCGAGAACAACCAGTGGAAGATCGTCCGCGAACGCGTTCTCAAGGCTTGACCCACCGCGTGCCGGCCACCCGCCGGCACGCACTTCTTCATCCGCGCGCGCCTGCCTGACCGGTCCATCTGCCTGTCGCCGGCATCGTCCGGCGCCGCCTGGAAAGAAAAAGCCCCGCTTGCGCGGGGCTTTTTCCGTGGCAACCCTGCCACGGCCATGCAGCGGGGCCGGATCAGGAGCAGCTGCCCACGTCCTTCCACACGCCCCATTCGCCCGATTGCGCGGGGTTGTCGCCCTGGGTCCACCACTTGTTCTGATAGTTGTGGCCGTTGTAGCTCACCTTGGTGTTGGCGGCGGCGTAGACCGTCGCGCTGTTCCAGGCGGCCGCGCAGGTGCCGGCCGGCGTCGGAGTCGGGGTGACCGGCGTGGGCGTCGGCGTGACCGGGGTCGGCGTCGGGGTCACCGGCGTCGGGGTGGGCGTGACCGGCGTCGGCGTGGGGCCCGTGCCGCTGCAGACACCCACATCCTTCCACAGCGTCGGGCTGGCGGCCGGATTCCAGTTGGTGCCGGTGTACGCGGTGTGGCTGACCAGCGACTGGTAGTTGCGGCCGTTGTAGGTCACCAGCACACCGGCGTTGTAGGTGCTGCCCTCGGCCCAGGCGGCATAGCAACTGCCGGGGGTCGGTGTCGGGGTGACGGGGGTCGGCGTCGGCGTGACCGGGGTCGGCGTCGGGGTCACCGGCGTCGGGGTGGGCGTGACCGGCGTCGGCGTCGGCGTCGGGCCGGTGTTGCTGCTGGCGGCCTTGAAGATGTTGTAGAAATCGAAGTTGGCGGTGTTGACCTTGCTGTATTCGCCAAGGCCGCCGTTGCCGACGCGGTCGCGCTGGAACGACCACCACGCGATGCGGCCCAGGCCCTTCTGCTGCGCGAAGCTGGTCAGCGTCTGCGCATCGGCCAGGGTGAACACCTCGGTGGAAACGTCGTTCTGGCCGATCATCGGCGTGACGCCGATCATGGCCCACACTTCGGCGTCGGTCTTGTTCGGGAAGATCGGCTTGATCTGCGAGAACAGCGCGGTGGCCGCCTGCACTGCCAGATCACCCATCTTCTTGCCGTTGGAGAAGCTGCCGCCGTAATCCATCGCCATGATGTTGACCAGGTCGACGCGCACGCCGGCGTCGGCGGCCGAGCGCACCACGGCCACGCCCGGGCTGGTCAGGCCGGTGGGCAGCACCGGCAGGGTGAACGACACGAACAGGTCGGGATACTTGGCCTGCAACTGCTTCAGCGCGCTGTTGCGGGTGTTGTTCAGCGCCGTGTTGGACAACTGGCCGCCTTCCACGTCGAAGTCCACCGCGCGGATGTTGTGGCGCTGGATCATGCCTTCGATCATCGCCACCATCTGGTCCACCGAACACACGGCTTCCACGTAGGTGCCGGCGGCGCCGCCGAACGACATGATGACCCGGCCGCCGCCGCGGCTGAAGTTGGCGATATCGTCCTTCATCGTGCCGTCGAGCAGGTTGTTGCCGCTGCCGTCGTTGGAGATGTCGCAACTGCCGTTGCGGGCGATGGTGAAGGCCAGGGTCACGCTCTTCATGCCCAGTTGCTGCTGGGCGCTGGCCAGGGTGGGGGCCGGGTAGGAGGTGTCGCCGCCGTACCACATCTCGAAATACGGGGCGATCTCGGCGGCGGCCGCCAGGCCGCTGGCCAATACCACGGCCGCCGTCATGGCCTTCAGGCCGAACGGCATCTTGGTCTTGTTGCTCATGCTCTACTCCATCCTTGTAGTCTTTTCCGGATGCCGGGCGAAGGGGTTGCCGCGAGGTCCGCCCGGGCTCTGGCCGCCGTGGCGGCCGCCTACCCGTTGCCGGCGTCCGGCGCCGGGCGATGCATTACAGCAATGGAAAAACAGCTTGTAAAATAAGCAGATGCTTGCTTTCCGCCGCTGGAAGCGGGCAATCCGCGCGCCGGCGCGACCGTCCATCGCGGCGGTTCCGGCCCACCCGCGCCCCCATCCGCTTCCCATCCGCCCGTGGCGCTGCTGCAAACCCAACATCGACGCGCCCGCCGCAGTGGCCGGTGGCGCCGCCGGCCCGCGCCGCTGATCCGGGCCCGGCGATGCATGGATGACGGCGCGCCGCGCCGCGCGCAGCCGATGGAGCGGGCCCGCGGGTGGACGAGCGGCGGCCGGGCCGCGCCCCGCCAACGGGGCTGCCCGGCCGGGCGAGGGTAGCGGTATGCTATGGCTCCCATCCCCAACGAGGTATCCGTCATGGCCAAGCAATACACCATCGCCCCGCAGGATATCCGCCCCCTCGCCACCGGCCATGGCCTGTGCGTGGCTACCGACCTGATCACCCTGGAGGGTCATCCCGTCGGCTACATGGTGCGCGAGGAGCCCGAGGACGACGAGGACAGCGGCTGGCGCTTCTTCGCCGGCAGCGAGGACGACCGCTACATCGACAACCCCAAGCACTTCAGCCTGCTGGACGTGAACGTGCTCGCCAATTACGACCAGTCCATCATCCCGCTGCTGGAATCGCCCGTCGGCGCCGCCTTCGACAAGGGCGATGACGGCGTGTTCTACGACGTCAGCGAAGACTGAACCCGAGCGAGGTCGCTTATGTCCGGCAAGCTGCAACTCCTGATCATCGATCCCCAGAACGACTTCTGCGACATCCACGGCGCGGCGCTGCCGGTGGCGGGCGCCTGCGACGATCTCGGTCGCGTGGCGGCGCTGATCGAGCGCCTGGGCCCGCGTCTGGACAGCATCCACGTCACGCTCGACACCCACAATCCGATCGACATCGCGCATCCGGGCTGGTGGCAGGACAGGCAGGGCGATGCGCCGGCGCCGTTCACCGTGATCGGCGTGGACGACGTGGCGAGCGGCGCCTGGCGCACCCGCGACCCGGCGCGGCAGGCGCAGAGCGAAGCCTATGTGCGGACGCTGGCGGCGCGCGGGCGCTACCAACTGGTGGTCTGGCCCGAGCACTGCCTGATCGGCGGCTGGGGCCACAACGTCGAGGCCGGGCTGTTCGACGTGCTGGGCGACTGGGCACGGCAGCGGCTCCGGCTGGTCAACTACGTCCAGAAGGGCATGAACGAGGCCACCGAGCACTATTCGGCGATCCAGGCCGAAGTGCCCGACGCCGACGATCCGCGCACCCGGCCCGACCTGCGCTGGATCGCCCGGCTGGCCGAGGCCGATACCCTGCTGGTGGCGGGCCAGGCGTTGTCGCATTGCGTGGCCGCCACCGTGCGCGACCTCGTCACCTATATCCCGCCCGAGCGCATCGTGCTGCTGACCGACTGCTCCAGCCCGGTTCCCGGCTTCGAAACGCTGGGCGAGCTGTTCGTCGCCGAGCTGTCGGCGCGCGGCATGCGGCTGGCCACGGCGGAGGATTGGCGATAAGCGCGGCTGACGCAGCCTTTCCGGCGACGCGCGCGGGCGTCGGGCTTCACTTGCCGTACGCCTGTGGGCGACAGCAGGAAGTCCTGCCCATCGCCTGCCGGGACGTTCCGCGCTTCGCGCCGGAACCGCTACGCTGGATCTTTTCAGCCGCTCCACCCCCAGTCGCCCGCGTGATGTCCACGGCGGCGCCCAGGCGCTGCCGACCGTTTCAAGGAACCGCATGACCGCCCCCCGCTACGATGCCCTGGTCTTCATCGGCCGCTTCCAGCCATTCCACGACAGCCATCTGCGCATGGTGCTGGCCGCCCTGGCGCAGGCCGAACAACTGGTGCTGGTGATCGGTTCCAGCCCGGCGCCGCGCAGCGTCCGCAATCCGTTCGACGCCGCGGAGCGCCGCGCCATGATCGAGGCGGCGGTGGCCGCGGTGGCGCCGGAGCGGGTGGCCGACCTGCATTTCGTCCCGGTGCGCGACTATTACGACGGCGCGCGCTGGGCCGCCGCGGTACGCCGCGCGGTGGCGGTGGTGGTCCATCCGCAGGCCAGAGTCGGACTATTCGGCCACCTCAAGGACGACACCACCGGCTATCTGCGCGACTTCCCCGATTGGCCGCTGGTGCATCAGGACAACTTCAACGGCCTGAGCGCCACCCCGTTGCGCGAATCGTGGCTGGCCGGTGGCGACGACTGGCGCGCCCAGGTGCCGCCCAGTACGGCCGCCTTCCTCGATGCCTTTCGCACCGGCCCGGCGTTCGCCGCCCTGCAGGACGAGGCCGAATACCTGGCCGAACACCGGCGGCAATGGGCGCGTGCACCGTATCCACCGGTGTTCGTCACGGTGGATGCCGTGGTGGCCTGCCACGGACATGTGCTGCTGATCCAGCGTGGCGGCCAGCCGGCGCGGGGCACCTGGGCCTTGCCCGGCGGCTTCCTCGACCAGCGCGAGCGGGTGGCCGAGGCGGCGATCCGCGAGTTGATCGAGGAAACGCGACTGGCGGTGCCGCGCGAAACCCTGCTGGCCGCGCGTCGGCCGGGCGTGCTGTTCGACCATCCGGATCGCTCGATCCGCGGCCGCACGCTGACCCACGCCTTCTTCTTCCCGCTGCCGCTGGCCGAACTGCCCGCCATCGCCGCCGCCGACGATGCCGTCGCGGCGCAGTGGGTGCCGCTCGCCGAACTGCGGCGCATGGAGGGCGAGCTGTGCGAGGACCACTTTATGATCCTCGACCATTTCCTTGGCTTGCTGGACGACTGAAGTCGCCTTCTCCGCGAAAGAGGCCCGGCACGGCGACGTACCGGGCCTCGTTGTCTGGCCCGCGCGCTGCGGCCGGGGGATTGTCGACCGCGCAAAGAGCGGCTGACAAAACCCAGCGCAGCGGTTCTGGCAAGAAGCGCGAAACGCAGACAGTACAAGACGTACGGCAAGTTCGCGCGACGCGGCCAGAAGGGTTTTGTCCGCCGTGCTAAACCACCGGCTCGTCGCCCAGCCATAACGGCAGGGTCGGATCGGTCACCGGCGCCGCGTCGGCAAAGCGCACGCCGATGCCGAGCAGGCGCACCGGGCGCTGACCGCGCGGCCAGGCGTCGCGCAACAGGCGCTCGAACACGGCGGCGTCGGGCGCGGCGCAGACGCATTCCATCGTGGTCTGGGTGAAGTCGTGGTACTTGATCTTGACGAAGGCCTTGTGCGGCGGCTCGTCGGGATCGGCACGGGCCAGCCGCTGGGTGAAATCGGCGAGCAGGCGGGGCAGTTGCGCCAGGCAGTCGTCGAGCGCGGGCAGATCGCGCGGATAGGTGTGTTCCACCGACAGCGACTTGCGACGGCCGCCGCCCTCGACCGGCCGGTTGTCGTCGCCGCGGCATTGGTGGTAGAGCGAGCGCCCCAGCTTGCCGAAGCGCGTCACCAGCGCCTGCTGCGACCAGCCGCGCAGGTCGGCGCAGGTGTGCAGGCCCAGCTGGTGCAGCCGCTGCGCCGTCACCTTGCCCACGCCCCACAGTTTGTCCACCGGCAACGGGCTGATGAAGGCGTCCACTTCCGCGGGCGTCACCACCAGTTGCCCGTTGGGCTTGTTCCAGTCGCTGGCGATCTTGGCGATCAGCTTGTTGCCCGCCACGCCGGCGCTGGCGGTGATGCCCACCTCGGCTTCGATGCGCGCGCGGATCTCGCGCGCGATCAGCGTGGCGCTGCCGTGGCAGGCGTCGCAGCCGGTGACATCGAGATACGCCTCGTCCAGCGACAGCGGCTCGATGCGGTCGGTGTAGTCGCGAAAGATGCGGTGCACCGCGCGCGACGCGGCGCGGTAACGCTCGAAGTCGGGAGGAAGCAGCACCAGCGTGGGACAGAGCCGCAACGCGCGCGAGGTGGGCATGGCCGAGCGCACGCCGAAGGTGCGGGCAGGGTAGTTGCAGGTGGCGATCACGCCGCGCCGGTCCGCCGCGCCGCCGATGGCCAGCGGCACGTCGCGCAGGGAAGGGTCGTCGCGCATCTCGACCGAGGCATAGAAGCAGTCGCAATCGATGTGGATGATCTTGCGCGGCGCGTTCATGCGGAATGGGCAAGTCGGGAAATGGGAAATTGTACGTTCGTTCTATATGATGCGAAAGCCGTCGCGCGCACCGGCCGACGGGGAACCAATCGGCTGCTTTGCAACACTGATATTCACGATTCCATAAGTCGCCGACCAGCGTCACTTCGGCGGCGCCCGCCCACAGCACCACCATGACCGTTCCCTACAAGCTGATCGTCTTCGATTTCGACGGCACGCTGGCCGATTCCTTCGATTTTTTCATCGAGGCCACCAACGCGCTGGCCGCGCGCTACCGATTCAGGCCGATCGCCGAAGGCGAGGTGGAATCGCTGCGGGGCCTGCATGCACGGGCGATGATGCGCCATCTGGGCCTGCCCGGCTGGAAGCTGCCGCTGGTGGCGCGCGCGTTCCGCCGGCTGATGGCCGAGCGGCACGACATCGTGCTGTTCGACGGCGTGGCGCAGGCGTTGCGCGAGTTGCACGCGCACGGCGTGCAGCTGGCGCTGGTCACTTCCAACTCCTATACCAACGTCTGTCGCACGCTGGGGCCGCGCAACATGGCCCTGCTGGATTACTGCCAGTGCGAGACCTCGCTGTTCGGCAAGCGCGCGCGCCTGCGCCGGGTATTGCGGCAGAGCGGCGTGGCGCCGCACCAGGCCATCTGCATCGGCGACGAACTGCGCGACGGCGAGGCGGCGCGCGACGTCGGGATGGCGTTCGGCGCAGTGGCGTCGGGCTATACCCGGTTGTCGTCGCTGGCGGGGCAGGCGGATGCGGTGTTCGCCGACCCGGCCGATCTGGCGGGGCAATTGACCGGCGTGGCCTACAGTTGAATCCGCTTCTTTCCTACAGCGTGCATTCGTCGGGAAAAAATAAGATTCCAGTGTCAAATGTCTGGAAGACCACCATGTTGAAATGGGCGCTGATCTTTTTTGTGGTGTCGGTGATTGCCGGCCTGTTCGGTTTCGGCGGGATTGCCGCAGGCGCTGCCGCCATCGCCAAGATCCTGTTCTTCATTGCGCTGGCATTGTTCGTGTTATGCCTGGTGCTGGGGCTGACCGTATATAAGAAAGTGACAAAGTCGTGACAGGGCGGCTTTTTTCGGTTTATTTGCACCGGAGACTTGAAAGATGAAGCTTTCATCCGTACCTTACAAGGGCGTGGACACCGCTGCGCGTGCCCTCCAGGCATATCAGGATTTACAGGATTCATCGATGATCGAAGGCTTGACCCATCCGTCCCAACTATTCGTTTCCGAAGAGGAAACCACCTGGCTGTCGCTCCGTGCCGCGGAGGAACGCCAGACCAACAAGCTGATCCAGCGTAACCGCGCCAAGCGCGAGCTGCACGAGCAACTGAAGCAGATGGCCGAAGCCCGCGGCTTCACCGTCGACCAACTGCTCGAAGCCCTGGAACCCCAAGACTGATTCCCCTCCGCCCGTTTGCCGCGACCGATGCGTCGCACGGCATGAGCGGGCCACCCACGCCATCGTCAATCCGCCCGACAATAGCTGCGTCGGGATAACGCGATTCCCCTATTCATTGCAGGGAATAATGCATCGCCGATTGGTGGCACATCCCGCTGGACAATTACTACATATTGTGTGCAATGGCAGTCCTATTCCTACAGGATGGAATGGGCCATTGCCCGGCGCCCGCCCATTCGATGCAATCCTCATGCACCGATCGAGTGCATTACCTGGAAAAAACAAAGCCGCCCAAGGCGGCTTTGTTTCGTGAACACGGCGCAAATCAGCAACTGAGATTGTTGCCGCTGGTCACTCCCAGGATCTGGGTAAAGCTCAGGTACGCATTCACCCGGCTTTGCACCTGGGCCGGATTGCGCCCGCCGCATTCCAGCGAACCGTTGATGCTGCGGATCGTCTCGCCGAAGCCCGCACCGTTCACGATGGCGTTGTGCGGCGTCATGGTGCCGGGGCCGGATTGCGTCATCCAGTACCAGATCGCGGTCTTCCAGGCCACCGCCGAATCGCGGGCGACCAGGTCCGGGTCGGCCAGCAGCGGCAGACCCAGCGCGGCACCGGCGGCACCGTAGTTGAAGTTCCAGCTCAACTGCATCGGGCCGCGGCCGTAGTACTGCTTGCCCGGGGCGCAGGCATAGACGCTGCCCGGATCGCAGTACAGCGGCCAGTTGGCCTGGTTCTGCTCGACGATGTACACCAGGCCGCCGGTCTCGTGGTTGATGTTGGCGAGGAAGGCCGCGGCCTCCTGGCGCTTGGTGGTGTCGCTGCCGGTGTTGGCGAACTGCGGATACGCCGACAGCGCCTGCACCAGCCCGCTGTAGCTGTAGAAGCTGTTGCGGCCGGGGAACATGCGGTTGAAATCCGATTCCGAGACGACGAAACCACCGGGCGACGGGGTCGGAGTCGGGCCCGGAGTGGGCGTGGGCGTCGGGCCCGGGGTGCCACTGCAGGTGACAGCCTTCCACACGCCCCATTGGCCGGACTGCGCCGGGTTTTCACCCTGCGTCCACCACTTGGCCTCGTAGGCGGTGCCATTGTAGCTGACGCGCTGGCCGCCGGTGTAAGCGGCGCCGGCGTTCCACGCGGCATACCCGCAGGTGCCGCCGCCGCCGGGCGACGGCGTGGCCGGCGTGGGGGTGGGCGACGGGCCGGGTGTCGGGGTCGGCGTGCCGCCGCCGCTGGCCGGACCGATGTCCTGCCACAGCGTAGGCGTGGCGGCCGGGTTCCAGTTGGTGCCGACGTAGGCGGAATGGGTGACCAGTGCACGATAGTCGCGGCCGTTGTAGGTCACGACGGTGCCGGCGGTATAGGTATTGCCTTCGGCCCATTGCTGGGCGGCGACGGCGACCGCGGGCAGCAGCGCGCCGCCGAGCAGGGCGGCGAGCAGCGTCGCCGGCACCCACGCACGGTATTGGGTGATTGCATCCACGATTGACTCTCCATCTTTGGTATCGAACCCGCCTTTTTAGCGGCGGTGGCGTTGCGCGCCGTTGGAAGCACGCACGCGCAGATGGAGCATTGATGTCTGCCAATTCCGCGTCAACCAGGACATTGGCATGCATGATTGTTGGTAAGTCTGTCCTTCCGCTTGCAATGCCTTGCTGGACTTGGCCTGAATTGCGGAATACCGGCTTCAAGCAGTGTTTCAGCCTGCCGACAGACTGTAGGTGTCATCCGATGAAAGGGTTTTCATTGTCGGGGTGTCGACGCCGGGCTGCCGGCTGCTTCGATGAATTGCAGTGCGGGTGCGTCGCGCCAGCGACCTTCGCAGATCTTCTCGCAGCGGGCCGGCTCGATCAGCACGCCGGGACGCGCGCCGCCGCCGGCATACGCGGTACAGGCCTCGTCGCCGTAGGTAAAGGTGTATTCGGCCCAGCGGGTCCAGCCATATTGCGCGCGCAACTCGGCCTGCGGCGCCCGGCTGGCCGGCACGGAAGCGTCGGACGCGGCGGGATGGAGCACCAGGGTGCCGGGCTTGACGCTGTCGCCGCCCAGCGCCGGGCAGGCGGCGCGCAAGGCGGCGGCGATCTCCGCCAGTTGCGGGGCCTGCGATGGCGCACCCGCCTGGATGGGGGCCGAGGCCGGCATTGCCGGCTGGACCTGGCGCTCCGCGGCTTCGGGCTGGCGCTGGCAGGCGACCAGCAGCCATGGCAGGGCAAGGACAAGAATGAAGCGGTTCGGGGGGATGGCATGCATGGCGGTTCTCCTGGCGGCGGGCCCATGGGCGCCGATATGGCGGCACCGGGGCGCGATAGTCAGGCTCAGCAGTTTCCATGCCACGGCGGGCGCCGCATTGCCGGGCCGGCGGCGTGCCCGCCGCTGTAAATCCTGCATGCGCGACAGGCGTTTTTTCCCTGGGAAAGGCGAGGCCAGGGGCTCAGGAAACGCGACAGTCCGGAGATACGGCAGGGCGGATGTTTTGTTTCAGCGACGTGACAGGGTGCCATTGGTCGAGAAAAGCGGCGTAAGTCATGCGGCAAGCCGGATGTGGCTTCTACATCGACATCTGGTCCACCCCTGGAGCACACACCGATGGAACACCTCGAATTGCAGCAGGCCGTCCCGGCGACGCCGGTCGAGCCGTCCAACCGCCGCATCGCCGACCGCCGCGCCATAGCGGAAGACGATGAAGAAGCGTTATGGCGCTGGACCAACATGCTGCTGAATGGCAACGAGCGCCGCAGCGGCGACGAACGCCGCAGGCTCGACAGCTGATGTGAGTGCGCGGCGGCCGGCGTCACCAGCTGCCGGAAGCCCCCCCGCCGCCGAAACGACCCCCGCTTCCCGAGAAATCGTCCTTGTCCTCATCGCGCTCGTCGCGGCGCGACGATGTATCGTCGTCGCGCGCCGCCTGCGCCTCGCCCACGGGTTCGCGTCCCAGGCCGCCCGGCCGACGGGACAGCCAGACGAAAACGACAATGAAGAGCACCACCATGATGCCGAGGCCGCTCAGAATCAGGAGGCCGACGGGAGGTACCTCCGGCTCGGCGGGTGCTGGCAGTGGCTCACCGTCGATCAAATGCGCCAGCTGCGCCACGCCGGCCGCGATACCCCCCGCGTAATCGTTGCTGCGGAACGCCGGCACGATCTGGTCGCGCACGATGCGCCCGGTGGCGGCGTCGGTCAGCGCGCCTTCCAGGCCGTAGCCGACCTCAATGCGCACCTTGCGATCGTCCTTGGCCACCAGCAGCAGCACGCCGTCGTCCACGCCCTTGCGACCGAGCTTCCAGGCTTCGGCCACGCGGATGCCGTATTGCTCGATGGTTTCCGGCTGAGTGGTCGGCACCAGCAGCACTGCGAGCTGGCTGCCGGTGTTGTGTTCCAGCCGCCGCAGGCGCTCGACCAGCGCGTCACGCTGCGCTGGAGTCAGGGTGTGGGTCAGGTCGAGCACGCGCTGGCCGGGCGGCGGCACCGCCACTTCGGCATGGGCGGCGGGCAGCAGGGCGCACAGCCACAGCAGGGCAAGGCAGCAAAGGTGTTTCAACGCAGCACCGGGCGGTTGGGCAATTCGTTGTGATCGACCTGGCCCGCGCCCAGCGGAAAGTGCTCGGCCAGTTGCCGGCCCAGCGCCTGGAGCGCGGTGGCGAGACCGTCGACCGGGCGACCGCCGGCCAGATCGTCGATCAGGCCGGCGCAGATGGCCTGCCATTCGCCGTCGGGTACCGCCTGGGCGATGCCGCGGTCGGCCACCAGTTCGATGCGCCGCTCGGCCAGCAGCAGATAGACCAGCACGCCGGTGTTGTATTCGGTATCCCACATGCGCAGGTCGGAGAACCATTGCACCGCGCGTTCGCGCACCGGCAGACCGCGCCAGGCGTCGCGCAGCGGCAGGCGGCTTTCCACCACCACGCGCAATTCGCCGCGATGCCCGGCCTCGGCGTCGGCGATGACGCTTTCCAGGCGCGCCATCGCCGGTTCGTCGAACCGTGCCAGCGCGCGGCTGGGCTTGAGGTGCAGCCACAATCTACGCCATTGCATCACCAGCCTCCCGAGGCGCCACCGCCCCCAAATCCGCCGCCACCGCCGGAAAACCCGCCGCCTCCACCCCCACCGCCCCCGCCGCCCCCGATGCGGTGACCGCCGGAGCCGGAACGGCTGAGCAGCATCATCACGATTTCCCAGAACAGTGCCGAGCGGACGATCATCAGCGCGATCACCATCACCGCTGCCAGGCCGAGCGCGATCGGCAGGCCGAAGCCGGTGCTGAAGGCAGCCAGCGCGCTGACACCGGCGACGCCGCCGCTGCCGATCCAGTTGCCGGCCGCCTTGCTGAGGATCACCCCGCCGAACAGGATGCCGCCCAGCACCAGCAGGATGGTGTTGAACGCGTCGTCCGGATTGTCGATGAACGACTCCTTCACTGGCGGCAGCGGCTCACCGTGGATCACCGACGCGATGCGTGTCACGCCGGCCTCGACGCCGCCGGCGAAGTCGCCACTGCGGAAGGCGGGCAGGATGTCCTCGCGGATGATGCGGCCCGAGGTGGCATCGGGCAGTGCGCCTTCCAGGCCGTAGCCCACTTCGATGCGCACCTTGCGGTCGTCCTTGGCCACCAGCAGCAGCACGCCGTCGTCCACGCCCTTGCGACCGAGCTTCCAGGCGTCGACCACGCGGATGCTGTATTGCTCGATGGCTTCGGGCTGGGTGGTCGGCACCAGCAGTACGGCCACCTGGGCGCCGGTCTCGCGTTCCAGTTGCGCCAGCTGTTCGGTCAGCCGGGTTTGCGTCGTGCTGTCCAGCGTGCCGGTGAGGTCGGTGATGCGCTGGGTCAGCGCCGGCACGGCGACCTCGGCCCAGGCCAGCGGCCCGAGCAGCAGCCAGCACAGCGCCAGCGCGAGCAGGCGGCGCGTCATTGCTGCTTACCGAAATCGACCTTGGGCGCGTTGGAGATGGCCTTCTCGTTCTCGACGCTGAAGTTGGGCTTGGTATTCAGGTCGAACATCTTGGCGGTGAGGTTGGTGGGGAACGAGCGCACCGTGGTGTTGTAGGTCTGCACCGCCGCGATGTAACGGTTGCGCGCCACGGTGATGCGGTTCTCGGTGCCTTCCAACTGCACCGACAGGTCGCGGAAGTTCTCGTTGGCCTTGAGGTTGGGGTAGTTCTCCGCCACCGCCAGCAGGCGCGACAGCGCCGAGGTCATCTCGGCCTGCGCGGCCTGGAACTTGGCGAACGCGGCTTCGTCGTTGACCAGCTCGGGCGTGATCTGGAGCGAACCCACCTTGGCGCGGGCATTGGTCACCTCGGTCAGCACTTCCTTCTCGTGCTCGGCATAACCCTTGACCACGTTGACCAGGTTGGGCACCAGGTCGGCGCGGCGCTGGTACTGGTTCAGGACTTCGGACCAGGCGGCGTTGACGGCCTCGTCCTGCGCTTGCAGCGCGTTGTAGCCACAACCGGACAGCAGCAACACGGTGGTCAATACCAGCAGCAGACGTTTCATTCGATGATCTCCAGGCGAAGCTGAACAGTGATGGGCCTATTGTCAGATAAAGGCGATGCCGAAGAAAGCAATACATGCCGCTTCAAACAGCCAGGACAGGGTTTGCCGCAATGGGGAACCGCGGCGGCGGCATGCCATGCTGGCGCATCCACAGGAGGAACATCGACATGAGCGGCAATGCGATCGCCCGGGCGTGGCGTCGGCTGGCGCCCCTGCCGGCCGGGCGCTGGCTGTTTTCGCGGCTGGTGTGCTTCAAGGCGCCGTACTTCGCCTCGGTAAAGCCATGTTTTGCGGTGCTTGAGCCGGGGCGGGCCGAGGTCACGCTGCGCAAGCGGCGCGCGGTGCTCAACCACCTGGGCACGGTGCACGCCATCGCCATGTGCAATATCGCCGAGCTGGCGGCGGGCACCATGACCGACGTGTCGCTGCCGGCCACCCATCGCTGGATTCCCAAGGGGATGCGGGTGGAGTACCTGAAGAAGGCGGAAACCGACCTGCGCGCCATCGCCACCGGCACGGTGCCGCGCGACTGGGGCGACGGCGGCGCCTGGCCGGTGGAGGTGGCGATCGTCGACCGGGCGGGCGCCGTGGTGATGCGCGCCACCATTGATATGTGGATCAGCCGGCGCAAGGCCGGCTGAGGGCGCCACGGCGGCGTCGACGCGCGCGGGGGCGGGGGTCGCGGGGCTCAGTGGGTCAGGCGGGTGGCCAGCTCGTCCACTTTCTCCGCCCAGTCGGCGTCGGCCGAGAGGGCTTCGCGCAGGAAGGCGGCCTGCGCCGGCGTCCAGAACGGCGCCTCGGGCAGGCGCTGGCCGTCCGCCAGTGCGTGCGCGGCGAGGAAGGCGTCGATCTCCGCGCCGTTACTGGGCAGGCCCAGTTGCTGGAACAGGGTGGTGAGGGTGTGCGGGGTGGTATCCATGGCAAGGGCTCCGTGGTGGGACAGTTCCACCGTAGAGCAAGCGCCGTGCCCGGAAGCCGGCGCGGCTACCCGGGGCCGCGCAGCGGTGTTTGCTGTGCTTGCTCCCGCCGGCTGTCCCGTGTCAGACGATTCTCACGACAGGTCGCGATGCTGCCTGATAACTGACCTTGCATCCGCTGGATATTCTGCCGTCATGCCCAAGCCGGATGGCCGGCGACGACAGGGGCGTCAGCTAAATAGGGGAATCACCATGCAATATGGCAGCCGTAACTTTTCCGCGATGCGTGCACTGGCCGCCGCCCACCATCTGGCCCGCGCCCATCTGTGCATCCAGTGCGCCAAGCTGTTGCGCAACCCGCATGCCAACGAACCGCACCTCGGCCTGAGCGTGGCGCGCCCCAAGCACCACGAGGCGGGCCTGGAATTCCGCCACTTCCATTGCAGCGAATGCGAGCAGGAGTGGACTCAACGCCTGGACCTGGCCGCCGGCAACAGCCATTGGACGATGAAGGCCTCGCTGAACGCGCCCGGTGTTTCCCGGCAGGACGACGGCTTGTATGTAGGTCATCGCCGTTTCTGAATCCGGGCCCATGAAAGCCTTTTCTTTCTTGTTCGGTAATGAATGCAAGTGACTGATTTGGCTTTGCTTGCCGCCCGATAACCAAAAGTGTTCGCCTGTCGGGCAAACGCCGCCAACTTTCTCCTGACGCTTGTATTTCGACCCCCTCGGGGCCAGTCTCGGACACGGCCATGCACGGGCATGGCCGATAACGATCCGAAGACAAGGACGAGGAGAGTTCGAATGAAGATGCTGGACAAGAAACAGGCCGGCGCGCGCAGCTGCGCCCGGCTGATTTCCGCCATGCTGCTCTCGGTGGGCGCCTACGCCATCCCGATGAGCGTGCAGGCCGCCTGCGCCGCGTGGGCCGAGGGCACCACCTATACCGCCGGCACGGTGGTGAGCTATGCGGGCAGCAGCTATACCGCGCTGGTCACCCATACCGCCTACGTCGGCACCAACTGGAACCCGGCCGCGACGCCGACGCTGTGGCAGGCTGGCGGCAATTGCGGCACCACCCCGACGCCCACGCCGACCACGCCCACGCCGACGCCGGTCGTACCCACCCCGACACCCGTGGTGCCGACGCCGACCCCGGTGGTTCCGACCCCGACGCCGCCCGGCACCACCTGCTTTGCCGCCTGGAACAGCGGCACCGCCTACACCGGCGGACAGAAGGTGACCTACAACGGCGTCAACTACGAAGCACGCTGGTGGACCCAGGGCGATAACCCGGCGCAATCCGGCGAATGGGGCCCGTGGAAGAACGTCGGCGCGTGCGGCAACACGCCGACCCCGACCCCCGTCACGCCGACACCGACGCCGGTCACGCCGACTCCGACCGTGACGCCAACCCCGGTCACGCCGACGCCGACGCCGGTTACCCCGGGCAGCCGGATGTACGTGGGTTATTCCAGCACCTGGAACACCAGCCTGTACGACCTGACCACCAGTAACATCCCGAGCTACTTCACCCACGTGAACCTGGCCTTCGTCCGCCCGGACACCAAGTACACCCGTGGCTCGTACGCCTTCGACCAGGAAATCGCCGGCTTCGAGTTCGTGGAAGGCGCCGCCACCCCGAACGGCCAGAAGAAGTTCACCGCGCAGCAATCGCAGGATCTGCGCAACAACATCGCGGCCCTGAAGGCGCGCGGCACCAAGGTCTTCATCTCGGTGGGCGGCTGGTCTTACAGCCAGGGCAGCCAGTGGAGCCAGTTCAATGCGCCGCACATCGTCGATCTGGCGCTGGACCTGGGCGCGGCCGGTGTGGACATCGACTGGGAATCGTCGGGCAGCAGTTGCAACAAGGGCGACGCGGCAACCTTCAGCTGCTCCAAGGACAGCGAAATCGCCAACATCATCAGCAGCCTGTACAACGAAATCCAGACCCGCAACGCCGGGTTGAAGATCTCGATCGCCGGCTGGTCCACGGGCGCGTACTACGTCAAGGGCACGCCGTTCGAGGAAGGCAAGGTGCAATGGGGCTCGCCGTTCGGCGGCACCATGTACAGCGTGGTGAAGAACCACGGCAACAAGATCGACTTCATCAACCTGATGTCGTACGACGGCGGCGAGTACTACGATCCGCGCGAAGGCTACGAAGCCTACAAGGCGATCTACAGCAAGCCGATCAACATGGGCATGGAGATCGCTCCGGAAGGTTCGGGCGGCGCGGTGCTCAAGCTGAACGACGGCGGCGTGCAGTACGACGCCGACATGCTCACCGGCTTGAACAACATCGCCACGCCGTACTACAACGTGCAGACCCTGGTGAAGTACATCAAGAACAAGGGCCGCAGCTTCGACGGCTTCATGATCTGGCAGATCTGGAAGCAGCGCGTGCACCAGCCGGCTCCGGCGGGCGCCGCCACCGAGAACAGCGCTGGCCAGTTCGTCTGCCAGAACCTGCCGCTGACGGGCAATTGCAGCGACGTGATCCCGGTGCTGCCCAAGCTGTAAACGGCTGGCGAAGTATCGGACGGATCGGCCTGGCCTTCACGGCGGGCCGGTTCCCGCAACGGGTGGACTTCGGTCCACCCGTTTTTCGTCTGGGATCAGCCGAAGCGGTAGTGCTTGCTCAGGGGCTCGAGCACTTCCCAGGTGCAATCGAGCCCGGCGGGAAAGCGCGCCAGATCGCCGGCCTCCAGCGTCACCGATTTGCCGTCGGCCGCGGTCACGCGCACTCGTCCGGCGATCAACCAGCAGGTTTCGGTTTCGTCATAGTGCCAGGGAAAGCGCGAGACTTCCTTGCTCCAGACGGGCCATTGCGCTACGCCCAGTTCGCGCTGGCGGGCGTCGTCGATGTGTCTTTCGATGTGGATCATGCGGTACTCCGAATGCGGTGGAAGAGGCGGCCGATGGGGACCGGGGCCGCGTGCCTGGCAGGTTAGGGCGCTTTGCCGCCCGGTATCTGGATATTTCTCATGAAATATTGCCGCCCCGGATGCGCCCTGGCGGTCGATGAGCGGCGCGCTGGGACATTGGCAAGCGCGGCGTGTTTCATCATAATGAGAACGCTTATCAGTGATGGAGCAATTCGATGTACGTTTGCGTGTGCAACAGTGTTTCCGACAAGGCGGTGCGCAAGGCCGTCGCCAACGGCGCGCGCAATTTCATCGAGTTGCAGCAGGCTACCGGCGTGGGCACCTGTTGCGGCAAGTGCGTCGGCTGCGCCCGCGAGGTGATGCTCGACGCCATCGAGGAAGAAGCGCGTCGCGGCTGGGACGAAATGGATGGGCTGGTCGCGGCCTGATCCCACCGGATAAGAAAAAAGGGGCGCAGCGGCGCCCCTTGGAGCGACTGACAAAACCCCTTCTGGCTGCGTCGCGCTCACTTGCCGTACGCCTTGTACTGTCTGCGTTTTGCGCTTCTTGCCAGAACCGCTGCGCTGGGTTTTGTCAGCCGCTCCTATTACTGCCTGCGCCGCTCAGTCGGCGCCTTCGACCTGCGATTGCAGGTAGTTCTCCAGGCCCACGGCGTTCAACAGGCCCAACTGCTGCTCCAGCCAATGCGCGTGATCCTGCTCGGTGTCGTCCAGCAGATCCAGCAGCATGCGGCGCGTCACGTAATCCTGCACGCTTTCGGCCAGGGCGATGGCTTCCTTGAGCGCCTGCGCCACCTCGTACTCGGTGTCCAGGTCGTTCTTCAGCATCGCCGGCACATCGGCGCCGATGCGCAGCGCGGTGCGCGCCGCCACGTTGGGCGTGCCGCCCAGGAACAGGATGCGCGCGATCAGGCGGGTGGCGTGGCCGATCTCGTCGCCGCGCTCGTGGTCGATCCGCGCATACAGCCGTTGGTAGCCCCAGTTGTGGTACATCTGGCTGTGCACGAAATACTGGTCGATCGAGGTGAGTTCCGCCGCCAGCAGTTCGTTCAGCTTGGCGATGACTTGCGGGTTGCCTTGCATGCGATGCTCCTCAATCTTCGATCTGCGATTGCAGATAATTGGCCAGGCCCAGCGCCACCAGTTGCTCGCGCTGGGTTTCCAGCCAGTCGATGTATTCCTCTTCGTCTTCCAGCAGCTCTTCGAGCAGGTCGCGGCTGACGAAGTCGTGCGCCTTTTCACAGGTGACGACGGCGCTGCGCAGCGTCTGCACGTGGCCTTCCACCAGCTTGAGGTCGCAGTCGATCATCTCCGGCACGTCCTCGCCGATCAGCAGCTTGCCCAGCTGTTGCAGGTTGGGCAGCCCCTCCAGGAACAGGATGCGGTTGATCAGCTTGTCCGCGCGTTTCATCGCGTCGATCGACTCGTGGTACACGCGCTCGTTCAGGCGCTTGTAGCCCCAGTTCTTGTTCATCCGCGCGTGGAGGAACAGCTGGTTGATCGCGGTCAGTTCGTTGCCCAGCACGCTGTTGAGCGTCTGGAGCACATTCTTGTCGCCTTGCATCGTGGTTTCTCCTTGCTTTGCCCCCTATTGAAAGGAGGTTGGCTTCAGCCAATAACCAATAGTTTATGCCCTGATTTGGTCAAAGACCATTCAATTGACTTTCGCCGAATTGTTATCGTTTTTAATTCTGATAACTATTTTCATTTAAAATGATGACAAGGCGACGTAGCGGCCTGCGCATGATACGCTCGCGGCCGCGCCAGCCCGCGAGCATATTGGCTTGGCGCGACGGTGCGACCGTGGTGCCGTGACTTTCTCCATTTGTCTTTTGCCAGCAGGGATATCCAGATGTCCGTACCGCAATCCGACCAGATCGAATTGATGCGCCGATTGGCCCAGGCCAGCGGCGAAGTCATCCGCCGCTATTACCGCAGCGAACTGGCGATCGACGACAAGGCCGACGCCAGCCCGGTCACCCGGGCCGACCGCGAGGCCGAACAGGCGATGCGCGCGCTGATCCAGGCGGTGCGGCCGCAGGACGGCATCATCGGCGAGGAATACGGCAGCGAGAACGAACACGCCGAATGGGTGTGGGTGCTCGACCCGGTCGACGGCACCAAGTCGTTCACCGTCGGCCGGCCGCTGTTCGTCACCTTGATCGGCCTGCTGCACCGCGGCGTGCCGGTGCTGGGCGCCATCCACCAGCCGATCACCGGCGATTTCTGGCTGGGCGGCGACGAACTGCCCACCACGCTGAACGGTGCTCCGGTGCACGCCAATGCCATCGCCGACCTGGCCCAGGCGCGCCTCGGCACCACCGGCCCGGAATACCTGAGCAGCGGCCGCACGGCCTTCGACGCGCTGGCGGCGCGCTGCCGCTACCCGATCTACGGCGGCGACGGTTTCCTCTACGCGCAGGTGGCGAGTGGCTGGCTGGAACTGGTGATCGAGGAAGGGCTGAAGCTGCACGACTTCGCCGCGCTGGCGCCTGTGGTCAACGCGGCGGGCGGCCGCATGACCGACTGGCAGGGGCAGGCGCTGACCCAGACCAGTGCCGGCCGGGTGCTGGCCGCCGCCAATCCGGCGCTGCATGCGCTGGCGCTCCCCGCTTTCCAGTCGCTGCCGGTATAATCGGCGGCAATCACGCAGCCCTAGACCACACCATGTTCAAGAACACCACCTACGTTTCGGAATTCACCCAGTTCATGCGCGGCTATCTGGACGAGCACCCCGATGTGGCGCGCGGCCAGGTCGAAGGCCGTTCCCTGCTGTGGGACAAGGCGCCCATCAACCTGGAGGAACGCGAGCGCAACCTGCAATCGCGTATCCAGCAGAAGCCGTACCCGTACCAGCCCGACTGATCGCCTCGCGCGGTAGTCGAAAAAAGCCGGACCATTGGTCCGGCTTTTGTTTTGCCCGTTGTCCCGGAATGACGCGTCATCCGGCGGCATCACGGCGCATGGGGCGTTGTCCCGAGGTGGATGGCGGCGTTTTCTAGTGGCGATAGCGGCTGATGGTGGCGTCCAGTTGCTGGGCCAGTCGCTTGAGCTGGCTCGACAGATCCGCCGCGCTGGAGGCGGACGCGTGGTTTTCCTCGCTGGCCTGGGCGATGCGCTCGACGTTGCGCGCGATCTCCTGGCTGGCGACGCTCTGCTCGTTCACCGCCTGGGCCATGTGGTTGATCCGGCCCACGCTGTCGCGGGCGCGCTGCTCGATGCCGCCCAGCGTGTCGGCCATCTGCTCGGCCTGGCGCACGCCGTCGCCCATCATCCGGCTGGCCTGTTCCATGCCGTTGGCGGCGTTGGTGGTGTCCTGCTGCACCGCCGCGATCTTGGCGGTGATCTCCACCGTGGCCTGCGTGGTGCGCTCGGCCAGCTTGCGCACCTCGTCGGCCACCACGGCGAAGCCTCGGCCCATCTCGCCGGCCCGCGCCGCTTCGATGGCCGCGTTCAGCGCCAGCAGGTTGGTCTGGTCGGCGATCTCCTTGATCACCATGGCGATGCTGCCGATCTCGTGCGAGCGCTGGTTGAGCTGGTCGATCACCCGCGCCGAATCCGAAATGCCCTGGGCCACGTCGTGGATCGAGCGGGCCGTGCGCGAGGCCATCTGCGCGCCTTCGCTGGCGCTGCCGGCGGTCTGCTGCGCTTCGTCGGCCATGCTGCGCGCGTCGTCCGAGATCATGTTCACGCTGACGGTCAGTTGCTCGACGGCCGCGGCGGTGGCGCCCGAAGCCTCTGATTGTGAGCGTGACGCGTCGGTGATCTGCCGCGACGCGTCGGCCAGGGTATCGGCCGCACCCAGCAGCGACTGCGAATTGGTGTTGGCCTCGCCGATCACCCGGTTCATCTCCACCAACAGGTGATTCATGGTGCGCGAGGTCTGGCCGATCTCGTCGTCGGCGTAGACCGGCAGTTCCAGGTGCAGTCGGCCAGTGCGCTTGATCTCGCTGATGGTCTGTTGCAGTTCGGTCAGCGGGCGGCGGATGCTGCGCACGATGGCGAAGGCGAAGCCGGTGCCCACCGCGATGGCAACGGCGATCAGGATCAGCGCCAGATAGGTGACCCAGCCGACCGTGGCGCTGACGGTGCCCTCGATGGCGTTGACCCGCGACAGCGCCTTGGCCGACAGGGCCTCCAGCGCGGCGCTCATCTCGCGGATCGGGCCCTTGGCCTTTTCGAATGCGGCATTGATCTCGCCCGCGCTGGTGTACTGCTGCGCGGCGACTTCCTGCTGCAATGCGCGGAAGCTGGCGCCGTACTCGTTCTGTGCCTTGCGCAACTGTTCGATGTCGGCCAGATCTTCGGGCCGGGCGACCTGCTGCGCCGCGCTCAACGATTCGCTGGCGCTGCTGAACGCGGCCTCCCATTTGCCGCGGTAGTCGGCGAGGTGTTCGGCCGACTGGAAGTTGAGGATGGTGTCCTTCTCGAAACGCCGCAGGTCGCCGACCGCGTTGCGCGTCTGCACGATCTGGGTGTTGAAGGCCAGGTCGCCCTTGAGCAGCCGGTTGATTTCGCGATGCAGGTGCGAGATGCCGAACAGTCCCTGGGCCCCCGTGGTCACCAGCAGGATCAGCAGCAAAGTGAAGCCCAGGGTGATGCGCGTCCCCACGCTGTATCGCAGCAGCATTTCGTGTCCTTGTGATGCATTTCGGTTATTGCTCAATCTAACCGATTTTCCGACAAAGTCGCGTGCTACGATGCGGCTTCCACGCCGGCGCCCGGCGCGTGTCACGTATTCGCATCATGGACCACCTGCAACAACAGACCCCTTACCAATTGCTGGGCGGAGAAGCCGTGCTGCGCCGTCTGGTCGATCGCTTCTACGACATCATGGCCACCGATGCGCGCGCCGCCGGCATCCACGCCATGCATGGCCCGGATACCACCTCTATCCGCCAGCGCTTCTTCGAATTCCTGTCCGGCTGGCTGGGCGGGCCGCAATTGTTCATCGAGAAATACGGGCACCCCCGACTGCGCGCGCGCCACATGTCGTTCGCCATCGGCGAGGCCGAGCGCGATCAATGGCTGCTGTGCATGTTCCAGGCAATGGCCGAGATCCCGATGGAAGCCGCGTTGCGCGAGCACCTGGAGGAAGCGTTCACCCGTACCGCCGATTTCATGCGCAACACCTGACACCGGCGTGCGGGCCCGGGTGGATCGGCTTGGCCGCGAACAGCACGCGGGCAGGCTGCAAGGTGCGTGACTATTGAGCCTGTTGGAACAATCTATTTCCGATTCGTCCTAAACTGGACCACCATTTACTTGGTTCCCACGCTTACGGAGGGTTTTTCGATGGAAATTCATACCGGCATTTCTGAAAAGCAACGAGGCGATATCGCCCAGGGCCTGTCCCGACTGCTGGCGGACACCTACACGCTTTACCTGCAAACCCATAATTTTCACTGGAACGTCACCGGCCCGATGTTCAATACGCTGCACCTGATGTTCGAGCAGCAATACAACGAGCTGGCGCTGGCGGTGGATTCGATCGCGGAACGCATCCGCGCGTTGGGCTTCCCGGCACCGGGCACCTATGGCCAGTTCGTCAAGCTGTCCAGCTTCAAGGAAGTGGAAGGCGTGCCCAATGCCCAGGAGATGATCAAGATCCTGGTCACCGGCCAGGAAACCGTGGTCCGCACCGCGCGCGGCCTGTTCCCCATCGCCGACGAAGTCAATGACGAAGCCACCGCCGACCTGTTGACCCAGCGCCTGCAAGTGCACGAAAAGACCGCGTGGATGCTGCGCAGCCTGCTGGAAGAATGAGCCTGCGTACCATGCAATGAAAAGGCGGCCCCTGGGCCGCCTTTTTCGTTTCCGGCGAGTCGTTCACACGCTGCCGGGATAACCGAGCTGGCGCCACGCCTCGAACACCGTCACCGCGACCGCGTTCGAAAGATTGAGGCTGCGCTGGCCGGGTCGCATCGGCAGGCGGATGCGTGCTTCGGGCGCGAAGCGGTCCAGCATGTCCTGCGGCAGGCCGCGCGTTTCGGGGCCGAACACGAATACGTCCTCGTCGGCGAACGCCACGCTGTCCACCCGCGCACTGCTGCGGGTGGTCATGGCGAAGCAGCGGCGCTCGCCCAGCACGGCGCGCGCGGCGTCCCAATCCTCGTGCACCTGTAGCGTGGCGTATTCGTGGTAATCCAGCCCGGCGCGGCGCAGCCGGGCGTCGTCCAGTTCGAAGCCCAGCGGCTTGACCAGGTGCAGCGCGCAGCCGGTGTTGGCGGCCAGGCGGATCACGTTGCCGGTATTGGGGGGAATCTCGGGCTGGAACAGGACGATATGGAACATGGCGCGACGCACGATGGGTGGGGCAGGGCGCGATTGTACAGGCTGCGCGCGCCGTTGCCGTCCGCGGATGCCCGGGTCCGGGCTTGCTGATAGAATCCGTACAGAAACGCTTACCGGATCATTGCATGAACACCGCCACGCTCCTGATCAGTTGCCCGGACCGCAAAGGGTTGTCCGCGGCAATCGCCAACTTCCTCTTCACCTACAACGCCAACATCGTCCATTCCGATCAGCATCAGGATCTCAGCGAGAACCTGTTCCTGATGCGCGTGGAATGGGACCTCACCGACTTCACGCTGGACATGGGCGCGTTCTCCGCGGCGTTCCAGCCGATCGCCGACCGTTTCCAGATGCAATGGAAGGTGGCGCTGTCGGCCCGCCGTCCCAGGATGGCGATCTTCGTCTCGAAGTACGACCATTGCCTGGTCGACCTGCTGCATCGCCACCAGAGCGGCGAGCTGCATTGCGAGATTCCGCTGATCATCTCCAACCATGACGATTGCCGTCCGCTGGCCGATTTCTACGGCATCCCGTTCCACGTGATCCCGGTGCCGCGCGATGGCAAGGCCGAAGCCGAGGCCGCGCAACGCCGGCTGTTGCAGGAACACGGCGTCGACCTGATCGTGCTGGCGCGCTACATGCAGGTGCTGTCGCACGAATTCACCGCCGCCTACCCGCAGCGCGTCATCAACATCCACCACAGCTTCCTGCCGGCGTTCGATGGCGCCAAGCCTTACCACCGCGCCTTCGCGCGCGGGGTCAAGCTGATCGGCGCCACCAGCCATTACGTCACCGAAGTGCTGGACGACGGCCCCATCATCGAACAGGACGTGATCCGCATTTCGCACCGCGACGATGTCGAAGAGCTGATCCGCAAGGGCCGCGATCTGGAAAAGATGGTGCTGGCCCGCGCCGTGAAATGGCATCTGGAACACCGGGTGCTGGTGTACGCCAACAAGACCGTGATCTTCGCCTGATGCATCGCCAGCGGCCGTCGTTCCACCGCCGGAGCCCGCGCGCATGACCGCGTTCCGCTATCGCGCGGTGCGGGCCGACGGCGCCGCCGCGCAGGGCCTGATCGAGGCCGACACCCCGCGCGCCGCGCGCCAGCAGTTGCGCGAGCAGGGGCTGTGGGTCAGCGAGATCGAATCGGTCGGCGGCGGCGCCAGGCGTCGCGGCGAGCGGCGGCTGGGCACGCAGCGGCTGTCGCTGATGACGCGCCAGCTCGCCACCCTGCTCGACGCGGGCCTGCCGCTGGAACAGGCGCTGGCCGTGTTGGTGGAGCAAAGCGACGGCGAGCGCGAAAAGCGCCTGGCCGCCAGCCTGCGCAGCGAGATCCTCGGTGGCGCCTCGTTGTCGCAGGCGCTGACGCGGCACCAGCAGGCTTTTCCCGAGCTGTACCGCACCATCGTCGCAGCGGGCGAGGAATCGGGCCGCGCCGCCGGGGTGATGCAGCGCTTGGCCGACTACCTGGAAGCGCGCGCCGCGCTGGCCGCCAAGGTCGGTCTTGCCTTCATCTACCCGATGGTGGTGATGGTGGTGTCGTTGCTGGTGGTGATCGGTCTGCTGACCTGGGTGGTGCCGCAGATGGTCACCGTGTTCCAGAGCGCCAAGCAGGAACTGCCGTTCCTGACCAAGGCGCTGCTGTGGGCCAGCGCCGTGCTGCGCGAGTGGGGCCTGGTGTTGCTGATCCTGGGCATCGCCGGTGGCATTGGCGCGTGGCGCGCGCTGAAGATCGAATCGGTGAAGTGGGCCTTTCATGCATGGCGTTTGCGGCTGCCGTTGTTCGGGCGCTTCGAGCGGGCCGGCAACACCGCCCGCCTGGCCTCCACGCTGGCGATCCTGGTCGGCAGTGGCGTACCGTTGCTCAAGGCGCTGCAGGCCGCCGGCGGCGTGATGGGCAGCCTGCCGTTGCGCGATGCTGTCAGCACCGCCGCCTCGCAGGTACGTGAAGGCGTCACACTCTCGCGGGCGCTGGCGCAGAGTAAATTGTTTCCGCCGGTGCTGATCCATCTGATCGCCAGCGGCGAGGCCACCGGCCGCCTGGAATACATGCTGGAAAAGGCCGCCGCGCAGCAGGCGCAGGAACTGGAAAACCGCGTCGCCACCTTTACCGGCCTGCTGGGCCCGTTCATGGTGCTGGCGATGGGCGTGGTGGTGCTGCTGATCGTGCTGGCCATCCTGCTGCCCGTCTTCGAAATGAACCAACTGGTGAGATAAACCGATGTCCCAAGCATCCCGTCGTCCCGCGCTGGCTCGCGGCTTCACGCTGATCGAAATCCTGGTCGTCATTACCATCCTGGCCATCCTCGGCGCGCTGGTGGTGCCCAAGATCATGGACCGCCCCAACGAGGCGCGGGTGGTGGCGGCGCAGCAGGATATCCGCACCCTCATCCAGGCGCTCAAGCTCTACAAGCTCGACAACGGCCGCTATCCGTCCACCGAGCAGGGCCTGCGCGCACTGATCGAAAAGCCCAGCGCCGCGCCGGTGCCCAACAACTGGAAGAACGGCGGCTACCTGGAAAAGCTGCCGAAGGACCCGTGGGGCGGCGATTATCTCTACCTCAATCCCGGCTTGAAGGGTGAGATCGACGTGATGAGCTATGGCGCCGATGGTCAGCAGGGCGGCGAGGGTTTCGACGCCGACATCGGCTCGTGGCAGCTTTGATCGCCTGACCGCCGCGCGCCGTGCACCATCGTCCTGCCTTCTGCGCCGTGGGCGCCCGCCCGGCGCGCAGCGCAGGCGCGCGGCGGCAGGCGGGTTTCACCCTGATCGAGATCCTGGTCGCGCTTGGGGTGATCGGCATCATCCTGGGCATGGCGCTGCTGCGCTTCGATCTGTCCGACGGCCAGACCGTAGAGCGTGAGGGCAAGCGCCTGGCGCTACTGTTCGAAAGCGCGCGCGACGAAGCGATCACCGGCGGCCGCGCCATCGCCTGGTCGTCGGACGGCGACGGCTACCAGTTCTGGACCCTGGATGACCGCAACACCTGGCAGGCGCTGCCCAGCCACGAAGTGCTCAAGCCGCGAGAGCTGCCCGAAGGGCTGCGGGTGGTGGCGATGAGCGTCAACCTGAAGGAAAGCCGGGTCGGCGAGCGCATCGTGTTCGAGCCGTCCGGGGTCAACCAGCCATTTACCGTGGTGCTGCTCAAGGGCGCCCAGCGCTGGCGGCTGGAGGGCGACATCATGGGCCGTGTCACCGCGCAGCCCGACGAGAGTGCATCGTGACGCGGCGTCTGGGCTTCACGCTGGTCGAAGTGCTGGTGGCGCTGGCGATCCTCGCCATCGCGCTGACCGCCGCGCTGCGCGCCACCTCGGCCAGCAGCGATGCCGCCATCACCCTGCGCACCCGCATGTTGGCCGGCTGGGTGGCGCAGAACCACCTGAACGAGATGCGCGCGCGACGGCTGTTCCCCGAAGTGGGTACCAGCGAGGGCAAGGTGGAGCAGGGTGGCCAGTCGTTCACCTGGAAGGCGGAAGTCGGCGCCTCGCCGAACCGCAGCTTCCGCCGTATCGAGATCAAGGTTTATCTCGACGACAAGCAGGATTACGCGGCGGCCACGCTGGTCGGCTACCTGGCACGGGTGGGCACATGAACGGCCGCGCGCGCGGCTTCACGCTGCTGGAAATCCTGATCGCGCTGGCGGTGTTCGCCGTGGTGGCGCTGATCGCCTATCGTGGCCTGGAGCAGGTGGCGCGGGTGAAGGGCCGGCTGGACGAAGAGGCCGCCTACTGGCGCGAGACGGCGCTGGTGCTCGACCGGATCGACGAGGATCTGATGCATCATGTCGAGCGTCCGTGGCGTAACCAGAGCGGCGTGGCGCAGCCTTCGCTGCGCGGCTATCTCCAGCCGCCGCGCAAGATCGATCCGACGCTGGAACTGGTGCGCATGGACCGCGCGCGCGAGGATTACCATGTGGCCTACCGCCTGCGGGACAACGAACTGCAACTGCTGATGTGGGACAGCCTGGACCTCGCGCCGCTGAGCGAGCCGGTGGTCCATACGCTGCTTGGCGACGTGACGCGCTTCGAGGCGCGCTTTCTCGACGACTCCGGCAAGTGGCTGCCGCAATGGCCGGTGACCGGCAACAGCGTCGTCCGCCCGGACGCGGTGCAAATCACACTGGAACGGCGCGGCCAGGCGCCGGTGACGCGGGTCTATCTGCTGCCATGAGCCATTTGCCCAGCCGCCAGCGCGGCATCGCCATCCTGACCGCCGTCGCCACCGCCGCTCTGGTCGCGGCGTTGGCGGTGTGGATCGCGTGGCGCCAGCAATTGTGGTTCCGCCAGGTGGAGAACCAGTACGACATGGCCGAGTCGCGCGGTGTGGCGCTGGCGGCGGTGGACCTGGCGCGCCTGACCCTGCGCGACGATGCACGGCGCAACCATGTCGACCACCTGCTCGAGCCGTGGAACGTGCCGATTCCGTCCATCCCGGTGGAGCGCGGTCAGGCGGGCGGACGCCTGCTGGAGCAACAGGGGCGCTTCAACCTGAACAATCTGGTGCAGAACGGCCAGGCCCAGGCCGATGAGATTGCTGCCTGCGAGCGGCTGTTCGAGACCCTGAATGTGCCGCGCGAACTGGTCAACGCCCTGGTCGACTGGGAGGACAGCGATTCGCAGACCCGTTATCCGGGCGGCGCCGAGGATACCGACTACCTGAACCTGCGGCCGCCGTACCGGGCGGCCAATCGTCCGTTGGCCGACCTGACCAGCCTGGGCGCGGTGCGCGGCTTCACCCCGGAAGTCATCGCCAAGCTCGATGCCTATGTCACGGTGCTGCCGCAGAAGACCCAGGTGAATGTCAATTTCGCCGAGCCCGAAGTGCTGGCGGCGGTGTTGCCCAGCCTGACGCTGAGCGATGCGCGCTCGGTGGTTTCGGCGCGCGCCGGCAAGTACTTCGAGACACTGGACGAGTTCAAGGAAGCACTGCCCGAGAACAAGCGCGGCGAATTACGCGCCGACGCCATCGGCGTTGAGAGCCGCTATTTCGTCAACGAGATCGACGTGCGCTTCGGGCGGGTGACCTCGCGCTTCGCGGCATTGCTGGAACGCAACGGCGAGGACATGCCGCGCGTGGTGTGGATGCGCCGCAACTGAGGCGGTGCGAACCGGCTCAGGCGTCCTCGGCCTTGAGGGCCGGATCGTCCTCGCTGGCCGGCAGCGTGACGCGGACGATCAGGCCATGCGGCTTGGCGTCGTTCAAGGCGACGCTGCCGTGGTGGCGCTCGGCGATTTCCTTGACGATGGCCATGCCCAGGCCACAGCCGTTGCCGTCGTTCTGGTTGACGCGATAGAAACGTTCGAAGATGCGGGGCTTCTGCTCGTCGGGAATACCGGGGCCGTCGTCCTCGACTTCCACCACGTAGAGCGCACCCTCGCGGTTGAGCCGTACGGTGATGTTGCCGCCGCGCGGGATGTATTTGATGGCGTTCTCGACCAGGTTGACGAACAACTCGCGCAGCAGCGCCGAATTACCGTGGATCGGGGCTTCGAGCAACGGGCTGTCGCAGCCCAGGTCCATGCCGGCGGCCAGCGCGCGCGGCACTGCCTCGGCCGTCAACTCGCGTACCAGCTTGGCCAGGTCCACGCGCACCTGCGGCATGCCGGTCTGGTTGGCCGGTTCCGAGCGCGCCAAGGTCAGCAACTGGTTGACCAGGTGGATCGAGCGGGTGGCGCTGGCATGCACCATGTTGAGCCGGTCGCGCAGCCCCTCCGGCGTGGTCTCGCGCATCGCCAGCTCGGTCTGCGACTTGAGCCCGGCCAGCGGCGTGCGCAACTGGTGCGCGGCATCGGCGATGAAGCGGCGCTGGCGGGCGATGTTCTCGTTGGTGGTGGACAGCAGGTGGTTCAGCGCATGGGTCAGCGCGTGCACTTCCTCTGGCGCGTTGCCCAGTTCCAGTGGTGCCAGATCCTGTGGATCGCGGTGCTCCATCAGGCTCTTCAGGCCGGTCAGCGGCTTGAGCCCGCGCACGATGCCCCAATGGACACAGATGCTCATCACCAGGATCAGCAGGCCCAGCGGCAGCGCGGTGGCGACCAGGATTTCGTGCGACAGCCGGTTGTGCGCCTGCAGGCCCTTGGCCACCTGGACCAGCAGCCAGCGGAGCGAGGCGCCCTCGCTGTCGGGTAGCGGGAAATACATCGATGCCACGCGCAGCGCACCCTGTTGCCCGGTGACATCACCGAAATAGGTGCGTGCCTCGGCCAGTGTGGGTGGCGGTGGTGGAGGGGAAAGCGGGTGATTGCCGGCGATCAGGCCGCCGGGGATGGCGGAAACGCTGTAGTAGAGCTTCTGTTCGCTGCGGTCCAGCATCAGGGCGCTGGAGTGGCGCAGGCCCAGCTCAAGCTGGCCGCCTTCCTCGCGAACCTGGCGGGCCAGTGCCCGCCCGGTTTCCTGGAGGCTGTCGTCCAGTACGCGCGTGGCGTAGTGGGTGGCGACGTTATAGCAGAGTATCGCCCCGGTCACCCAGAGGATGACCTGGGGAATCAGCAACCAGACCAGCAGTTGCCGTCTTAGGGAGAATTTACCCCGCAACATCCTGGGCGCCGGGTTGCTGCTTCTCGAGGAGATAGCCCAGGCCGCGGATGGTACGGATCACGACGCCGCAGGGTTCCAGCTTCTTGCGCAGGCGGTGGACGTAGACCTCGATCGCGTTCAGGCCGACCTCGGCGTTTTCCGAGCCCAGCTCGGAAACGATCTGCTCCTTGGTCACCACGCGGTCGATGTTGGACATCAGGATTTCCAGCACGGTCAGCTCGCGGGCCGACAGATCGAGCGGGATATCGTTACACCAGGCGCGCTGGCCGGCACGGTCCAACCGCAGGTTGCCCAGCTGCTGCACCGATTGCGGCAGGATCTGGCTGCGACGCAGCAGGGCGCGCAGGCGGGCTTCCAGCTCGGCGAACTCGAAAGGTTTGGCGAGATAATCGTCGGCGCCGGCGTCGAGGCCGGCCACGCGTTCTTCAAGCCCGTCGAGCGCGGTGAGGATCAGGATGGGCATGGAAGGCTTGTGCTGACGCACGTGCTTGAGCACGGTCAGACCGTCCATATTGGGAAGCCCGATGTCCAGCACCACGACGTCATAGTCGTTGTGCAGCAGGATCTGCAGGGCGAGTGCGCCGTCGTTTACGCAGTCGACCTGGAAGTCGGCTTGCGACAGGCTGGTTTTCAGCGCGTCGGCAAGGATGAGATCGTCTTCGGCGAGGAAAAGCCGGGTGCTCATGAGATCAAACCTCCAGTTGTAAGTCTTAGCTTACCGCTGAGTTTAACTGTAATTTCGCTGATACCCAAGTATTTTCGCTTGCGATTTTTACCTCTGAAAGGCAAGGGCTAGCTGGCCGGGCGGGCCGGCATTTCCGACGGTGCGGCGGGGCGTTCGTCCGCTGTCAGCCACCCTTGCAATTCGCGTTCGATCAGTGCGGTGAGGGCATGGATCCAACGGTTGTCGTCGTTCAAGGCTGGAATGTAGCGCAAGGTGCTGCCGCCCGCCTGGAGAAAGGTCTGTTTGCCTTCGAGGGCGATCTCTTCCAGCGTCTCCAGGCAGTCGGAAACAAAGCCGGGGCAGACCACGTCCACGTTGCGCACGCCCTTGCGGCCCAGCCCGGCCAACGTTTCGGCGGTATACGGCTTGAGCCACTCCGCTCGTCCGAAACGGGATTGGAATGCAACGGTGTAGCGATCGTCGGCCAGCCCAAGCGCCTGGGCGAGCAGTTGTGCGGTGCGCTGGCACTGGCGCTGGTAGGGGTCGCCCTTGTCTACCGCGAAGCGGGGTATGCCGTGAAAACTCATCACGAGGTGATCGCCGCGGCCTTCGACCATCCAGTGCTGGCGGATGCGTTGTGCAAGCGCTTCGATATAGCCCGGATGGTCGTGGAAGTCTCGCACCGTGCGCAGCGCCGGCTGGTCGCGGTAGCGCGCCAGCTCGGCGAACACGGCATCGCACGCGGTGGCGGTGGTGCTTGCCGAGTATTGCGGATACAGCGGCAGCAGCAGCAGGCGGTCGCTGCCGTGTTCGCGTAGCGCGGCAACCGCCTGGGCGATGGAAGGCTGGCCGTAGCGCATGGCGTAGGCGACCACCACCTGGCCGGCGTGACGCTCGCCCAGGTAGCCCTTCACCAGCTTGGCCTGCTTTTCGGTCCAGACCCGCAACGGCGAGCCGTCCTTGCTCCAGACCGCGGCGTACTTTCTGGCCGATTTGGCGGGGCGGGTCAGCAGGATGATGCCGCGCAGAATCGGTTGCCACAGCAGCGCGGGCAGTTCCACCACGCGCCGGTCGGATAGGAACTGGCGCAGATACGGTTTGACCGCGGCGGCGGTTGGCGCGTCGGGTGTGCCGAGGTTGACCAGCAGCACGCCGATGCGGGTGCCGGCGGCGCGGTTCTTGGGGGAGTCGATGAAGCGGGCCATGTGTGGATCCGTGTTGCCGCTCACAGGCGGAAGGTCTTGATGGTTTTGGCCAGTTGCCGGGCGGCGTCGGGGTCGTCGCCGTAGCGCGCAGCCAGGTAATGGTTGCAGATGCGTCGGATCAGCTCGGCCTGCGCCGGTAGCGCGGCGGCGGCACGTAACGCGAAGTCGCGTGGGCCTTCGCCGGGGTGCGGGGACAGGCCGCGTTGCGCCAGCCGGCGCAGGAAGCCGCGCCATTGACGGGCCGCCGGATCGCGGGGCCGGTCCGCGCGCGGGCCGCGGCGCGCGGCCAAGGTATAGAGCGCGAGCACCGCGGCGAAGCCCCCGACCAGCCAGGCCAGGTAGGTGGCCGAATCCAGGCTGTCCACTCCCAGTTGCTTGAGCAGTTGCATCTGGCGCTGGGTATCGTAACCGATCACCCAACGATCCCAGACATAGACGACGTTGTCCCATTTCAGGCGCAGGTTGGCCAGCCAGGCCGCATTTTCCCGTAACAGCATCGGCAGGCGGTCGCTGTCGCGCACGCTGCGCGCCAGGCCGCTGGATACGCGCAGCGGTGAGACCACCGCGGTGGGGTCGACCCGCTGCCAGCCGCGGCCTTCCAGCCAGACCTCGACCCAGGCGTGGGCATCGGCCTGGCGCACGATCCAATAGTCGCCTGCCGCGTTGTATTCGCCGCCCAGGTAGCCGCCGACCACGCGCGCCGGTACGCCGGCGGCGCGCATCAGGAAGGAGAACGATCCCGCGTAATGCTCGCAGAAGCCTTCCTTGGTGGTGAATAGGAACTGGTCGACCTGATCCGCGCCTTCCAGCAACGGTGGCGCCAGCGAATAGAAGAAGCGGTTGTTCTGCAACCACATCAGCGCACGCGCCACGCGCACCTGAGGCGGCAGCGTGCGCCAGCCCTGCGCCAACTGGCGCGCGCGCGGGTTGCCGGTGTGGGGCAGCACCAGCGCCTGGGTGACGGCGAAGCGGTCGCCGTCCTCCTCGATACGCCAGTCGGTGGCGCTTTGCAGGTCGAAACGGGCGCGGGTGGTCAACGGCTGGCGGTAGACCGCCTGCATCCGGCTGGTCAGGCGCGCGCCCTGCGGCAGCCGGGTGGGCAGGTCCAGCGCGAACAGCCAGGCGCGCTGCTGGGGTTCCAGCGTGATGGTGTAATCCAACGTGCGGCCCAGCGGCACGATCTTGGGCGCCAGCGCGGGCGCGAATTCGCGTTGCAGCCAGGTGTAGCCATCGAAGCGCTCGAACACCGGCCCGCGCCAGTACAACTGATCGCGCTCCGGCTGGCGGCCGCGAAAATCCACGCGGAAGGCGACGCTGTCGTCCAGCGTGAGATCGCTGAAGCTGCCGGGGGTCATGGTGTCGGCAATGCCGGTGCTGGCCTGCGGCCGGTCTGCGGGCATGCTCCACAACGGTGTGGCGAGCCGCGGGTAGAGCACGAACAGCAGCAGCGCGACCGGCAACCCTTCCAGCATCAGGCGCAACGCGCGGCGATATTCCTCGGGCTCGAAGCGGTTGTCGTCGCGTTGCCAGGCGAAAAGCTGCCCGGTGAGCAGCACGCAGACGAACACCACGTAGGCCAGCATCCAGAACGATTGCGACACCAGGAACAGCGTGCCGGCGACGAAGTAGCCGAGCAGCGTCAGGATGCGCACGTCGCGGCGGGAGGTGGTCTCCAACAGCTTGAGCGCCACCAGGCACGCCAGCAGCACCACGCCGCCGTCGCGTCCCACCAGTGTGCGGAATTGCAGGAACACCAGCACGATCATCGCCCCGGCCAGGAACAGGCGCACCGCGCGGCCGGGCAGGCGACGACCCGACCATGCGGTGTAGGCGCGCCAGGCCAGCGGCAGCAGTGTGACCAGGATCAGCCAGAACGGCATCTGCGCCAGATGCGGTGCCAGCAGCAGCGCCAGCGTGCCCAGCAGCGCCAGCAGCTTGTTGCGCGGCAGCGAGACCAGCTGCTCAGCCATGGGGCGCCGCCGCAAGGTCGAAGGTGGCAAGGGCTTCCAGGCAGCGCGCCAGATGCTGCGGGCCGTGGTCGATCTCGATCCGCTGGCCGGGCAGGTTGAGGCCGTAGCGCTCGCCCGAGCCTTCGGCGCGCAGCAGCCACGCGGTCAGGCGCGACAGGCGGCCTTCGACATCCAGCGGCGCGGCGGCGTCCCAGTCCACCACCGATTGTGCGCCTTGCGCGCTGTCGAATGACTTGACCGCCAGAATGTCGCTGCGCGCCGCGTGCTTCCAGGCGATGCGACGCGGCGAATCGCCGGGCCGGTATTCGCGCAGGCCGGCGAATTCGTCCTCGCCGGTGCGGCGCGCCATGCCGGCGCCGCTCTCCTGCGCGCCGGGATACGGTGGCGGATCGCGCTCCGGGCGCGGATAGACCAATACCCGCGCGGTCAGCGACGCATGGCTCCAGGCCCGGCAGAAGCCGGTGGGATAGCGCGTTTCGATGGTCAGGCGCGGCAGCGCCAGCCAGCCGCGTTCTGAGGTGGGCACCGGCAGGTGGACCAGTCGCTCCTGCTGGCCGGCCAGGCGATCCAGCGTGGCGGTGCCGCCGTTGGCGGCGCGCAGCAGGATGCCGCGGCGGACGCGGCGCTTGTCGTTGCTGATCGCCACCGGGAAGAACGCGGTCTCGCCCTGAAACACCGGCTCGGGCTGGCGCGTGCCGAAACGCAGGCCGAGCAGGTTGCGGAAGGCTTCGGTCAGCGCCGCGTGGCCCAGGCCGATCAGGCCGAAGGTGAACAGATAGCCCAGGCTGAGCTGGTAGTTGATGGCGCCCACCAGCAGCAGCAGCGCACACAGCGCGAAGGCGAAGCCGAAAGCGCTGGGCAGCACGTAGATGCGGTTGTGGCGCAGCCGGATCTCTGGCCCCGCCGGGTGCCGGCGCGCCAGCCAGCGCTGCCAGCGTCGGCGCAGGAAGGCGGGTGTCATCAGGGGATGGCGACCGCGCGCAGCAGTTCCAGCGCCGCGTCCGGCGCGACCCGGCCGCTGGCGCGCTGCACCAGTCGGTGGCCGGCCACGCCGGGGAACACCGCCTGGACATCCTCGGGAATCACGTGGTCGCGGTTGTCGAGCCACGCCCAGGCGCGCGCGGCGGCGATCAGGCCGAGCAGGGCGCGCGGCGACAGGCCGTAGCTGAGCGCGTCGTGGCTGCGGGTGGCGCGCGCCAGCGCCTGCACGTAGTCGAGCAGGGGACCGGCGACGTGCACTTTGTCCACCTCGCGCTGCGCGGTCAGCAGGTCGTTGGGCTCCACCGCCGGGCGCAATTGCGCCACCAGATCGCGGCGATTCTCGCCGGCCAGCATGGCGCGCTCGGCGGCGCCGTCGGGGTAGCCCAGCTCCAGCCGCATCAGGAAGCGATCGAGCTGCGATTCGGGCAGGGGGAAGGTACCGATCTGGTGTTGCGGGTTCTGGGTGGCAATGACGAAGAAGGGCTCGGGCAGCGGATAGCTGGTGCCATCCACCGTCACCTGCTGTTCTTCCATGGCTTCGAGCAGAGCCGACTGGGTCTTGGGCGGTGCGCGGTTGATTTCGTCGGCGAGCAGCACCTGGGTGAACACCGGCCCGTGGTGGAAGCGGAACTGCCCAGTGTCGCGCTGGTAGATCGACACCCCGATCAGGTCCGCCGGCAGCAGGTCACTGGTGAACTGCACGCGCTGGAAGCGCAGGCCGACGGTGGCGGCCAGCGCGTGCGCCAGCGTGGTCTTGCCCACCCCGGGCAGGTCTTCCAGCAGCAGGTGGCCGCGCGCCAGCAGGCAGCACAGGGCCATGCGCACCTGATCCTCCTTGCCGAGGATGACGCGGTTCAGCTGGGCGAGGGCGGGGGAAAACGAATGGGGCATTGCCACTCCCTGGCGAATGAGCGGTATGGTCGGGTCGGTCGGATTCTAACGTTGTTTTGATGCGGCGCGGCGCACCCCGGTTCGCGCGACCGGGTGTTTCGCCCGACCAGCCGCAGTCGGCGGCCGGGGCGGGCGCGAGTTGCTCCGGCGTTCAGAACTGCCCGCCGAAATTGATCGAGAACAGCGGCGCGCTGTCGAATTCGTCCTCGGTCAGCAGGTTGCCGTTGCGGTCCTCGGTGCGCAGCTTGCCGTTGAGCGCGGCCCCCAGGTAGAGGTCGAGCTTGGTATTGCGCGTGGGGGTGTAGCCGAAGCGCAGGTAGAGCGGGATCATCTCTTCCTGCCCCACGCCGCCACTGGCCATGGGATTGTCGTCGGCCAGGCGGAAGCGGAACGAACGATACGCACCGCCGGCGCCGACCTCCCACTTGTTGCCGACGCCGTGGTAGCCCAGTTCCAGCCCCGCCGGTCCGGCCGGCCCCGCGCTGAAGGGGTTGGTCAGGCTCCAGGTCTCGGAGATCTGCCAGTCGATCATCAGGTAGGGATAGACCCGCGTCTCGTCGATGGCGTCGAACACGCCCACGCCCAGCCCCAGCACCAGGTCGGGCGCGAAGGCGCGGCTGGCGATGGCGGTTGCGCCCCAGCCCCAGGCATCGCTGGCACCACGTTCGCCGGCGTAGTTGAGCGACGGCGCCAGGGTGTACTGCCAGCCGCTGTTCGATTCCCAGCTCAGCCTGACGCCCACGCCACCGCGCTGGACGTTGTCCCAGGGTGCCTGGCCCTGCCACGAAAGCGGCTCGTTGAACGACCAGTCGATGTACTGGTAGGAGGCATCGAAGCCCAGCGACAGGTTGTCGTCGATGGGCAGCTCGGTGGCGCCGCGCAGCAGCAGCGTGCCACTGCTGGCCTTGCCGCCGCCATCGAGCGCCATGTCGCCCAGCCAGATCGGCGTGGCGTCCAGGCGTACGCCGGATGCGGCCTGCGACGGTGCGGCCGTCGCCAGGGCGACGAGCAGAATGGCCAAGGGTGCCGAGCGGTTCATGGTGGGTGCTCCTAGCGCTCTTGCGCCGTTTGTTCTTGTCAGCGGGGCCGTCCGCGCGGCTTTGCTCCGGCGTCGCGGTTGGGCGTACACTGGGTCGGTCCCTGCGCGCATCGGCATCCTGCTTGCGGATGCAGCGCCGGGGATGGGAACTGGCCTTCTGTCCTCGCCGATGCCATTCGGTTCCGTCGCTGGAGAATCTCGATTGCAGTCCGTCGTCGCCGGCCCCACGGCCTACCTCACGCACTCCGCCTGCAGCATGCACGACATGGGGAAAGGGCACCCCGAATGCCCGGAGCGGCTGTCCGCCATTCAAGATAGGCTGATCGCCGCCGG
Source organism: Chitiniphilus shinanonensis DSM 23277 (assembly GCF_000374805.1). Lineage (GTDB taxonomy): Bacteria > Pseudomonadota > Gammaproteobacteria > Burkholderiales > Chitinibacteraceae > Chitiniphilus > Chitiniphilus shinanonensis. The sequence goes on from NZ_KB895343.1 coordinate 44,987, forward strand.
GCTGTGGGACTTCCTGCTGCATGTGGACGCCCCGCCCGCCACGCTGGAACAACTGCTGCGCGTCCACGACATGGACTACATCGACCGGCTGGCGCTGGTCATTCCCAGCCGCGGCTACGCCCATCTCGACCCCGATACCGCCGTCAACCCTTATAGTCTGCGCGCTGCCTACCATGCAGCTGGCGCCGGCGTGGCCGCGGTCGATCTCGTGATGAGCGGCCGCGCGCAGAATGCGTTCTGCGCGGTGCGCCCGCCGGGGCACCACGCCGAGCACGCCCGGGCAATGGGGTTCTGCCTGTTCAACAACATCGCCGTGGCGGCGCGCCATGCGATGGCGGCCCATGGCCTGCAACGGGTGGCTATCGTCGATTTCGACGTGCACCACGGCAACGGCACCGAAGATGCCTTCCACGACGAGCCGCGGGTGCTGATGGTCGGCATCTTCCAGCATCCGTTCTATCCGTATTCCGGCGACGAGCCGCGCGGCGCCAACATGCTGAACGTGCCGCTGGCGCGCGGCACCACCGGCAACGTGTTCCGCGAGACGGTGCTCGAACGCTGGTTGCCGGCGCTGGACGCGTTCGCGCCCGAACTGGTGCTGATCTCGGCCGGCTTCGATGCCCACCTGGAGGACGACATGTCGTCGATGGGCCTGGTCGAGGCCGACTATGCGTGGGTCACGCGCGAGATGAAGAAGGTGGCGGAACGCCACGCGCAAGGCCGCATCGTGTCGATGCTGGAGGGCGGGTACGACCCGTCGGCGCTGGGGCGCAGCGTCGCGGTGCACATCAAGGAGCTGGGCGAGTTCTAGCCGCTGTTGCGCCAACAAAATAAAAAGGCCATCCCGCGGGATGGCCTTTTTCATGGACGCGACGCTGCGCGCTACAGCACCAGCGTCGCCAGCCAGAACAGCAGCGCCGACAGGCCGATGGTGGCGGGCAGCGTCAGCACCCATGCCATCAGGATGTTGCGCACGGTGCCGCCTTGCAGGCCGCTCCGGTTGGCCACCATGGTGCCGGCCACGCCGGACGACAGCACGTGGGTGGTCGAGACCGGCAGGCTGAAGATGTTGGCGAAGCCGATGGAGGCGGCGGCGATGATCTGCGCGCACATGCCCTGGGCGTAGGTCATGCCCTGCTTGCCGATCTTCTCGCCCACGGTCAGCACCACGCGCTTCCAGCCGACCATGGTGCCGACGCCCAGCGCGCTGGCCACGGCCAGGATCACCCAGAACGGTGCGTATTCGGTGGTGGCGGTCAAGTCCTTGCGCAGGTTGTCCAGGTCGGCCTTCTCGCGGTTGGGCACCTGCGGCAGCTTGCCCACCTTCTTGGCGGTGTCGTCCAGACAGAGCAGGTAGCGCCGCACCTGCACCCGCGTGTCCGGCGTCATGTCGCGGTAGTCCTTCACGCCGTCGAGCGCCAGCAACAGGGCGCCGATGGTAGGCTCGGTGGTCTTGGGGTCGCAGCGGAAGTGCTTGGGCAGCTCGGTGCCGTTATTGCGGCCCAGCGCCAGGTAGTCGGACAGGGTATTGGCGTTGCGCTGGTAGAACTGGCGCAGGTGGATGGTGGCGTCGCGGGTGCGCTCGATCTGGTAGGTGGTGCTGTTCAGGTCCAGCACGAACTTGGCCGGCACGATACCGATCAGCACCAGCATGATCAGGCCGATGCCTTTCTGGCCGTCGTTCGAGCCGTGCACGAAGCTGACCGCCATTGCCGAGATCACCAGCACCAGGCGGTTCCAGAACGGGGGGTGTTTCTTGCCGTCGTTCGAGCGGCGGTTTTCCGGTGTCTTGTGCATCTTGGACAGCGGCATCAGCCGCTTGAGCAACAGCAGCAACAGCCCGGCGAGCAGGAAGCCCGCGGTGGGCGAGATCAGCAGCGACAGCGCGATGTCGATCGCCTTCTTCCAGTTGATGCCGTCGGCCAGCGGAATATTGGTGATCAGCGCGTTGGTCAGCCCCACGCCGAGGATCGAGCCGATCAGGGTGTGCGAGCTGGAGGCCGGGATACCGAAGTACCAGGTGCCCAGGTTCCAGACGATGGCCGCCGCCAGCAGCGAGAACACCATCGCCAGCCCATGGCCGGTGTTCACGTTGATCAGCAGTTCCACCGGCAGCAGGTGGACGATGGCGTAGGCCACCCCGACGCCGCCCAGCAACACCCCGAGAAAGTTGAAGATGCCCGACGAGATCACCGCGATGTGAGGCGGCATGGCCTTGGTGTAGATCACCGTGGCCACGGCGTTGGCGGTGTCGTGGAAGCCGTTGATGAACTCGAAGGCGAGGACGAAGCCGAGTGCCAGCAACAGGCTGACGACGACCCAGGGGTCGAGGCCGCTGAATAGTTCGAACATGAAGTTTTTGTGTCGGGGAGGGAACGCGGCGGATTATGGCAGAAAACCGCCGGGCGCCGTTGTCCGGCGAGCCCGGTGGTTGTGCGAGGTCAATCGCCCGCCAGGTTCCCCGCCGGCGCGCCGCCCAACGCCTTGTACAGCGTGGCCAGGTTGGCCGCACGCTCGTAGTCGTGCAGCAGCAACGCGCGCTCCGCCGCGCGCAGCGTGTCCTGCGCGGAGAGCCAGGTATCGAACGCCACCGCCCCGGCGCGGTAACGCACGCCGGTCAGCCGTTCGGCTGTGGCGGCGTCGTCGCGCTGCGCCAGCAGGCGTTCGGTGTCGCCTTCCAGCCGGGTGCGGGCATCCAGTGCGTCCTCCACCTCGCCCAACGCGCGGTAGATGGTCTGGCGATGCGCGATCACCGCCAGCTCGTAGTCGCTGCGGCTGACCTTCAACGCCACCTCGCGCTCGTTCCACTGGACAAAGGGGAGGGCCACGCCGAGCCCGAGTGCCGCCACCGGATTGGACAGCACGTCGACCAGCGTGCTGCTGGCGCTGCCCACGCTGCCGGTCAGCGAGAACGTCGGCAGCCAGCTCTTGCGCTGCGCCTCGGTGTCGGCGAACGACGCCTTCAGCCGCGCTTCGCTCGCCGCGAGGTCGGGACGGCGCGCCAGCAGTTGCGACGGCAGCCCGGCCGGCACCTGCGGCAGCGTGCTGCGCGGCAGTGCCGGCGTGGTGCCCAGGTCGGTCTCGGGCGGCACGTCGAACAGCAGCGCCAACGCGCGACGGGTGGCGTTGCGGGTCTGCTGCGCGCTGGCGAGCGTGCTTTCCTGCTGGCTGACTGCGCGGCGCGCCTGCGCGATGTCCAGCCCCGACACAGTGCCGGCCTTGTAGCGCGATTGCACCAGATCGAAGGTCTTGCGCGCGCTGTCCAGGTCGCGTTCGGCCAGCGAGACCTGCGCGTCGTTCAGCGCCAGTTGCCAGTAGAGGCTGGCGGTGTTGGCTTCCAGCGAGACGCGCACGCCTTCCAGGTCGGCGGCGGTGGCGCCCTGGCGCCAGCGCGCGGCGTCTTCCAGGTCGGCCAGCCGGCCCCACAGGTCCAGCTCGTACGACAGCCCGGCGGAGAAGTTGTAGCTCTCGCCCAGGCTCTCGTTCCGCCGCAGGTCGCGGTTGGCCGACACCTTGCCGGACACGCTCACATCGGGACGGCGGTCCAGTTGCGCCTGTTCCAGCGTATAGCCGGCCTGCTTCAGCTTGAGCACGGCGCTGGCCAGGTCGGCGTTGCTGGCACGCGCGCGGACGATCAGCGCATTCAGGCCGGGGTCGCCGAAGCCTTGCCAGAATGCATCGGCATCGGCCAGCTGGCCATCGGTGGCGGCAGCCTGCCACGCCGCCGGGGTCTGGATCGGCGGGGCCTGCCAGCCGGTGCTGGCGCAGGCGGTGAACAGCGGCAATGCCGCGAGGTACAGCGCCAGGGTTTTCAGGTTTCGGGTATCGATCATGCGGAACAGCCTATTCGCGGGCCAGCGCTTCGATCGGCGCCAGTCGCGCCGCGCGCCGCGCGGGAAGAAAGCCGAACACCACGCCGACCAGGGTGGCGCAGAGCACCGCCGTCAGCACGGATTCGAGCGAGAAGATCATCTTGAAGTCGGTCATCAGGCGGTCGACCATCGCGCCCAGGCCCAGCGACAGCGCGATGCCGATGCCGCCGCCCACCATGCAGACCATCACCGCCTCGATCAGGAACTGCCGCATGATGTCGCTCTGGCGCGCGCCCACGGCCATGCGGATGCCGATCTCGTGGGTGCGTTCGGTCACCGACACCAGCATGATGTTCATCACGCCGATGCCGCCCACCACCAGCGAGATCACGCCGATCATGGTGAGGAACAGCTTGATGTTGCGGGTGCTCGCCTCGACCGAGGACAGGATGTCCTCCATGTTGCGGGTGTAGAAATCCTGGGTGCCGTGCGCCAGCAGCAGGCGCTGGGTCAGCGCCTCCTCGGCGGCCTTGGTCGGCAGGCCCCCGCGCACCTTCACCGTGATGCGGTTGAAGTACTGCTGGCCGAAGATGCGGCTGGCGGCGGTGGAATAGGGCACCCACACCTCCAGCGAATCGCCGCCCCAGCCGCTCGACTTGGCCTCGGCGACGCCGATCACCTGTAATGGCACGTTGCCGATCAGGATGATCTCTCCCAGGCCCGAGCCGTCGCCGAAGAAGGTCTGGCGCGTGGTCTCGCCGATCACCGCCACCTGGGCCTGGCGCTGCACGTCCTGGCGGCTGAAGTTGCTGCCCTGCTCGATCTTCTGCCCGCGCACGTCGAAGTAGCTGGGCGACACCCCGTAGACGGTGGCGTTGGAGTCGACGTTGCCGAAGCGCATGCGCTGTTGCTTCTGCGACATCGGCGTCACCGCCTCCACGTACGGTTCGGCGGCCAGCGCCAGCAGGTCCGACTCGCGCAGGGTGCGCACCCCGCCCGAGCGGTCGTCCGACAGGCCCGAGCCCGGCATGATGTCGATGTTGGTCGCGCCCAGCGACGACAGGTTCTGCAGCACCGATTGCTGCATGCCTTCGCCCAGCGCCACGATCGACACCACCGAGGCGATGCCGATGATGATGCCCAGCATGGTCAGCAGCGTGCGCAGCCGGTTGGCCACCAGCGAGCGCCAGGCCATGCTGAACGCCTCCAGGAAGCGGCCCCAGTTGGCGGCCAGCCCGGCCGGATGCGCCGGTGGCGCCGGGCGGTCGCCGGGTTTTTCGGCGTCGTGGGCGCCGGGGTTGCGCCGGTCGTCGACGATGCGGCCGTCCTTGATCTCGATCACGCGCTCGGCCAGCGCCGCGACGTTGGCGTCGTGGGTGACCAGGATGACGGTGTGGCCGCGCGCGTGCAGCTCCTTGAGCGTGGCCAGCACTTCTTCGCCGCTGCGCGAATCCAGCGCGCCGGTCGGCTCGTCGGCCAGGATCACCTCGCCGCCGTTCATCAACGCGCGGGCGATGGACACGCGCTGCTGCTGCCCGCCGGACAACTGGCTGGGCTTGTGGTGCAGCCGCTCGGTCAGCCCCAGCCGCCCCAGCAGCTGCCCGGCCCGCTCGGCGCGCGCGGTGTTGTCCATGCCGGCGTAGATCGCCGGCATGGCGACGTTCTCGGACGCGGTCAGCGCCGGGATCAGGTGGTAGCGCTGGAAGATGAAGCCGAAATGCTCGCGGCGCAGCGCGGCCAGCCCGTCGTCGTCAAGGCTGCCGACCTCGACCCCGTCGAAGCGGTAAGAGCCGGAGCTGGGCTGGTCCAGCCCGCCCAGGATGTTCATCAGCGTGGATTTGCCCGAACCGGACTGGCCCATGATGGCGACCATCTCGCCGCGCGCGATGGTCAGGTGGATGTCGTCGAGGATGGTCACGTCGGTATCGCCGGCCGGAAAGCGGCGATACAGCCCGGACAGCTCGATCAGGGGCGTGTCTTGGCGCATGTCAGCGGATCCGCGGGCCGCCCATCGGGCCGCCTTGGCGCTGGCGCGGCTGGACGTTGTTGAGCCCGCCACCCGTGACCACCTGCTCGCCTTCGGCCAGCCCGGACACCACCTCGACCTGCACGTTGTTGTTCAGGCCCACGGTGACGCGGCGCGGTTCGACGGTACCGTCGGGCTTCTGTACCCGCACCATGCGCACCTGCTGCGTGCCCGCCTGACCGTCGTCGCGCTGCTTGCGGCCCTGGCGCTTGCCCTGCACGCCCGATGCGGCGTCGCTGCGCGGGCGCTCGGCGTTCTGGCGGGGGGCCGAGGCATCGCGCGCCTTGCCAGCGCCGCTGCCGTCACCGCGACTCATCAGCGCGGTCACCGGAATGGTCAGCACGTCGCGCTTGGCGTCGATCACGAACGACACCTGCGCCGTCATCTGCAACTTGAGCAGGCCGTCGGGATTGGGCACGTCGAACAGCGCGTTGTAGAAGATGGCGTTGTTCACGGTTTCCGGCTTGGGCTGGATGGTCTTGAGCTTGGCGACGATCTTGCGCTCGGGCGCGCCCAGCACGGTGAAGTACACCGGCATGCCCGACTTCAGCCGCGGCACGTCGGCCTCGGCCACCTGGGCCCGCACCTGGACCACGTCCATATTGGCCAGCGTCAGGATGGTCGGCGCCTGCTGGGTGGCGATCACGGTCTGGCCTTCCTTGGTGGTGATCGACACCACCTCGCCGTCCATGGGCGCCAGGATGCGGGTGTAGCCGACGTTGGCGCGCGCAGTGTCCAGCTTGATCTGCGATTGCTTGATCTGCGCCGCGATCTGCGCGATCTGCGCGCGGCGGATGTTCAACTGGATGGCCGCGTCGTCGGCGTCCTTGCGCGCGGTGGCGTCGGCCGCCAGCATTTCCTGCTGGCGGGCGTTCTCCTGTTCGGCCAGCTTCAGTTCCAACTGCGCCGAGGTCTGCTGCGCCAGCAGGTTGTCCAACGACGCCTGCGCCTCCTGCAACGAGTTCTGCGACAGCGTGGGATCGATCTCGGCCAGCAACTGGCCCTTCTTCACCCGGTCGCCCAGCTCCACCGCCAGCTTGGTGACCTGGCCGGACGCCTGCGCGCCGACATCCACCTGTTGCGACGCCTCGATCACGCCGGTGGCCAGCACCGACACTTCGATGTCGCCACGGCTCACCGGGGCGGTCAGGACTTCGACGGCGGCCGGCTTGCTGGCGGCGCGATACCACCAGCCGAGGCCGGCGAGGATGACGAGTAGTGCAAGCAGCCACCAACGGTGACGTTTCAGCCAGCGCAGACGGCTGGGGGCAGTGGAGGGCATGTGAATTCCTGTTGTTCTGGTGTGCCTGGGGCGCGCGAACCGCCGCTGCAAGGCGGCTGGACGGCGGTCGTGGAACGGATGGCGGGATGCGGCGGTTGGTCCTTTGCGCCCTTCATCACGGTTCCGTGCTCGCGGCCCGGCTGACGATAACGCAACGACATTGTGCCCGGTTGACGCGGACGGCACGCATGCCCGGCGCATTTTTTACAAGAGTCGGACAAAGCCGCGACGCCCCGGCGGCAATCGGGCGGGGCGTCGGGGGGCCGGGGTGCAACGAGCGTTCAGGACGAGCACGAAACGGACAACTGCCGCGCCCAGTCCGGCGGCAGGGCGGCGAAATCCTCGAATTCCGGTGCTTCGTCGAACGGCCGCGCCAGCGCGTCGGCCAGGCGTCGCAGCGGCTGGTGGTCGCCGCGCTGGGCGGCGCGGATCGCTTCCTCGGCCAGATGGTTGCGCAGCACGTATTTGGGATTGACCGCGTTCATGCGCGCGGCGCGCTCGGCGTCGTCGGTGCTGCCGTCGTCGGCCAACCTCGCACGGTAGGCGGCGACCCAGGCGTCGAAGCCGTCGCGGTCGAGCACCAGGTCGCGCAACGCCGCGGGCACGGCGCCGGTGGCGGGCAGGGTGGCAAGCCGGCGCCAGAACAGCGTCCAGTCGGTATGCGCCGCCTGGAGCAGCGTCAGCAGCGTGCCCAGCAGTTCCCAGTCGTCCTCGCGCCATTGCCGCAGCCCCAGCTTCTGGCGCAGCAGTTCGGCGTAGTGCTGCTCGAATACATCCTGGTAGCGGCTGAGCGCGGCGATGGCGGCATCGCGGCCGATGTCGGGCAACAGCGTCTGCGCCAAGCAGTGCAGGTTCCACAGCCCGATCTGCGGCTGCTGGTCGTAGGCGTAGCGCCCGCGCTCGTCCGAGTGGTTGCACACGTGGCCGGCGTCGAAGCCGTCCATGAAGCCGAACGGGCCGTAGTCCAGCGTCAGCCCCAGCAGCGACATGTTGTCGGTGTTCATCACGCCGTGGCAGAAGCCCACTGCCTGCCAGGCCGCGATCAGGCGCGCGGTGCGTTCCACCACGGCGTCCAGCAGCGCCACGTAGGGCTGCCCGGCGGCCGCGCATTCCGGATAGAACCCGGCGATGGCCCAGTCGGCGAGCTGGCGGACCGCGTCCTGCTGGTCGCGATGATGGAAATGCTCGAAATGGCCGAAGCGCAGGAACGACGGCGCGACGCGGGTGACCACCGCGGCGGTCTCCTTGGTTTCGCGCCATACCGGCTGCGGGCTGGCCACGAGTGCCAGCGCGCGGGTGGTGGGGATGCCCAACGCGTGCATCGCCTCGGAGCACAGGTATTCCCGGATCGACGAGCGCAGCACCGCGCGGCCGTCGGCGCGGCGCGAATAGGGGGTCTGGCCCGCGCCTTTCAGTTGCAGTTCGTGGATGCCCAGCGGGGTGTCGATCTCCGCCACCAGCAGCGCGCGGCCGTCGCCCAGTTGCCCGGCCCACACCCCGAACTGGTGGCCGCTGTAGACGCTGGCCAGTTGCGGGTACTCGGTGAGCGCGGCGTTGCCGGCGAGGAAGTCGGTCCATTCGCCACCGTCCTGGCTGTCCAGGCCCAGCGCATCGGCCAGCGCCGTGTTCCAGGCGATCAGCGACGGCCCGGGCAGCGGGGTGGAGGGCACTTGCGAGTAAAAGCGCTCGGGCAACGCGGCGAAACGGGGTGCCAGCGGCAGGTCGGGAAAGGTATGCTTCATGCCTTGCGGGTGTACGCCCTAATAGTTGAGTGAAATGATCGGGTATATTACCCGAAAAAGCCTCCCGAGTTCCCGATGAGCGAGAAAGCCCCCGTCACCGCCGCCGTGCGCATGCTGCGCCAACACAAGGTGGTCTACACCGAGCACCTCTACGAATACGAGGAAAAGGGCGGCACCGCCGTGTCCGCCCGCGAGCTGGGCGTGCCCGAGCACGACGTGATCAAAACCCTGGTGATGGAGGACGACGCCAAACAGCCGCTGCTGGTGCTGATGCACGGCGACTGCGAGACCTCCACCAAGAACCTGGCGCGCCTGCTCGGGCGCAAGACCATCCAGCCGTGCGCGCCCGAAGTCGCCAACCGCCATTCCGGCTACCTGGTCGGCGGCACGTCGCCGTTCGGCACCCGCAAGGCGATGCCGGTATACATGGAGCGCAGCATCGCCGACCTGCCGCGCATCTATCTCAACGGCGGCAAGCGCGGCTTCCTGGTCGGGCTCAGCCCGGCCGACGCCATCGCCGTGCTCAAGCCGACCCTGGTCGATATCGCGATTCCCCACGGCGCCTGACCGACAACCCGATCCCGGATTCACCATGACCATCCTGCCCAGCATCCTCCACGACCAGATCACCGCCTTGCTCGACGCGGGCGACCGCCTGTTCGAGAAAGGCGACGACGCCGGCGCGCTCGCCAAGTATCGCGAGGCCGAGATCCTGCTGCCGACCGAGCGCGAGCGTTTCGAAGCCAGCACGCTGGTCGCCGCCGCCATCGGCGACACCCTGTTCCAACTGGGCCAGCACGCGCAGGTGGTCGAGACCCTGCAACAGGCGCTGGGCTACCCGGATGGCGACGACAACCCGTTCGTCCACCTGCGGCTGGGACAAAGCCTGCTGGAAACCGGCGAGGAGGCCCGCGCGCTCGATCATCTGGCGCGCGCCTTCGAGTACGGCGGCCTCGACGTGTTCGAAGACGAGGACGACAAGTACCTCGACTTCCTCAAGGCCCGCATCCAGTTCTGAACACCCCGTATGAAAGAGCACGCCGCATGAGCATCCGTTTGCTGGTTTTCCGCCTGACCGTCAGCAGCAGCTACGCCGAGAACGTCGAGTACGAAGCCGAGGGCGACGACTTCGACACCGTGCAGTGGTGGCTGGCCGACGACGAAGCCTGGCGCGTGCGTACCTACGCCGTGGACCAGGACATCCACGTGCACCAGGTGCCGCAGGCGCTGGCCGAGGACGTGGCCCGGCAGAACACCGAGAAACACTACGCCGACGTGCTGGGCGAGATGCACGTCTTCGACCTGACCGGCGTGGACGATGCGGCCGGCATCGCCCGGCTGGTGGCGCAGCTGGGCGGAAACTTCGAGCCGGCGCGCAATGGCCGCTTCGGCTTCTGGAACCCCACCGGCGCCACCTACCGCAGCCAGACCCAACCCGAATAAGCGCGGCCAGCAAAACCCGACGTAGCGGTCCTGGCAGGAAGCGCGAAACGTCCTGAGAGGCGGTAAACCGGACTTCCTTCGGTCGCACACAGTACAAGGCGTACGGCAAATAGGCGCGACGCAGCCAGGAGGGTTTTGTTGGCCGCTCTACGTCAAGCCCGGCGGTTGCCCCGCCTGAGCGCCACCACGAGGAGCACCATGGGACATCGACTCAGCAAGATCACCACCCGCACCGGCGACGACGGCAGCACCGGCCTGGGCGACGGCAGCCGCGTCGGCAAGGAGCACCCGCGCATCGACGCGCTGGGCGAAGTGGACGAACTCAACTCGCAACTGGGCGCGGTGCTGGCCGAAGACGTGCCGCCGGCGCTGCGCGACAGCTTGGCGCGGGTGCAGAACGACCTGTTCGACCTGGGCGGCGAGCTGGCCATCCCTGGCCGCGAAGCGCTGACCGAGGCTCAGCTGGCGCGACTGGAGACCGAGGTGGCCGCGTTCAACGCCGCGCTGCCGCCGCTCAAGGAATTCATCCTGCCCGGCGGCAGCCGTGCCGCCGCGCAACTGCACTTGGCGCGTTGCGTCTGCCGCCGCGCCGAACGCAGTCTGGTGGCGCTCGGCCGGGTCGAAGCGTTGCCGCTTACCGGCGCGCGTTATCTCAATCGCTTGTCCGACCTGCTGTTCATCCTGGCGCGGGTGGCCAACGGCCACGCCGGCGTGCCGGATGTGTTGTGGCGCCCCGGGCTGAACGCCTGAGCGCGGCGCGCATCGCCTTGCGCGGCGACGGGCGGGGGCTTTGCCGGCCTTGCGCTGCCCGGCGCCGCGACTGGCGCGCCGGTCGTCGAATCGTCATCCTGCGTCTTTGCCCAGACTTCCCCGCATGACCACTTCCCACCTGCCGCGTGCCCGTGTCGCCACCATGCTGCTGTTCTTCGCCAGCGGCGCCAGCTATGCCACCTGGGGCGTGCACATTCCCACCATCAAGGCGCGCTTCGCGTTGTCCGACGCCGAGTTGTCGCTGGCGATGTTCGCCGTGGCTGGCGGCGCCATCCTGGCGATGAAATCGCTGGGCGCCTGGGTGGCGCGTACCGGCAGCGGGCGCGCTTCGGTATTGGGCGCGCTGGCGTTCGCGCTGACCACCGCGCTGCTGATGGCGATGCCCGATTTCTGGACCCTGCTGCCGCTGCTGGCCTTGTTCGGCGCGGCCAACGCCGCCTACGACGTCGCGATGAATGCCCAGGCGGCGACGGTGGAAGCGCATTACGGCAAGCCGATCATGAGCGGGCTGCACGGCATGTTCAGCCTGGGCGGGATGATCGGCGCCGCGGTGGGCGGCGCGCTGATCGCGGCCGGCGTGCCGCCGCTGGCGCATTGCATCGGCATGGCCATGATCACGGCACTGGTGGCGCTGGGCTCGTCGCGCGTGCTGCTGGCCGACCACCCGCCGACGCCGGCCGGCGCCGGCCAGCATCGCCAGGCCAACCGACTGTTGTTGATCCTGGGCGTGCTGGCGTTCTTCGGCCTGGTGGGCGAGGGCGCGATGTACGACTGGAGCGCGGTCTACATGAAGGAAGTGGTCGGCGCGACACCGTACTGGGTGGGCTGGGGCTACGCGGCGTTCTCGGCCGGCATGGCGGGCGGGCGTTTCGGCGGCGACTGGCTGCGCGCGCGCCTGGGCGCGGTCCGGCTGCTGGGATGGTCGGGCTGGACCGGCTGCTTCGGCATCCTGCTGGCGTTGCTGTGGCCGGACACCGGGCCGGCGCTGCTGGGCTTCGCCCTGATGGGTTTGGGCGCGGCCAATCTGGTGCCGATCTTCTTCGTCGGCGCCTCGCGTCTGGAAGGCGTGACACCGGCCGAGGGCATCGCCAGCGTGGCGCGGCTGGCCTATGTCGGCATGCTGCTGGGGCCGGTGCTGATCGGCGCGCTGACGCATGCCACCAACCTGCGCGTCGGGCTGGCGCTGGTGGCGGCCAGCGTGGCGCTGATCGCCGTGGCCGGGCCGCGCCAGCTGCGCCGGGTCGAGCCGCGCTGAGCCGGAGCGCTCAGCGCCAGGTTTCGTGCTGCGCAATACGCGCGGGATACCAATTGAGGTAATGCACCACGCGCGGCTGCGTCGCCAGGTTGGGGCGGCTACCGTGCGGCAACGCCTGCTGCCAGATCACCATGTCGCCCGCCTTGCCGCCGATGGGGATCGCGCCGAGCGCGTCGAGATCCTGCGTGCGCGGATCGGCATCGGGCGGCAGGCCGGCCAGCCAGTCCGCAACCCTGTGCTGGAATCCCGGCACCAGCGTCAGCGCGCCTTGTTCCGGCAGGGTGTCGGTCAGGTAGATCAGGCCCTGGGTGGCGAACGGGATCGGCTGGGTCAGGCTGACATCCCAATGCAAATGCGGCCCCTGGAACGGATGGGCCGGCCGTTGCGGCGGATTGAAGCCGACCCGGTCGGTGCTGGGCCAGAGGTCGGCGCTGCCCCACAATTGGGCGAATGCCTTGTGAATGCGCGGCGAGCGGCGGATGGCCGCCAGCGCCGGGTGCTGGAACAACTGCACCATGATGCCCTGACGCGCACCGCCGCCGCCGTACCACGAATCGGGCTGCGCCGGATCGGCCTGCAGGTGGGCGAATACCGCCGCGGCCGCGGTGGCGGCCAGTTCGGGCGGAATGGCGTCGCGCAGCACGACGTAGCCGTGCTCCGCCCAGTGCGCCAGCGCGGCGGCGTCCAGCACCGGCGCGGCCTCGTCGATCCGCGTCAGCCAGTCCTCACGCGGGGCTGGCTGGCCGAGCAGGGCGGCGTTCAACCGCGCCACCCGGGCGGGATCGAGTGGGCCGGCGGTGTCGGCGATCCAGCGCTCGAACGCGGCGAAATCGGGCGTCTGCCGCCCGAGGTGGCCGAGCGCCTGCTCCAGCCCGATCCCGACGCCATGCAGCGCCAAGCGATCCAGCTGGCCTTCCTCGGCGTCGACCGGCCACACCTTGCCGCGATGCAACGCGCTCAGGCGCGCCCACAACCGCTTGAGCTGGCAGACACCGAGCGCACCGATCTCGGCCCGATCCGGCAGGGGGGCCGCGGTGTCGTTCACGATTTGCGCCCTGGCGGCCAGTCCATCTTCATGTAGACATCGCCTTGCACCAGTTCGTCCAGCATCTGCCGCACCCGCTTGTCCCGGGTGACGTCCTGTTTGGCACGGCCGATCCAGGCCAGGTAGTCGTTGCGCTGGTAGGCCGGCCGTGCCTCATACGCGGCGAGCAGGCCCCGCTCGATCAATGCCTGGCGGATGGCGTCGGGCATCGGTTGAAGCGGGCGTTTCAGGGTGGAGTCGGTCTGGGTCATGCTGCCTCGGCGGGATCGGGCGCGTGTCGGGTGGGTTCTCAGATACTGCGGCCGTCGTACGGCTGGCGCTCCAGTGCCGCGAGATCGATATCCTCCAGGCAGCGGGCGTTGATGGCGGCGATCTCGTTGCCGTGCGGATCGGTGCCGATGCCGAAGGTGCCGCAGCCGCATACCGGGCAGAACTGGTGGCGGATGCGCTCGGCGTTGAAGGTGTAGGTGGTGATGTCCTGCTCGGGTGTGGACAGGCGCAGGTTGGCGCGCGGCACGAAGAACAGCAGGTGGCCGCGCCGCTGGCAGATCGAGCAATTGCACTCGATCACCCGGGTGACCGGCTCGCTTTCCACTTCGTAGGCGATGCGACCGCAATGACAGCTTCCGTGGTAGAGCATGGGGGACCTCGCTGGAGACGTGGGAAAAGGCGGCCGATGGTGCCTACTGCCGCGCGGTGCGGCGATTGGCGGGTGGCGGGCCGCTGAAGTTGCTGCGGTAGGGGTTGATGTCGAGCCCGCCGCGCCGGGTGTAACGGGCGTAGACGGCGAGCTTCATCGGTTTGCAGGCGCGCAGGATGTCCATGAAGATGCGCTCCACGCATTGCTCGTGGAATTCGTTGTGCTCGCGGAACGAGATCAGGTAGCGCAGCAGCGCCTCGCGGTTGATCGGCGCGCCGACGTAGCGGATCTGCACGCTGGCCCAGTCGGGCTGGCCGGTGACCAGGCAATTGGACTTGAGCAGGTTGGACACCAGCGTTTCATCCACCGGCGACGGGGCCTCGTCGCAATGGAGCAGGCCCGGCAGCGGGCTGTACTGGTCGATCTCGATATCGAGGTTGTCGATGCAGTAGCCGTCCAGCTCGGCGAAGCGCAGCCCGGCGAACTGTTCCGGCAGCGTCAGCTCCACCTGCACCGGCGCGCCGGCCGCTTGCGACAGGTCGTCGCGCAGCCGCGCGGTCAGCACTTCGGGGCTGTCCAGCCGGGTCTGGTTGAAGCTGTTGAGGTAAAGCTTGAACGACTTGGATTCGACGATGTTGGGGCTGTCCGCGGGGATGTGGAACACGGCGGTGGCCACCTGCGGTTTGCCGCGCGCGTTCAGCCACGACAGCTCGTAGCCGTTCCAGATATCCACGCCCATGAACGGCAACGCGCCGGTGACGCCGATTTCGTCGCGCTTGCCCTGGCGCGGAATGGGGAACAGCAGCGTCGGGTCGTAGTGCGTCTGGTAGCTGACGGCCTTGCCTAGCGGCGAATGCTGGGCGTCGCTCATGGAGTTCCTTTGCAGATCGTCGAAGAGATGTGAGTTTAGCGTGCGGCAAGTGGCGGTTGTGGCGTGCCGTGGCATCGAAACCGCCGTAGCGCGCCGCCGTCGATCGGGCGGCGGAGGCCCGCCCGCTCAAGCTGTTGGCGCAGGGCCGGAAGCGTCGCGCCAACGGCCATGTGGGGATACGCTCAGTACTTGCGCACCAGCCCGACCATCACGCCGAAAATCTCCAGCCCTTCCTGCGGGCGGATTGGTTCGAACGCGGGGTTGTGCGGCAGCAGCAGGTAGCCCTGCTTGTCGCGTGCCAGTTCCTTCAGCGTGTATTCGCCGTCGACGATGGCGACGACGATGTCGCCCACATTGGCGCCGTGGCGTTTTTCCACCACCGCCAGGTCGCCGTCGTAGATGCCGGCATCCATCATCGAATCGCCGCGCACCTTGATCAGCATGCTGCTGCTGGGGCGCGGGATCAGGTATTCGTCGACGGTAAGCGCTTCGCTCATGGCGTCGTTGGCGGCGGCGGGCAGGCCGGCCGGCACGTTGAAGTCGGCCAGGTCGCGCTCGAAGAAGCGCTTGGTCGGGGCCAGGCGCCGGTCGGGCGTGGTCTCCACGTAGCCGGCCAGGGTCAGGCGCTTGACCAGCGCCGATACCGCCGACTTGGACGCCATGCCCAGCATCTCGCCGATCACGGCGTAGGAAGGCAGGCTGCGATAGTCGGCGTAGTAGTCCTGGAGCTTGCCCAGGTACTCGTGGTCTCGGTTCGGATTGCCCATGTGTCGCTCCGGTGTGGGGATCGCACCTGCCCGTCTGGATGGGGTGCTCGCAGCGGCAGGGGCGATGGCCAGTCGAACAAACGTTCTGCTTTGCGGCGAGGTTAATCGAACGAATGTTCTGCTGTCAACGCGGGGCCGGCGCGGATGGCGTAGAATCCGCGTTTTGCTTTTGGATTGAACAGATTGCGGATCTACCTCGCCCCGATGGAGGGGCTGCTCGACCATATCCTGCGCGACATGCTCACCCGTCTGGGCGGGGTGGATATCTGCGTCACCGAGTTCGTGCGGGTGTCCGGCACGCTGCTGCCCAACCGCTTCTTCCAGCGCATCGCGCCGGAGCTGCTCAGCGGCAGCAGGACGCCGGCGGGGGTGCCGGTGCGGGTGCAACTGCTGGGCTCCGATCCCGTCTGCATGGCCGAGAACGCCGCCAAGCTGGCGGCGATGAACCCGGCGGGCATCGACCTCAACTTCGGCTGCCCGGCCAAGACGGTGAACCGCCATCGCGGCGGCGCGGTGCTGCTGACCGAGCCGGAGCTGCTGCACGAGATCGTCGCCGCGGTACGCCGCGCGGTGCCGTCGTCGATGCTGGTCACCGCCAAGATGCGCCTGGGCTACGAGGATAAATCCCGCAAGCTGGAATGCGCGCACGCCATTGCCGCGGGCGGCGCGCAGGAGCTGGTGGTGCATGCGCGCACCAAGACCGAGGGCTATCGCCCGCCCGCGTTCTGGGAGGAACTGCCGGCGATCCGCGAGGCGCTGGCGATTCCGGTGATCGCCAACGGCGAGGTGTGGACGCCGGACGATTTCGCGCGTTGCCGCGCGGTTTCCGGCTGCGACGACGTGATGCTGGGGCGGGGCATGGTGGCCGATCCGGGGCTGGCCCGGTCGGTCAAGCGCGGCGAGCGCGCCGGCTGGGCGGAGATCGAACCGTTGCTGCGGCCGTTCTGGGACAAGGTGCAGCTGGCCACGTTGCCCAAGTACCAGCCGGGCCGGCTCAAGCAATGGCTGGCGTATCTGCGGCGCATCCATCCGCAGGCGGACGAGCTGTTCCAGCGCATCCGCACGGTGACCGACCCGCGCGAGGTGGAGCGGTTGGTGTTCGGCCAGTTGCCGGCGCCGCGGGCGGCCGACGAGGCGGAGCGGGTGGTTTGACGAAAAAAGGCCGGTTCGAAAACCGGCCTTTTTTGTGATCGTCGCGATCCGATGCAGCGTGGCCGCGCTCAGCGTTCCGGCGTCAGTTGCAGCGGGCTGGGCGAATCCAGCTTCCAGATGCCGGTCAGGCGCCAGGCGTGGCCGGCGTCGGCCAATTCGACGTTCCAGCGTGGCTGCGACAGCGGCTGGGATAGCACGGCGGCGAACAACTGTGGCCCTTGCTGCTGCAAGGTGACGCTCTGGTCCAGCCCTTCGCGGGTGGGGTGCAGGATCTTCAGGGTGAGCGGGCCCGTGACCGGCTTGTCGAACAGGATGCGGATGCTGCGGCGGTCGTCGGCCAGCATCGCCTGGGCGTTCAGGCCGAGCGCGGCGGCGGCCTGGTCGCGGCCGAGTTCCTCGTTGATGGCCTGGCCTTCCTTGTAGTAGTCGTCGGTGACGAGGCCGTCGTTGCTGGTGATCGCGAGCACCACCATGGCGATGCCGCCGACGACGGCCAGCGCGGGGATGCTCATCAGGAACCAGGGCCAGGGGGATTTGTACCAGGGTTGGGGCGAATGCAGGGTGGCTGACATGATGTATCCGTGTAATGGCCGTCGGCGCGGCCTTCGAATCCAGTGATGGAACGGCGCCGCGGCCGGTAGTTCCGGCGCGGCGCCGCGCTGTGATCAGCGGTTGATAAAGGTGACCACCTCTTCGCTGCGGATGCCCGGCTTGTCGGTGGCCTGGACGACGAGCTTCACCTCGTGCGTGCCCTTGGGCGCGTCGCTGCTCGGCACTTGCAGGCGCACGCCGACTTCGGCGATGCCGGTGGAGGCGACCTCGATGCGGTTGCCGCCCTGCACCACGGCACGGATGCCGGTCAGGCCCTTGGGCTCGATGGTGTAGACGTGGCTGTTTTCATCGGCATTTTCGATCTGCACGATGTAGCTGTTCTCCAGCCAGCCGTCGTCGGTCTCGCGCACCAGCGCCACGCGGTCGCGCGAGATGTTCACCTTCACCGGCTGGCGCAGCGCCAGCGAGACGGCGGTGACGCTGATCACGATGGTCAACAGCACGGCGTAGACCAGCACGCGCGGGCGCTTCAGGCGCGACCAGAACGCCGATTCGGGATACTTGTGCTCCAGCGCGTTCTGCGTGGTGTAGCGGATCAGGCCGCGCGGGTACTGCATCTTGTCCATGACCTCGTCACAGGCGTCGATACAGGCGGTACAGCCGATGCACTCGTATTGCAGGCCGTCGCGGATATCGATGCCCACCGGGCACACCTGGACGCACATCTTGCAGTCGATGCAGTCGCCCAGGCCGGCGGCGCGGTAGTCCGAGCCCTTCTTGCGATGGCCGCGCGCTTCGCCGCGCTCGGTGTCGTAGCTGACGATCAGGGTGTCGGCGTCGAACATCACGCTCTGGAAGCGGGCATACGGGCACATGTACTTGCAGACCTGCTCGCGCATCCAGCCGGCGTTGCCATAGGTGGCAAAGCCGTAGAACAGGATCCAGAAGGTTTCCCACGGGCCGACGCCCAGGCTGAGCACCGCGCTGCCCAGCTCACGGATCGGCGTGAAGTAACCGACGAAGGTGAAGCCGGTCCACAGCGCGAACACGATCCAGATCAGGTGCTTGGTCGCCTTGAGGCGGATCTTGCGGGCGTCGGTCGGACCGCTGTCGAGCTTGATGCGCTGCATGCGGTCGCCCTCGACCCACTTTTCGATCCACAGGAAGATCTCCGTGTAGACCGTCTGCGGACAGGCGTAGCCGCACCACAGCCGCCCGCCGATGGTGGTCCAGGCGAACAGGCCGAAGGCACAGGTGATGAGCAGGGCGGTGAGGTAGATGAAATCCTGCGGCAGGAACACCAGGCCGAGGATGTAGAACTTGCGGGTGGCGAGGTCGAACAGCAACGCCTGCCGGTCGTTGATGGTCAGCCACGGCATGCCGTAGAAGAAGAGCTGGGTGGCAAAGACGAAGAAGATGCGCCACTTGTTCCAGAAGCCGTTGATCCAGCGCGGATAGATCTTCTTGTGCTTGGCGTAGAGGTGGATCTCTTCGTATTCGCCGTCGTCCTTTTCCTGGATGACGCTGACCGGGATGTCCTGCAGTTTCTTGCTCATGGCGTGGCTCGCAGAAGGTTGATGCAAACGTGCCGGGGTAGCGACGCGCTTGCACCAAGTTTCTCGGCGTCGCGACATGCGCCGCGACCGGAGGGCGGGCCGGGATGGCCGCGCCGCCGCTGAAAACATTTCTGGCGGCCCAAGCGACAACGGGCGGGGATGACCCGCCCGTTGCGTCGCCCGGGCGACCGCTGGTTACTTGTCGTGCGACAGGCCGTAGACGTAGGCCGCCAGCAGATGCACCTTGGCATCGCCGAGGAACGCCTGCCAGGCCGGCATCACGTTGTCGCGACCGTTGGTGATGGTCTCGACGATGGTGGCTTCCGAGCCGCCGTACAGCCAGATGTTGTCGGTGAGGTTGGGCGCGCCCAGGCTCTGGTTGCCCTTGCCCTCGGCCGTGTGACAGGCCGCGCACACCTGCTTGAAGGTTTCGGCGCCGCGCTCGGCACGCATTTCGTTGTTGGGCTTGCCGGCGATCTTCAGCACGTAGTTGGCGACGTCGCGCACCTTTTCCTCGCCGAACGCCGCGCCGAAGGCGGGCATCTGGCCGTGACGACCGTTGTTGATGGTCTCGACCACCTTGGCGGGGTCGCCGCCGTACAGCCAGTCGTTGTCGGTCAGGTTGGGGAAGCCCTTGGCGCCGCGGGCATCCGACCCGTGGCACTGGATGCAGTAGGTGTAGAACAGGCGCTTGCCGATGTCGCGCGCTTCGGGGTTCTGCGCCACCTGCTCGATGGGCATGGCCTGGAACTTGGCGAACATCGGGCCGTACTTCTCGTCGGCCTTCTTCACTTCCTGCGCGTGCTGGCCGGTGGACGACCAGTTCCACACGTTGCCGAACGCCACCAGGCCGGGATAGGCGACCAGGTAGCCGACGGCGAACACGATGGTGGCGTAGAACAGCACCACCCACCAGCCGGGCAGGGGGTTGCTGTATTCCTCGAGGTCGCCGTCCCACTTGTGGCCGGTGACTTCCGCCTTCTCGCCCTTCTTGAGCTTCACCTTGCTCTGGCTGACCACCAGGTAGCCCAGCCAGATCATCGACACGATCACGATGACGGCGATGTAGATGCCCCAGAAATCGCTATTGAAATCCTTCATTTGTACTCAGCTCCGCAGGATCAGGACTGCTTGTCGCCCGGGCCGGGCTTGTCGTCGTCGAGGAACGGCAGTTGTGCCGCTTCGTCCATGCCCTTGCGTGCGCGGCCGCTGTAGGCCCACAGGCAGATGCCGACGAAGCAGACGAAGGCCAGTACGGTGACGATCACCCGGACCAGGGTTTGTGCGTCCATGTCCGTTTACCTTTTGTTTTTCAGCGCCAGACCAAGGCCTTGCAGGTAGGCGATGATCGCGTCCATCTCGGTCTTGCCTTCCACCGCCTTCACCGAATCGGCGATCTCGGCGTCGGTATACGGCACGCCCAGGCGACGCAGCGCGGTCATCTTGGCGGGCAGCGATTCGGCGTCGACCTTGCTGGAGGCCAGCCAGGGGAACGGAGGCATGATGGATTCGGGCACCACGTCCTGCGGGCGGATCAAGTGGGCGCGATGCCATTCGTCCGAGTAGCGGCCTCCCACGCGGGCGAGGTCGGGACCGGTACGCTTGGAACCCCACTGGAACGGATGGTCGTACACCGATTCGCCGGCCACCGAGAAGTGACCATAGCGCTCGGTTTCCGCGCGGAACGGACGGATCATCTGCGAGTGGCAGTTGTAACAGCCTTCCCGGATGTAGATGTCGCGCCCGGCCAGTTGCAGGGCGGTGTAGGGCTTCACCCCGGCGATGGGCTGGGTGGTGCTCTTCATGAACATCAGCGGCAGGATCTCGACCAGCATCGCCACGCTGATGACCAGCATCGTGAGCACGATCAGCCAGCCCACTTTTTCTTCGATCAGTTTCTGAGCTCGATTCATTTTTTGTGTCTTCTAATGGTTCCTGGGCATCAGGCGTGGGCGACCACGGCCGGGATCTCGGCGTTCACCGGACGGCCGGCGACGGCGGTGCGGATCACGTTGTAGAGCATCAGCACCATGCCCGAAAGGAACATGAAGCCGCCGAGGAAACGGATGAAGAAGTACGGGTGGCTGGCCTTGACCGCGTCGATGAAGGCGTAGGTCAGGGTGCCGTCCGGGTTGACCGCGCGCCACATCAGGCCCTGGGTCACGCCGGCGATCCACATGGAGGCGATATAGAGCACGGTGCCCAGCGTCGCGATCCAGAAGTGGGTTTCCACCAGCTTCATCGAATACATTTCTTCGCGATTGAACAGGCGCGGCACCAGGTAGTAGACCGAGCCGATGGTGATCATCGCCACCCAGCCCAGCGCGCCGGAGTGCACGTGGCCGATGGTCCAGTCGGTGAAGTGCGACAGCGCGTTCACCGTCTTGATCGACATCATCGGGCCTTCGAAGGTGGACATGCCGTAGAACGACAGCGCGGTCACCAGGAACTTCAGGATCGGGTCGGTGCGCAGCTTATGCCAGGCGCCCGACAGGGTCATGATGCCGTTGATCATGCCGCCCCAGGACGGCGCCAGCAGGATCAGCGAGAACACCATGCCCAGCGACTGGGTCCAGTCCGGCAGGGCGGTGTAGTGCAGGTGGTGGGGGCCGGCCCACATGTAGGTGAAGATCAGCGCCCAGAAGTGCACCACCGACAGGCGATACGAGTAGACCGGGCGGCCGGCCTGCTTGGGCACGAAGTAGTACATCATCCCCAGGAAGCCCGCGGTCAGGAAGAAGCCCACCGCGTTGTGGCCGTACCACCATTGCACCATCGCGTCGACGGCGCCGGCGTAGGCGGAGTACGACTTCCACATCGACACCGGCATTTCCATGCTGTTGACGATGTGCAGCAGCGCCACGGCCAGGATGAAGGCGCCGTAGAACCAGTTGGCCACGTAGATGTGCTTCACCTTGCGGATGGCGATGGTGCCGAAGAACACCACGGCGTAAGCCACCCAGACCACGGTGATCAGCAGGTCGATTGGCCATTCCAGCTCGGCATATTCCTTGCCGCTGGTGATGCCCAGCGGCAGCGTGATGGCGGCGAGCACGATCACGGCCTGCCAGCCCCAGAACACGAAGGCGGCCAGCTTGTCGGAGATCAGACGGACGTTACAGGTACGCTGCACCACGTAGAGCGAGGTGGCCATCAGGCCGCAGCCGCCGAAGGCGAAGATGACGGCGTTGGTGTGCAGCGGGCGCAGGCGCCCGAAATGGAAGTACGGGCCGACATTGAGCTGCGGCCACACCATCTGGGCGGCGATCACCACCCCGACCAGCATGCCGACTATGCCCCACACCACCGTCATGATGGCGAACTGCCGTACCACTTTGTAATTGTATGTGGCTTGGTTTTCCATGAAACGCTCCGAGAGGATCTCCAAAAACAGAAATTGCTAATTCATTGCTGCGGATACGGTGCGCACCGGACCGATGCGAATCGGTGGATGCGAAAAAAGGGGATGAACTCCAGACACCTTGCAAGGTTGGCCGAGGACTATTTCATGCGGCATTCGCAGCATGGTTGATGCACATCAAAAAAATAGTTGATGTGCATCAAACGGCCCGGTTATCACGGTGCATTTTACCGCGACAGGGGTCTTTCGGTCAGTTGTTTTTTTCGTCTCCGGCCTTATTTTCATTGGCTTCCGCGGGCATGTCGTCGTCATGCAAAATGCGATGTCCGGGGCCTTCCATATCGTCGAATTGACCGCTTTTCACCGCCCACCAGAACAGGGCGCCGATCCCGAAAGCGAGCACCACGGACAGCGGAATCAGCAGGTAAAGACTTTCCAACGTTATTTCTCCAGATGCGGTGCCGTTGCCGCATTGCGGTGCCTGCCCGGCGTCGGCGCCAGCCGCAGCGCGTTGCCGACCACGATCAGCGAACTGAGCGCCATGCCCAGGCTGGCCAGCCAGGGAGTGACCAGACCGGCCACCGCGAGCGGCAGCGCTACCAAGTTGTAGCCCAGCGCCCAGCCCAGGTTCTGGCGAATGATGCGGCGGGTGGCGCGGGCGGTGCGCAGCGCCAGCGGCACCCCGGCCAGGCGGTTGTCGTACAGCACCGCGTCGCCGGCCGCTTGCGCCACGTCGGTGGCGGCGCCCATCGCCATCGACACGTCGGCCGCCGCCAGCACCGGCGCGTCGTTGACCCCGTCGCCCACCATCAGCACCCGTGCCCCGTTGTGTTGCAGCGTCTTCAGGTAGGCCAGCTTGTGCTCCGGCGTGGCCGACGCGGTGACGCGCCCGATGCCCAATTGCGCTGCCACCTGCTGTGCCGCGGCGGGATGGTCGCCGCTGAGCAGGTGGACCACCAGCCCGGCCTGCCGCAGGCGGGCCACGGCGTCGGCCGCGTCGTCGCGCAGCGTGTCGGCCAGATGGAAGTCGGCGATCCAGCCCGTGTCGTTGGCCAGCGCCACCCTTGTATGCCCGGAATCGTCCGGCGGGATGGCCTGGCCGGTATGGTGGGCGACGAAGCCGGCGCCGCCGATGGCGAAGCGAACGCCGCCGATGCGTCCGGTGAGGCCGCCGCCGGGATGGTTGACCACCTCGTGGGCGGCGAACGGTGTGTCGCCGTGCAGCGCGCGCGCCAGCGGATGTTCCGAGTGGGCTTCCAGTGCGGCGGCCAACTGGCGTGCTTCGGCTTCGGTGCTGCGGTACAGCGTCACGCCGACCACCTGCGGCGTGCCCTGGGTGAGGGTGCCGGTCTTGTCGAACACCACGTCGCTCACCCTCGACAGCGCTTCGAGCGCATGGCCGCGTGTGACCAGCACGCCCTGTCGCGCCAGCGCGCCGGTGGCGGCGGTCAGCGCGGCCGGCGTGGCCAGCGACAGCGCGCACGGGCAGGAGATCACCAGCACCGCGACAGTGATCGGCAGCGCGTGCGTCGGGTCGTTCAGATGCCAGTACAGCCAGGTGGCGGCGGCCACCAGCAGCAGGATGGCGACGAACCAGCCGGCGACGCGATCGGCCACCAGCGCCACCCGCGGCTTCTCGGCTAGCGCGCGGTCGAGCAGGCGCACGATGCCGGCCAGCCGCGTGCCTTCGCCCACCTGATCCACCCGCATCACCAGCGGCGAGCCGCGATTGACCGTGCCGCCGGTGAGCGCGTCGTCGGGCTGCTTGGCGATGGGGCGGCTTTCGCCGGTGAGCAGCGCTTCGTCCACCTCGCAACGCCCGTCGAGTACCGTGCCGTCGCTGGGAATGGTTTCGCCGGGGCGCACCAGCAGCACGTCGCCGGGCTTGAGCGCGCCGACCGGCGTCTCGTGCGGCCGGGTGTCGCCCGGCCAGCCGGCCAGGCGGTGCGCGAAGGCCGGGATCAGCTTGACCAGCCCTTCCAGCGCCGCACCGGCCTTCTGCCGCGCGCGGGTTTCCAGGTAGCGGCCGGCCAGCAGCAGGAAGACGAACATCGACACCGAATCGAAATACACCTCGCCGTGGCCGGCCAGCAGTGCGATCAGGCTGGCGCCGAAGGCCGACAGCACGCCGACGCTCACCGGCAGGTCCATCCCGGCGCGGCCGCGTCGCAGGTCGCGCCAGCTGGAGGTGTAGAACGGCCAGCTCGAATACAGCACCACCGGCAGCGTCAGCAGGCCGCTCGCCCAGTTCATCAGGTTGAGCCAGACCGCGTCGATCTCGCCTTCGCGCGCCAGGTAGATCGGCACGGCGAACATCATCACCTGCATCATCGACAGCCCGGCGACCCACAGGCGGAACAGCGCGCGCTTGCGTTCCTGTTCCTGGGCGGCCTCCTGGCGCGCCGCGTCGTAGGGTTGCGCCCGGTAACCGATGTCCGCCACGGCGCGCAGGATCTGCGACAACTGCACCCGGGCGTTGTCCCAGCGCACCCGGGCGCGATGGGTGCTGTAGTTGATCGACACCGCCTGCACGCCGGGCACGCGCGCCAGTTGCCGCTCGTTGAGCCAGACGCAGGCCGCGCAGACGATGCCTTCGATCATCAGCGATGCCTCGCGGGTATCGCCGCCCTCGGCATGGACGAACCCCGCCTGCAAGGCCGGATCGTCGTAGAGGCGCAGCTGCTCCAGCAGTTCGTCGGCCAGCGGCGCGGCGCGGTCGGCGGGGCGGTCGCGCTGTGTGTAGTAGTCGCCCAGCCCGGCGTCCAGGATGCTCTGCGCAACGGCCTGGCAGCCGGCACAGCAGACCGCTTGTTCCTGTTCGCGATATCGGATGGAAAGACGGGGCCCGGCGGGCACCGGCTCGCCGCAGTGGAAACAGGCGGCGGGGGCGGGCGTTGCGGTGTTCATGGCCCGGCATTGTACGCTGCCGGGTCGCCTCCCGGCGGGCGGCGGCGGAGGCGGCGCCAGCGAGGTCGCGATGGATATTGCAGGTTGTCACCGATAAACGGCGGTTATCTGCGCTTGCCGCAATCGCCACAGAGTCGGAACATGACCGTGATATATGAGCGAATCATGAAATAGCCCGCGAGGCGGGCAGATACCAAGAGTCCGGGAGGGACCGAGGATGGAAAGCGACAGTCTGGGCGTGGTCAACCACCACTACCTGGATCGCGTGGTGAACGCGGCAGAGCACCACGAGATCGAAACCAGCGAGGACATCTACACCGAGCACGGGATCAAGCTGTTGGCCAAGGGCGCGCGGATTTCGCCGGCGGTGCAGCAGCGGCTGATCGTCCACAAACTGAAGAAGCCGCTGGAAAGCTGCCTGCAGGTCAGCCAGGGTGTCGACGCCGACCGGCTGGTGGACATCGGCAAGGCGGTGATCGCCGACAATGCCGGCCTCGCGCCGTTGTTCAGCGACTTTGGCCTGCTGCCGCGTCTGCGCGAGATTCCGCTCAACGCGGCCGTGGTCAACATGCTGACCGTGGCCCAGGCGCACGACCCCAACAGCCTGCGCCACTACGTGCTGGTCGCGCTGCTGTCGCTGGGGTTGGGCCGGCGCCTGAAGCTGACCGAAACCGAACTGGGCGTGCTGGCGTCCGCGGCCCTGCTGCACGACATCGGCGAGCTTTACATCGACCAGCGCCACCTGGATCGCGCGCACGTGCTGACGCCCGAAGCCTGGCGCCATGTCTCGGTGCACCCGGTGGTCGGCGCCACGTTGGCCCGGGATGTGTGCGGCATGCCGGAAGAAGTGGCCAACGCCATCCTGGAACATCACGAGCGTGGCGACGGCGGCGGCTATCCGCGCGGCGTGGCCGCACCGGCGCTGTCGCGTGCGGGGCGGGTGCTGGCGGCGGCCGAGATGATCGCCTCGCTGACCGAGCATGGTGCCTATCCGCTGGAGCGCGCCGAGGTGGCGTTGCGCATCGTGCCGGTGGAATACGACCCGCAACTGGTGTCGGTGGTGTCCCAGGCCTTGGGCGAGGCGCGGGTGGAGCAGTACCAGCAGGCGCAGATGCCGCAGGGCGACGCCTATGCGCAGGACATGCACAGCCTGCTGCGCAAGATCGCGCTCGGGGCCGAGTTGCTGGGGCAGTGCCGCGCCAGGGTGGCGCACCACGGCGAAGCGTGCGCGCAGTTGCTGGCGCGGGTGGAAGCGCGCTTCGTGCTGATCCAGCGCGCGTTTTCCAGCACCGGCCTGGACGCGGTGACCGACAAGCCGCACTTCGACGCGCTGCTCGGCGACGCCAGCGGCTGGTTGCAGTTCGAGCTGAGCCTGGTGCTGCGCGAGATCCGCTGGCGGCTGCGCGAGCTGGCGCGCGATCTGGCGTGGCGGGCGTCGTTGCAGTCCGAGGCGGTGGCGGCGCAGTTCCAGCCGCTGGTGCAGTTGCTGCACGACGGCTGAGACAGCCCGGCACGAAAAAGCCCCGCATCGGCGGGGCTTTTTATCGAAAGGGCGTTGCGGCGGCGCTCAGGCCAGGCCCTTGGGCAGCGAGAACACCACGTTTTCCTCGATGCCCGGCATCGGCGTCACCGAGTCGGCGCCCAGGCCGCGGATGCGGTCGATCACGCGCTGCACCAGGATGTCCGGCGCGGACGCCCCGGCGGTGATGCCGACCCGCTCGCCCTCGCCGAACCATTCCGGCTTCAGCTCGGTTTCGTTGTCGACCATGTAGGCCTTGATGCCCAGGCTGGCGGCCACTTCGCGCAGGCGGTTGGAATTGGAGCTGTTGGGCGAGCCGACCACGATCACCGTGTCCACTTCCGCCGCCAGCTGCTTCACCGCGTCCTGGCGGTTCTGCGTGGCGTAGCAGATATCGTCCTTCTTGGGGCCGACGATCTGGGGGAAGCGCTCGCGCAGCGCGTCGATCACCACCTGGGTGTCGTCCACCGACAGCGTGGTCTGGGTGACGTAGGCCAGCTTTTCCGGGTTGCTCACCTGCAACGCGGCGACGTCCTCGACATCCTCCACCAGCAGCATGCCGCCCTCGGACTGGCCCATGGTGCCTTCCACTTCGGGGTGGCCCTTGTGGCCGATCATGATGATCTCGAACCCCTGGTCGCGCAGCCGCTTCACCTCCAGGTGCACCTTGGTCACCAGCGGGCAGGTGGCGTCGTACACCGCCAGCCCGCGCGCCTCGGCTTCGCGGCGCACCGCCTGCGACACGCCGTGCGCCGAGAAGATCACCGTGTTGCCGGCGGGCACGTCGGCCAGCTCCTCGACGAAGATCGCGCCTTTCTGTTTCAGGTCCTCGATCACGAACTTGTTGTGCACCACCTCGTGGCGCACATAGATCGGCGCGCCGAATCTGGTCAGCGCCGTCTCGACGATGGCGATGGCGCGATCCACGCCGGCGCAGAAGCCGCGCGGCTGGGCGAGGATGATCTGCATGGGCTTGTTCATGCCTGTTTCTCCGTGGCGGACTTGCTGCGGAAGCTGTCCCACACCATCAGGGCCGCGCCGACGCAGATGGCCGAGTCGGCGAGGTTGAAGGCCGGGTAGTTCCAGTCGCGATAGTAGACGTGGATGAAGTCGATCACGTGGCCGAGCAGGATGCGGTCGATCACGTTGCCCAGCGCGCCGCCCATGATCAGCGACAGCGCCAGCGACAGCCGCGCTTCGCCATGGTGGCGCCGCAGCATGAACACGATCCACGCCGACACCGCCAGCGCCAGCACGGTGAAGAAATGCCGTTGCCAGCCGCCGGCGTCGGCCAGGAACGAGAACGCAGCGCCAGGGTTGTAGGCCAGGGTCAGGTTGAAGAAGCCGGGGATGACCGGCAATTGCTCGCCGTAGGCGAAGCTGGCCTCGATCGCGTGCTTGGTGATCTGGTCGAACAGGATCACCGCGATGGCCACGGCGATCCAGCGCCAGAAGGTGCCCGGCAGGGAGGAAGAGGTTTGATCGGCGGACATGGATTCTCAGCCTTGCGGGCGGAACGAGGCGCCCCCGCCACGGCGGGGACGGGACGCGGGAAGCAGGCAGCGCTTACGCATGCGAGCGCACCTCGGGGTTGCCGAACAGGTTGCCGTGGCAGCGCGCGCACAGCCCGGGGTGATCGCCGTGGCTGCCGACGCTGGGGGTGTAGTGCCAGCAGCGTTCGCACTTGGCCGCATCCGACGGGGTCACCGCGATCCGCGGCTCGCCTTCGGCCACGGTGGCGCGCGAGGTGATCAGCACGAACTTCAGTTCGTCGCCCAGCGCGCGCAGTGCATGCAGCGTATCGCCGCTGGCGTGCAGGGCCACTTCGGCCTGCAGGCTGGAGCCCAGCTTGCCGGCGGCGCGTTGCACTTCGATTTCCTTCTGCACTTCGGCGCGCACCGTGCGCACCAGGGCGAACGACTCGGCCAGCGCGTCGGCGTCGGTCACCGCCGGCACCGCGTGCCAGGTGGCCAGCTGGACGTTCTCTTCCAGGCCGCCATCCAGGCCGCGCAGCGTTTCCCACGCCTCGTGCGCGGTGAACGACAGGATCGGCGCCAGCAGGCGCACCAGCGCCTGGGTGACGTGCCACAGCGCGGTCTGCGCCGAGCGACGGCCTTCGGCGTCCGCACCCATGGTGTAGAGGCGGTCCTTGATCACGTCCAGGTAGAACGAGCCCAGTTCCTCGGAGCAGTAGGCGTGCAGTTCCTGCACCGCCGAGTGGAATTCGTAGCGGCCATACAGCGCGGTGACGCGTTGCTGGAACGCCGCCAGCTCGACCAGCGCGTAGCGGTCCAGCGTCAGCAGCTCGTGCACCGGCAGCGCGTGCGCCGGGTCGAAGTCCGACAGGTTGGCCAGCAGGAAGCGCAACGTGTTGCGCACGCGGCGGTAGGCGTCGGTGGTGCGCTTGAGGATCTCCTGCGACAGCGACATCTCGCCGGAATAGTCGGCGCTGGCGATCCACAGCCGCAGGATGTCGGCGCCCAGGGTGTTGAAGATCTCCTGCGGCTCGATGCCGTTGCCCAGCGACTTGGACATCTTGCGGCCGTGCTCGTCCACGGTGAAGCCGTGGGTCAGCAACTGGTCGTACGGTGCGCGGCCCTCGGTGGCGCAGCCGATCAGCAGCGAACTCTGGAACCAGCCGCGATGCTGGTCGCTGCCTTCCAGGTACAGGTCGGCCGGCCAGCGCAGCTCGCCGCGCTGGCGCAGCACGGCGTAGTGGGTGGAGCCGGAGTCGAACCACACGTCGAGCGTGTCCTTCAGCTTGGCGTAGTGCGCGGCGTCGTCGCCCAGCAGTTCGGCGGCGTCCAGCTTGAACCAGGCTTCGATGCCTTCCCGCTCGATGCGCTGCGCCACCTGCTCCAGCAGCTCGCCCGAGCGCGGGTGCAGCTCACCCGTCTCCTTGTGCGCGAAGAAGGTCATCGGCACGCCCCAGTTGCGCTGGCGGCTGATGCACCAGTCCGGGCGGTTGCCGATCATGGCTTCCAGCCGCGCGCGGCCCCAGGCGGGGAAGAACTCGGTGGCGTCCACCGCGCGGTTGGCCACGTTGCGCAACGTGTCGCCGGCGACTTCCTTGTCCATGGCGATGAACCACTGCGCGGTGGCGCGGAAGATGATGGGCGTCTTGTGACGCCAGCAATGCGGGTAGCTGTGCTCCAGCTTCTTGTTGGCCAGCAGCGCGCCGCCGGCTTGCAGCGTTTCCAGCACCAGAGGGTTGGCTTCCCACACGGTCCTGCCGGCGAACAGCGGCGTGGTGGAGATGAAGCGACCGTCGTCGCCCACCGGGTTGTCGGTAGCCAGTTGGTACTTCAGGCCGACGATGTAGTCGTCCAGGCCGTGCGCGGGCGCGGTGTGCACCAGGCCGGTGCCGGCCTCGGTGGTGACGTGTTCGCCCAGGATGACCGGCACCTGGCGCTCGTAGAACGGGTGTTGCAGCACCAGCCGCTCCAGCGCGGCGCCCTTGGCCTGGGCGACGGTGGTGCCTTCCAGCTCGTAGCGCTTGAGCGCGGCCTCGGCCAGATCGCTGGCCAGCAGCAGCAGGCCCTTGGCGGTGGCGATCAGGTCGTAGGTCAGCTCGGGATGAACGGTGACAGCCTGGTTGGCCGGCAGCGTCCACGGCGTGGTGGTCCAGATCACGGCGTAGGCGTCGCCGTCGACCTTGGCGCCGCCGAAGGCGCGCGACAGCGCCGCGGCATCGACGATGCGGAACGCCACGTCGATGGCCGGGGAGACCTTGTCCTCGTACTCGACCTCGGCCTCGGCCAGCGCCGAGCCGCAATCGACGCACCAGTGCACCGGCTTCTGGCCGCGCGTCACATAGCCGTTGGCGTGGATGCGGCCCAGCGTGCGCACGATGTCGGCTTCGGTCTTGAAGTCCATGGTGCGGTAGGGGTTGTCCCAGTCGCCGACGATGCCCAGGCGTACGAAGTCGCGGCGCTGGATATCCACCTGGCGCGCGGCATAGTCGCGACACAGCTCGCGGATGAACGACGGCGGCAGTTCCAGCGACTTGGCGTCCAGCCCGTGTTCCTTGCGGTAGGCGACGATGCGGGCATGCGTTTCCGGGTTGGCCTTCACCGCCTTGGCGTCGCCCTTGCAGATCTTCTCGATCTGGTGCTCGATCGGCAGGCCGTGGCAGTCCCAGCCGGGCACGTACGGCGCGTCGAAGCCGGCCAGGCTCTTGGACTTGACGATGATGTCCTTGAGGATCTTGTTCACCGCGTGGCCGAGGTGGATTTCGCCGTTGGCGTAGGGGGGGCCGTCATGCAGGATGAACAGCGGGCGGTTCTGCGCCTTGGCCTGCTCGCGCAGCTTGCGGTAGAGCTGCATGTCCTGCCATTGCTTCAGGAAGCCCGGCTCGCGCTTGGCGAGGTCGCCGCGCATCGGGAACGGCGTGTCGAGCAGATTGACGGGGTATTTGTTGTCGGCCATGGGTTGTGTGGACTCGAAAGATCGGTAAGAGGTGGGGGCGGGTGGGCGGCTTATCCAGTATGCCGGCCGATCCCGGAGGGAAGGCGGGTCCGGCTCATCGGCCCCTCGTCGCGAACCAGGCGCGGGCGTCGTCGCAATCCTTGCGGATCTGCGCGGTCAGCGCGTCCAGGCCGGAAAACTTCACTTCGTCGCGCAGCTTGGCCAGGAAGTTCACCCGCAGGTGCTCGCCGTAGATCTGGCGGTCGAAGTCGAACAGGTAGACCTCCAGCACCGGCGCGGCGTCGGCGCCCTTCACCGTGGGGCGCACGCCCAGGCTGGCGACGCCCTGGTAGACGCGCTCCAGCCCTTCGACGCTGACCACGAAGATGCCCAGCATCGGCGGGCGGTTGTGGCGCAGCTGGATGTTGGCGGTGGGAAAGCCCAGCTCGCGGCCCAGCCTGTCGCCGCCGACCACCCGGCCGGAGATCGAATACGGCCGCCCCAGCAGGTCGGCCGCGTGGGCGAGATCGCCGTCGGCCAGCGCGTCGCGCACCGTGGTCGACGAGATGCGTTCGCCGTCGAGCGCGACGGTGGCCAGGCTGTGGGTCTCGAAGGCGGCGGAGGCCTTGAGCAGGGCGAAGTCGCCGGCGCGCTTGGCGCCGAAGCGGAAATCGTCGCCGACCAGCAGGTAGCGCACGTTGAGATCGTGCGCCAGCACCCGGTCGCGGAAATGCAGCGCCTCGATGCCGGCGAAGTGGGCGTCGAAGCGCTGGATGATCAGGTGGTCGATGCCTTCGCCGGACAGCAGCTCGATCTTTTCGCGCAGGCTGGTCAGGCGGGTGGGGGCGCTGCGTGGCGTGAACAGCTCGCGCGGATGCGGCTCGAACGTCAGCAGGGCGGTCTGAAGGCCGCGCAACGCGGCCGCGCCGCGCAGTTCGGCGAGCATGGCGCGATGACCGAGGTGCAGGCCATCGAAGTTGCCGATGGTCAGGGCACAGGGGGGAAGGGCGGCCTGGGCCGCGCCGCGGAGAAGACGCATGGCGCTCGCGCGTAATCCTTTGCAAAACCGAGCATTTTAGCGGTGAAGCAGCCTCTTGTCAGTTCGCCTTGCCCGGACGGTGTCGCGGCATGGTGGCGTACATCGGTGCTTCCTAATATTGGAACGTGCGCAAAGCCGGGAGGACCCCGTGGAAGGCCAATACGATCTGTGGCTGGTGGTGCTTTCCTACGCTGTGGCGTTGCTGGCCGCCTATACCGCGCTCGACCTGATCGGGCGGGCCTCGCCCGCGGACGGCTGGCGGCGCGTGGTGTGCGTGGCCGGCGGCGTGCTGGCGCTGGGCTGCGGCGTGTGGGCGATGCACTTCATCGGCATGATCGCCTTCCACCTGCCGATCCGCGTGGCCTACGACCTGTCGATCACCGCGCTGTCGATGGGCTTCGCCCTGCTCGCGGCGCTGCCGGTGGCCCTGCTGGCGGCGCGCCAGCGGGTGAGCTGGCGCGAGGCGGCGCTGGGCGGATTGCTGTCCGGGCTCGGCATCAGCGCCATGCATTACGTGGGCATGGCGGCGATGAAGATGTCGCCGCCCATCGAATACGACATCTGGTGGGTCATCCTGTCGACGCTGGTCGCGGCGCTGGCGTCGATGGCCGCGATCCGCCTGGGGGTGCGGCTGACGCGCTCGCGCGCCGCGCACCGCCTGTGGTGGCGCCTGAGCGGCGCCGCGATGATGGCGCTGGCGATCAGCGGCATGCACTACACCTCGATGGCCGCGGCGCACTTCCAGCCCGACGCCATCTGTACCGCTCATTCCTTCCTGGACGACGAAACGCTGCTGGCGATCTCCACCGGCCTGCTGGCCTTCCTGCTGCTGGGGCTGACGCTGCTGGCGCCGTTGTTCTCGGTGATCGTGCCCAAGGCCGACGCCGAGCACATGGTGGTGTTGCGGCGCTGGCACGTGCTGTTGCTGGGCGGAGTGCTGGTGCTGGCCATGGTCGGCGGCAGTTGCGTGTTGCTGCACGCCATCTACCAGGTGAGCATGTCCGGCGTCGAGCGCGAAGCGCAGCTCGTCGAGCAACTGTACGCGCAGGTCCGCGCCGGGCCGGTGGTGGCGCCGGTCGATCGACAGCTTTCCATGCTGACCGCCAGCCTGGAGGAGCGTCGGCGCGAGGGCGCGATCCTGCTGGGGCTGGGCAGCGCCTTTTTCACCGTGGTGGTGCTGCTGTGCGTGGGCGTGCTGGGCGCGGTGTGGCGCTTGCAGCGCGGCGCCCAGGTGCTGGGCGAGCAGCGCAAGCGGCTGACCCGCGAGATCGAGGAGCGCGAAGCGGTGAGCGACGCGCTGCGCCAGGCCAATGCGGCGTTGCAGATCGGCATGCAGGCGATGCGGCGGCGCAATGTGGAGGTGACGCTGCTGCGCGACCTGGGACGCATGCTCGACTGCTGTCGCTCGTTCGACGAAGCCAAGGACGTGATCGCCAACCACATGCCCGAACTGTTCCCCGGCGGCGCCGGCCAGTTGTACGTCAACCGCGCCAACGGCGGCACGCTGGGGCTGGAGGCATGGTGGGGCGACGATGCCGGTCAGGGCGAGGACATCGAGAGCGACGACTGCTGGGCGCTGCGGCTGGGCCAGCCGCACTGGCGCGGCACCGACAACCATCCGGCGCGTTGCCGCCACCACGCGATGCGCGCCCACCACGAAACGCTGTGCGTCCCGATGACCGCCCAGGGCCGCACCCTGGGGCTGCTGACCGTGTGGGCGCCGCAGCCGGACCGCGGCCAGTGGCTGACGGAGCCGGAGCGGCAGCTGGCGCAGTCGGCGGTGGAGCAGATCTCGCTGGCGCTGGCCAATCTGCAACTGCGCGAGACGCTGCGGTTGCAATCGGTCTCCGATCCACTGACCGGGCTCTACAACCGACGCTATCTCGACGAATGCATGCAGCGCGAGCTGGCGCGGGCGCGGCGCGGCGGCTATCCGCTGGGGCTGGCGATGATCGATATCGACCACTTCAAGCAATACAACGACCGCTACGGTCACGAGGCCGGCGACGCCGTGCTGGTGGCGCTGGCGCGTTGCCTGCGGCAGCTGGGGCGCGCCGAGGACATCGTCTGCCGCTTCGGCGGCGAGGAATTCACCGCCCTGCTGCCCAACGTCAGCCGCGACGGCGCGCTGGCCTGGGCCGAGCGCCTGATGGAGGAAGTGAGGGCGCTGAAGGTCAGCTGGCAGGACAGCCCGCTCGGGCGGATCACCGTGTCGGTGGGGCTGGCCTGGTGTCCGGACGGCGCCCTGCCGCCGGAGGTCTTCATCGAATTCGCCGACCAGGCGCTGTATGCCGCCAAGCATGCCGGGCGCGACCGGTTGTGCTGGGCCACCGACGTGCTGGCGGGCTGAACGCGGCCGACAAGACCCGGCACAACGGTTGTGGCAGGGCGCGTGAAACGCAGACAGTGCAAGGCGCACGGCAAGTGAGGCTCGGCGCCGCACGCGGCGACGCCGGAAGGCGTGCTCTTACTGCGTGGCCTGCACCATGCCGTTGTCCAGCGCGATGCCGGATACGATCTGATTGTTGCCCACCCGCACCCGCACCACCTCGCCCACGGCGGCGTTGTTCAGCGCCACGCCCTCATTGCTGACCTCCAGCCCGTCGAGCTGGAACAACACCCGCACCCGCTGGTTCTGCCGCACCGAAGTGGCGGCGCGCAGCATCTCCAGCCGCAATGGGCCGCCCTGGCTGACGGCGGAGTTGAGCACCCGGCCGACGGCGGTGGCCGGGTCGAG
Organism: Chitiniphilus shinanonensis DSM 23277; assembly: GCF_000374805.1. Classification (GTDB taxonomy): domain Bacteria; phylum Pseudomonadota; class Gammaproteobacteria; order Burkholderiales; family Chitinibacteraceae; genus Chitiniphilus; species Chitiniphilus shinanonensis. Next base: position 79,871 of record NZ_KB895343.1, read on the forward strand.
CACCACGCTGCCGGGCAACTGCGCCAGATCGCCTTGCTGCGGCGCCAGGTCGGTGGCGAGCAGGGTGCGCCCGCTGGCGAGCGGGCGGGAGGCCACGTAGTAGGTGGCCATGATGGAGATGGTGACCGGATAGTTGATCGCCCAGCGCGCGCCTTCGACGCAGCGCACGCGGATCATGGTCTTGCCGACCAGCCGGTAGCCCTGCGGCAGTTGCAGGTCCATGCGCTGGCAGCCGTCCAGCCGCAGGCGGTTGTCGATCTCGCCCAGGCGGTAGCTGGCGCCGGCGGTGGGTGCCAGTTGCGCGTCCAGCCAGTTGGCGACGGCATCCTGGACCGCGGCGAGGTCCTGCGGCGCGGCGAGGGCCAGGTGACTGGCCAGGCAGAAAGTGATCAGGCGCAACGAGCGCGCGACGGCGTCAGACATGGCGGGGATGATACACGACGCCGCCGCAGGGCCTACAATTCGGCAGCCCCACGACGCGCGTGGCCGGACCGGCGCCGCGTACGCATTCCGATGGCATGAGGCCGTACTCCGGCCCTCGCGGCGAGTGCGTCCGGAAGCCGGTACCCACCGCCCGGCCGTCAGCCCGTTCCACAGCGCGCCCAGCCTGGGAACATGCGCGCACGGGGGCGCCATGCAACAAGCTTTTACCCCGCCGGTGCCATTGGCCGGCGCACGAGGAAGTCGAACATGCTGGAAATGCTATTTGGATTGACCACGCTGATGGTGCTGCTGGCCGGCGCCCTGGTGGTGGTGCGGATGCAGTACTTGGCGCGAACCCAGCAGGAAGTGCTGAGCACCTTGCAGGAGGACATGGAAGCGCGGCACCGCGCCATGCTGACCGACCTGCACGCCGGGCTGACGCGCCAGACCGAACTGATCCAGGGCGGCCTGACCCAGCACGGCACCTTGTTGCAGGAGGTGGTGAGCCGCTCGGGCGACCGCCTGCGCGACAGCATGGGCGAAAGCTTCGAGCGGTTGCGTGGCGCGGTGGGCGCGGAGATGAAGGAAACGCGCGAAGCCCAGAGTCGCTTGCAGAGCGCACTGACCGATTCGCTGGCCACCATGCGGCTGTCGCTCACCACCAGCCTGGCCGAAGCGCGCGAGCAGTCGCAAAAGCAGCTGGCCGAGATTTCGGCCGAAGTCCAGACCAAGCAGGACACCTTGCGCGAGGACGTGCTGCTCAAGCTCTCCACCATGTTGGCCGAGCAGTCCGCGCGCGAGATGGCGCAGATCGAGACGGTGTTGGCGCAGAACACCGAGCGCCTGACCCAGACCGTGGCCGAACTGACCAAGACCGCCGACGGGCGTCTGGCCGAGATCTCCGGCAAGGTGACCGAGCGGCTGGACGAAGGCTTCAAGAAGACCAACGAAACCTTCGCCAGCGTGATGGCGCGGCTGGCGACCATCGACGAGGCGCAGAAGAAGATCGACGGCCTGACCACCAACGTGGTCAGCCTGCAGGAACTGCTGGGCGACAAGCGCAGCCGCGGCGCCTTCGGCGAAGTGCAGCTGGAGCACCTGGTGCGCAATGTGCTGCCGGCCCAGGTGTACGAGTTGCAGGCCACGCTGTCCAACGGCACCCGCGCCGACTGCATCCTGCACCTGCCCGAGCCGACCGGCACGGTGGCGGTGGATGCCAAGTTCCCGCTGGAGAACTACCACCGCATGTACCAGCCCGGCGCCAACCGCACCCTGATCGCGCGCCTGTTCGTGGCCGACGTGAAGAAGCATGTGGACGACATCGCGTCCAAGTACATCATCCCCAGCGAAACCGCCGACGGCGCGGTGATGTTCATCCCGGCCGAAGCGGTGTTCGCCGAGATCCACGCCCATCACCCCGAGCTGGTGCAGTACGCCATGGCCAAGCGCATCTGGATCGTGTCGCCGACCACGCTGATGGCGGTGCTCAACACCGCGCGGGCGGTGATCAAGGATGTGGAGACCCGCAAGCAGGTGCACATCATCAAGGACGCGCTGGGGCGGCTGAGCCAGGAATTCAACCGCTTCGACGACCGCATGAAGCGGCTGGCGCAGCATATCCGCCAGGCCAACGACGATGTGCAGCAGGTCAGCATCACCAGCGAGAAGATCTCCAGGCGCTTCACCGAGATCGAGCAGGTGAAGCTGGAGGGCGACGCGGTACCGCAGTTGCCGACCGAGCCGGCCGTATCGCTGGCCGAGCCGCAGGCGATCGTCGAATAGCGCGCAGCGCGCATCGCCTGCCACGCCGCCCCAAGGGGCGGCGTTTTTCATGGGCGTGGCGCGGCAACGAAACAGCCCGCGCGGCGGGGCCGGGCGGGCTGGTGGGGAGGGCGGCGAACCGGACGGTTGGCGAAAGCTTGCGTCTATCGGTCGTCATGTTGCTATGCAGCAATCAAGCTACTACATTGTCAACCATGCGAAATGCAGATGACCACTGCGTTTAAGCAAATGCTTTCTTTGGCGTTGCCCGTTCGTTATCGCCAGGCGAAAGGACGACGCGGATTTCACGGCGTAGCAGGGCGCTGCGCACCCCCCGGCATGGCTCGCGCCATGCTTTTCTCACCGGGATGGCCTTGGGCCATCCCGTTTTTTTTTTCAGGCGGCGATCTGTTCGCTTTGCTGCTTCTCGAACGATGCCCACTGCTCGGGGTAGTAGTTGCGCATCAACACCTGCATGTGGCCCAGGATGCTTTGCAGCTTGCGCATGATCTCCGAGCCGCTCAGTTCGTAATAGGAGTAGCGGCCTTCCTGGGTGCAGACCACCAGGCCGCATTCGCGCAGGAACTTGAGATGGCGCGACACCACGGAGCGATCCTGCGGGAAGTACGCCTTGATCTGCATGATGCTCAGGCGGCCGTGTTGCAGCAGCACCGAGACGATGCGTTGGCGGGTCGGCTCGGACAGCGCCTTGAACAGACCCGAATCCAGGTCGCGTTGCAGCAGGTGGATGGCGCTTTGCGCCGGTTCGTTGCCGTTGCTCTTCAGGCTGATGGGCTGCGGTGCGGACATGTGGTAGCTCCTTTACGGTCTAACTTTTTCTACCGCCGGTTATCACGTGTCTTACATGGCCGCCGAGCGGGCGACCAGAAGGCGCATTGCGGAGATAGGCAGGGGGGAAGGGCAGTAAGCCCACTGGGCGGTTTATAAAGGATTTCACCGCCCCTGCATCGTTAAACTTCATTAATGAAGCGTCCATGTCGATGCACATGGCAAAAAAAACGCACGCCGTGCGTGCGCCAATCAGAGGAGAGAGATGAAGCTTGCAGCCGGCTCGCATCAAAGCGATTCGTATGCAAGTCCTTATTTTGCATGCGAATATGTCTTTCTCCCATAAGAAAAAACACCGATAGGGCATCCCCTGATCGGTGTTTTTCCCTGCTGCGGTGACAAACGCTTTCAAACCACGTTCAGCACCTCGTAGCAGGCGCCCATGGTGTGGTAGTCGGTCTTGCCCGCCGGCGATTTCAGGTCGTCCACCTTGCGGTTGTCGGGGGTCAGGATGCGGAACCACGCGCCGTACTGGTGATCGACGAAATGCGTCCAGGCATAGGCCCAGATCCGGTCGTACCACGTCCAGTAGTGTTCGTCGCCGGTCCGTGCCGCCAGCAATGCCGCGGCGGCCAGCGATTCGGCCTGCACCCAGAAATACTTGTCCTCGTCGTAGGGCCTGCCTTCCAGGTCGTAACCGTAGATCAGCCCGCCGTGGGCGGTGTCCCAACCGTCGCGCACCGCCGCGTCGAACAGCTCGCGGGCGCGCGACAGCAGCCAGTCGGCCGGCGCGTGGCGCTCCAGGATCAGCAGCAGCTTGGCCCATTCGGTCTGGTGCCCGGTCTGGAAGCCCCACGGGCGGAAGATGTTGGTCTTGTCGCCCTTGGCGTATTCCAGGTCGGGCGTCCAGTCGGGCTTGAAGTGTTCCCAGATCTGGCCGCCGGTGAGCGCGGCCTGGCGGCGGGTGAAGTTCTCGGCCAGCAGTTGCGCGCGCGCCAGATAGCGGGCCTCGCCGGTGGCCTCGTAGGCCGCCAGCATCGCCTCGCAGGCGTGCATGTTGTCGTTCTGGCCGCGGTAATCGGTAAGCCGGAAGTCGGGCGTGGCCTCGCTGGCGTAGACACCGTGCTCGGGCAGCCAGAAATGGCGCTCCATCAAATCGAAGGCTTCGGCCAGCCAGGGGCGCGCCTCCTCGACGCCGGCCTTGATGCCGCAGGCGTAGGCCAGCATCACGAACGCCATGCCGTAGCAGTGGCGGGTGGCATCGACCACCTCGCGGCCACGCAATACCCAGGCATAGCCGCCGCTGGCCGGATCGCGGTGCGCCTCGCGCAGGAAAGCCAGGCCGTGGCGTACCCGTTGCTGGTATTCGGGATTGCCGAACTGGCGGTAGGCCATGGCGTAGTTGAAGACGAAGCGCGTGGACGACACCAGGTGGCGGGTGTCGCGGTCATAAATGCTGCCGTCGTCGCGGAAGTGCTGGAAGAAGCCGCCGGCCGGATCGACCGCGCGCGGGTCGTAGAACGCCATGGTGTGGCGGATGTGGTCGAGCAGGAATTCGCGTTGGCGGAAGTTCGGGTTCATCGGAAGTCCTCGAAGGTTGCTGGGCGGCGGGTCGGCAGTGAGATGCACGCGAGCGCGGGTCGATCCGCCGGCGACGATGGCCGCGTCGTGCCTTGGCGCGCATCCTGGCTTTCGCCGGTTATTCGGACGGGACGCCCCGGACGTATGGATGGCCATTTTGGCCGGATCGCCGGTCGGGCGCGGGCAAAGCGGGTACGGATAATGTAAGCTGCGATGCGCCCAGGGTCTGTAGGTGCTACATGGGCTTGCAATGCCGGCGGAACGGCGCTAGAGCGATTGCAGTATGGATGAACGCGCGCGGGTCGGGGCCCATCGCCTCAAAAGGGGACAACGGATGAAAAAGATCATGATGCTGGTATTGCTGTGCGGCGTGGCCGCCATGGCCAGCGCGGAAATCTACAAGTGGAAGGATGCCGACGGCCGGGTGCATTACTCGGATACGCCGCCCACCGGGCAGAAGAGCAAGGCGCAGGTCATCAACACCAAGGATCTGCCGGTCAGCTCGTTGCCGGCCAATCGCGGCGAAGCACGCACCGACGGCGCCGCGCCGACGCCGGGCCCGACGCCCGCGCCCGGCGCCGAGGCCAAGCCCGCCACCGCAGCGGCACCCAAGGACGCGGCAGCCTGCGAGGCCGCACGCAAGCGCAACAGCTTCCTGAACGAGAACAAGCTCTACAAGGCGATCAACGAGAAGGGCGACGTCGAGTTCGTCGATGCGGAGAAGCGCAAGCGCGAGCTGGCCGAGACCGAAGAGGCGATCAAGAAGAACTGTCAGTAAGAGCGGCTGACAAAACCCAGCGAAGCGGTCCTGGCAAGGAGCGCGAAACGCAGACAGTACAAGGCGTACGGCAAGTGAGCGGGGCGCCGCCAGGAGGGTTTTGTTAGCTGCTCTAAAGGCAGGGCGCCCGGCGGCGCCTTGCTCGGCCGAAAACAGAACGCCCGCGGATCGCGGGCGTTTTGCCTGGTGCGGCCAGGGCGATTCGCTCTGGGCGCTCAGCCGCACTCGGCCTTCATGCGCCGATCCAGCTCATCCTGCGGCACATCCTCGACGTGGGTCGATACGTACCACACATGGCCGAACGGATCGATCAGCGTGGCGCTGCGGTCGCCGTAGAACTTGTTTTCCGGCGGGGTGCGCACGGTGGCGCCGGCGGCGGCGGCGCGCTGACAGACCGCATCGCAGTCATCCACGTACAGCATCAGCCCCACCGTGCTGCCGCCACGACGCTTCGGGCCGAGCGCGTCCATGTCGGGATACTCGGCGGCCAGCATCACCACCCGACCGCCGATCCTGATCTCGCCGTGGCCCAGCTTGCCGTCGTGCATCATGCGGAACAGCTCCTCGCCGCCGAACGCTTGCTTGTAGAACTCCAGCGCCGCGACGCCGTCGTCGACGAACAGATAAGGCACCACGCCTTCGTAGCCTTCCGGGATGGCTTTGACGCTCATGACGAAACTCCAGTCGGATTGGGGGGCTACCAGCTTAGTTATTCAACCCCGCGCAACGCCGTCAGGCAGACGGGCTGCGGGGAAGGCTGATGGATGGCGGATGGGAATGCGGGCAACCCCAAATCTTGAAACACAGAGGACACGGAGAACACAGAGGGCACGGAGAAAGGCCAGGAAAAGGCGTCAGGCATTGGACAAATGATCTGACGCGCTCATGTCTCCGCCCGGCTGTGTGCATGAACTCTCTTGTGTTTTTCTCTGTGCTCTCCGTGTTCTCCCCGCCCTCCGTGTCCACAGATTTTGCCTTGGCCTTTCCGGGTCTGCGGGGGTAGCCGGACGACCTCAGCGTCCGCGCACCCGCAGCACCTTGCCGTCGTCTTCGTCGGTCAGCAGGTAGACCCAGCCATCCGGCCCCTGGCGGACGTCGCGGATGCGTTGCTTCAGGTCGGTAAGCAGGCGCTCCTCGGCGACGATGCGTTCGCCGTCCAGGCTCAGCCGCACTAGCATCTGGTCCTTGAGCGCACCCACTAGCAGGCTGCCGCGCCAGCCGGGATAGCGGTTGCCGGTGTAGAACGCCATGCCCGAGGGCGCGATGGAAGGATCCCAGTAGTAGATCGGCTGTTCCATGCCCGGCTTGGCGGTGCCTTCGCCGATCTTGAAGCCGGTGTAGTCGCGGCCGTAGGTGATCACCGGCCAGCCGTAGTTCCTGCCGGCCAGCGGCACGTTCACCTCGTCGCCGCCACGCGCGCCGTGCTCCACGATCCACAGCTTGCCGCTGGCCGGATTGATCGCCGCGGCCTGCGGGTTGCGATGGCCGTAGCTCCAGATCTGCGGCAGCGCGCCCTGGCGGGTGCGGAACGGGTTGTCGGCGGGCACGCTGCCGTCCGGCGCGATGCGGATCACCTTGCCCAGCGTCATCTCCAGCTTCTGCGCGTGGTCGCGCTGCTGGCGCTCGCCCAGGGTGACGAACAGCTTGCCGTCCGGCGCGAAGGCCAGCCGGCTGCCGAAATGGTTGCCGCCGGGGGTCTTGGGCTGTTGGCGGAAGATCACCTTCAGTTGTTGCAGGCTGGCCTTCCCGTCGCGTTCGACCAGTCTGGCGCGTACCACGGCCGTGCCCGCCAGGCCGTTGTCGCCGGCTTCGGCGTAGCTCAGGTAGATCAGGCGGTTGCCGGCGAAGCCGGGGTCGAGCGCCACGTCGAGCAGCCCGCCCTGGCCGCTGGCGTAGACCTCGGGCACCCCCGTCACGGGGGCGCCGGGCTTGCCGTCGCGCCCGATCACGCGCAACCGACCGGGGCGTTCGGTCACCAGCATGCGCCCGTCCGGCAGGAAGGCCAGCGACCACGGGTGTTCCAGGCCGCTGGCGATGGTTTCGACGGTGTAGGCGGCCGATTCGGTCGGCGGCAGGCCCGCCATGGACAGCGGTGCCAGGACCAGCGCGGCCAGCAGGCCCAGTGCACGCCTCATGCCGCGCCCCGCAGCAGGTCGCGCAATACGAAGGGCAGGATGCCGCCGTGCCGGTAGTAATCGACCTCGATCGGGGTGTCGATGCGGCAGCGCACCGGCACGTGCCGGGTGGTGCCGTCGGCGTGGTGGATTACCAGCGTCAGGTCCTGCTGCGGCTTGAGTTGATCGTCCACGCCAAGCACGTCGAAGGTCTCGTCGCCGCGCAGCCCAAGGCTGGCGGCGCTGTCGTCGCCCTTGAACTGCAACGGCAGCACGCCCATGCCGACCAGGTTGCTGCGGTGGATGCGCTCGAAGCTGCGCGCCACCACCGCCTTCACCCCCAATAATTGCGTGCCCTTGGCCGCCCAGTCGCGGCTGGAGCCGGTGCCGTATTCCTCGCCCGCGATCACCACGGTGGGGATGCCGCGCTGCTGGTAGGCGCTGGCGGCGTCGAACACGCTGGTCTGCCGGCCGTCCAGCAGGGTGAAGCCGCCCTCGACGCGGCTGCCGTCGTCGCGCGCGGGCAGCATCAGGTTCTTCACCCGCACGTTGGCGAAGGTGCCGCGGATCATGATGTCGTGGTTGCCGCGCCGGCTGCCGTAGCTGTTGAAGTCGGCCCGCTCGACGCCGTGCGCGCGCAGGTACTGCCCGGCGGGCGTGGCCTCGCCGAACGAGCCGGCCGGGCTGATGTGGTCGGTGGTGACCGAATCGCCCAGGATCAGCAGCGCGCGGGCGCCTTTCACGTCGCCGATGTCGCCGGGCTGCATCGAGAAGCCGTCGAAGAACGGCGGCCGCGCGATATAGGTGGATGCGGGCCACGAGTACACCTGCCCGGCCGGCGCCGGGATGGCGTTCCACAGGTCCAGGTCCTTGGTGAAGTCCTGGTACAGCCGGCGGAACACTTCCGGGTCCAGCGCGTAGGGCAGCAGCGCGTTGATTTCGTCGCTGCCGGGCCACAGGTCGCGCAGGTAGACCGGCGTGCCGTCGCTGCCGGTGCCGAGCGGTTCGCTCGCCAGGTCGATGTGCACGGTGCCGGCGATGGCGAAGGCCACCACCAGTGGCGGGCTGGCCAGGTAGTTGGCGCGGATGTTGGGGTGGATGCGCGCCTCGAAGTTGCGGTTGCCAGAGAGCACAGCGGCGGCGATCACGTCGTGCCGGGTGATCGCCTGGTTCAGCTCGGGCGTCAGGTCGCCGGCGTTGCCGATACAGGTGGTACAACCGTAGCCGGCCAGGGCGAAGCCCAACTGCGCCAGCGGCGCCAGCAGGCCGGTCTTTTCCAGGTATTCGGTCACCACGCGCGAGCCGGGCGCCAGGCTGGTCTTGATGTGCGGCTTGACCGTCAGCCCGCGTTCCACCGCCTTGCGGGCCAGCAGGCCGGCCGCCAGCAGCACGCCGGGGTTGGAGGTATTGGTGCAACTGGTGATGGCGGCGATCAGCACGTCGCCGTGGCCCAGGTCGATGCCGACATCGTGGCCGGTGTCGATGCGATCCGGAGTGGGGCGGTTGTCCACCATCTCGCGCTCGTGGCGCGGCGCGCCGGCCGGGGCCTCCTGCGCGGGATCGCGGCCGGGCTGTTCGGGGGCGAATTCCACCGCCACCCGCTGGCCGAGCGAGGCGGCGTCCTTGCCGAAACCGTTGCTGGCCGGTGCGGCCGAGAACAGCGCGGCGAAGGTCTTTTTCATCTCCGGCAGCGGGATGCGGTCCTGCGGGCGCTTGGGGCCGGCCAGGCTGGGGACGATGCCGTCGAGGTCCAGGCTGAGCGTCTTGCTGTAGTCGATCTCGCCGGTGCGCGGCACGCCGAACAGGCTCTGCGCCTTGAAGTAGGCTTCGAACGCCTCGATCTCGCTGTCCAGCCGCCCGGTGCCGCGCAGGTAGGCGACGGTCTTGTCGTCCACCGGGAAGAACCCCATGGTGGCGCCGTATTCGGGCGCCATGTTGGCGATGGTGGCGCGGTCGGTCACGCCCAGGCTGGCGGTGCCCTCGCCGAAGAATTCGACGAACTTGCCAACCACCTTCTCGCGGCGCAGCAGCTCGGTCACGCTCAGCACCAGGTCGGTGGCGGTCACGCCTTCGCGCAGCGCGCCCTTGAGTTCCACGCCGACCACGTCCGGGGTGAGGAAATACACCGGCTGGCCGAGCATCGCCGCCTCGGCCTCGATGCCGCCCACGCCCCAGCCCACCACGCCCACGCCGTTGATCATGGTGGTGTGGCTGTCGGTGCCGACCAGGGTGTCCGGGTAAGCGATGCCGTCCTTGATTTGCACGCCACGGAACAGGTATTCCAGGTTCACCTGGTGCACGATGCCGACGCCGGGCGGCACCACCTTGAAGGTGTCGAACGCCTGCATGCCCCATTTCATGAACTGGTAGCGCTCGCGGTTGCGCGCGAACTCCAGCAGCATGTTCTGGCGCAGCGCGTCGGGCCGGCCGTACACGTCCACCTGCACCGAGTGGTCGACCACCAGGTCCACCGGCACCAGCGGCTCGATCACGCGCGGGTCCTTGCCCTGGGCGTCGGCGGCGCTGCGCATCGCCGCCAGATCGGCCAGCAGCGGCACGCCGGTGAAATCCTGCAACACCACGCGGGCGACCACGAAGGGGATTTCCTCCACCCGCTCGGCGACGGCCTGCCAGTTGGCCAGTTGCCGCACGTGCTCGGCCGTCACCTTCTTGCCGTCGCAGTGGCGCAGCACCGCTTCGAGCACCAGCCGGATCGATACCGGCAGCCGGCTCACCGGGCCGATGCCGGCCGCCTCCAGCGCCGGCAGGCTGTAGTAGGACAACGTGCTGCCGGAGGGCAGGGCCAGGGTCTTGAGGGTGTGGTGCAGATCGTGCGGCATGGCGGACTCCTTGGCGCCACTGACAAAACCCTCCTGGCGGCGTCGCGCGGGGGCGCCGAGCCTCGCTTGCCGTACGACACGTACTGTCTGCGATTCGCGCTTCCTGCCAGGACCGCTGTGCTGGGTTTTGTCGGCGGCTCCTATTCTGGATGCGCCCCGACGGGGCGGAGGGATGGACGGCGGCGAGCGCCGTAGCGATGCGACCGCGCCAGGCGCCGGCCGTTCGCAGACCTCCTCATCTTTGCCGAGAACCGCCACAAAGCAAGCGACGGATTGCCGCCCCGACGGCTGCCACCCCGTGGCAGGGCGGCGCGATGTCAGGCGTTGCCGGCCGCACCCATCGCGCTGGCGCTGTCCTCCAGCCACTGGCAGAACGCGGCCACCACCGGGTCGTTCATCGCACCGCGCGCGGCGATCCAGCAGTAGCCGCGCACCGGCGCCACCGGTGCCGGCAGCGGCGCCACCAGCCGTCCGGCCTCGATCTCGGCCTGCATCATCGGCAGCGGCCCCAGGGTGACGCCCAGGCCGTCCATCGCGGCCTGCAACGCCAGGTAGAAATGGTCGAACTGCTGCGTGGCGGCGGGCTTCAACTCGGGCACGCCGGCCAGCGTCAGCCAGCGTTGCCACGCTGAAGGGCGGGTGTCGGCCTGGAGCAGGGTGTGCGCGGCCAGGTCCGCCGCGTCGCGCAGCGGCAGCCGCTCCAGCAGGCGCGGGCTGCACAGCGGCAGTTCCCATTCGTCGAGGAACGGCTTGCTGACGTGGCCGGGCCAGTCGCCGGGGCCGCGGCGGATCGCCACGTCGAACGGCGCGTCCAGCCGGCCGATGTCGCGGTCGGAGGTCATCAGCCGCAGTTCCACGTCGGCATGCGCGGCCTGGAACTGCGCCAGTCGGGGCAGCAGCCAGTGCATCGCCAGGGTGGGGGTGGAATTGATGGTCAGTCGGCGTTGGCGCGACGGCTGGCGCAACTGGGCGGTGGCGTTGGCGATCAGGTCCAGGCCGTCCTGCACCTGCACCAGATAGCGCCAGCCGGTGTCGGTCAGCCGCACCCGGCCACCCTTGCGCTCGAACAGCTTCACCCCCAGCCAATCCTCCAGCTGGCGGATCTGCTTGCTGATCGCGCCGTGGGTGACGAACAGCTCGGCGGCGGCGGCGGAGAAGCTTTCCAGACGGGCGGCGGCCTCGAAGGCGCGCAGTGCGTTGAGGGGTGGCAGGGTCTGCGACATGGCGGTGGGCGAGGTTGTGACTGGACGGAACCTGCTGGCGGCGTATCGGCCGTGCGCGACACGTGCGGCGAGCGCTGCGATGCCCGTACAGGCGGCGTCCCATCTGGAAATCGGCAAAGCGTTTCGGCTGTGAGTATATCTCACACTTACTGTGGCGATTACTCGTTTGTGTCGCCTTGCGCTTGCGCGTAACCTTCGCATCCAAGCGCGGCCGTGCAGATTCTGCAAAGCGGCCCGCGCGTCCGAATGCCCGCGCGGGCCAGCGCCCGCGCACAACTTCATCGCAAAGGTTGACCCATGCTCGAAGCCTATCGCCAGCACGTGGCCGAACGCGCCGCCCTCGGCATTCCGCCGCTTCCCCTGACTGCCCAGCAGACCGCCGATCTGGTGCAACTGCTGAAGAACCCGCCCGCCGGCGAGGAAGCCTTCCTGGTCGACCTGATCACCCATCGCGTGCCGCCCGGCGTGGACGATGCCGCCAAGGTGAAGGCCGCCTTCCTGGCCGCCGTGGCGCAGAGCAAGGATGCCTGTTCGCTGATCAGCCGCGCCAAGGCCACCGAGCTGCTCGGCACCATGCTGGGCGGTTTCAACATCAAGCCGCTGATCGAGCTGCTGAACGACGCTGAAGTCGGCTCGGTCGCCGCCGAGGGTCTGAAGAAGACCCTGCTGATGTTCGATTACTTCCACGACGTGAAGGAACTGGCCGACCAGGGCAACGCCAATGCCCGGGCCGTGATCAAGAGCTGGGCCGAGGCCGAGTGGTTCCTGTCGCGTCCGGCCGTGCCGGAAAAGATCACCGTCACCGTGTTCAAGGTGCCGGGCGAGACCAACACCGACGACCTGTCGCCGGCCCCCGACGCCTGGAGTCGCCCGGACATCCCGCTGCACGCGCTGGCGATGCTGAAGAACACCCGCCCCGACGCGGCGTTCAAGCCCGAGGAAGACGGCAAGCGCGGCCCGATCCAGTTCCTGCAGGATCTGGCCGCCAAGGGCCATCCGGTCGCCTACGTCGGCGACGTGGTCGGCACCGGCTCGTCGCGCAAGTCCGCCACCAACTCGGTGCTGTGGTGGACCGGCGAGGACATCCCGTTCGTGCCGAACAAGAAGTTCGGCGGCGTGTGCCTGGGCGGCAAGATCGCCCCGATCTTCTTCAACACCCAGGAAGACTCCGGCGCGCTGCCGCTGGAAGTCGACGTCTCCAGGCTGGAGATGGGCGACGTGATCGACATCTACCCGTATGCCGGCAAGATCGAGAAGGCCGGCGCCGTGGTCGCCGAATTCGCGGTGCGCTCCGACGTGCTGTTCGACGAAGTGCGCGCCGGCGGCCGCATCAACCTGATCATCGGCCGCAGCCTGACCGCCAAGGCGCGCGAAGCGCTGGGCCTGGCCGCCTCCACCGAATTCCGCCTGCCGCAATCGCCGGCCGCGTCCACCAAGGGCTTCTCGCTGGCACAGAAGATGGTCGGCCGCGCCTGCGGTCTGCCGGAAGGCCAGGGCGTGCGTCCGGGCACCTACTGCGAACCGCGCATGACCTCGGTCGGCAGCCAGGACACCACCGGCCCGATGACCCGCGACGAACTGAAGGATCTGGCGTGCCTGGGTTTCTCGGCCGATCTGGTGATGCAGTCGTTCTGCCACACCGCCGCCTATCCCAAGCCGGTGGACGTCAAGATGCACCACGAGCTGCCGGAGTTCATCCGCAACCGTGGCGGCGTGTCGCTCAAGCCGGGCGACGGCGTGATCCATAGCTGGCTCAACCGCATGCTGCTGCCCGATACCGTGGGCACCGGCGGCGACAGCCACACCCGCTTCCCGATCGGCATCTCGTTCCCGGCGGGCTCGGGCCTGGTGGCGTTCGCCGCCGCCACCGGCGTGATGCCGCTGGACATGCCCGAATCGGTGCTGGTGCGCTTCAAGGGCCAGATGCAGCCCGGCATCACGCTGCGCGATCTGGTGCACGCGATTCCGCTGTACGCGATCAAGGCGGGCCTGCTCACCGTCGAGAAGAAGGGCAAGAAGAACATCTTCTCCGGCCGCATCCTGGAAATCGAAGGTCTGCCCGACCTGAAGGTGGAACAGGCGTTCGAATTGTCCGACGCCTCGGCCGAACGCTCGGCCGCCGGCTGCACCGTGCGCCTGAACCAGGCGCCGATCGTCGAGTACCTGAACTCGAACATCGTGCTGCTCAAGTCGATGATCGCCAACGGCTACGGCGACGCCAAGACGCTGGCCCGCCGCATCAAGGGCATGGAAGCGTGGCTGGCCAACCCGCAGCTGCTGGAGCCGGACGCCGACGCCGAGTACGCCGCGGTGATCGAGATCGATCTGACCGACATCAAGGAGCCGATCCTGTGCTGCCCGAACGACCCGGACGACGCCAAGGTGCTGTCCGAAGTGGCCGGCACGCCGATCGATGAAGCCTTCATCGGCTCGTGCATGACCAACATCGGGCACTTCCGCGCCGCCGGCAAGCTGCTGGAAGGCAAGCGCGACATCCCGGTCAAGCTGTGGATCGCCCCGCCGACCAAGATGGACGCGCAGCAACTGACCGAGGAAGGCTACTACGGCACCTTCGGCGCCGCCGGTGCGCGCACCGAGATGCCGGGCTGCTCGCTGTGCATGGGCAACCAGGCGCAGGTGCGCGAAGGCGCGACCGTGGTCTCGACCTCGACCCGCAACTTCCCGAACCGCCTGGGCAAGAACACCAACGTGTTCCTGTCCTCCGCCGAGCTGGCCGCCATCGCCTCGCGCCTGGGTCGCCTGCCGACGGTGGCCGAGTACCTGACCGACATGGGCGTGATCAACGAGAAGGGCGCCGAAGTCTATCGCTACCTCAACTTCAACCAGATCGACAGCTATCAGGCCGAAGCCGAGAAGGCCGCGGTCTGACGCAACGGTCCGGCGCCCGGCGCCGGCTGTGCCCAACAAAAAGCCCACCGCGAGGTGGGCTTTTTGTTGGGCTGGCCGAATGGCTACTTGCGCACGCGCTGCGTCAGCCCCTTGAGGAAATTGCGCAGGAACTGATCGCCGCACGGTCGGTAGTTCTTCTGGCCTTCCTTGCGGAACAACGCCGACAGCTCGGGCTTGGAGACCTCGATGCCGACGCTGCCCATGATGGCGTGCAGGTCTTCCTCCTTCAGCTCGAAGGCCACCCGCAGCTTCTTCAGCACGGTGTTGTTCGACACCGGCCACACCACTTCCGGCGCCGGGCGGCTTTCGTCGCGCCCGCGGCGGAATACGATCAGGCCGTCGAGGAAGTGCGCCAGCGTCCGGCCGTCGCATTCGCGGTAGCCGGGTTCGTCCTCCTTGAGCAGGAAGGCGTGGACGTCGGCCTTGGGCACGTCGAGCCCGGCGAGCGCGATGATCTCCACCACGCGCGGTTCGCCCAGGTCCAGCATGTAGCGCACGCTGCGCAGTACATCGTTGTTCATCATTCGCGGTTCATCCTCGCGCCGGACGGCAAAGCCGCGATTATGGCGCATGGCGCGCAAACCTGTGCAAAAACGCCACAACGCCGACAAAGGGGGCTTGACGCTGACGGGCACGCGGCCGTTCAATGCGCACTTTCGTCAACCGCACACTTGAGAAGGAGAACCGCCATGCTTCAGAAATATTCTCCGCTGCACGCGTCCTGACCCCCGATTCCGCCATCGGCGTGGGGGTGTTCGCCCCTACGCCGGTCGCCCGAAAAGCCCCGGCCCAGACCGGGGCTTTTTCGTGCCTCGCATTTCCGGCCCCGGCGCAGTCCGACGGCGATGCGGGCACGCACTGGAATCAATGGCCATGCCCATTCTCAAGACTTTTTCCGGCGACAAGGTGTCGGTCCATGCCTGGACCGACCAGGTCGAGCCGGAAGCGATTCGACAACTCAAGAACGTCGCCGCGCTGCCCATCGTCCACGGCCACGTCGCCGCCATGCCCGACGTGCACCTGGGCATCGGCGCCACCGTCGGCTCGGTGATCCCCACCCTGGGTGCGATCATCCCGGCGGCGGTCGGCGTGGATATCGGCTGCGGCATGAACGCGGTGCGCACTTCGCTGAACGCCGCCGACCTGCCCGACAGCCTGGCGCGCCTGCGCTCGGCGATCGAGGCCGCCGTGCCGGTGGGGTTCTCCCAGCATGCCTGGGACAAGGTGCGCGGTTCGGCGCACCAGCGCGCGGCGCGCCCGCTGGACGACCGGCTGGACCGCATCGTCGGCCGCCATCCGGGGCTGATGAAGATGCAGCGCCAGTTCGCCCGGACCTGGGTCTGCCAGATCGGCACCCTGGGCGGCGGCAACCACTTCATCGAGCTGTGCCTGGACGAAGCCGGCCGGGTGTGGCTGATGCTGCACTCGGGCAGCCGCGGCACCGGCAACGTGATCGGGCGCTATTTCATCGACGCGGCGAAGAAGGACATGCGCCGGCACCAGGTGAACCTGCCCGACCACGACCTGGCGTATTTCAGCGAGGGCTCGACGCTGTTCGACGACTACGTCGAGGCGTTGGAGTGGGCGCAGGACTACGCGCTGGTGAACCGCCGCGAAATGATGCGGCTGATCGTCGAGGCGCTGCGCCCGCACCTGCCGCCATTCACGCTGACCGACGAGGCGATCAACTGCCACCACAACTACGTGGCGCGCGAAACCCACGGCGGCGAGCGGTTGTTCATCACCCGCAAGGGCGCCATCGCGGCGCATGCCGGGCAGCTGGGGATCATCCCCGGCTCGATGGGCGCCAAGAGCTACATCGTGCGCGGGCTGGGCAACGAGCAGTCGTTCTGCTCCTGCTCGCATGGCGCCGGTCGGCGCATGAGCCGCAGCGAGGCCAAGCGGCGTTTCAACCGCTTCGACCTGGCGGCGCAGACCGAAGGCGTGGAATGTCGCAAGGACGGCGGGGTGCTCGACGAGATCCCCGGCGCCTACAAGGATATCGACCAGGTGATGGCGCAACAGTCTGACCTGGTGGAGGTGGTGCACACGCTGAAACAGGTGCTGTGCGTGAAGGGCTGAGCGTTCGCCAGCCCGTTGATTGCAAGGAGAAAACCATGAAAACGCAAACCAACCACTGCTTTCGAAACCATCGCCAAGCGCCGCAAGGGGTTCCCGTCTGAAACGGGGGTGAAGCGCGGTCTGCGCTTCATCCGCGGCGGCGAGAAGGAACTGCTGGAAAAGCTGGGGCGCAACGATCCGTGTCCCTGCGGCTCGACCCGTTCCTTTCAAGCACTGTTGCATGGCCAGCGGCCGCTTTCGACGGCAGCCAGCGCCATGACTATTTCCGTTAACGCCCGGGCGACCGGGCCCATTCAAGGAGCAACGAGATGATCGACCACGATGCCTCGTTCCACACCGATCCTGACCAATACGAACGCCCGCCCAGGCGGGCCATGGAGTTTTCATATGGACAAGCAGTTGGCCGACGAGATCGTCGGCATGCTGCCGCAAGGCCGCACTTGCTTTAACTATTATCCCGAGCGCTACGCCTGGCTGTTGCTGCGGCACGTGGTGGGCGAGGGCGCCAGCGTCGCGGCGCTCAAGCAGAGCCCGTTCGCCGCCTTGCTGCAAAAGCCGCGCGTCAAGGCGTGGCTGGCGCAACTGGGCGGCAAGCGCATCGGCGTGGCCGACGTGGTGGCCGCCGATGGCGATCCGCAACCGTTGTGCTTCACGCTGAGCCTGGGCCATTGGGACGGCCAGCAGACCACGCGCGGCGCGACCAACCTGGTGTTGCAGCTCAACTTCGACCGTGGGCACGACCGCCGTTACCGGGAACTGCTCCAGCCGACCCGCGACGACGACAGTCCTTTCGTCTACGGCTGCCATCCGGTGAACGAATCGGGGCGCAATACGCTGGCGTGGGCGCGGCTGGATGTCGATCTGGACGCCGGCGAAGTGCTGATCGAGGAGATCCAGAACGACTGGCTGCGTGAGGCCGCGTACTTCGAGCGCCGCCCCGAGGCGATGTATGGCATCGCGGGCGGCACCGAGCAGGTGCGCACGTATCTGTCGTGGCTGCTGGCGCGTTACCGCGCGGTTTGGGCCGAGGCGATGCTGGCCGCCACGGTGTGGTTCGTGCGTGAGGAGCTGGGGTTGCGGCGGCTGTTCTACCACAGCCCCGCGTCCAACGTGCGGCTCAAGGGCATCTCGCCCGACCGCGCGCCGCCGCGCTCGCTCTACACCGACCTGCCGCGCCAGTTCTGCTTCCGCCCCAGCAGCGAAGTGCCGCGCTTCCTGGCCGGCAAGCGCTCGAAGATCGCCCGCAACGCGCCGCTGTATGCGCTGCAACTGGAAAAGGTGGCGGCATGAAGATCAAGCTTCCCCCCAGCGGCAAGCCGCGCAACCCGTTCGCCGTCGCCGCGCGGCAACGGGTGGCCGGCGCGCACGACAAGAGCGGCAAGGCCAAGCGCCAGGCGCAGCGGCAGGCGTTGCAACGCGCCTGGCGCACCGATCGTTTCGACTGATGTGACATGACGGCCCGCCGGCGGCGGGCCGTCTTTTTGTTGAGGCCGGCATGCTATAGTCGAGCCGCTTCCCCTTTCCGGTATTCCATCCATGCGCCACTGCCGATGCCTCGTTGCCATGCCGCCCGTTGCGGGCGTGGCCGGCGCGCGTGTCGCGGATGCGAAATCGAAAAAACAGACGCTCATCTGACGGGCCGTCTGTTCCCGTCGGGTGTTCGGCCGACGGGATGCGCTCCACCTCTCCGCTTGTTTCCTGCTCCCCGCTGCCTGACCTCGATGGATCGACACTTGTCCAATCCACAGGAGGTTTTCATGTTCGAAGGTATCTGGGTTCCCATGGTGACGCCGTTGCGCGACGGTGCGCTCGATCTGCCGGCCGCGGCGCGGCTGGCGTCGCACCTGGCCGGCAGCGGCATCGCCGGGCTGGTGTTGTGCGGCACCACCGGCGAGGCGTCGGCCTTGTCGGCGACCGAGCGGCGCGCCTTGTTCGACGCGGTGCGCCAGGCGGTCGATCTGCCGTTGATCGTCGGGGTGTCGGGCAGTGCCACCGCGGCGGTGGTGGAACAGGCCGCGAGCTGGGACGAGGCGGGCGCGGCGGGCCTGCTGGTGGCGGCGCCGTACTACGTGCGCCCCTCCCAGGCTGGCGTGCGCGCACATTTCGAAGCGGTGGCCGGCGCGACCCGGCTGCCCATCGTGCTCTACAACATCCCTTACCGCACCGGCGTGAACATCGAGGTGGACACGGTGCGGGCGCTGGCGCGCAATCCGCAGTTTGTGGCGATCAAGGAATCGGGCGGCGGCAGCCTGGCGCAACTGGCCGCGTTGCTGGCGCATACGCCCTTGACGGTGTTGTGCGGCGAGGACGCGCAGCTGTTCCCCGCGTTCTGCCTGGGCGCGCAGGGCGCGATCGCCGCCGCCGCGCACCTGCACCCGCAGCGTTATGTGCAATTGCTGGCGGATGTGCGGGCAGGGCGGCTGGCCGAGGCGCGCGAACAGGCACGCCGGCTGCAACCATTGATCGCGGCGCTGTTCTCCGAGCCGAACCCCGCGCCGCTGAAGGCCGCGTTGTCGCACGCCGGCTGGCTGGCCGACGAACTGCGCCTGCCGATGCTGCCCGCCGGGGGGGACTGTCGACGGCAGCTGGACGAAGCGCTGGGCATGTTGTCGGCGGGTTAGGCGCACAGGCCGCCGTCGGAGGCGATGGCGGCGGCCAACGCGACAAAACTTCTAATTTTTCATGAAGTTCCGGTGACGCCAGCCTTGCCCGGGGTAGGGGGTTGGGGCACAATCCCCCGGCTCTACGGGTCGGATTGAGAACGGCTAACAAAACCTTCCTGGCGGAGTCGCGCGAGTGCCGAGCCTCACTTGCCGTACTACACGCACTCGGGGCGGCCGAAAGAAGTCCTTCAGGACGTTTCGCGTTTCAGGTCGCTCCAGTTCTCATCCGGCGTTTTCGCAACGATGGCTTGCCCACCCATCCCGCGTTCGCAACGCAAAGTGGCAAGACGTCTTAGACCTTCTAGCCCAGGGGGTGTGGGATTATGACCAATCTGGCTACGGCTGCCGCCTTGCAGCTGGATATGACGACCCAACTGCCGGTGTCGTCCTACTTCGACGAGAAACTCCACCAGCTGGAGCTCGAACGCCTGTTCGAACGCGGCCCCAAGTACATCGGCCACGAGCTGATGGTGCCCAACGCCGGCGACTACCACGTCCTGGAAATGACCGACGGCGCGCATTACCTGAAGCGCACCGATAGCGGCATCAAGCTGTTCTCCAATATCTGCCGCCACCGCCAGGCCAGCATGCTGGTCGGACGCGGCAATGCCACGCATACCATCTGCCCGCTGCATCGCTGGACCTACGACCAGCACGGCCAACTGCTGGGCGCGCCGCACTTTCCCGGCAACCCCTGCCTGCACCTGCCGGAAACCGAACTGGTGCAATGGAACGGCCTGCTGTTCGAGCGCAACGGCCATGATATCGAGGCGCACCTCAAGGATCTGGGCGTCGCCCGCGACCTGGATTTCTCCAGCTATGTGTTCCACCGCGTGCAGGTGGACGAGTACGTCGGTAACTGGAAGACCTTCATCGAGGTCTATCTGGAGGACTACCACGTCGAGCCCTTCCATCCGGGGCTCGGTCAGTTCGTCAGTTGCGACGACCTGAAGTGGCAGTTCGGCGATTGGTATTCGGTGCAGACGGTGGGTGTGCAGAACGCGCTGGCCCGGCCCGGATCGCGGGTCTACGCCGAATGGCACCAGCAGGTGCGCCGCTACTACGGCGACAAGCTGCCACCCTACGGCGCGATCTGGCTGACCTACTACCCGAACGTGATGATCGAGTGGTATCCGCACACGCTGGTGATCTCGACCATCGTGCCCACCGGGCCGCGCAGCTACAAGAACGTGGTGGAGTTCTACTATCCCGAGGACATCGCCTACTTCGAGCCCGACTTTCTCGCGGCCGAGCAGGCGGCCTACGCCGAAACCGCGGTGGAGGACCAGGAGATCATCGACCGCATGGAAGCCGGCCGGCTGGCGCTGTACAAGGCGGGCCGCAACGAAGTCGGGCCTTACCAGAGCCCGATGGAGGACGGCATGCGGCACTTCCACCAGTTCCTGCGGCGCGAGCTGGGCGACGCGATCCGGCCCTGACCATGCGGGCCAGCCCTGATCGCCGCTGTGGCGCATCCAGGGGATAATCCACCGAAGGCAGCCCGGGCTGCCTTCCTTTCTTTTCGGCCCTCGCACAACCATGTCTTCATCGCTCTGGCGTCGTCTTGCCGAATCCGGCCCGTTCTGGATGATCGTGGCCGGCTTTTGCTTCGGCGTGATGGGCGTGTTCGTCAAGCTGGGCAGCAGCAGCTTTTCCACCGCCGAACTGGTGTTCTACCGCTGTCTGGCCGGGGTGATCGCCATCCTGGCGGTGGCGCTGCCGGCGCGTCGGCCGCTGTGGGTGCCGTGGCCGGCGATGCGGGTCCACCTCACGCGCAGCGTTTCCGGCTTCGTTTCGCTGATGCTGTACTTCTATGCCATCGGCCACCTGCCGTTGCCGACCGCGGTCACGCTCAACTACACCTCGCCGCTGTTCCTGATGCTGCTGACCGCGCTGTGGCTTAAGCAGCCGCCGCAGGCGGGGCAGTGGCTCGCCATCGTGGTCGGCTTCGCCGGGGTGGCGCTGCTGCTGCGGCCGACGCTGGACGCCACCCAGTGGCTGGCCGGGGTGGTCGGCCTGAGTTCGGGCCTGCTGGCCAGCATCGCCTACATGAACGTGCACGAGCTGGGCCGCCTGGGCGAGCCGGAATGGCGCACGGTGTATTACTTCTCGCTGGTGTCGTCGCTGGGCGCCGGGCTGGTGATGTTGTGCCAGCCGCAGGCGCTGACGCCACTGTCGTTCGGCAATCTGTGGATCCTGCTGGGAATGGGCGTTGCCGCCACCTGCGCGCAATTGTCGATGACGCGCGCCTATTGCAAGGGCAAATCGCTGATCGTCGCCAGCATGGCCTACCTGACGGTGGTGTTCTCCACGCTGTTCGGCATGTTGATCTGGCGCGACGTGCTGCCGGTTTCCAGCTATGCGGGCATGTTGTTGATCGTGGGCTGCGGCATACTTTCCACGGCGGCGTCGAGCCGGCGTTGAATCCGGCGCAACGCCGCGCCACGTGCGCGAAGGCGTCTTCGGGCACGTGTGATACGCTAGGGCGTGTCATCAATGGTTTCGCGGCAGCGCCAGCCACAAGGCGCGCGACGCAGCCAATAACCGGTTATTGGCAAGGAGGGCAACGCAGTGGATGGTGTTTTTTCGGCCCAGCCCTTCGGGTTCGGCGCATTTCGGGCGCCACGCGGTGTCGCTGGCCGCTTGCGGTATCCATACCGCGGCGCGACCCACTCCTGGCGCGGCATCCCGAACTGCGCCGAACGCTGTCGCGACACCATTGATGACACGCCCTAGCCCCGGCTGACGCGATCGCCGCACGGCGCGACGGGGCGCTTTCGCGGCATGCAACCCGGCCGGGCGGCGCTGGCGCCGTCCTTTTCTTGATCAGCGATCCGACCTCGATGCGCATTCTGGTTTCCAACGACGACGGCTATTTCTCTCCCGGCATCGAAGCCCTGGCAGCCGCCTTGTCGGCCGAACACGAGGTCACCGTCTGCGCGCCCGAGCGCGACCGCAGCGCCGCCAGCAACTCGCTCACCCTGGATCGCCCGCTGAGCATCCGCCGCGCCCCGTCCGGCTTCTTCTACGCCAACGGCACGCCGACCGACTGCGTGCACGTGGCGGTCACCGGCTTCCTGCCCGAGCCGCCCGAGCTGGTGGTTTCCGGCATCAACCACGGCGCCAACCTGGGCGAGGACACCATCTATTCCGGCACCGTGGCCGCCGCCACCGAGGGCTATCTGCTGGGCGTGCCCGCGCTGGCGATCTCGCTGGCGTCGCGTAGCCCCCGTCATTACGATGCGGCCGCGCGCGTGGCGCGCGACCTGGTGGCGCATTGCCAGCGCCAGCCGTTTCGCGGCGCCGTGCTGCTCAACGTGAACGTGCCCGACCTGCCCTACGAAGAGATCAAGGGCTTCAAGACCACCCGCCTGGGGCATCGTCACAAATCCGCCCCGGTGATCAAGGGTGCCAACCCGCGCGGCGAGACCATCTGGTGGGTGGGCGCCGTCGGCGAGGTGGCCGACGCGGGCGAGGGCACCGATTTCCATGCCGTGGCCGAGGGCTATGTTTCGGTCACGCCGCTTTCCATCGATCTGACCGCTTTCGCTCAACTGGACTTCATTTCGACATGGCTGCCCGAATGAACTTCAATATCCCCGGTAACAGTGGCATGACTTCGGCCCGCACCCGCGCCCGGCTGGTGGAGCGATTGCGCGCATCGGGCATCCGCAGCGAGGAGGTACTCGGCGTGATCGGCGAGGTGCCGCGCCATGCCTTCGTCGACGAGGCGCTGGCGCACCGCGCCTACGACGATGTCTCGCTGCCGATCGGGCACAGCCAGACCATCTCCCAGCCCTATATCGTCGCCCGCATGACCGAACTCGCGCTGGAATCGCCGGGGCGTGGCAAGGTACTGGAGATCGGCACCGGCTGCGGCTACCAGACCACCGTGCTGGCTCAGTGTTTCAAGACCGTCTACTCGGTGGAGCGCATCGGCGCGCTGGCGCGCACCGCGCGGGAACGCCTGTCGCAACTGGGGGTGCATAATGTGCGCTTGCGGCATGGCGACGGCAGCAAGGGCCAGCCGGACGCCGCGCCGTTCGACGCCATTCTGATCACCGCCGCGGCGCCCATCGTTCCGGAATTCCTGATCGAGCAGCTGGTGATCGGCGGCCGCCTGGTGTTCCCGGTCGGCACCACCGACCAGGAGCTGCGCATGATCGAACGCCTCGAAGATGGCCACCAGGAAACCCGGCTGGAAAAGGTGCGTTTCGTGCCATTGTTGCCGGGCCTGGCCTGAGCCCCGTTTATTCCCGCCAAGCCTTGGCGTTGCACCCATCAAGGAGTCTGCCCGTGAGTCGGCATCCACTGATCGTTCTCGTCGCCGTCGTGCTGCTGGCCGGTTGCGCCAGCGAGCCCCGCACCCCGGCCCCCGTCATCGATGGCATGTCGCGCGCGCCCGCCCCCTCCCAACCCACTCCTGCCCCCGCCGCCACCGCGGCCCCGGAAGTGCCAGCCCCTACCGAGGTGCCACCCGGAAGTTATATGGTCAAGCGGGGGGACACGCTTTACCGTATCGCGCTGGACAACGGGCTGGATTACAAGGATCTGGCGGCATGGAACGGCTTGGCCAACGTCAACGACATCAAGGTGGGGCAGACCCTGCGGCTGAGCGCTGGCGGGGAGACCGGTGGTGTGGAGGTTCGACCCTTACAGACGGATGGCCCGATCGCGAGCGTGCCGGCCAAGCCGGCAACCCCGACGCCGGCCCCCGCGGCGCCTGACACCCCGCCCGTGTACGGTTATCCCAAGGCGGTGAAGCTGCCCTACGCCAGCGGCGCCGAAGCCAAGGTGGCCGCGGCGGCAGAGGGGCCGAAGGTTGCGTCCGTGCCACAGAAGCCAGCCGTGCCGACACCGGCCCCGACACCCGTGCCGCCCCCGGCTGCCACCCCGCAACCCCAGGCAAAGCCAGAGGTTACGGACACGCAAGGTGACAACATGGTCGACGAGTGGTTGATGCCGACCGCTGGTCAAGTAACAAAAGGTTTCTCTTCTGATTCAAAAGGTATTGATATCCTCGGCAAAATGGGTCAGCCTATCGTTGCGTCAGGTTCTGGCAAGGTGGTTTACGCGGGAGCCGGATTGCGCGGATACGGCAAGATGATCATCATTAAGCACAACAAGGAGTATTTGACGGCCTATGCACACAACAGTAAGTTGATCGTCAAGGAGGGGGATGTCGTCAAGCGCGGCGAGAAGATCGCGGAAATGGGCGACAGCGATACGGATCAGGTCAAGCTTCACTTCGAAATCCGCAGATTTGGCAAACCGGTCGACCCGGCCAAATACATCCAGACGGAAAAGCCATGAACGATCAAATCGATATTCTTGAAGAAGAAGACGTTGTCGAGGGCGAGGAAGACCTCGACTTGAACGAAGATCAGCAAGACTCCGAATCGGAAGCGGAAACAGCTGCGGGCGAGGAACGCGAAACCTACAGCTATGAAAGCACCGGCGACGTCACGCAGATCTACCTGAACGAAATCGGTCACAGCCCACTCTTGACCCCCGACCAGGAACGGGCGCTGGCCAGGCGCGTCGTGCAGGGCGACTTCGAAGCCCGGCAGAAGATGATCGAACACAATCTTCGGCTGGTGGTGAACATCGCCAAGCACTACATCAACCGCGGCATGACCCTGCTCGACCTGATCGAGGAGGGCAACATCGGCCTGATGCATGCGCTGGAGAAGTTCGATCCGGAGCGCGGATTCCGTTTCTCCACCTATGCCACCTGGTGGATCCGCCAGTCGATCGAGCGGGCCATCATGAACCAGAGCCGCACCATCCGGCTGCCGGTGCACGTGATCAAGGAACTGAACGTCTACCTGCGCGCCCAGCGTCACCTGGAAGCCAGCCTGGGACACGAGCCCGGCCTGGAGGACATCGCCCACCTGGTGGGCAAGGATGTCGAGGACGTGCGCCGGGTGATGGGGTTGAATGAACGCGTGGCGTCGCTGGATGCTCCGCTCGACATCGATCCCATGCTCACCATCGGCGAATCGATCCCCGACGATCAGCACGACGGCCCCGAGGCCATCCTGCAGAATGCCGAGGTTGAGCGTTACGTCAAGGAATGGCTGAAGCAGCTGAACGACAAGCAGCGTATGGTCATCGAGCGCCGCTATGGCCTCAACGGCTATGAGATCTGCACGCTGGAGGATCTTGCCGCCAGCCTGAACCTCACCCGCGAGCGGGTGCGGCAGATCCAGATCGAGGCGCTGGAACAACTGCGCCGCATCCTGCGCCGTTATGGTGTGTCGCGAGACGTCGTGTTGTAATGGTCCCAGCCGGGCGATAGCACCCGGCACCGCATGCGAAAGGAAAAAACGCCGCCAGATCCTGGCGGCGTTTTTGCGTTGTCGGGCCCACCGTCGAAGGCCGATTCGCCTTGAAGTGGTTCGCTGGCGCATGCCGGTGGTGCTCATCCACCCGTTTCGCCGCGTGCCGCACCATGAAAAACGCCCGCTTGTGGCGGGCGTCCGGTTGAGTGTCGCGAAAGAGGGCTTCAGAAGCCGGTCCACGTCCCCACCAGGAAACGAGTCACGTTGTCCTCGTTGCCGATACCGTCCAGTTGATAACTTGCGTGCATCACGCTCGGCTGGCCGGCGGTGTCCAGCATGTGGTGACGCAGCTGGATGAAGCCGACGGTCTGTTTGGAGAGCGTATAGGTGTACTGGAAGTTGATCGCCTGGATGCCGTCGTCGCGGGTCACGCCATCGGTTTCGCTGTCGTCGATGAACGAGTAGGCCAGGATGAAGTTGTGCTTGCCGGTGGTGTAGCCACCGCGCAGCAGGTACTGGTCGACCGTGGTCTTGTCCGAGCCGGCCGCGTGCACGTTCGGCACGTCGCCGTACCATTCGTGCCGCATGTAGGCGCCGCCCACCTCGAAGCCACCGCCGAAGCGGAAGCGCCCGCCGACGAAGTATTCGCGGGCTTTGTTGTCGACGTTGTAGTTGCCGCCGCTACCCCAGCCGCTGCCGCCGAAGGAGGCGGATTCCGAATCCATGCTCGCGCTGTCCTTGCCCTGATAGAAGCCGGCGTCGATGTTGAACGCATCGGCGGCGTAGGCCGCGGTCACTTCATAGGCGTAGGCATCGCCGTCGCCCGAGCCGAGGTCATACTGGGCGCCGAAGCTGAAGCCGCTCATCTTGGGCGACAGATAGGTGATGGCACGGGGGTAATCCACTTCGTGGGCACCGAAGTCGCCGGTCAGGTTGGTCACGCCATTGGCGCCGTAGGGCCAGTCGAGCATGGTCAGGTACAGCGTGGAGAACTGGTTGCCGAAGCGGAAGGTGCCGTACGGCGTGTCGTAACCGATCCACGCCTCGCGTTGCCCCCAGCTGTCGTAGCGGTAATCGGTCGCCACCTTTTGCGCCAGGCGCCAGCTCAGCGTACTGCCGTTGTCCAGCTTGTCCTTGCCGTCGATGTTGACGATCAGGTCGATCTCTTCCATCAGCTTGCCGCTGGTATCGGTGTCGGCAAAGCTGTTGCCGTTGTTGGTGCGATAGAAGAAATCCATTTCGGCGGAGCCGCCGATGGAAACTTCGGCGAACGCCGGTGCCGCGATCAGCGTCACCATGCTGGCCAGCAGTGTGCGTTTGAACATTTGTAGGTCTCCAAAAATCACTGAAGTGCCTGGAGGGTCTGATTCGGGCCCCCGTGGGCTGCCTCATCTTTATAGACACCCAAAAAAGAAGACAGCACCGCATGTTTGATTGGGGCAAACGAAGCAAACACCATGACCCCTGGGTAGGAGATGGCGATGGGGAATCTCCCCATGGGCGCATTGGGGGGTGACTGCTAGAGTGACTTTCCCCGTGCGGAGCGTCCGATGCTGTTCAGAACCATTGCCCACCACGATCTGCACGCCCTGCTGGCGCTGGCCCGCGAAGCGGGCGTGGGCGTCACCACGCTGTCGCCCAATGCCGAACGGCTGGCCGCGCGCATCGCCGCCAGCGTCGGCTCGGTGGAAGGCAATGTGGAGCTGGCCGAAGCCAGCTACGTGTTCGTGCTGGAGGACCCGGCCAGCGGACGCATCGTCGGCAGCTCGGCGATCGAGGCCGCCGTCGGCATGCACGACACCTGGTACAACTATCGCGTCGGCCTGTCGGTACATGCCTCGCGCGAGCTGGGCATCTACAAGCAACTGCCGACGCTGTTCCTCACTTCGGATCTCACCGGCTCGTCGGAGCTGTGTTCGTTGTTCCTGCAAGCCGACGCCCGCCGCGCCGGCAACGGCGCCTTGCTGTCGAAGGCGCGCTTCCTGTTCATGGCGGAATTCCCCGAGCGCTTCTCGCCGCGCGTGATCGCTGAGATGCGCGGCGTCTCCGACGACACCGGCCGTTCGCCGTTCTGGGAGAGCCTGGGCCGTCACTTCTTCAAGATGGATTTCGCCCGCGCCGACTTTCTGTCCTATGTCGGCAGCAAGTCGTTCATCGCCGAATTGATGCCCAAGTACCCGATCTATACCTGCCTGCTGTCCGACGAGGCGCAGGCGGCGATCGCCGAAGTGCACCCCGCCACGCGGCCGGCGCGCCGGCTGCTGGAGGCCGAAGGGTTCCGCTACCAGGGTTACATCGACATCTTCGACGCCGGCCCCAGCCTGGAATGCTCGCTGGAGGACGTGCGCGCGGTACGCAAGTCGGCGCTGTACGAAGTCCTGCCTGTCACTACCGAGTCCAAGGGCGGCGTACCGTGGCTGGTCAGCAATCGCCGGCGGGACGATTTCCGCGCCACGCTGGCGGTGACCCGGCCGCTGGAACACACCCTGCCGCTGACCCCGGCGGTCCTGGCGCAACTGCATCTGCAAGACGGCGACAGCGTGCGCGCGGTGCCGCTGTCCGGTTCGATCAAGGAGTAACCCCATGTTGTGGATCGACGGCGCCTGGCGCCAGGGAAGCGGTGTGGCGTTTCAATCGGTCAACCCGGTGACGCAGGAACCCGTGTGGCGGGGCCACGCGGCGGATGCGTCCGACATCGACGGCGCGGTGACGGCGGCGCGGCGCGCCTTCGCCGGCTGGCAGGAGCAGGATGTGGCGGAGCGCATCGCCGTCTGCCGCTGCTTCGCCGACCTGCTGCGCGAGAACCAGGCGAGCCTGGCCGCGACCATCGGTCGCGAGACCGGCAAGCCGCGCTGGGAGGCGCTGACCGAAGTGACCACCATGATCAACAAGGTGGACATCTCGGTGCGCGCGTTCGAGGAGCGTACCGGCCACCGCGAAGCGCAGCAGGGCGACGCCAATGCCGTGCTGCGCCACCGCCCGCACGGCGTGGTCGCCGTGTTCGGCCCGTACAACTTTCCCGGCCACCTGCCCAACGGCCATATCGTTCCGGCGCTGCTGGCGGGCAATACCGTGCTGTTCAAGCCGTCCGAACTGACGCCGATGGTGGCGCAGCAGACTGCCGAAGTCTGGGCCGCCGCCGGCCTGCCGCCGGGGGTGCTCAACCTGGTGCAGGGCGCGCGCGACACCGGGCAGGCGCTGGCCGCGCACCCCGGCATCGACGGCCTGTTCTTCACCGGCAGCGCCGCCACCGGCTACCGCCTGCACGCGCAGTTCGCCGGCCAGCCGGAGAAGATCCTGGCGCTGGAGATGGGCGGCAACAACCCGCTGATCGTCGAGCCGGTGGCCGACATCCCGGCCGCGCTGCACCACGTGCTGCAATCGAGCTATATCTCCGCCGGCCAGCGCTGCACCTGCTCGCGCCGGCTGCTGGTTCCCGAGGGCGAGTGGGGCGATGCCTTCCTGGCGCGCCTGACCGCCGCCGCCGCCGCGCTGACCGTCGATGCCTGGGATGCCGAGCCGCAGCCCTTCATGGGCGCGGTGATCTCGCTGGCCGCCGCCGAGGCGCTGCTCGCGGCGCAGCAACGCCTGCTCGAACTGGGCGCGACGCCGTTGCTGACGATGCGGCGCCTGCGCGACGACACCGCGTTGCTGTCGCCCGGCCTGCTCGACGTCAGCGGCGTCGCCGAACTGCCCGACGAGGAATACTTCGGCCCGCTGTTGCAGGTGCAGCGCTACCGTGATCTCGATCATGCCCTGGCGCTGGCCAATGCCACCCGCTTCGGCCTGGCCGCCGGGCTGATCTCCGATTCCGCCGAACATTACCGCCGTTTCTGGCGTGCCACGCGCGCCGGCATCGTCAACTGGAACAAGCCGCTCACCGGTGCTTCCAGCGCCGCGCCGTTCGGCGGGGTGGGCGCCTCGGGCAACCATCGGCCCAGCGCCTACTACGCCGCCGACTACTGCGCCTTCCCGGTGGCCTCGTTGGAGGCCGAGAGCCTGGTGCTGCCGGCGCAATTGCCGCCGGGCATGCACCTGGGCCCGGCGCGCTGAGCCGATTCCGATCCACGCGCCGGCCCGGCCGGCGACCGATGCAGAGCAAACGATGAGCGCATTCGAAGCCAATTTCGACGGCCTGGTCGGCCCCACCCACCATTACGGCGGCCACTCCTTCGGCAACGTCGCCTCCACCGGCAGCGCGGGGCAGGTGGCCGATCCGCGCGCCGCCGCGCGCCAGGGGCTGGCCAAGATGAAGGCGCTGGCCGATCTGGGCTACCGCCAGGCGGTGCTGCCGCCGCAGGAGCGCCCGGCGGTGTGGACACTGCGCCAGCTCGGCTTCGGCGGCAGCGACCCCGAAGTGCTGGCCGCCGCCGCGCGCGAACCGCAACTACTGGCGGCGGTGTCGTCCGCCGCCGCCATGTGGACGGCCAACGCCGCCACCGTCAGCCCGTCCGCCGACACCCGCGACGGCCGGGTGCATTTCAGCGTGGCCAACCTCCAGAACAAGTTCCATCGCGCGCTGGAAGCCGAGCAGACGGCGCGCACGCTACGCGCCATCTTCAAGGACGAAGCGCGCTTCGCCGTACACGACGCCTTGCCGATGCACCCGGCGTTCGGCGACGAAGGCGCGGCCAACCACACCCGCTTCTGCAAGGCCTACGACGCGCCCGGCGTGGAATGCTTCGTCTATGGTCGGCGCCATTGGGGCGGCGGCACCGGGCCGAGCCGTTTTCCGGCACGCCAGACGCTGGAAGCCAGCGAAGCGGTGGCGCGGCGCCACGGCCTGAACCCGGCCGACGTGGTGTTCGCGCAGCAACGCCCCGAAGTGATCGACGCCGGCGTGTTCCACAACGACGTGATCGCCGTGGGCAACCTGGATGTGCTGTTCTGCCACGCCCACGCCTTCGTCGATCAGCAGGCGCTGTACCGCGCGCTGGACCAGCGCCTGGGCGGCGGGCTGCGCGTGGTCGAAGTGCCGGCCGAGCAGGTCGGCGTCGAGGACGCGGTGCGCAGCTATCTGTTCAACAGCCAGTTGCTCGACCGGGGCGGCGGCCGGATGCGGCTGGTGGTGCCCGAGGAATGCCGCGCCAACCCCGCCGTGTGGCAATACCTGACGCAATTGATCGAGAGCGGTGGGCCGATCGACGACCTGCTGGTGCTCGATCTCAAGCAGAGCATGCGCAACGGCGGCGGCCCCGCCTGCCTGCGACTGCGGGTGGCGCTGACGGCGGGCGAGGGCGCCGCGGTCAACCCGCGCATCTGGCTGAGCGAGGAACGCTACGCCGAGCTGGATGCCTGGATCGGCCGTCATTACCGCGATCACCTGAGCGAAGCCGATCTGGCCGACCCGCAGCTGCTGGTCGAGGTGCGCACCGCGCTGGACGAATTGACGCGCATGCTGGGGCTGGGGAGCATCTATCCCTTCCAGTACGGCGGCACCGGCCTGTGACGCCGCGCGCGGCATCCTGGCTGCCGTCCTCGCGCTTGCGGCGTGGATGGCCCTAAGCTTGAAACCATCCGTATCGAAGTGCCCGCCATGAAACCCGAATCCTTCCTCGCCCAGACCCTCGCCGGCAAGACCGCCATCGCCTTGCCCTATACCTTGCGCAACGGCACGCGCGTCCAGGTGATGGACGAAGGCGTAATCCGCTTCGAGCCGCGCGACAGCGCCCACCGCAAGCTGGACCTGGTGATCTCGGCGGGGGTGCACGGCAACGAGACCGCGCCGGTGGAACTGCTCGACCGGCTGATCGGCGAGGTGCTGTCCGGCAGGCTCAAGGTGCGGGCGCGGGTGTTGTGCGTGTTCGGCAACATCGAGGCGTTGCGGCGCGGCGTGCGCTTCGTCGAGCGCGACATGAACCGCCTGTTCTGCCGGCTGCCCGACAGTCACGATGGCGCCGAGGCACGGCGCGCCACCATGCTGGAGATGCAGCTGGCGCGCTTCTTCGCCCGCGCCATGCAGGACGGCAAGCCGCGCTTGCATTACGACCTGCACACCGCCATCCACGGCAGCCTGATCGAGAAGTTCGCCATCTACCCGGTGCCGCCGGAAGGCAAGGCCTTCGACCGCGAGCAGATCGCCCGCCTGGCGCGCGCCGGGGTCAGCGCGGTGCTGCTGCAATCGGCGCGCGCGCCGACCTTTTCGTATTTCTCCAGCCAGCATTGCGACGCGGTGTCGTTTACCATCGAGCTGGGGCGCGCGCGGCCGTTCGGCCAGAACCAGGGCGTGGATCTGAGCGCGATGCAGCGTTATCTGGAACAGCTGATCGAGGGGCACCTTCCCGCAGGCGGCAAGGGCGAGGCGCCGACGGTGTACCGCGTCTCGCGCGAGGTGATGAAGCGCAGCGCGGCCTTCGAGCTGAAGATCGACGGCAGGACCGACAACTTCACACCGCTGCCGCAGGGCATGCTGCTGGCGGCCGACGAGGGCGGCGAATGCCGGGTGGACGAGGCCGACGCGCGCATCGTCTTTCCCAACCCCGAGGTGGAGATCGGCCAGCGCGCCGGCCTGATCGTGGTGCCGGAGCACGCGGGCGCCTGAGAGCCCGTTCACGATCCTTTCGCGGCGCCGCCGCGCCGCTCAGCGTTTCTTCTTCTTGGCCGGCTTGTCGGCGGCCTTGGCCTTGGCCTTCTTCTTGCCGCTGCCGGCATCCTGCGAGGATTTGCGCTCGCACACCGTGGTCACGCGCTTCTTCTTGCCCTTGCCGCTGGTGACCTTGCGGCAGGTCTTGCCTTCGCGCACCGCCTGCTGTTCCGGCGTGGTGCCGGCGGTGGCGAGCAGCGCCGCCACGTTCACCCCGGTCATGCTGGTGCCGTCGATGCGCCGCGCACCGTTCCAGCGGGTCTTCCAGTAGGGCAGATTGATGTTCTCGATCTCCACCGCGCGGCCGGCGCGCGGCGAGTGGATGAAGCGGTCTTCGCCCATGTAGATGCCCACGTGCGAGAACGCGCGCCCCAGGGTGTTGAAGAACACCAGGTCGCCCGGCTTGAGCGCGTCGCGCTCGATGGTGGCGCCGACGCGGCTCATCGCCAGCGCGTTGTGCGGCAGCGCCACGTTCATCGCGCTCTGGAACACGTAGCGCACGAAGCCGCTGCAATCGAGGCCCGATTCCGGGTCCGCGCCGCCGTACTTGTATTTCACGCCGATCAGGCCCATCGCCTGCAGCAGCAGGCCCTGGGCCGCCGCCTGATCCTGTGGCGCGTCGCCGTCCCTGGACGCCCAGTTCTTTTTCGATTCCTTCGCCTCGGCGCCGCTGGTGGCCGCGCCGGTGCCTTCGGACAATTGCTGCGCCCATTGCGCCTGGGGCGAGCTGGGCACCGGCGTGGGTTCGTCTGCGAGGGAAACGGAAAGGAACGGGGTGAACAGCAAGGCGACGAACGCCGACCGTGTTCGTCTGCTGGTAATCATGAGGGGCAAATGTATCGATGGTGCCGGCCGCTGTAAAGCGATGCGCGGCGTCCCCGCGACGCCGGCCGGGCCGCTGCCGGCGTTTCCCGCCACGGCGCTCCCGTAGCGGCCCCGATTCGGCCTAGAATCGCGGCTGTCCCCACTTCGCCGCCCGGCCGATTCCGCCCATGCTCAAGGAAACCTTCACCGTCATGCGCGACCTGCCACGGGTGCGCGAGATCATCTCGGTCCTGATGCATCACGGCCTGGGCAACCTGGTCCATCGCCTGGGGCTGGCCAAGGGCATCGAGCGCGGCGCCGACCTGCTGCACCTGCCGGGCAACCACGAGATCGAAGCGCTCGATCCGCCGGTGCGGGTGCGTCGGGCGCTGGAGGAACTGGGCCCCACCTTCATCAAGCTGGGACAGGTGCTGGCCACGCGGGTGGACGTGTTCCCCGCCGAGTGGATCTACGAATTCGAAAAGCTGCAAAGCGACGTGCCGGCGCTGCCGTTCCCGCTGTTCCTCGCCGAGCTGACCGACGTGCTGGGGGTGGACCCGTACACCCTGTTCAGCGAGATCGATCCCGAGCCGTGCGGATCGGCGTCGATCGCCCAGGTGCACCGCGCCCGGCTGAACAGCGGCGAGGAGGTGGTGTTCAAGCTGCGCCGGCCCGACATCATCCCCAAGATCGAGGCCGACCTGCGCATCCTGCGCCACATCGCCAGCCTGGCAGAGTTCGAGTTTCCCGACGCGCGCCGCTACCAGCCGGTGAAGATCGTCGACGAATTCGCCAAATCGCTGCGGCGCGAGCTGAACCTGTCGGTCGAGGCGCGCAACCTGGAGCGCTTCGCCCAGAACTTCGCCGCCCAGCCGGAAATCGTGATCCCGGTGATCCACTGGGAATACACCAGCGAGCGCCTCAACGTGCAGAGCTGGATCGGCGGGCTGGCCGGCAACGAGATGGCGCGGCTGGCCGAGGAGGGCTACGACCGCAAGGTGCTGGCGGCGCGCGGCGCCGATGCGGTGCTGAAGATGGTGCTGATCGACGGTTACTTTCACGCCGACCCGCACCCCGGCAACGTCAAGTACCTGCCGGACAACCGCATCGCCTTTCTGGATTTCGGCATGGTCGGGCGCCTGCCGCATCCGCGCCGCGACCAGATCGTCGACCTGCTGGCGGCGCTGGCCGAGCGCAACGAGCGCAGCATCCTCAACGTGCTGATGGACTGGACCGGCGACGTGGTGGTGGACGAGGAGCAGCTCGCCGCCGACATCGCCGACTTCATGTTCAACTACGAGAACCTGTCGCTGAAGGACATCCAGTTCGGCCACCTGCTCAACGACGTGGCGGTGATCATGCGCGCGCACGAGATCACATTGCCGTCCGACCTCACCCTGCTGTTCAAGGCGCTGATCACGCTGGAAGGGCTGGGCCGCCAGCTCGATCCGGATTTCCAGATGGTCCACCACCTGACGCCGTTCGTGCGCGAGGTGATCATCGCCCGCTATCACCCCGGTTCGCTGCTGCGTTCCGGCAAACAGGGGCTGTTGGAGGCGTTCGACATCCTGTCCGGCCTGCCGCGCGACTTCGGCAAGCTGATCAAGCAGGCGCGGCGCGGCCACATGAAAGTGGACCTCGACCTGAAGCGGCTCGACCGCTTCGGCACCCAGCTCGCCAAGAGCGCCAACCGGCTGACGCTGGGCATCGTCACCGGCTCGCTGATCATCGGCTCCAGCATCGTAATGACGGTGAAGAGCGGGCCGATGCTGTTCGGCCTGCCGGCGCTGGGGCTGATCGGCTTCGTCATCGCCTTCTTCAATACGCTGTGGCTGGCGTTCTCGATCTGGGTATCCGGCAAGGAGGAACGCTGACATGGCCGGCATCGTCGTGTTGTCGCGGCAGCAGGTGGCGCCGCAGTTCGACCATCCGCGGCCGGATCGCCGGGTCGACGGCAACCCGCAACGCACCACCTGGGAGCACTACGCGCGCGACGGCCTGTCGTGCGGCATCTGGGCCTGTGAGGTCGGCAGCTGGAACATCCGCTTCGCCGACGACAAGGACGAATTCTTCTGCGTGATCGAGGGACGCGTGCGGCTGTGGGACGACGCGGGGCACGCCGAAGCGTTCGGGCCGGGCGAGGCCGGAGTGATTCCGGCCGGCTTCGTCGGCCGTTTCGAGGTGGTGGAGCCGGTGCGCAAATACTTCGTGGTGCGCGAACGCGCCTGAACGGCGCCCTAGGCTTCGCCCTTCTTCATCGACTTGCCGGCCGCCACGCGCTGGCGGCGCACTTCCTTGGGGTCGGCGATCAGCGGGCGGTAGATCTCCACCCGGTCGCCATCGCGCAGCACGGCGTCGGGCTTGCAGGCGCGGGCGAAGATGCCGATGGCCTGGGTGGCGGGATCGATTTCAGGGAAGGCCTCCAGCAGGCCGCTGGCACGGATGGCGTCGAGCGCGGTGCTGCCGGCCGGCAACCGCAACGCCACCAGCCGCTGGGTGCCGGGCAGGGCGTAAACCACTTCCACCGCGATCTCAGCCATGCAGTTGCTCCGCGCGGGCGATGAAGGCATCGACGAAGGTGCTGGCGATCTTGCCGAACACCGGCCCGATCACCGCTTCCAGCGTGCGGCTGGAGAACTCGTAGTCGAGCGAGAACTCGATCTTGCAGGCGTCCTCCATCAGCGGCGTGAATTCCCACAGGCCGTGCAGCGCCTTGAACGGACCATCGACGAAAGCCATGTCGATGCGGTTCTCGGTCTTGACGTCGCGGGTGCGGAAGAAGGTCTTCACCCGCAGGAACTCCACGCGGATGGTCACGTCGAGGATCTCGTCGCTGTGCTCGTGTACCTCGACGCCGCCACACCACGGCAGGAACTTCGGGTAATCCTCCACGCGATCGACCAGGTCGAACATCTGCTTGGCGGAATAGGGGGCGAGGACGGATTTGCGGATGCGCTGCATGCGAAAGGGAAAGCGTTCGATGGTCGCCGGGGGCGGGTGGGCGCTGTTAAAATGCTCGGCCGAACGCCCAGCCTGTGCCCACCGAAATGACCGAGCATCCTACCGCCGCCGAATACGCCCCGCAACCGGGCGCCGACTACGACGCGGCAGCGTTCGACACGGCGGGCGCGGCCGCGGAGGTCGCGGCGATCAAGCTGCCGCCGCATTCGCTGGAGGCCGAGCAATCGGTGCTGGGCGGCCTGCTGCTGGACAACGCCGCCTTCGACAAGGTGGCCGACATCCTGTTCGAGAGCGATTTCTATCGCGACGACCATGCGCGCATCTGGCAGCACATCACCAAGCTGATCGAGCACAACCGCCCGGCCGACGTCATCACCGTGGCCGAGTCGCTCGACAACGCCAACGAACTGACCTACGTGGGCGGGCTGGCCTACCTGGGCTCGCTCGCCAGCAACACGCCATCCGCCGCCAACATCCGCCGCTACGCCGAGATCGTGCGCGAGCGATCGGTGATGCGGCAGCTTGCCAGCGTCGGCACCGAGATCGCCGATTCGGCGTACAACCCCAACGGCCGCGAGGCGGCCGATCTGCTGGACGAAGCCGAATCCAGCGTGTTCCGCATCGCCGAACAGTCGCAGAAGGGCAAGCAGGGCTTCATCGCCATGCCGCCGATCCTGAAGGAGATCGTCGAGCGCATCGATCACCTGTACCAGCAGGACAACCCGTCCGAGGTCACCGGCATCGCCACCGGCTTTATCGACCTGGACAAGATGACGTCCGGCCTGCAGAAGGGCGATCTGGTCATCGTCGCCGGCCGCCCGTCGATGGGCAAGACCGCGTTCTCGGTCAACATCGCCGAGCACGTCGGCTGCGAGTTGAAGCTGCCGGTGGCGATCTTCTCGATGGAAATGGGCGCCTCGCAGCTCGGCACCCGGATGGTGGGCTCGATCGGCAAGATCGACATGCATAAGCTCAAGACCGGCCGCTTCGAGGACGAGGACTGGATGAAGCTCACCCACGCGGTGAACAAGCTGTCCGAGGCGCCGATCTACATCGAGGAGACCGGCGCGCTGACCGCGCTCGACCTGCGCACCCGTGCCCGGCGCCTGGCGCGGCAGGTGGGCGGGCAGCTCGGCCTGATCGTGATCGACTACATCCAGCTGATGGCGGGCCGCGCCGGCGGGCGCGAGCAGAACCGCGCCACCGAGGTCAGCGAGATCTCGCGCTCGCTCAAGGCGCTGGCCAAGGAACTGCAGGTGCCGATCATCGCGCTGTCGCAGTTGTCGCGCTCGGTGGAGCAGCGCACCGACAAGCGCCCGATGATGTCGGACTTGCGCGAATCGGGCGCCATCGAGCAGGACGCGGACTTGATCATGTTCATGTACCGCGACGAGTACTACAACCCGGATTCGCCGCACAAGGGCCTGGCCGAGTGCATCGTCGGCAAGCACCGTAACGGCCCCGTGGGCAAGGTGCCGCTGGTGTTCAAGGGGATGTACTCGCGCTTCGAGAACGCGCTGATGCGCCCCGAGGGCTGGTCCGGCGATCTGGAGTGAACCCGGAGCGCCCATGAAGAAACCCGGCCTTGGCCGGGTTTTTTTCATCCCGAGTGCGCCGCTACTTGCCGAAATACTTGAGGTGGATCTTCTGGTAGGTGCCGTCGGCCTTGATCGCCGCCAGGCCACGGTTGATCCGTTCCAGCAGCGCCTTGTTGCCCTTCTTCACCGCGATGCCGTAGTACTCCTTCTCGAAGGCGGGGTCGTCCACCAGGCGCAGCCTGGCGCCGGGGTTCTCCACCAGGTAGTTCCTGACTACGCCATTGTCGGCGATCACCGCTTCCACCTGGGCGGCGCGCAGCGCTTCCAGCGCCTGGACGATGCTGTCGAAGCGGCGGATGTTCGAGCTGGTCTTGCCGAAACGCTGCTGTGCCAGCGCGTCGCCGCTGGTGCCGCCCTGCACGCCGATCTTGCGCCCGGCGAGATGGGCCAGCGTATCCACCTTGTTGTCCTGCGCGGTGATGATCAGCTGCCTGGCCTCGAAGTACGGCGCGGAGAAATCCATGGTCCGCTTGCGTTCCGAGGTGATGGTCACCGCCGCGGCGACGATGTCGCGGTCGCCGTTGCGCAGGCCGGTGAACAGCGCCTCCCACGGGGTGTTGACCAGCTTGATGCGAAAGCCCGCCTTGTCGGCGATGGCCTGGATCAGGTCGGCGTCGAAGCCGACGATCTGCTGCTGCTCGTTCATCGACTCGAACGGTGCGAAGGTGGCCTCGGTGCCGACCACGTACACCCGCTCGGCGTGCGCCGCACCCAGCAGCAGGGCGCAGCACAGGGCGGCGAGGCATCTTGGGAACATACGCATGGCGGCCTCCTGGAATGGCGCGACGTTGACTTCAGCATGGGCTGCGGCCGCGCCGGGGTGCAATCCGTGAAAACAACAATAGCCGCCTAGAACGGCTAACAAAACCCTTCTGGCTACGTTGCGCCGGGGCGTCGAGCTTCACTTGCCGCACGCCTTGTACTGTCTACGTTTTACGTTTCTTGCCAGAACCGCTGCGCTGGGTTTTTTTCAGCCGCTCTTAACGCGCTCCGGCGTGTTCCCGGGCCGCCTGGCGTAGCCGCTCGACGATGGCGTTCAGGCCGTTGGCGCGCGACGAGCTGAGAAAGCGTGCCAGTCCGAGCTGCGCCAGCCAGCCGTTGAAGTCCACCGCCAGCACCTCGGCCGGGGTCAGGCCGTCGAACGCCGCCCGCACCAGTACCAGCAACCCCTTCACCACCCGCGAATCGCTGTCCAGTTGCAATGCCAGCCTGTCGTCGCGCCAGTCGGCCAGCAGCCAGACACCGCTTTCGCAGCCCTGCACCCGCTGTGCGTCGGTACGGTGGGCGGCATCCAGCGGCGGCAGGTCGCGGGCGATCTGCACCAGCAGGCGATTCTTGGCCTCCCAGCTGGCGGCCTGGGCGAGCTGCGCGGACACCGCCGCGCGATCCGCGCTCACCGCAGCAGCTCCAGCGTGTCGGCCAATGCCGCCAGCACGGCGTCGATCTCGGCCCGGGTGTTGTACGCGCACAGCGACAGGCGCAGCGTGCCGGACAGGTGCAGCGCCTCCATCAACGGTTGCGCGCAATGGCTGCCCACCCGCGTGGCGATGTCGCGCGCATCGAGGAACTGCGCCACGTCGAACGGATGGGCGTGGTCGAACGCCAGCGAAACCAGCGGCCCCTTGCCCGGCGCGGTGCCGACGATGCGCACGCCGGGAAGCTCCGCCAGCCCGCGTTCCAGCGCGCGGCACAGTTCGGCCTCGTGCGCGGCCAGCGCGGCGCGGTCCTGCCCCGACAGCCAGTCCAGCGCGGCGGCCAGGCCCACCGCCTGCGCTAGCGGCGGGGTGCCGGCTTCGAAGCGGTAGGGCGGCGCCTGGTAGGTGGTGCCGGCAAAGCTCACCCGCTCGATCATCTCGCCGCCGGCCTGCCACGGCGGCATGTCCGCCAGCAGCTCCGCGCGTGCCCACAGCGCGCCGATGCCGGTCGGGCCGAATACCTTGTGGGCGGAGAACACCAGGAAATCGGCCTCCAGCGCCTGCACGTCCAGCGGCTCGTGGGCGATGGCCTGGGCGGCGTCCACCAGGACCCGCGCACCGTGGGCATGGGCGGCGGCGATCAGCTCGCCCAGCGGCGGGCGAGTGCCGATGGCGTTGGACAGCGCGGTCACCGCCAGCAGCCGGGTGCGCGGGCCGAGTAGTTCGTGGTATTGCGCTAAATCCAGGCTGCCGTCGGGCAACAGGCCGACCACGCGCAGCGTCAGACCGCGCTCGGCGGCCAGCAGCTGCCACGGCACGATATTGGCGTGGTGCTCCAGCGTGGTCAGGATGATCTCGTCGCCCGGGCGCATCTGGCTGCGCCCCCAGCTGTGCGCCACCAGATTGATGGCCTCGGTGGCGCCGCGGGTGAACACGATCTCGTCGGCGCGCGCCGCGTTGAGAAAGCGGGCCACGGTGCGCCGCGCGCCTTCGAAGGCTTCGGTGGCGGCATGCGCCAGCCGGTGGGCGCTGCGATGGACGTTGGCGTTGCTGGTTTCGTAGAAACGTCGTTCGGCGTCGAGCACGACCTCGGGCTTGTGGGTGGTGGCGGCGTTGTCCAGGTAGATCAGCCCGGGATGGGTGCGCAGCAGCGGGAATTGCGCGCGCAGGGCGGCGACGTCGAAAGCGGGGGAAGCGGGCACGGGCGGGCTCGTCGGGGGTATCGACTGCAATTGTATAATGCGCCCCATGACCTACAAGCAACCCGTTTCCGTGCTCGTGCTGATCCATACCCGCGACCTGCGGGTGCTGCTGCTGGAGCGCTGCGACTTCGCCGACGCCTGGCAATCGGTGACCGGCAGTCGCGAGGGTGAAGAAAGTCTGGCCGAGACCGCCCGGCGCGAAGTGCTGGAGGAAACGGGCATCGATGCCGCGCATTACGCCCTGCGCGACTGGCAGTGCAGCACCGACTACGACATCTACGAGCGCTGGCGTCATCGCTACGCACCGGGGGTGACGGTCAACACCGAGCATGTGTTCAGCCTGGAAGTGCCGGATGGCATTGCGGTACGGCTGGCGCCGCGCGAGCATCGGCGTTACCGGTGGCTGAGCTGGCAGGCCGCGGCCGAGGCGGTGTTCTCGCCGTCCAATGCCGAGGCGTTACGCCAACTGCCCGCGCGGTTCGGTTCTTGACGCGATGTCGACCACGAAACCCCGCGATGCGGCGTGGCATTCTTCACGTCAATGCACGATGTGACCGGCCTTATCTTGAGCGCTGAGCCACACCCCCGGCTCAACCCCCTGTTGATTTGCCCCGCCCCCTTGGCGGGGCTTTTTCTTGCCCGTCGTTTCCGGGTGCGGAGTGTTGGGTGCGCCAAATCCACCATTTCGCGCGTGTCACGAAATCGCATCGGGGCGCGACAAGCTGGGCGGCTGCCGGGCGGATCGATCTTGATGTGGGAGATCAAATTTCGAACTCAAGATGCTGATTTATATTGGTAAATGAATTTCGTGACAGGTGACGTCGAGGCCATTGCGTGTCTTGTCACACAAAAAGAGCACATGATCGTCGTCAATTATTTGGTGACTGTCACAAAATTATGCATAATCTGCTGAACCTTGTACCCAGGAGTTGTCATGAAGCATGCCGCCGATCGCCATACCGCCGAATTGCCAGGCCTGGATACGCCGCGCCGCCGTGGCCGGCCATCGCTGGGCGCGCGACCGATGACGCCGGCCGAACGCAAGCGTCGCTCGCGCCAGAACGCCGGCACCACCTCGCTGGAACTCGATCACGCCTTCGTCAAATGGCTGCGCCGGCAGGCGCAGCAGCAGGGGGTGTCGGTGGGCGAGCTGCTGATGGCCAGGTTCGGCGTGAAATAGCCGGGCCCCGGCGATGGCGACACTCGAAGCGTTGTGGCGCGCGCAGCGCGCTGCCTGCCTGGAGCACGGCGCGAGCACCGGCCAGCAGCGCCGTGAAGCGCTGGCGCGGCTGGCGCAGGCGGTGCGGGATGACCAGGAACTGTTGGTCGCGGCGGTGGCGCACGATTTCGGCTGCCGCCCCGCCGAGGAGACGCGGTTGCTGGAGCTGTTGCCGCTGCTCGATGCGATCCGCCACGCCCGCCGGCACCTGCGCCGCTGGATGCGCCCGCGCCGGGCGGCGACGAACTGGCAGTTTCTTCCCAGCAAGGCTCGGGTGCTGTACCAGCCGTTGGGCGTGGTCGGCATCATCGGCGCCTGGAACTACCCGATCCTGTTGACCCTGTCGCCGCTGGTGGACGCGCTGGCCGCAGGCAACCGCGTCATGCTCAAGCCGTCCGAACTGGCGCCGGCCACCGCGGCGGCGCTGGCCGCGCTGATCGCCCGCACCTTTCCGCCCGAGCAGGTGACCGTGGTCCAGGGCGACGCCGAGGTCGCCGCCGCCTTCAGCGCCTTGCCGTTCGATCACCTGCTGTTCACCGGCTCGTCGCGCGTGGCGCGACAGGTGCTGCACGCGGCGGCGGATCGCCTGACGCCGGTCACGCTGGAGCTGGGCGGCAAGTCGCCGGCACTGGTTCATGCATCGTTTGCACTGGATCAGGCGGCGGATCGCATCTGCACCGCCAAGTTCTGGAACGCTGGGCAGACCTGCGTCGCGCCCGACCATGTCTGGGTGCCGACCGCGCTGCTGCCACTGTTCGCCGAGTGCGCCGTCACGGCCATCCGCCGGCGCTGGCCCCAGGGAGTCGACCAGGCCGACTACACCCACCTGATCAACAATGCCGCCGCGACACGCCAGCGCGAGTTGCTGGACGACGCGCTGGCCCACGGCGCGCGGGCGCTGTGGCCGGTGGGCGAGTGGGGCGAGGGGCGTGCCTTGCCGCCGGTGCTGCTGCTGGGCTGCACCACCGGGATGCGGGTGATGCAGGAGGAGATCTTCGGCCCCATCCTGCCGCTGTGCGGCTACGACGAGCTGGATCAGGCGCTGACGCAACTGGCCGCACCGCCGCATCCGTTGGCGCTGTACTACTTCGATCGCGACCGGACGAGGGTGGAAGCGGTGCTGGCGCGGACGCGCTCGGGCGGGGTGACGGTCAACGATTGCCTGTTCCATCTGGCGCAGCACGATCTGCCGTTCGGTGGCGTCGGTGCCAGTGGCATGGGCGCCTATCACGGCGAGGCGGGCTTTCGCCGCTTTTCGCACGCGCGCGCCGTGCTGTGGCAAAGCGAAGCGACGGCGCGGCTGCTCGGCCTGTTCAAGCCGCCTTATCGCCGGCTGGGTCGGCGGCTGGTGGATTGGTTGCTGCGCTGATCGATGCGACGCGGCGCCTGTGCGGTCGGAACGATGCCGGGTCAGACCTCGGGTGGCGGCGGCAGCGGCGTGCTGACCGGGGGGCGGGACAGATAGCTGTAGACGATGGCGTAGGTGAGATAGATCGGTTCTTCGTCGCCCGCGGCCACCCGGTCGCGCACCAGGCTGGTGAACAGCGTGCGCGCCTGCAAGGTGCGGATACGGCCTTCCTTGGTGTCGCAGGCGGTGAAGTTGCTGGCGAGCGCATCGATGCTGATGAAACAGTCGATCATGCGGCCGTCTTCCAGCTCGACCTGGAACGGGATGCCGCCGATCTCGTCGACGGGGGTAAGCACGATGGGATAGGGCAGGGACATCAGTGGCGCTCGTTGCGGAGGTCGACGGTCAATCGAGCATAAGGTAGCGATGCCGGCGAGCATCTGTCCAGCGACAGAAGGCGCTCGCTTCGCGGCGGATGGCCCTCCAGTGTTTCTTCCCCGCTCCTACAACGGCTTGCGACGCCGGCCGACAGTCGGGCGCGGTGCGCTGCGGCACACTGATCGTCGATGGGATCCACGAGGAGGCAGCCATGGACAACTCATTGTCTTCGCAGCAACGGGTGTCTCCCGCACACGCGCGGCAACGGCGCACGCTGCGGGCCGGTTATCGCCGCCTGACCGCGCGCATGGTGCCGCGAGTGCGTCACGCGTTGGCGGCCATTGCCACTGTGGCCGCGCTGGCCGGCGCGGTCGGCCTGTGCTTCGTTGCGGAATGGCGTTTCGGCATCGCGCATGCGGCGGTGGCGCTGCTGGCCTTGTCGGCGCTCTGGCTGCAACACCTGCGCCTGAGACGCGAGCGGGCGCTTGGCGCTCGCCGCGACCAGACGCGGGAGGCGATCTTGCTGTTGGATGTGCTGGACGATCGGATGCCGGCGCCTCGCCTGCATCAGGCGCAACCCCGGCCGTTGCGCGAGGGCGCCGGGCGCTAGCGCTTCAGTGCTCCAGCGACAGGGCCGGGCGCGCGGGTGTGACGAACAGGTTGGTCAGATGCAGGATATCGAGCACCGCGTGCGCGGTGTCGCTACATCGTGCCAGCACGATGGGGCGTGGATGGATGCGTTCGCGCAGGATCAGCAACTGCCCGATGGCCGCAGTATCCATGTACACCACTTCGCCCAGATCCAGCACCACCGGCGTATGGGCCGGCGCATCGTAGGCGAGGTAGGCCGCTTCGTGGAAATGCGCTTCGCACGTATAGGTGAATTCGCCCCGCACCGCGAGGCAGACCTGACCTTGTGACGAAAGATGGCAGAGGGTAGGCATTGCGGGTTCCGAGCTGACAGATATGTCCGGCTTGATGGCGATTTCATTATTGACGGCCACAAACTTTTTGCAAGCAGACAGAAAGCAATTGTCGAGCTTCGGTCAACACCGCGATGGCGGTCCCGCGCGGTTTGGGGGCTCGGCTTTTGCCTGATTTGCCTTGCTTTTTTGAAAGGAGGTGGCGCATGTCCGCCGTGCAACGCCAAACAGCCGACCGCCAGCGTAAAGGCGTGGACGGTCACAACCGGCCTACGGACGGCGACAAGGCCGGGCAGCCCAGTGCGCT
This sequence comes from Chitiniphilus shinanonensis DSM 23277, assembly GCF_000374805.1. Lineage (GTDB taxonomy): Bacteria > Pseudomonadota > Gammaproteobacteria > Burkholderiales > Chitinibacteraceae > Chitiniphilus > Chitiniphilus shinanonensis. The sequence goes on from NZ_KB895343.1 coordinate 124,057, forward strand.
GGCCAGGCCGGTTCCGGGCAACGATCCGCAACAGGACGTCAAGGATTGAGCGTCGCGTCCGTCGTCTTCCGGCCCCGCTGCGTGCGGGGCTTTTTGCTGCCTGCGCCGGGCGGGGGTGTGAAGGCCGGCGCTGTCAGGTCCGACAGTGCAGCCCTACGCCGATTGCTGCCATGCACTGATAACCGTGCCCCAGGGCCTGCGCCAAGATGGGTTCGTGGCGGCTGGCACCGCAAGTCGGTCGTTTCACGCCGATCCATCCATCTGATTCTCAAGGAGATTCGCCATGAGTAACCAAAACAAGCAAGGCAGCAGCAACCGCGGTTTCGCCTCGATGGACGAGGACAAGCAACGCTCCATCGCCAGTCAGGGCGGCAAGGCGGCGCACGAAAAGGGCACGGCCCACGAGTTCAGCTCCGAGGAAGCGCGCGAAGCCGGGCGCAAGGGTGGCCAGGCCAGCCATGGCGGCCGGCGCTGATCGTCGCTGCTGAACCGCAAGGGCGCCCGAGGGCGCCCTTTTTGCGGGCTCTCGCCGCCGGTGGCCGAGGCGCCGGGTTCGTCGTTCATCCGCTCCAGCGTTGCCGATCCACGCACTTTTTGCCGCAGCGGATGCAAGGGCCGCATCGCGGCGCACTGTCCTACAGCGAATCGGCGGGCGCCCGATAACCGCTGCCTTGCCGCGCATCTACGGTTATCCGGCTTTCCTCAATCCAGGGGCGCAGCCCCCATAACTTCGGAGAATTCAGCCATGACCAAGCAAAGCGCGGATCAGATCGGAACCGGCTCAGCGCTCTCCTCCGTGGCAGGGCCGTCCACCGAGCTGTCCGGCCATCGGGCCCGGAACAGCACCACGCCGGCTGCGCTGTTGCAAAAAGTGGTGCAGTCGGCCGCCTTGGCGGCACAGATGCCGTCCAACCCGGCCAAGGCCGGCGAATACGGCGAGCGGGCCCGCTGCCCGGCGACGGGCGCCACGGCTGAACCGGCGTCGCCGCTGGCCACGGCCAGCACCGCGAGTGAAGCCAATGCTTCCGACAAGACCGGCAGCGGCGTGCCCGGCCTGGGCGAGAACCACGTCGGCGGCAACCTGGACCGGGTGCGCGCCGATGCCAGCGGGCAGGTGCTGACCACCAATCAGGGCGTGGCGATTGCCGACAACCAGAATTCGCTGAAGATCGGACTGCGCGGGCCGACCGCGCTGGAAGACTTCATCCTGCGCGAGAAAATCACCCACTTCGACCACGAGCGCATTCCCGAGCGGGTGGTGCACGCGCGCGGCTCGGCCGCGCACGGTTACTTCGAGAACTACCAGCCGCTCAGCCAGTTCACCCGCGCCGCGCCGTTCGCCAAAGCCGGCAAGCGCACGCCGGTGTTCGTGCGCTTTTCCACCGTGGCGGGCGAGCGCGGCTCGCTCGATACCGCGCGCGACGTGCGCGGCTTCGCGGTCAAGTTCTACACCGAGGAAGGCAACTGGGATCTGGTCGGCAACAACATCCCGGTGTTCTTCATCCAGGACGCGATGAAGTTCCCCGATCTGGTCCACGCGGTGAAACCCGAGCCGCATCACGGCATGCCGCAGGCCGCGTCGGCGCACGATACCTATTGGGATTTCGTGTCGCTGATGCCCGAATCGACGCACATGCTGCTGTGGCAGATGTCGGACCGCGCCATTCCGCGCAGTTATCGCACCATGCAGGGCTTCGGCGTGCACACCTTCCGCCTGATCAACGACCAGGGCGAATCGGTGTTCTGCAAATTCCACTGGACGCCGGTGGCGGGCACGCATTCGCTGGCGTGGGACGAGGCGGTGAAGATCGGCGGCGCCGATCCCGACTTCCATCGCCGCGACCTGTGGGAGGCGATCGAGGCGGGCGCCTATCCGGAATGGGAGCTCGGCCTGCAATTGTTCAGCGAGGAACAGGCGGAAAGCTTCGATTTCGACGTGCTCGACGCCACCAAGATCGTGCCGGAGGAACTGGTGCCGGTGGTGCCGGTGGGCAAGCTGGTGCTCGACCGCAATCCCGACAACTTCTTCGCCGAGACCGAGCAGGTGGCGTTCTGCACCGCGCACATCATCCCCGGCATCGACTTCAGCAACGATCCACTGCTGCAAGGGCGCATCCATTCCTACGTCGACACCCAGATCTCGCGCCTGGGCGGCCCCAACTTCCACGAGATCCCGATCAACGCGCCGCTCGCGCCGGTGCACAACAACCAGCGCGACGGCATGCACCGGCAGACCATCGCGCGTGGCCGGGTCGCCTACGAACCCAATTCGCTGGGCGGCGGTTGTCCCTTCCAGGCTGGCGCGCGCGGCTTCACCAGCTTTGCGCAGCCCATCGCCGAGGACAAGGTGCGCGGCAAGCCGGAGAAGTTTGCCGACCATTACTCGCAGGCCACGCTGTTCTGGCGCAGCCAATCGCCCGCCGAGCAGCGTCACATCGTCAATGGCTTCTGCTTCGAGTTGACGCGGGTGCAGGTGCCGGCGATCCGCCAGCGGGTGGTGTCGCTGCTGGTCAACGTGGCCGACGAGCTGGCGCTGGCCGTGGCCGATGGGCTGGGCATCGCCGTGCCGCCGCCCGCGCCCAAGGCGAGCGAGCGGGATTTCCCGGTGCCGGCGCCGTCGCCCGCGTTGTCGCTGACGAGCTATCCGGGCGATGGTTCGATCAAGGCGAAGCGCGTGGCGATCCTGGTGGCCGACGGCGCGGATGCCGCAGGGGTGGTGTCGCTGTACGGCGCGTTGCTGGCCGGCGGCGCGGTGCCGCGGCTGCTGGGGCTGCGGCTGGGCCCGGTGGCCGCCGAGGGGCGCGCGCTGGAGGTGGAGGCCACGGTCAGCGCCTTGCCGTCCGTGCTGTTCGACGCGGTGGCGGTGCCCGATGGCGCTGATGCGGCGCAGACCCTGGCCAATGCCGGCACAGTGCTGGAGTTCCTGCGCGACCAGTACCGGCACTGCAAGCCGATTCTGGTCGTCGGCGCTGCGGGTGCGTTGCTCGACAAGGCGGGCATTCCGCTCACCCTGCCGGATGGCGCGGCGGACCCGGCCCTGGTGCAGGTGGCCGCCATGGACCAAGGCGTCGCGGCCTTGATCGACGCGCTCGGCCGGCCCCGTGACCACGCGCGCGAGACCGATCCGCCACGGGTGTAAGGCTTCGCGGCCTGCAAGAAGGCGGCGCCCCGGGGCGCCGCCTTTTTCGTATCGAAGCGGGTCTGGAACGGCTGACAAGGCCCAGCGTAGCGATCCCGGGGCGCGAAACGCAGGTATTGCAAGGCCTGCGGCAAGTTCAACCCGGCGCCCCGCGCGACGCGGCCAGGAGGGCCGTGTCAGCCGCCATTACTCCTTGGGGATCACCGAGACATTGCCGTTGGGCTCCATGTAGGCGCGTTTCACCTTGGCGATGTCGTCGATGCCCTGTTCGCGCAATTTGCTGTGCAGATCGGCCAGGGTGATCATCTCGCGGCGCAGGCCCTCGCGGATCACGCGCCCATCCCGGATCAACAGCAGCGGCGGCGGCTCCAGGTAGCGCTGCAGGGCTGGGAAGCGGTAGCAGAACCAGTCGAGCAGCACGTTCCAGAACACCAGCGTGCCGACCAGCAGCAGCCCTTCGAGCAGCGATTCGATCTCGCCCGCCATCGGCTGCTGGATCGCCTCGGAGAGGATGACCACCAGCAGCACGTCCGAGATGTTCACCGATCCCGAATCACGCCGCAGGATCAGGCGGAAGATCAGGAACAGCATCCAGTAGATGAAGCTGCCGCGCAGCAGCGTTTCCCCGATCGGCTGGTGGAGGCCCCAGAGGATGTCCCAGTCCATGATGCGCTCCCAGAGATGACTGACGCTGAGCTTGGAGCAAGATGCGTGCCGCATCCGGATGGCCCTGCGCGGCAGTCTGGAACCAAGGCGGCGGGCGGGAGTCCACTGGCACGGCAAGGTCGCGCGTAGGCGGGTTCCGAGGCGCTTTCACGACAAACTCACCTTGTTCGGCGCCGGGCCTTGGGCACATTATTCATTCAACATCGTTTTCGACGCTTGATCCGCGCCCCGCCGCACCCATGTGATCCAGGTGCCGGCCACCGGCCGAATCGCCGTCTACAGGTCGATCGAATTGAAGAACGTTCTCCGTGTCGCGTCGTACAACATCCATAAGGGGCTGTCGCTGTTCAACCGCCGTCTGGTGGTGCACGAAGTGCGACAGGCCTTGCAAGGCTTGCAACCCGACTTGGTGCTGTTGCAGGAAGTGCAGGGCGCCCACCAGCGCAAGGCGCAGCGCTTCAGCCACTGGCCGCTGGAGCCGCAGCACGAATACCTGGCCGGCGCCGAACTCACCGCGCTGTACGGCCGCAACGCCAACTACCGCTATGGTCACCACGGCAATGCGTTGTTGTCGCGCTTTCCGGTGCGTCGCTGGGACAACCACGATCTGACCCTGCACAAGTTCGAGCAGCGCGGCCTGTTGCACGCGGTGCTGGAAGTGCCGGGCTGGACCCGTCCGCTGCATGCGCTGTCGGTCCACCTCAATCTGCGCGCGCGCGATCGCCGCCAGCAGTTGAAGCTGCTGGCCGAATACGTCCACACCGAGGTGCCGATGCACGCGCCGGTGGTGCTCGGCGGCGACTTCAACGACTGGCGCTGCGAAGCCACGCCGTTCATGCTCCACGAACTGGGCCTGAGCGAGGCGTTCGAGATGCTGCATGGCGCGCCGGCGCGCAGCTTTCCGGCCAGACTGCCGGTGCTGACGCTGGATCGCATGTATGTGCGCGGCTTCGACATCGAAGTCGCCGACGTGCTCGGCGGCCACCCCTGGACCGGCCTGTCCGATCACGCACCGCTCTACGCGGAGCTGGCCCGTAGCATGCCCCACTGATGCGCAAGGCGCGCGCCCTGACCCAGTTGCGCAACTGGCGGCCGCCCAAGGTCATCGCCATGCATTTCGCCGGCGGCCACCGGGTGCGCCTGCTGTACAACGGCACCGACTACTTTCCGCTGCTGCTGGCCGAGATCGACACCGCCCGGGTGGAGATCTTCCTCGAAACCTATCTGTTCGAAGCCGACGACATCGGCCAGCGCGTGGTCGATGCGCTGGTCGCCGCCGCGCAACGCGGCGTGCGGGTCAGGATCCAGGCCGATGGCTTCGGCGCGCGCCAGTTTCCGCCGGTCTGGCGCGAGCGACTGGAGGCGGCGGGCGCCTGGCTGCTGTTCTTCCGACCCGACATCCGCCCGCTTTCGTTCAACACCAGCCGGCTACGACGCCTGCACCGCAAGCTGGTGGTGATCGACGGCCGCGTCGGCTACGTGGGTGGCATCAATATCCTGAGCGACCTGGAGCCCGGTCTGCCCGGCCTGGCGCCGCGCTACGACTACGCCTTCCGGGTGGAAGGGCCGGTGGTGGCGCAGATGCACACCGCCGCCGACCGACTGTGGCGCCATACCGCCTGGGTGCAGCTGAAGCACGAATGGACGGCCAAGAGCCGGGTGCCGGTGGATGCGACGCCGGTGGGCCACGTGGTGGCGGGCTTCGCCATCCGCGACAACCTGCGCCACCGGCATGGCATCGAGCAGGCCTATCTCCAGGCGATCCACCATGCCCGCCACGAGATCGTCATCGCCAACGCCTACTTCCTGCCGGGCTACCGCTTCCGTCATGCCTTGCGCGCCGCCGCCGCGCGCGGGGTGAGGGTGGTGCTGCTGATGCAGGGGCAGGTCGACCACTTCCTGCTGCACTGGGCCACGCGCGCCTACTACCGGCGCTTTCTGGTGGCCGGGATGCAGATCCACGAGTACTACGCCGGCTTCATGCACGCCAAGGCGGCGGTGATCGACGGTGAGTGGGCGACGGTCGGTTCGTCCAACCTCGATCCGTTCAGCCTGCTGCTGGCGCGCGAGGCCAACGTATTCGTGCGCGACGCCACCATCGCCGGTGAATTGCGCGCCGACATCCTGCGCCAGATCGCCCACTCGGCGCGGCAGGTGGACGTGGCCGACGTGAAGCACGCCGGCATGACGCTGCGCGCGCTGGTCTGGAGTTGTTTCGGGCTGGTGCGGCTGATCATGGGCCTCACCGGCTACGGCGGACGCCGTTACCTGGAGTGATCGCGCTGCGAGCTGGGCTTCTGCTCGGCGTTGCGGTCGTATTCCAGCGTGGCGCGCAGGATGCCGCGCAGAATGTCCACTTCCTCCTGCTCCAGCCGGGTGCGCTGGAACAGCCTCCGCAGCCGCGGCATCAGCCGCTTGGGCGCGTAGGGCTTGAGGAAGCCGATGGTGAGCAGCGTGCTTTCCAGGTGTTCCAGGAACAACTCGACGTGCTCGTGGCTGGCGTACTTGGGGTGTTCCTCCAGGTGGCTCACGTCGTCGGACAGGCAGCTGAACAGCTCGTAGGTCAATACCTGCACCGCCTGCGACAGGTTGAGGCTGGAGTAGTCGGGATTGGTGGGAATCGTCACCAGCCGGTTGCACTGGCGTACTTCCTCGATGGTCAGGCCGCTCATCTCGGTGCCGAACACCAGTGCCACCTCACCACCGCCCCGGGCTTCCGCCAGCAGTTCCGGCGCCAGTTGGCGCGGTGTGCCGAGCGGTTGCACCAGCTCGCGCCGCCGTGCCGTCATCGCCACCTGCACCGTGGTGCCGGCCAATGCCTCCGCCAGCGATTCCACCACGATGGCGCTCTGGAGCACGTCGTCGGCGCTGGAAGCCAGCGAAGTCGCCACCGGCGACGGGAATTCCTTGGGGTTCACCAGGTACAGCCGGGTGATGCCCATGGTCTTCATCGCGCGCGCGGTCGAGCCGATGTTGCCGGGGTGGGAGGTGTGGGAAAGCACCACGCGAAAGGCGGAAAGGCAGTCGGTCTTGCTCATGGGAAAACCTGTGAAATGCGAAGGACGGCGCCGCCCGGGCGCGATGTCGCGGCGGGCGGGCGCTGATGGTACACCGACGTGTTTTGGCGTGCGGCGAAACCCGGTAGAATGCGGGAAATTTTCGTTCTTTAGAAGCCGGTCGGGCGTTTTGGCCCACGACACAATCCGCATCGATGCCCTGGTCCAGCCGGGGCGGCCCAGGCCCGGGGCTTGCCCGGTTGCCGCGTCCGACCGTTTCTTTGTCAACCAGGAATCCACCATGCATCCGATGCTCAACACGGCCGTCCGCGCCGCCCGCCGTGCCGCTTCCGTCATCCAGCGCGCCTCCAACAACCTCGACCTGATCACGCCCGAAAAGAAGGGCCACAACGATTTCGTCTCCGAGGTGGACCGCGCCGCCGAAAACGCCATCATCGAGACCATCCTGGAGGCCTATCCGAAGCACGCCATCCACGCCGAGGAATCGGGCGTGCGCGGCGAATCGGAATACACCTGGATCATCGATCCGCTCGACGGCACCACCAACTTCCTGCACGGCTTCCCGCAATACGCGATCTCCATCGCGCTGGAACAGCGCGGCGTGATCACCCAGGCAGTGGTCTACGACCCCAACCGCAACGACCTGTTCACCGCCACCCGCGGGGTCGGCGCCTTCCTCAACGACCGTCGCATCCGCGTCTCCAAGGTGCGTGACCTGTCCGACGCGCTGGTCGGCACCGGCTTCCCCTATACCAAGTTCGACAACCTGGAAACCTACCTCGCCATCTTCCGCGACATGGCGCAGCAGGCGGCCGGCGTGCGCCGTCCCGGCGCCGCGGCACTCGACCTGGCTTATGTCGCCTGCGGCCGCTTCGACGGCTTCTTCGAATTCGACCTCAAGACCTGCGACATCGCCGCCGGCACCCTGCTGGTGCAGGAGGCGGGCGGCCTGGTGACCGACCTGGCCGGCGAGGAGCACTACCTGCAATCGGGCGACGTGCTGTGCGGCACCCCGCGCGTGTTCGGGCAGATGCTGCATCTGATCAAGCAACACCTGAAATAAGGAATAAAGCCGGCGACGATGCCGGCTTTTTTCATCCCATGACTCCATCCGAACTCGAACAGCAATTCGGCGCGGCCTACCGCGCCACTCGCTACGTGGTGCCGTCGCTGGCGCTGACGTTGCGGGTGGATGCGCCGCATCCCGACCTGGATGCCGAGCTGCAACGGCGCGGCGTGGCGGAGTGGGCGTTCGTCTCGGCGTGCAATCCTTATTCCGCGGCGCAATTGTGTGCGCACGAGAACCTGGCGCGGCACCAGAACCTGATCGACGCGGTGCGCGCGGCCGGTTGGGGGTGTTTCGAGGGGGCTGGTGAGCCGGTGGCGGGCGATTGGGCCGCGGAGCCGTCGCTGCTGATCCTGGGCATCGGGCGCGACGAGGCACTGGCGCTGGGGCGCTGTTTCGAACAGAACGCGGTGGTGTTGGGTCGGCTGGGTGGGGTTGCCGAGCTGGCGTGGTGCCGCTGAGGGCGAAGATCAGCGGCGGTGGGCGTTGGTGCCGCGCCGGTGCAGCCGTGCCGGCACCAGGACATTTTCCGGCGTCTGGCCGGCCAGTTGGGCCTGGATCGCCGCCAGGCTGTGCTTCGCCATCTGCGCCGTATCCTGCGCCACCGCGTCGATGGGCAGTGGCAGGCAGTCGAGCAGCGGGTGATCGTCGAAGGTGACCAGGCGCGGCGCCTCGTCCAGGCGATCCTGGGCGATCAGTTCGGCCAGCACGCCTTCCAGCAGAGTGATCGATCCGGTGAACACCGCCTGCGGATCGCGGCCGTGCGCGGCGTGCCACGCGGCGGTCAACGCCTGGCCGGAGGCGCGGCGGTAATCGCGCTGGTGCACCCAGTCGGCGCCTTCGGTGCGGCCGGCGGCGGCGAGGGCGGCGCGGTAGCCGGCGAGGCGGTCGCGACTGGGCGACAGTTCGGACTGACCGCCGAAATACACCACTTCCTCCACGCCGTGCGCCAGCAGCGAGCCGACCAGCTCGGTCACCGAGGCACTGGCGTCGGTGACCACCCACGGGATGTCGCAATCGGCCACGCGGCGGTCGGCGAACACCAGCGGCAGGCGCTTGGCGCAGCGCAGGTACAGCGACGGCTCGTTGGTGGCGGGCACCACGATCAACCCCTCCACCTGGCGCGCCAGCAACTGCACGATGCCGTCGGCCTCGCATTGGGCATCGTCGTCGCTGGTGACGATCAGCAACTGGTAGCCGGCGGCGCGGCTTTGCGTCTCCAACGCCTGTGCCAGGCTGGCGTGGGCGAAGTTGGTCAGTTCGGGAATCACCAGCCCCAGCGTGCCGCTCTTGCGGCTGCGCAGCGCGCGCGCCGATTGCGACGGCGAGAAATGGTGGGCGGCGGCTACGGCCAGCACGCGTTCCACCGTACTGCGCGCGATGCGATAGCGCTCGGCGTGGCCGTTGAGCACCATGCTGGCGGTGGTGCGCGACACGTTCGCAAGGCGGGCGATGTCGTCGATGGTCAGGCGTTCGAACTGGCTCACGGGATGGCCTCGCGGAAGAGGGCGCAAGTGTAGCGCAATCGAAAGCAAAGACCGGCGCGCGGCCGGTCCTTGCTGGCGCTTGCCGGGCTTACTTGGTCACCAGTTCCAGCGGCACGGGGATGTTCTTTTCCACCGGCTTGCCGTCGATCACCAGGCGCGCGGCCTCCACGCCCATCTTGCCGATCAGGTCCGGCTTCTGCTGCACGGTGGCGGCCATCTGTCCGGCCTTCACGGCGGCCACGGCGTCGGCGGTGGCGTCGAAGCCCACCACGACCACGTTCTTCAGGCCGGCGGCCTCGATGGCCTTGAGCGCACCCAGCGCCATCTCGTCGTTGTGCGCGAACACGCCCTGCACGTCCTTGTTGCCTTGCAGGATGTTCTCCATCACCGACAGGCCCTTGGCGCGGTCGAAGTCGGCGGGCTGCTTGGCCACCAGCTTGACGTCGGCCTTGCCGTCCACCACCGAGTGGAAGCCCTCGCCGCGTTCGCGCGCGGCGGACGAGCCGGGCAGCCCTTCCAGTTCCACCACGTTGCCCTTGCCGCCGATGCGGTCGAGCAGGAAGTCGGCCGCCATCTTGCCGCCGGCCTTGTTGTCGGAGGCGATGTGCGCGGTGACTTCGGCGCCGTTCACGCTGCGGTCGAGCGAGATCACGGCGATGCCCGCCGCGGTGGCCTGCTTGACCACGTTGGCGACCGCGTCCGAATCGGTGGGGTTGATCAGGATCACTCGCACCTTCTTCTGGATCAGGTCTTCCACGCTGGCGATCTGTTTGGCCGGGTCGTCCTGCGCATCGACGCTGATCAGCGAGATGCCGGCGGCCTTGGCTTCCTTCTCGGCCCCATCGCGCAGGCTGACGAAGAAGGGGTTGTTCAGGGTGGAGATCGACAGGCCCACCGTGTTGCCGGTGGCCGCCGCGGGCGCGGAGGCGCCGCCGGCTGCCTGCTGGGTATCCGGCCCCTGCTTGGAGCAGGCGACGAGCCCGATGGCCAGCAGGCCGGCGAGCAGGGAGGGGATCAGACGTTTCATGGTTCGACTCCTCGATGGAGGTTGGTTTGTATGCCCGGGGGAGGGCCTGTTCACTGCGGAAACGATACGGTTACTTCTTGCCGCTGCGGTCGAGCAGGACCGCCAGCAGGATCACGCTGCCCTTGATGACCTGTTGATAGAACGACGACACGCCCAGCAGGTTGAGGCCGTTGTTCAGCACGCCGATCAGCAGCACCCCGACCAGCGTGCCGAAAATCCAGCCGCGCCCGCCGGCTAGGCTGGTGCCGCCCAGCACCACCGCGGCGATGGCGTCCAGCTCGTAGCCCATGCCGGCGGTGGGTTGCGCCGAGTTCAGCCGGGAAGTCAGCACCATGCCGGCCATGGCGGCCATCGCGCCGGAGATGGTGTACACGCCGATCTGCACCCGGTTGGTCTTCACCCCGGACAGCATCGCCGCCTCGGCATTGCCGCCGGTGGCATAGACATGGCGGCCGAACACGGTCTTCTTCAGTACGAACCAGAACAGCGCGAACATCAGCAGCGTCCAGACCACCGGGATCGGCACCAGGCCGGCGAGGTAACCGCCGCCCAGCATCGAGAAGAAGTCGCTCTGGAAGCCGGTGATCGGGCTGCCGTTGGAGAACACCAGCGACAGGCCGCGCAGCACGGTCATCATGCCCAGCGTGGCAATGAACGGCGCCACCTTACCCTTGGCCACCACCAGCCCGTTGACGCAGCCCATGACGGCGCCGGACAGCACGCCGACCAGCGTGGCGAGGATGGGGTCGTAGCCCGCGCGCATCATCATCGCGGTGAACACCGATGCCAGCGCCAGGATGGAGCCGACCGACAGATCGATGCCGCCGAGCAGGATCACCAGCGTCATGCCGAAGGCGATCAGCGCGTTGATCGATACCTGGCGCAGCACGTTCATCAGGTTGCCGACCGACAGGAAATCCGGACTCATGAAGGCGAGGCCGGCACAGACCAGCAGCAGCGCGAGGAACGGGCCGAGTTTTTGCAGCGTGGCTTTTTGTTGCGGAGTCATGGCGGTTGCTCTCTTGTTCAGTTGTTGCCGGTGGCGGCGGTCATGATGGTTTCCTGCGTGGCGCTGGCGGCGTCGAAGATGCCGGCCTGCCGGCCCTGGTGCATCACCAGGATGCGGTCGCTCATCGCCAGCACCTCGGGCAGTTCGGACGACACCATCACGATGGCCACCCCGGCGGCGGCCAGGCGGTTGATGATGTGGTAGATCTCGGCCTTGCCGCCGACGTCCACGCCGCGGGTGGGCTCGTCCAGCAGCAGCACCTTGGGAGGCTTGGCCAGCCACTTGGCGAACACCACCTTCTGCTGGTTGCCGCCCGACAGCGATTTCACGTCCAGCTCCGCGTCGCGGGTGCGGATGTGCAGTTCGTCCACCAGCCGGGCCACCGCCTCGCTTTCCGAGCGGCCGTTGACCACGCCGCCGTGGGCGTACTGGGCCAGGTGGACCAGCGTGGCGTTCTCGCGCACCGACATGCCGAGCACCAGGCCCTGGCTCTTGCGATCCTCGGTGACGAAGCCGACGCCGGCGGCGATGGCCTGCGATGGCGTGCGCGCGGTCAGCGGTTGGCCGTCCAGCGAGACTTCGCCGTGGGTGCGGCGGTTGACGCCGAACAGTGTCTTGAGGATTTCGCTGCGGCCCGCGCCCATCAGACCGGCGATGCCCAGCACTTCGCCGGCGCGCACCTCGAAACCAATGCCGGCGATGTTGCCCTGGTCGGCCAGATCGCTGACCGCCAGCCGCACCGCGCCGATCTCGACCTCGCGCTTGGGAAAGCGATCGCCCAGCTCGCGGCCGACCATCAGCCGCACGATCTCGTCGAAGCCGGTCTCGGCGATCACCCGCTCGCCGACGAACTGGCCGTCGCGCAACACCGAAATCTTGTCGCAGATGCGGAAAATCTCTTCCATGCGGTGCGACACGTAGACGATGGCCACGCCCTTGGCCTTGAGATCGGTCATGATGCCGAACAGCTTTTCGATCTCGCGTTCGGTGAGCGCGGCGGTGGGCTCGTCCATGATCAGCACCTGCGCGTTCAGCGACAGCGCCTTGGCGATCTCCACCATCTGCTGCTGGCCGATGGACAACTTGCCCGCCTCGCCGTCCGGGTCGATCTGCGTCGCGCCCACCAGCGCCAGCCAGCGGCGCGCCTCCTCGCGCATGCGGCCGCTGTCGATCACGCCGAAGCGGCGCGGCTCGCGGGCCAGGAACATGTTCTCCATCACCGACAACTGCGGGATCAGGTTCAGTTCCTGGTGGATGATGGCGATGCCCAGGTGCTCGGAATCGGTGGTGGAGCGGATCTGCACCGCGTGGCCGTCCACCTCGATGCTGCCGGCGTCGGCCTGGTAGACCCCGCACAGGATTTTCATCAGCGTGGATTTGCCGGCGCCGTTCTCGCCCATCAGCGCGTGGATCTCGCCCGCTTGCAGCGCGAAATCCACGCCTTCCAGCACCTTCACCGGCCCGAAGGCCTTGCTGATGCCGCTCATCTTGATCTGCATGTTTTCGACTCCTTGCCGGCGCGCTCGTCCCGGCGCGTCCGGATCGGCGCATTGCGTCGCGCCCGCCGCCGCGCCACGCGGCGGGCGTGGGCGCGCCTAGAAGATCACGCCGGAATACAGCACCACATTGGCGTAGGGCGTGGCCTCGCCGGTACGGATCACCGCCTTGGCCTGCTGCGTCAGCGCCTTGAACTGTTCGTGCGGCACGAACTCCACCTGCACGTTCTCGCGCGCCAGCGACGACGCGCGCTCGGCCACCTCGGCGTTGTGGTCCAGGCATTCGTTGGCGAACACCGCGCGTTCCACCTTGAGGTCGGCCAGCACCGTCTCCAGCACGTGCAGAAAGCGCGGCACGCCCATCTTCAGCGACAGGTCGATGCATTCCACCCCCGGCGGAATCGGCAGGCCGCAGTCGGCAATGACGATGCAGTCGGTGTGGCCCATGCCTGCCAGCACGCGGCTGATGTCGCGGTTCAGGTGTCCGGTCTTCTTCATGCTTGTGCTCCGAGGAAGGCTTGCAGCTCGGCCAGCGTGGGCATGCCGCCCTGCGCGCCGGGCTTGGTCACCGACAGCGCGCCGGCCGCGCAGGCGTGGCGGATCGCCTCCGCCAGCCCCAGGTGCCAGAACGCCGCCAGCGCGCCGTTGAAGGTGTCGCCGGCGCCGGTGGTATCCACCGGCTTGACCGGGAAGGCAGGCTGGCGCCGCACCGCACCGTTGGCCTCGGTATAGAAGGCGCCTTGCGATCCCTTGGTCATCACCACGTGGCCGGGCAGGGCGCCCAGCAGCGCCTGCCAATCGGCATCCGGCTGGCCGAGCGCGCTAGCGAGTTCGAATTCGTTGGGGGTGAGCAGCGTGCATTGCGCCAGCAGGGCATCGGACAGGCGGGTGGCGGGCGCGGGATTGAGCACGAAGGGCTTGCCGTGGCGCGCCGCCAGCGCCGCCGCGTGTTCGACGGTGGGCAGCGGGGTTTCCAACTGCGCCAGCACCACCTCGGCGTCGGCGAAGGCGGCTTCGGCGGCGTCCAGGTCGGCCGGGGTCAGCAGGGCGTTGGCCCCCGGCACCACGATGATGGCGTTGTCGGCCTGGCACAGGGTGATCGCGGCGATGCCGGTGGCCGCATCGCTGCTGCCGATCCAGCGGGTGTCGATGCCTTCGGCCTGCAGGCCCGCCACCAGCTGTTGCCCGAACGCATCCTTGCCGACCCGTCCCAGCATCGTCACCTGGGCACCCAGCCGTGCCGCGGCGACCGCCTGGTTGGCCCCCTTGCCGCCGGGGTGAGTGGCGAAGCCTTGTCCGAACAACGTTTCGCCGAGCCGGGGAAAGGTGGCGGTTTCCACCACCAGATCCATATTGATGCTGCCTACCACCAGAACCTTGGTCATCTTGCCTTCCTTTGGCGCGTTGCCCGGCACTGGCACCAAGTTGGTGCTGTAGCGCCCTATCGGGCTTGCTAAATCGTAATCAGCAGATGGAATTCTTTATAACAGAGGAATGTAGTTTTTGGAACGGCACTACGTGGTTTACCTTATGAGCCGTTTTGGTGCGGCGGTAGCGGGGGATACATCCCCCGCCACGGCATGCGGTGAGGTAGTTATGCGCATGGACCGCCGCGCCGATGACGACAGCGTCATGGATGAGCGGACGAATGGGGGAAGACCCCAAAATTGGCTGACGTGGGTCGTCAAAAAAAGCCCGGGGATGGCTCTTGGCAAGGCGAACCGCCTGGCGTATAGTTCGGCCTCCACTGCGGAGAGGTGGATGAGTGGTTTAAGTCGCACGCCTGGAAAGCGTGTATAGGTTAATAGCCTATCGGGGGTTCGAATCCCCCCCTCTCCGCCAGAGAACACAAAAAAGCCCTGAGCAATTCAGGGCTTTTTGCTTTTGCGCCGCTGGCCGGACACCGGATGTCATTCTGCGTTCCTTCCGGCGTACCACCTCGCGCCTCATGATGGGCTGAACCTGCGCGGCGCCCCGGGCCTCACGCCTTCTTGACGAACTCCGACTTGAGCTGCATGGCGCCGATGCCTTCGATGCGGCAGTCGATGTCGTGATCGCCCTCGACCAGGCGGATACCCTTCACCTTGGTGCCGACCTTGACCACCAGCGACGAGCCCTTGACCTTCAGATCCTTGATGACCGTGATGCTGTCACCGTCGTTGAGCACATTGCCGTAGGCGTCGCGCACGAGGCGCTGCGCTTCGGCTTCGGGCGCATCCGACCCCGGCGCCCATTCGTGGCCGCATTCGGGGCACAGGTAAAGGGCGCCATCCTGATAGGTATAGGGGGATTGGCATTGTGGACAGGGGGGAAGGGTACTCACGGACGATCTCCTTGGAGTTGAGGCACAATGGACGCAAGCGCGGCATGCGGTGGATGCTGCGTGCGCAATGTGCATTGGATTACAATTCAACGCACATCAACTCAGAGTGTGTGCGAACGATGGAAGCCAAGACCGCGCGCCTGACGGTGCTGATCGATCCGGCCAAGAAAAAGGCCTTCGAGGATCTGTGTGCTGCCCAGGACCTCAATACTTCCCAGGTGGTCCGCCAACTGATCCGCGATTACCTTGCCAAGCATGGCGTCGAGTACGGCGATGCCGCGTCGCGCGCCAACCCCCGCGTGAAATAGCCGCTAGGCGCCTCGTCTGCGACGTTGCGCGTCGAAGGCCTCGACCACCTGTTCCGCCTGGGCATACAGCTGCCGGTTGACGATCAGCCGGCGCGCGTATTGGCCGAACTGGTAGCCGGTCACTGTTTCCAGCAGCGCGCCCTGCGCCAGTACCACTTCGTCCGGGGTCTGGCGCAGTTGTCCCGAAGGACTGGCCAGCACGATGTAGTTGGCGCTGTCTTCCGCCCGGATCACCACCACCTGATCCGCGAACGCCTTGCACAGGCGGTGAATGTAGATCCCCGCGTTGTCGTCGGTGCCCAGCAGATTGAATACCGCCACCCCGTTCGGCGTCAGGCAGTCCAGGCAGCCCCGGTAGAAGGCCTCGGTGCACAACGATGGATGGATGCCGCGACTGTCGAAGCCGTCGACCAGCAGGACGTCGACATCGGCATGCCGCCGTCGCAGGTAGTCGGCACCGTCCGCGCAGACCACCTGGAAGCGCTCGTCGTCCGGCGGCACGTGAAACTGGTCCCGCAGCGCGATGACGCGCGCGTCGATCTCGCAGACCGTGGTCGCCGTGCCGGGCAGCGCGTGATAACAGTACTTGGCGAGCGATCCGCCGCCCAGCCCCACCATCACCACCTGCCCGGGATCGGGCACGAAGAGCCGGAACGCCAGCATGCTGCGGGTGTAGCTCAGCACCAGATGCAGCGGGTCCTTGAGCGCCATCCTGCTCTGGATGGCCGTCAGGTCGAATTGCAGCGTGCGATGGCCGGCGCCTTGTACCACGCAGGGCGCCATCTGCCCCGGATGCGCCAGGCCGGCCTGGTCGAGCAATGCGCGATGAATCGGCAGGGTCATTCCGCAGCTTTACGAAGGAAGTAGGTCTGGCGATCCGGGTTGCGCACGATGACGTAGCGCGGGGTGAAGCCCAGGGCGCCGTACAGGATGTCGTAGCCGATTGCTTCGAGATCGGCGCGGGTGCATTCGAGCTCCAGCTCGATTGTCTCGGCCGAAACCGCTTCGGTGCGGCATATCAGTTGATGCGCAGTGATCTGTTCGATCAGACGCGATTGCCAATCCGCCTGGCCGTGAAGGCCGATGACCCGGAGTCCGTAACGTTGAATCTGCATCGGTGACGTTGCCGTGCCGGAGGAATATGTGCGAAACATTATAATGCAATGTGTGTTGATGTATGTTCATGAACAAAGCAAAATAACGTCCGGTTATCACTTTCGATCAAGTGCGGCGTAAGGGTTCCTGCCTGCGGCGCATACCATGGCGGACGCCGCCCACGACCGCACGGCGGTTGCGGGCCATGGGGTGTCGAACGGCCGGGAACCGACGGGCCCCAGACGCTTTGGCGAGTGCACTTTCCAACCGGGTTGATATGTATCGATACCTTTATCTCAGTGATGTCAGCCCTGAGTTCGAGCCCTATCAGATGGGCATGCTGGCCCAGCGGGCCAGGGCCAAGAACCAGCGGCTGAACATCACCGGCCTGCTCCTGTTCGATGGCCTGCATTTCTGCCAGTACCTGGAAGGGGCGAAAGGGGATGTGCAGCAGCTGATGCGCGTGATTGAGCGGGATCCGCGACACTGCAACCTTCGGTTATTGGGAGAAGGGCTCAGCACTCGGCCGCGACGACTGTCCGATGAAGGCTTGTTCGTGGGTTACAGCACCGATGCCGCCTTTCTGCCCGGGCTGGCCGAGGGGATGGCCGGCATGGACCAGGTGGTGGCGCAGATCTGGGAGGCGCTGCCGCGGCTCGACGTGGACCAATCGGCCGACTGGAACCGGCCGGCGTAGCATCGCGCCGGCCAGGCCCGGTCAGATCGCCGGGCTTGCCATGGTTTCGGTTCTTTCCAGCCCGGCCACGCGGTTGCGCCCGGAGTGCTTGGCTTCATAAAGCGCCGTATCGGCTTGCGTGACCAGCTTGTCCCAATCGGCATGCGGGCCGCTGAGCGCTATGCCGAAGCTGGCCGTCACGCGCAATTCGCCGCCGGAGGGCAGGGCAATGCGCAGGTTCTCGATCCGCTGCCGCAGCTTTTCCGCCACCGCCCGCACCGCCCTGGCATCGGCCAGCGGCACCAGCACGATGAATTCCTCGCCGCCGACGCGCCCGATGTTGTCCTCGTTGCGGCATGCCCGCGCCACGGTCTGTGCCACGGTCTTCAGCACCAGATCGCCGATCGGGTGGCCATGTACGTCGTTCACCTTCTTGAAGTGATCGATGTCGAACATCACCAGCCCGACGCGCCAGCCGCCGAATTCGGCGTGATTGAGCAACTGCTCGCCGATGGTCTCCAGCGCGCGACGGTTGTGAACGCCGGTCAGGGTGTCGGTCTCGGCCTGGTGTTTCAACTGCTGGGTCATTTCCGCCAGGCGCCTTTCGGTCTGAAGCCGCTTTTCCTGGTTGGCGCGCAGCACGTCGATGGCGTCGAACAGTTGTTCCACTTCGGGGCCGCCGCGCGGTGGGCGCGCCGCCAGCAGGTTGCCATCGGCCAGATCGATGATGGCCTTGCGGGCCTGGAGCAACGGCACCAGCATCCGTCGCCGGCTGATGTGCAGCAGGATGATCAGCGCCACGATCAGGGCGCAGCACAGCGTCATGGCCGCGATTGCTTCGCGTTTTGCGCGCTGGCTGCCCCGGAGCGCCTGCCTGGTGGCCGAATGGATGATCTGCGTCTGCAACTGTTCGATCGACCGCATCGATTGCGTATAGCGGTCGGTGAAGGCCATCACGGAAGGCAGCCTGGCGCTGCTGCCTTGCCGCAACACGCTGTCGAGCAGGCCGTAGCCATCGCCGAAATAGCGTTGCGCCACCGAATGCCGCGCCTGTTGCATGCCCGGCATGTTCCAGTAATTGCCAACCTGGCGATTGAGCAGTCCGGCCAGTTCGTTCAGGTGATCGCGCAGATGATTGATGCGTTGTTGCCGGGATGCGTCGATCGCCTGGTGCTTGATCAGCGGCACCATCAGCTGGGCGGCCAGCCTCCCGGCGTATTCGCGCATGTTGCCCATCGTCTGCGACATCAACACCGCATCGGAGATGCGCCGGTCCGTTTCGCTGGCATGCACGCCGGTCTCGGTGATGGCCGGGCGCAGGTCCTCGGCCACGCGATACATGCTGGCGATCACGTGGCGGATCTCCGCGTCATCCCGCGTGGCGAGGGGTTCGGCTGCCAGTTGGTCGGCCACTGCCCGCGCCTGCACCAGATTCCGTTGCAGGCGTGCCACGGCCCTGCCTGCCACGATGAAATCCTGGTGATGCCGCGTGATCAGCAGCGATACCCGCTCCAGCTCGGCGTCGCTGCGTTGGCGCGCCTCGGCCAGCGAACGGCGTTGTGGGTAGTCGTGGACGCGCAGGTCGCTGAGCAGGCGGAAGGTATCGCCGCGTTCGGCGGCGAGCAGGTTGGCGGTGTTCAGGACAGCGTGGTAGAGCGTCAGATTCTCCAGGCTGCGCCGGTTGGTCTGTAGCTCCTGATAGCTGTGGTACATCAGTTGGCCGGCCAGGGCCACGGCGATCAGGACAATGGCCAGCGAGCCGAAATGGAACTTCTGGTCGAGCGTGAGCTTTTTCACGGCGACAATCCACATGACGACGATCCGTCGATACTGGAGCGGCCGCGGACGGAAAAAATTGATGCCCGGCAAACGGGCCGAGGACCGAAAGGCGTCGATGGCCGCCGCCCTTCATGTCGATGGCATGGCGTGGTCCAGGCCCGAAACGTGGTAACACCAGCAAAGTCGGGCCCTGCGACGGGGTTGGCTTGTCTTGCGGCGGCGGGCGAGGAGGCCGCAATTGGCAAAATGGCAGTCGGATTGTTCCGATGCGTCGGCGCCGCCGGCAGAGCGCTCGTTACGCTTCCAGGAAAAAACGTCGAGGAGCGCGACGTCATCAGCCCGAAGGCGGGCGGGGCACTAAATCGTCATGGGCGGCGATAAGGCGCCCGGTCAGCGACGCCAGCATGGATTTCGGCGCGGAGCTGATGGTGGCCCGGCTTGTCCGGATAGGAATGGTCGACCCCCCGCCTGGCGGCCGGGGGAGCGCTGGCGCCGCCGCGACGGCGCCACATGGTTTACGCGGGCTGGCGCGCGGCGACCAGCGGTTCGCTGGCGGGCAGCGCCGGCGACGGCGTGCTCCACAGCGCCCGCACCACCTGGAGCGCGAACAGCACCGCGCCGCCGATGAAGACCAGGTCGCCGCCGGTGCGTACCCAGCGCAGCGTCTGCAGCAACGGTTGCTGCATGAATGCCTCGCTGCGGGCATACCACAGCCCTTCGCGCACGCTGGCCAGGAACTGGATGATGCCGATCGGCAACAGGCTGGTGGCGATCATCAGCACCAGGCCGGCATTGAGCGACCAGAACGCGGCCGCCATCCAGCGGTTGTCGAGCGCGAAGCCGGGACGCACGTAGCGCAGCACCAGCAGGGTAAAGCCCAGCGCCAGGAAGCCATACACCCCGAACAGCGCGGCGTGGGCGTGCACCGGCGTGGTGTTCAGCCCCTGCACGTAGTAGAGCGAGATCGGCGGATTGATCATGAAGCCGAAGACGCCGGCGCCCAGCATGTTCCAGAACGCCACCGCGACGAAGCACATCAGCGGCCAGCGCAGTTGCGCCATCCACGGCGCGCGGTGCTTGAGGCGCCAGTTCTCCCATGCCTCGTGACCGAGCACGATCAGCGGCACCACTTCCAGCGCGCTGAAACTGGCGCCCACCGCCATCACCGGCGTGGTGGTGCCGGCGAAATACAGGTGGTGGAAGGTGCCGGGAATGCCACCCAGCATGAACAGCGACGCCGACGCCAGGCTGGCGGCGGTGGCCATCGGCCGCGACACCAGGCCCATGGTGGCGAAGATGAAGGCCAGCGCCGTGGTGGCGAACACCTCGAAGAAGCCCTCTACCCACAGGTGGACGATCCACCAGCGCCAGTACTCCATGATCGACAGGCTGGTGCGCTCGCCGTAGAAGAAGCCGGCGCCGTAGAACAGGCCGATCGCCACCACCGACGCGGTCAGCAGCGCCAGCAGGTTCTTGTCGCCGCCCGGCTGGCGCAGGGCCGGCACGATGCCGCGGAGCATCAGGCCCAGCCACAGCAGCAGGCCGATGAACTTGGCGATCTGCCACAGCCGGCCCAGGTCGACGTATTCATAGCCCTGGTGGCCCAGCCAGAAGTTGAGGTTGGCCGGCATCACCTGGCGGATGGCGAGGTAGTTGCCGATGAACGAGCCGACCACCACCAGCACCAGCGCCCAGAACAGCACATCGACGCCCAGCTTCTGGTACTTGGGATCGCGCCCGCCATTGATCAGCGGCACCAGGAACAGCCCGGCGGCGAGAAAACCGGTGGCGATCCAGAACAGCGCGCTCTGGATATGCCAGGTGCGGGTGAGCGAGTACGGGAACCACTGCGACACGTCGATCCCATAGAACTGCTGGCCTTCCACCGTGTAGTGCGCGGTGAAGCCGCCCAGCAGCACCTGGAACACGAACAGCGCCACCACCAGCAACAGGTACTTGCCGAGCGCGCGCTGCGACGGGGTGAGCGGCACGGCGGCCAGCGGATCGGTACGCGGCGCGGCTTCCTCCGCGTCGTCGTGTCGCCGCAGGAAGGCCCAGCCCCAGACCAGGAAGCCAATGCCGGCCAGCAGGACCACCACGCTGACGATGGACCACACCACGTTCTCGGCGCTGGGCTGGTTGCCGATCAGCGGTTCGTGCGGCCAGTTGTTGGTGTAGCTGACCTGTTGCCCCGGCCGGTCGGTGGCGGCGGCCCAGGCGGTCCAGAAGAAGAAGCGCGTCAGCGCCACGCGGCGTTCCGCGCTGGGCAGGGTGTTCTCCTTCATGGCGAAGCTCTCGCGGCTGCGCTGGAGCGACGGCGCGTCCGAGAACAACTGGTCGTAGTAGCGGGCGGTCCGGGCAATGGCCGCGGCGCGGCGCGGCGAGATGGTCAGCACCTTGGTGGCGGAATCAACGCCGTTGCCGCGGTATTCCTGCTGCAACGCGGCGCGCAACGCCGCCTGTTGCGATACGTCGAGCGCGGCGTAGGGCTTGCCGTGCGCCTGTTGCGCCGCCAGATCCAGCCAGGCGCCGAGTTCGCGGTGCAGCCAGTCCGCCGTCCAGTCGGGCGCCTGGTAGGCGCCGTGGCCCCAGATCGAGCCCAGCTGCATGCCGCCGACCGATTGCCAGGCGGTCTGGCCGTTGAGGATGTCGTCGGCGGTGAACAGCACGCCGCCGCCCTGGATCTGCACCTGTTGCGGGATCGGCGGGGCGTGGCGGTAGACCTCGCGGCCGAAATAGCCGAGCAGGCCGAACATGATCGCCACGACGGCGATCAGGATGAACCAGTGTTTGCGATAGGGGCCCATGGGATTACCTCGTGGCGGTGGGGGCGGTCGGGCAGGCCGGCGGCGTGGCGTGGCGTCGGGGAGGGCGGGCGATGGGGGATCGGGGCGGGCTCATGGGGTCTCCTCTTGTGAAATGGCGTTTCAGCAAGGGGTGTGCCACCCGTCGGATCGAGCGTTGATGCGGGCTCTGGGCGATAAAGGGTGATTATTACCCAATCATGGCAGGGTTGTTTCGACCCTTTTACGGTCGATTTGACCGTGAGTGAGTGGCCGGCGCGGCGGGCCGTGTAGCTACTTGGCCAGCTTGGTATTGCGCAACTGTTCCTGGAAGTGCCCCGCCATCAGGCTGCCCTGGGTGGGCGCGCCGCTGCTGCCGGATGGCGCCTGACTGTAGCTGAAGCTGCCGAGCCGCCCGTCCGAGGTCGCGGCATAGCTGACGGTGTGGCCGGTTTCGCCAGGGTTCACCCCGCGATCCCGGTCGGCCGCGTGCATCCGGGTATTGCCCCGGTACAGCGTGCGGTAGGCGCCGACCTGGCGCACCCGGTTCTCCGGCTTGGTCAGGTCGAGGTAGTCGTGCTTGGCGCCCGATCGCTGGGTGAAGTCGGTATCGGCGGTGCGCGCCAGCATGGTGGTGGTGTCGCGGTAGAACGCCAGCCCGGAATGGTCGCTGTCCAGGCGCTTGCGGGCAGTGGGCGCATCGCTGTCCCGCGTGTCCTTGGTGGTCTGGCGCCCGCCGTAGGTGGCGCTGGACGGGCGGTGCATCACCTCGTTGGGGATGGCGATGGTCAGTCCCTGGTTGTAGGCGGGCTGGCCGTCGCGCAACTGGAGCGACGCGCCGGACGGGATGTGGTCGCGGTTGGAGACGAAGCCGGCTTCTTCCTTCTTGCCGCTGAGCACGTCGAACTTGCTGCCGTCCGGCGCCTGATTGTAGTGCCCGACGTCGAACGGCTTGAGGGTGTCCTGTCCCGACTTGGTCCGGTCTTCGCGGCGGCGATCCACCAATTGCTTGTCCTGCTGCTTGCCCAGCAGTTCCTGGTTCAGCGTCGCGTCCACCGCCGCGCCGCGCTTGCCGGCCTTGGTCTTGTCGTAGCCGAAGAACTTGTTCTGCTGCGAATCGAACACGTATTTGTCGCCGCTGACCGGGTCCATCACCTTATCGCTGGGGTTGCGCTTGCCGGCGTTCTTGAACAGCGCGAAATCGGAGGCGTTCATCTCCATGTAGCGCGCGGCGTGGTCGGTGCGGGCCTGGGTGTCATCCTTGGCGTGGTAGTGCACCTTGCCGCTGTCGTCCATCCGGAACTTCACCGTGGGCGGCGAGCTGCTGGCGGGGAGCGTCGGCGTGGTGCTCTGGGTCGGCGGTGTGACGACCGGCGTGGTCGGGGTCTGGAGGGACAGCGCCGGGGAAGTGGCCTGCGACGCGCTGCTCGGAAGGCTGGGAAAGGCGGTGCTGGCGCCCGGGCCGAACGGCGTGCTGGGCACGCTCAGTGGCGTGAAGTGGGTCGGCGACGACGGCAGGAACGCCGATTGTGGGCCGCTGGGCAGCGGGATCGCCGAGAAGCCCGGTCCCGATGGCGCCGTATGCGATTGCGGCATGTGCTTTTTGACGAGCGTGGGGTCCGGCGTGTCGCTCCGGTCCTGGCGCTTTCTACTGGGGGTGTCGCTCATGGCGGACCGGCCTCGACTTGAATGCCAATATCATAGGCAAATACATAGGGAATGACGGCCGCGTTGTTTCCTCGGGCGCGGCCCGGCCTGGCATCCGGATGCCGGACTTGCCTGGTTCGATGGAACATGACCGGAAGAGGTGCGGCGCCAGCTGCGTTATGGCACCGTGCGCAATGTCGGTTATCGGAGGCGACGCATGAACCCAGGCACCCGGCTTTCCGCGCTGTCCATTTCGCAGGAAGGGCGTTTCGTCAAATTGCTGATCGCGCTGCTGGTGGGCTATAGCCTGCCGGCGCTGTGGAACGCGTCACCCGGCATCGCCGAGACCATGGCGTCGTCGGCCTGGCTGACGCTGGGGCTGGGGCCGTCGGTGGAAAGCTCGAAGAAGTACTTCCTGCAACGCTCGATGGCCAATCTGGTGCCGATCCCGATCGGGTTGGTGCTGTATCCGCTGGTGCCCGAGCCGCTGGCCATCATCGTGCTGGTGTCGCTGGCGATGTTCGTGCTGGTGAAGCACTTTCCCAATGCCTTCCGGTTGACCAGCATGGGCATCGCCATCTGTCTGGTGGCCGGTTTCGGCCGCGATCTGGCGGCGGCGGAAGGGCGCATGTTCGCGGTGTTCTTCGGCATGCTGATCGGCTTCCTGGTCGAGCTGTTCGTGCTGCCGCCGGATCAGGGTTACAAGTTCCACCTGCTGGCGCGGCGCGCCAGCCGGCAACTGGGCGCGCTGTTCGAAAGCGTGGCCGCCACCCGCTCGTTGGACAGCCTGACCGCCGAATGCCTCGATTCGCTGACCCGCGCCCAGCTGGCGCTGCGCGATCAGCTGGCCAATTTCAAGGCCGACTACGGTCCCCGTGGCCGGCGTCACCTGCGGCGCTATGCCGCCGAGATGGCGCTGTTCGAGCACCGGGTGGCGTTGATCGGCAGTGGCGCGCACCTGCTGGGCACGCTGGCCGACTGCCGCGCGCTGTTCGAGACGCTGGAGCCCACCTTCCGCGAGCACGTGTTCGTCCACCTGGCGCGGATCGACGAAGTGCACCAGCAACTGGCCGCGTACTTCGAACACCGTCGCGCCGAGCCGCCGGATCACGATTACCTCCAGGCGCCGTATACCCCGGCCGACAGCGCCAATCCCTATCACATGGTGCTGCAAGGCGCGCTGATGACCCATCAGCGGGTGTTGGGCGAGCGGGTGGCGGCGATCCGGGCGCTGGGCGCGTTGCCCGCGTGAAGGGGCGCAGGGTCAAAAAAAAGCGGATCGGCCGCGGGAAGCCGATCCGCTCAAAACCCGTCACGGGAGGGTCAGGCAGCGACGGGTTCCGGGAACACCCAGCAGTCCTGCTGGGGGAACTCGATCCAGTAATCGTGGCCGGCCGTCAGCGGTGTCTGGCCGAAGGCGCGAAAACGCAGGTCGCGCTGGTGGAACAGGTATTCCCAGCGATCGCCCAGGTACATCGCGGTGCTCAGCTGCGCCTGGATGCGGTTGGGCCCGGGGGCGTCGGTCACCCGCAGCCGTTCCAGCCGCACCACCGCCTGCGCCGGATCGCCCACCCGCAGCCAGTCGAGCGCGCGCCCGAGCAGGCGCCAATCCTTGCCGCCCAGCAGCACCTGCTCGCCATCGACGCTCAGCACCTCGGCGCTCAGCCGGTTGTTGCTGCCCATGAACTCGGCGGCGTACAGCGTGCGCGGCGCGCCGTACAGCTCGGCCGGCGTGCCTTCCTGCTCGATGCGGCCGTTGCGCAGCAGCAGGATGCGGTCCGACATCGCCATCGCCTCGGTCTGGTCGTGGGTGACGCACAGCGCGGACAGGTTGAGCTGGATGATCAACTCGCGCAGCCAGGCGCGCGCTTCCTCGCGCAGCTTGGCGTCCAGGTTGGAAAGCGGTTCGTCCAGCAGGATCACCGGCGGGTTGTAGACCAGCGCGCGGGCGATGGCGACGCGCTGCTGCTGGCCGCCGGAAAGCTGGTACGGATAGCGCCTGGCCAGATGGGCCAGGCCCAGCTGCGCCAGCGCCTTCTCCACCCGTTGCTCGCGTTCGGCGCGCGGCACGCTGCGCAGCTTGAGGCCGTAGCCGACGTTCTCGGCCACGGTGCGGTGCGGCCACAGCGCGTAGGACTGGAACACCAGCCCCAGCGAACGCGATTCCACCGGCCGGTTCACGCCGGCGGCGGCGTCGTACAGCGTGTGGCCGTCGAGCAGGATGCGGCCACGGTCGGGCTGCTCCAGCCCGGCCACCGCGCGCAGCAGGGTGGTCTTGCCGCTGCCCGATGCGCCCAGCAGCGACACCACTTCGCCGGCACGCAACTGGAACGACACGCCTTCGAGCACCTTCACGCCGTCATAGGCCAGGTGCAGGTCTTCCACGATCAGCTTAGTCATGCAGTTTCACTCCAAAACGCAACGCCAGCGCCAGCCCGGCGCCGACCATCAACACATTGACGACCGACAGCGCCGCCACCTGCTCCACGGCGCCGGTGGCCCACAGCGACACCAGCAGCGAGCCGACCACCTCGGTGCCGGGCGACAGCAGGTACACCCCGGTCGAGTACTCGCGCTCGAAGATCATGAACACCAGCAGCCAGCTGGCCAGCAGGCCGTGGCGGATCAACGGCAGCGTCACGTCGCGGCTGGTGCGGGCGCGGCTGGCGCCGACGCTGCGCGCGGCCTCCTCCAGCTCCGGCCCCACCTGCAACAGCGCCCCCTGGATCAGCCGCATGCCGTAGGCCAGCCACACCACCGTGTACGCCAGCCAGATGCAGAACATCGAATTCTTGAATTCCTTCAGGCCGGGCACGAACAGGAACACCCAGAGGAAGGCCAGCCCGGCGAGCAGGCCCGGCACCGCGCGCGGCACCAGCACCAGGTAGTCCGACAGCTTGACGCCCCAGTCGTGGCGCCGGTGCCCGGCCAGGCCGAGCGCGGTGTAGCAGAACACCGCCGCCGCGCCGCCCAGGACGCCGACGGCAAAGCTGTTGACCATGGCGCGCACCAGGTTGTCCTGCTCGAACAGGCCGCTGAAGTTGTCCAGCGTCAGCGCCTGCCACCACGTCACGCCTTCGCCCCACTGGCTGACGAAGGCGCGCAGCACGATGCCGGACAGCGGCACGAACACGGTGACGAACAGCCACAGCATCACCAGCCCGAACGCCGCCCAGCGCCACGGCCCCAGCGGCAACACCTGGTGGCGGCTGGCCTTGCCCTTCACCGCGACGAAGCGCTTGGCGTTGCGCAGCAGGCGCCGTTGCAGCAGCACCAGCGGCACCGTCACCAGGATGATCAGCACCGCCACCACCGCCATCAGGTGGTACGACGGGATGCCCAGCTTGTTGGTCAGCTTGTACAGGTAGGTGGTCAGCACCAGGTGGCCCTCGGGGTCGCCCAGTACCAGCGGCAGGCCGAACACCTCGAAGCCCAGGAAGAACACCAGCACCGCGGCGAACAGCAGCGACGGCATCACCATCGGCAGGCTGACGTCGCGGGCCACGCGCAACGGCCCGGCGCCGGCCACCCGCGCCGCCTCCTCGACATCCGAGCCCAGGTTGCGCAGCGCGGACGAACAGTACAGGTACACGTGCGGCACATGGGTCAGCCCGGCGATCACCGCGATGCCCGGCAGCGAATACGGGTTCCACGGCACGCCGCCGAACCAGCCCTGCCACCAGTTGGAGTAAAAGCCCACCGGGCCGGCGGCGACCACGTAGCCGAAGCCGAGCACCATCGGCGACACGAACACCGGGGTCAGCAGCCACGGTTCCAGCCAGCGCCGGCCGGGCAGGTCGGTGCGGGCGGTGGCGAACGCCAGCACCGCGCCCAGCGGCACCGAGATCAGCAGCATGCCGCTGGCGATCACCAGCGAGTTGCGCAGCGCCGACCAGAAGTCGAGGTCGTCGAACACGAAGCGGTAGGCGTCCAGCGACAGCGCCTTGTCGGGCATGAAGAACGGCGCGTCCAGCACGCTCTGGTAGACGATCAGCGCCAGCGGGGTGAGCACGGCGAGCGCGGTCAGGCCCAGCACCAGCCAGCGCAGCAGGTCCGGTCGCCGGCCGCCGCGAGCGGGCATGGCGGCGGGCAGCGCCAGCTGTGGCGCCGTGGGATTGAGGGTGGTCATGGCAAATCTCCGGCTTGCGCGGCGCCGTGGCGCGCGCAGCGATCAGGATCGGGAGGCGAACGGCCCGGCGGGCCGCGCGGTCAGCGGCCGATGGCCTGCCGCCATTGCTTGAGGAATTGCAGCCGCTTGGCCTGGTCCAGGTAGACCAGCAGGCCGGGGCCGACCTGGATCGGCTTGAGGCTGTTGCCCAGTTGGCGGGTCAGCTCGGCGATGGTGAGTTCGCCGGTGACGTCGCTGCGCAGCGAGTAGATGTCGGAGCGCTGCGCCAGCAGGCTCTGGCCGCGCCTGGACAGCAGGTAGTCGACCCACAACCGCGCCGCGTTGGGGTGGCTGGCGGTCTTGGCGATGGCTTGCAGCCGGCTCATCACCAGGGTGTAGTCCTTGGGGTAGACGTAGCCGATGGCCGGGTCCTTGCGCGCCTTGGCGTAGGCGTAGGAGCCGATCATGTTGTAGCCGATCAGGTTCTCGCCCGAGGAGATGCGTTCCAGCATGGTGCCGGTGGACGATTGCAGCCGCAGCCCGCTGGCGCCCATGGTGCGCACGATGTCCCAGGTGGCGGCGCCGCCCACCCGCACGTCCTGGGTCAGGTAGGTAAAGCCCACGCCCGATTTCTCGATGTCGTAGGTGGTGATCCTGCCCTTGAAGCGCGCCGGATCGGCCTTGATCAACCGGGCGAGATCGGCGTGGGTCTGCGGTACTTCCTTGGGCGAGAGCAGGCGCTTGTTGTAGACGAACACCACCGGCTCGTAGGTGGTGCCGTAGGCCTGGTTCTGGTAGTACGACCACGCCGGCAGCCTGGGCAGCTCCGGCGAGGCGTAGGCGGCGGTGTAGCCGTCGTTGACCAGCTTGATCTGCAGATCCATCGCCGAGCTCCACAGCACGTCGGCGCTGAGGCTGCCGGCGGCGCTTTCGCTGATGAAGCGGTTGTACAGCTCGGTGGTGCTCATGTCGTGGTACTCCACCTTGATGCCGGGGTAGAGCGCTTCGAAATCCTTCACCAGCGGCCGGGCGGCGGCGGTGTCGGTGGCGGCGTAGACAATGACCTTGCCTTCCTTCCTGGCGGCGGTCACCAGGCTGGCGTAGCTGGCGGGGTAATAGTCGGGCTGGTTCGCGGCGGCGAGCGGCGAAAGCGCCGCGGTCAGGGTCGCGAGCGCGGCCAGGTACTGGGCGATTTTCATCGAGGACTCCTGTAACTCCAGAATGGCGACTACGGAAAAAACCACCGTAGCCCTTGTGCGCCGGCCGGGGTGCGATCCCGGTCGACTTTCCTCCTCTGCGGGAAGATGCGCCGCCTGACTGGCTGCGGGGCCGGAAAGCGGGCCCGTTTTGCGTCGACGGCATGCATGGCAAATGCATGCTAGCGCCGTAGCACTTTCCAACCGCTTTCAGTTTTGCAGACAAGGAAAGCCCTGATTCGGCCTGGATCGGGCTTTGGATACACTGCATGCCTCTTTGTGCACCGACCGGGGCCCAGCCATGCGTATCTTGCTCGTCGAGGACAACCTGCCGCTGGCCCAGTCGCTGACCCGCGCGCTGACCCAGGCCGGCTTCGCCGTGGACACCATGCGCAACGGCAGCGAGGCCGACAACGTGCTGCGCACCCAGGACTACGCGTTGACCATCCTCGACCTGGGTCTGCCCAAGCTCGACGGCTGGGAGGTGCTCAAGCGGCTGCGGGCGCGCAGGCAGCGCATGCCGGTGCTGATCCTCACCGCCCACGGCTCGGTGGAGGATCGGGTACGCGGGCTGGATCTGGGCGCCGACGACTACCTGCCCAAGCCGTTCGATCTGTCCGAACTGGAGGCGCGCGCCCGCGCGCTGATCCGTCGCAGCCATGGCCTGGAGAACCCGGTGCTGACGTGCGGTCCGCTCCGCTACGACAGCGTCAGCCGCGTGTTCAGCATCGACGGCGCGGCGCTGGGCCTGACCCCGCGCGAGCACGAAGTGCTGGAAGTGCTGATGCTGCGCGGCGGCAAGGCGGTGGGCAAGGAAGCGCTGTGGGAGAAGATCGCCGGGTTGGACGACCAGGCCAGCGCCGACGCGGTGGAGATCTACATCCACCGCCTGCGCAGGAAGCTGGACGGGCGCGGCGTGGCCATCGTCACCCTGCGCGGCCTGGGCTACCTGCTGCAAGCCGCATGAAGCACAGCCTGCGCCTGCACCTGGTGCTGTGGCTGATCCCGCCGCTGATGTGCCTGCTGGCGCTGGATGCCTTCATGACCTACCGCCGGGCGATGGGCGCGGCCAACGTGGCGTTCGACCGCACCCTGTTCAGCTCGGCCAAGGCCATCGCCGAGGGGTTGCGCATCCACGGCGGCGAGGTGGTGGTCGATATTCCGTACCTGGCGCTGGAGATCTTCGAATCCAACGCCGAGGGGCGCATCTACTACAAGGTGAGCGAGGACAACGGCCGCTACCTGACCGGCTACCAGGATCTGCCGCCGGCGCCGCGCCGCGACCTGCGCTTCTATCGCCCGGTGTACTACGAGGCGGATTACCAGGACGTCTCGCTGCGCCTGATCGCGTTGCGCCAGCCGGTGCACGACGTGGCGACCGGCGTGACGCGGGTGGTGTGGGTGCAGGTGGGCGAAACGCCCGAGCTGCGACGCGAGCTGGCCAAGGAAATATTGATCGGCGCCTTGCAGCAGGAAGCATTGCTGGTGGCGCTGGCGGTGCTGATCGTGCTGATCGCCACCTATCGCGGCCTGGCGCCGCTGCGCCAGTTGTCGGAGCAGGTGGCCGCGCGCGCCGAAGGCGATCTGTCGCCGGTGGCGGTGACACGCCTGCCCAGCGAACTGCGCCCGCTGACCGATGCGCTCAACCAGTACGTGGCGCGGATGAGCCGCATGCTGTCGGCGCGGCGACGTTTCTTCGTCGATGCCGCGCACCAGTTGAAGACGCCGCTGGCCATCCTGCGCGCGCAGACCCAGACCGCGCTGCGCGAGCGCGACCCTTCCGATATCCGGCGCGGCCTGCTGGGGATGGAGGAAACGCTGGGGCACGCCAGCCGTGGCGTGCAGCAGTTGCTGTCGCTGGCGCGGCTGGAGACGGACAGCGGTTACGAGGTGGCGCTGGAGCCGCTGGACCTGGCCGCGCTGGTGCGCGAGGTGGCGTTGGAATGGGCGGCGCCGGCGCTGGCGGCCGGGGTGACGCTGGGCTACGAAGGGCCGCGGCGGGCGATGGTGCTCGGACGGCGCGAGCTGCTCCAGGAACTGGTGAGCAACCTGATCGACAACGCGCTGCTGTACAGCGGCAGCGACGACGTGCTGCTGGTGCTGTCGCAGGACGAGACGGACGTGACTTTGGCGGTGATCGACCACGGCCACGGCGTGGCGGTGAGCGAATCGGAAAAGCTGTTCAAGCGCTTCTACCGGGGCGACAGCGCCAAGGGCGAGGGCAGCGGCCTGGGGTTGGCGATCGTGCGCGAGATTGCCCACCGCCACGCTGGCGCAGCCGGCCTGCAGGCGACGCCGGGCGGTGGGCTGACCGTGCTGCTGCGTCTGCCGGCGCAGGCGGCCCGGGGCGAGGCCGCCGGGCCGCCAACGGATCAGAACGGATAGACCACGCCGCCGGGCTCCTGCACCCGTACCGGGCCGATCACGCTGTTGAACAGCAGGTCGCCATCGGGCAGGAACTGGGTCAGCGCGTAGAAGCCGTTGCCCAGGATGTTGTTGCCGAATACCGTCTGGTGCAGCGTCTGCCCGGTGTTCCAGTCCATGCCGACCACGGTCCAGCCGCGCCCGTCGGTGTAGTAGCCGTTGGCGAAGACGATGCCCGAGGCCGAGCTGATGCCGGGGACCATGGTGTTGGACGAGATATCCGAGCGCGCCCAGACGGAACTCCAGCTATGCGTGGTGGTATCCCACTGGAAGCGTTCCACCCCGGCCGGCGGCGGCAACAACGGGCCGCGCACCAGCGCATCGACGAAGGCGTTGCCCGAGCCGGTGCTGCCGTCCAGTGCCGAGACGTTGTTGACCACGAAGGCACCGTAGCCATCCACCGCCACCGATTGGTCGGTCTGGATCTGGTAGGCCGACGGCAAGTTGCAATTGACCTGGATCTGCCCGGCGACACGGCTGGTGAAGCCGGCCGGGATCTGGTCGCGCCAGAAGGCCACCAGTTTCATCCGTTGCTTGCCATCGGTGATCACCACCAGCTTGTCCGGGTCGTCGCCGAAACCCATCAGCGTGGGGGTCGCGCCCGAGCCCGAGCCGAAGAGGGTGGGGAAGGTGTCGCCGGTGTCGTAGGGCGAGATCCAGGCGCCGTCGGCCGGGTTGGTCGAAACTGCGCTGCCGGTCCACACCACCTTGCGCATGAATTTGTCCGAAACCACGTAGATGCCGTTGTTCGAATCGACGGCGGCGGAGTTGCTGATGTACTCGTCGCTGTTGAAATTGGCGGTATGCACCGGGCCGGTGAACGAGCGATCGACGATCGACACCGAGCGCGTGCCGAGTACCACCAGCTTGCCGTCGTAGGTCATCACCAGGCCGGTGACCGATTCGCCGCTGGGCAGGAAGGTGCTGGTGTCGAGCGTGCGTTCGATATGGATGCCCAGCACCGGCAGCGCC
Organism: Chitiniphilus shinanonensis DSM 23277; assembly: GCF_000374805.1. Lineage (GTDB taxonomy): Bacteria > Pseudomonadota > Gammaproteobacteria > Burkholderiales > Chitinibacteraceae > Chitiniphilus > Chitiniphilus shinanonensis. The sequence continues at coordinate 156,275 of NZ_KB895343.1, forward strand.
GGCACGTTGAGCGCGAAGGCGTGGATCTTGGTGCCGTAGTTCACGTACAGCACGTTCTGGTTGTCCACCACGCTATAGGCGCTGGAGATGCCGCCACCGCCCAGGCCGAGCTGGGTCACGATCTGCTGTGCCTGGGTGAGGGTGGTGATGGGCGCGGTCAGCAGGCCGAGCAGGCTGTTGACCACCGTCTGGCTCAGGCCCGGCAGCAGCAGTCGCGCCACCGGGGTGAACTGGTCGTTGGCGACGTTGATGTAGCTGACGCCGGTGCTGGCCACGCCCCACATGTAGTTCGGCGAGGTGGTGGCCAGCGTCATCAGGTTGATCGGGCCGGCCGGCACCTGCGGCCCGGCCAGGGCGCTGACGTAGCTGGTGCCTTGCGGCACGGCGTAGGGGAAGGCGTCGGTCTGCGCCGAATCGAAATGGGTGACCGCGTACTTCTCGGCGGCCAGGTAGGGGTTGGGCGGCGGGTTGCCGGCCAGCGCGGCAACGCTGCTCAGCATGGCGGGCAGCGCCAGCGCGAGCGAACGGATCAGGCGAAGACATCCAGTGGTCATGTCGGTTCTCCGGGTAAGAAATGCGGGCGTCGACACTGGTGCGTCGATCAACCCGCGTATCCGATATAAACCTTGTTCAATGCTGAACAAACATGACTGGATAAAAGGCGGTTTGCTGTCTGGCTGCAAAAGAAATGAGGGGGTCCGCGGATGGTCGGGGTGGCGGTGAACTACGCGGTGGAACAATGCTGAAAACGAACGACGCGGCCCGATGAAGGGCCGCGTCGTGTTTGCCGGGCTTGGTCGGTGACCGGCTTCAGAGCAGCAGGCCGTTCACCAGATGGTTGATCGCCGCGCCGCCGAGCAGCATCCAGCCGAACAGCACGGTGGCGAGCAGGATCGGCTTGACCCCCGCCTGGCGGATGGCGCTGATGTGGGTGGTCAGGCCCAGCGCCGCCATCGCCATCGACAGCAGCACCGTGTCGAGCGTGATCAGCTGACCGACCACGGCTTGCGGCAGCAGGTGCAGCGAATTGAAGGCCGCGACTGCGATGAAGATGATGGCGAACCAGGGGATGGTGATCGGTGCCTTGTCCTGCTTCGCGGTGGCCTGGTTGCTCCGCCCGGCCTTGTTGCCGCGCCGCGCCAGATAGTTGGCGAGCAGCAGCAGGAACGGTGCCAGCATCATCACCCGGATCATCTTGGCGATCACCGCCGCGTTGCCGGCGTCATCGCTGATCGCCCGCCCGGCCGCCACCACCTGCGCCACTTCCTGCACCGTCGAGCCGATGTACACGCCATAACGTTGCGGCGTGGTCGCCAGCCATTGGTGCGTCAGATTGAGCTGGTACAGCCACGGGTAGAGAAAGATGGCGATGGTGCCGAAGATCACCACGGTGGAGACCGCCACGGCGACCTTGCTGGCGTCGCCCTTGACCACCGGTTCGGTGGCCATCACCGCCGCCGCGCCGCAGATGCTGCTGCCGGCACCGATCAGCATCACCGTCTGGTCGTCCAGGCGGAACACCTTGCGGCCGACCCAGAAGGCCATCAGGAAGGTGGAACTGAGCGTCAGCAGATCGATCACGATGCCGGCGGTGCCGACGTCGGCGATCTGCTGAAAAGTGAGGCGGAAGCCATAAAGGATGATGCCGAGCCGCAGCAGCGTCTGCTTGGAGAAGTGCACGCCGGCCGCGCATTGCGGAGCGACGGGCCGATACAGCGTGTTGCCGGCCACGATGCCGACCGCGATGGCCAGCGTCAGCGCGCCCAACCCCAGGTCGGCCACCCAGGGAATGTTGCCAGCCCACACCGACAGCGCGGTGATGGCACCCACCAGCAGCAGGCCGGGCAGGTAGTGGTTGAACGACTGCAGTTTCGAGCCGAGTTGGAAGGTGGGGTCCTTCGATCCTATGACGGTGGTGGAGTCCATGTGCGTAACGCCCAAAGCAGTGAATCGGATGCCTTGAGGCTACGCCCCACCCCTTCATTAGTAAAATTGATTATATGTTTATGCCTAACAAGAATAAGTGATAGGATCGGCTGGCCATGAACGGGCGGCGATCCAGCAACGACGCGCCTTCGCGGAGAAAACCATGCACATCACGCTGCGCCAGTTGGCCGTCTTCGTCGAAGTGTTGAAGAGCGGTTCGACCACCCAGGCTTCGGTAACTTTGGCATTGTCCCAATCCGCGGTGAGCGCGGCGCTGTCGGAGCTGGAGCACCAGCTCGACGTCAAGCTGTTCGACCGCCTGGGCAAGCGGTTGGTGGTGAACGAAAACGCGCGCCTGCTGTACCCCAAGGCGCAGGCGCTGCTGGAGGACGCCAGTGAGATCGAGCAGTTGTTCGCCAGCGAAGGCGGCGCCTTCCGCCTGGCGGCCAGCAGCACCATCGGCAACTACATCCTGCCGCGCGCCATCGCGCGCTACCGCCGCGACTTTCCCGACGTGCCGCTGGAACTGCATGTCGGCAACAGCCGCGAGGTGATCCAGCTGGTGGCCGAGTTCAAGGTGGATCTCGGTTTCATCGAAGGGCCGTGCTACATGCCCGAGGTATTGACCCGGCCCTGGCGCGACGACGAACTGGTGATCTTCTGCGCCCCGGATCATCCGGCCGCCAGCCAGCCCGCCACTCTGGAAACCTTGTCCCAGGCGCCGTGGATTCTGCGCGAAAGCGGCTCGGGCACCCGCGAAGTGCTGGAGCACGCCTTGCTGTCGCAATTGCCGCAATTCAATTTGGTGATGGAATTGGGGAATTCCGAGGCGATCAAGCACGCGGTGCGCTACGGCCTGGGCATCAGCTGCCTGTCGCGCCGGGTGGTCGAGGAGCAATTGCGCGACGACTCCCTGGTGCAGATCGCCTATCCGCCGCTGCATCGCCCGCTTTACCTGATCCAGCACCGCAGCAAGCGGGTTTCCAAGGCGTTGGAGCGGTTTTTGACGTATTGCTGAGGTGGGTTGACCCGCACCCAATATTTTGTCCGATGACAATGTGGAGCCCGTTCCACCGCAAGGAACAGCAACGACACATCACTGCCCGGCATCCGGGTAGTACAGGCACTTCGCGAGGGTTACCGGCATCGATCGTCCTCGACAACGTACTAACTGCAAGTGGCTTTTCCTCGCCAGGCAACACTTCGCCTCAGGCAACTCGATTGCCCATATAACGGCTTTTCCGGCACATGCCGATCCGATGCTTCCACCCATTGAAGGGAAACCCTGCTCACCATAATTGACACAGGATCCGGCATCGAACCGGCCCTGACCTTACCTAACACAGCATGGGGATCCCGGTGGAAGGCCCAAGCATTATCTACGAGGTCATGTCTGCCTCAACGGCCCGCACGAGAGGGGTCAATCCACCGGGTACAGCGTGCTCGAAATAGCCCTGAT
>NZ_KB895344.1 GCF_000374805.1 Chitiniphilus shinanonensis DSM 23277
TCCCCCTTCCCCCTTTCCCCTTCCCCCTTCCCCGTTCTCACCCCTCGAAGGGATACACCAGCCCCAGCTGCGCGCGGGCGCGGTCGAGGATGTCGATCATGGCGCGGCTGGTGGCGTGCGACAGCACCGGGCTTTCCAGTTGCCCGGTGCGCAGCAGCTCGCAGAAGTGCGCGGTTTCGTAGTTGAGGCCGCTGCCGACGCTGGGGGCGTCGATCTCCACCCGGCGGCCGTCGCGGTAGTGCAGGGTGGCGCGCTGCGGGCTCCACCACTTTTCGTCGATCACCACGTGGCCGTCCGGGCCGCAGAGCAGCGCGTCGCCGCTGCCGGACAGGCCGAGACCGCAATAGAGCTGCGCGTAGCCGCGTTCGTGACGGGTATTGAGCGCGGCCAGGGTGTCGACACCGCTGGCGCCCAGCCGGCCCAGCGTCTGCACCTCGACCGCCGCGCCCAGCCAGTGCACCGCAAGGAACGCGGCGTAGATGCCGACGTCCAGCAGGCCGCCGCCGCCCAGCGCGGGGTCGTAGACCGCGTGGTCGGTGGGCACGTTGGGGCTGGCGAAGCCGGCGCGCACCAGCGTGACCGGGCCGATGGGGTCGTGACGCAGGTGGGCCGCCAGCTTGTCGAACAAGGGATAGAACGGCGGCTTCATCGCCTCCATGTACAGCCGGCCACAGCGTTGCGCCACGGCCAGTACGCTGTCCAATTCGGATGCGGACACGGCGGCGGGCTTCTCGGTCAGCACTGCCTTGCCCGCTTCCAGCGCGGCGATGGCGTAGGGCGCGTGGCTGGTGTGCGGCGTGCCGACGTAGATGGCGTCGAGCGGCTGCGCCAGCAGATCGTCCAGCGTGGCGCAGGCCTGGGCGCCGAACTCGCCCGCAAAGGCGGCGGCCCGCTCCGCGCCGCGATTCCACACCGCGGCCAGCGTCGCGCCCGGCACGCAATCCAGCCCTTGCGCAAAGCGACGGGCGATGCCGCCGGTGCCGATGATGCCGAAGCGGATGGGGTGCATGGCCGTATCCTGCGGAAGGGGGGACGGCCATTGTGGCGGCGCGCCGTGGCCGTCGCCATCAGGCGCTTACCCGATGGGGGGGTGGGAGATTACGGGGTTTTGAACCCCAAATCTTGAACCACAGAGAACACGAAGAACACAGAGGGGGTCACGGAGAAAGCCTGAAGAATGGATCGTTGCGAACGTCCATGTCGATGAAGGACGCTGCGGCCGCCGATCTCGTTTTCCTCTGTGAAACTCTGTGTTCTCACTGTCCTCTGTGGTTCAAGATCTAGGGTTCCCCCAGCACTCAAGCCCGCTCGAACCGCACCAGCGCCAGCGAGCCCAGCAGGTTGGGCAGGAAGTCCACCTTTTCGCCCAGGTGCAGCACCACCTGGCCGGTGGGCCACATGCCCAGCTTCTTCAGCAGCCGTTCGAAGTCGTACACCGTGCACAGGTGGATGTTGGGGGTGTTGTACCACTCGTAGGGGATGGTCTCGGACACCGGCATTCGCCCCAGCAGCAGTTGCCAGCGGTTTTCCCAGTAGCCGAAGTTGGGGAAGGTGACGATGCCGGTGCGACCGACGCGCAGCATTTCCTGGAGGATGCCCTCGACGTTGTGCATCGCCTGGATGGTCAGCGACAGCACCACGAAGTCGAACGCGTTGTCCTCGAAGGTGGACAACCCGGCCTCCATATCGCTCTGGATCACGTCCACCCCGCGCGCCACGCAGGCGGTGACGCTGTCCACGTCGATTTCCACGCCGTAGCCGCGGCATTGCTTGTTGGCCGCCAGCCACGCCAGCAGCGAGCCGTCGCCGCAGCCCAGGTCGAGCACGCTGCTGGCAGGGGTGATCCAGTCGGCGATGTGGCGCAGGTCGGAACGAAGCGGCGCGGTCATGCGGCGATCTCCTGGGCGATGTTGTCGAGATAGGCGCGCATGATGGCGTGGTAGGGCGGGTCTTCCATCAGGAAGGCGTCGTGGCCGTGCTTGGAGTCGATCTCGGCGTAGCTCACGTGTTTGCGCGCGTCGAGCAGCGCCTTGACGATCTCGCGCGAGCGCGCCGGCGAGAAGCGCCAGTCCGAGTTGAACGACACCACCAGGAAGCGCGCCTGCACCTCGGCCAGCGCCTTCACCAGATCGCCGCCGTAATGGCGCGCCGGGTCGAAGTAATCCAGCGCCTTGGTCATCAGCAGGTAGGTGTTGGCGTCGAAATAATCGGAGAACTTGTCGCCCTGGTAGCGCAGGTACGACTCGATTTCGAATTCGACGTCGAAGCCGTACTTGTATTCGCCGCTACGCAGCATACGGCCGAATTTCTCGCCCATGCCGTCGTCGGACAGATAGGTGATGTGGCCCAGCATGCGCGCCAGCCGCAGGCCGCGGCGCGGCACGGTGTCGTGCTGGTAGTAGTCGCCGCCGTGGAAGTCGGGGTCGGTCAGGATCGCCTGCCGCGCCACGTCGTTGAAGGCGATGTTCTGCGCGGTGAGCTTGGGCGCCGCCGCGATCACCAGCGCGTGGCGCACCCGGTCCGGGTGGGTGATGGTCCAGCGCAGCGCCTGCATCCCGCCCAGGCTGCCGCCGACGATGGCGGCGAACTGACGGATGCCCAGCTGGTCGGCCAGCCGCGCCTGGGTTTCCACCCAGTCGCGCACCAGCACCAGCGGAAAGGTCGAGCCATAGGGCTTGCCGGTGGCGGGATCGATGCTCGAAGGCCCGGTCGAGCCATGACAGCCGCCCAGGTTGTTCACGCCGATGACGAAAAAGCGCTCGGTATCGATGGGCTTGCCCGGCCCGATCATGTTGTCCCACCAGCCGGCGTTCTTGTCGTCCTCGCTGTAGCGGCCCGCCACGTGATGATGGCCGGACAGCGCATGGCAGATCAGGATGGCGTTGGAATGGTCGGCATTGAGCGTGCCGTAGGTCTCGTAGACCAGCTCGTAGCGCGGCAGCGTGACACCGGAGGTCAACGTGATGGGGGTCTCGAACACCGCCTTCTGGGCGCTGACGAGCCCGACGGAGCGGGGTTCGGGCATGACCGGGGCTTTCTCGGGGGCAAAGACGGAAGTCTAGCGACTCTGGCGACGCTTATGAACCCGGGGGGGTACATAAGTAGGCGGGGTTGAATTCCAAATCTTGAAACACAGAGAGCACAGAGAACACGGAGTTCCACAGAGGAAAAACAGGTAAGGACCGCGTCCGCGCCCAATGCAGTGTCCGTATCGACTCGGCCTTCCGGTTTTCTCCGTGACCCTCTGTGTTCTCTGTGTTTCAAGATGTGGAATTTGACTTGCCTTGCCCTTGCAGCCGTTCCCAGCCCTCCAGCGCCATTGCCACGTCCACGTCGCCGACGTCGTGGCTGGGTGGTTGCAGCACCACGTGCGGCACCTGCCACGGGTGCCAGACGCGGGCGTCGCTCTGGCCGAAGAAGCACAGGATGGGCTTGCCCAGGCCGGCGGCCAGATGCATGGCGCCGCCGTCGCTGCACACCACCCGGTCGGCCAGTGCCAGCCCGCCGATCAATTGCTCCAGCCGTTCGGTGGGGCACGGCAGCAGCGGCAGGTCGGCGCAGGCGGCGACGATGGCGGCGGCCTTGTCGTCGTCGCCCGGATGTTGCGGGTGGTCCGGCGCGCCGGGCGACCAGAACAGCAGCAGCGCGCAGCCTTCGTGCTGGTGCAGCGCACGCATCATTGCCGCCACGCGCTCGGCCGGCCAGCGCTGGCTGGGTTTGCGCGCGCTGACGTGAAATGCCACCACCGGCATGCCGGGACGATAGCCGGGACATTGCGCCAGTTGCCGGGCGAATGCCTCGCGCTCGGCCGGGCGCGGCGCCAGCGACAGCGGCGGCGCCACCCCGGCGATGCCGAGCGGCGCCAGCAACCGCAGCGTGGCGGCCGCCTCGTGCTCCGGCTGTCCGGGCAGGGCGATCGGATGGGTCAGGCCGCGCAACTCGCCGGGCCGGGCGAAGCCGACGATGTTCGCCGCGCCGGCCAGGCGCGCGGTGCGCAACATCCGCGCCACCCCCGTGCGTCCGGCCAGGATCGCCCAGTCGTAGCCGCGCCGGCGCAACGCCCAGGCCAGCCCCAGCCGGTCCAGGTACGCGCCCAGCCGCGCGCGCGCGCCGCCGGCATGCTTGGCCTTGGTGTAGACGAACACCCGGTCCACCTGCGGATGGCCTTCGACCACTGGCGCGTTGTAGCTGTTGACCAGGAAATCGATCGCGGCCTGCGGAAAGCGCTGGCGCAGCGCCGCGATCAGCGGCGTGGTGCAGACCAGGTCGCCGATGTTATCGCGGCGGATGATGAGGATGCGGCGCGGTGTCGGGGTCATGGGCTTTGAGACAGGCATAGACGAGGCCGAGCGACAGCATGAACAGCAGCAGCATGTGGTCGCGGGTGATGTTCTCGGTGATCATCCGTCCGCCGAAACCGAGCGGCAGCAATACGCCGATCAGGCCGATGGCGTCGAAATGGCGGTTCAGCCAGCGACAGGCGGCGACGATGGTCGCAAGCAGCATGGCGTACCACAGCAGCAGCCCGGGCCACCCGGTGGCGACCAGGTATTCGACGAAGCCGCTGTGCGCATGGCGCGGCCGGCCGCCGTAGCGCTCGCCGACCAGGTGCATGAATGCCTGGCGGGTGTAACCGATGCCGAGCGGATGTTCCAGCGAGAATTGCAGGCCGGCGAAGATGAAGGCGGTGCGCTCGAAGGCCGACACTTCGATATTGCTGCCGTCGGCCAGCTTGGGGTAGGGAATCTCGTTCTGGTTGGTCCAGGCGGTGTAGCGCTCCGGCTGCATCCCGTAATGCACGCTTTCCACCGCCCGATCCCAGCGTGGATCTTGCTGGTCCAGCATGGTGGCGCCGCCCGCGATGGTGCCCACCATCACCAGCGCCAGCAGCAGGCGCCATGCCAGCGCGATATGCCGGGCGAAGATCAGCACCAGCACCGAGGCCGCCAGCAGCGTCAGCGTTTCGCCCAGCAGGCCGTTGCGCGCCCCGGCCAGCAGATTGGCCGAGATCGACAGCAGCCATACCGCCGCCACGGCCACGGTGGGGGCGCCCAGGGTGCGGCGGTAGCGCAGCGCGCGCGCCAGCAGTTCGGCCAGGGTGATGGTGAAGGCCAGGATGGCGAAGAACGCCACCTGCACCTTGCTGGTCATGATGCGGCTGGTCAGATAGGTGTCGTTGCTGAAACGGGGATAGGTGGTGCCGATCAGGTCGGGCCATTCGCGGTGCCGGGCGATCTGCCACAAGTAGTCGGCGTGCAGCACCACCAGCGTCAGCGCCAGCGCGGCGAACACCAGGTTGAAGACCGAGCGCGCACTGGGCCGCAGCAAGGCCACGCCGGCGCCCAGCACGAAGGCGATCATCGCCATCAGCCATTGGCTTTTCAGCTCCCGCAGCACTTCCAGGAGGTAGGGCGTGAACAGCAACTGGATCAGCAGCCAGGCGCTGAGCAGCCCCAGCAGGCGCGGTACCGGCGTGTCGCGCAGCAATCTGCCGAGCGCGTTGCGCAGCGGCGGCTGCGACAGCAGCAGGCCCAGCAGCAGCGCCATCAGCCAGTAGCGCAGGGCGATGGTGCCGGGGATCGACAGGATGCTGAACAGCGTCACGAAGCACAGGTCGGTCGCGAGCAGGCGGGTTGGTACAAGTTTCATGGCGTTCGGTTCTGGTGAAGCAAGGTGATCACTTCATCGGCGATCCGCGTCGCCGTGACGTTGCCGATGCAGGCGCGCGTGCCCACCCGGCAGGTGCTGGCGGTGCGGAACACGGTGCTGCACGGGTAGCAGGGCAGGCGTTCGACGATGAAGCGGCTGCGGGGGTCGAGCGGGCGTTGTTCGCGCGGGTCGGTGGGGCCGACCACGGAGACTACCGGCACGCCGAGCGCGTCCGCGAGGTAAATGATGCCGGAGTCGACGCTGACGTAGGCGGCCAGCCGGGCCAGCAGCACCGGCAGCCGGTCCAGCGCCAGCCGGCCGGTGGTGTCGATCACTCGCGGTGATGGTTGCCGGCCCAGGATGCGCGCGGCCAGCGCGCGGTCGTCCGGGCCGCCCACCAGCAATACGTGGGCGTCGCTGCGGGCCAGCAGCTCGCCGACCAGCGCCGCCACCTTGTCCTCGCCCAGCTCCTTGAGCTTGTTGGCGGCGGAGACGCCGATGCCGATCAGCGATCCCGCCGGCAGGCCCAGCGCGTCGACCGCGGCGTCGGCATCGGGGGCGGCGTACAGCGGTTTGTCGCGGGCGACCGGCACGTCCAGCCGCGCCAGCAGCTCGGCCCACTCGTCGACGATCAAACGCTCGCCCTGGTGGCGCAGCGCGTCGGTCAGCAGCGGCTCGGCGCGCTGCACCGAGCGACCGTGGTTGGCGGTGACGGCGATGCGGCGCGGAATGCCCGCCCACAACGGCAGCAGCAGCCACGGCAGGTTAGGGCTGGCGATCACGATCCAGTCGTAGCGCGCGGCGCGCAGCCGGCGCGCCAGCCGCAGCTTGGCGCCCAGACCGCGCCAGGCCGACGAATCGGCCTCCCAGCGCGCGGTGACGCGCGGGTCGTGCTTGAGCAGCGCGCGATTCACCGGGTGGTGCATCACGGTGAGCGCGGCGTCGGGAAAGCGTCGCGCCAGCGCGTCGATCACCGGCAGCGTGCAGATCATGTCGCCGATCTTGGCGGTCTGCACCAGCAGGATGCGGCGCGGCGCGGCGGGCTCGCGCCGTTGCGCCAGCCACAGCAGCGGCCGGCACAGCCAGGTGACCAGCCAGAGCATCATGGCCGCGCGGCCTCGGCCAGCACCGCTTCCACGTCGCGCACATAGCGCTGCACCGTGTAGTGGTCGCACACCCGCACCCGGCCGCGTTCGCCCAGGTCGCGGCGCAGCGCCGGATCGTGAGCCAGCTGTGACAGGCGTTCGCTCAGCGCGGCGATGTCGCCGTAGGGGTAGAGCAGGCCGGTGTCGCCATCCACCACCAGCTCGCGGGTGCCGACCACCGCCGAGCCGATCACCGGCTTGCCCAGCAGCATCGCTTCCAGCACCACGCGCGGCAGGCCCTCGCTGGACGAGGCCAGGATGCATACGTCCATCGCGGCCACCCACGGCAGCGGTTCGCGCTGGAAGCCGGCGAAGATCACCTTGTCGGCCAGGCCCAGCTGCGCGGCCTGCTGTTGCAACGCTTCGCGCTCGCGGCCCTCGCCGACCAGCAGCAGCCGCCAGTCGCCGGGCAACTGCGCCCGCGCCAGCGCGTCCAGCACGTGGTGGTTGCTCTTGCGCGCGATCAGCGAGCCGACCGTGCCGAACACCAGCGCGTCGTCGGGAATGCCCAGCCGGGCGCGGACCGGGGCGCCGTCGGGCAACGCCTGGGTCGGGTCGATGCCGTTGAGCACCGCCACGCAGCGCGCGGCATCGACGCCCTGCGCGGTCAGCGTGGCGACCACGCCGTGGGAGACACCGATCACCTTCTTCGCCAGCCGGTTGACCAACGCCACCGTCGGCGCGTCCAGCACCGGCTCGATGCGGCAGTGCTGCACCGTCGGCACGCCGGTGGCTTCGGCCGCCAGGTAGCCCTCGATGTTGGAGAGCGGCTGGTTGTTCATGTACAGCAGGTCGAATTCGCCGTCGCGCAGTTGCGCGGCGATGCGCGCGGCGTTGGGGCGGATGCGCCAGGCGGCGTCCACGGCGCGCACCGCGCGGGCGCGCCGCGCCGGCCACGGCGTCAGCACGCCGCGCAGCAACTCCTTGGCGAGCTTGGCCCACAGCGGCTGGCGCCGTTGCGGCAACAGGCGCAGCGGGATGCCGAGCGCGGCCAGATCGTGCGACAGGCTGGAATCGCCGCGCGGGTAGTCGTGATAGAACAGGCAGGTGACGGCGAAGCGCTCGCGGTCGATGCGCTTGAGCAGCTCGAACATGCTGTTGGTGCCGCCTCCCCATTCGTTGCCGGTGTCGAGCAGCAGGATCTTGCGAGCGGTCATGATGCGGGGGCTTCCAGGTGGCGCAGGCAGGCGTCGTACACCTCGTCCACGCCGATGTTGTCCATGCACAGCGGCGCGGCGTAGGGGCAGCGCTTGCCCAGGCACGGATCGCAGGTGCGCCACTTCTGGATCACGATGTGGCGATGTAGGGCCACGGTCGGGCCGGAGCGCTCCCAGTGCGCGGCGGCGAACAGGCTGACCGTGGGCGTGCCGACGGCGATCGCCATGTGCATGATGCCGGTGTCGGGCGTGACCAGCGCGCGGCAGCGCCGCAGCAGTGCCGGCAGTTGCGCCAGCGGCAGCCTGCCGGCGGTGACGATCACCCGCGCCGGATCGCCGATGCCCTGGGCCACGGCGTCCACCAGCGGCAGTTCGGCCGGCGAGCCGGTGACCACGATCTTGAGCGCGGGGTCGTGCGCCAGCAGGCGGCGGCCCAACTCGGCGTAGCGTTCCGGGCGCCAGCGGCGGCTGGCGGTGGAGGCGCCGGGCTGGAACGCCAGCAGCGGCGTTCCCGGCGCGATGCCGAAGTCGCCCGCCAGCGCGGCGTCCAGCGCTTCCTGGGTCTCGGCGTCGACGATCAGCGTCATCGCGCGTTCGGTCGGCGCACCGCCCGCCAGCGTCGCCACCGCCAGCCGCTGGTCGATGCCGTGGGTGAAATCGTCCCAGGTGCGCACCGGCTCGGCGTTGCTCAGCAGGTCGCGGTGGGCGAAGGCGTTGGGCAGCTTGAAGCGCCAGCGCGCGCCGCTCAGCGCGGCCAGCGGCGTGGCCTGCGGCTCGTTGCCGTGCAGGATGGCGACCAGGTCGTAACGCTGGCGCCGCAATTCGCGCACGGTGCGCCAGAACCCCTGCCAGCGGTTGTCGTAGAGCCGGATGCCGTTGATGTCCGGGTTGGTGCGGAACAGCGGCGCGTAGGCCGGATGCACCAGCAGCTCGATACGCGCCTGCGGGTAGCCCAGGCGCAGGCTGCGCAGCGCCGGCGTGCTCATCAGCGCGTCGCCGATGGCGGTACAGGACACCGCCAGGATGCGCCCCACGCGCGGCGTGCCCAGCTCGGCCGGATCGGGCCGCGGCTGGCGACGCACCTGCCAGCGCGCCAGTGCGATGGCGAGGTTCTGGCGCAGGTTCAGGCGCATGGTGGACAACCTCGGGCCACGCCGCCCGGATTGGCCCCATGAGCAAAGCGAGGCTCCCTCGCGGCGGCGAGGGCGGGGGGAGTGGAATCGACCAGGGAGCGCCGTTGCTGGCGGACCACCAAAGTGTTGCGCCCGGCTTGGCCGGGGGCTCGTTCCAGAGCGCGCCCCGCCCATGATCGCTCATCCTTGCAGGCGCGCGCGGCGAGGGCGGGGGGAGTGGAATCGATCAGGGAGCGCCGTTGCTGGCGGACCACCAAAGTGCCGCGCCCGGCTTGGCCGGGGGCTTGAGGCTCGCCGATCCGCAGCGATGCAGGCCGATTTCCAGGCGCGATGGCGAGGTTCTGGCGCAGGTTCAGGCGCATGGCTGAGTCATCACCGGCGTTTCAACGCGGTGTAAAGCCGCGCCAGAGTGGGACGGCGATACAGCCACAACCGGCTGGCCAGCCACGACGCGGGCTTGTCCTTCACCACCAGTCGGTGGATGTGCTCGCGGTCCTGTCCCGGCAGGTTGGCGCCGGGCACGGTGGTGTACAGGTGGCGGAAGCCCGCTTCGCGCGCGACGGCGAGGTAGTCGTCGTCGAAATAGCCCTGCGGCCAGCACAGCTGGTCGCTGGCGCCGCCCAGACGCGCGGCGAAGTCGGCGCGGCTGGCGGCCAGGTCCTCGGCGAGGCGCGCGCGCTTTTCGGCCGGGTCGGCGCACTGCTTGTCCCAGCGGGTGTGGCTGTGGGTGTGGCTATGGAATTCGAAGGTGCCGGCGGCCCGCATGGCGGCCACTTCGCTGGCGCGCACGATCACCTCGTCGGCGCGGCCCTCGGCGATGGCGGCCTTGCAGGCGCGATGGTCCGGCGTGGCCGGCAGTGGGCTGCTGTCGCCATCACCATTGCCGGCATGCGGGCGCGCCGGGCCGTCGCCGACCCAGCCGCTGACGGTGAACAGCACCGCGCGCTGGCCATGGCGCGCCAGCACCGGGTGGGCGTAGACCCAGTTGTCCAGGTAGCCGTCGTCGAAGGTGACCAGCACCGATTTGTCGGGCACCGCTTCGCCGGCCAGGAAACCGGCGAACTGCCGCGTGTTCAGCGTGGTGTAGCCGGCGCGCGCCAGCCAGCCCATGTGCTCGGCGAAGGTGGCGGGGCTGACGGTGACCAGCCCCGGTGCGGGCGATACATGGTGGTACATCAGCACCGGCACGGCGCGCGCGGCTTTCATGCGTGCCCCCGTTCGGCCAGGCTCTTCAGGTAGAACGCCTCCATCTCGCCGGCCATGGTCGCCACGGCGAAGCGGGTGCGGGTGATGGCGCGGCCGGCTTCGCCCATACGCTGGCGTAGGGCGGGGTCGGCGATCAGCGTCTCCAGCGCGCCGCGCAGTGCGGGAACATCCTGTGCCGGCACCAACAGGCCGTTGACACCGTCCTCGATCACCTCGGGCACGCCATCGACCCGGGTGCCGATCACCGGCAGGCCCATCGCCATTGCTTCGATGTACGAGGTGCCGAGCGCTTCCTGGTGGGTGGCGAGCGCGAACACGTCGCAGCCGCCCAGCACGTTGGCCACGTCGCGGCGCAGGCCCAGCAGGTGCACCCGGTCGGTCAGCCCCTCGCTGGCGAGCAGCGCGCTCAGGTTGTCGTACTGCGGGCCGTTGCCGGCCCACACCAGGTGCAGCGTCGGGTGCCGGGTCAGCAACGGCTTGGCGGCTTCCAGCAGTTCGCGGTGGCCTTTCTTGGCGCGCAGGATGGCCACGGTGCCGACCACGATGGCGTCGGCGGGCAGTTTCAGCTCGGCGCGCAGGGTGGAGGCCACCGGCTCCTGCGCCTGGATGCCGGTGTAGATGGTGGCGGCGTGCGCGGCGGGCACGCCTTCGCCGATCAGGTATTGCCTTACGTGCTCGCTGACCGACACCACGCGATGCGGCAGCCAGGTGTAGGTGGCGAGCGAGGTGAGCGGCAGCGCCAGGTGGCGGGTGCGCACGATCAGCGGGGTGCCCGCCAGCCGCCCGGCCATCCCGGCCAGCAGGCTGTCGCGCCCGCTGTGGGTGTTGAGCACGTCGAAGCGGCCGTGGCGCAGCAGCCGGCGCATGCGCCACACCGCGGCCAGGTCGGCGCCATTGCGCATGCGCACGTGGTGCACGGCATAGCCTTCGGCGGCCAGCCGCTCGCCGAGTTTGGCGCCAGGCTGGCATACCAGCTCCAGCGTGTGGCCGCGTTCGCGCAGGGCGACCATTTCCTTGAAGGTGCGATGCTCCTGACCGCCCCAGCCCAGCGAGGATTCGGCGTGCAGGATGCGCAACGATTGTCTGTCCATGTTCAGGCGTCCAACAGCGCGGCGTACAGCGATTCCAGCTCGCCGGCCATGCGGGTCAGGGTATAGGGTTCGGCGGTGGCGCGGGCGGCGGCGCGCAGCGCGGGCCAGTCGGCGCGGCGCGCCAGCCATTCGCCCAGGCTGCGTTGCAGGCCGGCATCGTCCAGCGCGTCGTTCACCCAGCCGTTTTCGCCGGGGCGCACCCACTCGGCGGCGCCGCACAGCGGCGAGGTGAAGATCGGCAGGCCGCTGGCCAGCGCTTCGACGCACACATTGGGGAACGGGTCGTACAGCGTTGGCAGGATCAGCGCGTCAGCAGCGCCGTACAGCGGCTTCACGTCGGGCAGGCCGCCCAGGAAGCGCACCCGTCCGGCCACGCCCAGGCGCTGTGCCAGCCGCTGGTAGCGCGGCGCGTGCTTGTCCTCGCCGGCGATCGCCAGGTGCAGGCCGGGATGGGGCGCGATGGCGCGCAGCGCGGCGGCCACGCCCTTGCGTTCGAAGCCGGAGCCGACGTAGGCCAGCAGCGGCGCGTCTTCGGGAATGCGGTGGTCGCGGCGCCAGCCTTCGCGATAGCGCGTGAGTTCGGGGTGGAACGAGCCGGTATCGACGCCGTTGTAGATCACCGCCAGCCGTTCGGGCGCGACGTCGAAGCGCCGGGCGATCTGGTCGCGCACTAGCTGCGAGTTGCAGATCACCAGCCGCAATGCGGGATGGCGGAACATGTCGGCTTCGGCGCGGCAGATATAGCGATGGTAGGGGCTGAGCGCGCGGGTCAGCCGGGCGGCCGGGCCCTGGATGCGCGCCAGCTGTTCCAGCCACACCGCGTGCACGCCGTCGCCGGCGCGGAAGATGGCGGCGCCGGGGATGCGCTCGTGGCTCTGCACCAGGTCGAATTCGCCGAAGCGCTGCTGCGCGGCGCGGGCGAATCCGGCGTCGCGCGACAGCCGGCCGACGTGCGGCGGGTCGATGGTTTCGCAGCGCCAGCCGGCGCCGCCGTCCTTCCATTGCCGCGCCAGCAGCGTCACGTCGAGCGCGCCGCGCTGCGCCAGGGCGTCGAGCGCCCGGCTGACGAAGCGTTCGGCGCCGCCGTGCGGGTTGTACTTCTGCCGCACGATGGCGAGCTTGATCGGTGACGTCACCGTCCGGTCTCCACGAGCAATTCATCCAGGGCCGCCAGCACGCGCTCGGGCGCGATGGCGACCAGGCAGTCGCTGATGCCGCAGCCGCCGCAGCCGTTCTGGCCACAGGGCCGGCAGCTGTAGGGGGCGGTGACCACCCGTTGCGGCACCTGCCACGGTCCCCATTCGATATCGCCCGAAGGGCCGAACAGCGCAACCACCGGCGTCTGCACCGCCGCCGCCAGGTGCATCGGCACCGAGTCGACGCCGACCAGCGCGCGCGCGCCGGCGATCAGGGCGCCCAGTTCCTTGAGCGACAACTGGCCGGACAGGTCGGCCACCGGCAGCGCCAGCCGGGTTTTCAGGTCGGCGATCCATTCCATCTCGTTGGGCGACGGCGCGGCCGACAGCACCACGCGGTCGCCGCGCGCGGTCAGCGCGTCGATCAGCGCCGCCATGCGCTCGACCGGCCACGCCTTGAACAGCCAGCGCGAGGTGGGGTGGACCAGCAGGTAGCGCCCGTTGACGCCGGCCTGCGCCAGCTTGTCGGCGACGGCGCGCTCGGCGGCCTCGCCCGGCACGAAGCGCAGCGCGGTCGAATCCGCCGTGGGGCGGATGCCGATGCGGCGCAGCGCATCCAGGTGCAGTTCCACCGTGTGCCGGCGGTTGCCGCCGACCACGGGATACAGCGCGTCGAACGAGCGCTGCCACAGTTTCTGCGCGCGCTTGCCGTGCTTGCGCGATTGCGGCGCCACCGACAGCCGCGGCTTGAGCAGGCGGGTGAAGCGCGCGCCGTGCCAGTGGTCGGTCAGGTGGACGATCAGGTCGTAGTCGCGCGCCTTCAGCGCGCGGTACAGGCCGAGATAGGCGCGGGCCTGCGCCAGCCAGCCCAGCCCGCGCCAGTCGCGGCCGATGGTGTGCACCTGCGCCACGTGCGGGTGCAGCGTCAGCATCTCGCGGGTGTCGTGGTAGACCAGCGCATCGATTTCGATGCCGGGACAGGCGGCGGCCAGGGTGCTGAACACCGGCCCGGTCAGCAGCACGTCGCCGTGGTGACGCAACTTGATCACCAGGGCGCGGCGGATGCCCGGATCAGGCACCGTGGTATTCCTTGAACCAGGCGACGAAGCGGCCCAGCCCCTGGTCCAGGCCGACGCGCGGCACCACGCCGGTGGCGGCTTCCAGCGCCGAGGTGTCGGCGTAGGTCTCCTCCACGTCGCCCGCCTGCATCGGCAGCAGGCGCTTGTCGGCATCGCGGCCGAGGTGGCGTTCCAGCGTGGCGATGAATTCGCCCAGCTCGGCCGGGTTGCTGCCGCCGATGTTGTACAGGCGATAGGGCGCCCAACTGCTGCCGTTGCGCGGGTGCATCACGTCGAAATCGGGATCGGGCGCGGCGGGACGGGTGAGCAGCGCCTCGATGCCGGCGACGATGTCGTCGATGTAGGTGAAGTCGCGCCGCATCCGGCCGTGGTTGTAGACGTCGATGGTCTCGCCGGCGACGATCTTCTGCGCGAACTTGTAGTAGGCCATGTCGGGCCGGCCCCACGGGCCGTACACGGTGAAGAAGCGCAGCCCGGTGACCGGCAGGCCGTAGAGGTGGGCGTAGCTGTGCGCCATCGCCTCGTTGGCTTTCTTGGTGGCGGCGTAGAAGCTGACCGGGTGCTCGGTGCTGTCGCTCTCGCGGAACGGCAGGCGGCGGTTGCCGCCGTAGACGCTGGACGAGCTGGCGAAGATCAGGTGGCCGACCCCGCCGTGGCGACAGCCTTCCAGCACGTGGGAAAAGCCGGTGAGGTTGGCGGCGTTGTAGGCCAGCGGGGCGTCGATGGAATAACGCACCCCGGCCTGCGCCGCCAGGTGCACCACCACGTCGTAACCGCCGTCGCGGATCACGTCGACGGTGCGCGGCTCGGCGATGTCCAGGGTGTCGAAGCTGAAGCCGGGCTGCGGCGTCAGCCGCGCCAGGCGGGCGTGTTTGAGGGCGGGATCGTAGTAGCTGTTGAGGCTGTCGAGGCCGTGGACCTGGTGACCGAGCGCGAGCAGGCGCTCGGAAAGATGCATGCCGATGAAACCGGCGGCACCGGTGACCAGAATCTTCATGGGAGACCTGAGGCTTGTGGCCGTCGGAAAGGATGGCGGATTATATCAAGGCAGGAGCGGTGAAGAGGGAAGGGAGAAGGGGGAAGGGCAAAACCGGGCTTAGAGCCGCTAACAAAACCGTCCTGGCAAGAAGCGCGAAACGCAGACAGTACGTGTAGTACGGCAAGTTCGCGTGACGCCGCCAGGACGGTTTTGTTAGCGGCTCTGGATGCCGCGCAGGGTTTGCCCTTCCCTCTTCCCTCTTCCCTCTTCCCCTCCAGGCATTTTCCCTTTTTCGTGACCCGCTCCCTTCCATGACTTCTCCCACCCTGGGCGTCGCCCTGATCACCAAGAACGCCGCGCGGCGCCTGCCCGAGTGTCTGACGGCGCTGGCGTTCGCCGACCGCATCGTCGTGCTGGATTCGGGCAGCGACGACGATACCGTCGCCATCGCCCGCGCCCATGGCGCGTTGGTCGAGGTATCGCCGGACTGGCCGGGCTTCGGGGTGCAGAAGAACCGCGCGCTGGCGCTGCTCGATACCGACTGGCTGCTGCTGATCGACGCCGACGAGGTGGTCACACCCGAGCTGGCGGCGTCGATCCGCGCGGTGCTGGCCAACCCCGCGCACGCGGTCTACGCGCTCAATCGGCTGTCGTCGTTCTGCGGGCACTGGATGCGCCATGCCGGCTGGTTCCCCGACTGGATTCCCCGCCTGTTCCGCCGTGGCGCGGCGCGCTTCTCGGACGACCTGGTGCACGAGCGGCTGCTGTTCGAGGGCGGCGCCGGCCGGCTGGACGGCCTGCTGCTGCACTATTCCTACGAGGATCACGCCGACGTGCTGCGCAAGCTGGACGCCTACTCCACCGCCGGCGCCCGCCAGCGCTTCGCGCGCGGCCAGCGCGGCGGGCTGGGCAAGGCCATCCTGCGCGGCGGGTGGGCGTTCGTGCGCACCTACTTCATCAAACGCGGCTTCCTCGACGGCGCGGCCGGCTTCCAGGTGGCGATGTTCAACGCGGAGACGGTGTATTACCGGTTCTTGAAGCTGGCGGCGATGGAGCGGGAGGGGCGAGGAGCCCGTAACCCCAAATCTTGAAACACAGAGGGCACAGAGAACACAGAGCGCCACGGAGAAAACCAGAGAAAACAGAGAGAGCAAGTCAGCGTCATTCACGGTGGCTTCATCTACGCAGAAGACGCGCGTAGCGCCTTTCTTCTTCCCCTCTGCCTTTCGGTTTTCTCTGTGAAACTCCGTGTTCTCTGTGCCCTCTGTGTTTCAAGATCTGGGTTTGACTTTACCCGCGCGTCACCCCTCGCTGAACTGCGCGGCGTGCATCTGGGCGTAGATGCCGCCTTGCGCCAGCAGGTCGGTGTGGCGGCCGCTTTCGATGACGCGGCCTTCGCGCAGCACCAGGATGCGGTCGACGTTTTCGATGGTCGACAGCCGGTGCGCGATCACCACCGTGGTGCGCGATTTCATCAGGTTTTCCAGCGCGGACTGCACCTTGCGTTCCGACTCGGTGTCGAGCGCGCTGGTGGCTTCGTCCAGGATCAGGATCGGCGCGTCCTTGTACAGCGCACGGGCGATCGCCAGGCGCTGGCGCTGGCCGCCGGACAAGCGCACGCCGTTCTCGCCCAGCTCGGTGTCGAAGCCCTGCGGCATGGTCTCGATGAACTCCAGCGCGAACGCGGCCTCGGCGGCGGCACGCACCCGGGCGTGGTCCGGCGCCGGGTCGCCGTAGGCGATGTTGGCGGTGACGCTGTCGTTGAACAGCACTACGTCCTGGCTGACCAGGGCGAACTGGCGGCGCAGGTCGGCCAGGCGATAGTCGTGCAGCGGCACGCCGTCCAGGCGGATCTCGCCGTGCTCCAGGTCGTAGAAGCGCGGCAGCAGGTTGGCCAGCGTGGTCTTGCCGCTGCCGGATTTGCCGACCAGCGCCACCGATTCGCCGGGGGCGATGGCGAAGGTCAGGTCGTTGAGCGCGTTGCGCTCGCCGCCGGCATAGGCGAACACCACATGGTCGAAGTCGAGCCGGCCCTCGGCGCGCGTCAGCGCTCGCGTGCCACGGTCGCGCTCGACGTCCTGATCGAGGATGCCGAACACCGATTCGGCGGCGGCCAGGCCCTTGTGCAGCTGCTCGTTGAGCTTGGTGATGCTCTTGAGCGGTGCCTGCATCATCATCATCGCCGAGATGAACGAGACGAAGGCGCCTGCGGTCAGCTCGCCGGCCTGCGCGCGCAGGCTGGCGAAATAGATGATCACCGCCAGCGTGGCGCCGATCAGCAGCATGATCAGGCTGGAATTCATGCTGGAGGTGGCGGTCTGCTTGACGTTCACGTGGCGCAGCCGATTGTTCACCTTGCCGAAGCGTTTGCGCTCGTAGCTTTCGCCGCCGAAGATCTTCACCACCCGCTGGCCGGAGAATGCCTCGTCCAGCGTGCGCGTCATCTCGCCCACGCTCTGCTGCGATTCGCGCGCCAGCCGGCGCTGGCGTTTGCCGACCAGCCGGATGCTGGTGACCACGCCGGGGATCAGCACCACGCACAGCAGTGTCAGCCGCCAGTCGTGGTACAGCATCACGCCGAGGAAGATCACCACCGACAGCGCGTCGCGGATGAAGGTGGTCATGATCTGCGCGCCGGCCAGCATGATCTGGTTCACGTCGTTGGTGACGCGCGACAGCAGTACGCCCACCGACGACTGGTCGAAGAAGCGCACCGGCATGTTGATCATGCGCGCGAACATATGGTCGCGCAGGTCGCACACCACGCGGGTGGTCAGCCAGTTGCTGGTGTATTCGTTGCCGAAGTTGGTCGCCATCCGCAGCACGGCCAGGCCGAAGATCTGCGCCGGGATCACCCACGCCGCGGTGGTGGTCAGTGCTTCGGCCTTCAGGTTCTGGTCGACCAGCGGCTTGAGCAGCAGCGACATCGCGCCGTCCACCCCGGCCGCCAGCCCCAGGCAGACCATGTTGAACAGCACCACGGCCCAGTACGGCTTGATGTGTTGCAGGACGCGGATGTAGAGCTGGCGATTGGTCATGGCGGAAGCGGCTGGGAGGAAGGCGGTCATTATAACGGGCGCCGCCCGCCCGGACGCGCGGGCGGATCGGCGCGGGCGCGGCGGCGTGGCGGGGTCAGAAATCGCCGTAGCGCGCCTGGAGCAGCGCGATCAGCGTGGCGCCGGCCGTTTCGGTGCGCAGCACGCGCGGGCCCAGCACCAGCCCGGTCCAGCCGGCAGCCACGGCGGCGGCTTCTTCGTCGGGCGACAGGCCGCCCTCGGGGCCGACCAGTAGCACCACGCGTGCCGCGTGCGCGGGCAGGTCGGCGAGCCGGGTGGCGCCGCGCGGCGACAGCAGCAGTTTCAGGTCGGCCTGCGGCGGCGTCGCCAGCAGCTCGGCCAGGTCGCGTACCGTGGCCACCTCGGGCACCCGGGTGCGGCCGCTTTGCTCGCAGGCGGCGGCGGCCACGCCCTGCCAGTGGGCACGACGCTTCTCGGCGCGCTCGCCGGCCATGCGGCCCTGGGTGTAGGCGCTGTTCACCGGCGCGATGCGGCCGACGCCCAGCTCGGTGGCCTTCTGGATGGCGTAGTCCATGCGCTCGGCCGCCGCCACCGCCTGCACCAGCGTGATGTCCAGCGGCGACTCGCGCCCGACGGCGTGATGCGCGCCGACGGCGACCTCCACCGAGCGTTTGCCCATCTGCGTGACCGTGGCGTCGTACTCGCCGCCGCGCCCGTCGAACAACGTCAGCGCATCGCCCGGTTGCAGCCGCAACACCTGCACATGGCGCGCGGCCTCTTCGGGCAGGGACAGGTTGGCGCCGCTGGCGAGCGGCAGGTCGAGATACAGGCGGGGCATGGGCGGGAACGGAAGTGGGGGAATCAGGTTTCGGCCAGTCGCTGCACGATCAGGCCGAGCACGCCGACCACGCCGGTGACCAGCGCCACCGCCAGCGACCAGCGGATCAGCCGCAGCCAGAATGGATCGCGAGTGCGCTGGTACTTGAACGCGGACCAGCCGACGAGCAGCACCAGCACGATGACGAGGAAACGCAGCAGAGCGAACATGGCCCGATGATGGCCGATCAACTGCTGGCTGCCAACAGCGGGGGTGCGTTGAAACCCCAAATCTTGAAACACAGAGAGCACAGACGACACGGAGTTTCACAGAGAAAAACGAGGGGTGTCCTGGGCGGTTGAGTGCAGGCTTTCCATAGCTGCCCCTGTCTATTCCCGGCCTCGGGTTAGAAGGGCCTCTTGATCGGGCTTCTCCGTGGCCCTCTGTGTTCTCCGTGTTCTCTGTGTTTCAAGATTTGGGGTTTCAACGCCGCCTAAATGCTCAACGGCGGCAGGTCGTGGAAGCTGCTGGGCACGGTGTCGCGGTCTTCGAAGGTGACGAATTCGTAGTTGGCCTCGTCGGCGAGCAGGGTGCGCAGCAGCTTGTTGTTCATGGCGTGGCCGCTCTTGTAGCCGGAGAACGCGGCGATCAGCGGGTGGCCCAGGATGTAGAGATCGCCGATGGCGTCGAGCACCTTGTGGCGCACGAACTCGTCCTCGAAGCGCAGGCCGCCGTCGTTCAGCACGCGGTATTCGTCGATGACGATGGCGTTGTCCATGCTGCCACCGCGCGCCAGGCCGTTCATCCGCATGTATTCGAACTCGTGGATGAAGCCGAAGGTACGGGCGCGGGAGATCTCGCTGATGTAGTTGGTGGTGGCGAAGTCGATGCAGACGGTCTGCGCCGACTTCTTGAACGCGGGGTGCTGGAAGTCGATGGTCAGCGCCACCTTGTAGCCTTCGTGCGGGTCCAGGCGCACCCACTTGTCGCCCTCACGCACCTCCACGGGCCTGAGCACGCGCACGAAGCGCTTGGGCGCGGGCTGGTCGACGATGCCGGCCGACTGCACCAGGAAAATGAACGGCGCGGACGAGCCGTCCATGATCGGCATCTCCTGGGCGTCGACCTCGACATCGACGTTGTCGAGGCCGAGGCCGGCAAACGCCGACATCAGGTGCTCGATGGTGCCCACCCGCACGTCGTCCTGGACCAGCGTCGAGGAGAGACGCGTGTCGTTGACGAGTGCGGGCCCCACCCTGAATGGCGCCGATCCGGGTAAATCGGTGCGTCGAAACACGATGCCGTGGTCCACCGGCGCCGGCTTGAGCACGAGCGTGACACGATCGCCCGAGTGCAGGCCGACCCCGACGGCGCGTACAGTCGATTTCAGGGTACGTTGTTGAAACATGGACACTTTTCCCAATCAGTAACTGCTTACGATTCTAACAGCCCCGGGTCTTGGGCTTGATTGAACCTCGCAATGTTCCCGATCGGCCGAGCCTATCCGGGCGCCGGACCAACAGCAACCAATCGGTGTTGGCGCATAGCGAGCGCGGCCGGAGCGCGAAGTCGGGTGGACGAAGGCCCGGAACGGACTGGATGTCCATGAGGAGCCTGAGTCTGCCCGACGACAAAGCGCCGGTCGTGCGCAGTAGCGCCAGCGCCGATCAGTCGGCCTGGCGGCGCAGGAAAGCCGGAATATCCATATCGATGTTGTTCAACGCCGGGCGCGCGCCCGAGGCCGCGTTGTCCGCCGCACCGCCGCCACGGCGCGAGCGCCAGATTGCGGGGGTGTCGTAGTCCTCGGCATTGAAGCCATCGGTACCCGTCTTGCGGCTTTCGTTCTGGATCACCGACAGCGACGGCTTGCTGTTCTCCTTGGCGCCCAGGCCGGTGGCGATCAGGGTGATGCGCAGCGAGTCGCCCAGCGATTCGTCGTACACCACGCCGTGCTTGATCTGGGCGTCGTCGGCCACGTGCTGGTTGATGATCTCCAGCGCCTGGCGGATTTCGCTCTTCTTCAGCGTGGAACGGCTGGCCGAGAAGTTCACCAGCACGCCGCGCGCGCCCTTGAAGCTGATGTTGTCCAGCAGCGGGCAGCGGATCGCCTCTTCGGTGGCTTCGACGGCGCGGGCCGGGCCGGTGGCCAGGGCCGAACCCATCATCGCCATGCCCATCTCGCGCATCACGGTCTTCACATCGGCGAAGTCGACGTTGATCAGGCCGGGGTAGTGGATGATCTCGACGATCGAGCCCACGGCGTTGCGCAGGATGTCGTCGGCGGCGCGGAACGCTTCGTCCACGGTCACGTCCTCGCCCAGCACTTCTTCCAGCTTCTCGTTGGAGACCACGATCAGCGAATCCACGTAGCGGGCCAGCTCGTCGATGCCGGCTTGCGCCACCTTCTGGCGGGCGCCTTCGTCCAGGCCCGGCTTGGTGACCACGCCGACGGTGAGGATGCCCTTCTCGCGGGCGACCTGGGCGATCACCGGCGCCGCGCCGGTGCCGGTGCCGCCGCCCATGCCGGCGGTGACGAACAGCAGGTCGGCGCCTTCGATCAGCTCGCCGATGCGTTCACGATCCTCTTCGGCGGCCTGGCGGCCGATGTCCGGGTTGCAGCCGGCGCCGAAACCCTTGGTGAGTTCGGAGCCCAATTGCACCACGTTTTCGGCGCGCGACAGCTTGAGCACCTGCGCGTCGGTGTTGGCGGAGATGAAATCCACGCCCTGCATGCGGTGGTCGATCATGTTGTTGATCGCGTTGCAACCGGCGCCGCCGACGCCGATGACCTTGATATTGACGAGGTGCGCGACCTCTTGGACTTCGATGGTGAGTGCCATGGTGTGTCTCCTCTTGACCCGATTCTACCTTACTTACTGACCCGAAACTGAATAACTGACAAAAAAAGAACGTATTAGAAGTTGTTCTGGAACCACGATTTCATGCGCCCCAACAACTCGCCGAACGAGCCATCCTTCATGCGTCCGGCGGGATTCCGCTGGTATTGCTCGCGGGCGAGCAGCAGCAGCCCGACCGCGGTGGAATAACGTGCGTTCTTGACGACCTCCGCCAGCCCGCCGACATATTTCGGCGTGCCCAGGCGGACGGGCATGTGGAAGATCTCTTCGCCCAGCTCGACCATGCCCGGCATCAGCGCCGCGCCGCCGGTGATGACGATGCCGCTGGACAGGCGATCCTCGAAGCCGGCGCGGCGCAGTTCCGCCTGCACCAGTCCGTACAGTTCCTCGACGCGCGGCTCGATCACTTCGGCCAGGGTGTGGCGGCTCATCTGGCGCGAGCCGCGCTCGCCCACCCCGGGGACTTCGATCATGGCCTGCGGGTCGGTCATGTGGCGCAAGGCCACGCCGTGCTGGAGCTTGATGGTTTCGGCCTCGCCGGTGGGCGTGCGTAGTGCCATCGCGATGTCGTTGGTGATCTGGTCGCCGGCGATGGGGATCACCGCGGTGTGGCGGATCGCGCCGTCGATGAACACCGCCAGATCGGTGGTGCCGCCGCCGATGTCCACCAGGCACACGCCAAGGTCCTTTTCGTCCTCGGTGAGCACGGCGTAGGCCGACGCCAGCGGTTGCAGCACCACTTCGGCGATCTCCAGGCCGCAGCGGCGAACGCACTTGGTGATGTTCTGCACCGCCGACACCGCGCCGGACACGATGTGCACCCGCACTTCCAGGCGCACGCCGGACATGCCCAGCGGCTCCTTCACGTCCTCCTGGCCGTCGATCACGTATTCCTGCGCCAGGATGTGCAGCACCTGGTGATCGGTGGGGATGTTCACCGCGCTGGCGGTCTCGATCACCCGGGTCATGTCGGCCTGGGTGACCTCCTTGTCCTTGATCGCCACCATGCCGTGCGAATTCAGGCCCTTGATGTGGCTGCCGGCGATGCCGGTGAATACCTCGCGGATCTTGCAATCGGCCATCAGCTCGGCTTCGCCCAGCGCGCTCTGGATGGCGCTGACGGTCTTCTCGATGTCGACCACCACGCCGCGCTTGAGCCCGCGGCTGGCGGCCGAGCCGAGGCCGACCACGTTCAGCTTGCCGTCGTCCATGATCTCGGCGGCAACGGCCACCACCTTGGAGGTGCCGATGTCGAGCCCGACGATGAGGTTCTTGCTGTCTCTAGTCACTGACGGACCTCTTTCCCTTGATTGCGTGTTGCCTGTCCGGCGGCGATGCCGCCGATCCTGTTGTGTGTGTTCATGCGGCATGCTCCGCCGCTGGCCGGGGCGCGGGCGGCTGCGGTGCCGCCGGCCTGGCCGCTGGGGCCGCCGGGCGCGGGGCTGCGGGCACGCCCGCCGCACCCGGCTTGCGGGCTTCGGCCGGGGTGTAGCCCGGCAGCCGCACCGCGAAGCCGTTGGGGTAGCGCAGGTCCACGTACTGGAACGGGTGCTTCTCCGCGATCAGCGCCAGCGAGTTCGGGTAGGCGGTGACGAAGCGCTGCACGCGAGGCAGGGCGTCGTCGCGGCCGATCTCCACCACCGTGCCGTCGTTCAGCTCCATGCGCCATGCGCGCCGCGCCGACAGCCAGATGTGCTCGGGGCGCTTGTCGATCGGGGCCAGCGCCGCCTGCAGCGCGCGGTAGCCTTCCACCATCTGTTTCTCCGTGCCGCCGGGGCCTTCCAGCACCGGCAGCTTGTCGTTCGAGGCGGCGTCGAAACGCTCGCCGTACGCATTCAGCAGGGCCACGCTGCCCCAGCGGGCGATGGCCACGTGCTCTTCGATGTTCACTTCCAGCCGATCCGGCCAGCGCCGCCGCACGCTTACCTTGCGCACCCACGGCAGCTTCTCGAACGCGGCGCGGGTCTTGTCCAGGTTCAGCGTGAAGAACGTGCCCTTCAGCTCGTTCTTGATCACGTACTGCAATTGCTCGCGCGTCACGTGCTCCAGTTCGCCGTCCACCTTGATGCGCTTCACCGGGAACAGCGGCGAATTCACCGCCAGGAACACCAGCGAATAGAACAGCAGCAGCGCGGCCAGGCCGGTGAGCAGATTGGCGAACCACAGCAACAATTGCGGCTTATCCCACATTCGAACCTCGCCAGGGCTACTGCGCGCGCGCCATGCGGCGTCGTGCGCTGCTCGTCGTCCTCACGTACGCACGTACGTTGCGGCGACTGCGCTGCTGACTCCTTGCCCGGCGCGCGCTCGCTACGCCCTGACGAGGTTCTTTTGTTGCTGGGATCACGGTTTCCTGTCTCGCTATCGTTTTCAAAAAGACGCCTTAGAGCGTCGTATCCAGAATTCGCAGCACCAGCTGCTCGTAGCTGATCCCGGCCTCGCGGGCGCACATCGGGAACAGGCTGTGGCTGGTCATGCCCGGCGCGGTGTTCGGTTCCAGCAGGTAGATCCCGCCCTTTTCGTCGGCCAGGAAGTCGATGCGCGCCCAGCCTTCGGCGCCAAGCACGCGATAGGCCACTTCGGAGAGCTGGCGCGCGCGCAGTTCGGCTTCGCCGGTCAGGCCGGGGCAGCGGTAGACGGTGTCGTCGCGGAAGTACTTGGCGTCGTAGTCGTAGAAATCGGTGGCCGGCTCGATCTTCACCGTGGCCAGTGCCTGGCCGTCGAGCACCGCGCAGCTGTATTCCCCGCCGGTGATCGCCTGCTCGACCATCACCAGCGGGTCGTACTTGGCCGCCTCTTCGTAGGCGGCGCGGATCTCGGCGGCGCTGCGGCACTTGGTGACGCCGACGCTGGAGCCGCCATTCGACGGCTTGACGAACACCGGCGAGCCCAGCTTGGGGATTACCGCGTCGAAATCGCTGCGGGCGTCGAGCAGCAGGTAAGCCGGCACCGGCAGGCCCAGGGCCTGCCACATCAGCTTGGTGCGCCATTTGTCCATGCTGATGGCCGACGCCATCACGCCGCAGCCGGTGTAGGGCACGCCCAGGTATTCCAGCGCGCCCTGGATGGTGCCGTCCTCGCCCTCGCCGCCGTGCAGGATCAGGAAGGCGCGGTCGTAGCCCTGTTCCACCAGATCGGTCAGCGGCTGCTCGGCTGGATCGAAGGCATGGGCGTCGACGCCCTGGCTGCGCAGCGCCTGCAACACGCCGTTGCCGCTCATCAACGAGACTTCGCGCTCGCTGGAGCTGCCGCCCATCAGCACCGCGACCTTGCCGTATTTCTGCTGGAGATCCATGGTCACGCGCCTCCTGCCAGCTTGGCGGGGATGCCGCCGATGGAGCCGGCGCCCATGGTGATGACCACGTCGCCGTCGCGCGCGGCGCCGACGATGGCGTCCGGCAGGTCGGCGATCTGCTCGACGAATACCGGCTCCACCTTGCCGGCGACGCGCACCGCGCGCGACAGGCTGCGGCCGTCGGCGGCGACGATGGGCGATTCGCCCGCGGCATAGACCTCGGCCAGCAGCAGGCCGTCCACGGTGTTCAGTACCTTCACGAAATCCTCGAAGCAATCGCGGGTGCGGGTGTAGCGGTGCGGCTGGAACGCCAGCAGCAGGCGGCGGCCCGGGAAGGCGCCGCGCGCGGCGGCCAGCGTGGCGGCCATTTCCACCGGGTGGTGGCCGTAGTCGTCGATCAGGGTGAAGCTGCCGCCGTCGGGCAACGCCACCTCGCCGTAACGCTGGAAGCGCCGGCCCACGCCCTGGAACTCGGCCAGGCCGCGCTGGATCGCGGCGTCGGAGGCGCCCACTTCCAGCGCGATGCCGATGGCGGCCAGCGCGTTCAGCACGTTGTGGCGGCCGGGCATGTTGAGGGTGATCGGGATGCGGCGCTGTTCGCCGTTTTCCCACACCGCGTCGAAGCGCATCTGGGTGCCGGCCTCGACGATGTTCTCGGCGCGCAGCATGGCGTCGGCGCCGGTGCCGTAGGTGGTGACCGGGCTGGTGACGCGCGGCAGGATCTCGCGCACCGTCGGGTCGTCCACGCACAGCACGGCGCGGCCGTAGAACGGCAGACGGTCCAGGAAATCGACGAAGGCCTTCTTCAGGTTGTCGAAATCGTGGCCGTAGGTGTCCATGTGGTCGGCGTCGATATTGGTGACCACGGCGATGATGGGCGTCAGCAGCAGGAACGAGGCGTCGCTCTCGTCGGCTTCGGCCACCAGACATTCGCCGCTGCCCAGGCGTGCGTTGGAGCCGGCGGCGTGCAGCTTGCCGCCGATGACGAAGGTCGGGTCGAGTCCGGCCGCTTCCAGCACCGACGCGGTCAGGCTGGTGGTGGTGGTCTTGCCGTGGGTGCCGGCGATGGCGATGCCCTGCTTCAGGCGCATCAGCTCGGCCAGCATCATGGCACGCGGCACCACCGGGATATTGCGGCGGTGCGCTTCCACCACCTCGGGGTTGTCGGGCTTGACCGCGCTGGAGATCACCACCACGTCGGCGTTGGCGACGAAGCCGGCCGCGTGGCCCTGGTGCACGGTGGCGCCGGCGGCGGCCAGCCGTTGCGTGGTGGCGTTGCTG
Organism: Chitiniphilus shinanonensis DSM 23277; assembly: GCF_000374805.1. Lineage (GTDB taxonomy): Bacteria > Pseudomonadota > Gammaproteobacteria > Burkholderiales > Chitinibacteraceae > Chitiniphilus > Chitiniphilus shinanonensis. Next base: position 25,844 of record NZ_KB895344.1, read on the forward strand.
CCCAGGTCCGAGCCGGAGATCTCGAAGCCCTGGTTGAGCAGCACCTCGGCGATGCCGCTCATGCCGACACCGCCGATGCCGACGAAGTGAATGCGTTTGACCTTGTGTTTCATGATGTCGTCTCGTTCAACCGGCCAGCTCGACCAGAATGGCGGCCACCTCGGCGGTGGCGTCGGGCTTGGCGACCGCGCGCGCGGCGCGGCCCATCCGCGCCAGCTCGGCGCGGTCCAGTCCGGCCAGCATCGCGGCCAGGGTGTCCGGTGTGAGGTCCTTCTGTTCCAGGAGTCGCGCGCCGCCGGCTTCGACCAGGAAGCGGGCGTTCTGCAACTGTTGTTGATCCTTGTGGTACGGGTACGGCACCAGCACGCTGGGCGCGCCGGCCACCGCCAGTTCGGCCACGGTGACCGCGCCGGCGCGGCAGATCACCAGATCCGCCTCGGCGTAGGCGCCGGCCATGTCGTCGATGAAGGCGCGGCAATCGCCGGCCACGCCGGCTGCGTCGTAGTTGGTCTTGAGCGCGTCGATCTGCCTGGCGCCGGCCTGGTGGATCACCTGCGGCCGCTGCGCTTCGGGCAGCCTGGCCAGTGCCTGCGGGACCACCTGGTTCAGCGCCTGCGCGCCCAGGCTGCCGCCGACCACCAGCAGGCGCAGCGGGCCTTCGCGACCGGCGTAGCGGGTGTCGGGATCGGGCAGCGCAGCGATCTCGGCGCGCACCGGGTTGCCGGTCCATTGCACCGGCTTGGGGTAGGCGGCGCCGAAGGCGGCGGGGAAGCCGGCCAGCACCCGCTTGGCCAGCCGGCCCAGCCAGCGGTTGGCCAGCCCGGCCACGGCGTCGGCGGTGTGCACCACCAGCGGCACCCGCAGCGCGCCGGCCATCAGCGCGCCGGGGAAGGACACGTAGCCGCCCAGGCCCAGCACCACGTCCGGACGGCGGCGCAGCAGCACGCCGGTGGCCTGGCACAGCGCGCGGCCGATGGTGAACGGCGCCAGCAGCAGGGCCAGCCTGCCGCGACCGCGCACGCTGGCGAAATCCAGCGCTTCGAACTCGACGCCGTGCTGCGGCACCAGTGTGGCTTCCATGCCGCGGCGGGTGCCCAGCCAGAACACTTGCACGCCCTGCGCCTGCAAGGCGCGGGCGATGGCCAGGCCGGGGAAGATGTGGCCGCCGGTGCCGCCGGTGGTGATCATCACGGTGCGGTTCATGGCTTGAACCCCCGCAGCGCCTGGCGGTTTTCGAAATCCACCCGCAGCAGCACGCCCAGCGCCACCAGATTGGCCAGGATGCCGGAGCCGCCGAACGACAACAGCGGCAGCGTCAGGCCCTTGGTGGGCAGCAGGCCCATGTTCACGCCGATGTTGATCACGCTCTGCACGCCGAACCAGATGCCGATGCCCTGCGCCAGCAGCGCCTGATAGGCGCGGTCCAGCTTGGCGGCCTGCACGCCGATCATGAAGGCGCGGAACACCAGGAAGGCGAACAGGCAGACGATCACCGCCACGCCGACGAAGCCCAGTTCCTCGGCGATGATGGCCATCAGGAAGTCGGTATGCGCTTCGGGCAGGTAGGACAGCTTCTCGACGCTGGCGCCCAGGCCGACGCCGGTCCATTCGCCGCGGCCGAAGGCGATCAGCGAATGGCTGAGCTGGTAGCCCTTGCCGTACGGGTCCTGCCACGGGTCGAGGAAGCCGAGCACGCGCTGCATGCGGTACGGCGAGCTGACCACCAGCCCGACGAAGCCCACCGCCAGCAGCGCGATCAGGCCGGCGAACAGGCGCCAGTCGAAGCCGCCGAGGAACAGCAGGCCGACCGCGATGGCGGTGATGACCGCGAAGGCGCCGAAGTCCGGCTCCAGCAGCAGCAGGCCGCCGACCACCAGCATCACCACCAGCATCGGCAGCAGGCCCTTGGTGATGCTGGCGACGAAATCGCCACCCATGAACGCGGCCTTGCGCACGGTGTAGTCGGCCGCGTACAGCACCACGATGAACTTCATCAGCTCGGACGGTTGCAGGTTGACCACGTACAGCGACAGCCAGCGCTGGCTGCCGTTGACCTCGCGGCCGATGCCGGGCACCAGCACCAGTGCCAGCAGGATCACGCCGACGATGAACAGCAGCGGCGCGTACTGCTGCCAGGTCTTGGTCGGGATGTTGAAGGCGATGAAGCCGCCGGCCAGGCCCAGCACCAGGAACACCGAGTGGCGCACCAGGAAGTAGGTGCTGCGGTAGCCGGTGTCCTTGTCGACCTCGGCCATGGCGATCGACGCCGAGTAGACCATCACCAGGCCGAAGGCGAGCAGGATCAGCACGCCCCACAGCAGTGCCACATCGTAGGCGTGCATGCTGGGGCGGGACCGTCTCAGGGCCTGGTAGAAGATGTGCTTCATGGCGCTGCCGGCTCCAGCGCGCGCACGGCGTCGATGAACACTTCGGCGCGGTGGTGGTAGTTGCGGAACATGTCCAGGCTGGCGCAGGCGGGGCTCAGCAGTACCACGTCGCCGGGCGCGGCGAGTCGGGCGGCGGTGCGCACCGCCTGTTCCAGCGTCGGTTCGCCGACCACTGGCAACGCGGCGCCGGCGACGGCCGAGTGCGCGCCCTGGAGCGCGGCGGCGATCTGCGGGCCATCGCGGCCGATCAGCACCACCGCGCGGCAGATGCGTTCGCACGCTGGCTTGAGCGGGCCGAAGTCCTGGCCCTTGCCGTCGCCGCCGGCCAGCAGCACCACCGGGCGGACCATACCCTTGAGCGCGGCCTCGGTGGCGCCGACGTTGGTGCCCTTGGAGTCGTCGTAATACCCCACGCCGGCCACGTCGGCGACGAATTCCACGCGATGCGGCAGCCCCTTGAACTGCTTGAGCGCCTTGACCAGCGGCGCCGACGCCAGCCCGATGGCGCGGCACAGCGCCAGCGCGGCCAGCGCGTTGACGGCGTTGTGCAGGCCGGCCACCGGCAGCTCGCTGGCGCGCATCAGCGTGGTGTCGCCCAGGCGCAGTGCGAAATCGTCGCCCTCGGCGACCAGACCGTATTCGTCGGCGCGACGCGGCGCGTCCTGGCCGAAGCGGATCACGTGGCGGCCGGGCAGACCCATGTCGCGGCTGTAGGCATCCTCACGGTTGAGGATCATCGCGCCCTGGCCCTGGAAGATGCGCGCCTTGGTGGCGGCGTAATGCGCCATGCCGTCGTAGCGGTCGAGGTGATCCTCGGACACGTTGAGGACGGTGGCGGCGTCCGGCGCCAGCGTGGCGGTGGTTTCGAGCTGGAAGCTGGACAGCTCCAGCACGTAGACGTCGGCGTCCGGCGTGGCGGCGAGGGCGTCCAGCACCGGCAGGCCGATATTGCCGGCGACCACGGTCCTGAGGCCGGCGGCCTCGCACATCTGGCCGACCATGGTGGTGACGGTGGATTTGCCGTTGGAGCCGGTGATGGCGATCACCTTGGCCGGCTTGCCGGCCAGCGCACGGGCGAACAGTTCGACGTCGCCCAGCGCCGGCACGCCGCGGCGCACCGTGGCGTCGATCGCCGGGGTGGCGAGCGGCACGCCGGGGCTGACCACCAGCAGGTCGGCGTCGGCGAAGGTTTCGGCGGCGAAGGCGCCCAGGCGCAGCGCCACCTGCGGCAGTTCCTGGCGCAGGGTGTCGAGGCCCGGCGGCTGCTCGCGGCTGTCGGCCACGGTGACGCGCGCGCCCTGCGCGGCGAGCCAGCGCGCGGCGGACAGGCCGGTGACGCCCAGGCCGACCACGATGGCGTGGGATTCGGCCAGGACCGGCTGCGGTGCGAAGGGCGAACTGCTAGCAGTGACCACGTGCGCCTCGCGTCGAAGAAAACCGATTCATGTACATCGTTGCCTTACCGCAATTTCAGGGTGGCGAGGCCGGCCATCACCAGCAGGATGGTGATGATCCAGAAACGCACCACCACCTGCGTTTCCTTCCAGCCCTTGAGTTCGTAGTGGTGATGCAGCGGCGCCATGCGGAACACGCGCTTGCCGGTGATCTTGAAGCTGGCGACCTGGATCATCACCGACAGCGCTTCCACCACGAACACGCCGCCCATGATGAACAGCACGATCTCCTGGCGGACGATCACGGCCACGGTGCCGAGGCCGGCGCCCAGCGCCAGCGCGCCCACGTCGCCCATGAACACTTCGGCGGGATAGGCGTTGAACCAGAGGAAGCCCAGGCCGGCGCCGGCCATGGCGGCGCAGAAGATGATCAGCTCGCCCGCGCCCGGCACGTGCGGCACGCCCAGGTACTTGGAGAACACGGCGTTGCCGGCCACGTAGGCGAAGATGCAGAACGCGCCGGCGACGAACACCGTGGGCATGATCGCGAGGCCGTCCAGGCCGTCGGTGAGGTTGACGGCGTTGCTGGTGCCGACGATCACGCAGTAGGTCAGCACGCAGAAACCCACCGCGCCGAACGGATAGAGGATTTCCTTGTAGAACGGGATGATGAAGCCGGTGTGCGACGGCAGTTGGCCGACGTTCACCAGGAACAGCCCGGCGCCGATGGCGATCAGCGATTGCCAGAACATCTTGGCCTTGGCCGACAGCCCCTTCGGGTTCTTCAGCGCCACCTTCTTGTAGTCGTCGACGAAGCCGACGATGCCGGTGGCCAGCGTGACCACCAGGGTCAGCCAGACGTACTTGTTGCCCAGGTCGCCCCACAGCAGCGTGGTCAGGCCGATCGCCAGCAGGATCAGCGTGCCGCCCATGGTCGGGGTGCCGGCCTTGACCAAGTGGGTCTGCGGGCCGTCGTTGCGCACCGCCTGACCCACCTTCATCTCGGTCAGCTTGCGGATCACCAGTGGGCCGAGCAGCCACGAGATCGCCAGCGCGGTCATCATCGCCAGCACGGCGCGCAGCGTCAGGTAGCTGAATACGTTGAAGGCGCGGATCGATTCGCCCAGCCATTCGAATAACCAGACCAGCATCTCAGCGACCCTCCACCAGTGCGTCCACCACCCGCTCCATGCGCATGAAGCGCGATCCCTTGACCAGCACCGTGGTCCCCGGGGTGACCGCGTCGCGCAGCGCCGCCGTCAGCTCGTCCAGCTGTTCGAAGTGCCGGCCTTCGCCGAAGGCGGCGCTGGCGTGGCGCATCTCGTTGCCCAGCGTGTACAGCGCGCCGACGCCGTGCTGGCGCGCATAGGCGCCGACCTCGGCGTGCAGCGCGGCGGCGTTCTCGCCGACCTCGCCGATGTCGCCCAGCACCAGCAGCGTCGGCGCGGGGGCGGTGACCAGCACGTCGATGGCGGCCTTCATCGAATCGGGGTTGGCGTTGTAGGTGTCGTCGATCACCCGCGCGCCGTTGGCGGCGGCCTTGTTTTCCAGCCGCCCTTTCACGCCGTGGTACGCGGACAGCGCGGCGGCGATGTCGGCGATCTCCAGGCCCAGCGCGTAGCCGACCGCGGCGGCGGCCAGCGCGTTGCGCACGTTGTGCAGGCCGGGCACCGGCAGCGTCACCGGCGCGTCGTCCAGCGGGGCGTCGAGGATGAAACGGCTGCCGGCGGCGTCCTGTTGCACTTCGCGCGCGGCAATCTCGGCGGCGATGGTGCCGAAGGTGATCTGCTTGTGGCCGTTGGCCAGCGTGCTCCACAGCGCCGCGTGCGCATCGTCGGCGTTGATGATGGCGACGCCATCGTCGGGCAGGCCGCCGAAGATCTCGCCCTTGGCGCGCGCCACGCCTTCCACCGAGCCGAGCGCTTCCAGGTGGGCGGCGCCGGCGTTGTTCACCAGTGCGACGTCGGGCCGGGCCAGCCGGGTGAGGTAGTCGATCTCGCCGAAATGGTTCATGCCCATCTCGATCACGGCGTAGCGGTGCTGCGGGCGCAGCGCCAGCAGCGTCAGCGGTACGCCGATGTGGTTGTTCAGGTTGCCGCGCGTGGCGAGCACCGCGTCGGCGCCGGCGTGGGCCGCCAGCACGGTGGCGGTCATCTCCTTGACCGTGGTCTTGCCGTTGCTGCCGGTGATGCCCACCACTACCGGGTCGAGCTTGTCGCGCCAGTAGCTGCCCAGTCGGCCGAGCGCGGCCAGGGTGTCGCCGACCACGATGCGCGGGCCGGCGTCGCCGGCGGCGTTCTGCACCAGTGCCGCGACGGCGCCTTGCGCCAGCGCGCCGGCGACGAAGTCGTGGCCGTCGAAACGGTCGCCCTTGAGCGCGACGAACAGGTCGCCCGGCCGCACGTCGCGGCTGTCGGTGGTCACCCGTTCGAACACGGTGTCGGCGTGGTCGCCGATCAGTTGTCCTTCCAGCGCCAGCGCGGTCTCGCGTAGCGTCAACATCATTTGTCCTTCCTTTCCAGCGCGGCGAGCGCTTGTTCCACGTCGTCGAAGTGATGACGCACTCCGGCGATCTCCTGATAGGTTTCGTGCCCCTTGCCGGCGATCAGCACCACGTCGCCGGGCTGGGCGAGGTCGATGGTGGCGGCGATGGCCTGGCCCCGGTCGGATTCGACCGAATAGTCGGCGTGGCCCGAGCCATCGACGCCGGCGACGCCTTCGACGATGTCGTCGATGATGGCCTGCGGGCTTTCGTTGCGCGGGTTGTCGCTGGTGATGACCACGGTGTCGGCGCGGTGACAGGCGATGTCGCCCATGATCGGGCGCTTGCCGCGGTCGCGGTCGCCGCCGCAGCCGAAGATGCAGTACAGCCGGCCGCTGCCGTTCATGGCGTCGCGCAGCGTGCCCAGCGCCTTGTCGAGCGCGTCGGGGGTGTGGGCGTAATCGACCACCACCAGCGGCTGCCTGCCGCCGCCCAGCCGTTGCATCCGCCCCGGCGCGGCGTGGATCTTCTCCAGCACGCGCACCGCGTCGATCAGCGGCACCTTGGCTGCCAGCAGCGCCGCCAGGCAGGCCAGCAGGTTGTAGGCGTTGAAGCGCCCCAGCAGCCCCGAGCGCAGCGTGGCGTTGCCGGCGGGGGTGGTGACGTCCATTTCCAGGCCGTCCAGCGAGGTGGTCAGGCGGGTGGCGCGCACGTCGCCGGCGTCGATGCCGTAGCCCAGTACGCGCTGGGCGGTGGTTTCCCTGAGCAGTTGCGCGCCGAACGGATCGTCGGCGTTGATGACGGCGGCCTTGAGCCCTTCCCAGTGGAACAGCCGCGCCTTCTCGGCGCCGTAGGCTTCCAGCGTGCCGTGGTAATCCAGGTGGTCGCGGGTCAGGTTGGTGAAGATGGCGATGTCGAACAACACGCCGTGCACCCGCGCCTGCGACAGGCCGTGCGACGACACTTCCATCGCCACCGCGTTGACGCCGGTGTCGCGGAAGCCGGCCAGCCAGCCTTGCAGCGCCACCGGTTCCAGCGTGGTGTGGCTGGACGGCAGCAACGACGGATAGACGCCGTTGCCGGTGGTGCCGAGCACGCCGACCTTGCGTCCCAGCGCACCGAGCGCCTGCGCCAGCCAGTTGGCGATCGAGGTCTTGCCGTTGGTGCCGGTGATGCCGAACACCAGCAGGTCGGTGGACGGGTCGCCCAGCAGCCGCGCGGCGACGAGGCCCGCCTGGGCGCGCAGTTGCGGCACCGCCAGGTTGGGCACGGTCCAGGCCGGGTTCCAGGCGAAGTCCTCGGCCTCCCACAGCACGGCGCCGGCGCCGTTGGCCAGGGCGTCGGCGATGTAGGCGCGGCCGTCGGCGTATTCGCCCTGATAGGCGAGGAACAGGTCGCCGGGCTTGACCTTGCGGCTGTCGGAGACGACATGGCGGCCGGCGGCCAGCGCGTCGATGGCGTCGAAATCCAGCACGGGCAGGGGCCAGTTCAAGGGCTTCATGTTTCCTCCGGCACTTCCGGCTCGTCCTGGCCGGGCAGCAGGATGTTGTCGGTGGGCGCATCCGGCGGCACGCCGAGCATGCGCAGGCTGCCCGCCATCACGTTGGAGAACGCCGGGCCGGCGACGGTGCCGCCGTAGTAGGAATCGCCGTGGGGCTCGTCGATCATCACCGCCACGATCAGGCGCGGGTCGGATACCGGGGCGAAGCCGACGAAGGAGCCGACGTAGCGCTTCTCGGTGTAGCCGCCGACGCCCACCTTCTTGGCGGTGCCGGTCTTGCCGGCGACGCGGTAGCCGACCACCTGGGCGCGGGTGCCGGTGCCGCCGGGCTGGGTGGCCTTTTCCATCATCAGGCGCACTTCGCGCACCACTTCGGGGCTGAACACGCGCTTGCCGGGCAGCGGGGCGACCTGCTTGGTGAAGGTGACGGGGCGGATTTCGCCGTCGGTGGCGAACACCTGGTAGGCGCGCGCCATCTGCATCAGGCTGACCGAGATGCCGTAGCCGTAGGCCATGGTGGCCTGCTCGACCGGGCGCCAGGTCTTCCACGCGCGCAGCTTGCCCGACGCCTCGCCGGGGAAGCCGGTGCGCGGCGGCTGGCCGAAGCCGATGGCGTCGTAGTGCTGCCACAGGAATTCGCGGTCCTGCGCCAGCGCGATGCGCGCGGTGCCGACGTTGGACGACTTGACCAGCACCCGCTCGACCGTCAGCGCGCCGTAGTTGTGGGTGTCCTTGATGGTGTAGCCGGCCATGCCCATGGCGCCGCCGGTGGTGTCGATCACGGTGCTGGGGGTGACCTTGCCGGATTCCAGCGCGGTGGCGATGGTGATCGGCTTCATGGTCGAGCCGGGTTCGTACAGGTCGGTGACGGCGCGGTTGCGGCGGCGCGCCGGGTCGATGCGGGCGCGGCTGTTGGGGTTGTACGACGGCGTGTTGGCCAGCGCCAGCACCTCGCCGGTGCGGGCGTCGAGCACCACGATGCCGCCGCCGAGCGCCTTGTTGGCCTCCACCGCCGCCTTCAGCTCGCGGTACGCCAGGTACTGGATGCGGCGGTCGATCGACAGCGTCAGCGTCTCGCCGTCCTTGGGCGGGATGATGGTGGAGATGTCTTCGACGATGAAGCCGCGACGGTCGCGGATCACGGTACGGCTGCCGGACTTGCCGGCCAGCATGTCCTGGCGGGTGAGTTCGAAGCCTTCCTGGCCTTTGCCGTCGATGTTGGTGAAGCCGAGGATGTGCGCGGTGACCTCGCCGGCCGGGTAGTAGCGGCGATATTCGGTCTGGGCGTAGACGCCGGGCAGGTTCAGTTCCAGCACCTTCTTGGCGTCCTGCGGCGCCATGTGGCGCTTGAGCCAGACGAAGTCGGGCTTGTCGCCGCTCTTGCGGCTGGTGCTGAGGCGGCTCTCGACCACCTTCACCGGCATGTCGACGGCCTTGGCCAACTGCGCCAGTTCTTCGCGCGACATCGGCACCGGCTCTTTCTCGGAGCTGGGTTCCCAGCCGGCGGGGCGCTTCTGGCCCGGCGGCAGCAGCTTGACCGAGCGCGGGCTGACCCACACCGATTGCACCGGGGTGGAGATCGCCAGCGGCTCGCCGTTGCGGTCGGTGATCATGCCGCGGTTGGCTTCCAGCTTGAGCGTGCGCGCGTAGCGGGCCTCGCCCTGCTGTTGCAGGAAGCCTTCGTCCATGATCTGCAGGAAGAAGCCGCGCGCGATCAGCACGCCGAACAGGATCATCAGGCCGGCGAGGATGAACCAGACGCGCCAGCGTTCCAGCTTGAGCTGCTGCACGAAGCGCTGGCGGGTGCGCGGCTGGGTGGGGGCGTTCATCAATCGACGTCCCCCACCTTGGGCCGGGCCACCGCGGTGCCGCGCGGCAGGATCACCTGGGTGCGGTTGCTGCCCGGCAACTGCATGCCGAGCTTGCGGGTGGCCTCGTTCTCGATGCGCGAATGCATCGCCCAGGTGCTCTGCTCCAGCTGGAGCTGGCCCCATTCGACGTCCAGCTTCTTGGTGTGCTGGGCTTCCTTCTGCAATTCGGAGTACAGCTTGCGCGACTTGTGCTGGCTGGTGACCACGGACATGGCGCACACCATCAGCAGGCCCAGCAAAAAGAGATTGAGGCGGATCATCGCGCCGCCTCCGTTTTCTCCGCCACCCTGAGTATCGCGCTGCGTGCGCGGGGGTTTTCCGCCACTTCGGCGTCCCCCGCCCGGATCGGCTTGCCGATCAGCCGCAACGGCGGCGGCGGCAGGTCGGCCGCCCTCACCGGTAGCCGGCTGGGCAGGTGGTTCTTGGCGGCATCCTGCATGAAGCGCTTGACGATGCGGTCTTCCAGCGAGTGGAAGGCGATCACCGCCAGCCGCCCGCCCGGCGCGAGCAGATCCAGCGCCTGCGGCAGGATCAGCGAGAGTTCTTCAAGCTCGCGATTGATGAAAATCCGTAGAGCCTGGAAGGTACGCGTCGCCGGGTCCTGGCCCGGCTCACGGGTGCGCACGACGCCTGCCACGAGCGTGGCAAGTTCGCGAGTCGTTCCGATTGGGGCATCCCCGCGACGCGCAACAATCGCTGCTGCAATCTGTTTAGCAAACCGCTCTTCGCCATAGTCACGTATCACCTCGGCAATATCTTGTTGGTCGGCACCGGCCAGCCACTCGGCGACGGTGCTGCCGCGAGTGGTGTCCATGCGCATGTCGAGCGGCGCGTCGAAGCGGAAGCTGAAGCCGCGACTGCCGTCGTCCAGTTGGGGCGAAGACACGCCCAGGTCCAGCAACAACCCGTCGATGCGGGTCACCTCGCGCGCGGCCAGCGCCTCGCCCAGTGCGGCGAAGCCGTCGTGCACGATCGAAAAACGGGGGTCTGCGATGCGTTCGGCCTCGGCGATGGCGGCCGGATCCTTGTCGAAGGCGATCAGGCGGCCGGCGGGGCCGAGCCGGGAAAGGATCAGGCGGCTGTGGCCGCCGCGGCCGAAGGTGCCGTCGACATAACAGCCGTCGGGACGGATCGCCAGCGCCTCGACGGCTTCGTGCAACAGCACGGTCCTGTGGACGAAGCTCACAGCGAGATGCCCTGCATCTGGCTTGCCAGCTCGGCAGGGTCGATGGCCATGACGGCTTCGTTCTGCGCGGTCCACTTGCCTTCGTCCCACAGCTCGAACTTGTTGCCCATGCCCACCAGGGCGACGCCCTTGTCGAGCTGGGCGATCTGGCGCAGGCGCGGCGAGATCAGCACGCGGCCGGCGCTATCGAGCTCGACTTCCTCGGCGTGGCCGACGATGAAACGGCGAATGGGCATCTGTGCGCCGGTCAGGGTGTTCAGTTGGTCGCGCACGGGCAGCCAGTCGGGTTCGGGGTAGATCAGCAGGCAGCCGGAAGGCTCGACGGTGATCACCAGGCGGCCGCTGCAACGCGCGGACAGCAGTTCGCGATGCTTGGCCGGAATGGCCAGACGCCCTTTGCTGTCGAGGTTGAGTGATGCGACGCCGCTGAACATGATCCCCATTCCTGGTCGTGGTGGGGTGATTCCACACTTTCACCCACTTTTTCCCACTGCGCCCCACTATAGAGTAAAAAAAAAGCGCTCACAAGGGGCGCCGATCGATAATTCCGTTTTGATACAATCACTTAGAGCGTTTTGCTTACGCTACATCAGTTGCTGATAAAACAGCGAAAAATGAAGCAACAAACGCGCAATCTTAAAGTGCTACTTTAACTGGCTCGCCGCTCCGCTCCCCTCGATGAAATCGCTGCGCCTGTTGTTCTACCTGTTCGTGGCCTGGTCGCTGCTGGCCTTCGTCATCGGGCATTTCCGGCCGCAATGGCGCCGCGAACTGGACCGGGCGATGCGCATCGCGGCCTCGGTGCTGCTGCTGGGCGGCATCGCCGCGCTGGGCTGGCACTTCCTGGGCTGAGTACCGCGCGAGCCGTCGCCGGCGAATTCGCCATCGGTGGCATGCTCGGATGATGTAGTAGTAAGAGCATCGACGCGCGAACCTCCACAGGAGCCGGCCATGTCCCAGATCCCCGCTTCCCAACCCCAACCCAGCGAGATCACGCCCGAGGCGTGCTATCTGGAGCGCCGTCGTCTGATGAGCGCCGCCGCCGGCCTGGGCCTGTCCGCCCTGCTGCCCGGCTGGGCCGCCGCCGCCGCCTCGACGGCGCTGGCGACACATCCCAGCCGCTACAGCACCACCGAGGACAAGAACCGCTTCGAGCAGATCACCCAGTACAACAACTTCTACGAATTCGGCACCGACAAGGAAGACCCGGCGCAGAACGCCGGCTCGTTGAAGGTGCGGCCGTGGACGGTGCGGGTGGAAGGCGAGTGCGAGGCGCCGCGTACTTTCGATATCGACGCGCTGATGAAGCTGGCGCCGCTGGAGGAACGCATCTACCGGCTGCGCTGCGTCGAAGGCTGGTCGATGGTGATCCCCTGGGTGGGCTTCGAGCTGAATGCGCTGCTCAAGCAGGTGCGGCCGACATCGCGCGCCCGCTTCGTCGAATTCACCTCGCTGGCCGATCCGCGCCAGATGCCCGGCGTGCGCAGCCGGGTGCTTGACTGGCCGTATACCGAGGGGTTGCGCATCGACGAGGCGATGCATCCGCTGACCATTCTGGCGGTGGGGCTGTACGGCAAGGTGCTGCCGAATCAGAACGGGGCGCCGATCCGCCTAGTGGTGCCATGGAAGTACGGTTTCAAGAGCGCCAAATCCATCGTGCGCATCCGTCTGACCGACACTCAGCCGGCCACGGCGTGGAACAAGGCGGCGCCGCAGGAGTACGGCTTCTATTCCAACGTGAACCCGGAAGTGGACCATCCGCGCTGGAGCCAGGCCAACGAGCGGCGCATCGGCGAACTGCTGCGCCGCAAGACCCTGATGTTCAACGGCTACGGCAACGAAGTGGCGCGGTTGTACCAGGGGATGGACCTGCGCAAGTTCTATTAGCCGCGTCGCGTTAGGGCGCCACGCGGTTTGCGCAATAAGGTGCGATGCCAGTGTTGCGCCTGCGCCGCGTTGGTGCGTGCCCCTTCAATCCGTTCATCGACGATGTGCGGTCGAAATCTGTTGCGGGGCACTCCATGACAAGAAATTTCACATTTCCTTACAGCGTCCGCCGGCTCCCGTTTGTCTGTCATTTCGCCGCATTGAGGCGCGTCGCGCCCCGCAAGGTAGGGCGGCAGTCGATGACCGACCAGTGGCAGCCCTTGCCGTCAGCATGCTTTCATCACAGGGGGGTTTGAGGTAAAACACCCCACGAAGGCCAAGAAAAACCGGGGGGATCGAGATCATGCTGGATGTGGTGTTCCGCAAGACAGAAATGGGCAGCGAGGAAATGCGCACCCGCGCGCATGCGTTGTCTCCCAAGCTGCGTCAGTTGCTGATCATGATCGACGGCAAGACCCCGGCCGGTCAGCTGGCGTTGCAGCTGCCGGAAAAGGAAATGGTCCACCGCCTGATGGAGCTGGAATGGGATGGCTTCATCGAGCGCGTGGGCGGTGTCGGTGCCGGCGGGCCGGTGGCCACGCCCAAGGCGGCACCCGCGCCGGCCGCGGCGGTGTCGCTGGAAGGCACCGTCATCAGCGCCGGCCAGATGGCGCGGATACGCACCGTGCTGGAGATGAGCAACCACAACCAGCTGGCGGGCGCGCTGGACCACCTGCTGCACCAGTTGCACGGCTCGATGGACAAGGCAGTGCTGGAGGCCGCCATCGGCCAATGGTTGCAGATGATGCGCGAGCGCGGCCACGATGCCGCCGCGCAGACCTACCTGGCGCAGATCCGCGCCGCGCTCAAGGGTTGAGGTTCGCCGCGCCATCGAGGCGCGTGGCGAACAATGCCGCTTCCAACGCCGCCCAATCGGGCGGCGTTGCGCTTTGCACGATCACTTCGAAGCGGCTGTCGCGCCGGTAGGCCGAGATGGCGGCCGCCGGCATGCCGTCCACCCAGTCGAAGCGATACCAGTCCCGTTCGGTGTGGAAGACGCCCTTGGCGCGCGTCAGCCCGGCAAGGCCGAAATGCTCCGGTTGATTGAATGCTTCGAACAGCTCGGCCAGCTGGTACGACACGAACATGGTCTCCGGGTCGAACACCCAGCCGCAGCTGTGCGAATCCAGGCTGGACTGGGTCTTGCGCCATGGATAGGCCGGAGCCGGTTCCGGCTCGGCTGTCGATGCGCGCCGCGGTGGCGTCAGCCCGTGCCCCGCCGGGCGTTGCACCGTGTCGCCCCAGCGTCGCGCATCCAGCGCCAGATCGAGCAGGGCGGGATCGAACGCGCCATTGACGGCCTCGACGATGGCGAGCTTTTCCGGGAACAGTGCCTCGCCCATGCGCCGGGCGCGTGCCAGTTGCTCGGCGTCGGCCAGGTCGGTCTTGTTCAGCACCAGCACGTCCGCCAGTTCAAGCTGGTCGCGCCAGGTCTGGTGCGTGGTGTAGCGGGTATCGTCCAGGTGGCGCGGATCGACCAGCGTCACCACCGCGCGCAGCGAAAACGCCTTGGCCAGCATCGGATCGCGCAGCAGATCGACGATGCCGGCCGGATGGCCCAGGCCCGACGGTTCGATCAGGATGCGATCCGGCCGCCGCGCGTGCACCAGGCGGGTGAGGGCGGTGCGCAGCATCGGGCTGGTGGTGCAGCAGATGCAGCCGCCGGGCACCTCCGCCACGTTGAGGTTGCTGCCGGCCGCCGACAGCGTGGCGCCGTCGATGCCGATCTCGCCGAATTCGTTGACCACCACCGCCCAATACTGGTCGGCGGGTTTGTCGGCCAGCAGGCGGGTCAGCGCCGAGGTCTTGCCCACGCCGAGAAAGCCGGTGACGAGGTTGACGGGAATCTTGGGTAAATCGGTCATTTCAGCCACTCGATGATGGGTTGCCATTGCGCGAAATCGCGTTCGAAACGCGGTCGCGGCAGGTCGAACAGGGTCAGGCCGCGCGGTTGCAACTGCACGTAGAGCTGGGTGTCGCGCAGGCTGGTCAGCAGCGGCAGTCGGTAGTCGGCCACGAAATCCTGGAAGCGGCGGAAGGTCTGGGTGCGCGGGTTGACCCGCATGCCGATCACGGCGATCTCGACCCGACCCTTGCGCACCGCCTTTTCTTCGGCCAGCCGCTGGAAGAAGTCGGCCAGCGCCCACAGGTCGAAACTGGCCGGCTGCACCGGCACCAGTACGCGCTCGACCACTTTCAGCGCGGTGTCGAGCTTCTTGCCGTGCAGCCCGGCGGGGCTGTCGAGCACCGCCACGGTGGTGCCTGGTGGCGGCTGCGCCGGCAATCCTTCGGCAAGCTCCCACCCGTGGATGCGCGGAAAGTTGTCCGGGCGTAGCGACAGCCAGTGGCGCGCGGTGTGCTGGCGGTCGAGATCGCCCAGCATCACCTGCTCGCCCTCCCAGGCGAAATGGGCGGCCACGTGGGTGGCCAGCGTCGATTTGCCGCTGCCGCCCTTGGGATTGGCGACCAGGATCGCCTTCATGACGTGGGCGCGGCCTTGTGCGGGCGGCGACGCGTCTCGTCGGTATGCAGCTTCTGCATCGCGCCGCCCAGGTCGCCGGACAGCAGTTGCGGCACGATCTGGTGCGCGCGATCGAGGGTTTCGTCGATCAGGGTCTGTTCTTCCTGGCGCGGCGGCTTGAGCACGTACGCCGCCACCTGGGCGCGGTCGCCGGGGTGGCCGATGCCGACGCGCAGACGCCAGAAGTTGGGCGTCGACAGGTGGGCCTGGATGTCCTTCAGGCCATTGTGCCCACCGTTGCCGCCGCCTTGTTTCAGCTTGATCTGGCCCGGCGGGATGTCGAGTTCGTCGTGTACCACCAGGATTTCGTGCGGCAGCACGCGGTAGAACTGCGCCAGCGACACCACCGACAGGCCGCTGCGGTTCATGAAGGTCATCGGTTGCAGCAGCCACACGTCGTGGCTGCCCAGGCGGGCACGGCCGACCAGCCCGTGGAACTTGTTCTCGTGGCGCAGCGAGGCCCCGCCGTCGCGCGCGAGTTGATCCACCCACCAGAAGCCTGCGTTGTGCCGCGTGGCGGCATATTCGGCCCCGGGATTGCCCAGGCCGACGATCAACTTGATGGGAGAGGCGGAAGCGGTCATCGAAGGGGTCGTTGCAGTTTTGGTCGGGGCATTTTACCCGTGATGAAGAAATCGATGGACATCGGCTGAATTTCCCGGTAGCGTGCCCCTCGCAGTCGTATCAATGCATGTATTCGAGCAGTTCTCCGCCCACCGACTGGCGTCCCAGCTGCTTCCCGGCTACGTTTCTTGATCGTTTGCAGGACCAGGGCAAATGCTTGCCCGCTTTATTGTTTATTTTTTCAAAGAAGGAACGTAGCAATGGCTACCGGTACCGTTAAGTGGTTCAACGACTCCAAGGGCTTCGGCTTCATCACCCCGGATGACGGCAGCGCCGACCTGTTCGCGCATTTCTCCGAAATCCAAGGCAACGGCTTCAAGAGCCTGGCCGAGAACCAACGCGTCGAGTTCGACGTGAAGCAAGGCCCGAAGGGCCTGCAAGCCGCCGCGATCCGCAAGGTCTGATTCGCAGCGCTTCAAGCTTCAAGAAAAACCGCGGCAATGCCGCGGTTTTTTATTGCCCGTCTTCGGCGGTCTCGTGCTGCGGGCGGCGGGCGTATTCGGGAAACAACACGTCGGTGTAGCCCAGCTTGTGCAGGTCGTCGATGCGCAACGGGTAAAGCACCCCGTTCAGGTGATCGCACTCGTGCTGGACCACCCGGGCATGGAAGCCGTCCACGCTGCGATCGATCAGGCGCCCCTCGAGGTCGAAGCCGGTGTAGCGCAATGCCTTGTGCCGTTGCACGCGCCCGCGCAGGCCGGGCACCGACAGGCAGCCTTCCCAGTCTTCCTCCATCTCGGCCGACAGCGGCGTCAGCGTTGGATTGATCAGCACGGTTTCCGGCACCGGTGGCGCTTCCGGATAGCGCGCGTTCTGCTGGAAGCCGAAGATCACCACCTGCAGGTTGACCCCGATCTGCGGCGCGGCGATGCCCACGCCCTGCTGCGCGCGCATGGTGTCGAACAGGTCGCTCACCAGTTCGTAGAGTTCGGCCGTGGCGAAGGCCTTCACCGGCTCGGCCACGCGATACAGGCGCGGATCGCCCATCTTCAGCACTTCCTTGACTGCCATGCTTGATCCCTCTGGAGACGCGATGCCGCGCTCTGGCTACAATCACCCGATCTCATCGGGAACCGTACCATGGCGCAACGCATCATTTTCGTTGAAGACGACAGCGAACTCGCCGAACTGATCGGCGGATTCCTCCGAAGTTTCGAATTCGAAGTGGAGCATCTGGCGGACGGCGGCAACCTGCTGAGCCGGGTACGCGCCCAACCGCCGGAAATGGTACTGCTCGACATCATGCTGCCCGGCAAGGACGGCCTGACGTTGTGCCGCGAATTGCGCGAGTTCTACAACGGTCCGGTGGTGATGCTCACCTCGCTCAACAGCGACATGAACCAGATTCTCAGTTTCGAGATCGGCGCTACCGACTACGTTGTCAAGACCACGCCGCCAGCCGTGCTGCTGGCGCGTATCCGGGCCCACCTGCGCCAAGGCGGCGGACAGGGTGGTCAGACCGAGCACGGCGCCGCGGCGCCGGGCGATCGCTCCTCGCTCAACTTCGGCAAATTGCAGATCGACGCGCGCAACCGCACCGCCACCTACGACAAGGAACCGCTGCACCTGTCCACCGGCGACTTCGACCTGCTGTGGGAACTGGCCCGCCACGCCGGCGAGATCCTGTCGCGCGACCACCTGCTCAAGACATTGCGCGGCATCGAATACGACGGCATGGACCGCAGCATCGACGTGGCGATCTCGCGCCTGCGCAAGAAGCTGAACGACGACCCGAACGAGCCGCGCAAGATCAAGACCATCCGCCACAAGGGCTACCTGTTCGCGGCGGACATCTGGTGGCAGGAATAGGCCGCGCGGTGGCCGGGTGACCCATGCGTAAACTGTTCCTGCGGTTCTACCTGACCGTCGTCATCTGTTTCCTGGCGTCGGCGCTGCTGATCGGCGCGGTATACAAGCAGATGCTGGAGCGGATCAACCGCCAGTATCTGAACGACGTATTCCAGAGCACCATCATCATCGTCGAGAACGAGCTGGGCGCGTTGCCGCAGTCGCTGTGGCACGACGAGATCGCCCGCCTGCGCAACAAGCTGCCGGTGCCGGTGAACATCGAGGAGGTCGAGGCCTACAAGCTCAGCGCGTCGTTGTTGCAGGGCTTGATGAACGGCGAAACGCTGTACCTGCCACGGCGCAATATCTACATCCACCGTATTCCCGATACCCAACTGGTGATCGAACTCGGGCCGGTGGCCTACCTGGCGCGGCTGGACAGCGTGTCGTGGCCCGATGCCATCGGCCTGCTGCTGATGTGCGCCGCGCTGGGCGTTCCCACCTGGCTGTGGTTGCGGCCGTTCTGGCGCGACCTGCTGGCGCTGATCCGCCAGAGTCGCAAGTTGGGCACCGGCGACTTCAGCGCGCGGACCACGCTGGAGGAGTCGTCGCCGCTGGAGCCGTTGTCCGGCACCATCAACCGCATGGCGCAGGATATCGAGGAGTTGTCCGCCGGGCGCCAGGCGATGATCGACTCGATCTCGCACGATGTGCGTACGCCGTTGGCGCGTCTGCGCTACCGGCTGGAGGCCGTGAAGGCCGGCGCGCCGGTGGACAGCTTCATCGGCGGCGCCGAGCGCGATCTGGAGCAGATGGATCAGCTGGTCGAGGAATGGCTGACGCTGCGTACGCTGGAACGCCCGGAAATGAAGCCCGATCCGCAGCCGTTCGAGGCGTTGCCCTGGCTGACGCGGCAACTGGACGAACTGGCGGTGAACGCGACGGCGGTGGAGTTCGTCAATGCCAGCGGCAGCGACGAGCCGTGGCTGTGGGCCGACCGCTATTACCTGGGGCGCGCGCTGGGCAACCTGGTGAACAACGCGCGTCGCTACGGCGGCGGCCGGGTGCGGGTGACGCTGACCTGGCACGATGGCACCGCGGCGCTGGAGGTCGAGGACGACGGCCCCGGTATTCCCGCCGACGCGCGCGAACGCCTGCTCAAGCCGTTCGAGCGCCTGGAGGGCAGCCGCAATCGCAGCACTGGCGGGCATGGCCTGGGGCTGGCGATCACCGACATGATCATGCAGGGGCATGGCGGCACGCTGCGCATCGGCGACAGCGAGCTGGGCGGCGCTCGCATGACGCTGAGCTGGCCCAGTGCGCTGACGGCCGAGGATTAGCCGGCGATCGGGGCGCTCCTGGATTCAGCTGCCCGCGATACCGGTGGCGCGGCTCGTCGCAAAAAGCGATACAGCCTAAAGCCGGCGTTAGTCGTTACAATGCCTTGATTCCGTTTCACATCCCCAGCCATGCCCATGGACATCAAGCTCTACATGCAGGACGTCGGTCGCCGCGCCCGCGCCGCCAGCCGCGCAATGGCCAAGGCCGACACCGCCGCCAAGAACAAGGCGCTCGTCGCCATTGCCGACGCCGTCGAGCGCGAAGCCGAAGCGCTCAAGGCCGCCAACGCACGCGACATGGAACAGGCCCGTACCGATGGCCTGGAAGCAGCCCTGCTCGATCGGCTGCAACTCACCGACAAGACCATCGCCACCATGGCCGAGGGCCTGCGCCAGATCGCCGCACTGCCGGATCCGATCGGCAACATGGGCGATTTCAAATACCGCCCCACCGGCATCCAGGTCGGCAAGATGCGCGTGCCGCTGGGCGTGATCGGCATCATCTACGAAGCGCGTCCCAACGTGACCGCCGACGCCGCCGGGCTGTGCATCAAGTCCGGCAATGCCACCATCCTGCGTGGCGGGCGCGAGGCATTTCATTGCAACCAGGCCATCGCGGCGCTGGTGAAGGAAGGCCTGGCCGTGGCCGGTCTGCCGGAGAGCGCGGTACAGATCATCGAAACCCCCGACCGCGCCGCGGTGGGCGAGCTGATCACCATGACCGAGTTCGTCGACGTGATCGTGCCGCGCGGCGGCAAGGGCCTGATCGCGCGCATCGCCGCCGACGCGCGGGTGCCGGTGATCAAGCACCTGGACGGCATCTGCCACGTCTACATCGACGACGAGGCCGACCCGGAAAAGGCGATCCGCATCGCCGACAACGCCAAGACCCAGCGCTACGCGCCGTGCAACACCATGGAAACGCTGCTGGTGCACGAGAACGTGGCCGATGTGGTACTGCCGCCGCTGGCTGCCATCTACCGCGAAAAGGGCGTGGAACTGCGCGGTTGCGCCGCCACCCGCGACATCCTGCCCGACGCGATTCCGGCAACCGAGGAGGATTGGCGCACCGAATACCTGGCCCCCATTCTTTCGATCAAGGTGGTGGCCGATCTGGATGCGGCGATCGACCATATCAACACCTATGGCAGCCACCATACCGACGCCATCGTCACCGAGAACTACACCAAGGCGCGGCGCTTCCTGCGCGAGGTGGACAGCTCCAGCGTGATGGTCAACGCGTCCACGCGCTTTGCCGATGGTTTCGAATACGGCCTGGGGGCCGAGATCGGCATTTCCACCGACAAGATCCACGCCCGCGGCCCGGTGGGGCTGGAAGGGCTGACCAGCGAGAAATGGATCGTGCTGGGTGACGGCGAGATCCGCACCTGACCCCGCGATGAACCGACGGCCCGCTTCGGCGGGCCGTTTTGCTTTGGAGCAGTCATGACCGATTTGGCCGAATTGCGCGCCGCCATCGACGAGATCGACGGCCAATTGCTGGCGTTGCTGGCCGAGCGCTTCCGCGTCACGGCCGAGGTGGGGCGGCTGAAGAAGGCCGCCGCATTGCCCGGCCGGGATGCGCAGCGCGAAGCCGAGCAGATCCGGCGCCTGCACGACGAGGCTCGGCGATTGGGCCTGGGTGAAGAATGGGTGACCAGCCTTTGGCGCCTTATCCTGGACGAAGTGGTGCGGCGACACGCCCAGGCCTGATCCAGGCCCGCAACCAAGTGCCGGGCGGCGCCATCCCGGGCGCATGCCCTGCCATGGCTGAGGGTAAACTAACGGTTTTGCCGGCACCTGACGCCGGCGCCAGCCCGCATATCCGATCGCGGGCGCGACAGGAAACACGAATGAACGAACAGACTCAACAAATGCGTGACGTGGCCGTGGCCGCGTTGGAAGACATCAAGGCCAAGTACATCGAGATCCTGGATACCACCGACCTGACCGACCTGTTCGAGTGCATGGTGGTGGCGTCCGGCGAGAGCAACCGCCAGGTGCGCGCGCTGGCCAACAACGTGGCCGTCGAACTGAAGGCGAAGGGCTTCGAGGTGCTGTCCACCGAAGGCGAAGAGAGTGGCGAGTGGGTGCTGGTGGATGCCGGCGCGCTGGTGGTCCACGTGATGCTGCCGGCGGTGCGCGACTACTACGACCTGGAACAACTGTGGGGCGGCCAGAAGCCCAGCTTCAACCCGCTGGGACGGCCCTGGTCGGCAGTGTAGGCAAAACGCTGGCGCGTGATGGCTTAACGTTATAACCATCGCGTCTTTTTGCTGTTTTGCGAATTAGGTAGATTTACCTCTTCAAGACTGGGCGCCAGTGCCCGGTCTTTCCTGCTTTCAGGCCCCCGAATACCCTCATGAACACCATCAGCGACGCGCGACAAACCCACCTCAAGCAACTGGAGGCGGAATCGATCCACATCATCCGTGAAGTGGCTGCCGAATTCGAAAACCCGGTGATGCTGTACTCGATCGGCAAGGATTCGGCCGTCATGCTGCACTTGGCCAGGAAGGCGTTCGCGCCGGGCAAGCCGCCGTTCCCGTTGATGCACGTGGATACCACCTGGAAATTCCAGGACATGTACAAGCTGCGCGACAAGCAGCGCGCCGAAGGCTGGAACCTTATCACCTACGTGAACGAGGAAGGGGTGAAGGCCGGCATCAACCCGTTCACCGCCGGCAGTGCCAAGCACACCGACGTGATGAAGACCGAGGGTTTGAAGCAGGCACTGAACAAGTACGGCTTCGACGCCGCGTTCGGCGGCGCCCGCCGTGACGAGGAAAAGAGCCGCGCCAAGGAGCGCGTCTATTCCTTCCGCGACAAGAACCACCGCTGGGATCCGAAGAACCAGCGCCCCGAGCTGTGGAACATCTACAACTCGCGCATCGACAAGGGCGAGAGCATCCGCGTGTTCCCGCTGTCGAACTGGACCGAACTCGACATCTGGCAGTACATCTTCCTCGAGAACATCGAAATCGTGCCGCTGTACTTCTCGGCCGAACGTCCGGTGGTGGACCTGAACGGCACGCTGGTGATGATCGACGACGAGCGCATCCTGCAATACCTGACGCCCGAGCAGAAGGCCGGCATCCAGACCAAATCGGTGCGCTTCCGCACCCTGGGCTGCTACCCGCTGACCGGCGCGGTGGAATCGACCGCCGCCACCCTGCCCGAAATCATCCAGGAAATGCTGCTGACCACTACCAGCGAACGCCAGGGCCGGGTGATCGACCACGATTCCAGCGGCTCGATGGAAAAGAAGAAGATGGAAGGCTACTTCTGAGCGCCGCGGCGATGAGCCGGGCGCTGATCGGTCGCGGCATACCGGGAGCGGTGGCCCACTGTTTTGCGCCGACTGCTCCCGCCTTCGCCGCCGCGAAGGGGCGTTCCTGATCCGTTTTTCGTCATGCGCCGAAATCGGTGCTGGCATCACCCAGATAACCCAAACCAGCATGCCGTGTGCATCCGGCGCTGGATCACGATTTAGGCTGCAACCATGTCCCACCAATCCGACCTGATCGCCAGCGACATCCTTGCCTACCTGAAGCAGCACGAGAACAAGGATCTGCTGCGTTTCATCACCTGCGGCAACGTCGACGACGGCAAATCCACGCTGATCGGCCGCCTGCTGCACGACTCCAAGCTGATCTTCGAAGACCAGCTCGCGGCAATCCAGAAGGACAGCAAGAAGTACAACACCACCGATCAGGAAATCGACCTGGCGCTGCTGGTGGATGGCCTGCAAGCGGAGCGCGAGCAAGGCATCACCATCGATGTGGCCTACCGCTACTTCAGCACCGACAAGCGCAAATTCATCATCGCCGACTGCCCCGGGCACGAGCAGTACACCCGCAACATGGCGACCGGCGCCTCCACCTGCGATCTGGCGATCATCCTGATCGACGCCCGCTACGGCGTGCAGACCCAGACCCGGCGCCACAGCTTCATCGTCAGCCTGTTGGGCATCCGCCACGTGCTGGTGGCCGTGAACAAGATGGACCTGGTGGACTTCTCCGAAACGCGCTTCAACGAAATCAAGCGCGACTACCTGGAATTCACCGGGCAGCTGGATATCCCGGACATCCGTTTCGTGCCGATCTCCGCGCTGCGCGGCGACAACGTGGTCAACGAATCGATCCACACGCCCTGGTACGAGGGAGACACGCTGATGAAGCTGCTGGAAACGGTGGAGATCAACCGCAACGCCAAGCTGGATGCGTTCCGCTTGCCGGTGCAGTACGTCAACCGTCCCAACCTGGATTTCCGTGGCTTCTGCGGCACCATCGCCGCCGGCCACGTCTGCCCCGGCGACGAGATCGTCGCGCTGCCGTCCGGCAAGTCGTCCAAGGTCAAGGCCATCGTCACCTTCGAGGGCGAACTGAGCGCCGCCTTCGCCGGCCAGGCCGTCACGCTGACCCTGGAAGACGAAATCGACGTCAGCCGCGGCGACATGCTGGTCCGCGCCAGCGACGTGCACCCCAGCGTCGGCCAGCGTTTCGACGCCCATCTGGTCTGGATGAACGAAAGCCCGCTGTTGGTCGGCAAGGAATACATCTTCAAACTGGCCGGCAAGAGCGTCTACGGCCGCGTCGCCCGCATCCGCCATCGCGTGGACGTGAACACCCTGGCCCAAGCCGAGGTCGACGCCCTGCAACTGAACGAGATCGGCCTGGCCACCATCGAAGTCAACGCCCCGGTAGCATTCGACTCCTACAGCCAATGCCGCGGCACCGGCGGCTTCATCGTGATTGATCGCCTGAGCAATGCGACTGCTGGGGCGGGGATGATTACTGGCGTGGCAGTGGGCAGTGATTCAGCCGCATCGCTGGATGAGATGGATGAACTGGCCCGGTTGCGGGCCTTCGAGGTGGAGTTGAATACGCTGGTGCGGAAGTATTTTCCGCATTGGGGGGCGAAAGAGTTGTTACGCCATATGGGTTAATGATAGGAAGCGCGCGGAGAAATTCGCGCGCTATTTTCCAGGCTAGCCTTCTGTTGCCGAACTAATTGGGTCTGCCTTTACATATTTCATAAAAGCCGACTCCAAATTCAAGCTTGGCTTGACCTCAATCACCTGGTGATGAGCGGCTTCCAACTTATGAAGTAAAGCCCATAGTTCCACCTGCCCCACTTCTGTAAACCAACGATTTCCAACATCTTGTTCCAGCCCTTCCACCAATTGTTCGCCTATGGTGCGAACGACAAAGCGTTGTTCATCCCCAAGTAACTCATGGGGTGACTGAACTGTCTTCAGCTCGCCTTTATGAATCAAGCCAAATCTATCTGCCAAGCGTTCCACGTCATATAGAACATGGGAGGAAAAGAATATTGTTCCTCCTTGCTTCCTGTATTCCATAAGAATATCGACGACATCCTTTCGTCCGATGGGGTCAAGACCAGATAGGGGTTCGTCCAGAATGAGCAATCGAGGATTTACCGCGAGAGCATGAGCCAACGCTGTGCGCTGCGTCATTCCTTTGGAAAAACTGCGAATCCGAGCATGTGCTACATGAGCAATGCCGAAACGCTCTAACCAACCCATACACTTTTTTTTGAGCCCCTGACCGCTTTGATTGTGCAGTTTGCACCCCATCTCAAGCGTTTCGAGTGGCGTCAAATAGTCAAGTAAATATGGGTTCTCTGGCACATAGCCTACATTCAGCCGAGCCTTTGCTTCTGTTGTCGCGGTGCCAAAAAGCATAGCTGTTCCAGAAGAAGCCCGAATGCTTCCGGTGAGTATTTTTATGGTAGTGCTTTTCCCTGCTCCATTTTGCCCAATAAACCCGAAAGCTTCACCTGAGTGGACTTCAAGATCCAGCTCTTGAACGGCAACTATATCCTTCCCCCTTCTGGGGAATTTCTTTGTTAGTTTGTAAATTGAAATGGCTGCTTGCATGATCTGGTCCATTTAAAACGGATATTTACTATTGAGTAGTTACCTTTCCTGCGTTATCCAAGAAAAATTGCTTTCCAAATGGATCGGAAGGGATTTTTTCAATGAAATTGGCCTCTACCAATTCCGATAGTGATTTGGGTGGTCTTCCCTTTTTTTCCGCGAAGTCTGTAACGGCAACTGTCAACATTTTTGTAGCTTGAAGCCGTTCGATCCTAGCCTGCAATGTGCGTTTTAGATCTTCTTGTCGCGCCTGGTCACGCATTGTTTTCAATACGGTGAGTGCAGCATCAAATTGATTTGATTTCTCTGCCCATTTTGCGGCAATTGCAGTTAACGCACGCCGATTTACTTCTTCAGAGCGCGCCGCCGCAGTGCGTAGGTCTTTTGCTGCACTCAGATAATCCTGCTTGAAATAGAATAGATTGAAACCATGAAAGAAAAATGGCAAAGGGTCATTCCATCTAGCATTTCCCGCTCTAGCCAGAATATTTTGAGCCGATGAATATTCTCCACCCCAAGGCAATATAGCAGCTGCAACGTAATAATTGTCTTCGTTGAAAGGATTCAACTGCGCGCCGTTTTCTTGGACTTTGGCCAAGCTCCGTAGATTTTCTTTGGATAGCTCATGCGTTCCCACTGTTACAGCGCGAAATACCTCTGAATTGGCAGCTAGGAAACGGTCACCCCCAAATGCGATAACGGTAAAAACTGGAGGAATTACATACTCCAGTTCCGAGATGGCCCTTCTTCTTGGCTGTTCGTGCAAATAGGATGTGGCAAAAAAATAGCCCACGACAAGGGAGCACAATAAAATAAATTTTTTATTCATGGCGCTATGGTCGATTGATCAAGTCTTCCAGAAGAGTGATGGCTTGTTCTACAGAGGATGACCAATCATTTATCTTTTCCTGAAATATAGGATATACGGAAGGATAAATCTTCCGGGGAGCTTCACGCACCCCCCACCTCCAATCATTGGCAGCACCTAAAAGCAGAATCGTGGGGACGCCAAGAGAGCCCGCGAGGTGAGCTATCGCGGTATCAACAGAAATAAGTATGTCTAGTTTGGAAAGTGCGTAAGCCGTACTTGTCATATCATCAAGTGCAACGGCAAGGTTTTCCGGCCATAAGTGACGAGCAAGAGAGAGAATTTGATTTGATGCTTCATCTTTTTGCAATGAAAACACCGCCATGTCATTTCTACTCAAAAGATCTTTGAAATATGAGATATTACAACTACGCCAATAGTCATTAACATGGGCAGGATTTCCAGCCCAAACCATCCCAACTTTGGGCCGACCATTTGCCCGCGACAATATCTTGTCTATTTCGGGGAACGCTCTCTTCGGCTTATGGGCATCGATTTCTTTGAATAAATTGAATTCAAGATCAGTAATCCCCGTCAGCGCAGGGAAGCTCATGGACTCACAATAACAGTCTGCTTGAGGCAGATTAATTTTTGCTTCCGACTTTGGTAGGACGTGCGGAAAATAATCTCTCAGGTAATTCACCAGCTTATCCGGAGCTATCCAAACTACCCTGTCCCGCAGTGGAAGGTAGTAATGCATGAAATGGAGAGTGTCTCCTAATCCTTGTTCGGCAAAAACCAGCAGTCTTTTTTTACCCAATTCCTCGCCACCCCATTTGGGGATTCCATGATTGGGAAAAAAGCGATCTAGTGTATCAGCTATGGGCGAGGATAGTCGGCTTTCATATTGATGCCAAGCAGCATGACTATTGTTCAATGCTAGGCGCACCATTGATTCGGATAACACTATCTGCGAATTGGTCAGATTCTTTTTCCTGGCTTGTTCCAATACTTGCAAAGCAAATTCATGCTGGCCAAGCACATTGGCTTTACGAATTTTCATCCACATGAGTTCGAGGGAGTCTGGCCAGTCGCCTGATAATTTGTTGATCAGCTCTTCAGCATCATCAAATTCTCCGAGCGCAAGATATGCTTGACACAAAAGGCTATTCACATCTATGGGATTATCTGCTTGCAACCTGAGCGCTGTTTGAAGAGCGATTGTAGAGGCGCGCCATGAGTGGCGTTGCTGCAGTGCCCACCCCAGCATATGCCAAGCGGAAGCTGAATCGGGATGGTATGTGCAAGCATATTGAATTAGTTCAATTCCAAAATTTATCTTTCGCAGGTTTACTGCCGCTTTGCCGGCAAGCATCAGCGCTTCAAGATCGCGAGGGCTGCTCCGGAGATAGGTTGTGAAATGGGCCAAAGATTCTTCAAAACGAGAATGATGGTTAGCTATCAACCCGAGGAGCTTGCCAAGAATAGGAACATCGTTGTTTTGAAATTGATCAAGCAATTTTTCGGCAGTTGGATCAAGTGGGTATTCGGAGGCGATTAATGCATGTGAAGCTGCTCGAATATAAAGATCATTCCCTTCTAGAGCGGCTACCGCGATCTCATGTGATTTGCCTAGAATTGCTTCGATATAAATATTCAGGTCTGGGTAGAATTTCTCAAGTGATGACTTAAAATCATTCGGGAGGTCTTCCAATTTCCCTTTCATTTTTTGAGCAATTGCATGGCATGCAAGGCGTCGATTGGCTTTGCTGTGTTTAGCACCATTTGAATCTATATCGTCAAGGGAGGCAAAATCCAAGGTTGTTACTTGTGTGCCCAGCAAAGTTCTGATTTCAGAAAATGCCTGTTGCCAACCGCTTTCAATATCTTGTCTAAAGAGCTTCATGGTAGGGTACCATGGAGTAGAATTGTTTTTTAACTCCCATCGCCAATCGGAATTTGCTGGCAAAAATACCCAAACTGGCTTATGCATCGCACCTGCCAGATGAGCGACAGAAGTGTCCACCGTTATTAGTAGATCAAGATTCTCCAAAATTGCGGCAGTATCGCCGAAATCACTTATCTCAGGGCCTAGGTCATTGATGTGGAACCACGGAGGCAGACAGGCTATTTCTTGTTCTGCCCCCCCTTTTTGCAGACTGAAAAGGTCCAAACCTCTAATTTCTGCGAGAAAAGACCATTGTGCTAAGGACATCGAGCGGTTGACGTCATTCACGTGTCTTCGATTGCCCGCCCAAACAAGGCCAACCTTCAAGCCTGAATATCGGGAAAGCCTATTTTTCCATTCTTGAGACTTCTGGGTGTTGGCAAATACATATTGTTGGTTTGCTGCAATGTCGATTGCATTTGAACAAAAGATCTTTCCTAGGCTGAGTAAAGAGATTTGATAATCAAAATTTAGCTCAAGATCGCTATCTTCAATTGTTTCCGATTGATCATTTTGCCTCAAAAGCTCAAGAATTTCGTTATAGCTGGCAAAAACAACTTTTGCCCCTCTTTGCTGCATCAAAGGGAAAAAACGCATAAATTGCAATACATCACCGGCGCCTTGTTCACTATGCACCAGAACCATGCCTGGCTCTATTCCCGTCCATTGAGGGAAATTGGCAAAAATTGTTTTTGCAACACCGCCTTCCTTATTTCGCCATTCAAATTCTTCCCACGCCTTCGCGTAATGTCCTTCCTGAAAAAGACAGACCGCATGACTAAAGTGAGCTCTAGCGTCCGCAGGGCAATTCAATAGATGCCTTTCATAAAGCCGAATTGCTTCTGGCATGTCATTTTCATACTGTGCACACCACGCCTCATATGCCAAGTGGTTATCTAGGAACTCGCGATTTCCCGTTTTCAGGTCTGTTGCTTGTGGAAGCCGAGCTTTAGAGAGAGCAATTAACTGCTGCGCTTGTGCTTGATTTGCGTGCGAACTGTCAACTTTGGCCCAGCGTTCCGCTACATCGAAAGCCTCGATATTGCGGAATTGCACCAAGAGAGAAGATATCCAGGTTGTATAGAGTAAAGGTTCGTTATTACCGAAGTCATTGGCTATCTGGAAATGCTCATTTGCACTTTTATATTCGCCACATCCGAAAAGAGCAAGGCCCATTTGCACATACAAACTTGGAGTGTGCTCTCCAATTTCCAGCGCTTTTTGGAATTTCTCGGCGGCTTGAAAAAAAAGATTTTGTTCGTAGAATATGAGGCCCAAATTGATCAAGGCATGATAATTGTTTGGAGATATTAGAATTGATTTTTCCAAGAAATGAACAGCTTCGCTCAGCTTCCCTTGCTGCAGTTTACAGGTTCCAATTAGATACAATACTTCTGAATTGTCATTGTCTAGGAGCAGTGCTTCTTGATAGTTTGCCAAAGCAAGTTCAAGTTGCCCTTGCTGATGATAAGTCTGGGCGCTGGAAAAATGGTCAGCAAATTGCGTCATGGCCTAGCTCAGTTGAATTCGCGACGAGAAAATAGGTGACTAGAAATGCCTAAAGCCAACATGGAATAAAATATGGTTGATAGAGCGCAATAAATGAGGGTAGGCCATTCAAATGGAGCCTGATAGAGAATGGCTGTTCTAATGTCAAGTCGGCTCAAATCCGGAATTATCCATGCGATCAATTTGATCATGGGCAGGAAAACAGGTGCTAAATCTGCAGCTTCGCCGTGTTGATCTGCCAATAAAGCGATTATGCTGCCATAACTGCGGGCAATGACCGAAAATGCCAGGCCAAGCAACATTGGCAAGAGAGCGCTTGTGGCTAGACTACTTAACAAGAAGACAAAGGAAATGGTGCAGACGATGTCCAGCCAAATTAGCAATAAATTAAGGAAGTAAAGACCATATATATTAACTGGAAAAGCCTGGTGATAATGGGTACCAGCAAGTACTACTAAGCCAGCGAGGGAGGCCCCCATGACTACTATAGCTACACCTGACATGGCGATGATGCCGAAAAACCTGCCCAGCAAGTAGCTCACACGCTCTACTGGATATGCCAACGAAAAATAGACAGTTCGTCGATCTATCTCTCTTCCTAGAAGTTCTTGGACCCAAAATACCGCCATCAAGAGAACAATAATCCTGATTCCTGATATTCCAACATCGAGTGTAATGGTTTGAGGGGCGCGCCCGGAAAAATTGCTTGCCAAATACGATGCAAGCAAAAGAAGAATTGCTAATATTGCGATTGCTCGGATACTGTTGCTACGGATGCAGGCGCGCCAGCTGGCAAGAAAATGCTGATACATATATCCTCTAATTCTCTTTGCTATAGAAATTACTTATTGCTCGGCGGTAGGTCAGCATAGTGGAAAGAGCTTTTTTCTTTGTTTTGTTGTCTATTTTTTCGGCAATATTGTTTTGTTCCAGTGGATCCATGCCGGAGTTAAAGACCTCAAATGAAGTTTTTCCAAAGTGATATATATACTTGCGATTTGGCTCAATTAACGCAATGCAGTCCGAGCGCGTCCAGCAAGAAAAATAGAGTTGATCATGGCCCGGACCATATAGTACTTTCCCTGGTACTTTAGCTGGTGGAGTATAGCCTGCTTCAGACAGGACGGTTGGCAGAATATCAATGTGCTGGCGCAATTGATTGTCGATTCTTCCTATGGTCTGACCCGGGCGATGAACAATAAGGGGAATACGAGCTACTTCTTGATATGGAACGTGCCCATGTGTGGATAAACCGTGTTCCTGAAAAGCTTCACCATGGTCGCCAGTTAGGACCAGCATTGTATTTCCCAGAATGCCCTTTTTTTCGAGCCAGAATACCAGTTTTGCTACAAAATCATCATATAGGCGCAAGGTTTCCAGATAAGCTTCCTTGGAGCGCTGAGCATCGTCTGGGTATGGATTTTTCTTCCCAGGGAGATCATAGGGGTGGTGGGTTCCTACATTCAAAACCCCTAGGAAGAAGGGCTGTCCAGCCGGATTTTGACTTATCCATTTTTGAATGGGATTGAGCATTGCATGATCATCTATGCCAAAATACCCCAAATATTTAAAACGAGAATTGTCTAAGTCTTTAAGGGCCTTCCAATCGCTAAAACCCATAAGCTTAAGCAAACGAGGCCTATCTTCGAATTTTTCGTCTGCTGATTGAAAGTAGCCCACGCGATAATTGTTTGAGCCCAGATATTTTGGCAGGCAATTAAGAGGATTATTGTTACTGTCCTCTGATACTGCTAGATCATCTTTTGAATACATTCCGCAGAAAATGCCAATCAGAGCCTTTGATGTATGATCTTTGGTGGTGTACGCTTGCAAAAATTGATCGCTTCGCTGGGTCATTGCTGCAATAAAAGGCATATTCTCTTGAGTGATCGCATCACTCCTGACAGACTCCATTACCAATATTATAATATTGGGTTTTTTTTGATTTGGTATGGCATGGGCCAGAGATTTAGAAAAATTCCATTTTGGTATTTCTGCTGTGTTTGTTAGTAAGTCTGCAAAGGCATTGTCTTCTTGTTTAATCACAAAAAAACGAGCTGCATAACTTTGTTGGAACCAATCATTTGACCAGGACCAATCGCTGTTCCGGAGAAGGCCGGGGGCATGCAAAAGCACCAGCGGGACGCTGATCAAAGTCGCAGCTAATGCCCAGCCACGAAATACATTGCTAAGCCTATACGCTAGCGCTCCAAGAAGTAGGCAAATAAATATCCAAAAATCTGTTACGACATGGTTGCTGGCAGAGTCGGTAACCACTCTAACCATCCCTCCCCCTTGCTTGATGCCATAGATGGTCAGGTCTAGAGTTAACCTACTACCATTTATTGAGTAGAGAGAGTAGCTGGCGTACACAATTAAAGTATATGTCGCAAGGAGGGCGCTAGTTAGCAGTGCATTCTTTTTTGGGGAGATGTATCGCCCGATGACATGTTTTAATGCTAAGTAAGCAAAAAAAATAAATGATCCATCGACTACAATTGCTTCTATTAGATCGAACCAATACCAAGAGCTTCCTTCCATGTCGACCGTTGAAACATAAGAATACAAACTCAGCATCAGTAGAGAGAAGCAAAGTGTTTCGTATCCGATTTTCAGTTGCCTAGACATGGGGCTAAAATCGACCTAATAGCTGGTGTTTGTCTGCGTACATAATAGCAAAAAGCCCAGTAGGCATGGCCTACTGGGCAAACCAATTGCTTGGTCAATGTCAGCTCTTATGTGCCAACGCGACTATATTAAGGGGCGGGCGGGCAGCCCAGAGTCAGGTTCGGGGTGCCAGGGACTGGGTTGCCTACGCTCGTTGGCTCGCAGGCGGCAACGGCGCCACCTTGGCTGGAGCCACCAAACGTATGCATACCCTTGGTGTTGGCGGAAGTCACTGCCACAACAGTGGGCGAACCGTCGTACTTGAGTGCTACGTTTGCGGAAATATTCAGCTTGAATGCTTCAGAAACATACCCGTTGGCATCGCCGCTGGACACATCGCAAGTTTGCGGGGTACCAGTGGCGGCTACGTCGCCTCCGCAGGGTGCGGCGTAAGCATTCGAAGCCATGGAAATTGCCAGTACACCACCAGCAATCAATGCTGCTTGAACTTTCTTGTCCATATTAATGTCTCCTGGCGGATTACTGGTTAGAAGCAACAAAGGCGGTCAGCGCATTCTTGGCATCGGCCTGCGCGGACTTGTCATTGCCCTTCTTTTGATATTCCGAGAATTGCGGAATAGCGATAGCGGCGAGAATGCCGATGATTGCTACCACAATCATCAGCTCGATGAGGGTAAAACCTTTCTGAAGCTTGTTCATTGAATACTCCCGGTTCTTAAGAGTTCGGTCGCGTCCAGCGGGATAGCTGTTCGCCGCCCCCTGACCTAAGCATGATGCATGCCAGGACTAGTTGAAAACTTCCGAATGCAACATCGCTGCGCTCAGGAAGGACCGCGCATCCGCTTGTGCGGCTTTGTCGTTGGCTCTCATCTGGTACTCGGTGAACTGCGGTATTGCAATTGCAGCAAGTATCCCAATGATCGCGACCACGATCATCAGTTCGATCAAGGTGAATCCACGCTGCAACATAGATACGCTCCCTCGCTGGCTGTGGAGTTACACGCAAGTAGCATGCCAAGGGGGAAGGTGTTGGACTACGGGCCTGAATCTGCTATCCTGCTCGGCGTTTTGCCGTTGTAGCTCAGTCGGTAGAGCAACTGATTCGTAATCAGTAGGTCGTGTGTTCGATTCACATCAACGGCACCAGTGTTCCTCGCAGAAGCCCGCCTTGGCGGGCTTTTGTTTTGCCTTGACGAACCGGTGGCGCCCGTCGTCGCCGACAGAAGGTGATCGCAGGATGACGCGATCCGGCCTTCGCTATGCCTAGAGTCATCTGGAAGTGACGAAAATCGTCACCTCTTCTTACAAAATCCGGCTCCATCAGACTTTTCTCATACCCACGGCATGGCCATGGCAATAGCACGACGTACCTCTACTGCAGGCGCAGGGCGCACCCAGTTGGCGCGGGCGCTGTCCAAGCTCGGGGTCTGTTCGCGGACGCAGGCGGAAGCGCTGGTGCGGGATGGACGGGTGGTGGTGAACGGGCGCTTGGTGCTTGATCCGTTGATTTGGGTATCGCTGGAATCAGACCGCTTTGCGGTCGATGGCCAGCCGGTGGGGGCCGAAGGCAAGGTCTACCTGATGCTCAACAAGCCGCGCGGACTGGTGACCACGGCGCAGGATGAGCAAGGGCGGGGGACGGTCTACGAGTGCCTGCAAGGTGCTGACCTCCCGTGGCTGGGGCCGGTGGGGCGGCTGGACAAGGCCAGCGAGGGGCTGCTGCTGTTCAGCAACGATACGACATGGGCTGCGCGGCTCACCGATCCGGCCAGCCATCTGGACAAGACCTATCACGTGCAGATCGACCGCGTGGCGGATGCGGCGTTGCTACAGGCGATGGAGCGTGGCATGACGGTCGAAGGCGAACGCCTGCTCGCGAAGTCGGTGCGCCTGTTGCGCGTGGGCGAGCGGAACAGCTGGCTGGAAGTGGTGCTGGACGAGGGCCGCAATCGCCACATCCGGCGCTTGCTGGCAGCTCACGAGGTGGAGACGCTGCGCCTGGTGCGCGTCGCCATCGGTGGCTTGGTGTTGGGCGACCTGGCCAAGGGCCAGTGGCGCATGCTGACTGCCGAGGAGGTCGCGCAGTTGAGCGGTGTATCGCCGCGGAAATGAACTTGCAGGCGGCGCTGGGTTCCCAGCCAAGGGAAGCATGGCTTCCTTAGCGAGCAGATTGACAGGGCGCCCCATGGGCGCCCTCTTTTATAACCAGATGCCGCGTTTCCAGTCCTCGACTATTATCTTCTGTTCTGACCTTGGCACTACGCCAATGCACCCAGGCCATATCGCGCGAGCAATTGGGCGGTTTCATGCAACGGCAGGCCGACCACGCCGGTGAAGCTGCCCTCCAGATGGGAAACGAACAATCCGCCCTGGCCCTGGATGCCATAGGCGCCGGCTTTGTCCATCGGTTCGCCGCTCGCCACGTAGCGGGCGATCTGGGCATCGCTCAGCGGCATGAAGGTGACGCGGCTTTCCGACAATACCGTTTCGACACGATCCTGCTCGGCGATCGCCAGCGCGGTCAGCACCAGGTGAGTGCTGCCGGACAGTTGCTTGAGCATGGCGGCGGCGTGGGTCTCGTCGTCCGGTTTGCCGAGGATCTCGCCGTCCAGCACCACGGTGGTGTCGGCGGCCAGCACCGGATGCGGCGGCAGGTTTGCGGCTAGCATCGCCAGCCAGCCGGCCTGGGCCTTGGCGCGTGCTAGTCGCAGTACGTAGCCGTGGGGGTCTTCGTTCAGCAACGGGGTTTCGTCGACCGGCGCGGCGATGCGTTCGAACTGCACGCCGATCTGCGCCAGCAGTTCGCGGCGGCGGGGGCTGGCGGAAGCAAGATAGAGGTCCATGTCGATCCGTGGGGGAAGTTGGCCGCGGGATCGCAGCCTTGGGTGTTTCGGCCGTGGCCTACTCGCGGTGATAGGGGTGATTGTGCAGGATGCTGTAGGCGCGATAGAGCTGTTCCGCCAGTAGCACGCGCACCATGCCGTGTGGCAGCGTCAACGCCGAGAGTTGCAGCAGCTGGTCGGCCTTGTCCTTGACGCGCGCATCCAGGCCGTCGGCGCCGCCGATCACGAAGACCGTATCGCGGCCATCGGCGTGCCAGGTCTTCATCGCTTCGGCCAGCTTCATGGTGGTCCAGTTGGCGCCGCGTTCGTCGAGCACGATCAGGCGAGCGCCCTGCGGGATGGCGGCCAGGATACGGTCGGCTTCTTCCGCCATCACCTGCTGGGGTGTCCGTCCGCCGGCGCGCTTGTCCGGTTTCAGCTCCACCAGCGACAGCGCGAACTCGCGGGGTAGGCGCTTGCGGTATTCGCCAAAGCCATCCTCGATCCAGCCCGGCATCTTGTGGCCGACGGCGACGATGATAAGCTTCATGCCCCGCACTCCTCCGGCAAAGCCCGGACTTTAGCACGTGTCCGAACCCTCTTCTTCCACCGCCGCTGCCCCGTCGCTGCGCCTGTCGGTCACCGATCCCTGGCAGGCCCAGGCCATTGCCGATCACGGCGATTTCCTGGTGGCATACAAGCCGCCGGGCATGAGCTTCCATCGCGAAGGCGATGCGCCCGGCCTGCTCGACATACTGCGGCAGGCGGGCCATCGGGATCTGCACGCGGTGCATCGCCTGGATCGAATCACTTCCGGGCTGGTTCTGGTGGCGAGGGGGGCCGAGGCTGCGCGTGAACTGGGCGAGGCATTCGAAGCGCGCCGCGTGACCAAGTGCTATCTCGCGTTGTCCGACCGCAAGCCTTCCAAGAAGCAGGGCCTGATCAGTGGCGGCATGGCGCCGGGCCGCAACGGCACGTGGCGCCTGACCCGCGAGCTGACCCTGCGCGCGGTGACGCGTTTTCAGAGTGTGGCGCTCGAAGAGGGCCTGCGGCTGTTCGTGCTTTACCCGCAGACGGGTCGCACGCATCAGCTGCGCGTGGCGATGAAGAGCATCTCGGCGCCGATCCTGGGAGATACCCGCTACGGCGGCAGTGCATCGGATCGTGGCTATCTGCATGCCTATGCATTGCGTTTCGACTGGCGCGGGCAGCCTGTTTCACTGGTCATGGCCCCCAATGCAGGGTTGTCGTTCCAGTTGCCGGGTATCGCAGCCCACCTTGCGCAGCTGACCGCCGCGGGCGGGACGGGACTGCCGGCGGCCTCGCCCTGAGCAGGAAGCCGGCGCGGGTGCCGTCGAAAGCAAATTGCTTTCTAAATCCTTTCTATTTTGCCGCTTCATGGCGTAGATGGCGCCTGCTTTACTAAACACGACATCATTTCGGCTTTCTCGATTTCCCACAATAACAAGGGGTTAGCGCACCTATCACTGAACGCTGGCAGTGATGGGGCCGGTTGTCAGGGCCTGCATCGTGGTGCGATCTGCCAATTGTCGGAGACGAGCGTTCGGTGCCCTGTGCCAAGCGGCGTGGCCATGAAGGGAACCGGGTGGGCGGAGTCAATACAGCCGCCGCTTCCAGCGTCGATGGCACATGCGCGGATCGGCAAATACCGCTGGATGGGACCAGGGGAGGGGGCGTGGGCGGGCATCAATTTACTTACAGGGCTGCGTTATGATAACGCCGGCAATGAATGTAACAGTCGCAAATATCACTACAACTTAAAGAGGATGGAGCGATGAATTTCCCTCGCATGCGCAAGCTCTCGATGGCGTGCATGATCGCCATCGGTACCTTGGGTCCCGTGGTCATGAATGCCTCGTCCGCCCACGCCTATGTGGCCTGGACGGAAGGCGTCACCTACACCGCCGGCACCTTCGTCACCTACAACGGTGTCGACTATCAGGCACTGGTCACCCATATCGCCTACACCGGCGCCAACTGGAATCCGGCAGCGACTCCCACGCTGTGGAAGAACGTCGGCACCAGCAGCACCCCGACGCCCACCCCGGTGGTGACGCCGACCCCGACGCCCAAGCCCACTCCGACGCCGACCCCCGTCGTGACGCCGACCCCGACTCAGGTCGTGACCCCGACTCCGACGCCCGTGGTCACCCCGACCCCGGCCGGCAATTGCGGCGCGGCCTGGGATGCCGGCGCCGTCTACAACGGCGGCGATCGCGCCAGCTACAACGGCACCATCTACGAAGCCAAGTGGTGGACCAAGGGTGACAACCCCGCCCAAGCCGGTGAATGGGGTGTCTGGAAGGTGATCGGCCCCTGCGGCGGTGGCACCACCCCGACGCCGACCCCCGTCGTGACCCCCACACCCACGCCGGTGGTGACGCCCACCCCGACGCCGGTCGTCACACCTACCCCGACCCCGGTGGTGACGCCGACCCCGACGCCGGTGGTCACGCCGACCCCCGCGCCGGCCAGCTACAAGCCGCAGATCACCTACATTCCCGCGCCGGCCGGCTACCCGACCGCTGCGCAGTTCACCGCCGCCGAAAACGCGCTGATGGCGCAGGCCGGTACCGATGCGCAGGCGATCAACCGCATCCGCGCCGCGCTGGCCGTGCTGCCCGATGCCCAGGTGGAAGCCGTGGTGCCGGGACGTGCCGCCAACCCGGACAACGTCAAGCGCGTGGAGCGCGTGATGGGTGAGGCCCGCTTTGACGAGATGTTCCCGATCCGTCATGTGAACTACACCTACACCAACTTCCTGCGTGGCGTGGCCAAGTTCCCGGCCTATTGCACCAACTACACCGACGGCCGCGACGCCGACGCCATCTGCCGCAAGCTGCTGGCCACCTCGTTCGCGCACTTCGTCCAGGAAACCGGCGCCAACTGGCCGTCGCTGACCGTCGCCACCGCACGCACCTACGCGGACCACAACAACCCGGTGCTGGCGACCATGGCGCAGAACGACGTCATCCCGACCTACCGTCAGGCGCTGTGGTACCTGCGCGAATCGGGCTACAACGAAGGCTCGTCGGTGGGTTCGTACCAGGATTGCTTCCGTGGTGCCGGCAGCTCGATCTTCTCGGTGTTCTACCCGTGCGCGCAGAACAGCCAGGGCAGCTTCATCGACTACTTCGGCCGTGGTTCCAAGCAATTGTCGTGGAACTACAACTACGGTCCGTTCAGCAAGTCGCTCTACGGTGACGTGAACGTGCTGCTGGACAACCCGGCTCGCGTTGCCGACACCTGGCTCAACTTCGCCTCGGCCATCTGGTTCGCCGTGTACCCGCAATCGCCCAAGCCTCCGATGACCTGGGTGGTGGACGGTACCTGGCAGCCGAACGCGGTCGACCTCGCCAACAACATGAAGCCGGGCTTCGGCGCCACCGTGTTCATCATCAACGGCGGCATCGAGTGTGGCGGCGGCGGTGCCGAGAAGTCGCAGGTGCAGAACCGTATCGCGGCGTACAAGGAAATCGCCAAGGTGATGAACGTGCCGGTGCCGGCCGATGAACCGCTGGGCTGCGCCAACATGAAGGGCTTCCAGTCCGGTTCCGCCGCGGCGACCAAGACCTACCTCGACAAGAACTGGGGCTACAACGCCAACAACCCCGGTGGCGTGAGCTGGGCCTGCCAACTGGTGGATTACCAGATGCCGTTCTCGCTGGCGAACCCGGGCGACTACCAGGCCTGCGTGGACTACATGTTCCGCGGCAAGGTCACCCACAACGGCCAAGTGGTGATCGACAACACCAAGTAACAAATGCTGGTGCAGTAACTGAAACGGCGACCTTCGGGTCGCCGTTTTTTTTCTTGATTCATCCAGCGGGAGCGGTTGGGCAGCGCCGATTCGCGGGGCCCGGACTCGGACCGCGACCTGATTTCCGCATGACCATCGCGCCGGTGCCCCTTTCAGGCCATGGCCGGCTTGCGAACCCGGCTCAGGCCCCAGGTGAGCAGCGCCGCCAGACTGATCGCACCGCCAGCGATGCAGACGCCGTACCAGCCGGCGGCGTGATAGGCCGATGCCGAAAGCAGCGAGCCGGCCGCGCCGCCAATGAAGTAGCTGGTCATGTAGGCGGCCGTCATGCGGCTGCGCGCGTCGGGCCGCAGCTTGTACAACACGCTCTGGTTGCTCACGTGCACCGCCTGCACCGCCAGATCCAGCACCAGCACGCCGACCACGAACGCTGCCAGCGAGCGTTGCGCGACAGCGATCGGCAGCCATGACAGCAGCAGCAGCACCAGCCCGACCGTGGTGGTGCGGTCCGCGCCGCCCCGGTCGGCCATCCGCCCGGCACCGCTCGCGGCCAGCGCCCCGGCGGCGCCCACCAGGCCGAACAGCCCGATGGTGGCTTCCGAGAAGTGAAAGGGCGCTTCGCTCAGCAGAAAGGCCATCGAGGTCCACAGCACGCTGAAGATGGCGAAGGAAAAGGCGCCCAGCGCTGCACGCAGGCGCAGCGCCGGTACTTCGACAAACAGCCGCAACACCGACGCCAGCAACTGCGGGTAGCGCATGCTGGCGGGTTCGCGGTAGGTCGGCAGCGCGCGCCACAGCGCCAGTGCGGTGACCACCAGCAGCGGTGCCGCCACCCAATACACCGTGCGCCAGCCGCCCAGTTCGGCCAGCAGGCCGGCGGCGGTGCGGGCCAGCAGGATACCCAGCAGCAGCCCGCTCATCAGCGTGCCGACCACCCGGCCGCGCTGGTCCGGCGCGGCCAGCGTGGCACCGAGCGGCACCAGCACCTGCGCCACCACCACGAACAAGCCGGTCAGCGTGGTACCGACCAGGATCTGCGCCACACTGTGCGCGCTGGCGGTGATCGCCAGGCCGCAGGCCGCCAGCAGCGTCATGCCGACGATCAGCCCGCGCCGCTCCATCACGTCGCCCAGCGGCACCAGGAACACCAGCCCCAGCGCATAGCCGAGCTGGGCCGTGGTCACGATGAAGCCGGCCAGTGCCTCGGACATGCCGAAGGCGGTGGCCAGGGTGCCCAGCAATGGCTGCGCGTAGTAGTTGCTGGCGACGGTCAGGCCGGTGGCGAAGGCCATCAGCGCGACCAGACGCGATGTGAGCGGGGGATGGGTTTGACTCATGATGGGGGCGAGAACGGGAACGGCTCTCAGTATCCACTCGTGGTTGTCATCTCACCAATGTATTGTTTTGATGGTTTTGATCGTGGATCGAGATGATGAACCTGCGACAGATCGAATTGGCGTTGGCCGTGGCGGAAGAAGAAAACTTCACCCGCGCCGCGCAACGCTGCCATATCGTGCAGTCGGCGCTGAGCCACCAGGTGGCGCGGTTGGAGGAGACGTTGGGAGCGCAGTTGTTCGAACGCGGCGCCCGCCGCACCAGGCTGACCCCGGCCGGACAGGTGTTCGTCCCCGCCGCCCGGCGCCTGCTGCACGAGGCGCAGCGGCTGAAGGAAGAGGTCGCCGCGGTCGGCGGCCAGGTACGCGGCACGCTGTCGGTGGGCGTGATCTCCGCACTGACGGTGCTGGAGCCGGTGGACCTGCTGGCGGATTTCCACCAGCGCCATCGTCAGGTCGATGTGCGGCTGCAGATGGGCATGAGCGAAACCATGATGGCCGACGTGCGCGAGCACCGGCTGGACATCGCCTTCGTCGGCCTGTGGCCGGACGAGCGCATCGAAGGGTTGCAGTCGCGGCTGCTGGAAGAAGAAGCGCTGGTGGCGGTGGTGTGGCAGGGGCATCCGCTGGCGCGGCTGGGCGAAGTCTGTCTGGCGCAGCTCGCCGCCGAGCCGCTGGTCGACTACTACACCGGCAGCGGTGCACGGCGGCAGACCGACGAGGCGTTCCGTGCCGCCGGCTATGACCGCCATGTCCATTTCGAGGTCGGCCACGTCGATCTGCTGGCGCGCATTGTGCGGCGCCAGCTGGCGATCGGCCTGGTGCCGGCGCGTACCGCGCCGGGGCTGGGTGGCTTGGCGATCCTGCCGGTGCGCGACGCGCCGTCGCGGCGGGTGTACTGCACCTGGTCGCGTCATCCCACGCCGGCGGCGATGGCCTTCCTCGAACTGGCGCTGGCGCGTTTTCCCGGCTGATCTGGCCGGGATTGCCGCGCTGGCGGCCGAACGGGAATCCCGGCTTGCCGTCGGGCGGTCGCTGCGCCAGCATTCAGGCATCACTGTCCAGGGAAGACCGTCATGTCCGACGATATCCAGCTTGAAATCTGTGCCGGTTCGGCCGCCTCGGCGCTGGCGGCACAGGAAGGCGGCGCGGTGCGCGTCGAATACTGCGACAACCTGTTCGAGGGCGGCACCACGCCGTCGCATGGCGCCATCGCCGCCGCGCGCGATCGGTTGTGGATCACTCTCAACGTCATCATCCGCCCGCGCGGTGGCGACTTCCTCTACGACGAAATCGAATTCGAGGTGATGAAGCGCGACGTGCTGGCCTGCAAGAAGCTGGGCGCGGACGGCGTGGTGATCGGCCTGCTGACCGCCGACGGCGACGTGGACGTGGCGCGTACTCGCGAACTGGTCGAGCTGGCCGCGCCGATGCAGGTCACCTTCCACCGCGCCTTCGATGTCGCGCGCGACCCGATGAAGGCGCTGGAGGACGTCATCGCCGCCGGCTGCAACCGCCTGCTTACCAGCGGCCAGGCGCCCAGCGCACTGGAGGGCGCATTGCTGCTGGCCGAACTGAATCGTGCCGCCGCAGGTCGCCTGGTGGTGATGCCGGGCGCCGGGGTGCGCGCCAACAACATCGGCGAACTGGTGAAGGTGACCGGCTGCCGCGAATTCCATACCTCGGCGCGGGCGCCGCGCCCGTCCGGCATGCGCTGGCGCAACCCGGTGGTGAAGATGGGCGCGCCCGGCCAGGACGAATACGAGATCCTCGACACCTTCGCGCCGCTGGTGGCGGAAATCCTCGGCAACGCCCGCGCCGCACTGGAGTGATCCGGCGAGCGCCGGACAAAAAGGCCACGCGATGCGTGGCCTTTTCGTTGCCCGGCGCCAGCGCGCTCAGGACAGGAACAGCTTGTACGCCGGGTTGGTGCTTTCCATCCAGTACGGGTAGCCCAGCTTTTCCAGGAAGGCGACGAACGCCTCGTTGTCGCCTTCCGGCACCTGGATGCCGACCAGTACCCGGCCATAATCGGCGCCGTGGTTGCGGTAGTGGAACAGGCTGATGTTCCACTTGCCGCCCATCTGGTTGAGGAAGTTCATCAGCGCGCCGGGGCGCTCGGGGAATTCGAAGCGCAGCAGGCGTTCGTCCTGCGCCTGCGGCGCACGGCCGCCGACCAGGTGGCGGATGTGCAGCTTGGCGGTTTCGTTGTCGGTGAGGTCGATCGCGGCCAGGCCGTGGTCGGCCAGCCTGCCGATCAGGTCGGCCACCTCGGCGCGGTGCTGGATCGACAGGCCGACGAAGATATGCGCGACCTCGTCGTTGGCGTAGCGGTAGTTGAACTCCGTGACGTTGCGCGCGCCCAGCAGCGAACAGA
The DNA here is from genome assembly GCF_000374805.1 of Chitiniphilus shinanonensis DSM 23277. Taxonomy (GTDB): domain Bacteria; phylum Pseudomonadota; class Gammaproteobacteria; order Burkholderiales; family Chitinibacteraceae; genus Chitiniphilus; species Chitiniphilus shinanonensis. The sequence goes on from NZ_KB895344.1 coordinate 67,973, forward strand.
AGTCGCGATAGGCACCCGGTCGCTCGGGAATGGTCACCGCGATGATGGCCTCGCGCTCCTCGCCCATCTCGGCCTGTTCCGCCACGTAGCGCAGCCGGTCGAAGTTCATGTTGGCGCCGGAGGCGATCGCCACCAGCGTGCGATCCTGCGCGTTCTCGCGCGCCGCCCACAGTTTGGCGCCGGCGATGGCCAGCGCGCCGGCCGGCTCCAGGATCGAGCGCGTGTCCTCGAACACGTCCTTGATTGCCGCGCACATGGCGTCGGTATCGACCAGGATCACGTCGTCCACCAGCTCGCGGCACAGGCGGAAGGTCTCCTCGCCCACCTGCTTCACCGCCACGCCGTCGGCGAAGATGCCCACCTGCGGCAGGTTCACCCGCTCGCCCAGCTTCAGGCTCAGGTACATGGCGTTGGCGTCGGTCGGCTCCACGCCGATGATCTTCACTTCGGGCCGAAGCCGCTTCACGTAGGCCGCCACGCCCGCGATCAGGCCGCCGCCGCCGACCGGGATGAAGATGGCGTCCAGCGTATCCGGGTGCTGGCGCAGGATCTCCATGCCGATGGTGCCCTGGCCCGCGATGACTTCCGGATCGTCGTAGGGATGGATGAAGGTGGCGCCGGTCTCCTCGGTGATCTTCATCGCGTGCAGGTAGCAGTCGGAGTACGAATCGCCCACCAGCACCACCTCGGCGCCGCGCCGCGCCACCGCATCCACCTTGATGTGCGGCGTGGTGGCCGGCATCACGATGGTGGCGCGGCATTGCAGCATCTGCGCCGACAGCGCCACGCCCTGCGCGTGGTTGCCGGCCGAGGCGCAGATCACGCCGCGCTCCAGCTCGGAACGGCTCAGCTTCACCATCTTGTTGTACGCGCCGCGGATCTTGAAGCTGAACACCGGCTGCATGTCCTCGCGCTTGAGCAGCACCTTGTTGCCAATGCGGCGAGACAGGTTGGGGGCGGCTTCCAGCGGGGTTTCCACCGCCACGTCGTAGACGCGGGCGGCCAGGATGCGTTCGAGATAATCGGGCTTGGACGGGGACATGGCGGGCGGACGGTGAATTGTCGGAAACCCTTGATTGTACAGGCTGTAAGCTGGGGCGTCCCGGCGCCGATCAATTTTCCGTGGGCACGCCGGCGGCGCTTCGATCCGCCCCGGCGCGCGGGGCAAGGCCGCGCCCGCCGCGACCGGGCAAACCGGCTACTTGCGCGCCACGGCGGATCGCTTTGCGCGTGTCACAGCCCCAGGCCGGACGATGACGCCGGGCGAGGTACGGGATCGCGGTTGGCGCCCAGCCCATCGTGCAGCACCTGATTGTCGAAGGCGATGGCGACGTTGCGGCAGAACAGCTCCACCAGCTGGCGGTCGGCGTTGGAGAGCGCCACCGGGCCATCGACGATCAGCAGGTTGGCCGCGCCGTGGCGCGAGCGGAAGAAGCCGACGAAGTGATCGGCGCCGAACACGCTGGCGCCTTCGCGGATCGCCTGCTCGATGGTCGGCCCGAAGCGCGACAGGTCGGCGTCCGACAGCGGCTTGCCGCACAGGTCGGTGTAGCCGCCGGTGGCATACAGCACCGTCATCCCCTGATCACGCTCGACGGCGGCCACCGCGCCGTTCACCACCACGTACAGCGCCTCCTGTTCGAAGAACAGCAGCGCCTGCAGCTGTTCCAGCACGCCCTGGGCGAACTGTCGCATCGATTGCAGGCGGAAGATGTCGCTCGACGCATCCACCACTTTGAGCAGCCCGCGCCGGTTGGCGTCCAGCATCTGCCGCTGGCGCTCGATCAGCATGATGTCGCGGTAGGAGCGCAACGTGCCGAGCACCGCGGTGTACAGCTTGTCGCGCGTCAGCTCGGTCTTGGCCTTGTAGTCGTTGATGTCGTAGTTCTCGATCACCTCGCGTTCCGGCGCGGCGCCCGGCTGGCCGGTGCGCAGGATGATGCGCACCTGGTGGTTGCCCAGGTCCTCGCGCACCACGCGCGCGGTATTGAGCCCGGCCTCTTCGGATTCCATCACCACGTCGAGCAGGATCAGCGCCACGTCGTCGCGCTCCGCCAGGTAATCCACCGCCTCGCGCCCGGAGTAACACGACAGCAGGTTGAGCGGCCGGCCCAGGAACTGCACGCTGCCCAGCGCCAGCCGGGTCACCTGGTGGATGTCGGGCTCGTCGTCCACGATCAGCACGTTCCAGGGATCGGTGAGCGCGGCCGTGGCTTCGTCCGCGCTGTCGTCGATCAGCCAGTCTTCGTCGGTGACGGTATCCATGGTCTTTTTCCTTCCAGGCGCCTGAACGCCCAGTATAGGAAGACCATTCCACGCTTCGGCGTCAGCGGACGAACAGCCGGCGCCGCGGGTGGACGAACGCGCGGATTGACTGATCCGCCTTGCCGTATGCGGCGGCATGCGGTGTCAGGCTGGCCACCCCAGCAAGGCATGGCGGACACGCCTGTCGGCAAGCACGGTAAGGATCAGGGTGCCGGCACGCGCCCCGAGGCGCGGCGCTCAGTGCCGCTGGTTGCCCAGCGCGATCAGCACCACCCCGCCCAGGATCACCGCCATGCCCACGCCGATCGGCAACGACAGCACCTCGTCGGCCAGCAGCGCGCCCAGCGCCACCGCGATCGCCGGGTTCACGTAGGCGTAGCTCATCGCCAGCGCGGGCCGGGCATGGCGCAGCACGTACACGTAGGCGTTGTACGCGACCAGCGAGCCGAACACGGTCAGGTAGGCCAGCGCCGCCCAGCCGTGCCAGTGCACCTCGGCCGGCAGGCGCTCGCCGCTGGCGGCCGAGACCAGCGCCAGGCCCACGCCGCCCACCGCCATCTGGATCGCCGCCGACATCGGCCCCGCCGGCATCGCGATCCGCGCCTGCAATACCGAGGCAAAGGCCCAGGTGGCGGCGGCGATCACGATCAGGATGAAGCCCTTGGGGCTGGCGGCCAGGTGGGCGTCGAAGTTGAGGATGGCCACGCCGCCCAGGCCGAGCGCGATGCCCAGCCATTCCCCGGCACGCGGGCGGCTGCCCCAGGCCCAGGCGATCAGGATGGCGAACAACGGCCCGCAGGCCACCAGCAGCGCCGCCAGGCCCGACGGCACGGTCTCCTCGGCCACGCAGACGGCGCCGTTGCCCACGCCCAGCATCAGCAACCCCATGATGCCGGCGTTGCGCACCTCCGCCCAGCGCGGCCACGGCACGCCGCGCCAGCGCAGGAAGGCCAGCATCAGCCCCCCGGCGGCGAGAAAACGCATCGCCGCCAGCAACAGCGGCGGCATTTCGGCCACGGCGATGCGGATGGCCAGGTAGGTGGACCCCCACACCACGTACATCATCAGCAGACACAGGGGCAGCAGCAGGCGGGGGGAAAGGGTTTTCATCCGGTTGACGATAGCAGGCGCGCGCCCGGCTGAAACGTCACAGCCGCGCTTTAAAATCGGCAAACAGCCCCCAGCTTGGGCTGTATTCGCAATCAGCCGCCGCCCGCCGCCATGAGCCAGATGACCCCGCAGGAAATCGTCCACGAACTCGACAAGCACATCGTCGGCCAGCGCGACGCCAAGAAGGCCGTGGCCATCGCGTTGCGCAACCGCTGGCGCCGCCAGCAGGTGGACGAGCCGCTGCGCCACGAGATCACCCCCAAGAACATCCTGATGATCGGTCCCACCGGCGTGGGCAAGACCGAGATCGCGCGCCGCCTGGCGCGGCTGGCCGACGCGCCGTTCATCAAGGTGGAGGCCACCAAGTTCACCGAGGTGGGCTACGTCGGCAAGGATGTGGACAGCATCATCCGCGACCTGGCGGAAATCGCCTTCAAGCAGGTGCGCGACGCCGCGATCCGCCGCCAGCGCACCCGCGCCGAGGATGCCGCCGAGGAGCGCCTGCTCGACATCCTGTTGCCGCCGCCGCCGAAGAACCCGTTCGCCAGCGTCGAGGACGACCCGGCCGGGCGCGAGACGCGGCAGAAATTCCGCAAGATGCTGCGCGAAGGCAAGCTGGACGAGAAGGAAGTGGAGGTCGAACTCAACGTGGTGGCGCCGACCATGGACGTGATGGGGCCGCCGGGCATGGAAGACTTCACCAGCCAGATCCAGGACATGTTCAAGGGTGCCTTCGCCGGCAAGAAGAAGGCGCAGAAACTGAAGGTGCCCGAGGCGCTGAAGCAGCTGACCGAGGAAGAAGCGGCCAAGCTGGTCAACGACGAGGACCTGCGCAGCGAGGCGGTGCAGGCGGTGGAGCAGAGCGGCATCGTGTTCATCGACGAGATCGACAAGGTGACCAGCCGCGCCGAGGGCGCCGCCGGCGAAGTCAGCCGCCAGGGCGTGCAGCGCGACCTGCTGCCGCTGGTGGAGGGCACCACCGTCACCACCAAGTACGGCATGATCAAGACCGACCACGTGCTGTTCATCGCCAGCGGCGCGTTCCAGCTGGCCAAGCCGTCCGACCTGATCCCCGAATTGCAGGGGCGGCTGCCGATCCGCGTCGAGCTGGCCTCGCTCACCGTCGAGGATTTCGGCCGCATCCTCACCGGCACCGACGCCTGCCTGACCAAGCAGTACCAGGCGCTGCTGGCCACCGAGGGCGTAGCGCTGGAGTTCTCGGACGACGGCATCCGCCGCATCGCCGAAATCGCCTGGCAGGTGAACGAAAGCACCGAGAACATCGGCGCGCGCCGCCTGCACACCGTGATGGAAAAGCTGCTGGAGGAAGTGTCGTTCGACGCGCGCAGCGGCGCGGTACGGGTGGACGCCGCCTATGTGGAAGCGCGCCTGGGCGCGGTGGCCAAGAACGAGGACTTGGCGCGCTACGTGCTGTGAGTGGCGCGGCGCCCAAACGAAAACAGGCCAGCATCGCGCTGGCCTGTTTTCATTGCGCCGCCGTGTTCAGTTACGACGTCCCGAATTCTGCAGGACGGTGGCGGTGGGGGCCTCCCACTGGCTGCGCGAGGTCTTCAGTCGCAGATCGAACGCAGCCAGCGCGTCCGGGTTCAGCTTGCCGGTGCCGCCGCCAGCGAACGGCGCGACCTGCCCACCAAAGCTCTGGTTCCAGCGGTTTTCGGCGGCGGTCTTGGTCGCCTGCGACGGCAGCATGCCCATCTTGTGGTAGAAGCCGTGGGCGCTCGGCGCCGTCAGCGTGGTGCGGATGAAGGGCTTGCCCAGCTCCTGCGCATCCTGGGCGATGCGATGCATCAGCTTGCTGCCGCCACCGGGCTGCTCCGACTGGATGCTGTGCACCGTCAGGTCATGGGCGTTGTGATCGAAGGTGGCGGAACCATGGGCGTAATCCAGCGTACCGCGCTGCCCCAGGCGGGTAGGCTGCTCGTGGAACACCTTCATCTCGGTGCCGGGCGGCTCGATCTGGCTACTGCGTGGCTTGCCCGAACCGCCGCTGCCACCGAAAACGGATTTGAAAAACGACATCGTCATTGCTCCAGGGCTGAACGGCTTTACCGTAGGAGATGACGGCGGGTTCCGCTACCGCGTATCACGCGCCAGCCGGATACCGCTGAACTGCCAGCGCGCCGCCGGGGGGAAGAAATTGCGGTACGACGGGCGGATATGTTCGCGCGGCGTGGCGCACGAGCCACCGCGCAGCACCATCTGGTTGATCATGAACTTGCCGTTGTATTCGCCGACCGTGCCGGCCGCCGGGCGGAAGCCGGGATAGGGCAGGTAGGCGCTGGCGGTCCATTCCCAGACGTCGCCGAAGCACTGGCTCAGGCCGTGTTCGTTGGCCGCGCCCGGGTGCAGGCGGCCGCTTTCCAGAAAGTTGCCTTCGTCGGCGTGGATCGGCCAGCCCGACAGCGCGGCGTGCTCCCATTCCGCTTCCAGCGGCAACCGGGCGCCGGCCCAGCGCGCGTAGGCGTCGGCCTCGTAGTAGCTGACGTGGCAGACCGGCTCCGCCGGCGCCAGCGCGCGATCGCCGCCCAGGGTGTAGTGGTGGCGCAGGTCGGCGTGCCAGTACAGCGGCGCCTGCCAGCCTTCGCGCTGCACGGTGTCCCAGCCATCGGACAGCCAGAGTTCCGGCCGGCGGTAGCCGCCATCCTCGATGAACGCCAGGTACTCGGCGTTGCTGACCGGGCGGGCCGCCAGCAGGAACGGCTGCAACCAGACGCAATGGCGCGGTGCCTCGTTGTCGAAGGCGAAGCCCGCGCCACGCCGGCCGATCTCGACCAGACCGCCGCTGAACGGCAGCCAGCCGGTCGCGCAATGCGCCACGCGCTCGATCTCGCTGAGCGGCCCGTGTGCCGGGTGCAGCGGGTTGCTCCAGAAGTGGTGCTTCAGATCGGTGACGATCAACTCCTGGTGCTGTTGCTCGTGGTGGATGCCCAGCTCGATCAGGTCCAGCACCGGCGCGGCGATCGGCACGGCGAACAGCCGGTCGAGCGCGTTGTCGACGTGCAGGCGGTAGGCGTGGACCGTCTCCAGGTCCGGCCGCGACAGCAGTCCGCGCGCCGGGCGCGGATGGCGTTCGCCGACGCCGGCATAGTAGGAATTGAACAGCACCCGGTACGCCGGATCGAACGCGGCGAAATCCGGCTGGGCCCGCTCCAGCACGAAGGTCTCGAAGAACCAGGTGGTGTGCGCCAGGTGCCATTTCACCGGGCTGGCGTCCGGCATCGACTGCACCATGCAGTCCTCGGCGCTCAGCCCCGCCACCAGTTGCAGGGTGCGGTCGCGCGTGGCGGCCAGCGCGCGGCGCAGTTGGGCCTGGCGGCCGGCAAGCAGCGGATCGCTTTCGTACCTCATTCCAGCGCTCCGGCCGGCGCGGCGAGAAATACATTGAACCAGCCGCGCTCGTCGCTGAAGCGGTCGATCCGGCCGAAGCCGGCCTGCGACAGCAGCTCGACGAAGCGTTCGGGGGCGTACTTGTACGAGTGCTCGGTGACGATGAATTCGCCGGCCTCGAAGCGGCGTTGTGCGTGGCCCAGGGTGACGGTCTGCGGGTACAGCGCCACCAGGTGCATCTCGATGCGACTGCGTTCGCGGTCGAATACCGCGCGGTGGGCGAAGGCGGCCGGCTCGAAGTCCGTGCCCAGCGTGCGGTTGATGTGACGCAGCACGTTGCGATTGAACGCGGCGGTCACGCCCAGCGCGTCGTCGTAGGCGGCTTCCAGCCGTGCCGGCTCCTTGGGCGCGTCGACCCCGATCAGCAGGCGCCCGTCGCGTCCCAGATGCCGGCGCATGGCGCGCAGCAGCGCCAGCGCTTCGTCCGGCTCGAAATTGCCGATCGACGAGCCGGGATAGAACATCACCGGCGTGTAGTCGTCCACGGCGTCGAGCACGTGGGCCAGCGACAGTGGCCGGGTGAAGTCGGTGACGATGCCGACGAACTCGGCGTCGGGAAAGCGCTTGGCGCCGCGTTCCAGCGTATCGCGCAGCCAGTCCTCGGCGATGTCCACGCCCACGTAGCGCGCGGCGGCCACGTGTTCCAGCCAGTCGAACGCCTTGGCGCCGTCGCCGCAACCCAGGTCCACCCATTGGCAATGGCGCGGCAGCAGGTCGGCGATCTCGTGGCGGTGGCGGGCGAAGATCGCCGCCTCGGTGCGCGTCGGGTAGTACTCGTCCAACTGGCAGATCGCGCCGTACAGGGTGCAGCCCTGGGCGTCGTACAGGTGCTTGGGGCTGATGCAGGCGCGCGGTTGCAGCAGCCCGGCCAGCAGGCTGGCGTTGCGTTCGGCCGGGTCTTCCAGCGCCTCGACGTGGATCTGCGGGGGAAACGGCGCGCACAGGATGGGGACATCGTCGAACAGGCGCACGTCGAGCGGGCTGGCGGGCTTCATGCAGGACCTCGGGGCGGGTTTTTCGGCGGGGCGGCCCGATGCAGGAAGCGTGCCGGTTCCGCATTGGCCCGATCAGCCGCGAATTCCGACCGTTCGAGGCTTTTTGGTGCAATTGCTGCACGATTCCGTGAAAAAGCTACACGCGATTTGCTCGCCGCTAGCCCAGCCAGGCTGGTTTGCCAAGGCCAGCAATCCCCCTCACGCGTGCACCGTTGCACCCTCCAATGCCGGAAACGAGGAGCGCACATGGAACTGCAAGGCAAGGTGGCGCTGGTGACCGGCGCCGGGTCCGGCATCGGCCGCGCCACGGCGCTGCGGCTGGCTGCCGAGGGCGCGGCGGTGGGGGTGCTGGCGCGCACTGCGGACAAGATCAACGCCGTCGCGGCGCAGATCGTCGCCGCGGGTGGGCATGCACTGCCGCTGATGGCCGATGTGTCGGACGACGCGCAGATGGCGGCGGCCGTGGAGCGGCTGTTGGGCGAGCTGGGCAGGCTGGACATCGTCTGCGCCAACGCCGGCATCAACGGTACCTGGGCGCCGATCGACCAACTGCGCCCCGATGAATGGGACCGCACGCTGGCGATCAACCTGCGCGGCACCTATCTCACGCTGCACCACGCCGTGCCGCACCTGAAGCGCGCCGGCGGCGGCGCCATCGTCGTCACCGCGTCGGTCAACGGCACGCGGATGTTCAGCAACAGCGGCGCCACCGCGTATGCGTGTTCCAAGGCGGCGCAGCTGGCGATGGTGCAGATGCTGGCGCTGGAACTGGCGCCGTCGCACATCCGGATCAACGCCATCTGCCCCGGCAGCATCGACACCGAGATCGACGCCAGCAGCGAACAGCGCGGGCTGGGCGCGATCAAGGCGCCTGTCGACTATCGCGCCGGACAGGTGCCGCTGACGGCGGGCAAGCCCGGCAGCGCGGACCAAGTGGCGGAGCTGGCGCTGTTCCTGGCGTCGCCCCGCGCCGCGCACATCACCGGCACCCCCGTGTGGATCGACGGCGCGCAGTCGCTGCTGGTGGGCTAGCGGGGGCGCCAGGCTGTACCCCCTCCAGGATGACTACGCCTAAATGGCTATAGCGTTATATACGGCGCGATATTACGCTGGGGGCACCTGGAGAGGAGCCCTTCATGTTCAAGCAGATCGTCGCCCGCGCATCCTTCGCCGCAGTGGGCCTGCTGTGCGCCGGCAGCGTGCTGGCAGCGGAGATCACCGTATCCGCCGCGGCCAGCCTGACCGATGCCTTCAAGGAAATCGGCCAGCGCTATGAAGCCCGCTACCCGGACGCCAAGGTGCAGCTCAACTTCGGCGCGTCGGGGGCGTTGCTCCAGCAGATCGACAAGGGCGCGCCGGTGGACGTGTTCGCGTCGGCGGACCAGGAGACGATGCAGCAGGCCGAACGGCAAGGGCTGGTCGCCGCCAAAGAATCGCGCAATTTCGCCGGCAACTCGCTGTTGCTGATCGTGCCGGCGGACAGCGCCTTGGCGTTGCCGGACCTGCAGGCGCTGAAGGCCGTCGGGGTCCGGCGCATCGCCATCGGCAACCCCGCCAGCGTGCCGGTGGGCCGCTATGCCAGGCTCGCGCTGGAACGCGCGGGCCTGTGGGCGGCTGTCGAGCCCAAGCTGATCAATACCCAGAACGTGCGGCAGTCGCTCGATTACGTCGCCCGCGGCGAGGTGGATGCCGGCTTCGTGTACGGCACCGACGCCGCCATCATGAAGAACGCGGTGAAGACCGCCTTCCGGGTGCCGCTGGACGTGGCGATCAGCTACCCCATCGCGCCCGTCATCGGGGGCGGACAGCGCCAGGAGGCCCGCCGCTTCATCGACTTCGTGCTGTCGCCCGCCGGCCAGGACATCCTGCAGCAATACGGATTCCAGAAGCCTTGAGCGCCTGCCGTGCCAGGAGACGACGCCCATGATGGCCAGCCTGGACGCCGCCTGGGTGCCGCTGCTGCTGTCGCTGCGCGTCGCGGGCCTGGCCACGCTGTTCGCGCTGGGCATCGGCATCGGCGTCGCCTGGCTGCTGGCGCGTCGCGCGTTCCGCGGCAAGGAACTGCTGGATACCTTGCTGACCTTGCCGATGGTGCTGCCGCCGACGGTGCTGGGCTACTACCTGCTGGTGCTGCTGGGCCGCCATGGCTGGCTGGGCGGCTGGCTGCGCGAGCAGTTCGGCATCAACCTGATCTTTTCCTGGCAGGGCGCGGTGATCGCGGCGGCGGTGGTGGCCTTTCCGCTGGTGTTCAAGCCGGCGCGCGCGGCATTCGAATCGGTGGACCCGCAGCTGGAAGACGCGGCGCGGGTGTTGGGCCAGCACGAAATCGCCGTGTTCTGCCGGGTGACGCTGCCGCTGGCGTGGCGCGGCATCCTCGCCGGGGCCTTGCTCGCCTTCGCCCGCGCCATGGGCGAATTCGGCGCGACGCTGATGGTGGCCGGCAGCATTCCGGGCAAGACCCAGACCCTGTCCATCGCCGTGTACGAGGCGGTGCAGGCGGGGCACGACGAACTGGCGCTGTTCCTGGTGCTGCTGATCTCATCGGTATGCATCGCCGTGCTGCTGCTGGCTGCGCACCTGCTGCCCGGCCGGATCGCCAATCCCATCCAGAGGTGACGCGTGCAACTTCATGTGGATATCAGCAAGACCTTCCGCTCAGCCGGCCGGCGTTTCGACCTCAGCGTGGCGTTCCAGGCCGATTCGCAGCGTGTGGTGATCTATGGCGCCTCCGGCGCGGGCAAGAGCCTTACGCTGAAGGCGATCGCCGGCCTGATCACGCCCGATGACGGACGCATCAGTGTGGACGGCGCCGACTTCTTCGACTCGCAGACCCGGTTGAACCTGGCGCCGCGCCAGCGCAAGGTGGCCTACGTATTCCAGGATTACGCGCTGTTCCCCCATCTGACCGTGCGCGAGAACATCGGCTTCGGTCTCAACCGCGGCTGGTTCAACCGGGAGGCGAGGCATAGCCGGGCGGACATCGACCAATGGCTGGACACGCTGCATATCCGCAACGTGGCGGACCAGTACCCGACCGAACTGTCGGGCGGACAGCGCCAGCGCACCGCGCTGGCCAGGGCGCTGATCAATCGCCCCACCGCCCTGTTGCTCGACGAGCCGTTCGCTGCGCTCGATCATTCGCTGCGCAAGCTGATGCGCAAAGAGCTGGATCAACTGCAACGGGCGCTGCGGATTCCGCTGGCGCTGATCACCCACGACCGCGAGGACGTCGAGGTATTCGGCGATCAGGTGGTGCATCTGCGGGACGGCCGCGTGGCGGCGGGGCTGGCCGATGCCTTGGCCTGACTTCGCTTCCGCTTCGAATGACGCCGATGCCGCGACCGCAGCCCCGAAGCCGGCCCGCGATCTATGCTGGAAGCACTTTTGCCCAGGCAACGACCACCGGCCCCGCTGGGCAGTGGGTACCGGGCGCGCTCCTCTTCAATCGTCCTTGGCAATCGGCAGACATGAGTACCGACCCTGAAGGAATCCAGTTTGGCGGCTCGGTGTGGTTGACCATCGGCGGCGAAACCCTCGGTGGCATCCAGCGCATCGAACTGCTGGCCGGGATCGAGGAACACGGCTCGATCACGCGGGCCGCCAAGGCCATCGGCATGAGCTACAAGGCCGCGTGGGATGCCGTGGACACCATGAACCAGCTGACCGGCCAGCCGTTGGTGCTGCGTACCACCGGCGGCAAGGGGGGAGGCGGCACCCGGCTCACCGAGCGGGGCAGGCGGCTGGTCGACAACTTCAAGTTGATCGAGCGCCAACACCTGCGTTTCCTGGCGGAACTGAGCCAGCAGGCCGACGGCATCACTGAAGACTATCTGTTACTGCGGAGACTCAGCATGAAAACCAGCGCGCGCAATCAATTTCTCGGCAGGGTCAGCCAGATCAAAACCGGCGCGGTGAATGACGAGATAGAACTGGAAGTGGCCGGCGGCCACAAGCTGGTGGCCGTCGTGACCCGCGAGAGCACCGAAAACCTGGGCCTCAAGGTGGGCGCCGAGGCCTTCGCCCTGATCAAGGCATCGTCCATCATCGTCATCACCGACGACGAAGGCGCGCGCTTCTCCGCGCGCAACCGGCTGGCCGGCGTGATATCGCGCATCCAGACCGGCGCGGTCAACACCGAAGTGGTCCTCGACTTGCCCGGCGGTTTTACCGTGGCAGCCATCGTCACCAACGAAAGCAGCACCGCGCTGGACTTGGCCGTCGGCAAGGAGGCCAGCGTGATCTTCAAGGCATCCAGCGTGGTATTGGGGACGCCGGCCTGAGGGTTGCCGCGCGGGTGAACGGAAGAAGGGGCCATTTGGCATTACGAAAACCCTGGCCTCCTGGCCTTCTGCGAATTTCTACCTCAAACACCAAAAGCCGATTATGGCAACCAGTCAATTCAACTCAAGGCCTATTGCTCTTGCCATTCTGGGGACGGTCATCTGCCTGTATCCCAGCCTGGTGATATCCCCGGCAATATGCGTTCAACGGCTTTTGACGGGAAAAATCGAATTGGTGCCGGTCACTGCACTGTACATTTGGCTGGCCAGTGCTGCACTCCTGGCGATCTCCAACTGCATTTTTGCGGTGCTCTATTTCAGGGCTACAGCATGCACTCGTTTTTGGTGGCGACTATTTGCAAGCGCATGCCTTGTGCAGGGTATTGCTGTTTTAGTTCAGTTGAGTTGAATGCTGGCGTTTCATTCGGCCCTGGACCGCGTGTCATTGGGCATCCTCGGGGCGTAGCGGTGAATAGGCCCAGGCGAAACTCTCCAGAAGTGCCCTGGCGTCGGCATCGAATTCCTCTCGGTAGTGATGTTGATGCGGAAACGGAATGCTTGCCTCCCCCGGAGTAAATCCAAGGGCGTCGAGTTCTGAAGAAAGCCGGATAAGCGGGCCATAAGCAAAAAGCTGATTGTGCCGATCCCAGACCACAGTGGCTTGCTCGACCGGGGAATGTGCCCAGATGTCGAATCGCGAGTCCGAAGATAAATAGCTGCCGAACCGGCTCATGAATTCGTGGAACTGCTCCGAGGATACGGCTGGGCTCTGGTAGCGACCGGCATCGCCTTCGCCCCGAGGTGTGTGGAGTACATAAAGCAGGAAATACGGCGGTTCCAGACAGCTGACGAGGCGCGTGAAGGGGATGGGGTCGCCAAGCGGTACCCCGGCCACAATACGACGGTCTTCATCCACTGAGGAAACGTTGTAGACCGCGGGGTGCGAGTACGGCTCCCAGCTACCGGCGATGGCGTGAGACAGTTTGCTAGGGCGAATCGACATTCAAACGTGGGGTGCGTTGGTCCGTGGGCCGGATGGCCGCATTGTACCTCGCTTGCGGGGATGACCCCGCGGCACTCGGCACGCCTTGCCCTGCATCCCGGTCTTCGCCCTTCGCACCCGCGTTTGAAGGTCGATTCGCCCTAAGCATCGCGATTCACCAGGACCGCATCGGTAATCACGCTGAAGAGCCGATCCGCGCGTGGTGCGTGTGAGGGTTGCTCGCGAAGCCAGGCGAGCGCCGCAATGAGGTCGAACAGTTCCGAGCCGTCGAGGTCGGCCCGAGCATTGCCATCCGCTTGCGCACGGGCCAGAAGCGAAGCCCCTGCGGCACGCAACATGACGCACGAAGCATGAAGCGCGGATTCCGGATCCTCGATTGCGCCCATCATCGGTGCGATGACACCCCGGTGTTCGTGCGTGAACGCAATGGTTTCCTGCAGCCACGACACCAGGGCTTCGTCGGAGGCGCCAGACGATTCGAGTTCCCGGGCTTTCGCCGCCAGCGCGTCGAAGCTCGAGCGCAGCAAGGCTTCGAGTAAAGCTTCGCGCGTTGGAAAGTGGCGGTACAGCGTGCCCAGGCCGACTTCGGCTCTGCGAGCGATATCGCGCAAGGACGCATCGGCCCCTTGCTCGGTAAAGACCTCGCGGGCAGTCGCCAGTAGTTGATCGTAGTTTTTCTTCGCATCGGCTCGCATAGGGCTCCTTGACAAACGGAACACTGCTCCATATATATGGAGCAGTGTTCCGATAAACGATAACGCATTTCCGTTCAAGGAGAAACTCATGACGGCCAACACGATGAAGGCGATTCAACAAGATAGGTTCGGCGGCCCGGAGGTGCTGCGTTACGACGATGCGCCGATACCGGAACTGAAGCCCGGAGAAGTACTGGTGCGGGTTCACGCCGTAGGCATCAATCCGCCGGATTGGTACCTGCGCGACGGTTACAAGATGCTGCCGCCAGCATGGCGGCCTCAGTTGACCTTTCCCCTGATCCTGGGGACCGATATTTCGGGTGTGGTGGCGTCGGTCGCCGATGACGTCGGGGCCTTCACCGTTGGGGACGAAGTGTATGCGATGACCCGGTTCCCCGACGGCGCTGCGGGAGGCAGTCGTGCGTATGCGGAATACGTGAGCGTGCCCGCGTCGGACGTTGCGCTCAAGCCGGCTGGCATCGATCACGTGCATGCTGCCGCCGCGCCGATGTCCTTGCTGACCGCGTGGCAGTTCCTGGTCGATCTGGGCCACGACGAGCCCAATCCGCTCCAACCGACCCGACATGAGCCGGTACCGCTTGTTGGCAGGACGGTTCTCGTGAACGGCGCTGCGGGGGGCGTCGGGCATTTCGCGGTGCAAGTGGCCAAGTTGAAGGGCGCGCGCGTGATCGCCATTGCGTCCGGCAAGCACGAGACGCTTCTGCGCGAGCTGGGTGCGGACGAGATCATCGACTACACCAAGACCGCTCCCGAGGACGTTGTCCGCGACATCGATCTTGTCGTCGATTCGGTTGGCGGCCCGACCACGGATCGTTTCCTGCGCACGATCAGGCGGGGCGGTGCCCTGTTCCCTGTGTTCCCGTTGGGTTTTTCCAGTGCGGAGGAGGCCAGGAGGCTGGGCGTCACTGTCTCGGCAACCCAGGTGCGCTCGAATGGTGCGCAGCTTGCGGAACTTGGCCGTTTACTCGACGACGGGACGATTCGTGTCGTGATCGACAGCACCTATCCGCTTGCCGATGCCGGCAGGGCGCACGAACGGGCGGCCCGTGGGCATATTCAAGGCAAGCTCGTCCTCGAGGTTCGATGAATCAGGTTGATCAAAGGGCTCCCGGCAACGTCTGGCAGGGATTCGCGAGGAGGTGTACGTGTTTGCGGGCCGTGGCCCGGACCGGTGCTTCGTCAGAATCGAGGAAATCGCGCTGGCTCTTGAATCGTAACGGGGAAGTGATCGGTGCCTGTGCTGCTCGCGACGACGGCTCTTAGCCCGGATCTCTTGCCTGCGGCACGCTGATGCCATTGAGGAACAAGTCCGCCAAATGAGTGATCCGCGATTTCGATGAATCGTTCTGTTCGACGGCAAGCGAAATCGCGGTGGCGACGTACACGATATCGTCGAAAGTGACATCGCCGCGAATCGCGCCGGCTTGCTGCGCACGACGAAGGAGCCTTTGTCCTTCCTCGGCCGTCGCGTGGCAGCCGGGCGTGCCGCTTTGCAAAACCGTTCCGAGCGACGTCGCGATGCCGCGATAGGTGCTCGTATTCGTCACCAGGTCTTCGAGATAGGCACGCACGGCGCTGGCGGGGCCATGCTCGGCATCCCGCGCGCGGCTTGCCGCGGCAAAGGACAAGAGCCGCGCATCGTAGGTGGCGGCCAACAACGCCTCGCGCGTCGGAAAGCGCCGGTACAGCGTTCCGATCCCGACCCCCGCGCGCTTGGCTACATCTTCCAGCGAAGCGCCGGCGCCTCGTTCCAGGAACACCTCATCGGCCGCAGCGAGGATGCGCTCGCGGTTGCGTTGGGCGTCGGCGCGCAGCGCGGATGAGTCGTCCACTGGTCTCTCTCGTCTCCACTTGTAAAGCGGAGGGTAGCTCCATATTATAAGTGGAGCAATCCTCCACTTGAACAAAGGGCACTGGAAATGGCAAAGCGATTCGAGAGCAAGGTCGGTGGTGGTGACGGGCGGCAGCGACGGTATCGGGCTGGCGACGGCCAGGCACTTCGCGGCGGAGGGCGCGCACGTCTACGTGACGGCGCGCCGGCAGGAACCGCTGGACGCAGCGGTGAAGGAAATTGGTAACGGCGTCGTCGGCGTACGGGGCGATGTTGCCAACCTCGCCGACCTTGACCGATTGTACGAACGCATCCGGCGCGACCACGGCCGGGTCGACGTGGTATTTGCCAATGCAGGGATTTCCGAGTCCTTGGCGCTCGATGCGATCGACGAGGCGCACTTCGACCGAGTGTTCGGCGTCAACGTCAAGGGCTTGGTCTTCACCGTGCAGAAGGCGCTGCCGCTGATGACCCGCGGCGGTGCGGTGATCCTGCCCGGCTCGGTGGCCGGCAGCAAAGGCATTCCGGGCCTGTCGATCTACAGCGCGACCAAGGCCGCGATCCGCTCACTCGCACGTACCTGGACCGCCGACCTGAAAGACCGTGGCATCCGCGTGAACGTGGTGGCGCCCGGCTTCATCCTCACTCCGGGCATGCAGCGGTATCTGCAGGACAATGCGGGCGCGAATGCGGCGCTGACCCAGATGACGCCATTGGCGCGGCTGGGTGGGACGGAAGAAGTCGCCAAGGCGGTGCTGTTCCTGGCCTCGGACGAAAGCAGCTTCGTCGCTGGCGGCGAGCTGTTTGTGGATGGCGGCGTCACAGCCGTTTGAGCCAAAACGCCCAATAAAGCATAAAGCGGCCATCAGGCCGCTTTATGTTCAACTGCACACCAGCCGTGTAGGCCGGCTTGGGATATCTGGTGGACCGAAGGAGGATCGAACTCCCGACCTCCGCATTGCGAACGCGGCGCTCTCCCAGCTGAGCTATCGGCCCAAGAAACGCAACGATAATGAAGCGCCCGGCTGGCGTCAACCGGGCGCCTGTGGTCAGGCGAGCTGGCCGTGGCAGTGCTTGAACTTCTTGCCGGAACCGCACGGGCACGGGTCGTTGCGGCCCACGCCGGCGAACTGCACGCCCGGTCCGCCTTGTGCCTGCATCGCGGCCAGGATCGCGGCCTTGATCTGTTCCTCGTCGCCGGAGGCCAGCAGTGCTTCGATGTCGGCGTGCTGGAACTGCATCGCGGATTCGGGCACGGCGGTCGGGGCCACGGCGTCGACGTCGGCCTGCGAGCGCACTTCGACGTTCATCACGATGCGCACCACGTCGCGCTTCACGCTGTCGAGCAGGTTCTGGAACAGCTCGAATGCCTCGCGCTTGTATTCCTGCTTGGGGTTCTTCTGTGCGTAGCCGCGCAGGTGGATGCCCTGACGCAGGTGGTCCAGCGCGGACAGGTGCTCGCGCCAGCTGTGGTCCAGGTGTTGCAGCAGCACCGCGCGCTCGAACTGGCGGAAGGTGGCTTCGCCGGCCTCGGCCACCTTGGCGTCGTAGAACTCGGTGGCCAGCGCCTGGATGCGACCCTTGATGGCTTCGTCCGACAGATCGGGCTGATCCTTCAGCCACTGGCCCACCGGGGCGCTGAGGCCGTACTCGGATAGCGCCTTTTCCAGGCCCGGCAGATCCCATTGTTCTTCCATGGCGTCCGGCGGCACGTGCTGCTCGAACAGGTCGTCGAAGAACGCGTTGCGCATCGCGGCGATGGTATCGGTCACGTTGTCCGATTCCAGCAGCTCGTTGCGCTGGGTGTAGATGGCGCGGCGCTGGTCGTTGGCGACGTCGTCGTATTCCAGCAGTTGCTTGCGGATATCGTAGTTGCGGCCTTCCACCTTGCGCTGTGCCGATTCGATGGCGCGGCTGACGATGCCGGCTTCGATGGGCTCGCCCTCGGGCATCTTCAGCTTGTCCATGACGAAGGCGACGCGCTCGCCGGCGAAGATGCGCAGCAGCGGATCTTCCAGGCTGAGGTAGAAGCGGCTGGAGCCGGGGTCGCCCTGACGGCCGGAACGGCCGCGCAGCTGGTTGTCGATGCGGCGCGATTCGTGGCGTTCGGAGCCGATGATGTGCAGGCCGCCGGCCGCCACCACCTTCTCGTGCTCGACCTTCCAGTCGCTGCGCAGCGCGTCGATGCGGCTGCGGCGGCTGACTTCGTCCAGCGCCTCGTCCTGCTCGATCACGCGGATATCGCGTTCGATGTTGCCGCCCAGCACGATGTCGGTGCCGCGGCCGGCCATGTTGGTGGCGATGGTGACTTGGCCGGGACGGCCAGCCTGCGCCACGATCTCGGCTTCCTTGGCGTGGTGCTTGGCGTTGAGCACGTTGTGCGGCACGCCGGCCTTCTTCAGCAGTTCGGACAGCTGTTCGGACTGCTCGATCGAGGTGGTACCCACCAGCACCGGCTGGCCGCGTTCAACGCAGCCCTTGATGTCCTCGATGATGGCGTTGTTCTTCTCGGCGGTGGTCTTGAACACCTGATCCTGGCGATCCTGGCGGATCATCGGGCGGTTGGTCGGGATGATCACCGTTTCCAGGCCGTAGATCTGCTGGAATTCGTAGGCTTCGGTATCTGCCGTACCGGTCATGCCGGCCAGCTTGCCGTACATGCGGAAGTAGTTCTGCAGGGTGATGGTGGCGAGGGTCTGGTTTTCCTGCTTGATCTCGACGCCTTCCTTGGCTTCCACCGCCTGGTGCAGGCCCTCGGACCAGCGGCGGCCGGACATCAGGCGGCCGGTGAATTCGTCGACGATCACCACTTCGCCGTCCAACACCACGTATTGCTGGTCGCGCTGGTACAGCGCGTGGGCGCGCAGCGCCGCGTACAGATGGTGCATCAGGCTGATGTGCTGCGCGGCGTACAGGCTTTCGCCCTCGCCCAGCATGCCCATCTCGGTGAGGATGGTTTCGACCTTCTCGTGGCCGGCTTCGGACAGCAGCACCGAGTTGGCCTTTTCGTCCACCCAGTAGTCGCCTTCGCCTTCCTCGGTTTCCTGGCGGGCGAGCTGCGGCGGGATGATGTTCATCCGCACGTAGAGATCGGTGCTGTCCTCGGCGGGGCCGGAGATGATCAGCGGGGTACGAGCCTCGTCGATCAGGATCGAGTCCACTTCGTCGACGATGGCGTACGACAGCTCGCGCTGCACGCGCTCGCCCGGCGTGAACACCATGTTGTCGCGCAGGTAGTCGAAGCCGAATTCGTTGTTGGTGCCGTAGGTGATGTCGCAGGCGTAGGCGGCCTGCTTGTCGTCGTGCGGCATCTGGCCGAGGTTCACGCCGCAGGACAGGCCCAGGAAGTTGAACAGGCGGCCCATGGTATTGGCGTCGCGCTGGGCCAGGTAGTCGTTGACGGTGATGACGTGCACGCCCTTGCCGGAGAGGGCATTGAGGTAGGCGGGCAGGGTGGCGACCAGCGTCTTGCCTTCGCCGGTGCGCATTTCGGAAATCTTGCCCTGGTGCAGGGCGATGCCGCCGATCAACTGGACGTCGAAGTGGCGCATGCCCAGCGAGCGCTTGGCGCCTTCGCGGCAGACGGCAAAGGCTTCGGGCAGGATGGCGTCGAGTGCTTCGCCCTTGGCGACCCGCTCGCGGAACTCGGCGGTCTTGGCCTGCAGCGCCTCGTCCGACAACGGTTCGATCTGCGCTTCCAGTGCGTTGATCTTGGCGACGATGCTGCCGTATTGCTTGAGCAGGCGATCATTGCGGCTACCGAATACTTTCTTGAGCAGAGTCGAAATCATGTCCGTTGCCAGCTTCCCGCTATCGGGCGGTGTTTTTAGTTAGAACAACGGCGGTAGGGATAACCCTCCGCCGCATGTGCACGTTGTCTCCAGATGGGGTGTCCCCACTGGATTTCCATCCCCCTGCGGGCTCGTCGATCAGAACGAGCCGCTCAGCATGAGATCGGCTGCTAGTCGCTTGCCGCCACCGCCGTTTCCCGACTTACCGCCTCGGGCTTCATGAAGCGCAGCGGATTCTGGGCCACGTTCTTGTAGCGGATTTCGAAGTGCAGGTGAGGCCCGGTGGAGCGGCCGGTACTGCCCACTTCGGCGATCTTCTGCCCGGCGGCGACCTTGTCGCCCACCGACACCAGCAGGCGGCTGGCATGGGCGTAACGGCTGGTCAAACCGTTCTCGTGGCTGAGGTCGATCATATTACCATACTGGGGGTGGTAGGCCGCGTAGACCACGGTGCCTGCGGCGGCGGCGTGGATCGGGGTGCCCACCGGGCCGACGAAGTCGATGCCTTCGTGGAAGTTCTGCCGGGCGGTGAAGGGATCGATGCGCCAGCCGAAACTGGAGGATTGCAGGCCGGTGGCCAGCGGGGCGCGCGTCGGCAATTGCCAGCCTTGCGGACGCAGCAGCATGGTTTCCGCCAGCGTCATGTGGTCGAGGTAGGCGTCGGCCTGGTCGGTGGACTGGTTCAACAGGTGCGAGACATCGTTGAAGCTGAGTGCCCGATCCGGCTTTTCCAGACCGCCCGTCGGTGCCGGTTGGCTGGAAAGAAAGGGTTTGACGTCGATGCCGGTCTTCAGGCCGACCTGCCGCGCCAGACCGTCCAGGCGGATCAGCTTGGCCTGCAACTCGCCCAGCTTGATCGCCAGCACGTCGAGGTCGGCGCTCTTGGGCGGCTGGCTGAGGCGGAACAGCCGCGGCGCCTCGCCCTGATGCAGCAGCATTCCGGCGCCGACACCCAGCGTGCCGGCACCCACGGCGATCAGCAGACCGACGGCCGCCAGGGAATACGGTCCCAGATGCAATGCGCTGGAGAACCGGTTTGAAACCAGAATAATATTCATCGAACTCCCCCTCTCGTGCCTTCTTCTTGATGTCAGCCCGTTCCTCGAAACCAAGGTTTGTCGGCCAGAATCGGCAATTGTCGCGACTGGTGGCGCAGGTGGACGAACTCAATCGTCTGCTTGCGACGGTGCGCGGCGCCTTGCCGCCCGCGCTGGCCGCAACCTGCATTGCCGTGGCGCTGGAAAACGGGGTGCTTCAAGTGGGCGTGACCTCCTCGGCGGCGGCGGCGAGGCTGAAACTCTCGGGCGAAGCCATCGTAGAGGCCGTGTGTCAGGCTGGCTGGCACGCTACCGCAATCCGACCCCGCGTGCAAGTTGAGTTACAACGCCAAAAAGCGAGGCGCACCAAGGACTTAAGCATTCCCCCTGCTGCGGTTGAAGCATTCGGGCAGCTTGCCGAAAGGCTGGATCGCGGACCGTTGCGCGACGCCGTATTGAGGCTTGCCAAGCGTCATCGGTCGCGCTGAAGCCGGCGGCAACCGGGTGCATCCGTCAGGATCGGAATGTACCGATGGTTGAATTGCTTCTCCGGGCGGGCGGACAAAAAAATGCCGGGCTCGATGGGAGCCCGGCAATCAGGGAGGAGATGAGCAAAATGCGCGCGTCGCTCGGGGGAAGCGACGATGAATCGCACACGGGATAAGAGTGGGGTCGGCACGTCGAGTTCCCAGCCTCACCGTGAAAATTTACCGTGCTCCCGCTGGCTCCTCCGCCCCGTCGCTATCGCATGGCGCCGCGATTTTGGTCGTTATAATGCGCCCTCCTGACGACTTTCCTGGCGCTTCCTTATGGACCTTCTGCTGTTGTTGAAATCGTTGATCATGGGCTTCGTGGAGGGGGTGACCGAGTTCCTGCCCATCTCCAGCACCGGCCACCTGATCCTGGCCGGCGACCTGCTGAACTTCCTGTCCAAGGACAAGCGCGACGTTTACGAGATCTTCATCCAGCTTGGCGCGATGCTGGCCGTGGTGTGGGAATACCGCGCCAAGATCGGCCACACCCTGGTCGGTGCCGGCAAGCCCGGTTCCGAACGCAACCTGCTGCTGGCGGTGCTGATCGCCTTCGTGCCCGCCGCCATCCTGGGCAAGCTGTTCAACGAACAGATCAAGGCGGTGCTGTTCAACCCGGTGCCGGTGGCGATCGCCTTCATCGTCGGCGGCCTGGTGATCCTGTGGGCGGAAAAGCGCCAGCACACGGTCACGGTGGAGACGGTGGACGACCTCAGCCTGAAGGATGCGCTCAAGGTCGGCCTGTGCCAGTGCCTGGCATTGATCCCCGGCACCAGCCGCTCGGGCGCGACCATCATCGGTGGCCTGTTCTTCGGCCTGTCGCGCAAGGCGGCCACCGAGTTCTCGTTCTTCCTCGGCATTCCCACCCTGGGCGCGGCGTCGCTGTACAGCCTGTACAAGCACCGCGATGCGCTCGACGCGGGCGACGCCGGCGTGTTCGCGGTGGGCTTCATCGCCTCGTTCATCTTCGCCTTCCTGGCGATCCGCGCGCTGATCCGCTACGTGTCCAGCCACACCTTCATTCCCTTCGCGTGGTACCGCATCGCCTTCGGGGTGATCGTGCTGTTGACGGCCTGGACCGGCATCGTCGACTGGTCGGTCTGACGCTATAAGCGCGGCTAACAAAACCCTCCCGGCTGTGTCGCGTTCCTTGCCAGGAGCGCTTCGTTGGGTTTTGTTGGCCGCTCAAAAAAGGGCTGCTCCGGCAGCCCTTTTTCATGAATGGCGTGTCGACGCCGCTCGTCCTAGATGCCCAGGCACAGGTATTTCAGTTCCAGGTACTCGGCCAGGCCGTAGCGCGAGCCTTCGCGGCCGAAGCCGCTTTGCTTCATCCCGCCGAACGGCCCGACCTCGTTGCTGAACAGGCCGGTGTTGATGCCCACCATGCCGTACTCCAGCGCTTCCGCTACGCGGAACACCCGGCTCAGGTCGCGGCCGTAGAAATAGGCGGCCAGGCCGAACTCGCTGGCGTTGGCCAGTGCGATCGCCTGTTCTTCGGTATCGAACTTCACCAGCGCCGACACCGGGCCGAAGGTTTCCTCGCGGGTGACCAGCGCATCGCTCGGCACGTCCGCCAGCACCGTCGGCGCGTACCAGGTACCGCCGCGCCGCTCGCCGCCGGTCAGCAGGCGCGCGCCGCGCGCCAGGGCGTCGGCGACGTGGCGTTCCACCTTGGCCAGCGCGTCGGCGTCGATCAGCGGCCCCTGCTCCACGCCCGCGTCCAACCCGTTGCCGACCTTCAACTGCGCCGCGCGCTCGGCCAGCCGCGCCGCGAATCGGTCGTGGACCGCCGCCTGCACATAGAAGCGGTTGGCGCAGACACAGGTCTGCCCGCTGTTGCGGTACTTGGCCGCAAGGGCGCCTTCCACCGCGGCGTCGACATCGGCATCGTCGAACACGATGAACGGTGCGTTGCCGCCCAGTTCCAGCGACAGCTTCTTCAACGTCGGCGCGCACTGCGCCATCAGCTTGCGACCGGTTTCGGTGGAGCCGGTGAACGACAGCTTGCGCACCGCCGGGTTTTCCGCCAGCTCGGCACCCACTTCGCCGGCCGGGCCGGGCACCACGTTGAACACCCCGGCGGGCAGCCCGGCCTCGACGGCGAGCGCGGCCATCGCCAGCGCGGTCAGCGGGGTCTGGCTGGCCGGCTTGACCACCATGGTGCAGCCGGCGGCCAGCGCCGCGCCGGCCTTGCGGGCGATCATCGCCGCCGGGAAGTTCCACGGCGTGATCGCGGCGCAGACGCCCACCGGCTGTTTCAGCACCAGGATGCGCCGGTCGGCCTGCGGGTGTTCCAGCACATCGCCGGCGATGCGGCGCGCCTCCTCGGCGAACCACTCGATGAAGCTGGCGGCGTAGGCCACCTCGCCCTGGCTTTCCGCCAGCGGCTTGCCTTGCTCGCGGGTCAGCAAGGTGGCGATGTCGTCGCGCCGCGCCATCAGCAGTTCGTACCAGCGCCGCAGCACGGCGGCGCGCGATTTGGCGGGCGTGGCGCGCCAGTTGGGCAGCGCGGCTTCGGCCGCGGCGATGGCGGCGCGGGTTTCGTCGCGACCGCAACGGGCCACCCGGGCCAGTATTTCGCCGGTGGCCGGGTCGTGGACGGCGAAGCGCGCCGCGGTGGCGTGCCAGCGGCCGTCGATCATGGCGTCCTGGTACAGCAGGTCGGAGGTGAAGGTCATGGTTGGTGCACTCCTGGGCTGCCCATCCGTTCATACGGGAATTGCCGAGGTTGGCCGAATGCGCGTTGGGCAGGCTTTTATAGTGGGTTGTCCCTCGCGGGATGGGTTCGATGTTACGCCCCGGCACGGTGGGGCCCCAATCAGGAGAACGCAGATGTTGGAACAACTGAGTGGTTTGTTCGGGGGTGGTGGAGGTTCGAACGTGGCCAGCCTGGCCACCGATCTGTTACAGCGCGAAGGCGGCGTGGCCGGCCTTGTCGAGCGCTTTCAGAACGGCGGCCTGGCCGAGGTGGCGCAATCGTGGGTGGGCACCGGCGGCAATCTGCCGATCTCGCCCGAGCAGATCCAGTCGGTGTTGGGCAGCGATGTGGTGCGCCAACTGGCGGACAAGGTCGGCATCGATCCGCAGGCGGCCGCCGGGCACCTGGCGGAGCTGCTGCCGCAAGTGGTCGACAAGCTCACCCCCAATGGCCAATTGCCCGCGGAAGGCGGCGGGGACGCGCTCAGCCTGGGGCTGGGCGCGTTGGGCAAGCTGTTCAAATAGGCGCCGTCAAGCCGGTCAGACCTGCTGCACCGCCGTTTCGCCATGGCCGTCGGGATCGATCTCGGCGGCTTTGTCTTTCAGCCACTCCTGCCACAGGATGTTGCCGGTCAGCAGCAGCGTCGCCACCGGCTTTTGCGCCACGAAGCAGTAGTAGAGCAACGGCGAGCTGGCGAGCATCGCCTCGCCGCTGACCTCGCCGGTGAAGCCCAGCACGGTGCGGAACAACGCGTAGCTGGTCGGCAGCGCATACATGGCGGCGATCAGCAGCATGAAGCGGGTGCGATACCACTGCGGACGCTGGCACCACAGGTAGGCCAGCACCGGGATCAGCAGCGTGGCGTGGTAGTCGTGGCCGCGGGCGTACACCAGGAAGAACCATAGCGTCACCAGCGACACCGCCAGTTCCAGCGGCTTGCGGCGCAGCACGACGGCGCCGATCAGGGTGACGATCAGACCGAACAGGTAGCGCAGGTAGAGCTGGGCATCGGGCGACATCCATTCGCCGAGGAACGAGGCCATCGATTGCTCCTGGTTCCAGCGCGGCACGTTGTACTTCAGGTAGTGGCTGCCGATGTCGAAGAACGGCGCCAGCGAAGTATTGCGCCCCAGGTGGATGCCCTGCTCGAGCGAGTAGTTGAGGAAGAACCACGGCAGGTAGCCGATCAACAGCGCCAGCACGATCAGCACGATGGTCTTCCACATGCCGCGCACCAGCAGCACCAGCCCGGCCGGTCCCAGCAGTGGCTTGCCGAAGGCGCTGACGATGAAGCCCAGCGCGGGGTTGCGCGGTTGGAGGAACACCAGCATCAGCGCCAGCACCGCCAGGCTGTGGTACTGCCCCTGGTGGTAGAGCACGTACATCGGAAAGAAGAAGCCGAGCAGGCCGAACATCAGGTGGTCGCGCCACTGGCCGCCGTGGAAGGTGCCGGCGTCGCCCGCGGCACGTCGTGCGAAGTGGACCAGGATGAACAGATGCAGCGCCAGGTTGAACAGGTTGAACAACCAGTAACCGGCGAAGGGAGGCAGGTAGGACAGCGGTACGCCGGGGAAGACGCACAGGTTGGGGTGGGTGACCCAGTTGGTGGCCCACGGGCCGTAGTGGGTGTAGGTCTCGGCGCTGGTGAAGACGTCGGTACCGTGGCGGATCGCCAGGCCGCAACGCGGCAGCGTGAAGTAGTCGTAGCCCCGGAACACGCTGTCCGAGTTGGGGCTCAGGCGGTGCAGCAGCCAGAAGACCTGGCTGAAGAACAGCGCCAGCGCGCAGCCCAGCCCGGTCCAGAGCGGCCGGAAGGCCAGGGTCTGTCGGAGCGAGGCGGGCCGGTGTGGCCAGGTTTCGGGGTCGGGCCCGTTAGGCAGGGCCCTCCACCACTGGGCGAGGGAGTTCATCGGTCGTTTCCTTTCGAGAGGTCAGGGCCGCTTCTGACGAGCGGTTCTGGTGTATCCGCGCGGGTTTCCAGCCCTGCGCGAAATAGAGGGGACGTCCCTTGGTCTCGTCGAAGATGCGGCCCAGGTATTCGCCGATCACCCCGATAAAGAACAACTGCACGCCGCCGAGGAACAGCATGGTCACCATCAGTGTGGGATAGCCGCGCACCACCTCGCCCAGGAACAGCGTCTTGCCGATGATCCACAACCCGTCCAGGAAGGCCAGCGCGGCGGTGATCAGGCCCATGTAGGTGGCGATCTTCAGCGGGCCGATGGTAAAGGAAGTGATGCCCTCCAGCGCGAAGTTCCACAGCTTCCAGTAATTGAACTTGGTGTCGCCGGCCGCGCGCGGGTCGCGGCGGTAATCCAGCGCCACCGACGGAAAGCCCACCCAGGCGAACAGGCCCTTCATGAAGCGGTGCTGCTCGCGCAGTTCGAGCAGCGCATCGACCGCGCGCCGGCTCATCAGGCGGAAGTCGCCGGTGTCGCGCGGGATCTTCACCTTGCCGGACAACTGATCCATCACCCGGTAGAAGGCGGCGGCGGTGGCTTTCTTCAGCGCGCTCTCGCCGTCGCGGTGGGTGCGGCGCGCAAACACGGTATCGAAGCCCTCGGCCGCCTTGGCCAGCATCGCGGGGATCAGTTCGGGCGGATCCTGCAGGTCGGCGTCGATCATCACGATCCAGTCGCCGCGCGCGTGGTCCAGCCCCGCGGTCATGGCGATCTCCTTGCCGAAGTTGCGCGACAGATCCACCGACGCGGCGCGCTCGTCGCCGGCGCACAGCTCGTCGATGATGCGTTGCGTGGCATCGCGACTGCCGTCGTTCACGTAGATCACTTCGCTGCGGTAATCGGCCAGCGCGTCGAACACGGCGGTCAGGCGCTGGTGGAAGGCGGCCAGCACGGCCTCCTCGTTGTAGGCGGGCACCACCACCGACAGCAGGGGCCGGTCGGCGGGGCTGGTGGGCAGGTCGGTGTTGTCCATTGTGAAGTCTCTCGGTGAACTGCGCCGCGTGCCTATCCCTGGCCGCCGCCCGGCGCGGGGGCGGCGTGGCGGAACACCCAGGCCCGGCTGCCCAGGTAGTGGGCGACGAAGCAGACGACGGTGGAGATGGCCTGCGCCAGCAGGTAGTGCCAGCGCCAGGCATCGACCATCAGCGCCATCAGCAGCGCGTTCAGTCCCCACAGGCCCAGCACCAGCGCGTAGTAGCGCGGCGCGGTGACGCGGTGGGCCTGGCGGCTCTCGAAGGTGTAGGCCCGGTTCAGCAGGTAGTTGACCAGCGCGCCCGCGATCATGCCCACGGTGGACGCGCCCACCACCGGCATGCCCAGCCGCACCAGCAGCCACAGCACCGCGAAGTGCGCGGCGGTGCCGGTGGCGCCGACCAGGGTGAAGCGGACCAGTTGTTTCATTTCAGCGCCTGTTCAAGCTTTCAGCCCAACTGCGCGGCCAGTTCGCGGCCGATCTTGCGACCTTCGCGCACCGCGTAGTTGGTGCCGCGATCCTCGGGGTAGATCTGCGCCATCGACGCCAGGTGGAAGCCTGGCTGCGGACCGGCGGCCGGCGGGATCAGCGTGCTGTAGTGCTTTTCCACCACCGGCTGCGACCAGCGCGCCTTCCACACGTGATGACGCTGGATCCAGCCGCGCTCCAGCTTGGGGAACATCTTCTGCAGGAACGGCAGCGCGTAGTCGAGGAACTGGTCGGCGTCCATCTGGTACAGCGCATCGGTGTGCGGCAGGTACTTGGACAGGTAGACGATGCGGCGGCCGCCGTAGGTGGCGGGCGATTCGAAGTTGGTGTGCTCGATCACCCCGACGAAGGGGAAGCTCGGGTCGTTGACGTTGAGCCAGTAGGTCTCGGACAGCGGGCGGTCGAGTTCCATCACCAGGCAGACGTTGGCCAGGTAGTGGATGCGTTCCAGCCTGGCCACGTAGTCGGCCGGCGCCCAGCCGCGCACCATGTCGGCCACCAGCGGCAGCGCGGTGGTGGCGATCACGTGGTCGGCGCTGACGGTGCCATTGGGGGTGTCGAGCTGCCAGACGTTGCCTTCGGGACGGATCGCCGCGACCGGCGCGCCGGTCTCGATGCGCCCGCCCAGTTCGCGGATGCGCGTGGCCAGCGCCTCGGCCAGCGCCACGAAGCCGCCCTTGAAGTAGGCCAGGCGTTCCTCGCCGCCCTTGCCGCGGCTGCCGCCGCGCAGCTTGAGCTTGTTCCAGAACCACACCGCCGACACCTGCTCGGCCACCGGGCCGAACTTGCCCTTGAGCAGCGGTTCCCACATCACCTGGTACACCCGCTCGCCGCCCAGCTCCTTCAGCCATTCGGCGGCGGTCTTGTCCTCCAGCGCCATCCAGTCGTCCACGCCGCGCGCGCGCAGCGTCAGGAGGCCCAGGCGGATGCGGTCGACGAACGACAGCGGCGTGAACTTCAGCAGGTCCAGCGGGGTGGAGAGCTTGAAGAAGTTGTTGGCGTAGTACACGCCGGTGTTGGTCGGGTTGATCGCCACGCGCTCGTTCAGGCCCAGCTCGTCGATCAGCTTCATCACCTCGACGTCGTTGGTGAACCAGTGGTGGTAGAAGCGATCGAGCTTCTCGCCGCCGACCTCGAAGGCGGCGGCCAGGCCGCCCAGTTCCGTTTCGGCTTCCAGTACCGTGACGGCGATGCCCTGCTTGGCCAGTTCGTAGGCGGCCGACAGGCCGGTGAAGCCGCCGCCGACGACGGCGACGCGGGTGGCGTGGGTGTTGCTCATGACAGCTTTTCTCTTGGAAGACGGGTGTGGGAGGCCAGGAAGTAGCAGCCGCCGGCCACGGTGGGCGGCAGCCACAGCAGGGCGTGGACCAGGAAGGCGTAGGCGGTCGCGGCCGCCTGGCCATTGCCGAGCGCGGTCATGGCGCGCACGGTGAAGTAATCGAAGGTGCCGACATAGCCGGGCGTGCTGGGGATCAGCGTCGCCAGCGTGCCCACCGGCAGGGCCAGCCAGCCGGCGGCGGGGGCGATCAGTTCCGGCAGCGCCAGCGCCGCCATCCAGAACACCGTGCCCTCGGCCAGCCACGCGGCCAGCGACCAGCCGACCAGCCGCAGCATGGTGCCGCCGCCGGCCAGGTGTTGCAGCGTGCCCAGGCCGCGCTCGATCTCGGCGGCGAGCCGGGCGCCCAGCGCCGGCGACACGCGCCCGGCCAGCCTGCCCGCCAGCCGTGCCGGCGGGGCGAACAGGCGCGGGAACAACAGCACCACCAGGATCGCCAGCGCCACCGCGATCAGCGCCGCGCTGCCCAGCCCGGCGAAGCGGCTGGCGTCCAGGCCGAACACCGCCAGCGCCGCGCCCAGCAGCACCAGCACCATCAGCAGGTCGAGCAGGCGTTCGACGAACAGCGTCGCCAGCACCGTGCCGGCACTGGTGCCCAGCCGCGCGTTGAAGGCGAAGGCGCGCAGCACGTCGCCGGCGCGGAACGGCAGCACGTTGTTGGCGGCGAAGCTGGCCAGCAGCGGGCCGGCACAGTCGATCCAGCGCAGCGCCGGGTTGTCGCGTGCCAGCATCACCCGCCAGCGCGCGATGCGACAGGCATAGCCGACGCAGAACAACGCCAGCCCCGCCGCCACCCAGCCGCCGCGCGTACCGGCGAAGGCCTGGGCCAGCGCGGCCGGGTCGATCTGGCGGGCGATCAGCCACAGGAAGAACAGCGCCAGCAGGATGCCCAGGCCGAGGCGGGCGGCTTGCTTGGGTTTCACTTGCGGTCCACCACCGGGCTGCGCGACAGCGCGGGCGCATGCTCGCCGTAGCCCAGGTATTCCTGCACCACGTACAGCGGGCGATGCTTGACCTCGTTGTAGATGCGGCCGATGTACTCGCCGAGGATGCCGACGCAGATCAGCTGCACCCCGCCGAGGAACAGCACCGCGATCATCAGCGCGGTCCAGCCTTCCACCCACTCGTTGGTGAACAACCGCATCGCCACGGCATACAGGATGCCCACCAGCGCCAGCGAGGCGGCCGACAGCCCCAGGCCGATCGACATCTGCAACGGCTTGGTCGAGAACGACAGGATGCCGTCGGTGGCGAAGCGCAGCATCTTGCGCAGCGGATACTTGCTCTCGCCGGCAAAACGCTCGGCGCGCTTGTAGGGCAGGGCGGTCTGCTTGAAGCCTACCCAGCTCACCATGCCGCGCACGAAGCGGTCGCGTTCGGGCATGGCGCGCAGCGTGTCGACCACGTGGCGGCTCATCAGGCGGAAGTCGCCGGTGTCGAGCGGGATCGGCACGTCGGACAGCTTGTTCAGCAGCCGGTAGAAGCTGCGCGCGGTGGCCAGCTTGAACGCCGATTCGCCGGGGCGCTCGGTGCGGGTGCCGTAGACCACGTCGTAGCCTTCGCGCCACTTGGCGACCATCTGGTGCACCACTTCGGGCGGGTCCTGCAGATCGGCGTCGATCAGCACCACCGCGTCGCCGCGCGCGGCATCGATGCCGGCGGTGACGGCGATCTGGTGGCCGAAGTTGCGGGCGAAGCCGATCACGCGGATGCGCTCATCCTCGGCGGCGAAGCTGCGCAGCAACTGGCGGGTGCGGTCGCGGCTGCCGTCGTCGATGAAGATCAGTTCCACGTCCAGGTCGGACAGTTCGGCGCAGAAGGCCTTGAGGCGCTTCATGGTTTCGCCGATCACCTCTTCTTCGTTGTAACAAGGCACGACGACCGAGAGCAGGGCGGTCATGGCTTCATCTCCCGACGGATCCACAACCCGGCCGGCGGGTTGTCGCTGAAAGGCTTCCAGTAGTAGTAGCCACCGATGGCCTGGTTGATGGTGGCCCAGGCCTGCGGCGCGGCGGCGGAATCCACCGGCAGCCAGGTGACGTAATCGACGCGGTGGCGTTGCAGCCAGTTGGCGCTGTCGGGCAGCTCGCCGCGGTAGAAGGTCTTGATCATCCCCGACTCGTTCCACACCTGTTGCGGCGCGCCGTGCCAGAGGCTGACGTGGTTGGTCCAGCCCTGCATCGAGATCTGCTGCGAGAACATCGCGATCAGTGTCTGGTTGGTATAGGCGTAGGCGTCGCCCTGCCAGGTTTCGAGCACGATGCCGCGCGGCGCGTTGGACAGGTAGTTCACCATGTCGCGGTTGACCTTGTCCTGCATGAACCACGCCCGGCCGTCGAGCTTGCCGGCGTCGGTCTTGGGCACATACCACCAGTAGCGCGCCACGTCGAAGGCATAGAACGAGGTCAGGATCAGCGTCACCGCGGCGGCGGCGCGCACCCAGCGCTGCGCGCTGGCGAGCGCGAGCGCGCCGCAGACCAGCAGGCCGCCGCTGTAGATCCAGCCCCACCACTTCATGGTGGTGTTGGTGCGGTCGTACTTGCCGCCGCTGGGATCGTCGACGAACACCATCTCGGACACCACCAGCATGGCGGTGAAGGCGACGAAGAAGCACAGCGCCAGCGGGCGGTGGCGCTTGTCCACCAGCGACAGGCCCATCAGCGCCAGCATCGGCCACCAGAAGATCACGTAGCGCAGCGCCGGGGTGTGATCCACCCAGGGCACCAGCTTGATCGGGGTGTTGATCGCCTGCGCCGCCAGGCCGGCCAGATAGGGATAGACCAGCAGCGCGCCGAGCAGACCGCCGCCGATCACCGCACCCCAGTCGGGCGGCTCCTTGCGCCATTCGCGCCAGCAGACCCAGGTGAGCAGCATCAGCAGCGCCAGCGGGAAGATCCAGGTATTGGTGATCAGCATCACCGGCACGGTCAGCGCGAACAGCCCCTGCGCCAGCCGCCGCCGCACCGGGAAGCTGCCGGAGGCCGGCGTCTCCACCCACGCCAGTAGCGACAGGCCCAGGAACAGCAGGAAGAAGCTGCCCAGCGGCGGGTGATAGTCGCCCAGGAAGAACTGGTAGCCGAAGTTCTCCATCGGCAGATCGTTCGGCTCGAAGTCGGGGCGCGGCTTGTCCTCGGGCTTCAGCTTGGGAAACAACGCACGGCCGAAGTTGGTGTTCACCTTGGTTTCGAAGTTGCCGATGAAGCGCGCGCTGCCCCACATGTATTCGGTGGCGGCCCATTCCACCGGCTGGTTGGCCGGTTGGCCGACCACGAAGTGGATCAGCGGGGTGATGCCGGTACCGCCCAGGCCGATGGTGATGACCAGCAGCCAGCGCGCCCAGCGCTGCGCCAGGAAGCGGCCGCTGAAGTACCACATCAGCGTCAGCGACAGGCCCATCAGCAACGCGAACGCGATGTTGTAGGCCACGCCGGGGTTCCAGCCGAACAGCCGGCCCATCAGCGCGGCGCCGTAGTGCTGGAAGGCGTAGTAGAAGTCGAAGCGGTACGGCGGGTACCAGGTATCCAGCGGCGGCAGCTGCTCGCCCGGATAGTAGTTCAGCATGAAGTAGAGGTCGGCCGCCCGCTCGCCCATGTTGGGCAAGATGTTGGGCAGCATGAACTTCCAGGCGAAGGCCACGGCGAAGCACACCACCAGCACCTTCTCGGCATTGCGGAACGCCTCGGAGCGCGCCTCGGCGCGGAACAGGTAGAGCACGAACAGCATGCCGGCGGTGGTGAACGGCCACAGCCACGACAGCCGTCCCAGGCCGAACGCGTGTTCGATGGCACAGAGCACCAGCGTCACCAGCAGCACGCCGGCGGCACGGGCGATGGGGTAGGGCAGCCAGCGCCCCAGCACCAGGGTGGTCCCGGCCAGGTGCAGCCAGAGCAGCAGCAGGCTGCCGAGCAGGAAAATCATTTGCATGGTCGTTGTCTTCCCTGGTGCGTCAACGGCGTTCCCACACGCCGTAGGCCACGCCGTCGGCGTCGCTGAGCGGGCGCCACACGTAGCTGGGCGCCAGTTGTTGTTGCAATTGGGCGAAAGCCCCCTGATTACGGTTCTGCTCGAAGCGGCTCCACACTACGTAGCGCGCGCCGCGCGCCATCAGCCACTCCGCCGCGTTGGGCAGCTCGCCGCGATAGATGCGCCGCACCGTCTCGGCGTCGATCAGGATGTGCTGCGGCTCGCCGTGCCATTGCGCGACGTGGCTGGGCCAGCCGTTGAACGCCGGCTGCGCCGCATGCAGCGCGAACGCCGAGGTCGCCATGTAGGCGCCGCCGTCGATGCCTTCCACCACCAGGCCGCGCGGCGCAACGCGCAGGTATTCGAGGATGCGGCGATTGACCGGATCGCTGGTCAGCCACGCCTCGCCACCCAGCTTGCCGGCGTGCGGCTTGGGTTGCTGCACCAGGTACTGCAATTGCGGCAGCGTATAGCACAGCACGCCGATCAGCGGCACCGCCGCCAGCCAGCGCCAGGCGCGGCGCTCGGCGGAGATCAGCAGCGTGGCCAGCAGCGCCAGCGCGCCGGGGAACAGCCACGACCACCACTTGAGCACGGTATTGAAGCGGTTGTAGCGATCGCCGCTGGGGTCGTCCATGTAGACGGTTTCGCTGATCACCAGCAGCAACAGCACGCCGAGCGCGGCCCAGGCGCCCAGGCGCGCCGACGGCGTGTCCTCGCCGAAGCGGCGGATCCAGCACAGCAGCATCAGCCACAGGATCGGCCACCAGATCGCCACCCATTGCGCCAGTGGGGTGTGGTCGATGCTTGGCACCGGGCGCAGCGGCACGGCCAGCGAAGTGAGCGCGAAGTGGGACATGAAGGGATAGAGCAGCGCCAGCCCGATCAGGCCGCCGCCGATCAGCCAGCCGAACTGCGCCGGCTTTCCCTGGGTCAGCCGCCAGCCGGCCCAGCCCAGCACCAGCAGCCCTTGCAGCGGGAACACCCAGCTGTTGAGCGCGATGGCGGCCGGCACGCTGGCACCCAGCAACAGCAGCAGCTTGCCGCAGGCGTTGTGCTCGCCATGGGCATCCTCGCGGTTCTGCGGCGGGGCGCCGGTTTCCAGGCGGGCGATGATCGCCAGCGCCAGGAACAGCAGCAGGAAGCCGGCCAGCGGTGGATGGTAGTCGCCCAGGTAGATGAAGTAGCCGATGTTCTCCAGCGGCAGGTCGCGCGGCCCCCACGGCTGTTGCAGCAGATCGGGCGACACGCTGCCGAACAGGCGGCGGCCCCACTCGACATTGATGTTCTGGTCGAACACGCCGGTGAAGCGGGTATTGGCCCACAGCCGCGTGACGGCGGTGCCGACCACGAACGGGCCCTTGAACAGCACCAGCAGCAGCGGCGCCAGCCCGTTGCCGCCGGCCACGGTGGCGGCGACGATCAGGCTGCGCCAGCCGGTGCTGGCCACCCAGCGCGACGCCATCGACCACACCAGGCTGCCCAGCAGGCCGATCAGCACGCAGAAGCCCAGGTTCATGCTCCAGCCGGCGCTGAGGTGGAACAGCCGCCCGATCAGCGCCGCCGCGTAGTGCATCAGCGCGTAGTACACGTCGAAGCGGAAGCCCGGCAGCCACTGGTCGGGCGGCGGCAGCGTCGCGCCGTCCATGTAGTTGCGCACGAAGTACAGGTCGGTGAGGTGCTCGGCCGTGACGTCGAGATTGGGAAAGAGGAAGCGCCAGACGAAGGCCCAGGCGAAGGGCAGCAGGAAGGGCAGTTCGCCGCGCCAGAATGCTTCGTCGGCGATCTTGCGCCGGAGCACGAACAGCGAGCCGGCCAGCGTGAACGGCCATAGCCAGCGCAGCGAGCCGAGCCCGAACAGGTGCTCGACGAAGAAGCAGCACAGCACCAGCGTGAAGACCAGCGCGCCGCGTACCAGATGACGATCCGACCAGCGCTCGCCGCCCAGCTGGCCGAGTGCGGCCAGATGCACGAGCAGCAGCAGCACCGTCAGGGCGGTGAAGATCAAGCTCATTGGGACTCCTCCGAAGCGGGGCGTATGTTACCCCGCCTTTTGTCGGCGTATCGCAGTGCGATGCGCGCTTTGGTAGCGACCGCTCCGTTGTCGCCATTGCGCAAAGCACAATGACGGATGCAAGCGGATGGGGTGCTCCTTGTTGTAACCGTGGAGCTTACTACAAGCCGCCGCCGCTGCGTACCGCGCAGGCGGCTCACACGACCGGCGCAAAGCGCCGTGCGGCGGTTGGCCCGCAGTTCGCGGGAAACGGCCGCCGGACGGCCGGGCGAACCGCGCGTGCGTGCGCCGGCCATGGGACAATCGTGACCTTGCCCACAAGGAAACCATGATCATGGAATGCCGACCGGGATGCGGCGCCTGTTGCATTGCACCATCGATTTCGGTCATGCCGGGCATGCCCGGCGGCAAGCCGGCCGGCGTGCGCTGCATCCACCTGCTGGACGATCTGCGCTGCGCATTGTTCGGCCTGCCGCAGCGGCCGTCCTGTTGCGGTGGGCTGCAACCGAGCGCGGAAATGTGCGGCGGCGATCGGCAGGCCGCGCTGGCCTGGCTGACCGAGCTGGAGCGCCTGACTACGCCCTGACGGCAGGGGCGGCGGCATCGGGCTGCACCTATTGAAACAAGAACCGTTATCAATTAAGGTGCGAGCCATCCCCGTGCATGCCTGCAGGAGCATCTTTGCAAATGGCCTTCTCCTTCCCCTTCCGTCCCCTGGCCGCACTGGCCGTGGCCGCCGTGGTCGTCGCCGCGCCGGCGCGCGCCGCCGAAGTCAGCCAGCGCGCCGTGCTCGACCAGTATGCCGCCATCGTCGAAGCCAACTACCAGGACACCATTGCCGGTGCCAAGGCGTTGCAGGCCGCGGTCAACGAATTCATCGCCGCTCCGTCCGACGCCGGCCTGCAGAAGGCGCGCAAGGAATGGCTGGCCGCGCGCGAATGGTACGGCCAGACCGAGGCGTTCCGCTTCTACGGCGGCCCGATCGACGACGACAAGGGCCCCGAGGGCCTGATCAACGCCTGGCCGCTGGACGAAGCCTATATCGACTACGTGGAAGGCAAGCCCAAGGCCGGCATCGTCAACAACCCCAAAGCCGCGCTGACCGCCAAGAACCTGCGCGCGCTGAACGAGCGCGGCGGTGAAGAGAACGTCGCCACCGGCTGGCACGCCATCGAATTCCTGCTGTGGGGCCAGGATCTGAACGAAGGCGGCCCGGGCGACCGCAAGTTCACCGACTTCGTCGACGGCAAGACGCCCAACGCCGACCGCCGCCGCAGCTACCTGAAGATCGTCACCGACATGCTGGTGTCCGACCTGGACAGCGTCGCCAGGCAATGGGCGCCGGGCGCAAAGAACTACCGCGCCCGCTTCGTCGCCGGCGGCAACGAAAGCGTGAAGAAGATCCTGACCGGCATCGGCACCCTGTCGCGCGGCGAACTGGCCGGCGAGCGCATGGAAGTGGCGATGGACACCCAGGCGCAGGAAGACGAGCACTCGTGCTTCTCCGACAACACCCACCGCGACATCGTCACCAATGCCCAGGGCATCCAGAACGTGTGGGAAGGCCGCTACAAGACCCGCGACGGCAAGACCCTCGAAGGCGCCAGCATCAAGGCGCTGGTTGCGCAGAAGAACGCCAAGCTGGCCGACGCCACCAGCGCCGACATCGCCCGCACCGTGCAACTGGCGCAGGCGATCCGCCCGCCGTTCGACCGCGAGATCGTCGGCGACGAGAAGGCCGAAGGCCGCAAGCGGGTGCAGGCCGTGATCGACGCGCTGAAGAAGCAGGCTGGCGGCCTGGTGGAATCGGCGCAGGTGCTGGGTATCAAGCGCCTGAACACCGCCGTCTGATTACCACCAACGCTGAGCAACCGGGCCGGCGCTGGCGCGTCGGTTCCGCGTTCCAGGGCGAATCGCCCTTCGCACCCACGTTTGAAGGTCGATTCGCCCTAGAGCCCCGCCAGGGGGCTTCGGCCGTTGTAGAAAGCTTTTGTAGAAGTAATGCGCATGTATAAGTGGTTGATTCCCGCGTTCTGCGTCGCCGGTGCCGTGATGGCCGGCGGCGGCGCGCTGCTCGCCCGGTTCGAACCCGACGAGGCGCTGCCCGGCGGCCAGACCGCCACCATCGACGACCACGGCAAGAACGCGTTCTCGCTGCCGGCGCCGGGACTGACCGACGCGCAGAAGACCGATTTCGTCATCGGCAACTCGTTCTTCAAGAAAGCCTGGGTCGAAGCGCCGTCGTCCACCGCCGCGCGCGACGGCCTGGGGCCGCACTTCATCGCCCGTTCCTGCGGCGCCTGCCACGCGCTGGACGGGCGCGGCGCGCCGCCGGACATCGAGAATGGCATCCAGGCCGAGCAACCGATGGCGCTGCTGATCCGCCTGTCGATCCCCGGCCAGGATGCGCACGGCGGCCCGTTGCCCGAGCCGGTCTACGGCGGCCAGTTCAACAACGACGCCATCCCCGGCGTGGCGCCCGAAGGCAAGGTCGAGATCCGCTACACCGAGATCGCCGGTCGCTTCGCCGACGGCACCCGCTACACCCTGCGCCAGCCCAGCTACCGCCTGACCGACCTGGGCTACGGCCCGATGGACCCGGGCACCCTGCTGTCGCCGCGCGTGGCGCCGCACATGGTCGGGCTGGGCCTGCTGGAAGCGATCCGCACCGAGGACATCCTCGCCAACGCGACACGCCAGGCGGCGGAAGGGCGCGGCATCCGCGGCGAGCCCAACTGGGTGTGGGACGCGCCATCCGGCAAGACGGTGCTCGGCCGTTTCGGCTGGAAAGGCAACGTC
Source organism: Chitiniphilus shinanonensis DSM 23277 (assembly GCF_000374805.1). GTDB lineage: Bacteria > Pseudomonadota > Gammaproteobacteria > Burkholderiales > Chitinibacteraceae > Chitiniphilus > Chitiniphilus shinanonensis. The sequence continues at coordinate 105,172 of NZ_KB895344.1, forward strand.
GGCACCATCGCCCACCAGAGCGCCGGGGCGTTCCGCGACGACATCGGCATCACCTCGCAGCATTTCCCCGAGCAGACCTGCACCGCCAGGCAGGCGGACTGCCGCGCCGCGCCCAGCGGCGGCGAGCCGGAAATCGACGCGCGCAAGATGGACCAGGTGATCCTGTACAGCCAGACGCTGGCGGTGCCCAGCCGGCGCGATCCACAGAGCCCGGCCGTGCTGCGCGGCAAGCAGGTGTTCGCCGACGCCAACTGCGTCAGCTGCCACGTGCCGAGCTACACCACCGGCCAGCATCCCACGCTGGCCGCGCTGTCCAACCAGAAGATCTGGCCTTATACCGACATGCTGCTGCACGACATGGGCGACGGCCTGGCGGACGGCCGGCCCGACTTCAAGGCCAACGGCCGCCAGTGGAAGACCCCGCCGCTGTGGGGCCTGGGCCTGATCCCGGCGGTGAACGGCCACAGCAACTACCTGCACGACGGCCGCGCCCGCAACCTGATGGAAGCCGTGCTGTGGCACGGCGGCGAGGCCGAGGACAGCAAGCAATACGTGCTCAAGCTCAACCGCCAGGACCGCGACAACCTGGTGCGGTTTCTGGAATCGCTTTGATTGGGGGTGAAACCCCAAGTCTTGAACCACAGAGGACAGTGAGAACACGGAGTTTCACAGAGAACACCGCAAACCGATCGATACGAACATTCAGGCCGACTCGGTTTTGCCTTTCCTCTGTGAATCTCTGTGTTCTCTGTGCTCTCTGTGTTTCAAGATTTGGGGTTTGACCAGATTTGGGGTTTGACCCCAACCAGCCCGAAAAACAAAGGACCGTTTCATGTTCAGACCGTTGCTGATCCTGATGGCGCTGGCGAGCGCCGCGCCGGTGCATGCCGAGGCGCCGCTGCCCGATGCCGAGTTCGCCGTGCGCTGGATCGATGGCGCCTATGTGTCGCGCCATGAAGCACTGGTCGCGGCCAGCGAGCGCTTTGCCGGCGCCGCCGGGCAGTTCTGTGCCCGGCCCGACGACGCGGGCCTGCAGGCGACGCGCAGCGCGTGGCGCGGGGCGATGCTGGCGTGGCGCACGATGGACGGCGCCAGCGGCGGCCCCATCGTGCTGGAACGCACCGGGCGCATGATCGACTTCCGCCCCACCCGCACCAAAGACATCGAGAAGCGCATCGCCAGCGGCGCCGGCGTCGATCCGCACAACGTCTCGGTGCGCGGCCTGCCCGCCGCCGAATACCTGCTGTACGGCGATGCCCAGCCCAAGGCGCAACTGGCACGGCTGAAGGACCCGGCGCGCTGCGCCTACCTGCAAGGCAGCGCCGGACGCGCGCTGGAGGACGTGCACCAGCTCGACGCCGGCTGGACGCTCTACGAGGAACAGTTGCAGGGCGAAGCCGAGTTCTTCCGCAAGAACCTGTTCTCCGAAACCATCGGCCTGATGTTGAGCGGCATCGAAGGCGCGATCCGCCGCCTGCCGCGCGTCGAAGAGGCCCAGCCCGACGCCTGGCCCGACTGGCGCTCCGGCCTGACCCGCGACGCCATCGGCGCCCAGCTCGACGGCTTCGCCACCGCCTATTTCGGTCCCGAAGCCGGCGTCGGCCTGGCGAACTTCGTCGCCGCGCAAGGCCACGCCACCGTCAACGCCAAGGTGAAGGCCGCCTACGACAACGCCCGCGCGGCCCTGGCCGCGCTGCCCGCCGACCAGGCGCGCAGCAGCGAAGCCCAGCGCGCCGCCGTGCGTAGCGCGCTGTCCGCGCTGAAACAGGCCATCGCCGGCGACGTCGCCGTGGCGCTGGACGTGGTGCTGGGCTTCAACGACAGCGATGGGGATTGAAAATGCGGGAAGAGGGAAGGGGGAAGAGGGAAGGGTCAAGTCAAAAGCAACAGCAAAGACGGGCGCTGCGGATTTTGCCCTTCCCTCTTCCCCCTTCTCCCTTCCCATTCACGAACCCATGAACCTCTCCCGCCGTCACTTCCTCGTCGCCCTGGGCGTGCTCGCGCTGCCGTTGCCCGCGCTGGCCGGCCTGCCGCGTCGCACGCTGCTGGCCGCCGCGGCGGATGACGGCGGGCCGTTCTTCGAAGCGGTGAACGGCGGTGCGCCGTTGCGGTTGCCGACGCGCGGCCACGGCATGCTGCCGATTCCGGGCAGCGACGAACTGATCCTGGTGGCGCGCCGCGCGGGGTTCTGGCTGGCGCGCGTCGACTGGCGCCGCGGCGTCGAGGTCCAGCGCATCGCGCCCGCGCCGGGGCGGCACTTCTATGGCCACGCCATCCTCAGCCCAGATGGCGCCACGCTCTACACCACCGAGAACGACATCGAACACGGCGCGGGGGTGGTCGGCGTCTACGACGCGGCCACGCTGACGCGGCGCGGCGAGTTCTCCAGCCACGGCATCGGCCCGCACGAGCTGTACTGGCTGGTGCCGGGCCGGACGCTGGCGGTGGCCAACGGCGGCATCCTCACCCTGCCGCAGTCCGGCCGCGACAAGCTCAACCTGGCCAGCATGGCGCCGTCGGTGGCGATCTTCGACCTGCCGTCGGGCACGCTGCTGTCCAGCCATGCGCTGTCCGACAACACCCTCAGCCTGCGCCATCTGGCGCGCACCGCCGACGGCACGCTGGGCATCGCCATCCAGGCCGAATCGCCGGACGGTCGCGACGTGATGGATACGCCGCTGCTGGCCGTGCTGCGCGACGGCAGGCTGACGCTGGCCGAACACCTGCCCGGCTGGGGCGGCTATGCCGCCAGCGTGGCCGCCGTCGGCGACGTGTTCGTCGCCACCGCCTTGCAGGGCGACGTCATCCTGCTGTGGCGCAGCGACGGTTCCTTCCTCGGCGAGGTCGGCTTGCAGCGCCCCGCCGGCATCGCGGTCGATGGCGAGCGGGTGTATGTGTCCAACGAAATGGGGCTGATCGCCGAGCTGGACGTCGCCCGCCGTCGCCTCACCCCGCTGGCCACCCGCGCCGGGGTGAAGTGGGACAACCACCTGGTGGTGGTATGACGCGGCGCTGGCTGGCGGCCTTGGCGACGCTGCTCGCCGGTTGCGCCACGCCGCCATCCGCTCCGCCGCGACTCGACGCCGCGCTGGCCGCGCGGCCGGTCTGGCTGCTGGGCGAGGTGCACGACAATGCCCAAGGTCATCGCCTGCGCACCGAACTGCTGGCGCAACGGCTGGCGGCGGGCTGGCGCCCGGCCATCGCCATGGAGCAGTTCGACCGCGAGCGCCAGGCCGACCTGGACGCCGCGCTGCGCGACTGCGCCGACGCCGAGTGCGTGGTGGCGCGGGCCGGCGGCGCCAAGGCGGCGTGGCAGTGGGCGTACTACACGCCAGTGATCGCGCTGGCGCAGCGCTACCGCCTGCCGCTGCTGGCGGCTAACCTGTCGCGCGCCGATGCCGGACGCGTGATGCGCGAAGGTTACGGCGCGGCGCTGGATGCGGCGACAGTCCAGGCGTTCGGGCTGGATCGCCCGCTGCCGGCGGACCTGGAAGCCGGCCAGCGGCACGAGGTGGACGTCGGCCATTGCGGCCAGCTGCCGTCCGACCTGCTGCCGGGCATGGCGCGCGCCCAGGTGGCGCGCGACGTGTGGATGGCCAAGGTGGTGCGCGAGCACGCCGACGGCGTGGTGCTGCTGGCCGGCAACGGCCACGTGCGGCGCGACCTGGGCGTGCCGCGCTGGCTGCATGGCGTGCCGGGCCAGCGGGTGGCGAGCATCGGCTTCGTCGAGGCACCGACCGAGGCGGGGCGTTTCGACCAGACGCTACTCATCCCGGCCGCCCAGCGCCCCGACCCGTGCGCCGGGGTGAAAGCCGGCAAGTAGGCCAGGGCGAATCGACCTTCAAACGTGGGTGCGAAGGTCGATTCGCACTAGGGACGGGCGGGACTTTCCCCGCCGGATCAGCGGCTTGCCGGCGCGATGTCCCCGCCGTGGCGGTGGATGCCCGTGCGACGATCTTCTTTTAGTTGAGAATTATTCGCGTTATTATGTCGCCTTTGCGCGCCGTCGGGCGCATCATCCGGCGCGGCGGGTCGCCCCGCAGTCATCGTTGAGGAGTTGCTTCACCTATGGAAAACAATCCCTACGGCATCGCCGCCCTCTGGGCGCAGGGCGACGCGGTCACCCGCGGTGTCGCCATCCTGCTGCTGCTGATGTCGATCGCTTCCTGGTGCGTGATCGTGATGAAGGCCTGGCGCCTGATGCACCTGCGCCGCCAGGCGCGCGCCGCCACCCACGATTTCTGGCACCAGCGCGACTTCGCCGCCGGCCTGGCCGTGCTGGGCGAAACCAAGCAGGAGAACCCGTTCCGCAGCCTGGCCGAGGAAGGCGCCGAGGCAGTGGCGCACCACGCGCACAACAAATCGGACCTGCACGGCGCGCTGAACGTCAGCGACTGGGTCACCAGCAACCTGCGCCGCGGCATCGACGACGCCGCCCAGGCGATGCAGTCCGGCCTGTCGATCCTGGCTTCGGTGGGCTCGACGGCGCCCTTCGTCGGCCTGTTCGGCACGGTGTGGGGCATCTATCACGCGCTGGTCAGCATCGGCGTCACCGGCCAGGCCTCGATCGACAAGGTGGCCGGCCCGGTGGGCGAGGCGCTGATCATGACCGCCTTCGGCCTGGCCGTGGCGATCCCGGCGGTGCTGGGCTACAACGCGCTGGCGCGCGGCAACAAGTCGGTGCTGGCGCAACTGAACCGCTTCGCCCACGACCTGCACGCCTACTTCATCACCGGCGCACGCGTCGGCACCGCCTCGCCGGCGCCCACGTTGAACGTGGTTGGGGGGCGTTAGAGCCCTCCCGAGGACATTTCGCGGCAGCGCCGGGCCGGAAAAAGGTCAGGCGCAAGGCGTGCGACGCAGGTAATACCTGGGTATTTCCAAGGAGCAGAACGAAGTGAATGACCTTTTTCCGGCCCGGCCCTACGGGTTCGAGGCATTGCCGACGCCGGGCGGTGTTGCAATCCGCTTGCGGTATACATACCGCGGCGCGAATTGCGCCTTGCCCGTTCATCGGCACTGCCTCGAACGCTGCCGTGAAATGCCCTCGGGAGGGCTCTAAATGGCCTTTGGCAGCTTTGATGAATCCGGCGATGAAGTGATGAGCGAAATCAACATGACGCCGCTGGTGGACGTCATGTTGGTGCTGCTGATCATCTTCATCATCACCGTGCCGGTGATCAGCCACCAGGTGAAGCTGGACCTGCCGCGCGCGGTGAACCAGCCGCAGGAACTCAAGCCTTCGCACATCTCACTGTCGATCGACCCCACCGGCCAGCGCTTCTGGGACGGCAAGCCGGTGGACGACGCCACGCTGGACGCCAATCTGGCCGAGGCGGCGAAGAAGGAGCCGCAGCCCGAGCTGCACCTGGCCGCCGACCGCGACGTGCGCTACGAATCGGTGGCGCAGACCATGGCCGCCGCGCAACGCGCCGGCTTGACCAAGATCGGCTTCGTCACCGATCCCAAGCAACTGCAGTAAAAGCCGCCGCCGCCGTTCCAGCGGCGCGGCGCATCTGCCTCTTCCACCCGCCGCCTTTCCACCATTAATCTTCCGTCATCGCCCACCCGCCCTGACCGGATCATGTGGAACCAGATCGCCCTTGCCCTTTCCACCGCGCTCGGTGAGCCGGTCACCCTGGGATCGCCGCGCGCCGTCGGTGGCGGCAGCATCAACCACGCCTGCCGCGTCGAAAGCAGCGCCGGGCCGTTCTTCGTCAAGCTCAACCGCGCCGGGCGGCTGGGCATGTTCGAAGCCGAGGCCGAGGGCCTGGACGCGCTGGGCCGGGCGATCCGCGTGCCGCGGGCGATCTGCCACGGCGTGGCCGGCGAGCACGCGTTCCTGGCGCTGGAATGGCTGGACCTGGTGCGCCACGGCGACGACGCCGCGCTGGGTGAGGCACTGGCGTCGATGCACCGCCACACCGCGCCGCGCTATGGCTGGGCGCACGACAACACCATCGGCAGCACGCCACAGGCCAACGGCTGGCTGGACGACTGGATCGAATTCTGGCGCGTGCGCCGCCTGGGCGAGCAGTTCCGGCTGGCGCGGCAGCAGGGCCGGCGCTTCGCCCGTGCCGACCGGCTGCTGGAGGCGCTGCCCGCTTTTTTCAATGGCTATGTGCCCGCCCCGTCGCTCTTGCACGGCGATTTATGGTCGGGTAACGTCGGTTTCCTCGCCGATGGCGGCCCGGTGTTGTTCGATCCGGCCTGCTACCACGGCGACCGTGAAGCGGATCTGGCCATGACCGAACTCTTCGGTGGCTTCGGCCGTCGCTTCTACGATGCCTATCGCGCGGCCTGGCCCCTGGATGCGGGCTACGCCACCCGGCGCGATCTGTACAACCTCTACCACGTGCTCAACCACTTCAACCTCTTCGGCGGCGGTTATGCCGACGAGGCCGAGCGCCTGACGGAACGGCTGCTGGCCGCCGTCTAGGTTCCTGGCGCGGAACCCTCGCTGCGGGCGGACGGACCGAGGACGGCGCGTGCCGCGCGCCCGCGCGGCGCCCCGCCAGGACAACGCCGGCGACAAGACCCGATACAGGCTGAACAACATGGAAGGATCGCGATGCAGGTGACCTTGCTGAAGATGACGACCGCGGCCGACAGCGCGCAGGTGCCGCTGCTGGTCGAACTGGTGGACGGGCTGCGGCCGCGCCGCGCCAGCGACGAACGCGCCGCCATCCACAACGTGCAGGCCCTTTGCTACCTGCTGGAAAGCCACCCGGATTACCGCGCCGCATTGCGCCGCGCGTTGCTCTATCTGTTGTCCACCTGCTGGCAGGTGCCGCTCTATACCGAGACCGGCATCCTCTCCAACGAAACCTTCTTCGCCACCTTGCGCCGCCGTATCGGCCTGCGCCTGTTGCCGCCGGTGGCCGACCCGCACTCGCTCAAGGATCGCTTCGCCCAGCTGTTCCACCGCAACGACGACTACGAGTGGCTGGCCAACGTGCCCAGCCAGAACTGGTTCGAGCTGGGGCGCGCGCTGCACTTCGAAGAGGAACAGGACCACGACAGCATCGCCCGCACCCAGGTGCAGATGCTGGAGGCGGTGCAGATCCTGTCGTGCCGGCTGGCCGCGCTCGGGCTGGAGCCCGAGATCGTGCGCAACTGCCCGGAGGTGCAGCGCTTCGAATCGCCGTTCGTGCACCAGAACGTGGAGGCGCTGGCCTACATCGAGCGCTATCGCACGGCGATGATCGACGATGCGCTGCCCAAGGACGACGACGCGCAGATCCTGGTACTGCTCGACCAGTGCGAGACGCTGGCCGCCAAGGTGCGGCGCAGCGCGGCGCGGCAGGGGGTGTCGGTCAGCCTGACCTACCACCTGATCCGCATCCGTCAGCACATCGAGCGCATGCGCCTGCTGCTGGATCTGATCGACCCGGACAGCGACCGCGACAGCCGCGCCGAGCGCCTGCTCACGGTGATGATCGGGCTGGTGCGGGCCGAGAACCGCAAGCACAGCATCCGCGACGTGTTCTCGGAGAACACCGAGCTGCTGGCCTTGCAGGTGACCGACCACGCCAGCCGCACCGGCGAGCACTACATCGCCGAGAACCGGCGCGAATGGATGGCGATGTTCCGCTCGGCCGCCGGCGCGGGCCTGATCGTCGGCTTCATGTCGCTGGTCAAGCTGCTGACCGCCAAGGCCCATCTGCCGCTGCTGCTGGAGGCGCTGGCGTTCGGGCTGAACTACGCGCTGGGCTTCATGCTGATCCACATCCTGCACTTCACCATCGCCACCAAGCAGCCGGCGATGACAGCGGCCAAGATCGCGGCGTCGATCCACCAGCAGACCAGCAAGAGCGGCAAGAAGCAGCTCGACCTGGACGAGCTGGCGCAATTGATCGTCAAGGTGCTGCGCACCCAGTTCATCGCCATCTTCGGCAACGTCGCCCTGGCGCTGCCGGTGGCGCTGGCGATTGCGCTGGGCTGGAAATACGCCTTCGGCGCGCCGGTGGTCGACGCCGCCAAGGCGCAGCACCTGCTGCATGACCTGTCGCCCATCGCCAGCCTGGCCGTATTTCATGCGGCCATTGCCGGCTGCTGCCTGTTCCTGGCCGGGCTGATCTCGGGCTACTACGACAACAAGGCGATCTACAACAAGATTCCCGAGCGTATCGCCGCGCTGCCGTGGCTGAACAAGGTGCTGGGCGAGCATCGCACCCGCCGGGTGGCCGGCTACATCGAGCACAACCTGGGCGCGCTGGCCGGTAACTTCTACTTCGGCATGATGCTGGGCACCATCGGCACCATCGGCATGCTGATCGGCCTGCCGGTGGACATCCGCCACATCACCTTCTCGTCGGCCTACCTGTCGTACGCGGCGGTGACGCTGAACTTCGACATCGGCCTCAACGTATTGCTGATCTCGCTGGCCGGCATCGTGCTGATCGGCCTGACCAACCTCGCGGTCAGCTTCGGCCTGGCGCTGTGGGTGGCGCTGCGCTCGCGCAAGCTGAACTTCCGCGCCACGCGGCCGCTGCTCGGCAAGATCCTGCGGCATTTCTTCACCTATCCCGGCGACTTCCTGCTGCCGCCGCGCAGCCCCAAGCCGCAGCCCGAGACCCCGGCCGAGCCTGGCCGGACCGACAACGCGGAGACCGCTCGTGAGTGGATTCGACAACGTGGCTGACCGGCTGGCGGACAGCGGCTGGGCCTTGTGGCCCGGTTTTCTGGACGCCAGCGAAACCGAGGCCCTGATCGCGTTGAGCCACGGGCGGCGCGAGGCATTCCAGCACGCCGCCATCGGCCGCGCCGGCGGCCGGGCGCGCAACGAGGCGATCCGTGGCGACGATGTGCTGTGGCTGGACAGCGACGACCCCGACGTGCAGACGCTGCTCGACCGCCTGGGCGACCTGCAGGCCACGCTGAATCGCGGCCTGTACCTGGGGCTGGCCACGCTGGAATGCCATTTCGCGGTGTATCCGGCCGGCGCCTTCTACAAGCGCCACCTGGACCAGCATCGCGGCCAGGACACCCGCGCCGTGACCGTGGTGATCTACCTGAACCACGACTGGCTGCCGGAACAGGGCGGCCAGCTGCGGCTCTATACCGAGGCCGGGCCGGTGGACGTGCAGCCGCAGGGCGGCACGCTGGTGGCGTTCCTCTCCGATCGCTTCGAGCACGAGGTGATGCCGGCCACGCGCGAACGGCTGTCGGTCAGTGGCTGGTTCCGCCGCCGCGAGGCCGCCGTGTTGTGAGCCGGCACACCGTGCCTGGATCACACCAGGACTAGAATCGAGTCGTGGCCCACTCGGAGTAAAAATCATGGAAATCAAACAGTTGTGCGCCATTGTCATGGCGGGGGCGGTGCTGGTCCTGGGCGGTTGCGCCACCAGCGATTCGGCCAACGTCTACAAGCGCAGTCAGATGCGCACCGCCGCCACGGTGCAGAGCGGCGTGGTGGAACAGGTGCGCGAAGTGCGCATGGAGGATTCGACCGGCGTCGGCGCGGTGGCCGGCGGCGCCATCGGCGGCATCGCGGCGGCCGGCAACATCGGCGGCGGCAACGGGCAGATCGTCAGCGGCATCATCGGTTCGATCATCGGCGGCCTGCTCGGCAACAAGATCGAAGAAAGCGTGATGTCCAAGCAGGCGCTGGAGGTGACGGTGCTGCTGGACAACGGCCAGCGCATGGTGGTGGTGCAGGAGGCCGACCAGCCGATCATCGCGCGGCAGCGGGTCAACCTGATCTCGGACGGCCAGACCACCCGCGTAGTGCCGTCGAACGAACCGTTCCCGGCCACGGCGCCCGAGGTCTCCACCGCGCCGATGTCGATGTAGCGGCAATGGCACAAAAAAAGGCAGCCGCATGGGCTGCCTTTTTTGTTTGACCGCGACGGTTACTTTTTCTTCGGGGCCGCCGGCTTGGCCGCGCCGCGTTCCGTTGCCAGCAACTGGTCGATCACGGTGAAGATCGTGCCGTCCTCCTTGCCCACCATGCCGGGCGAGGTGAAGTACTTGCCGTTGACCACGAAGGTGGGCACGCCGTCCACGTTGTAGTCGCGGGTCTGCTGCGCGGCCTTGTTCAGCGACACGCCCATGCTGAAGCCGTTGTAGATGGCCTTGAACTTGGCCACATCGATGCCCTGCTTCTTCACCCAGTCGAACAGCACGTCCTCGCGGCGCAGTTCGATGCGATCCACCTGCACCGCCTTGAACACGGCCTTGGCGTATTTCTCGGCGATACCCATCTGGCTCAGCGTCACGAAGATCCTGGCGTGGCCTTCCAGGTCGCTGCGGCCCGGCCACATCACGTGCACGCGGCGGAAGGCGACATCCTTGGGCAGCTTCTTGATCCACGCCTCGGTGTGCGGCTCGATGGCGAAGCAGTGCGGGCAGCCGTACCAGAAGAACTCGACCACTTCGAGCTTGCCGGCGGGCACTGGCTGCGGGGTGGCCAGACGCTTGTATTCGCGCCCTTCCTGCGGCGCGGCCAGTGCCACGGTCCCGGCCAGCAGGCCCACGGCGACGATGGCGGTCTTGAGGATGCGGGTGAACATCGGGTCTTCTCCTGGTTGGAACCGGGCATTGGGGGTTATCCGGCATGGCGCCGATCCGCCACGCCCGCCACGGTTTTTTATGCGATGCGTTAGTTGCCGCGCACGACGGTGCTTTCCACGCCGTTGGACTTGAGCTGGTTGCGGGTGCGTTCCAGATCGCCCAGGCTGTTGAACGGGCCGATCCGCACCCGGTGCCATACGCCCTTGCCGGGGATGTCGGCGGTGTAGATCGAAGCTTCTACGCCCACCAGCGCCAGCTTGGCCTTCAGGTTGTCGGCGTCCTGTTCGTTCTGGAACGCCCCGATCTGCAGGTAGGTGCCCTTAGGCGCCTCGACCTTGGCCGGCGGGCTGGCCTCCGGCGCGGCCGGTGGCGTGGGCGTGGCGGCGGATGCCGGCTTCTTGGCCTCGGCGTCGTCGGAAAGCCCCGGCAACACCTTGTAGAAATCGAAATCCTGTTCTGGTTCCTTGGGCGCATCGCCGGCGGCGCCGCCCGGGTGCAGGGTCTCCGGGCCCTTGGCCGGATTGGCGGCCGGCGCCGACGACACGGCGTCCGGCGGCGGCGACTTCTTGTCGGTGAACGGGTTGGTGCCCCGGTTGAGGTAAATCGCCAGTACCACGGCGGCGGCCACGCCCCCCAGCAGCCCGATCAGCAGACCGGTCAGCAGCGACGAACCACCGCCGCCGCCGCTCCTGGTTCCACGGGAGCGCTTCATATCCTTGCTCATTGCCTTGGTTGTCTCCATGCGTCGCCCTGATGGGCGGTACTGCGTATCCGTTTCGCGCCGGAACCTCGCGCCGGCGTTGCAACGGCCGGAGTCGCTCGGCGGATCGCGCGTGGCGACCCTCTGGGCAAGCGGGTGATTATACGGTGGAATCCCCCGCGCGCCATGAGGGGGAAACACAGGTTCACCGTCGCGCGATCGTGCTGTTCGAGGCGACACGGCATGGCGTGCGCGCGGCCGTCTCCAGGCCGATGGCGCGAAGCCGTCGGCACGGCGGAATGCCGCGGGAACGGGCCGGCACGCCAGGTGGCGCGCCACGGGGCCGGGCGGTTGTCGCGCTGGCGCAGCGGCGCCGCCGTTTGCCGCCGTTTGTTGCTGCGATGCACGCAAGCGCGCCGTATAATTCGCGCTTTGCCAATGCCGTACAGGATTTCCACCATGCAGGACGCCGCCAACAAGGCCTGGTCCGGTCGCTTCAACGAGCCCGTTTCCGAGCTGGTCAAACGCTACACCGCCTCGGTGACCTTCGATTGCCGCATGGCCGAGGTCGACATCCAGGGCTCGCTCGCCCACGCCACCATGCTCAATCGCGTCGGCGTGCTGCCCGACGAGGACTTCCGCGCCATCCAGTCGGGCATGGCCGACATCCTGGACGACATCCGCAACGGCGTCTTCGACTGGTCGGTGGACCTGGAAGACGTGCACATGAACATCGAGCGCCGCCTGACCGAGAAGATCGGCGACGCCGGCAAGCGCCTGCATACCGGCCGCAGCCGCAACGACCAGGTCGCCACCGACATCCGCCTCTACCTGCGCGGCGGCATCGACGCCACCCTGCGCCAGATCGCCGAGGTGCAGGCGTCGCTGGTGGCGCTGGCCGAACAGCACGCCGACACCGTGATGCCCGGTTTTACCCACCTGCAGGTGGCGCAGCCGGTCACCTTCGGCCACCACATGCTGGCCTATGTCGAGATGCTGGGCCGCGACGCCGAGCGCTTCGCCGACGCTCGCCGCCGCGTCAACCGCCTGCCGCTGGGCGCCGCGGCGCTGGCCGGCACCACCTATCCGATCGATCGCCGCATGACCGCCGAGCTGCTGGGCTTCGAAGGCGTGTGCGAGAACTCGCTGGACGCGGTGTCCGATCGCGACTTCGCCATCGAATTCACCGCCGCCGCCGCGCTGACCATGACCCACCTGTCGCGCCTGTCGGAAGAACTGATCATCTGGATGAGCCCGCGCTTCGGCTTCATCGACATCGCCGACCGCTTCTGTACCGGCAGCTCGATCATGCCGCAGAAGAAGAACCCGGACGTGCCCGAGCTGGTGCGGGGCAAGACCGGCCGCGTCAACGGCCACCTGGTGGCACTGCTGACGCTGATGAAGGGCCAGCCGCTGGCGTACAACAAGGACAACCAGGAAGACAAGGAGCCGCTGTTCGATACGCTCGACACCTTGTCCGACACCCTGCGCATCTATGCCGACATGATGCGCGGCATCACCGTCAAGCCCGAGGCCATGGAGCGCGCGGTGCGCCAGGGCTTCGCCACCGCCACCGATCTGGCCGACTACCTGGTCAAGCGCGGCCTGCCGTTCCGCGACGCGCACGAAGCGGTGGCGCTGGCGGTGCGCTACGCCGAGGACAAGAAGAAGGACCTCGCCGACCTGTCGCTGGTCGAGCTGCAAAGCTTCTCGCCGCTGATCGAGCAGAGCGTGTTCGAGGTGCTGACCCCCGAGGGCAGCCTGGCCGCGCGCGATCACGTCGGCGGCACCGCGCCGGCGCAGGTGCGTGCGCAAGTGGCGCGCTGGAAGGAAAAGCTCGGCGTCTGAGCGCCGCCGCCCGCGCCGTGCCCGGCCGATGCCGGAGCGGGGCGCCGCGCTTTTCGCGGCCGTTGCCGTTTTCCCAGCCCTCGCCTCGGCGGGGGCTGGTCGTTTCGTGAGCGAGTTCATCCATGCCGATCACCTGGACCTGGCGCCACCTCGCCGATTTCGACGCGCTGGCGCTGTTCGACTATCTGCGCCTGCGTCAGCAGGTGTTCGTGGTCGAGCAGACCTGCGCCTATCCCGACCTGGACGACTACGACCTGCTCGCCGAGCACCTCACCGGCCATGACGAGGCCGGGCGACTGCTGGCCTGCCTGCGGCTGGTGCCGCCCGGCTTGAAGTATCCCGAACCATCGCTGGGTCGGGTGGTGATCGCACCGGCGGCGCGCGGCAGCGGCGCGGGGCACCTGCTGATCGCCGAGGGGCTGGCGCGGGCGGCCCGCCGCTATCCGGGGGCCGGACACCGCATCGGCGCGCAGGCGCATCTGGCGCGGTTCTACGGCCGCCACGGCTTCGTGCCGGTGGGCGAGGTCTACGACGAGGATGGCATCGACCACATCGACATGATCCTGCCGCCGGGTTTCGTCCCGTCGCCGACCGGCGGCTGAGCGCGAAGGCCCATGGCCGCCGTTGTCCTGCCGGCCCGGCGGCGCGCATGGCGCCGCATCCTGTAGTCACAAGTTTGACACTACGCAATTTCTCACGCCGCGCGCGGGCTTAGGGTTTTGCCTTATCCCGGCCCCGCGTGCCCCGTTCCATCGCATTCCGCCGCTGGAGCTGCCGACAAACCCCCGGCTGCGTCGCGTTCGCTTGCCAAGCGCCTTGGCTGCGTTTCGCGCGTGTTGCCGGAACCGCTGCACTGGGTTTTTCGGCCCCTTCTTTCTCTGCACGCCCCGCCGCTTCCACGTGCCGCCGCGCACGCCCGAGCAGGAGTTGTCGATGAAACTGGAATTCCACCCCATGACCGAGGCCGACATCCCGGCCCTGATCCCTCCCATGACCCGCGCCTTCGACGATGACTCGCGACGCTTTCGCGGCGAGCTGCGCGGTGGCCCCTACGGCTACGACGACGGCTCGTTCCTGCGGCGCTACGGCCTGTGCGATCGCGCCTCGTCGCCGTTCACCATCCGGGTCGACGGCAGTCCGGTGGGGGCCTTCATCGTCTATTGGCAGCGTCATGGGGAAAGCGTGCTGGGCAACCTGTTCCTCGATCCGTCGGTACAGGATCGCGGCCTGGGGCTGGAAACCTGGCTTTATATCGAAAGCCATTTCCCGTCGCGCGCCTGGCGCCTGGAAACCCCCGCCTGGGCGGTGCGCAACCATTGCTTCTACGAGAAGTGCGGCTTTCGTCGCACCGGCCAGGACGGCCAGCGGGTGATCTACCGCAAGACGCAATGATCGGGTGACCGCGCCGGGCCGTGCCGCGCCCACCGTGCCGTTCCCCGTCATCCCGGCGACGCCGGGGCCGCGCCGGCCCCGCATCGTCATCCGCCGTCTATGATGAGCGGTGTTTGCCAATGCTTATCACTGCTGCGTTTAGGGCGGGGCCATCTTCGGCGTCGCGCGATCATTTGCGCTAGCGCAAGCAAATTTCCCGAAGGTGGGGAATCACCTGATTCCGTAAAGCTGACGGCTTATCAAGATGGCGGACTGTCCGGAATTCCCCCGGCCACCCGATTCGTCCGGCAAAGGAGCTTCACATGAACAAATACGGTCTCGCGCTCGGCGCCTTGCTCACCCTGACAGCCGGCGGCGCCATGGCGGCCGGCACCCTGGTGTTCTGCTCGGAGGGCAGCCCGGCCGGCTTCGACCCCGCGCGCTACACCACCGGCACCGATTTCGATGCCTCCGCCGAAACCGTCTTCAACCGCCTGACCGAGTTCGAGCGCGGCAAGACCACCATCCGCTCCGCCCTGGCCGAGAAGTGGACCGTGAGCGCGGATGGCCTGACCTACACCTTCAACCTGCGCAAGGGCGTCAAGTTCCACACTACGCCGTACTTCAAGCCCACCCGCGATTTCAACGCCGACGACGTGGTGTTCACCTTTGAGCGCCTGATCGACAAGAACCACCCGTTCAACAAGGCCGCGCCGGCGCAGTACCCCTACGTGACCGACATGGGCATGGATACCAACATCGCCTCGGTCGAGAAGGTCGATCCGTACACCGTGCGCTTCAAGCTCAAGGCGGTGGACGCCGCCTTCCTGCAGAACCTGGCGATGTCGTTCTCGTCGGTGCAATCCGCCGAATACGCCAACCAGTTGCTCAAGACCAACAAGGCCGCGCTGATCAACACCCAGCCGATCGGCACTGGCCCGTTCGTATTCAAGAGCTACCAGAAGGACGCGGTGATCCGCTTCGACGCCAACCCGACCTACTGGCGCAAGGATGAACTGAAGCTCGACAAGCTGATCTTCGCCATCACCCCCGATGCCTCGGTGCGCTACCAGAAGCTGCAGAAGGGCGAGTGCCACCTGATGGCCTACCCGCGTCCGGCCGACCTCAAGGCCATGCAGTCCAACCCGCAGTTGCAGGTGACGCAGCAGGCCGGCTTCAACCTGGGCTGGGTGTCGTACAACGTCAAGCACAAGCCGCTGGACAAGGTGGAAGTGCGCCAGGCGCTGGACATGGCGATCAACAAGAAGGCCATCATCGACGCCGTGTACCAGGGCGCCGGCCAGCTGGCCACCAACCCGATGCCACCCACCCAATGGTCGTACAACAAGTCGCTGAAGGATGCGGCGTACGACGTGAACAAGGCCAAGGCGCTGCTGAAGAAGGCCGGCGCCGAGAAGCTCACCATCACGCTGTGGGCGATGCCGGTGCAGCGGCCGTACAACCCCAACGCCAAGCTGATGGCCGAGATGATCCAGGCCGATTGGGCCAAGATCGGCGTCAACGCCAAGATCGTCACCTACGAATGGGGCGAGTACATCAAGCGCGCCAAGGCCGGCGAGGACGACACCATGCTGATCGGCTGGAACGGCGACAACGGCGATCCGGACAACTGGCTGGGCGTGAACCTGGGTTGCTCCGCGGTTGGCGGCAACAACTACGCGCAATGGTGCAACAAGGAATTCGACGACCTGATCGTCAAGGCCCGCAACCTGAGCAACCAGGCCGAGCGCACCAAGCTGTACGAGCAGGCCCAGGTGGTCTTCAAGCGCGAAGTGCCGTTCACCCCGATCGCGCACTCCACCGTCTACATGCCGATGAGCAAGAAGGTGTCGGGCTACATGATCAGCCCGTTCGCGCTGCACTCGTTCTATGGCGTGAGCCTCAAGTAACCGCCCCGGGCGCCGGCCAGCCGGCCGGCGCCGCCGCGAGAAACGCCATCCATGATCCAATTCCTGCTCAAGCGCATCGGCGTAGTGATTCCCACCTTCCTGGGGATCACCGTGCTGGCGTTCGCGCTGATCCACATGATTCCGGGCGACCCGGTGCTGGTGATGCTGGGCGAGCGCAACATCGATCCCGCCTACTACCGCGAGGCCATGCACCGCATGGGCCTGGACCTGCCGCTGTGGCAGCAGTACGTCAATTACCTGGGTCGGCTGCTGCACGGTGACCTCGGCACTTCGCTGATCACCCAGACCCCGGTGATGGACGAGTTCCTCACCCTGTTCCCGGCCACGCTGGAGCTGTCGATCGCCGCCATGGTGTTCGCCGTGGTGTTCGGCCTGGCTGCCGGCATCGTGGCCGCGGTCAAGCGTGGCACCGCCGTCGATCACACCGTGATGGGCGCCGCGCTCACCGGTTACTCGATGCCGATCTTCTGGTGGGGGCTGATCCTGATCATGGTGGTGTCGGTGCACCTGGGTTGGACGCCGGTGTCGGGCCGCCTCGACATCGAGTTCGATATCCCGCCGGTGACCGGGCTGATGCTGGTCGATACGCTGCTCTCCGGCGATTCGGGCGCCTTCGCCTCGGCGCTGGAACACCTGATCCTGCCCGCCATCGTGCTGGGCACCATCCCGCTGGCGGTGGTCGCGCGCATGACGCGCTCGGCGATGCTGGAAGTGCTGCGCGAGGACTATATCCGCACCGCGCGCGCCAAGGGCCTGTCGCGTACCCGCGTCATCCTCAAACACGCGCTGCGCAACGCGCTGATGCCGGTAGTCACCGTGATCGGCCTGCAAGTGGGCACCATGCTGGCCGGCGCGGTGCTGACCGAGACCATCTTTTCCTGGCCCGGCATCGGCAAATGGCTGATCGACGCCATCAGCCGCCGCGACTACCCGGTGGTGCAGGGCGGCATCCTGCTGGTGGCCAGCATGATCATCCTGGTCAACCTGTTGGTCGATCTGCTGTACGGCGTGATCAATCCCCGCATCCGGCATGCGAGATAGGCGCATGAGCGAAACCACTACCCCCGCGCTGACCGCGCCCGATTTCCCGTCCCCGCTGGCAGAGTTCTGGCACGGCTTCTCGCGCAACCGCGGCGCCACCGTCGCGCTCGGCTTCATGTTGCTGTTGTTCGTCGCCGCGCTGTTCGCACCGTGGATCGCCCCGCACAACCCCATCGAGCAATACCGCGACGCGCTGCTGGTGCCGCCCGCCTGGACCACCGACGGCAGCTGGCGCTTCATCCTCGGTACCGACGAGTTGGGCCGTGACATCCTGTCGCGCCTGATCCACGGCGCGCGCATCTCGCTGTGGATCGGCGTGGTGTCGGTGCTGTGCTCGATGATTCCCGGCGTGGTGCTCGGCCTGCTGGCCGCGTTCTATCCCGACCGCCTGGGCACCGTGATCATGCGGCTGATGGACATCATGATGGCGCTGCCGTCGCTGCTGCTGGCGGTGGCCATCGTCGCCGTGCTCGGCCCCGGCCTGGCCAACACCATGCTGGCCATCGCCATCGTGGCGCTGCCGTCCTACGTGCGGCTGACCCGCGCCTCGGCCATGACCGAGCTGACCCGCGACTACGTGGTCGCCTCGCGCCTGGCCGGCGCCGGCACGCTGCGGCTGATGTTCAGCACCGTGCTGCCCAACTGCATGGCGCCGATCATCGTCCAGGCCACGCTGGGGTTCTCCTCCGCCATCCTCGACGCCGCCGCGCTGGGTTTCCTCGGCCTGGGCGCCCAGCCGCCGCTGCCCGAGTGGGGCACCATGCTGGCCGCCGCGCGCGACTACATCGAACGCGCCTGGTGGGTGGTGACCATGCCCGGCCTGACCATCCTGCTGACCGTGCTGGCGCTCAACCTGATGGGCGACGGCCTGCGCGACGCGCTCGACCCCCGGCTGAAACAACATGACTAGCGCCTGCCGGATCGTGCCGCTTGCGGCTGTCGCGCGGGCCAAGGCCCAGCCCCCGGCAAAGCCGGGTGCTCAAGGTACTCCGCGTGCGGGCTGCGGCGCTTTCCTGTCCGATTCCACTCCCCCCGCCCTCGCCGCCGCGAGGGAGCCTCGCTTTGCCCGGAGGCGATGAACCCATGCCCACACCTCAAGCTCCCGATATTGCCGTTGCCGGTGGAACCTCCATGCTGCTGGACATCAAGAACCTGTCCGTCACCTTCGGCAGCGGCCGCGATCCGTTCCGCGCCGTGTCGGGGGTGGACCTGCAAGTGGCCGCCGGCGAGATCGTCGGCATCGTCGGCGAATCGGGCTCCGGCAAGAGCGTGACCATGCTGGCCGCGATGGGCCTGATCGATGCCCCGGGGCGCGTCACCGCCGACCATCTCAGCTTCGCCGGGCGCGACCTGCTGTCGATGAAGCCGCGCGAAAAGCGCGCCATCGTCGGCGCCGAGATCTCGATGATCTTCCAGGACGCGCAGTCCAGTCTGAACCCCGCGTACACCGTGGGCGCGCAGCTGATGGAAACGCTGGCCGAGCACCAGAACCTGAAGGGCGCCGCCGCCCGCGCCCGCGCGCTGGAATTGCTGGAACAGGTGGAGATCCCCGACGCCAGATCGCGTCTGGCCGCCTATCCGCACCAGCTTTCCGGCGGCATGAGCCAGCGCGTGATGATCGCCATGGCCATCGCCTGCAACCCCAAGCTGCTGATCGCCGACGAGCCCACCACCGCGCTCGACGTCACGGTGCAGGCGCAGATCATGGAACTGCTGGTCAGCCTGCAACGCAGCCACGACATGGCGCTGATCCTGATCACCCACGACCTCGCCGTGGTGGCCGAAGTGGCGCACCGCGTGGCCGTGATGTACGCCGGCGAGATCGTCGAGACCGCCCCGGTGCCGCAGGTGTTCGCCACCCCGCGCCACCCGTACACCCAGGCGCTGCTGGCGTCGATCCCTGAACACAGCAAGGGCGCCAGCCGCCTCAACACCCTGCCCGGCGTGGTGCCCGGCCGCTACGACCGACCCAGCGGCTGCCTGCTGGTGCCGCGCTGCCCCTACGCCGAGGACGCCTGTAGCCGCGCCCATCCCGAACTGGTGCTGGTGGGCGACGCCCAGGCGCGCTGCATCAAACCGCTCGACGACCAAGGGAGGCCGCAGCCATGAGCGAACCCATCCTGATCGCCGAAGACCTGTCGCGCTTCTACACCGTGCGTCGCGGCCTGATGCGCGGCACCGCCACCGTCAAGGCGCTCAACGGCGTGTCGTTCTCGCTGCTGCCGGGCCGCACCCTGGCCGTGGTCGGCGAATCCGGCTGCGGCAAATCCACCCTGGCGCGCCAGCTCACCCTGGTGGAAACGCCCAGCGGCGGCCACCTGAAGATCGCCGGCGTCGACGTCGCGGTGGCCGACCACGCCGCCCTCAAGGCGCTGCGTCCGCAGGTGCAGATGGTGTTTCAGAACCCCTACGCCTCGCTCAACCCCCGCAAGACCGTGGGCGCCACGCTGGAAGAGCCGCTCAAGCTCAACACCGCCCTCAGCCAGGCCGAGCGCCGCGAGCGCGTGGCCCAGATGATCGAAATCGTCGGCCTGCGCCCCGAGCACGTGCGGCGCTACCCGCACATGTTCTCCGGCGGCCAGCGCCAGCGCGTCGCCATCGCCCGCGCCATGATCCTGCAACCGCGCATCGTGGTGGCGGACGAACCCACCTCGGCGCTGGACGTCTCGATCCAGGCGCAGATCCTCAACCTGTTCATGGATCTGCAACAGCAGCTGGGCACCAGCTACGTCTTCATCAGCCACAATCTCGCCGTGGTCGAGCACGTGGCCGACGACGTGATGGTGATGTACTTCGGCAGCACCGTGGAATACGGCGACAGGCAGACCCTCTACAGCCTGCCGCTGCACCCCTACACCCGCGCCCTGCTGTCGGCCACGCCCACCATCCGCGCCGAGGACCGCCGCGCCAAGATCAAGCTGCAAGGCGAACTGCCATCACCGCTCAACCCCCCCGGCGGCTGCGCCTTCCACACCCGCTGCCCCTACGCCATCGAGCGCTGCCGCGCCGAAACTCCCCCACTGCGCCCGGTGCTGGGCCGACTGGTGGCGTGCCATCGGGCGGAGGATGTGGCGGCGGAGGAGGGAGTGAACGTACCGTTGCAAGGGGCCGTCGCGTAGTCGATCGCCGCTCCACTGAGTGCACCGAACAAGCCATGACCGGATCAAGGTTGATTTGCGTCATGGCTTGTTTGTTTTTTTTTTGCGCAGTGCTTGCGGAGAATTGGCGTCCCGCAGCATGGGTATGCGGCTCGGTTATCGGTATGCTCGGGCTGTAAGTGGCTTCGATCCTGGAGTTTCCGGTTTTCCACCTTGATGGGTCTTGGCACGTTGATTGCGCCACAAAGAGTTGCGCTTTGTAAGCAAAGAGTTGCCAGGGTTTGATGTTTTTTTCGGGCGATGTAAATATTGCGCTTGATCGCGCTTCCCCAGCGCCCACAACAACAAAAACCCGCTCATGATCCCCATCCGTACTTTCCTGCGCACCGCGCTGTGCGCGGCTGTGCTTGCGCCCGCCTTTCTCCACGCAGCCCCGCTGCCCGCCAGCGGCGGCGACCTGCCGGTCACCGCCATCGATTACTTCAGCGAAGACAACGCCCCGCAACGACGCGGGGAAGAGCCCGGCGCGGTGGACCATGTCGACCCGTTGACCGGCGGGCTGCGCATCGACATTCCGCTGTTCAGCCTGCCTGGCCCCGGCGGTGCGCTGAACCTGCGCTGGACCTACAACTCGCTCGAACCCTTCACCGAGCCGATCCGGGCCATCCGGGTGCGGGACGGCATGGGCACACCGTCCACGCCGGTTTTCCCCATGCTGGAGTTACCCGACGGCACCACCCAGCGCTTCTATCCCATCGATCCGAATGCCCTGAAGACCTGGGGTTACAGCGCCGCTGGCCAATACCGCACCACCAGCAACTGGTGGCTGGAAAAAGGCGGCCGCGGCGATGCCATGACCCTCAAATCGCCCTCCGGCACGGTGTACCAGTTGTCGGTGACTCGGTTGGAAGTCAAAAAAACCCTGCTGTCGGCCAACAGTATCCAGCCATTCAACGCGCCGCAGGAACGGCCGACCGAAGGGCGCTACCGCAACCTGGGGGGCGAGTTCGACTACTACTTGCCGGCGGCATCGACCGACGTCAACGGCAATCGCATCACCTACCGCTACGACGGCCTGCTGCTGCGCAGCCTGAGCGCGGCGGATGGCCGCAGCATCACCATCAATTGGCAGAGTCGTTACCCGGAACAGTCCCAGCGCGTGGCCTCGGTGGTGGCCGGGACGCGGCAATGGCTGTTCGATTACGCCGACGCGAGCCAACTGCGCATCCAGCAGCCGGACGGTCTGTCCTGGTTCCTGCCGTATCGGGACTGGGAAACCTACATGACCACCAATGAAAGCAACTCGCGCCTCAACCTGCACCAGTACCCGCTATACACCGGCGTCACCCTGCCCAGCGGCGGGCGTACCAGCTTCGAGTTCATGCGTTACCTCGCACCGGTGCCATTGCCTGAGGGGTGCACGCAGACCAATTGCGACAAACCTGCCTCGATCCGGGAGCAGCCGCATCCGGCCGTGGCGCGCAAGACCACCAGCGATGGCGGCGTCTGGGTATATAACCACTACGCGGACTGGGGCATCGACAGTGTGCTGGCCACCGACGTCGAAGCGATCCGGGGGGACAAGATCGCCCCGGTGATCCAGGGTCGTCGCCAGGTCAGCGGTCCGGGCGGCATCACCTATTACACCTATGTCTCGCCTTATGACGTGACCGACTGCCAGAACGACCTGTGGAAGAGCGGGTTGTTGCTGGAGCGCAGTGATGCCACGGCCAGCGGCCAAACCCTGCAGACCACCCGCTATACCTGGGGCTACCTGACCATCGCCCACGCCGTTTCCATGCTCGACAGCAACTGTCGCAGCACGGTCAGCCGGGTGCCGCTGCAAACCCGGCAGACCATCACCCGCGATGGCAAGACCTTCACTACCACGCAGGAATACGACAGCTACGGCCGGGTGATCGCCACCGACGAAAGCGGCGACAACGGCGACAGCCGCCGCACCGAACGCAGCTACCTGACCGACACCAGCCGCTGGATCATCGACAAGGTCACCGCCGAATCCGTGCGGGCGGCCGCCGGCATGGCGCCGGTGTCCAGCCTGAGCCGGGTGCTGGATGGCAACGGCAACCTGTTGCAGGAAACCCGCGACGGCATCTCGCGTAACTACACCTACGACGGCGCCGGACAACTGGCCACCGCCACCGACCCGCGTGGCTTCGTCACCCGCTACAGCGACTACTATCGCGGCATCCCGCGCGGCGAAGTCCGCCCGGTGGCCACCGGCAGCGAACCCGCCACCTGCCCGGCCAGCCCCGCCATCACCCTGGCGCGCAGCGTCGACGACTATGGCAACGTGGTCAGCCTGACCGATGGCCGTGGCTACGCCACCGGCTACCAGTACGACGCGATGAACCGCCTGACGCGGATCACCCCGCCGCAGGGCAATCCCACCAGCATCGCCTGGAGCGCCAGCGGCCGCACTCTTACCCGCGGCAACTACAGCGATAGCATCAGCTGGGACGGCTTCGGCCGGCCGCTGCAAAGCACCGTGAACGGCATCACCATCAGCCGCCAGTTCGACGCCCTCGGCCGCCAGACCTTCGAGAGCTATCCCAACCAGAGCGTCGGCGACAGCACCTACTACGACGCGCTCAACCGCGTCACCCAGCTGACCCATAGCGATGGTACCTATCGCAGCTTCGGCTACAGCGGCAGCGCCGTCGCTGAAGTGAACGAACGCGGCTACCAGACCTCCAGCTTCTACCAGGTGTTCGGCAACCCGGACGACAAGGCGCTGCGCAAGGTGGTGCCGCCGATCGCCGCCGCCACCACCGACATCCAGCGCGACCTGCTGGGCAAGGTCACCCAGGTGACCCAGAACGGCGTCACCCGCAGCTGGGGCTACGACAGCCGACAGTACCTGATCAGCCGCAGCGATCCCGAAACCGGCACCACGCTGTTCGGTCGCGACGCCGCCGGCAACCTGGTCAGCCGCCAGGTCGGCAGCCAACCGGCCGCCGGCTACAGCTACGACGCGCAGAACCGGCTGAGCACCAGCTGGTACAACGACGGCACCGAAGCTGCCTGCCGTCGCTACGACGGCAACGGCAACCTCACCGCGCTGAACACCGGCAGTATCCAGCGCAGCCAGGGCTTCGACGCCAACGACAACCTCACCAGCGAAACCCTGGTGGCGTACAGTCGCACCCTCACCCTGCGCCACGAATACAACGCCAACGACGCCAAGAGCGCGCTGGTCTACCCGGACAACCGCCGCTTCGACCTGATCCCCGACGCCTTCGGCCGGCCGACCCGGCTGGGTGACATCGTCCCCACCCTGCAATACAACGAACGCAGCCAACTGACCTACTGGCAAGGTGCCAACGGTCGCCAGGATCGCACCGGCTACAACGTACGCGG
Source organism: Chitiniphilus shinanonensis DSM 23277 (assembly GCF_000374805.1). GTDB lineage: Bacteria > Pseudomonadota > Gammaproteobacteria > Burkholderiales > Chitinibacteraceae > Chitiniphilus > Chitiniphilus shinanonensis. Next base: position 129,057 of record NZ_KB895344.1, read on the forward strand.
CTGGCCGACCAGCCATCAGGTGCGCAACAACGTCACCCTGCCGCCGGTGCCGGTGGCGCCGACCGTGCCGGCTCCGGTTGCCGCACCGGGCAACCCACCCAACCCGCCGGCCCAGCCCAACGCGCCAAGCGTGGTGGAACCCGGTGGTGTCACCGCCGACCAGGCGTGTCGGGCCGCCTATCCCAAGCCGACTGCCGAGCGGGATATCTACCAATGGCAGCAAATCCAGTACAACCCCTGCGTCGCCAACTGGAATGCCAAAGGCAGCGAATACCTCAGCGGCAACGGCGGTTGCCTCGTCATCAACCCCAAGCCGGTTTGCACGTTGACCCGTTGCGACATCGACACCAAATACCAGAACGCCCTCAAAGCCTGGACGCCGACTCATGAAGCCTGCAAAGCCGACTGGAGCTACCGCGCCACGGCCTGGGTCAACTACCGCAACGCCTATGCCCTCTGGCAAGCCCAATACCAGGCCTATCAACAGCAACTGAACGACTACAACGCCCGCAACCAGGCCTATCAGCAATACCAGAGCGCCTTGGCGCAGTACAACCAGGCCCTGGTGAACTACAACCAAGCACAGGCCGCCTACAACCAAGCCTTAGCCGCCAGCCAGCCCGTGCTCGACAGCGTGTGGACCTACGACGGCAGCGGCAACGTCCTGACCATCACCGATGGCGTCGATGCCAGCTACAACCGCAGCTTCGGCTACGACGGCCTGGACCGCCTCACCGTCGCCAACGCCGCCACCTGGGGCAATGGCGCCATCAGCTACGATGGCAATGGCAACCTAACGTCCCAGCAGTTCGGCAACTGGCGTATCGACTACGGCTACGACGCCACCCAGAAACTCAAGACCGTCAGCGGCGGCAAGAACTACAGCCTGAGCTACGACGGCTGGGGCAACGTCACCAGCCGCGGCGACGGCCTGAGTTACCAGTACGACGCCGCCGGCAACCTCAAATGGGCCAACCGCAACACCGCCAGCCAGATCGCCTACACCTACGACGGCGCCGGCACCCGGGTGCTGAGCTTGGGCAACGGCGTCAATCGGCTGGAGTTCACCGGCGCCGACGGCCTGCTGTATCAGGAGATCAACCTCGCCACCGGCGCGACCAAGGACTTCCTCTACCACGGCCGCACCAAGCTGGCCGACATCGAAGGCACCACCACCACCTGGTACCACAGCGACCCGGCCGGCAGCCCCATGGCGGGCACCGACCAGAACGGCGTGCTGGCCTGGCGCACCCACTACCGGCCGTATGGCGAAAAGATGGTGGGCGCCACCGACAAGAACACCCAGTGGTTCACCGGCAAGCCGTTTGAGGACAAGATCGGGCTGAGCTACTACGGGGCGCGCTGGTACGACCCGACCTTGGGTCGGTTCATGGCGATGGATCCGGTGGATGTGGAGTCAGAAGAGTCGTTTACTGTGCTCCACAGCTTTAGCCGGTATGGGTATGCCAATAACAGTCCTCTCAAATATATCGACCCAGACGGGCGAGCATCTACTCTTGTTGCAAAATTGGCAGAGTGGAAAGCAAAGAATGAAATACGTAATTTAGCTTCAAAGATGGGGAGGGATGGAGATACTAAGCTGAACAAAGCCATTGATGCTTTGGCCAGTCATGTGAAGCAATCATTTGAAAATGATAAATACACAAGTGATTTTCTCCAGGAAATCGGGGTTTGTGAAAATTGCAAATCTAGCGTGCCTGTGGTTTTTGGGAAGGAACAAATTGATGTCATAATCAATGATTTTTCGAAGCAGGATCCCAAAGATGCCCAGATAGTTGAAGACGCAATCAACACTGCTATTCAAAAAGGGAAAGTTGTAACTTACGAACAATACAAAGCAAGTCAAAAAAAGGCTGAGGGGAAAAAGACTGATACAGAAAAGAAAAATGAAGGAAAAAGCGGCGATGGGGAAGGTAAAAAAGGAGAAAATCGCAAATGATTGACCAGAGATATCCATCTGGCCAATGTGTATTAGTATTTTCTATTGCTTTTGCCATAAATGGGCTGTTGTATTACCTCTATTTTTTTTCTGGATTTAATTGGGTGGCGGCAAAAATTGACACATATTTTTTGTCGTTTCCTGCATGCTTTTACTTTTTTTTGCCGCACCGAGAGTGGAAGCTTTTAGCTATATCCACTTCCTTTTTAGCTTCCTCCCTGTTTTGGGGAGGGGCGTTTATTTTGTTTTGGAGGCTTTCTGGTCTTCGAAAATTGGCTTATGTGGTTGGGCTAGTGTTGGTTTTCTTTTTCTCTGCAAAAATGATGGAATACTATATTTGGTCTGATTTTGAGGGCTTTGTGGTGTTCTTAAAAAAATACCTATAAGCATAATGTTGGGGGTTATAAGGGGGCGGAATTTGGTGCAAAGTTTGTTTAAAACATTAACAATGATGGTGGTTTTGGCTGAAGTGCCTCAATTTGAAAATATTCAATAAATTTGGCAAATAAACCCCCTCAATACCCCGCCCGCTTATCCACCACATTCACCAGCGACTGCCCGTGCCTCAGCTGCTTCAGGTTCTCCATCGCCACCGCCAGCGCATGGTTGAGGTAGCGGGGCGGCGCCGGCGGTGTGGGCGGCATAACGCCGCACCGTATTCGTTCCAGAGTGGCCCAAGCGGGCCGCTTTTTTTCGCCCGACTGGATTGCTCGCCCAGCCGGGCTATGCGTCAATACCCAGGATTTATGGATGTTCCAGAAGGGTTTCAACCGGGAAATTGTGCTACGCGATATTTGCCGGAGAGATAGATTGGGCGGGCGGCGCGGGAGAAGAAAAGAATGGATGATGGGAAACGCAAGAACGGCTGGCGCACGGATATTTTCAGCGACCCTGCATTTGAACACTTGGTGGCCGAACTCCATTTCGACGGCAGTCTGGTTTTGGTGCTGGATAGAGAAGAAGGCCGAGATGCCGTGTCGGTATCTTTTCCCGATGCGAGTAAAGAGGGCGGGCTGGGTGCAAGGGTAAGGCTGGCCGATTTCAAGCAAGCGCTTGAGGCTGCGGTTGAAAATTTGAATCGATGAGTGTTTTTTGGGGTATGCAGCACAACTATCCGCGCATCGCGGCAGGTTCCAAGCCGGGCTGCTGCCTGGGCATTGCTCTGCTGGGGAAATCGACATGGGCAGGAGAGCATGATCGAGCAAGAACTTCTGACATGGATGGAGGCCTGGTTTTCCACATGTTGCAATGGAAAATGGGAGCACGGCTCCGGGATCAAGATCGAAACCTTGGATAACCCGGGATGGTCGGTTTCCATCGAACTCGCGGGTACGCCATATGAAAGGGTATCAATGCCCGATTTTGTCGTGGAGCGGGATGACACGGATTGGGTCAGTTGTTCCATTAAGGACGGCGTATTTCGAGGGTTCGGTGGCATGGAAAATTTGAAAGAGATATTGAATCTATTTAAGGCCGTTGCTGGTGGTTATTCTGACGAGCTGCTCAAAAAATAAGCCTTCCATTTTTCGAGTGACGATGAAAATATGAACGGAAATAAAGAGCGAATAAGCGTTTTCGCCAGTAATTTGATTGAAATGGCGGATTTTTACGCCGTGATTCAAGAGGCCATGCAGCAATCCAACCACCATGCATGGCAGGTCTTTGTCGACGAAGACTTGATGTTTGTTGAAGAGGGAGAAATTGAAAATTACGAAAAGCTGATGAAGCTGTTGTCTGCTGCTTCAATTGCGGACCTGAGTTCTTCATATGGATATTGGAGGGAAATGCCACAATTTCCAGAGTTGGAGCAGATGAGGGCGGCTTTCTTGAGTAGAGAGGCACAACCATGGTTTTCTCCGTTGCCTTGGCATGTAAGGCAATGGAAGCAGAGGCAAGAAGACCAGGTTCGCTACTATGCGATACAAGAGGCAGTAAACACAAAGTGGCATGCGCTCTTGAGTCAGGAAGCTCAGCAGAACTTCCCGGGGGAAGAGCAGGATGTTTCCCGAGAGGGTGTGATATTTCATCTAAATGAAAAATTGCGTTGCTATGGATTTTCCGAAGCAAAGAGAAACAAGGAAAAGTACACTTGGTCCAAGCCTGTTTCTAATGGCTGGATGTTGGTTTGGGAGTTCGATTTGGTGGAATCTGGGATCGGGCGCATAGGTAACCATGGTGTTTATTCTCTTTCGCTACGGTTGTTCCTGAAGAGGCCTGGGCTAGTCATCCATGATGTGCCGCCTAGATTTAAAAAGGGCATTCAGATCCCTTTTGAGGCGGTTGGGCCGTATATGTACAAATCATATGGTTTGTTCAAAAATCACGGACAAATGAAAAATGTGTTTGATGCCAAAATCATCTCATACCAATTTCTTCAGGGTTTCTTGGAGGGTGTTGCGAAAGATGCTGTTGAAACAATTTTTGCTGATTGGTAATCAAGCCGCACCGTGAATTGGCTTTTCGTAATAGATCAAATCGAAATGGATTTTTCGGGAAAGGTTGGTTTATGAAAGGCAGTGCTTCCATTTCCTTGCACCTCAGACACCCCAATTGCGGTGTGGACTTCATTCGAGGCGGGATGAATGTCGAAGCTACCGGGTATCATGAAGTGGGAACTCCTCGTGTCACCCCGAAAGGAAAGGCGCTGGAAGGGTTTTATAAGGAAACGTACTGGTTCTACAATTTTGGGGCGTTGTCGAGTGATGATGCTTCACTCGAAATCGAGGCTGCAAATAGGTGGCTCCGAGATAGGAAGGGTTTCCTCAGTTCGTTTATTTCGTCCGGTGGGAAGGCCCAGTATTACATTACGGTGGGCGCGGAACAGCATTATGCGTTTGAACTCTCTCAAGGGCTGATCAAAGAGTGTGCCGAACTGGGTGTTGGCCTGGGGCTTGAGTTTTTCTTCGAGCCCCCGTTGGACGAATGATTTGTTCCGGACTTATACGCTTTTACAGACCCTTAGAAAATTGCCTGACCACAATTGTTTAGGCTGGCTGGTTTATCCATGCGCTATGCGTGTTGGTTCTTTCAATAGATATAACAGGGGGTGCAAAGATGATGGCCGAAATCTATGCCAAGGTTTTCCCGTTGGGTTTTGTTTTGGCTTTTTTGTATATAGCGTGCGTTTTCTACTTCCGCTTTAAAATAAGAGCATTGAGAGACTACACCCCGTGGAATCAAGTGCTATGGGTTTTGGGGAGGAAGGCGGCGCAAGGTGATGCAGGTGAGGAAATCAATGCGCCGCTCTGGTTGAGATGGATGTTCTATTGTGCATTTGCTGTTTTCGCTTTTCTGTTGGTAATGGGTTTGAAAATTTCCTTTCCCTGAGTGGCAAGGGTTGTTGAAGTCAATGTTGAGCGCGTAATGAAAAGCCCGTTGTGCCCCATCCGAATGAAAGTGATGGGGCAGCAAGGGTTGATAAAAAGAATCGTGAATGATCCTCAGAAAAATGGCTGTGGCCGCTGCTGTTTTTCAAACATTTCGCTAAGCCTGCTCTGGCGTTGGCTTGCCGGTAGGTTTTCTACGAATGGCTGGTGATCCTGGTTACATTGTTTGCATTTGAGAAAATTATGGATCTTGATGCAGTAGTGATATTCGTCGTTGTCGCGTTGATGGCTGCATGTTTTGTTGTGACCATCGTATATGTTGGGTGTCTTTTGTACTTTATCTGCAAATACAAGCAGTTTCGCCGGGCACCGAAATTGGTGAAAATTTCATGGATTTTGAGGAAAACAAAGTTCGTGGGAGATGCGGGAGAGCAAATAGAAGCACCGCTTTGGTTAAGGCGGATGGCGATAACAGGATGCACACTGTTTTTATGCACATTGGCGAGCCTTGTCGTGGGGATAATGATCACCTGATCCGATGTTGATGCCGCATCACGTATGGCTTCCATGCGAGGCCCGCCATGGCAGCCGGCGGATGCCCTACTGCCAAGGCTCCCGCGGACCCCTTCCTTCGGATGTGGTTTGGCGGGTCACTCGCGATGCAGCGGTTTTCCTCAATACCCCGCCCGCTTATCCACCACATTCACCAACGGCTGCCCGTGCCTGAGCCGTTTCAGGTTTTCCAGCGCCACCGCCAGTGCGCGGTCGAAGTAGCGGGGGGAGGCGCCGGCGGTGTGGGCGGTGAGGATCACCTTCTCCGAGCGGCGCAGCGGGTGATGGGGCGGCAGTGGTTCGGGGTCGGTCACGTCCAGGCCGGCGCCGGCCAGGCGGCCGTGGGTCAGGGCGCCGAGCAGGGCGGCGTGATCCACCGAGCCGCCGCGGCCCACGTTGTAGAAGTACGCGCCGCGCTTGAAGTGGGCGAAGCGGCGATCGTCGAAGAAATGGCGGGTGTCGGCGGTCAGCGGCAGCGCGGCGACCACGTGATCGGCCAGCGCCAGCGCGCGGTCGACGTCCTCGCTGCCGACGATGGCGGTCACGCCCTCGGGCGGCGGCGCGTTGTGGCGCTTCACCCCGATCACCGTCAGGCCCAGCGCGGCGGCGCGTAGCGCCAGCGCCTGGCCGATGCGGCCGAAGCCGACGATCACCAGCGTCTGGCCGGCCAGCTCGAATTGCTCCAGGCGCGGATGATGCAGTGCGTGGTGGCGCTGGCCCTGCACCAGCCGCGGCAGGCCGCGCGCGAAGGCCAGCATCAGCGCCAGCGCGTGTTCGGCGATCTGGATGCCATGAATGCCGCTGGCGTTGGTCAGCACCACGTCGCTTTCGACGAAGCGCGGGGTGAGCCAGCGCTCCACCCCGGCGCCGAAGGTCTGCAACCAGCGCAGGCCAGGCGCGATCTCCAGCAATTGCTCGCCATCGACCTCTCCCTGGCCGAACCACACCGCGTCGGCGCCCGCCAGCGCCGGGTCGGGTCGCAGGCGGTCGGTGCGGACCACGTGGGTATCGGGTGCCAGCAGGCGGATGCGCTCGATGGCTTCCTGGCCCAGTTGCGGGCCGATCACCAGTTTGCGGGGCAGGGTGGCGAGGGTGGTCATGGCGCGGTCTCCACGGTGACGGTCTGCCGGCCCCGCAGCAGAAAACATGCCACGCCGCCTGGCCGCGCCAGCCGGCGCTTCCGCCGCGAGCGGGCTGTTGCGCAGCCAGCACATTGCGGCGCGCGCTGCTGCAAAAGCGGCGTCTGGGCCCTGCTTATTGCCGATTTTTCTATCGAAAACTCATGGCACGCATTCTGCTTATAAGGTTCCACACCGATGCCGACGTCCCGATTTGGGCGGCGCGACCGATTCCCGTGGAGCCTGCATGCGCAACGACCGTTTCTTCCTGCCTTGCTCGATGACTACCGGATTCTGTCCGCCCTGGCGCGGCTAACAAAACCCAGCGAAGCGGTCCTGGCAAGGCGTGCGAAACGCAGACAGTACAAGGCGTACGGCAAGTGAGGCTCGGCGCCCCCGCACAACGCAGCCAGAAGGGTTTTGTTAGCCGCGCTTCGGCAATGCGATGCCCGACCCACAGCAGGTCGGCGTCGACAAGAACAAACCAGGGAGATACACCAATGCCACACCCCGCCAATTGGCTGGGCGCCGGGCTGGTCGCGCTTGCAAGCGCGGCGCAGGCGGCCCCCAGCACCGAGGAACTTCAGAAGCAGATCGACGCCTTGCGCAGCACGGTGGAGGCGCTGCAACGCCAGCTGGACGACGCGCGCCGCGTCGAAACCGCTGCCGCGCCGGCTCCGGGCGCCATCGTCGCCGCCGAGACCGGGGCCGATCCGACCACCGTCGCCACCAAGGAGGACCTGGACGGCCTGCGCGCCGACCTGGAGAACTACAAGTACGAGCAGCAGCGCAACCGCGAGACCAAGACCGCGCTGACCAGCCGTGGCACCACCATCGGCGGCACGATCGTGGCGCGCGCCAGCTACCAGGATGCGCCGACCAGCGCCGGTTCCAGCGCGGTCACCGACGACCGCTATTCCAGCTTCGACATCCCGACCGCCACGCTCAATTTCAGCGGCAGCCTGTATCGCGACTACGCGGAGGGCCGCAACCTGGATTACCGGCTGGCGTTCCAGTACGCCAAGACCACGCCGGCCACCAGCAACAGCAATTTCAACGTCACCGACGCCTACCTGCGCTACAGCTTCTTCCCCACCCTCACCGGGCTGGAGGAACCCAAGCTGACGCTCACGCTGGGTCAGCAGCAGATTCCGTTCGGCCTGGAAGCGCAGGTGGGCGAGGAACTGCGGCCGGTGATCAATTCCGCGCAGTTCCTGTCCGGGTTGGGCGTGGGCAACCGCCAGATCGGCCTGATCCTGCGCGGCGATTACGACCCCTACGTGGACTACGGCTTCAACTACCGCGCGCCGCTGCTGGAATACGCGATCGGCGTGGTCAACGGCAACGGGCCGAACAAGTCGGACGACAACAGCGAGAAGGATTGGCTGGCGCGCGCCGCGGTGACGCTGCCGGTGGACTACAACAGCCTGCTGCGCGAGTTGAAGATCGGCGCGTCCTGGTACAAGGGCACCAAGAACCTGGCCGACAAGAGCGGCGTGGTGTCGCACGGCCGCAGCGACCGCTACGGCTTCGACGTCTACTACAACCACGATCCGTTCGGCGTCACCTACGAATTCGCCGAGGGGCGCGACGAGTACCTGGCGGCCGACAAATCCATCGGCGGCACCACCCGCAGCCGTGGCCAGTACCTGACGCTGTTCTACACCTGGGGCGAGCAGTGGGTGAAGAGCTTCCGCGGCCAGGCCAAGTACGACGACTGGTGGCCCAAGTCGTACCAGGCGTTCCTGCGCTGGGACCAATACGACCCCGACCGCAGCAAGCCAAACGACCGCACCACCATCAGCACCGGCGGCCTCAACGTGTTCTTCGCCGAGACCACCAAGTTCCAGCTCAACGTGAACCACTACGCCTACGACGATGCGGCGCGGGAGAGCGTGAATGAGTACCTCGCGCAGTTCCAGTTCGGGTTTTGAGGGGCTGGGATGAGATTGGTCACTTTCATTGAAAGGTTCATGGCATCGGGCACCCGGCGGAGCCGGGCGCTCAACGGCGGGTGGCTCGCGAGTACCGCCCCTCAAAACCCGAACCCTGATTCATTCCACTCCCCCCGCCCTCGCCGCCGCGAGGGGGCCTCGCTGTGCTCGGGGGTGGGTTTGCCTGGGGCGGCTGGAAATGGGGTGGTGATTGAAGCCGGGTTGAGCCGGGCGCTCGACGGCGGGTGGCTCGCGAGTACCGCCCCTCAAAACCCGAACCCTGATCCACTCCACTCCCCCCGCCCTCGCCGCCGCGAGGGGGCCTCGCTGTGCTCGGGGGTGGGTTTGCCTGGGGCAGCTGGAGATGAGGGGGTGAATGAAGCCGGGTTGAGCCGGGCGCTCGATGGCGGGTGGCTCGCGAGTACCGCCCCTCAAAACCCGAACCCTGATTCATTCCACTCCCCCCGCCCTCGCCGCGGCGAGGGGGCCTCGCTGTGCTCGGGGGTGGATCGGCCAAGGGTTTTGGCGAGGGGCGTATTCATCGCTCGCCGTGCCAACAGCGCCGTGTTGTGCCCTGACCGGTCGCCGACTGGCGCCGCCCCGAACCCGATTCCATCCGCCCCCGCATCGCCTCAGGCGACGCCCGCGGCGGTGACCCGATTTTCGCTATCCCCTACATCGAGAGACACGATGACAAAAACCACTCTTTTTGGCCGCCTGTTGGGGCTGGTCGCTTTGACGCTTTCCCTGGTGCTGCCCGCGCACGCCGAAGACAAACCGGCGGTGATCCGCATCGCCTTCTCCGGCGCCGGCACCGGTGGGCGGCCGTTGGGCAGCGGCACCACGCTGGCCATCGCCCACCAGTTGGGCGCGATCGAGAAGGAGCTGAAGGCCGACAACATCAAGGTGGTGTGGAACTTCCTGCCCGGCGCCGGCCCGGCCACCAACGAGGCGCTGGCCAGCGGGCTGGTCGATTTCGCCTACCACGGCGATCTGCCGCTGATCGTCGGCCGTTCCACCGGGCTCAAGCACAAGATCATCTTCGGCCTGGGCCGCTTCGGCGCGACCTACCTGGTGGTGCCGTCCGATTCGCAGGCCACCACGCTGGCCGAGCTCAAGGGCAAGCGGCTGGGGGTGTTCAAGGGCACCGCCAACCAGCTCACCCTGAACCGCGTGCTGGAGAAATACGACCTGAACGAGAAGGACTTCAAGGTCATCAGCATGAACAACGACACCGCCAAGGCGGCGCTGGCGACCAAGGACATCGACGGCTACCTCACCACGCCGTTCGACCTGCAGGCGCGCGGCATCGCCAAGCCGTTGCTGGAGATCAAGCGCGATCCCAAGGTCACCAGCGTCGGCACCTTCTGGGTGACCGAGGATTTCGAAAAGAAATACCCGCAGGTGACGCAGAAGGTGGTCACCGCGCTCACCCGCGCCACCCAGTGGGCGTCGGACGAGAAGAACCGCGACCAGGTGTTCAAGTACTGGGCCGCCGCCGGCGCCACGCCGTATGCCGATTTCGTGAAGAGCTGGTCCGGCTACACCCTCAAGGAGCGCAACAACCCGCTGCTCGACGAGTACTACGTCGCCAGCCTGAACAAGGCCATCGACGAGGCGCAGCGCTTCCGCCTGATCCGCCGCCCGGTGTCGGTGGACGGCTGGATCGAACCCAAGTACCTGAACGCCGCGCTCAAGGAGCTGAAGCTGGAAGGCTACTGGGACCAGTACGACGCCAACGGCAACATCAAGAAGTGACGGACGCGCCGTGAACGCCTTCTATCAGCGACATCGCTTCCTGCTGGCCTTCGTGCTGCTGTCCTCGGTGGCCGGGCTGTCGGTGGGCGTGGCCAAGGTGGCCACCTCGCTGTACGCGCTCGACCTGGCGGCCAGCGAGCTGGAGCTGGCGCTGATCGCCGGCGCGCAGAGCGTGGGCATCCTGCTGATGAGCATGCCGATCGGCGTGCTGGTCGACCAGCTCGGACCGCTGCGGCTGTTCGTATTCGGCTCCATCGCCGCCGGGCTGCTGTACCTGGCGACGCCGCTGGTGGCGGCGCCGGCCTTCCTCGCCGCCACCGCGGTGGCGATCAGTCTGTGCATGCCGTGCCGCTTCGTCTCGCTGAACGCGGTGTTCATGCAGCAGCTGGAGCGGGTCGGCGTCGCCAAGGCCGGCTGGTTCCGCGGCACCCACATGATCGGCATGTTCCTGCTGGGGCCGTCGCTGGCGGTGGCGGTGATCGCGGCGGTGCAGTACGCCGGCACCTACACCCTGATCGGCGTGGCGTTCTTCGGCACCGCGCTACTGGCGCCGCTGGTGATGCGCCACTACGCCCCCGGCCCGGCGCGCACGCTGTCGTGGCGCGAGCTGCGGGCGCAGTTCGGCCTGCTGTGGCGCGACCGCGAGCTGCGTCGCGTCGGGCTGGTGGAGTTCGCCGGGCAGGCGGTCAACCAGTACTACGGCTTCTTCATCGTGATCATCGCCTTGCAGCACTACCGCTTCGCCTCGACCGGCGCCGCCGCGCTGCTCACGGTGCAGGGCGCCGCCTTCGTGCTGGCCCTGTTCACCCTGGGCGTGCTGCTGCAACGCATCGGCGAGCGGCGCTTCCTGCTGGCCGGCTTCGCGCTGGTGACGCTGGCGCTGCTGGGCCTGGGCCTGACCGAACGCGCGGCGTGGCTGTGGCCGGGCGCGGCGGCGCTGGGCCTGGGGCTGGGCATGGTGCAGACCGCCAACCTGTCGCGCTTCGCCCGCATCGGCAGCCGGCTGGGGCGCGGCCGCGTCGCCGGCATCAACGCCTTCGTCGGCCCGGCCGGCGGGCTGGCCGGCAGCGTGGCGGGCGGCTGGGTCGGGCATCTGTTCGGCCTGCAATTCACCTTCGTGCTGTTCGCCCCGCTGTTTCTCGCCTTCGGCTGTCGGGCGTGGCTGCGCCGCTGTAGCGGCCCCGCGCGCCCGCAGTTCGAACAAGCTCTCCAGGAGTAACCGCATGACCTCACTTTCGAACACCCTTGGCCCCCTGCCATTGGCCGCCGCCCCGTCCTGGCCGGCGCGGCTGGCGGCGCCGTTGCGCCGCGCCGGGCACTGGGCGGCCGGGCTGCTGCTGCCGCTGGCGCTGTTCGCGCTGTGGCAATACGCGGTGCGGCACCAATGGCTGGCCGAGCAGATCCTGCCGCCGCCGGCGCTGGTCTGGCAGTCGCTGGGCGAGCTGTGGTACAGCGGCGAACTGCGCGACCACCTGGCGATCAGCCTCGCCCGCGTCGGCTGGAGCGTGCTGCTCGGCGGCGGCGCCGGGCTGGTGCTGGGCGCCGCGCTGGGTCTGTCGCGCACCGCCCGCGCCTATCTGCTGCCCAGCTTCGAGCTGGTGGCGCAGTTCCCGGTGGTGGGCTGGGTGCCGCTGCTGATCGTGTTCCTCGGCATCGACGAGGCGCTGAAGGTGGCCGCGATCTCGCTGGCGGTGCTGGTGCCGGTCACCGTCAACACCCATCGCGGCATCGTCGGCATTCCGCGCCCGCTGCTGGACGTGGGCCGCGTCTACCGCTTCACCGTGCCGCAGACGTTGTGGCGCGTAGTGCTGCCGGCCGCCGCGCCCAGCCTGTTCAACGGCTTGCGCCAGGGCGTGATGCAGGCGTGGCTGACGCTGGTGTTCGTCGAACTGCTCGCCTCCAGCGAGGGCATCGGCTACCTGATGGTGTGGGGGCGGCAGCTGCTGCAACTGGATCTGGTGGTGGTCGCCATGCTGACCATCGGCGCGGTGGGGCTGGCGCTGGATCTGGCGCTGCGCTGGGCCGAATCCCGCCTGGCGTCGTGGCGCCGTGGCGCGTTCTGAGGAGGCCGCGATGACGACTTCCCATTCCGCCCGCCGCGACTATCGCGGCCTGGTGCCGCCCGCGCTGCTGCTGCTGGCCTGGTTCGCCGCCGGCCGCCTGGGCTGGACCAACCCGACGCTGATCCCGCCGCCCGAACAGGTGCTGGCGGTGGCGTGGCACTACCTGGGCAGCGGCGAGCTGTTCCGCGCACTGGCGGCCAGCCTGGCGCGCGACCTGGGCGGCTTCGCGCTCGGCGCGCTGGCCGGCATCGGCCTGGGCGTGCTGCTCGGCGTGTCGCGCTGGGCCGAGCGCCTGCTCGGGCCCACTTTCCACACCCTCAAGCAGATTTCGCTGTTCGCGTGGATTCCGCTGCTGTCGATCTGGCTGGGCTACAACGACGGCTCGCGCGTGGTGTTCATCGCCGTCTCGGCCTTCTACCCGGTGGCGCTGGCCACCTTCGAGGGCGTGCGCGGCGTGACCCGCGCCCAGTTCGAAGTGGCGCGGGTGCACGGCTTCACCGCCCGCCAGCGCCTCACCCGCCTGATCCTGCCGGCCGCCGCGCCGCAGATCCTCACCGGCCTCAACCTGGGGCTGGTCTACGCCTGGCTGGCCACCATCGGCGCCGAATTCCTGCTGCCCGCCTACGGCGACATCGGCCTGGGCGACACGGTGATCCGCGGCCGCGCCGCCTTCAATGTGGCGCTGGTGATCTTCGGCATGCTGGCCATCGGCGGCGTCGGCGTCGCGCTCAACCGTGTGTTCCACCGCCTGGAGCGCCGCCTGCTGCGCTGGCGCGGCGATCCTCGATAAGGACCTTCCCATGATCCGTCGTCTCATATACCTGTGGCTCGCCGTGCTGGCGGGCGCCGCGATCGCCGCCGAAGCGCCTCCGCCTCAGCCGGCCCCACCTCAGCCGGCCGCCCCCAAGGTGGTGCGTATCGGCGTCGCCTCGCCGGCGGTGGGCAACCCGCCGCTCTACACCACCGGCTCGCTCGGCCTGGCCCGCTACAAGGGCTGGATCGACGAGGAACTGAAGGGCAGCGGCACCCGGGCGCAGTGGTTCTTCTTCAAGGGCGCCGGCCCGGCGGTGAACGAGGCGCTGACCAACAAGCAGCTCGACCTGGTGTTCCAGGGCGACCTGCCGGCCATCATGGCGCGCGCCGCCGGGCTCAAGACCCGACTGGTGCTGCCGGTGGCGATCCGCAGCAACGTCTACCTGCTGGTGCCGCCCGATTCGCCGATCCGTGGTATCGCCGATCTCAAGGGCAAGCGGGTGTCGATCTTCCGCGGCACCAACGCCCACCTGCCGGTGAATCGCATCCTGGCCGCGCACGGGCTGTCGGAGCGCGACCTGCGCGCCATCAATTTCGACAACGCCTCGGCCCAGGCCGCGCTCACCACCCGCGACATCGACGCCGCCTTCCTCGGCGTGGAGTCGCTCAAGCTGGTGGAGCAGGGCGTGGCGCGCATCGCCTACAGCACCCAGGGCGGCCCGGCGGTGCTCACCCGCCAGAGCGGGTTGCTGGCCAGCGACGACTTCGCCGCGCGCCATCCCGACACCGTGCGCCGCGTGGTGCGCGGCGTGGTGCGCGCCGCCTACTGGGCCTCGGACGACGCCCACCGCGCCGAGGTGTTCAAGGTGTGGAGCCTGATGGGCTATCCGCTGTCGAGCTTCGAGACCGATTACCGCGACCAGTCGGTGAAGGCGCGCGTCTCGCCGCTGTTCGATCCGTTCCTGATCGGCCGCTACCAGGACGCGGTGACCGGCGCCCAGCAGTTCCGCCTGGCGCGCGGCAAGGTGGACGTGGCGGCGTGGATCGACCGCCGCTTCGTCGATGCCGCGCTCAAGGAACTGAAGCTGGAGCACTACTGGACCCCGCTCGACGCCCAGGGGCGGCCACTCACCACACGCAGCGCCAGCGCCCGCTGATTCCCACGGAACGGAGATACCCCCATGACCCTGTCCAGACTGTTGTCCGCCGCCGTCGCCGCCCTGTGGCTGGCCGCCGCCACGGCCGCGCCCGCCCCGCAGACCATCCGCATCGGCGTGGCCTCGCCCACCGTCGGCAGCCCGCCGATCTTCACCGCCGGGCCGTTCGGCATCGCCTACAGCAAGGGCTGGCTGGAGCAGGAATTCAAGCGCGACGGCATCAAGGTCGAGTGGTTCTTCTTCAAGGGCGCCGGCCCGGCGGTGAACGAGGCGCTGACCAACAAGCAGCTCGATTTCGCCCTGCAGGGCGACCTGCCGTCGGTGGTGGCGCGCTCGGTCGGGCTCAAGACCCGCATCCTGGCCATGCAGGGCGTGCGCACCAACCTCTACCTGGCGGTGCCGCCGGATTCGCCGATCAAATCGGTGGCGGACCTGAAGGGCCGCAAGGTGGGGATCTTCCTCGGCACCAACCTGCAACTGCCCAGCGACCGCGTGCTGGCCGACCACCAGTTGAGCGAGCGCGACCTGCGGGTGGTGAACCTGGACCTGGCCGGCATCGACAACGCCCTCATCACCCGCAACATCGACGCCGGCTTCACCGACCAGCGCGTGCTCAAGCTGCGTGACAAAGGGCTGGCGCGCATCGTCTACACCACGCGCGGCACCGCCCCGCGCTACACCCGGCAGAACGCGCTGCTGGTGGCCGACGACTTCGCCACCCGCTACCCGGACGCCACCACCCGCGTGGTGCGCGCGCTGGTGCGCGCCTCGCGCTGGGTATCCGACCCGGCCAACGAGGCCGAGACCTACCGGCTGTGGGCGCAGATGGGCGTGCCCGAATCGGTGATCCGCGAGGACTTGTCCGGCGAACCGCTGCGCAGCCAGTACAGCCCGCTGCTCGACGACTTCGCCGTCGCCCGCTACCGCGACGTGGCCGACGGCCTGCTGGCGCTCAAGCTGGTGCGCCGCCCGGTGGCCGTGCCCGGCTGGTTCGACCGCAGCTTCCTCGACGCCGCGCTCAAGGCCGAGGGCCTCACCGGCTACTGGCAGCCGGTGAACGCGGCCGGCAGCAACGTCGCCAAGGCGGCGCCCGCGGCCAAGGCCAGCCAGGCCAGATCCTGATCCGACGGAGCCCGATCCATGTCCGCCTATCCTTCCGCGCTCGCCCTCGACCCCGTGCTGCCGGCGCCGCCCGCCACCCCGGCCGCACGGCCGCGCCGCCGGCTGTGGCCCGCGCTCGGCCGCGCACTGCTGGCCTGGCCGTTCCCGCTGGCGGTGCTGCTGCTGTGGCAGCTGGCCGCCACCTACGAGTGGGTGCCGTCGCAGATCCTGCCGTCGCCCGCCACCGTCGCCGGCACCTTCGCCGACATGTGGCGCAGCGGCGAACTGCAGGACAACACCGCGATCAGCCTGTGGCGCGTGCTGTGGGGCTTTTCCGCCGGCGCCACCCTCGGCTTCGTGCTGGGCGTGGCGATGGGCCTGTCGCCGCTGACCAAGGATTACCTCTACCCCACCTTCAAGACCTTCGCCCAGGTGCCGGCGCTGGGCTGGCTGCCGTTGCTGATGATGCTGGTGGGCATCGACGAGGCGCTGAAGATCATCCTGATCGCCAAGGCGTCGCTGGTACCGATCGCGCTCAACACCTACAAGGGCCTGCAAAACGTGCCGACGACGCAGATCGAACTGGCCAAGGTGTACCGCTTCAGCCGCTGGCAGCTGCTGCGCCACGTGGTGCTGCCATCGGCCTTCCCGCCGATCTGGAACGGCGTGCGTTACGGCCTGACGCACGCGTGGCTGGCGCTGGTGGGGGTGGAGCTGCTGGCGTCGAGCGAGGGCCTGGGGTTCCTGATCGTGTATGGCCGGCAGTTGTATCAGCTGGATGTGGTGCTGGCGGCGGTGGTGGTGGTGGGCGCCATCGGCTGGGCGTTGGATCGGGTGTTGGCGGTGATCGAGAAGCGGTTGTTGCGGTGGCGGGTGGAGGGGTTTTGATGGGTTTGTCTGCGATGGTGGGTGGTGTTGCGGGGGTTGCGACTGCAACTGCAACTTCAAAAGCTTTTAACCGCCTAGCGCCTGCGGCGCGGTTGATTGATGCCCTTCGCGACCGGGCGGGCCGGTTCATTTCTTTTGCTTCTCCAAAAGAAACGAACCAAAGAAAAGGAGCCCCGCGTCTGCGCCCCTCCGGGGTGCCCTACGTCGGTCGCGAGCCTAAGGTCTCGCTCCCTCCTCGGCGCCACGTAACGGGAGGAACCCCCGTTGGGTGCAACGGAAAGTGGGGAAAAAACAAACGCCGGCTTGTACTTTTGGGCCAGCAAAAGGCGCGCGCTTACTTGGTGGCCGTCGCACACGTCACCCCTCGCCTTCAAGGGGAGGGGCTGGGGGAGTGGATGGTCTGCCCGGGGCCCCTCAGCAGCGCCGAGCAGAGGACAAGCGGGGCGGGGTTTCGGCGAGGACTGTCTGAGGGCGCGCAGCGACCGAGTTTCGCAGCCGCCGACCCGATTGTCCGGCGCGAGGGAACCCCGCAGGGGCGCGTATGCGGGGCGGCCTTTTCTTTGGTTCGTTTCTTTTGGCCGCGCAAAAGAAATGAACCGGCCCGCCCGGTCGCGAAGGGCATCAAGCAACCCGCGCCGCAGGCGCTCGGCGTTTCAGGGGTTGCCGTTGAAGTGTGTTTATTTGGTCATGACTCCGAAATGACCGATTCCTTGGCCTGCCGCGACACACAAGTCCAGGCAGTCAGCGTTTCAGGCGTTGACGTTGATGTTGACGTTGAAACCGCCCGCCTCACCGCACAAAGCATCAAGCAACCCGCGCCACAAGCGCATGAAGTGTTGGGAACGGGTTTACCCGCGCGCCCGGTAGCCACCATGGCATCCCCCGCACCAAGTACAAGGAGCAATCCATGACCTCCCGCCAACAAACCGCTGGCCGCTGGCCCCACTGGCTGCACCCCGCCGCCGTCCCCAAACCCCTGCGCGGCTGGGTGATCCCCGTGCTGCTGCTCACGCTGTGGTGGGCGACGTTCCGCTTCGGCTGGACCAGCTCGCAACTGTTCGTGCCGCTGTCCAAGGTGATCGACACCGGAGTGCGCATGGCCGGTAGCGGGGAGCTGGCGCATGCGCTGGGCGCCAGTCTCTATCGCATGGTGCTCGGCTTTGTCATCGGCACGGCGGTGGGGCTGGCGGTCGGGACGGCGCTGGGGGTGTCGCGGCTGCTGGAAAACCTGATCGGGCCCACTTTCCACACGCTGAAGCAGGTGTCGCTGTTCGCCTGGATTCCGCTGATCTCGCTGTGGTTCGGCCTGGGCGACCTGGCCAAGATCGCCTTCCTGTCGCTGGCCGCGTTCTTCCCGGTGGTGCTCAACACCTTCGAGGGCATCCGCAGCGTGCCGCGCGCGCATCTGGAAGTGGCGCGGGTGTTCGCCTTCAACCCGTGGCAGGTGTTCGCGCGGGTGGTGTGGCCGGCGGCGTTGCCGTCGATCTTCACCGGGGTGTACCTGGCGCTGATCTACGCCTGGCTGGCCACGCTGGGCGCGGAATACCTGCTTACCTCGGGCTCGGGCATCGGCAACCTGCTGGTCGATGGCCGCGAGCATTTCTGGATGGACCAGGTGCTGCTCGGCGTGCTGGTGGTCGGCGCGGTGGGGTTCGTCCTCAACTGGAGCGCCAGTCAGCTGGAGCGCCGGCTGCTGGCGTGGCGCGGCCATTCCACTGCTCAGTTTTGAATTTGTTTCTCTCTCTGAAGAAGTAACCCACTTTTTATTATCAGGAGCCCCCCATGCCCCATGCCGCCACGCTCGAAATCCGCGGGCTTTCCAAGCAATACCAGGTCAAGGGCGAGACGTTGCCCGTGCTGGACAACGTGTCGCTGTCGATCAAGCCGGGCGAGTTCGTCAGCATCGTCGGCGCCAGCGGTTGCGGCAAATCCACGCTGCTGCGGCTGGTGATCGGCCTGGAGGACGATTACCAGGGCGACATCCTGCTCGACGGCCACCGCATCGTCGGCACCAGCCTGGAGCGCGGCATCGTGTTCCAGGAGCACCGGCTGTTTCCGTGGCTGACGGTGGAACAGAACGTCGGCCTGGGCCTGCTCAACGCCGATCTCGGCGAGGCGCGCAAGCGCGACGCGGTGCGCGAGCACATTGCGCTGGTCGGGCTGGAAGGTTTCGAGCGCGCCTATCCCTACCAGTTGTCCGGCGGGATGAGCCAGCGCGTCGCCATCGCCCGCGCGCTGGTCAACCGGCCCGAGGTGCTGCTGCTGGACGAGCCGTTCGGCGCGCTGGACGCGCTGACCCGCGCCTATCTGCAACAGGAGCTGCAACGCATCTGGGCGCAGGAGGGCATCACCATGATCCTGGTGACCCACGACGTGGAAGAGGCGGTGTACCTGGGCGACCGGGTGGTAGTGATGCAACCGCGCCCCGGGCGGATCAAGCGTATCGTCGACGTACCGCTGCCGCGCCCGCGCGACCGGGGCGACTATGCGTTCGCCGCGATCAAGGAGGACGTGCTGTCCGAGTTCTCCGACCACCCGCGCGACGAACTGATCGCCGAGCCGCGCGAACGCAACGCGGTGGAGTGGCAGTTCAGCTGGTAGGGGTTTTTTGGGGGAAGAGGGAAGGGGGAAGAGGGAAGGGTAACGGCAACAGCAACGGCCGCTTCTGCCGGTACTGCGGCTTTCACCCTTCTCCCTTCCCTCTTCCCCCTTCTCCCCCCAACGCATCTCCAAAAGAACACCGCCACCCGCCTCCCAACAAACTTTGCATCGCCACCAGACCCCCATGTCCCTTTCCGTTCTGCGTCATCGCGACTTCTCGCTCTATCTGGCGGCCCGTGTCCTCTCCACCCTGGCGGCGCAGATGATGAACGTCGCGGTCGGCTGGCAGGTGTACGCGCTGACCGGCAGCGTCACCGACCTGGGGCTGATCGGGCTGGCGCAATTCGCGCCGTTCCTGTTGCTGGTGCTGCCGGCGGGGCAGGTGGCCGACCGTTACGACCGGCGGGTGGTGGTCAACCTCTGTTTCGGTTTGCAGACGGCGGTGGCGCTGCTGTTGCTGGCGTTCACCCGCAGCGGGCTGGCGGTGGTATGGCCGGTGTTCGCCGCGCTGGCGCTGGCCGGCTGCGCGCGGGCGTTCATGATGCCGGCCAGTCAGGCCATCGTGATGAACCTGGTACCGGTCGAACGCTTCGGCCAGGCCACGGCGTTGTCGTCGTCCAGCTTCCACGTGGCGGTGATCGCCGGGCCGGTGCTGGGCGGGCTGCTCTACCTGGCCGGACCGCAGGTGGTGTATGCGCTGGTCGCCGTGCTGTTCGCGGCGGCGGGGCTGCTGATGCTGCCGGTGCGCACCCGCCAGACCACGCAGCGCGCGCCGGCCGGCGGGCGTTCCATCCTGGAGGGCTTCCGCTTCGTGCGTTCGCGGCCGGTGGTGCTGGGGGCGATCTCGCTCGACCTGTTCGCGGTGTTGTTCGGCGGCGCGGTGGCGCTGCTGCCGGTATACGCGCGCGACGTGCTGCACGTGGGGCCGACCGGGCTGGGGCTGTTGCGCACCGCGCCGGCGCTGGGGGCGGCGTGTACCTCGATCGTGCTGGCGTTCCGGCCGATCACCCGCCACGTCGGGCGCTGGATGTTCGGCGGGGTGGCGCTGTTCGGCATGGCCACGGTGGTGTTCGGGCTGTCCACGCACCTGGCGTTGTCGGTGGCGGCGCTGGCGCTGACCGGCGTTGGCGACATGGTCAGCGTGTACATCCGCCACCTGCTGGTGCAGCTGGAGACGCCGGACGCGATCCGTGGCCGGGTGTCGTCGGTGAACGCGGTGTTCATCGGCGCCTCCAACGAGCTGGGCGAGTTCGAATCGGGCCTGACGGCCGGCTGGTTCGGCCTGGTGCCGTCGGTGGTGCTGGGCGGGCTGGCCACGCTGGGCGTGGCCGTCGCCTGGATGGCGCTGTTCCCGGTGTTGCGCCGCATGAACGGCTTTCCCGCGCCCGCCGCGGTGCCGTCACCCGCGCCGACGCCGGTCGCCGCGCCGGCGGCCTTGCCCCAGGCTGCGAAGTAGCGCGGCCTATCGTATCCACAACGGGCGCGCTGCGCGCCCGGCGGGCACGGCGCCAGGCGCCGGCCCATCGAGGACTCTCCATGACCGAACTGGCTTCCCAACGCGCGCCGGGCACCCCGGCGCTGCCGAATACCCCGTTCCGCTTCATCTGGTATTTCGTGGCGCGCTATCGCTGGTGGTATCTGGCGATGCTGCTGTTCGAAACCGCCAACGCCACCTGCGGCATCCTGATCCCCTACGCGGTATCGAAGATCATCAAGGCGGTGACGCTGGCGCAGAGCCAATCGATGGCGCTGGTGGGCGCGCTGCACGGCCCGCTGCTGCTGTTCTTCGCCTTCAGCGTCGGCGAGGTGCTGTTCGGCCGCGCCGCCGGGGCGATCCAGATCCGCCTGGGGCCGCGCCAGCGGCAGAACGTGACGCGGCAGGTCTACCACTACCTGCAACACCACTCCCATCGCTACTTCAGCAACAACTTCGCCGGCGCGCTGGCGCACCGCATCAGCGAAACCGCGATGGGCGTGACCCAGACGCTGTGGTCGCTGATCACCGAGTTCTGGCCCATCGTCATCGTATTCGGGGTATCGATCGGCCTGCTCTACCGCGCCCACCCGCCGCTGGCGGCATTCGTCGCGCTGTGGGCGGTGGCCTTCGTCGGCATCTCCTACGCACTGGCGCGGCGCGCCCAGCCGCACGCCTACCAGGCCGCCAACGCCCGCAGCGACACCACCGGCAAAGTGGTCGATTCGGTGACCAACCTGGCCAGCGCGCGGCTGTTCGCCCGGCTGGACTACGAGCGCGAGCTGCTCGACGGCGCGCTGCGCACCGAGCTGAAGGCGGTGCGCCGCTCCAACAGCTATTCCGAGCGGGTGCGCTGGTTCCAGTTCTCCGCCGCCGCGGTGCTCAAGGTGGGCACGCTGTACTACGCGCTGACGTTGTGGGGCCAGGGCCGGATCGGCGTGGCCGAGTTCGTGATGGCGGTCAGCCTGTCGCTGCTGATCATCAACGAGGCGCGCAACCTCAGCCGGCGCTTCCTGGAGTTCTTCGAATTCATCGGCAACGTCGCCAACGGCGTGCACACCATCGTCGGCCCGCACGAGCTGATCGACCGCCCCGGCGCGCACGCACCGACCATCACGCGCGGCGAGATCGAATTCCGCGACGTCGATTTCGGTTACACCCCGGAGCGCACGGTGTTCGAGCGGCTGAACCTGCGCATTCCCGCCGGGCAGCGCGTCGGGCTGGTGGGCTATTCGGGCTCGGGCAAATCCACCTTCGTCAGCCTGATCCTGCGGCTGTACGACGTGCAGGCCGGCGCCATCCTGATCGACGGCACCGATATCCGCGACATGACCCAGGACGCGCTGCACGCCCAGCTCAGCCTGATCCCGCAGGACCCGACGCTGTTCCACCGCACCCTGCGCGAGAACATCCGCTACGGCCGCCTGGGCGCCGGCGACGACGAGGTCGCCGAGGCCGCGCGCCTGGCGCATGCGCACGAATTCATCGCGCGGATGAAGGAAGGCTACGACGCCATGGTCGGCGAACGTGGCGTCAAGTTGTCCGGCGGCCAGCGCCAGCGCATCGCCATCGCCCGCGTCATCCTCAAGGACGCCCCGCTGCTGATCCTGGACGAAGCCACCTCCAGCCTGGATTCGGTGACCGAAAAGGCGATCCAGGAGACGCTGGACGACGTGATGCAGGGCAAGACCGTGCTGGTGGTGGCGCACCGCCTCTCCACCATCGCCCACCTCGACCGCATCCTGGTGTTCGAGGACGGCCGCATCGTCGAGGACGGCACCCACGCCGAACTGCTGGCGCGACGCGGCGCCTACCACCGGCTGTGGAGCCATCAGTCCGATGGTTTCCTGCCCGAGGAACACGACAGCCCCGCCGCGCCGCGTCCATTCTCGTCCGCCGCTGGTGGCGAGCACCTGCCGCCACAGGACGACACCGCCGACGACACGGCGGACGAACCGCCGCTGGATCCGGATGTGGAGCGGGTGTGAGGGGGCTGGAAAGTCTAAGGCCGGCGGATGTTGGCCTTTTTGTGCCTGGAACAGTCGTCAGGCTATCCGAAAGCGCCGACAACACTTGCAGTAATTTTGCTTGTATTGACTCTGTGCTTACTGTTTGTCGGGTTTTGTCCGACAAATATCGCATGTCATTTGAGTGCGTTATGCCGCTTGTGCCTGAATGCCGGCTGTTCTCATCCGAATGGCATTCCCATGACGCTTACTCCCATGTCCCAAGCGCTGGCCGGTGTCGGCCTGATTGCGCTATGCCTGTCCGGCGCGGCAACGGCCGGTGGCATCTGCAACCCCAAGAGCGGTATTTCCACCATCGGGCTGGAGTACGTGTCGTCCGCCTGCCCGGCGGGCGAGAACAGTCAGATCGACTATCAGGTCAATGCCTTCGAGTGCAAGAACGGCCAGATCAGCCGCTACGCCGTGTATGGCAGTTCGTACCTGACGCCTGCATCCCTGAGCAATACGGCCAACCAGGTCCCCAGCAATACTTTCCGCGCGTATCGCAACCGCCTGGGCACGCACTTCCTGATGGTGCACAAGAACTACAAGGGCACGCTCAAGCTGGACGACAGCGGCCAGGCGGTGACGCCGGCAGTGGCGCTATCCACCAGTGCGGCGTGCGGCGTGGCCTATGTGCCCCCGGCCCCTGATCGCAATCCGGGCGCGTGCGACGAGAACTGCACCAACCCGATCAATGGTGGCTGGCGCGGCAACAAATACCAGGCGCTGGTTGACTATCAGGCGCGGCATCCCATTCCCTTCGAGTTCGGCTGGCATTACAACAGCCAGCGTCTGCCGTTCCTGATGTACCCGGGCGACCCCCGTTACACGCCCAACCTGCCGCTGCTCGGCTTCGACAAGGATTTCGCGATCAACATCGCTGTCGGCACCTATTCGGAACAACCGCCGGTGAGCCAGCTTCCGCCCTCGACCCCGGGCGTGGCCGGTTCCTGGCAGACCAGCTACAGCCGTTACCTGGTGCAACTGGCGAGCGACAACGTGGCGCTGCGGCGCGATGACGGCAAGACCTTTGGCTTCCGGTTGGTGGCTGGGCAATGGAAAGGCCAGGCAGACGAGTCGGGTCGCCTGAGCCAGATCGCCGGGCAAGGCTGGAGCTACGTCAATCCGCAGGGCGACACCGAGCGTTATGACCTGCGTGGCAAGTTGACGGGTTTGACCAAGCTCGGCGGACAAACTCTGAGCTTTGGCTACAACGGTGCGGGCCAGCTTTCCCAGATCGGCGACGCATTCGGCAACCAGCTCACGCTGGTCTACGACTCGGCGGGCAAACTGCAGAAGCTGACCGATGCCGCCAATGGCAATACCGTCTACGCCTACGATGGCAACGGCATGCTGAGTTCAGTTACCTACCCGGATAACAGCGTGCGTCGTTACGAGTACAACAACGCGTTGTTCCCCACAGCCTTGACCGACATCTTCGACGAGTCGAACCAAGGTAGCGCCAAGTGGACCTACGATGCGCAGGGGCGCGCCACTTCCAGCGCCCATGGCCTGGGACAGCAAGGCCAGGAGACGGATCGCTCCGACGTCACCTACCTGAGCGATACCCAGTACAACGTCACCACGGCCCAGGGCGGCGTCTACCAGTTCACGGTGGCGGATGTGGTCGGCACCAAGCGCATCGTGTCGCGCCAGCGTGCCGGTGCGGCCAGTACCCTCGGCTACGACGCCAACGGCAACGTGAGCAACCGCACCGACTTCAACGGCACCAGCACCACCTACGTCTACGACCTCACCCGCAACCTCGAAACCAGTCGCACCGAAGCTGCCGGCACTCCCCAGGCCCGCACCACCACCACCACCTGGCATCCCACCCTGCGCCTGCCGGCCACCATCACCGAACCCGGCCGCGTCACCGAATTCAACTACGACCCCAACGGCAACCTGCTCAGCAAGAAGGTCACCGCCGACGGCGTCAGCCGTACCCAGAGCTGGAGCTACCTCGCCAACGGCCTGCTCGACACCGCCACCGACGCCCGCGGCAAGGTCACCCGCTATACCTACGACGCCCAGGGCAACCTCGCCACCGTCACCAACCCGCTGAACCAGATCACCCGCTACGGCCCCTACGACCCGCACGGCAACCCGCTGAGCATGGTCGAGCCCAACGGCGTCGGCACCAGCTTCAGCTACGACCTGCGCCAGCGCCTCAAGACCCGCACCACCGACAGCGAAACCACCAGCTTCGACTACCTGCCCACCGGCCTGCTCAGCAAAGTGACCCTGCCCGACGGCAGCTGGCTGGCCTACCGCTACGACCCGGCGCACCGCCTGATCGGCATCGACCACAGCAACGG
>NZ_KB895345.1:0-78841 GCF_000374805.1 Chitiniphilus shinanonensis DSM 23277
CGTCATCCCGTTCGAGTTGTACGACGACACGATGCCGCCCGAGGTGCCGGTGGCCACGATGCCCTTGCTGCCCTGGCCGGATGCGGTCACCGCGCCACCGGCACCGGCCACGCCGGCGTAGCTGGCCCCGCCGCCGATACGGAACAGCGTCGAATCCTCGGTGGTGACCGCCTGCGACGCCGTGCCGTTGGTGGTGATGGTCGCCCCTGGGCCGTACAGGTAGTAGCCGATCTGGTGGGTGCCGGCCGAAAAGTTGACCACCCCGGCGCCCGACACCGCCACCTGGCCGCCATCGCGCGCGTGCACGCCGATGGCCCCCTCGCCAGTCAGGTTCACCGCCTCGGACAGGCCGACGGCGGAACCGCTGCCTTCCGCCCAGATGCCATAGCTGCGCAGGCCGTTGGCCGTCACCGCGCCATCGACATTGATGGTGCCGCTGGAGGCCGCCTTGCCGCCGCTCAGGGCCTGGATACCGATGGCATTGACGCCCGACACATCGATGGTGCCGGCGTTGTTGATGGTGCCCGCCGTCGCCGTGCTGTACAGGCCGACGTTGGCCAGCGGGGTGTCGTTGTAGTGGCCGTTGACCTCGATGGTGCCGTTGTTGATGACGGAGGTGGTGCTGTTGGCGCCGCTCGCCCAGATCCCCCAGCCCTTCTGCACCTTGTCGCCGATGACGATGGTGCCGTTGTTGACAGCCTTACCGCCGGCCAGCACCTTGATGCCGATGTCGCCGTTGGGCTGCGCCACGTCGGCGCCGCCGCGATCCTCGGGCAACAGGGCGACGTCTTCCGACGGGGCACGGCCCAGATAGATCATCGCTCCGGAAGTATTGGTAAATTGGGCGTCGCTCCGCACCTGCACGCCGACGCCGACCGGCGATGCTTGCGGCACATTGACGCCGACATTGATCGTGCCGTTGTTGGTCGCGACCGCATTCGAATAGATGTCCAGCCAGAGGCTGGTGCCGGCACCGCTGCCACTCGCGGCATAGTTGTAGAGGTAGACGTTGACGATGCCGTTGTTGACCAAGGTGGTTCCGGCAGTGCTGATCCAGTCCGCCTTGACTTCGCCGACCACGCCATCCCCGGCATCGCCGACGTTGCGCACCCCGTTGATGATCAGGTGCGAGCCACCATCGGCCCCCATGCCCATGACATTGCGCACGCTGTTGACCACCCCGGTATCGGCGATGGTGATGGTGGCGCCGTTCTTCGCCCGCAGAAGGGTGGTCCCGGTCGACGAACTCCAGTCGGCGACGATCTTGCCGTTCACGTTCCCCTTGGCGTTCTTGCCATCGGCCAGCAAGGCGATCTGGTTGCCGCCATCGATGAACATCGGATCGTCCGCGGCGATGGAACCATTGGTCTTGTTGATCGTATAAGTCACGCTTTTATTGGAATAGGCGAGCGCCAATGCGTTATCGTAATTGGTTGGCGCCGCACTTCCCGACCCCAGTTTCCCGGCCTTGAGCTGATCGATCAACCAATCGTTGTAGGCTTGCAGCTCCGCCAGATTGGTGACCGATTGCTGATATACGTTGCCGAAAATATCCGTGACGGTGAAATTGCCTGTATAAGTGGTGATGGTAACGGTCTGGGTCTGAGGGGCCAATTGCGCTGGCGTTACCACTTGGCCTACCTGGACAAAGACCACCTTGTTGGTCGAATTCCAATTGATCTCGCCATCGGTGACCTTGAAAAAGGTGCTCTGCCGCGTGGTACCGTCGCCGATGGTGCCATTGGCATTGATATTGAGCGTGCTCTTATTCGACACCTCGGCCAGGTTGGCGGCCACGAATGGGCCATTCGTGCCGGTGGTGGGCGAATAGACGGAAATCCATAAACTCTGGCCCGCCACGCCCTGGGTGAAATTGGCGCTGTTATAGGTATTGACGACAGTCTTGCCCTGGGTAATGACATCCAGCGCATCAACCCCCTGATTTTTTGTACCCAACGCGACGACGGGCGTATTCGCGGAAGAAATCGGCCAGGGACTCGTTGCGCCGGGCACCACATAACCCAGATTGTACAGCCCCGCCAGGGTGCTGGAGATCAATTGGGTCCAGCTCGACCCCGTGAACTTGATCGTGCCATTCAGATTGGTCGTGCCGCCGTCGTTGATCAGATACAGGACCAATGGATTGCCAGAGGAATCCTTGAAATTTGCCGGCGTATACGAGGTGGGCACGGTGATATCGGTATCGGCCCAAGCTGTGAAGAGGGGGGCCATGACCATGCCTGTCGTGAGTACCGCGCGCCGGGCAATGCGCAACGCGCTTTGCGCGCGGCCATGCCCCCGGGCCAATTCCGATGCGGCGACCCAGGTATTGAGCGTGGCATTCCAGACGTTTCGATAGACTTGGTTCATATTCCCGCTTCCAATGATGGCTGCCGCCAATTCAGAACCCGGAATCACCCCATGCCGAGCCCGGATTCGCGCCCCGAAAAATATATTGCGTCTCTACGAGCGAAGCTATACGAACAGCCATCGCCCGTCCTTAGGATAACTCTCAAAGAAAGGTCACATTGCAAACCTTTATCAAATGCAAAAAGCGATTATCCATCGTTGGCAAAAATCGTAAACGGACAAGAACACCTTCAAATCCAGACATCAGCCTGACAAATAAAATCAAATCCATTCAAATTTGAAAAAAACCCGAAAGCCACAGGGCACTTCCGCTTCATCCTGGCCAAAGCAGTGACCGGCATTCCAGGCTGGCGCCCTGTTGGTAGAGCGGCCTCGCGCCAGGGCACAGCCAAAAAAAACGCAGCGGTCCTGATGGAACCGCTGCATCGGCTGTTGTTGATCGCTTTCAATTCGGCGATGCGCCCGGCGCGGGCGCTCGATGACATTTGCAATTTTTGTGACGGCAAAACCAATTGAACCCGGCCGCTCCGTGGTCCATCAACTTGCCAGGCTGCCCAGCCGGGTCGTCGGCGTATCCGGCGCCTGCCCGCATTGCCCACGCTTGCGGCAATTGCGCCATTCCCACGGCGGCGTGGGGGCCGGGGCCTGCCACAGGCCATTGCGGCCTTGCCTGGCCAGTGCCTCCGCCTGAGTGATCCGGGCATCGTATTGCGCGGTGCGGCTGGACTACGCCATGCCTGCCAGCACCATCACCAGGTTCACATTGCCCCCCCCCCCCGCAATGCACCTGTGCAGCGCGAAGGGCGGCGGTGGGGGCACTGCAATGAGCGCGCCGGATACCCGCAACCGGGCCATCGCGATCCGCTGGGTAGGCGACGATGGGAACGGCTATGGTTGATCTCAAGCCCATCCCCCATATGCCCATGCCTTCTTCCACCCCAACCAGCGCTCCCGCCCGAACGCTACTTGCCTCCGCCGTGCCTGCCTTGCTGATCGGGGTGGGGTGCAGCCTGATCCTGCTGGCGGTCATGGGTTTCGCCGAGGTGGTCCAGCAATGGTTATGGCAGACGCTGCCGCAATGGCTGGGGGTTGCCCCCCACAGCAAGGGCTGGATCGTCGGCATGCTGACCGCGACCGGTATCGCGGTCGGTCTGGTGGTGGCCTACATGCCCGGACACGCCGGCCCTCATCCCGCCACCGCCTCGCTCATTGGCGCACCGCAACCGTTGCCAGTCCTGCCCGGCTTGCTGGTCGCGCTGGTGCTGGGGCTGGCCGGGGGCGTCAGCCTGGGGCCGGAATATCCGATCATGACCATCAATATCGCGCTGGCCGTCGCCATCGGCCGCGCCGTGCGTCCCGAATCGCGACTGGATGGCTGGGTGATGCTGGCGGCGTCCGGCACCATCGGGGCGTTGTTCGGCACGCCGGTCGCCGCAGCGTTGATCCTGACCGAGCCGGTGATGCGCGGCCAGGATACGTCACCGCTGTGGAACCGGCTGTTTGCGCCATTGGTGGCTGCGGGCGCCGGGGCGCTCACCACGACGCTGTTCATCCACCCCATCTTCGCTGTGCAGGTGCCGGCTTACTCTGGTGGCGGCGTGCTGCTCGACCTTGTGGCGGGCTCGGCCATCGCGGTGATGGCTGCCGCGCTGGGGCTGCTCGCGGTCTACCTGTTGCCACCGCTCTACCGGCTGGGACAGCGCATCGGTCATCCGCTGCTGGTGCTGGGCGGAGGCGGCCTGTTACTCGGCTTGCTGGGTGTATTGGGAGGGCCGCTCACGCTGTTCAAAGGGCTGACCGAGATGCAGGCGCTCGGCCACAGCGCCGCGGCGCTGGGCCCGGCGCAACTGGCGTTGATCGGCCTGGTCAAGCTGGCCGCCCTGCTGGTCGCGGCCGCCTGCGGATTTCGCGGCGGGCGCATCTTTCCCGCGGTGTTCGTCGGGGTCGCGTTCGGGTTGTTCGCCCATGCCGTAGTACCGGCCATCCCGGCGGCGTTGACCGTGGCCTGTGGCGTGCTGGGGTTGGTGCTCGCGGTGACGCGCGATGGTTGGCTCGGCCTGTTCATGGCTGCGGCGGTGGTGCCTGATCTGCGCCTGCTGCCCATCCTGTGCCTGGTGGTGTTGCCGGCATGGCTGCTGCTGGCCGGCAAGCCGCAGATGCAGGTCATCGCCGCGCGCTGACGCGGCAACGGATCACACCGGTGCGGGATTCATCACATCGGGCGTGCAGGCGCTGCGCACTACTGTGGCGGGATTGCCCGAGACCACCGAATAAGGCGGCACGTCCTCGGTCACGAAGGCCCCGCCGCCGATCCGGCTGCCGCGGCCGATGGTGACACCGCCGACGATGATGGCGTGGGGGCCGACCCAGACCTCGTCTTCCAGCGTGGGAAAGCCCGTCACCCGTTCGCCGTCGGGCGCGATGCGGTCGCGCCGGCCCAGCGTCACACCGTGGAACAAGGTGACGTTGTTGCCGATGCGGGCACCCTGGTTGATCACCAGGCCCCAGCCATGGGTCAATGCCAGGCCGCCGCCGATGTCGGCGCGCCATGGGAAATCCATCGCCGCGCCATGCGCGGCCAGACGGTGCAACACCTTGAAGCCCGGCAAGGCAAAGCGCAGCGGTCCCTTGCTGGCCGCCGCCCCCTGGCACAGGCGCATGGTGCAGACCACCCGGAAATTCCGCCGCGTCAGCACCCCTTTCAGCAGGCAACTCAAGCTGTAGCGCCCGTATTGGCGATGGGTGTCGGCTTTCAGGGCAGTCCAGGGGCTCATGCTGTCTCCAGTGCTCGGTTACGCGGGCGGCTATTCTATCCAGCTGCGCAAGCTGGATGAAATGGTCAAATCATCATTGTCGAGGCTACAAGGTAGCCGTTTCCACCCCATGAATGCGCCCCTTCGACCTGATGAAACAGGCTGCTCGTCAGGCAACCCGCCGCAACGGCTACAGCGCCCCGAGAAATCGTTCCGGCATCGCCTCGCGCAGCGGGAAGTACTTGAACCACGGTTGCGCCTCGCGAATCACGCGTCGCACCGAAGGCCGCGCCATCAAGCGTTCGAAATAGCCGCTCAACACCGGATGCGCAGCCGGGAACGGCTGCACGATGGCTGCGTAGAACAGTGACGGGGCGGCGGCACAGTCGGCCAGGCTGAAGGTCTCGCCCACAGCCCAGGTGCCGGTCCCCAGGCGCAACTCGATCAGGCGATAAGCCATCAGCAGCTCATCCAGCACGGCATCGCTGGCCAATGGATCGCGAGTCGCCTCCGGGCGTAGTCGCTGGGCGACGAAGCGCTGCATCGGGTTCATCACGTACAGATCGAACAAGCGATCCCACAACCGCACCTCCAGGAGCGCATCCGGGTCTGCCGGCAGCAGTCGTACCGCGCCGGGTTGGTGCCGGTCCAGGTATTCGATCTGGATCGAGGTCTCGGGGATCAGCCGCTCGCCGTCTTGCAGCAGCGGAATCTTCGCCGTCGGCCACAAGCACCGGAAATCCGCCTTGGCCTGCGGATCGCCCAGATTGACCAGTCGCGCCTCGAATGGCAGATCCTTCTCGTACAGCGCAATCAGCATTTTCCAGCAATAGGACGAAAGGGGATGGTAATGCAGGACGAGCATCGCAGGTCTCCAGCGGCCGGGGGTGCGCTCACCCTAGGCAATCCGCGGGGAATCCTCAATCTGCTATGGCCCGCTCGTGGGGAACGGCGGATCGCCGGTGGCAAGTGCCGGCGGCACAAATACTCGGGATAAAGCCGCCACAACAGCGTAGCCGGACCGCCAGCCTGAAGCTGGCGTCGCAAGACTTCGCTTGACTGTCTCGCCCGGCCAAAAACAAAAAGGCCCTGAAAATTCAGGGCCTTGCTGTTGGTTCCTGGCGGAGACGGAGGGATTCGAACCCTCGATACAGGTTTAAGCCCGTATGCCTCCTTAGCAGGGAGGTGATTTCAGCCACTCATCCACGTCTCCGCGAGGAAGCGGGATATTACCCCGCGCACCTGGGGGCGTCAATGAAAAAGCCGGGCAAACAAAACGCCCGCGTCCCAGGGGGAGGCGGGCGTTGTCCAGGCTGGAAACCCGGTGCTCGGACGGCTTATTCGCGGTCCAGGCCGAACGCCTTGTGCAGCACGCGCACGGCCAGTTCCAGGTACTTCTCGTCCACGATCACCGATATCTTGATTTCGGAGGTGGAGATCATCTGGATGTTGATGCCTTCCTCGGCCAGGGTGCGGAACATGGTCGAGGCCACGCCCACATGGCTGCGCATGCCGACGCCGACGATGGACACCTTGCAGATCTTGTCGTCGCCGGAGACGCTGGCGGCCCCGACGTGGGCCTGCACGCCTTCGAGCACCTTCACGGTCCGCGCCAGATCGTTCTTGGGCACGGTGAAGCTGAAGTCGGTGGTGCCGTCCTGGCCGACGTTCTGGATGATCATGTCCACGTCGATGTTGGCGTCGGCCACCGGGCCCAGTATCTGGTAGGCGATGCCGGGCTTGTCGGGCACGCCGCTCACATTGACGCGTGCTTCGTCACGGTTGAACGCGATGCCGGAAACGACGGGCTTTTCCATGTTGGAATCTTCCTCGAAGGTAATCAGCGTGCCCTCGCCTTCTTCCTGGAAGGACGACAGCACGCGCAATTTCACGTTGTACTTGCCGGCGAATTCCACCGAGCGGATTTGCAGCACCTTGGAACCCAGGCTGGCCATTTCCAGCATTTCTTCGAAGGTGATGGTCTTGAGCTTGCGCGCCTCGGGCACCACGCGCGGATCGGTGGTGTAGACGCCATCGACGTCGGTGTAGATCTGGCATTCGTCGGCCTTGAGCGCCGCGGCCAGCGCCACGCCCGAGGTATCCGAGCCGCCGCGACCCAGGGTGGTGATGTTGCCTTCGGCGTCCACGCCCTGGAAACCGGCGACGATCACGACCCGGCCGGCGGCCAGGTCGGCGCGCATGTTGGCGTCGTCGATCGACTGGATGCGGGCCTTGGTGAAAGTGGAATCGGTCAGCACCTTGACCTGGGCGCCGGTGTAGGAGCGGGCGTCGAGGCCCAGTTCCTTCAGCGCCATGGCCAGCAGGCCGATGGTGACCTGTTCGCCGGTGGAGACCACCACGTCCAGCTCGCGCGGGTCGGGGTTAGCCTGGATTTCCTTGGCGAGGGCGATCAAACGGTTGGTCTCGCCGCTCATGGCGGAGACCACCACGACCAGATCGTGCCCTTGCGCCTTGAACTTGGCCACGCGACGGGCCACGTTCTTGATGCGCTCCGGCGAACCGACCGAGGTGCCGCCGTATTTCTGGACAATCAATGCCATGTTGCAACCTGTGGGTTGAGAGTGCGAATGCTGAATACGCCGCCCGCTGACCGCGCATGCGGCGAAAACGGGCATTGTAAAGAAAGCAGGAGGGGTTTTCGAGCGGTTAGACCGTGATGACCGGCACTCGAGGGGCGATTGCGCACATTAATTCGTAACCGATCGTACCGGCCGCCGCCGCAACCTCGTCGATGGACAGATTCGCCCCCCAGAGTTCAACCTCGCTGCCGATGCCGGACTGCGGCAATGCGGTGAGATCGACCGCCAGCATGTCCATCGAAACCCGGCCCAGCAGCCGGGTGCGCACGCCGTCGACCAGGATCGGCGTGCCGGTAGGGGCGTGCCGCGGATAACCGTCGGCATAGCCGCAGGCGACGATGCCGATGGTCATCGCCTGTTCGGCGGCGAAGGTGGCACCGTATCCCACGGTGTCGCCGGTGCGCAGTTGCTGGGTGCCGATCACGCGCGAGCGCAGCGTCATCGCGGCTTGCAGGCCCAGTTGCGTCGCGCTGCGTGTCTCGAACGGCGACGAGCCGTAGAGCACGATGCCCGGTCGCAGCCAGTCGCGCCGCGTTTCGGGGTAAGCGACGGTCGCCGCCGAGTTGGCCACCGAATGCGGCAGCGCCAACCCGGCCACGGCGGTGTCGAAACACGCCAATTGCGCAGCGATGCCTCGCGCCGGATCGTCGGCGGTGGCGAAGTGGGTCATCAGCGTCACGCCCGCGACATTGGCGCAGGCCTGCAACCGCGCCGCGATCGCCGCCGCCTGCGCCGCGGGAAAGCCCAGGCGGTTCATGCCGGTGTTCAGCTTGAGGAATACCGTCACCGGCCGCGCCAGCGCGCAGTTCTCCAGCCATTCGAGGGTGCGCGGCTCGTGCACCGCCAGCCAGAGGTCATGGCGGGCGGCCAGTTGCAACTCTTCGGGCGAGAACACGCCTTCCAGCAGCAGGATCGGCTGGGTGAAGCCGGCTTCGCGCAAGGCGATCGCGCCGGCCATCTCCAGGATGGCGAAGCCGTCGGCGTCGTGCAGCGCCTGCGCGGTCCGCAGCAGGCCATGGCCGTAGGCGTTGGCCTTGACCACCGCAAAGGCGCGGCTGTCCGGCGCAAGCGCCTTGATGTTCAGATAGTTGTGCCGGATGGCGTGGGGATGAATCAGGGCCTCGATCGGGCGGGTCACAGCAGGGCCTCGTGTTGGCGGCGTTCGCGACGACGGCGCCAGTACCAGACCACGACCACCGCGGCCACCAGCACCGAGAACACCAGAATGCCGGTCTGACCGCGCTTGAGCCACATCAGCAGCCAGGCATGGTTGTCGGCGCCGAAATGACCGAGGTAGACCCACACCGGCACGCTGACCAGGGCGGCCAGGCCGTCGAGCAGCAGGAAGCGCCAGTACGGGACGCACTGGCTCATGCCGGCGGTGAGGAAGATGGGGGAACGCAGGCCCGGCAGAAAACGGGCGATGAAGAGAACGCGGTTGCCGTAGCGGGCGAATTTGTCCTGCACCGCTTCGTAACGCTCAGGGGTCAGCACATGGGCGACCCAGCGCCATTTCAGTGCGCGGGTGCCGTAATGGCGGCCCAGCCAGAACATGGTCGAGTCGCCGATCAGCACCCCGGCCATGCCCACGGCGAACATGGTGTGCACATTGGCGTAGCCCAACCCGGAAATGATGCCGCCGGCCACCAGGGTGACGTCTTCGGGAATGGGCACGCCGAAACCACAGATCAACAGAACGGTGAAGACCGCAACGTAACCGTAGTCGGTGAAAAAGGTGACGAGGTATTGCAGGATATCCATCAGGAACAACGCCTGGCGCGGATGTGGCTGCGCGATGCGGGATCATAGCATGGGCCATCCGGCCGGCGGCTGGAACTTGGGGGCCATGCAGGGCCTTGGGACGACTGTCGCGGCCGGGCAAAAGTTCAGCCTGGCCGGCGACCGGACGCCACCATCGCGGCTGGCGCGCCGCGCCGAGGTGGATTATTTCCGGGGCATACATGCCGCTTGATAGAGGAAAAATCCGCACCGCCCACCGCACCGCATCGGTGCAGCCCCGGCCACCTTGAGGGGCCGGCCCTGATGCACCCAAAAACGGTGATGGATTCGTGTTATAACCCAGCGGACTAAAACTCACGACAGGCGAGCATGGATCGCGGTTTTTTCCTGATTCTCGGTGCGCAATTCCTGTCCGCGCTCGCCGACAACGCCCTGTTCATCGCCGCCCTGGCGCTGCTCAAGGAACTGCACGCGCCCGAGTGGCATCTGTCGATGCTGCTGTGGAGCTTCACCGTCTCCTACGTGGTGCTGGCCCCGTTCGCCGGTGCCTTCGCCGACGCCCTGCACAAGGGCCAGGCGATGATGATCTGCAACGGCATCAAGATCGCCGGCTGCCTGGCGATGCTGGTGGGCCTGCCGCCGATCTTCGCCTACGCGCTGGTGGGCTTCGGCGCCGCCGCATACTCCCCGGCCAAGTACGGCCTGATCACCGAATACCTGCCCCACGAAAAGCTGGTCGCCGCCAACGGCTGGCTGGAAGGCGCCACCGTCGCCGCCATCATCTTCGGCACCGTGCTGGGGGGCGTGCTGGTGGGTGACCGCGTCACCGCGATGCTGCTCGGCTGGGGCGACCTGCTGGGGCGTTCCGAATGGCTGTCGCCGGCCCAGTTCGCCATCCTGGTGATCCTGGTGGTCTATCTGGCCGCCGCCTGGATGAATCTCTACATCCCCAAGCTGCACGTGCGGCTCAAGCCGCTGCGCATGAAGCCGGTGGCGCTGATGCGCGAGTTCGGCCATTGCGTGGCGCGGCTGTGGCGCGATCCGCAGGGCCAATTGTCGCTGGCGGTGACCACGTTGTTCTGGGGCGCCGGGGCGACCATGCGGTTGGTGGTGCTGAACTGGGCGGTGATCTGGCTGCACTTCAGCATGGAGCAGGCCACACGGCTGGTGGCGGTGGTGGCGTTCGGCACGGCCTTCGGCGCACTGATCGCCGGCCGCTGGATTCCGCTCAAGCGCGCGTTCGCGGTGTTGCCGGCAGGGGTGGCGATGGGCGTGCTCGTCTGCTGCATGTTGTTTGTCAACCAGACGCCGCTGGCGGCGTTACTGATGTTCCTGGTCGGGGGGCTGGCCGGTTTCTTCGTCGTGCCGCTCAACGCCATGTTGCAACACCGGGGCCATCTGCTGATGGGTGCCGGACACTCGATCGCGGTCCAGAACTTCAACGAAAACCTGGGGATATTGGTGATGGTGGGGGTGCATGCGCTGTTGGTGCGCTTCCTCAGCAGCCCGGTTCCCACCGATGCGCCGGCAGCGGTGGTGCGGCAGTTCCAGGCCAGCGGCCTGCCGCCGATGACATTGCTGATCGCCGGATTCGGGCTGTTCGTGGCCGTCACCATGGTCTGGATCATTCGCCGCCATCGTCGCGGCATACGCGCGGGCATCATGCATGACTAACAAGAAAATGATTCTGGCGACGCTTCTGGTCGCCACCCTATCCGCTTGCTCCAAACCCAAGGATGCCGCACCGCAATCCGGCCCCGCCAAGGTGGCCGCAGCCGTGGCGGAACGCCGCGACGTGCCGGTGGTACTCGTCGCGCAAGGCAACGTGGTGCCGATCAACCAGGTGGACATCCGGCCGCAGGTCTCCAGTACCGTGCGCACCGTGGAGATCAGCGAAGGCCAGAACGTCAAGGCCGGACAACTGCTGTTCACCCTGGATGCGCGCGAGGACCAGAGCGCGCTGGATCGCAGTGCGGCGATGATCCGCAAGACCGAGGCCGACCTGCTGCTGGCCGAGCAGACGCTGCGCCGCAACCAGGAGCTGGCCAAGTCCGGCTTCATTTCGCCCAGCGCGGTCGATACCTCGCAAAGCCAGGTGGATTCGTTGCGCGCCGAGCTGGCCGCCGCGCGGCTCGATTTCAAGACCAATACCGTCAAGGTGTCGTACTACCGCATCGCCGCACCGTTCGCCGGGCGCGCCGGCGCGATCTCGGTCCATCCGGGCAGTCTGGTGCAGCCGGGCAGCACCGCGCCGATGCTGACGCTGGTGCAGCTCGACCCGATCCAAATCGAGTTCACCGCTCCCGAGCGCGACCTGCCACAGCTGCTGGCCACCCAGGCCAAGGGCGAGCTGGTGGCGCGCGCCCGCCTGGCCGACGGCGGCGAACGGGCCGGTCGCGTGGTCTTCATCGACAACACGGTCGATCGCAGTGCCGGCACCATCAAGCTGAAGGCCGAGTTCGCCAACGCAGATCACCAGTTGTGGCCGGGCCTGTTCGCGCGGGTGGAAGTGGATGCCGGCGTGCAGCGCGACGCGGTGCTGATCCCGGCCGAGGCGGTGCTCAACGGGCCGGATCGCCGCTTCGTCTATGTATTGCAGCCGGACGGCACGGTGAAGGATCAGACCGTGACCATCGCGCGCATCGTCAGCGAACAGGCCGTGGTCGATGGCCTGCCCGCCGGCACCCGCGTGGTGCGCGAAGGCGGGCAGAACCTGCGCCCCGGCGCCAAGGTCACCGTGACCGGCAACGCGCCGCGCAACCGCGCCGCCAGCGAGGCCGGCGCATGAATATCTCCGAAGTCTGCATCCGGCGCCCGGTCGCCACCTACCTGGTGTGGCTGGCGGTGGTGGTGGCGGGCGTCGCCGCGTGGTTCCAACTGCCGATCTCGGCGCTGCCCAACTACGACACGCCCACCATCAACGTTTCGGCCAACCTGCCGGGCGCCAGCCCCGAGACCATGGCCACCTCGGTGGCCACGCCGCTGGAAAAGCAGTTCTCCACCATTCCCGGCCTGAATGTGATCACGTCGTCCAGCTCGCTGGGCAGCACCTCGATCACGCTGGAATTCGACGCCAGCCGCGATATCGACGCGGCGGCGGTCGACGTGCAGGCAGCGCTGTACCGCGCCAATCGCGCACTGCCCGACGACATGACCAGCCCGCCGTCCTACCGCAAGGTGAACCCCGCCGACGCGCCGATCCTGCTGATCTCGCTGGCGTCGCCATCGCTGTCGCTGGCCGAGCTGAACGATTACTCCGACAACCTGGTGGCGCCCGCGCTGTCGACCATCACCGGGGTGGCGCAGGTGAACGTGTTCGGTCAGAAGAAGTACGCGGTGCGCATCGAGGTCGATCCCGACCGGCTGGCTGCGCGTGACCTGACCCTGCCCGAGCTGTCCAACGCGCTGAAGTCGGCCAACTCCAATTCGCCGGTGGGGCAGCTCGAAGGCAAGCGCCAGGTGCTGATCCTGCAAACCGACCAGCTCACGAAGGCCGCCGACTTCGCTCCGCTGATCGTCGCGGTAAAGAACGACCAGCCGGTACGCCTGACCGACGTGGCCAAGGTGTACGACAGCGTGGAGAACATCAAGAGCGGCAGTTGGGTGGATGGCGAGCGCTCCATCGTGCTGGCGGTCCAGCGCCAGCCGGGCGCCAATACCGTTGCGGTGGTGGACGCGATCCGCGCCATGATGCCGCGCCTGAAGGCGCAATTGCCGGGGTCGATCCAGATCCGCGAACTCAACGATCGTTCCGCGTCGGTGCGCGAGGCGATCCACGACGTCAACCTCACGCTGCTGCTGACCATCGCCCTGGTGGTGCTGGTGATCCTGTTGTTCCTGCGCCGGCTGTCCGCCACGCTGATTCCTTCGGTATCGGTGCCGCTGTCCATCCTCGCCACCTTCGCGCTGATGCTGTGGTTGGGCTACAGCCTGGACAACATCTCGCTGATGGCGCTGACCGTGGCGGTGGGCCTGGTGGTGGACGACGCCATCGTGGTGCTGGAAAACATCGTGCGCCATATCGAAGAGGGCATGAAGCCGTTCGAGGCGGCGATCCGCGGCGCGCGCGAGGTCGGCTTCACCGTGGTGTCGATCTCGATCTCGCTGGTGGCGGTGTTCATTCCCATCTTCTTCATGCCCGGCGTGATCGGCGGCCTGTTCCACGAATTCGCCGCGGTGGTGTCGCTGGCGATCCTGGTGTCGGCCGGCGTGTCGCTGACGCTGGTGCCGCTGCTGGCGTCGCGCTTCATCCGTCATGATCCCGCCGACGATCACAAGCGCCCGCCGGCGTGGAGCCGCTTCTTCGAGGCGCTGTTCGCACGCACGCTGTCCGGCTATCGCCGCAGCCTGGACTGGAGCCTGAACCACCGTGCGCTGGTGCTGCTGGTGGCCCTGGCCACCTTCGGCTTCACCGCCCTGCTCTACGTGATTTCGCCCAAGGGCTTTTTCCCGCAGGAGGACATCGGCCAGATCCAGGCCACCGTCGAAGGCCCGCAGGACGTCGCCTACGCCACACTGCTGGCGGCGCAGCAGGACATCGCACGCCGGGTCAAGGCCGACCCCAATGTCGACTACGTGGTGTCCAACGTCGGCAACTCGGGCAACACTGGCCGCATGTTCATCAGCCTGAAGCCGCGCGGCCAGCGCGCACCGATGCAGGCCACCCTCGCCGGCCTGCGCAAAGCCACCGCCAGCGTGCCGGGGGTACAGGTGTACTTCCGGCCGACGCAGAACCTCAGCGTCGGCGGCCGCCAGTCGTCGTCCAGCTACCAGTACACCTTGCAGGCGGTCCGCGCCGAAGGCTTGTATGACTGGGCCGACAAGCTGCTGGCCGAGCTGCGCAAATCCAGCGTGGTGGTCGACGTGACCTCGGACGTGAAGAAGAACGGCCTTCAGGCGCGCATGGCGATCGACACCGACCGCGCGCAACTGCTGGGGGTGGACATGCAGACCATCCGCGACACGCTCTACGCCGCCTTCGGCAGCCGTGAAGTGTCGACGCTCTATCTGCCGCAGGATAGCTACCCGGTGATCATGGAGCTGTCCGAGGATCACCGGCGCGACGAGTCGGACATCGACCGCGTCTACGTGCGCAGCCGCGACGGCGCGCTGGTGCCGTTGTCGTCGATGGTGCGCATCACCCGCGAGCCGGTGAACACCACCGTCAACCATCAGGCCCAACTGCCGGCGGTGACCATCTCGTTCAACCTGGCACCGGGCCATTCGCTGTCGGACGCCGCGCGGGCGCTGGACGACGCCAAGACGCGCATCGCCATGCCGGTGTCGATCTTCGGCGGCTTCGCCGGTGAGGCGGCAGTATTCCAGAACACCCAGAGCACGCAGCTATGGCTGATCCTGATCGCGGTAGCGGTGATTTACCTGATCCTGGGCATGCTGTACGAAAGCTGGATCCACCCGGTGACCATCCTGGCCGGCATCCCGTCGGCCGCCGTCGGCGCGTTGCTGTCGCTGCGGCTGGTGAACCTGGAACTCAGCTTCATCGCCATGGTGGGCATTCTGCTGCTGGTGGGCATCGTCAAGAAGAACGCCATCATGATGATCGACTTCGCACTGGAGGCGCAGCGCACCCAACACCTGCCACCGCGCGAGGCGATCCGCCAGGCCTGTCACCTGCGCTTCCGCCCGATCATGATGACCACCTTCGCCGCGGCCACCGGCGCGCTACCGATCGCGCTGGGCATCGGCGCCGGCGCCGAGCTGCGCCAACCGTTGGGTGTGGCGGTGGTGGGCGGGCTGATCTTCTCGCAGCTGATCACGCTTTACATCACCCCGGCGCTGTATGTAACTTTCGATAATCTGACTCGCAGATGGCAACGCGAGCGTCCGCTGGCACTGCACGACGAACTGCCGCGCTGACTATTTTTTACCGTTTACCACCAGAAATTTCTCGGCGCCCCGCCTCGCGGGGCGCGCTGCGCCTGACTTCACGCTTCTTCCCTCTCTCCTTCCAGACTGCGCCGCCGCGCGGGCTCCTCCCGCCAACCGTTGTAAAAAAGTTGCTTATCCGGCACCCCATCCATCGAGAGTTAGTCCACGGTTGCGTAAGCATGCACTATTTTGTTCGTGATTGCGGAGGCCTCGGCCGCAGGTGAAAACAACGCAGAGCGTAGCGTTACCTTGCTGCCGCAGCCCGACGATTCGGGCCCGCCTACCTCATCAAGGGACAACACCAATGATCAAACGCATCGTTCTGGCCGCAGCGGTATCCGCCTGCTTCGCCGCCCCGGCCTTCGCCGAAGTATCGATCGGCGGCTCCGCCGAAATGGACTTGTTCTACCGTACCAACAACACCGCTGATGGCGACGGCAAATTCCTGGAAGAAATCGCCATCACTGTGAACATCGACGGTTCGGACAAGCTGGATTCGGGCAATACCCTGAAGTGGCGCCTGGCGCAAAAGGTCGCTACCGATTGGCGTTTCGACTCCTGGGGCGCCCGCGAAGCCTGGATCGGCTACGCAGGCGACTGGGGTGAACTGCGCTTCGGTAACCAATTCTCCAATGTGTACCTGACCGAAGACTGGCCGTATGGCTGGAAGGGCCAGGGCGGCCTGTTTGCCGAGCCGCCGGTGCAAGGTTTTGCCAGCGGCATCACCTACGCTTCGCCGAACTTCAGCGGCTTCAGCTTCAACCTGGGCTATGACCTGGGTGCCGGTGGTATCGATGGCGCAGCTTTTGAAGTGGCTGGTCACTACGCCAATGGCGGCCTGGCGATTGATGCCGGCTACGTGTCCACCATCGATGCAACGTCCGGCGGTGCCGGCGGCAACCACGGCTATAGCCTCGCGTATCAAGATGGAACGGATATCGGTCACTGGATGGTCGGCGCACG
The DNA here is from genome assembly GCF_000374805.1 of Chitiniphilus shinanonensis DSM 23277. GTDB lineage: Bacteria > Pseudomonadota > Gammaproteobacteria > Burkholderiales > Chitinibacteraceae > Chitiniphilus > Chitiniphilus shinanonensis. The sequence goes on from NZ_KB895345.1 coordinate 16,316, forward strand.
CTACACCTTCGACAACGGCTTCAACGTAACGGGCGCCTTCAAGCGTCAATTCGCTGACCGTAGCGAAGCAACGGCAGCTGGCGGTTGGACCTCCTATGACCAGGACACGTACCTGATTCGCGGCGCCTACAACTTCGGCAAGCATGGCTTGGCTCTCGGTTATCAGATGATTGCCGATGCCGATACCAGCGGTGGCGATATCGACAATGGCGTGCAGCAAATCGCATTCCAATGGGATTACGCGCTGTCCAAGAACACCGGCGCCTTCCTGCAAATCCGCCACAACATGCTGGACGGCGACAAGGCTGTGAACAACCCGAACGCAGGTCCGTTCTGGTACAACCTGGACGGCCTGTCCACCGTTGCCGGCGATAGCGGCAACTTCGTTGAAGACAACAGCACCCGTATCCTGATCGGCACCTGGACTGGCTTCTAAGCAGTCAAGCAATAGTTAGTAGCAATGCCTGAAAAGGGGCGGCAGTATTCGCCGCCCCTTTCAATCCATTGAAAAGCAAAAAAAGGCAGCGCGGGCCTGATCTGAACCGCGAAACAAAAATATACGAGCCGCAACAAAAAAGGTTCGTGATGTGTAGCTGGCGATTCTTCGTGCACAGCCAAGGGGAAACGGAAGGGTACGCGATTTATATCCGGGGGGATAAATCGGTATTCGCCTTTGGTTTCAAAGCCAAACCGGCACGCATGATTTGCGGGCAGGTTCCACGCACCGTCCAAGACGGATCATGTTCAACTCACATCGCGCAGTACGCATTGAAAGCACGGTTGATATCATCAACCAACGCTATTGCGAAGATCTCACTTTGGAAGAGCTGGCTTTACGTGCCTGCTATTCGAGATGGCATTTTCTTCGCGCCTTCGAAGAAGAAACCCACGAAACACCGTTTGATTTTCTGCGTAAAAGACGCCTTTATGCTGCCAGCTATCGCCTGCTGTCGGATACGCTTCTTTCGATGGCCGACCTGTCCAGCCAGACCGGTTTCCAATGCGCCAGTTCGTTTTCCAAAGGATTTCGTCGCCAGTTTGGTATGACGCCGAGCGAATGGCGTGCGGAAGGCTGGCGTGATTGGGCTGCACAACAGCCGTTGCAGGCGCAACAATATACCTGCCATGACACGCCCCCAAATACTCAGCAAGAGTACGACGCCGATCGCGTTTATCAGATCGACCCGCGTTATCTGCAAATCGAAATCGTCCCGGAGCAGCCGGTGGCCTATAAGCGATATCGTGGAGTCTGGGGCGAAGCATTGCGCAACACCATCCAGAACGCTTTGCGTATTGCCCCTTTGCCACACCCCTGCTTTTTTGGCGTCCGTCCCGATCTATTGCACCTGCGCGGCCCGGCTGAATCCTGTTACGACGTATGCGTACCGATCAGACCCGGTACCCAGCCTCCTGGCATTGTCAGTCTCGGCCGGGTGCTCGGTGGCCTGTACGCGGTATTCCGGCCACAGCTCGGCGAATCCGCCTTGAGTTGGCGCAGCCTGCTGCATAGTTGGCCCAGCCAGGGACGCTTCGTTTTCGATCCCCGCAGGTCGATGGTGGACCGCTATACCCAGCATGGGGACATTCTGCACTGCGATGCCCAGTATCTACCCATCATGTTGAGGCCAACCTGAGCGCGGCTGGGAGCGCTTTCCGAACGCTGGGCGAACCGGGTTTCCGGCTCGCTTTTTTGTTCCAGTTCCACGCCACCCCACGCCAATTCAAGCCCTGGGTCGACGCGTTATCGTTCCCGCGCGCCGGCAGGGCAAAGGCGGCCACCCTGCGTAATGACCTGATTCCGCGACCAGATGGCAAGCAACTGCAAATTTGCAGCATCATGCGATGCATAAAAGCCATCCAAAGCCCATCGTCATGTTCAGCTCCCATCGTGCAATCCGCATCGAGCGCGCCGTCGATCTGATCAACCAGCACTACAGCAATGACCTCACGCTGGATGAAGTGGCCGCACAAGCCTGCTACTCGAACTGGCATTTCGTCCGCGCCTTCGAGGCCGAGATCGGTGAATCGCCATTCGACTTGCTGCGCAAGCGCAGGCTGTATGCGGCGGCGTACCGTCTGCTGTCCAACGCGCGTGTCTCGATATCCGAACTGTCCACCCGTTGCGGCTTCCAGTATGCGAGCTCGTTTTCCAAGGCGTTTCGCCGGCAGTTCGGCATGACGGCACGCGACTGGCGCGAGGGAGAGTGGCAGCACTGGGTGAGCGAACAGCCCTGGCATGCCGCGACGCGAAGCCAGCCGGCGCACGACACCCTGCTGGAGCACGATCCCGACCAGGTCCGCATCGTGGATCCACAGAGTTTTTCCATCCAGACCGTTCCGCCGCAGCCGGTGGTCTACCGGCGCCTGCGCGGGGTATGGGGCGACTGTCTGAATCAGACCGCGCACCACACATTGCGCGAGTCGCCGGTACCGTTGCCGGTGTTCTACGGCGCGCGCCAGGATCTGCTGCACCTGCGCGGCCCGGCCGAGTCGTGCTACGACGTATGCGTGCCGGTAGCAACCGACTACGCGGTGCCGCCGACCATGGGGCGCTCGACATTGTTCGGCGGCCTGTACGCGGTGCGGCGCCTGCAATTGCACGAGCCCTACCTGAGCTGGCGCAGCGTGCTCGCCAGTTGGCCGCGCCAGGCGCGCTACGTGTTCGACCCGCGCCGGCCGATGGTCGAAGGCTACGGCTGGCAGGGCGACTACCTGTGCTGCACCACGCTCTACCTGCCATTGGCCCTGCGCTGAACCTGCCCTGGGCGGATCGGAGCCCCCTTTCGCTGGCGCGTCGATCGGCTAGTCGGCCACCCGCAGCGGCACCGCGCTGACGCGCGCCAATAACGCGTCCAGGCGATCCTGTTTCAGCGGCTTTTCCAGGAAATCGTCGATTCCCGCCTGGAAACACGCTTCACGGTCGGCTTCCAGCGCGTTGGCCGACAGCACCACGATGGCCTGGCGCGGCCGGCCGTTGGCGGCCTCGAACGCGCGGATCAGCCGGCTGGCCTCGATACCGCCCAGCTCGGGCATCTGCAAGTCCATCAGGATCAGGTCGAACGAACTCGCCTCGCAGGCGTGCACCGCCTCCAGGCCGTTGCCGACGCTGGTCACCGTGTGCCCGCCCAGCGCCAGGAACCGTTCCGCCACCAGCCGGTTGATCGGGTTGTCCTCGGCCAGCAGCACCTGCAACCGTCGCGTAGGCTCGTCGGGCACGTCGGCCGGTTCCAGCTCGGCGAAGAAGCGGAACACGCTGCCACCACCGGGGTTGTCCTCCACCCAGATCCGACCGTGCATCAGCGCCACCAGCCGGGCAACGATGGACAGCCCCAGCCCGGTGCCACCGAACTGGCGCGTGATCGAGCTGTTACCCTGGGCGAAGGCTTCGAAGATGTGTTCGCGCAGGTGGCGCGGCACGCCGATGCCGCTGTCGCGCACCTCGGCCTGCAGCAGGTAGCGCCCGTCGCGCTGGCGCACCGTGGCGATGTGGGCGCGCACGCTGCCATGTTCGGTGAACTTGAGCGCGTTGCCGATCAGGTTGACGAACACCTGCTTGAGCCGGGTGGCATCGCCGGTCAGGCGCTCGGGCATCCCGTCGGCCAGCGTGGCGTCGAACGTCAGGCCGCGGGCCTGCGCCAGCGGCGCGAACATGCGGGTCAGGTCGTGCATCAGCTCCCGGGGCGAGAACGGCGCCGGATCCAGCTCGAAGCGCCCGGCCTCGATCTTGGAGAAATCGAGCACGTCGTTCACCAGCGTCAGCAGCGAGTCGGCCGAACCGCGCAGCACTTCCACCTGCTCGCGCGATTCGGCGTCCAGCGGATGGCGGGCCAGCAATTGCGCCATGCCCAGGATGCCGTTCATCGGGGTGCGGATCTCGTGGCTGATGTTGGCGAGGAACTCGCCCTTGGCGTGATTGGCCGCCTCGGCCTGCAACTTGGCCTGGCCCAGGTCGGCCAGCAGGCGCGATTTCTCGGAGTCGAGCGCGATGGTCTCGGTCAGCACCTCGTTGTAGTAGCTGGCACTCTTGAGCACGGCATAGAGGAACAGCACGCACATCATGCCGAACAGGTAGCCGACCATGGTGCCCTCGGCCAGCGCCAGGATGGCGATCGGCATCACCAGCATCAGCGCGAAACCCACCAGCGCCGGCAGCACCGGCGCCAGGATCGGCACCGCGCCCGCCACCATCCCCGAGTAGACGAAGGCGATGAAATAGCGCACCACCTCGGGTGAGCCGTACATGAAATAGAAGCCGCCCCCGCCCCACCACAAGCCGGCGAACAGCGTGCCGATCAGGTAGCGTCGGCGCCACTGCGGCGCGTCGGTGGGGGTATCGCCCTGATGGGCGAAGCGCTGCGCCATCACGAAACGGTAGCCGGCAATCACCGCCACCACCGCCCACCACACCACCACCCCCAGCCGAGGGCGCGCCCACCACACGGCGCAGCCGAGCAAGGTGGCGTTGACGATGGTCGCGGCCTGGCCCAGCGCGGCGTTGCGGTACAGCAGGCGCGTGGTGTACAGCACGACTTGAGGATCTTGGTGCAGGCTCATGGGCCGCCATCCTAGAAGAGGATTGCCGGGGCTGCCAGAGGCGGCGGCGAGACCGGTCCAGGCGTGTCGCCCCAAGTATAGCGACGGCGGCCGGTGATGACCGCTGCGCCGGTGGCCACTTCCAATCGTAGGGTGAAACGCTTTATCTTCTCGTTTCCGCAGCGGTGGTCGCTGCAACTTTTTCGAAGGCTCCGGCTCCCAATCGCCATGCTTGCCTGTCGTCGCTGGTTTCTGTTGCTGCTGATCGCGCTATTGCCCATCCAGGGCATGGCGGCGTTCGCCATGCCCTGGCGCGACGGCGGCACGCCCGCGCCGCAGGCCCAGGCCACGACGACGCATTGCGACACCGGCGCGGCAACCGACCCCGACGCGAAGCACGCCGCAGGCGCCAAGCAGGCGCCCAACCACGGCAGCTGTCTCGACTGCGGCCATTGCGCCGCGTGCTTCCCGCCGCTGGTGGCCATGCCGCCGGCGCATCCGCCCACCCCGGGCATGCCGCCGCTGCCCCAGGCCCAGCGCCTGACCTCGGCCGACCCCGGCTCACCGTTCCGTCCCCCGATCTCGCTGTAGACCGCGTTTCCCGCGGGCCACCTGCGTGGCTCGCGCACGTCTGTCCACAGGAGATCCATCATGCATTCCGTACCCCATCCACGGCCGTGGCTGGCCGTGTGGCTGCTCGCGGCGGCGTTGACGCCCGCCGTGGCCGCCCCGACCTGGCCGCCCGGCTTCGCCGGCCGCACCGAGGCCGCAGCCCCGGCCATCGCCGCGCAAGCGCTGACGCTCGACGCCGCCCTGCGGCGCGGGCTGGTCGGCGACGCCACCCTCTATCCGCTGTATCGCGCCCATGACATCGCGCCCGACGCCCTCGGCGACGCCCTGGCCCGCCTGCCCGAACCGCTGGTTTTGCGACGCGATGTGCTCGGCGCCTCGACACTGGGCGCCTCGGCGGCCTTCGAACAACGCCTGATCGATGCCGCACGCCAGATCAAGCTGGACTGGCTGGCGCTGGCTCAAGCCGAGCACGCCGTCGCCCATCGCCGCGCCGCGGCGGAAGCCGGACGCGCCGCGCGCCTGCTGGCCGAGGCGCAACAGGCAGCGGGCAATCTGTCGGTCCTGGCCGCCAACGCCACCTTGCGCGACGCCGTCGAGGCGGAAGAAGCACTCGCCGAGGCCGAAATCGCGCTGGCCGATGCGCAGGACGCGCTGGCAGCGCGGCTGGGCCTGCCGCTGGGCGCCCAGCCGTCCACCAGCGGGTTGCCGGCGCTGCCGGATCGTCCCGACTGGTTGCAGCCCGGCGCCATCGCGGCCTGGGCCGAAACCCACGATCCCGCGCTACGCCGCGCCGAGCATGCCGCCGCCCAGGCCGCCGGCCGCAGCGCGCCAGTGACGCCGCGCCCGGTGAAGCTGCCGCTGCTGGCCCATCCGCTGGCGGGCGCCGACGACGCCGGCCGATTGAGTGGCCTCGACGATGATTGGCTGGAGGCTGCCGACGCCGCGCAGGCCAGCCGCCGCGCCATCGCCGGCGCCGCCCGGCATGTCGAACAGTCCTGGCTGACGGCGCAGCGCATGCAGGAATCCCGTCGCCTGGCGGCCCAGCGCAGCGACGAAGCGCTCAAGCACTACAACGGCATGCTGCTCGGCATCTACGAGTTGCTCGACGCCAAGCGCGACGCGGTGCAGGCCGAACACGACGCCGACGACGCGCTCGGTCGGTTCTGGGGTGCGGCGTTCCAGTTGGAAGCCGCCCTGGGCGGCGAGTTGCCGGGCGCCTGGCCCGTCACCATCGCACCGGCCTCCCCTTCCGCCAACCCGCATCCGGAGCACGCGCGATGAACCGTCGACATTTCCTCGCCGGCAGCGCCGGCGCACTGGCCGGGCTGACCCTGCCCGCCGCCCTGGCCACGACGGCCCCCGCCGCCGCCACCTTGCCGCGCGCCCTGGCGGGCCAGACCGGCGTGACCACGCTCAACGGCCGCAGCCTGGGCTATCGCATGCGCGACGGGGTGAAGGAATTCCACCTGATCGCCGAGCCGGTGCGCCAGGAGGTGGCGCCGGGCATGGTGGCGCAGTTCTGGGGCTACAACGGCGGCAGCCCCGGCCCCACCATCGAAGCGGTGGAAGGCGACCGGGTGCGCATCTTCGTCACCAACCGCCTGCCCGAGCACACCACCATCCACTGGCACGGCCTGCTGCTGCCGGCCGGCATGGATGGCGTGGGCGGGCTGACCCAGCCGCAGATCAAGCCGGGCGAGACTTACGTCTACGAGTTCACGCTCACCCGCGCCGGCACCTTCATGTATCACCCCCACGCCGACGAAATGGTGCAGATGGCGCAGGGCATGATGGGCATGTTCATCGTCCACCCGCGCCAGAAGGGCCTGCGCGCGGTGGACCGCGACTACCTGCTGATGCTGGCCAGCTACAAGATCGACCCCGGCACTCTGCGCCCCGACGCCAGCGAAATGCTGGACTTCAACCTGTGGACCTTCAACAGCCGCACCTTCCCGGCCATCCAGAACATGGTGGCGCGCACCGGGGAGCGGGTGCGCATCCGTGTGGCCAACCTGACCATGACCAATCACCCGATCCATCTGCACGGCGTGCACTTCAAGGTGACCGGCACCGACGGCGGCTGGATTCCGGCGGCGGCGCAGTGGCCGGAGGTGACGGCGGACGTGGCGGTGGGGCAGATCCGCGTGATCGAGTTCATCGCCGACGCGCCTGGCGACTGGGCGTTCCACTGCCACAAGTCGCACCACACCATGGGCCCGATGGGTCACGGCCTGCCCAACCTGCTGGGCGTGGACCAGCGGGCCGCCACCCAGCGCATCGAGCGCCTGTTCCCCGGCCAGCATTACATGGCGATGGGCAGCGAGGGCATGGCCGAGATGCAGGACATGGCGGCAATGGGCGACATGATGCCGCTGCCCGCCAACACCCTGCCGATGATGACCGGAGAAGGCCCGTTCGGTCCCATCGAAATGGGCGGCATGTTCACGCTGCTGAAAGTGCGTGACGACCTGGCGCCGGGTGACTACCGCGACCCCGGCTGGTATCGCCATCCGCCCGGCACCGTGGCGCATCCCGCCACCGGCAACGATTTCGAAACCCTTCCCCGTTGATAACCCACCCAATCCATCCGACAAGGAGCAACACCATGAAACAACTGACCATTGCCGCACTGTGCGCACTGTCGCTGAACTTCGCCTTCGCCGCTGGCGAGCATGACCACGGCGACCACGGTGCCGCCAAGCAGTACGCCTTCGGCAGCCCGGGCCAGGACAGCGCGGTCAGCCGCACCGTGAAGGTCAGCGCGGGCGACGACATGAAGTTCAGCTACACCCCGCCGCTCAAGACCATCAAGCAGGGCGAAACCATCCGCTTCGTCATCACCAACACCGGCAAGCTGGCGCACGAGTTCTCGGTCGGCGACGCCGCCAGCCAGCGCGCCCACGCGCTGATGATGAAGAAGATGCCCGACATGAAGCATGCCGATGATCCCAGCGCGGTTTCGCTGGCGCCGGGCGAAACCCGGCAATTGGTGTGGCGCTTCGACAAGGCCATGAGCGGCGACGTGATCTTCGCCTGCCAGGTGCCCGGCCATTACGATGCGGGCATGAAGACCAATGTTCCGCTCGCCACCAAGTGAGGAATCCCCCATGAACAAGATGCTGATCCTGGGCCTGCTGCTAGCCAGTTCGCTGGCGCAGGCCGCGCCCGCCCAGTTGTTCAAGAGCGCCAGTTGCGGCTGCTGCGCCGATTACGTCACCTATCTGAACGCCAACGGCATCCGCCCGCAGGTGGAGAACCGCGACGACATGGACGCGATCAAGCGCCGCTATGGCAGCGATGGCGCGGCCAGCTGCCACACGCTGGTGATCTCGGGCTACACCGTCGAAGGCCATGTGCCGGTGGCGGCGATCCGCAAGCTGCTGAAGGAAAAGCCGGCGATCCGCGGCATCGCCGTGCCGGGCATGCCGGCCGATTCGCCGGGCATGGGCCGCCACACGCCGGGCACCTTGCCGGTCATGGCGATTGCACGCGACGGTGCCATCAAGGACTGGGGAAAGTTTTAAGGAAACCGGCCGGAGCGCCGACAGCAAAACGGCCGGGCAATGCGCCCGGCCGTTTTTGGCTCCTGCTCAAACAGGATCAGGCATCACTGGATGATGCCGCCCCCGAGGCAGACTTCGTCCTGATACAGCACCATCGACTGCCCCGGCGTCACCGCCCATTGCGGCTCGTCGAAGGTCAGGCGCACGCCGTCGTCCAGGTATTCCAGCGTGCAGGCGGCGTCCTGCTGGCGATAGCGGGTCTTGGCGGTATAGCGTCCGGCCGGCGGCGCCTCGCCGGCGATCCACGAGCAATCCTTGGCGAGCAGCGTCGGCTTGAGCAGCAGCGGGTGATCGTGCCCCTGCACCACGATCAGCCGGTTCTGTTCGAGATCCTTGCCGGCGACGAACCACGGCAGGCCCTCGCCACCGATCCCCAGGCCCTGGCGCTGCCCCAGCGTGTAGTACATCAGGCCCATGTGCTCGCCCTTGACCACGCCGTCGGGCGTGACCATCTCGCCCGGCACCTTGGGCAGGTAGCGGTTGAGGAACTCGCGGAACGGCCGCTCGCCGATGAAGCAAATGCCGGTGCTGTCCTTCTTGCGCGCGTTGGGCAGGCCAATGCGCTCGGCGATCTCGCGCACCTCGCTCTTGAGCAGGCCGCCCAGCGGGAATATCGCGCGGCTGACCTGTTCCTGGCTCAGGCGGTAGAGGAAGTAGGTCTGGTCCTTGGACACATCGCGCGCGCGGATCAACTGGGTACGGCCGTCCGGGCCGACCCGGTTGCCGCAGTAGTGGCCGGTGGCCATCTTGGCGCCGCCCAATTCAATGGCGTAGTCGAGAAAACAGCGGAACTTGATCTCGCTGTTGCACAGGATGTCGGGATTGGGGGTACGCCCCGCCGAATACTCGGCCAGGAAGTACGAGAACACGCGGTCCTTGTATTGGGCCGCGAAGTTGATCAGCTCGATGTCGATGCCCAGCAGGTCGGCCACGGCGATGGCATCCATGCTGTCTTCCTTGATCGAGCAGTATTCGTCGTTGTTGTCGTCTTCCCAGTTCTGCATGAACACGCCATGCACTTCGAAGCCCTGTTCTTTCAGCAGGTGCGCGGTCACGCTGGAATCGACACCGCCGGACAGGCCGACCACGATCTTGTCGCTCATGCCGCGTCCCCGGGGCGTGTGTCGAGGTCGCGCAGCAGGTCGAGCGGATAGCGCCGGCCGGACAGGTAATCATCGATGCACGCCAGCAGCAGCGGGCTGCGGTGCTCGGCCGCGCGCGCCGCGATCTCGTCGCGCGTCAGCCAGACGGCGGCCTCGATGCCGTCGTCGAGCACGCGCTCCGGCGCATGGCCGATCACTTCACCGCTGAAGGTGAAACGCAGGTAGGTCAGCTCCGGGCGCTCGGGCGGGCTCCACTGGTATACGCCGACCAGCGCATCCGGCCGGATGTGGTGGGCGGTCTCCTCCAGCGTCTCGCGCACGCAGGCCGCGACGATGGATTCACCGTGTTCGATATGCCCGGCAGGCTGGTTCAGTTTGCGCTGACCGAGGATGCGCTCCTCGACCAGCAGGAATCGGCCATCGCGCTCGATGACGGCGGCGACGGTGGCATTGGGCTTCCACATGGGGCGATGCTTCTGAAAACAAAGGGCTTATTGTACCCGAGCGCCCCCGCGCATCGCCCGCCAAAAAAGCAACGGGCGGGTTACCCCGCCCGTCTGCCGTGTCCGTGCCGTTATTGCTTGGCGGTGTCTTCGGCTTTCTTCTGTTCGGCGCTGGCCTTTTTCTTGGCCTTCTTCTGCGCAGCCTTCTTTTGCTGGTCTGCCTGCTTGGCCTTGTATTCCTGGACCGTCTTGCCGTCCGCTTCGGCCGGCGCTTCACTGGCCAGAACGTGGCCGGCAAAGCCGAAAGCGATCAATGTCATCAGCAGTTTCTTCATTTCTGACCACTCCTACAGGGTTAAAAGCAAATTTAGCGTAGGAAAGCGTAGGGAAACTGCAAATTAAAGATTATTCATCGCGTCCGGTTCGGCCCGCGTCGACCACGCCGCTTCGGCCCGCTCGGGGACGTCTCCCGGGGTGATATGGATGGAGGCGCGGCCACCGTGTGTTCCAGCCACTGCCCCGGCGGCAGGTCATCGAGCGTCCAGTCGCCGATCGCGTAGCGCACCAGTCGCAAGGTTGGGAAGCCAACGCGCGCAGTCATGCGCCGCACCTGGCGATTCTTGCCCTCGCTGATCACCAGCTCCAACCATGAAGTGGGAATCGCGGCACGGAAACGCACCGGCGGCACGCGCGGCCATAACCCGGCCGGCTCCTCGATCAATCGCGCCTGGGCGGGCCGGGTGACGAAGTCTCCCAGATCGACGCCCTGTCGCAACGTGGCGAGCGCCGCAGCGTCGGGCACGCCCTCCACTTGGGCCCAATAGGTCTTGGGCAGCTTGTGCTTCGGATCGGCGATACGCGCCTGCAAGGTGCCGGAATCGGTCAACAGCACCAGCCCCTCGGAGTCGGTATCCAGCCGGCCGGCTGGATAGACGTCCTTGACCGGCACATAGTCGGCCAGGCACTGGTGCGGCGGGCTGGGAGTGAACTGGCAGATGACGCCGTAAGGTTTATTGAGAAGGATCAGCTTTGCCATTGCGTAATTTTACCCATATGAATTCGACATCCGTCTGCGCCAGGCGGTTGACTTGGCAGCGTGGTGTCGTTCAAGCGATAATCGCGGGTTTGTAGCGTCCGCCGCTACGGTTCCAACCAACAGATGGGAAGCCAACGATGAGCCATATCAAGGTGCCTAACGAAGGCGCGAAGATCGTTCCGAACCTCGCAACGCCGGACAACCCGATCATTCCGTTCATCGAGGGCGATGGCATCGGCGTCGACATCACGCCGGTGATGAAGCGCGTGGTCGACGCAGCCGTGGCCAAGTGCTACGGCGGCAGCCGCAAGATCAACTGGATGGAAATCTACTGCGGCGAGAAGGCTGCCAAGATCTACGGCAACGACACCTACCTGCCGCAGGAAACCCTGGACGCGCTGAAGGAATACGTCGTGTCGATCAAGGGCCCGCTGGCGACCCCGGTCGGCGGCGGCATCCGCTCGCTGAACGTGGCCCTGCGCCAGCAACTGGACCTGTACGTCTGCCTGCGCCCGGTGCGTTACTTCCAGGGCGTGCCGTCGCCGGTGAAGAAGCCCGAGCTGATCGACATGGTGATCTTCCGTGAAAACACCGAGGACATCTACGCCGGCATCGAGTGGGACGCCCAATCCGAAGGCGCCAAGAAGGTGATCGAGTTCCTGCAGGAACAGATGGGCGTGAAGAAGATCCGCTTCCCGGAATCGTCCAGCATCGGCATCAAGCCGGTGAGCAAGGAAGGCACCGAGCGCCTGGTGCGCAAGGCGATCCAGTACGCCATCGACAACAACCGCAAGTCCGTGACGCTTGTCCACAAGGGCAACATCATGAAGTTCACGGAAGGCATGTTCCGCACCTGGGGCTACGAGCTGGCCAAGAAGGAATTCGGCGGCGTCGAGATCGACGGCGGCCCGTGGGTGCAACTGCCCAACGGCATCGTGATCAAGGACGTGATCGCCGACGCCTTCCTGCAACAGATTCTGCTGCGTCCGGCCGAATACGACGTGATCGCCACCCTGAACCTGAACGGCGACTACATCTCCGACGCGCTGGCCGCTGAAGTGGGCGGCATCGGCATCGCCCCGGGCGCCAACCTGTCCGACAACGTGGCCTGCTTCGAAGCCACCCACGGCACGGCCCCCAAGTACGCCGGCCAGGACAAGGTGAACCCGGGTTCGCTGCTGCTGTCCGCCGAGATGATGCTGCGCCACATGGGCTGGAAGGAAGCGGCCGACCTGATCATCAGCGCCATGGAAAAGACCATCCAGGACAAGATCGTGACCTACGACTTTGCCCGCCTGATGGATGGCGCCAAGGAAGTGTCGTGCTCCGCCTTCGGCGAAGCGATCGTCGAGCGCATGTAAGCCGCGCCAGCCGGTCAACAAAAAAGCCCCGCCATGCGGGGCTTTTTTGTTGGATGCGTCGTCCTCATGTTCCTGGAACAGCGACCGACGCACCGACCGGGCATGAAAAAGCCCCGCCGAAGCGGGGCCTTGCCCATCCAGGCGCCGATCAGGCGGTCTGGATGTTGGCGGCTTGCTTGCCCTTGGGGCCTTGCGCGACTTCGAAGCTCACGCGTTGGCCTTCCTTCAGGGTCTTGAAGCCGGGCATATTGATCGCGGAGAAGTGAGCGAAAATGTCCTCGCCGCCTTCATCCGGTGTAATGAAGCCGAAGCCTTTGGAATCATTGAACCACTTTACGGTACCCGTAGCCATTTGGGGTCTTTCTCCAAGATATGCATTAACACAGCGTCCAAGACGCCGACTGTTTGAAGTCAAGGCCCAACGACGGGTAAACCGGTAAGGCATCAAACTTGTCCATCAAACGCGCTTCGGTTTTACGCGACATTTACGATGAGGGTCAAGCGTGTGCTTGTGAAAAACAGCAAACTGTTGCGCCGTTGGAACGCTTGAAAAAGGACCTCTGCGCGCCAAAATGGGAATGAACAAGGTTGGATAGCGATGGCCCTAGATCAACAGCTGGAAAAAGAGCGGGCACTGCGGGAAGTCCGTACCGCCCCGCCACCCATGTATCGGGTAGTGTTGCTTAACGATGACTACACCCCGATGGACTATGTCATCGTCGTCTTGCAGCACTTTTTTGCGATGGACCGCGAACAAGCCACGGTGGTCACGCTCAAAGTGCACAACGAAGGCCGGGGCATCTGCGGGGTCTACCCCAAGGATATCGCTGCCACGAAGGTCGCGCAGGTCACGGAGCATGCGCGGGCACACCAGCACCCGCTCCAATGCATCATGGAGGTAAACGAATGATCGCCCAGGAACTTGAAGTAAGCCTCCATATGGCGTTCATGGAGGCGAGACAGAAGCGCCACGAGTACATCACCGTGGAGCACCTCCTGCTTGCATTGCTGGACAACCCGTCGGCCGCCGAAGTGCTGCGCGCCTGCGGTGCCAACATGGACGAGCTGCGCCGCTCGCTCGGTGATTTCGTCACCGAGCACACGCCGGTCGTCTCCGGCAGCGGCGAGGTCGAAACCCAGCCGACCATCGGTTTCCAACGCGTGATCCAGCGCGCCATCCTGCACGTGCAAAGCTCGGGCAAGAAGGAAGTGACCGGCGCGAACGTGCTGGTCGCCATCTTCGGCGAGAAGGACAGCCACGCGGTGTATTTCCTGCACCAGCAAGGCATCACGCGGCTGGATGTGGTGAATTTCATCTCGCACGGCATCGCCAAAAGCCAGAGCGCGCCGCAGCAACCGCCGCGTAGCGAACACAGCGGCGAAGAGCAGGATACCGAGGTGAGCCCCGGCGGTGCGCTGGAAAGCTTCACCCAGAACCTGAACCAGCTGGCGCTGTCGGGCCGCATCGATCCGCTGATCGGCCGCGAACCCGAACTGGAACGCGTGATCCAGATCCTGTGCCGCCGTCGGAAGAACAACCCGCTGCTGGTCGGCGAGGCCGGCGTGGGCAAGACCGCCATCGCCGAGGGCCTGGCACGCCGCATCATCGAAGGCGAGGTGCCGGACATCCTGGCCGATGCCACCGTCTACGCACTCGATATGGGCGCGCTGCTGGCCGGAACCAAGTATCGCGGCGACTTCGAACAACGGCTGAAGGCAGTGATCAAGCAGTTGGCCGAGGAACGCAACGCGATCATGTTCATCGACGAGATCCACACGCTGGTCGGTGCCGGCGCCGCCTCGGGCGGGACGCTGGATGCGTCCAACCTGCTGAAGCCGGCGTTGTCGAACGGCACGCTGAAGTGCATCGGCGCGACCACCTACAGCGAATTCCGCGGCATCTTCGAGAAGGACAACGCGCTGTCGCGTCGCTTCCAGAAGATCGACGTCGCCGAGCCTTCGGTGGCCCAGACCGTGGAAATCCTCAAGGGCCTGAAGGAGCGCTTCGAGCAGCACCATGGCGTGAAATACACCGTGAGCGCACTGGCCACCGCCGCCGAGCTGTCCGCCAAGTACATCAACGACCGCCACCTTCCGGATAAGGCCATCGACGTGATCGACGAGGCCGGCGCGGCGCAGAAGATCCTGCCGCGCTCCAAGCAGAAGAAGACCATCGGTAAGGGCGAGATCGAGGACATCGTGGCCAAGATCGCGCGTATTCCGCCAAAGTCGGTGTCGTCGGACGACAAGAACGCCTTGAAGACGCTGGACCGCGATCTGAAGAACGTGGTGTTCGGACAGGACGTCGCCATCGACGCGCTGTCCACGGCGATCAAGATGGCGCGTGCCGGCCTGGGCAATCCGCAGAAGCCGATCGGCGCCTTCCTGTTCAGCGGCCCGACCGGCGTCGGCAAGACCGAAGTGGCACGACAATTGGCCTATACGTTGGGCATCGAGTTGATCCGCTTCGACATGTCTGAGTACATGGAACGCCACGCGGTCAGCCGCCTGATCGGCGCCCCGCCGGGATATGTCGGCTTCGAACAGGGCGGCCTGATGACCGAGGCGATCAACAAGCACCCCTACGCGGTACTGTTGCTCGACGAGATCGAAAAGGCCCATCCGGACATCTACAACGTGCTGTTGCAGGTGATGGACCACGGAACGCTGACCGACAACAACGGGCGCAAGGCCGACTTCCGCAACGTCATCGTCATCATGACGACCAATGCGGGCGCCGAAAGCCTGAACAAGTCGGTCATCGGCTTCACGTCCAAGAAGGAAACCGGCGACGAGATGCAGGAAATCAAGCGGATGTTCACGCCGGAATTCCGCAACCGGCTGGATGCGATCATCCCGTTCGCCCCGCTGACGCACGAGATCATCCTGCAGGTGGTGGACAAATTCCTGCTCCAGCTGGAACTGCAATTGCAGGAAAAGAAGGTGGAAGCCCACTTCACCCAGGGGCTCAAGGACATGCTGGCGCAGCATGGCTTCGATCCGCTGATGGGCGCCCGGCCGATGGCCCGCCTGATCCAGGACACCATCCGCAAGGCGCTGGCCGACGAATTGCTGTTCGGCCGGCTGACCCACGGTGGCGAGGTGACCATCGACGTGGACGAGCAAGGCAAGGTGGTGCTGCAACTGGAAGAGGACGAAGCGGCGGTTCCGGCCTGATGTCCTGATCCATCAAAAAGCCCCGGCGCTGCCGGGGCTTTTTTTATCGCAGGTTCGCCACGATTACTGGGCCTGCTGCACGATCACCGTCTGGGCAGGCATCGGCGCGCTGAATCCAGCCTCGCCGAAGCTTTCCCTGATCACCCGGTTGGTTTCGAAGTACACCTGCCAGTAATGGTCGTTGTGGCAGTACGGACGCACCGCCAACACCGGCCCGACCAGGGTGAATTCGACGATCTCGACCTCCACCGGCGGATCGGCCAGCACATTGGGAATCGCCGCGATCTTCTCCTTCAGCAAGGCGATCGCCGCGCGATGATCGGTGCTGCCGGCCAACTGCGCTTTCAGATCGACGCGACGGAACGGGTTGGCCGTGTAGTTCTGGATGGTGTCGGAGAAGATCTTGTTGTTGCCGACGATGGTCAGCACGTTGTCGGGCGTGTTGATGGTGGTGGAGAACAGGCCGATCTCCGTCACGGTGCCCAGCTGCCCGGCCACGCCGACGAAATCCCCCACCTTGAACGGCCGCAACACGATCAGGAACGCGCCGGCGGCGAAGTTGGCCAGCAAACCGGACCACGCCATCCCGATCGCCACGCCGGCGGCCGCGATCAAGGCAGCAAAGGTGGTGGTCTGGATGCCGAAATAGCCCAGGATGCCGATCACCAGCAACACGTTGAGTGTCACGGTGATGATCGATCCCACGTAGCGCAGCACCGTGGGATCGACGTGCTGCCGCTCCAGCGAGCGTCGGACCAGGCTCACCGCGACGCCGATCAGCCAACGGCCCACCACCCAGAAAGCGATGGCGGCAAGGATCTTCACCCCGAACAGCGTGAGGTAATCCACGATCACCGTCTGGAAACGGCTGACCGTTTCCACGCCCTGCGATACCACGTCCTTGTCCATTGTGTGCTCCTGTAGTGCATGAGTCGGGTTGATGTGACCCATTCAAGCTAGCAGAAGAAATATGACTGGTAAGTATCGGTTCAGCCGCGAGGATGGTGCGACTTGTGCAACGCTTGCAGGCGAGCGGTCGCCACGTGGGTATAGATCTGGGTGGTACCGATGTCGGTATGACCAAGCAGCATCTGCACCACGCGCAGGTCGGCCCCGTGGTTGAGCAAGTGGGTCGCGAACGCATGACGCAGGACGTGCGGCGATAACTTTTCCGCCGCGATGCTGGCCTGAGTGGCGTAGCCCTTGATGATGAACCAGGCCCCCTGGCGCGTCAGCGGCTCGCCACGCTGATTGACGAACAGGGTGGGCGCAGCCTTGCCGGCACACAGCACGGGACGCGATTCGGTCAGGTAGCGCGTCAACCAGTGCGCGGCCTCGTCGCCCATCGGCACTACCCGCTGCTTGCCGCCCTTGCCACCGACCACCTGCACGAAGCCCTCGGTGAGGTAGAGCCGCTCCATTGGCAAGCCCACCAGTTCCGATACGCGCAAACCGGTCGCATACATCAGTTCCAGCATGGCCCGGTCGCGCACACCACCGGCAGTGCCGAGATCCGGCGCAGCCAACAACGCCTCGACCTGCGCTTCCTCCAGTCCCTTGGGCAGCGGTCGTACCCGGCGAGGCGATGTCAGCAGCTCGGTCGGATCATCGGCGATCCGCTCAGCCTGACGCCAATGACGATAGAACTTGCGCAGGCTGGCCAGGCGCCGCGCCAGGGTGGAAGCCTTGACGTCGCGCGCCTGGCGGGCCAGGAACGCCTGGATGTCGTCCCGATCGGCTGCCAGCACCGGCTTGCCCTCGCCGGCCAGCCAATCCGCCCAGATGGCCAGATCGCGACGATAGCTGTCGGCGGTATTGGCCGCCAAGCCATCGCCCAGCCACACTTGGTCGATGAAGTCGTCGACCACTCGCAGCGAGGCCTCCAGCAAGGGGTTCACAGTACGCCTTCGTGAACCAGCAGCTTGTACTTGAGCGGCCCCCAGTCGACCCCATTGCGGTTGGCGTTGAAGCCACCCAGACCCTGCTTGGCGACCACGCGGTGGCAGGGAATGACGATGGGCAACGGATTACGGCCGCAAGCGGTACCGACCGCCCTCGCACTGGATCCGACCTGCCAGGCGATCTCGGCATAACGCACGATCTCGCCCAACGGAATGGCGGCAATCCGTTCCCATACCGCGCGCTGGTGTGGCGTGCCTTCCAGGCGGTATGGCAAGTCGAAGCGGAACGCCGGATCGGCGCCA
Organism: Chitiniphilus shinanonensis DSM 23277; assembly: GCF_000374805.1. Lineage (GTDB taxonomy): Bacteria > Pseudomonadota > Gammaproteobacteria > Burkholderiales > Chitinibacteraceae > Chitiniphilus > Chitiniphilus shinanonensis. Next base: position 34,309 of record NZ_KB895345.1, read on the forward strand.
TAGGCGGCGATCTGCCGCGCCACCTCACGCAGCAGCGGAGTTTGTGGTGGATGCAAGGGGGCATCCGGCGGCAGGAAATCGATCAGCCCCAGCCACTGCTCGGTGGCACAGAGGCCCAGCGGCCCGATCAGGCTGGGAACGATGGCGTCGTAGTCTTGATAAACGATGGGGTGCATCCACGGCATGGCGCGCGCCTCACAAGATCCAGCCGTCGATCCTAAACGAAAAAACGCGGGCAAAGCCCGCGTTTTCAAGAAAGCGCCCCGAATTACTGAGCAGCTTGCACAGCCTTGCGCGCCGGCAGCTTTTCCTTGATGCGCGCGGACTTGCCCGAACGCTCGCGGAGGTAGTACAGCTTGGCGCGACGCACGTCACCACGACGCTTCACTTCGACGGAAGCGACCAGCGGGGAGTAGGTCTGGAAGGTACGTTCCACGCCGGTACCGGCGGAGATCTTGCGCACGGTGAAGGCGCTGTTCAGGCCGCGGTTCTTCTTCGCGATGACCACGCCTTCATAGGCTTGCAGACGTTCGCGGTTGCCTTCCTTGACCTTCACTTGCACCACCACGGTGTCGCCAGGGGCGAACTCGGGCACGGTCTTGCCCAGGCGGGCGATTTCTTCTTGTTCCAGTTGCTGGATCAGGTTCATTGCTTTGTTACTCCGTTTGTGAAGACGTACCTTCTGCACTTGCGTGAGAACCCACTTCAGCGTGGTGTTCCGCCTGGAATTCGGCCAGAAGACGAGCTTCCTCTTTTGTAGGCCGACGCGAAGCAAGCAACTCGGGACGACGCAACCACGTGCGCCCCAGCGCCTGCTTCAAACGCCAGCGCCTGATGTTGGCATGATTCCCCGAAAGCAGAACCTCCGGGACCGCCATGCCGCGGTAAACCTCGGGACGGGTGTAATGCGGACAATCCAGCAACCCATCCACAAACGAATCTTCCTCGGCGCTCGCCGCGGTGTTGAGCACACCGGGCAATTGCCGCACCACTGCGTCGATCAGCACCATAGCCGGCAACTCGCCGCCCGACAGCACGTAATCGCCGACGGAAATCTCCTCGTCGACCTGACGCGCCAGCACCCGCTCGTCCACGCCCTCGTAGCGCCCGCACAGCAGCACCAGACCCTCGAGCGCCGCCAGTTCCAGCACCTTGGCATGAGTCAGCGGCGCGCCCTGCGGCGACAGATAGACCACGCGGGGCCGCGCGTTCTGCGCTGCCTGCCGGGCCTTGGCCGCGGCAATCGCGTCCTCCAGCGGTTCGGGCAACATCAGCATGCCCGGGCCACCACCGTAGGGTCGGTCATCGACCCGGCGATAGTTGTCGTGCGTGAAGTCGCGGGGGTTCCACGTCTCCAGCTCGAAGATCCCCAGCTCACGTGCGCGCTGCGTCACGCCATGCCGGGTAATTGCCTCGAACATCTCGGGAAAGATGCTCACCACGTCGAAACGCAGCGGCCCTGTCCGTTCCATCAGTAATCCAAGCCCCAGTCGACTTCGATCGACTTGGCGGCCATGTCCACCTTGAGCACCACTTGCTTCACGAACGGCAGCAAGCGCTGCTTGGCCCCATCCTGCACGACCAGCACATCGTTGGCACCGGTCTCGAACAGCTTCGCCACCACACCGAGCGCTTCGCCACGGGTATTGACCACGGCATGCCCGATCAGGTCGGCCCAGTAGTACTCGCCCTCGGCCGGCTCGGGCATGGCACTGCGCGGCACCGCGATCAGCGAGCCCTTCAGCGCCACCGCCAACTCGCGGTCATCGACCCCGACCAACTTGGCGCCCAGCTTCTTGGGCTGCACCTGGCCCTCGTCGAGCGCATAGGCCCGCCACTGACCGGGCTGACCGATCCACCAGGTGTCGTAGTCGAATAGACTGTCGACGAACTCGGTATCGGCAACCACGTTGACCCAGCCCCGAATACCGAAAGCCCCGCTCACATAACCCATCGTCACCAGATCTTCGGGGACGACGGCTTGTGTGGACGGGGCGATATCCTTGCTTGCCACAGTCGCTTAGGCGGCGGCCGGCTTGTATTGCTTCAGCAGGCGAGCAACCGCATCGCTCGGCTTGGCACCAACGCCAACCCAGTAGTTCACGCGGTCGAGAGCGAAACGGACGCCTTCCTGGCCTTCCTTGGCGAGCGGGTCGTAGAAACCCAGGCGCTCGACGAAGCGACCATCGCGACGGTTGCGCGAATCGGTGACGACGATGTTGTAGAACGGACGGTCCTTGGCGCCGCCACGAGTCAGACGAATCACAACCATTGTTTTGTACCCAGAATCGGTTTACGCGAAACTCGCAATTGTAGGTGAACTCCACAAGCCAGCACAAGGCCCTTCACGACAAACACTTGCGAAAGGCGGCAAGCGGCTCACATGCCGGGCAGCATGCCCTTCATGCCCCGCATGAGCTTGGCCATGCCGCCCTTGGAGAACTGCTTCATCATTTTCTGCGTCTGCTCGAACTGGTTGAGCAGGCGGTTGACCTCCTGCACGCTCACGCCGGCCCCCGCCGCGATCCGCCGCTTGCGGCTGGCCTTGAGCAACTCGGGCTTGCGCCGCTCGGCGGGCGTCATCGAGTTGATGATGCCCTCGATCCGCGCCACGGCCTTGTCCGAAGCCTGGCTGTTGGCGATATCGCCCAGCTGCCCCATCCCGGGCAGCTTGTCCAGCAATGCGGACATCCCGCCCATCTTCTTCATCTGCTGGATCTGCGCCTTGAAGTCCTCCAGGTCGAAGCCCTTGCCGGACTTCACCTTCTTCATCATCTTCAGCGCTTCGGCCTCGTCGACCGTCTTCTGCACGTCCTCGATCAGCGACAGCACGTCGCCCATGCCGAGAATCCGGCTCGCCATCCGGTCGGGGTGGAACGGCTCCAACCCGGTCAGCTTCTCCCCCACCCCGAGGAACTTGATGGGCTTGCCAGTGATGTGGCGCACCGACAGCGCAGCACCGCCACGGGCATCGCCATCCATCTTGGTGAGCACCACCCCCGTCAACGGCAAGGTCTCGTTGAACGCCTGCGCGGTATTGACGGCATCCTGCCCCTGCATGGCGTCGACGACGAACAGCGTCTCCACCGGCTTGACCGCCGCGTGCAGCGCCTTGATCTCGGCCATCATGGCTTCGTCGATTGCCAGTCGACCGGCCGTGTCGACGATCAGCACCTCATGGAAATGGCGCTTGGCGTAATCCAGCGCTGCCTGCGCGATATCCACCGGCTTCTGGCTGACGTCGGACGGGAACCACTCGATTTCGAGTTGCTCGGCCAGCGTCTTGAGCTGCTCGATGGCCGCCGGACGGTAGACGTCGGTGGAAACCAGCAGCACCTTCTTGCGCTGCTCTTCCTTCAGCCGCTTGGCCAGCTTGCCGGAGGTGGTCGTCTTGCCGGCCCCTTGCAGACCCGCCATCAACACCACCGCGGGAGGCACCGCGGCCAGGTTGAGCGCGTCGTTCTGAGCCCCCATCAGCTTGGTCAGCTCTTCGTAGACCACGCCGATCAGCGCCTGCCCCGGCGTCAGGCTGCCGATCACCTCCTGGCCCAGGGCGCGTACCTTGATGTCGGCTACGAACTGCTTCACCACGGGTAGCGCGACATCCGCCTCCAGCAGCGCCATGCGCACTTCGCGCAACGTATCCTGGATATTGGCTTCGGTCAGTCGGGCATTGCCACGCAGTGTCTTGACGACACCACCGAGGCGACCGGAGAGGTTTTCGAGCATGCTGGATCCTTGGGCCGAGCGGCGCCGCGCGCCGCCCGCTCTGTTAGACTGAATGATTCGCCGATTTTACCCCACTATCCTCGTGCCCTGGCTCGCCCTCATCGCACTCCTTATCTATGTTCTGCTCGGATGGCAGTTCTGCCGAACTCGCCTGAGCGCTGCCGCACCTGCGCATCCCAGATTGGAAAGCGGCTTGCTGCTGGTGGCACTCGCCCTGCACGGTCTGGCCTTGTGGCCGCCCCTGGCCGTCCCACCGTTGCACTTTGGCGCCGGCGAAGCGTTGTCGATGACCGCCTGGCTCGCGCTGCTGGTCTTCCTGGTTGGGCAGCTTTCCTTCCGGCTGGATGGCCTGCAACCGCCGTTGCTGGCATTGGTCATTGCCCTGCTCGGCATCAGCTTGCTGATTCCGCCGGGACACGCACTGACCTATCCGCAGAATGCAGTGTCCCGCCTGCACTTCCTGGCCGCCATGCTGGCCTACGGCCTGTTCGCCAACGCCGCCGGCCTGGCGATGCTGATGCATCTGGCCGATCGGCGCCTCCACCACGCGGACGCACACCTGCTGGTGCAGAAACTTCCCCCGTTGATCTCGCTGGAGCGGCTGCTGTTCGCCTGCGTGGCGCTGGGCTTCGCGTGGCTGAGCCTGGCGCTGGGCACCGGGGCACTGTTCAGCGAGGAGGTCTTCGGCAAGGCCCTGCAGTTCAACCACAAGATCGTCCTCTCCATCGCTGCCTGGCTGGTGTTTGGTGGGCTGCTGCTGGGGCGGAAGCTTCGCGGTTGGCGGGGACGAACGGCGATCAGGGCGACACTGCTAGGGTTTGCACTGCTATTACTAGGTTATATCGGCTCACGCTTCGTTCTCGAGATCCTGCTGCACCGGATGTAAGCAATCGAGCATCCAGTAAGGCTTTCCGTGCCATCTGCAAGGTGGCGACCACTCAAGAGCAGCCCAATTCCGACCAAGCCCATAAGCCGATACCTGGGTAGTAGGTGAACAATCGTCAGGCCGATGCTGCCTTACATACGGGATGCCCATCCTGGGATGACATTTGCTAGACTGCTCAAAGCCTTGGGGCCAATTGATCTGTCATCGCGCACCAAGACCAAGCCAACCATTCAATTCAAGCGCGCCATATAGCCATCTGCCATGTCGACCACCACTGTGCCTATTTCCGGTCTTGCACGTTTATTGGTGCAACACGGCCGGCTGGTCGAATCCGACGCGGAAGCCCTGCAGCAATCCGCGAACAACAACAAGACCACCTTCATCGAACAACTGATCAGTAGCCGCAAGATTTCCGCGAAGGAACTCGCGGAACTGGGGGCGCAGGCCTTTGGCTATCCGTTGTTCGACCTGGACCAGATCGACACCAGCTACATCCCGAGCGGCGTCCTCGACCCCAAGCTGATGCAGGCCAATCGCCTGGTCCCCCTGTTCAAGCGCGGCAGCAAGCTGTTCATCGGCATTTCGGACATCACCAATCTGCAAGGGCTGGAGGAAGTCCGCTTCCAGAGCGGACTGCAGGTCGAGCCGATCGTGGTGGAGGACAACAAGCTCGCCGCGCTGATGGGCAAGCTGTTCGAACAATCGGGCGCCAGCCTGAAGGATCTGGCGGTCGACGAAGCGGATCTCGACATCCGGACCGGCGAAGAAGAACAGCAGGACACCGTCAATGCCGATGTCGACGACGCACCCGTCGTCAAATATCTGCAGAAGATATTGCTCGACGCGATCAATGCCGGCGCTTCCGATATCCATTTCGAGCCCTACGAAAAGTTCTATCGCATCCGCTATCGCCAGGATGGCGTGTTGCGCGAGATCGCCCAACCGCCGCTGGCCATCAAGGAGAAGCTGGCCTCGCGCATCAAGGTGATCTCCAAGCTGGATATCTCCGAAAAGCGTGTTCCCCAAGATGGCCGGATGAAATTGGTGCTATCCAAGAGTCGCGCCATCGACTTCCGGGTCTCCACCCTGCCGACACTGCACGGCGAGAAGATCTGTATCCGGATTCTGGACCCGACCTCGGCCACGCTGGGCATCGATGCGCTGGGCTACGACCCGGACCAGAAGGAATCCTTGCTACAGGCCATTCATCGCCCCTACGGCATGGTCCTGGTCACGGGCCCCACCGGCTCCGGCAAGACCGTGTCGCTCTACACCTGTCTGAATATCCTGAACGAACCCGGCATCAATATCTCGACAGCGGAAGACCCGGCCGAAATCAACCTGCCGGGCATCAATCAGGTCAACGTGAACGACAAGGCGGGGCTGACGTTCTCCGCCGCGCTCAAGGCCTTCCTGCGGCAGGATCCGGACATCATCATGGTCGGTGAAATCCGCGACCTGGAGACCGCCGATATCGCGATCAAGGCGGCCCAGACCGGCCACATGGTGTTTTCGACGCTGCACACCAACGATGCGCCGACCACCCTGACCCGGATGCTGAACATGGGCGTCGCGCCCTTCAACATCGCTTCGTCGGTGATCCTGATCACCGCGCAACGCCTGGCGCGTCGACTCTGCTCGCAATGCAAGGTCCCGGCCGATATCCCGCCGGAAGCGCTGTTGGCCGCCGGCTATCGCGAGGCCGACCTGGACGGTAGTTGGCAACCCTATCGCCCCGTGGGCTGCGATGCCTGCAAGGGCACCGGCTACAAAGGCCGGGTCGGCATCTATCAAGTGATGCCGATTTCCGACGAAATGAACCGCATCATCATGAAAAATGGCAATGCCGTGGATATCGCAGATCAAGCCCGCCTCGATGGCGTGCGCGATCTGCGTCAATCCGGTCTCATCAAGGTCAAGCAGGGGCTGACTTCCCTTGAGGAAGTCATGGCAGTGACCAACGAATAAGGGGAGCAAGACGCAGATGGCCACAGCAGCAGCACGAGCGGCAGCCGCAAACAAGGTGAAGGAATCCACCTTTATCTGGGAAGGCAAGGACCGCGGCGGCAAGGTACTCAAAGGGGAAATGCGTGCCAGTGGCGAGGCGGTACTGCGCAATCATTTGCGCCGCCAGGGCATCAATGTCACCAAGATCAAGAAGCAGCGCCTGCGTACCGGGCGCCGCATCACCGATCAGGACGTCACGATGTTCACCCGGCAGATGGCAACGATGCTGAAATCCGGCGTTCCCCTGCTGACCGCCTTCGATATCGTCGCCAAGGGGCACGGCAACCCTTCCATGACCAAATTGCTCATGGAAATCAAGGCCGATATCGAAACCGGCTCATCGATGACCCAGGCCTTCCGCAAGCATCCCGCCTATTTCGATGCGTTGTATTGCAACCTTATCCAGGCGGGTGAGCAGGCCGGTATTCTGGACACCCTCCTTGCCCGCCTCGCGACCTACAAGGAAAAGATCCTCGGCGTCAAAAAGAAGATCAAGTCGGCGCTCTTTTACCCCACGGCGGTGATTGTGGCGGCGTTCGTCATCACTGCCGTGATCATGATTTTCGTCATTCCGGCTTTCAAGGACCTGTTCTCCAGCTTTGGCGCGGACCTTCCTGCCCCGACTCAAATTGTCATTACCTTATCGGATCTTTTTGTCAATTATTGGTGGCTTATCTTCGGCAGCATAGGTGGTGGCATTTGGTTATTCCTGAAGATATGGAAACGTTCCGAAGCAGTCCAAATTGCCATGGACCGATTCCTCCTGAAAATTCCCGTTATCGGGGAAATCATGAAGAACGCCACTATCGCTCGATGGGCGAGAACCTTGTCGACCATGTTTGCCGCCGGCGTTCCTCTGGTTGAGTCTCTGGAATCGGTCGGCGGCGCCTCGGGAAACTACATCTATCGCATGGCCAGCAAGAAAATCCAGACGGAGGTGGCTACCGGGACCAGCCTGACATTGGCGATGCAGAATGCCAATGTGTTTCCAAATATGGTGCTTCAGATGACGTCGATCGGCGAGGAGTCCGGCTCGCTCGACTCTATGCTGGGCAAGGTTGCGGATTACTACGAAGAAGAAGTGGATAACGCGGTCGAGGCACTTTCAAGCCTGATGGAACCGATCATCATGGTGGTTCTGGGCGTTTTGATTGGCGGTCTGGTCATTGCAATGTACCTACCTATCTTCAAAATGGGCGAGGCCATCGGCGGATGATGTTCTGGCAATTGCTGGGTGAAAACCCGCTGTTCTACAGCGGGTTTTTATTCGTACTGGGCCTGCTGGTCGGCAGCTTTCTCAATGTGGTCATTCATCGCCTGCCCAGGATGATCGAGGCAGAATTCCGCCAGGAATGCCGGGCACTCGATCAGCCGGACGAAGCCACGCCCATACCGCGTCCGGCCTATAACCTGATGGTTCCGCGCTCCGCGTGCCCTAGCTGTGGCCGGCCGATCCGCGCGAGCGAGAATATTCCAGTCGTGAGTTATCTGCTGCTCAAGGGACGCTGCAAAGGTTGTGGCGCCGCCATCAGCCTCCGTTATCCTGCGGTCGAGTTGCTGACTGCAATCCTCACTGCCGCGGTAGGCTGGTATTTTGGGCCGACCCTTCCTGGTATCGGCGCCGTGGCGTTGACCTGGGCGCTGATTGCGCTGTTTTTCATCGACGCCGACACCTACCTGCTCCCCGACTCGATCACACTGCCATTGGTATGGCTGGGATTGCTGATCAACCTGATGGGGGGATTCGTCCCCTTGCAGGATGCAGTATTAGGCGCGGTATTCGGCTATCTGTCGCTGTGGAGCATTTATTGGCTCTTCAAATTGGTGACAGGCAAGGAAGGCATGGGTTATGGCGATTTCAAGTTGCTGGCGGCACTCGGAGCGTGGTTTGGCTGGCAGGCGCTCCCTCTGGTCATTCTGTTGTCTTCCGTCGCCGGCGCCGTCATCGGAATCGCACTGGCCTGGGCTGCCCGCCGGGGCTTTTCCAAACCGATGCCATTCGGGCCCTATCTGGCAGTTGCCGGCTGGCTGGTATTGATCTGGGGAGCTTCATTGCAACATTTGATCTTTCCCCATTGGTAAACCGATGAAAGTCGTCGGCCTGACAGGTGGAATTGGCAGCGGCAAATCCACGGTGGCGGCACTGTTTGCACAATTGGGCGTGCCGGTCGTCGACACCGACCTCATTGCCCACCAGTTGTCCATTCCGCCCTCCCCCGCCTTGGAGGACGTCGCGGCAGTATTCGGCAAGGAATATCTAGGCTCCGATGGCGCCCTGGATCGGGCCAGGATGCGTGAACGGATTTTCGAAGATCCGGCCGCCCGTATTCGGCTGGATGCGATCTTTCATCCCAGGATTCGCAAAGCAGCCCAAACGGAATTGGCAAGCCTGAGTGACGGCCCCTATGCTCTATTGGTCGTGCCGCTGTTGTTCGAAGCCGATGGGTTTCGCGGGCTGGTTGACCGCTCGCTGGTGGTAAATTGCACGCAGGAACAACAGTTGGCGCGTATTCTCCAACGATCGGGGATAAATCGTAGCCTTGCGGAACGGATCATCCTCAGTCAGCTACCGCCAGCCAAGCGCCTTGCCCTCGCGGACGACATCCTGGAGAACAATGGCTCGCTGTCGGAGCTACAGCGGCAAGTCGAGGCTTGTCATGATCGATACTTGAAATGGGCCAACGACCATTGAAACTAGCCTTACGTAACGGGTTTTCAAACCGGCGCCATTGCTGCAAAATCGGGTATCTTTTTGTATCCGCCCTGCCGTGATCAGCTACGAGTTCCCCATCAACGAGCGCATCCGCACCCTGCTGCGGCTGGAGCACCTGTATGACCGCACCGCGTTGTTCGCGGGTCGGGCAGATGCGGTGGACCACCATGTCGCGCTGCTCGGCATCTTCGAAATCATGGAAGTGGCCAGCAGGGCCGACCTGAAGTCCGACCTGTTGCAGGAACTAGAGCGGCAGCGCCAAACGCTGGCATCCCTGCGCAACAATCCCCATATCTCCGAAGCCGCCCTCGAAGGCGTGCTGGCCGAGATCGAAACCGTACACGCCCGCATGCTCGACATGACCGGCAAGTTCGGCCAGTACCTGCGGGAAAACGAATGGCTGATGACCATCAAGCAACGCCTTTCGATTCCCGGTGGCGCCTGCGAGTTCGACCTGCCTTCGTACCACTATTGGCAACAATTGCCCGCGGAACGCCGCCAGACGGAGGTCGATCGCTGGTTTCGCCCGCTCACCCCCATCAAGCAAGGCATCGACATCGTCCTGCGCCTGCTGCGTGACTCGGCCCGCGTCAGCCACTACACCGCGCACCAAGGTACTTTCCAGCAGATGTCCGGCGGCAAGACGATCCAGATGTTGCGTGTCACGCTGCCCAGCGACCTGCCGGTCGTGCCCGAGCTTTCCGCGAACCGCTACGCGATCAACGTCCGCTTCGTCCACCCCTCCACCAGTGGCGAAAGACCACGCGTAGTCGATGGCGACATCGATTTCAGCCTCGGCTACTGCAATCTGTGAAACCTCGCCTCGTCCCTTGTCCCAAGTGCGGCACACTCACGCCGTTCTCGCCCGACAACCCGTATCGCCCATTCTGTTCCGCCCGCTGCCGTACCGACGATTTGGCCTCGTGGGCCGAAGAGAAGTACCGCATCGAGGGCAGCGATGCCGGCGAAGAACCGCCGCTTCCGCCTCCGCTGGACTGATCCCGGCATCCGCCAGCCGACGGGCGCTACAGCGGCGTAGCAGCGTCCCCCTTCGTGTCACACGGCGTTCAAGCAAACGTCATCGTTTTTTCACCCGACCGCCTTAATTTGTGTTCCGACGCCCAGGAGGAACATGAATGCTGCAGCAACTGCAAAACGTTGGTACCGAAAAGCGTAGACGCCCGCTCTCCCTGGCGTTCGCCTCGACGCCGGGTCATCTGCGCGCAGCGCAGGCCCTGCGCTACAAGGTCTTTGCCGAGGAAATGGGGGCAGCCCTCAAATGCCGCGAACCAGGGCTGGATCAGGATCTGTTCGACGCCTACTGCGAGCACCTGCTGGTGCAGGATGATGAAACCGGCGAAGTGGTCGGCACCTACCGCATCCTGCCACCGCACCAGGCGCGCAAGCTGGGCAGCTACTACGCCGACACCGAGTTCGACCTTACCCGCCTGCAACACCTGCGCAATCAGTTCGTCGAGGTGGGCCGCTCGTGTGTCCACCCGGACTATCGCAACGGCGCCACCATCGCCTTGCTCTGGTCCGGTCTCGCGGAGTACATGCAGCGCCACGGGTACCAGTATCTGATCGGCTGCGCCAGCATGTCACTGGCCGACGGCGGGCATCACGCGGCCAGCCTGTACCGGAAGATCGCCGAAGCCGCCTATGCGCCGGTAGAGTGGCGCGTCTTCCCTCGTTGTCCGCTGCCCCTGGCAGCACTCGACCAGAAGATCCCCGTCATGGTGCCTCCCCTGATCAAAGGCTACCTGCGCGCCGGTGCGCTGGTATGCGGCGAACCGGCCTGGGATCCCGACTTCAACACTGCCGATCTTTTCGTTCTGCTGCCAATGCAGCGGATCGAGACGCGCTATGCCAAGCATTTCCTGCGCTGACGCCGACGCAATAAGCACATGGCCCGTTTCGGGGGATGTCGCTAAACTCGCTGAGTCTTTAGTTTCCGCTCAGCCCGCCGGCGACAGCCGGATTGCGTCCATGTATCGACACTGGCTTCGCCTGCAACGCCTCTTCAGCGTCCTGTGCCATCTGGGCATGGGCATCGCCATTGCCACCTGGCGCTTTCCGCGCATGGACGAAAACGCACGTCTTTGCCGGATTCAGGCCTGGTCGCGCACCCTGGCCAAGAAGCTGGGCATCACTGTCCGGGTCCAGGGCGTGGTGCCCGGATTGTATCCGCCCAATCACCTGCTGCTCGCCAATCATATTTCCTGGTTGGACATCTTCGTGCTGAACACGGAAACGGTGTCCCGCTTCGTCGCCAAATCGGAGATCAGGGGATGGCCGGTGGTAGGCAGCCTGTGCCATGCAGCCGGAACCTTGTTCATCGAGAGGGAGCGCAAGCGCGATACGGCACGGGTGAGCAACGCCATGATCGATGCCCTGCGCGAAGGGCATTGCGTTGCGGTATTCCCGGAAGGCACCACCTCGGACGGCCGCTGCATCCTGCCCTTCCGTTCTTCCCTGTTGCAGGCGGCGATCGACTCCGACGCCACCATCCAGCCGATCTATCTGCGTTACGTCGACACCGCCGGCAACTGGAACGACGCCGCCGCATACATCAACGAGATGTCGCTCAGCCAATCGCTGTGGCGTTTGCTGGGAGCGCAGGGGCTGGTCGCGGAAATCAACTTCCTGGCCCCCTTTGCCGTGGACGGCGAAGATCGCCGCACCTTGACGCGCTATGCGGAGACGCGCATCAAGGCTGCGCACGAAGCTCTCAACGGCCTTCAGGCCTCGCCCACCGCCTGATACGCACGGCGAGCCGTCACCTGGGCGATCTCACCATCGTCGAGACAGACTGCCGTCAACTGCCCACCCCAGATACAACCGGTATCGATCGCCCAGATATCCGGGCGCACCAGCAGCCCCAATGCCGACCAGTGCCCGCAGACCACCCTTGGCGTTGCGCATCGTCTACCGAAGTCAAACCACGGCACCAGCCCAGGCGGCGCCTGTTCCAGTTCTCCCTTGTACTTGAGCTGCAAGGCGCCCGCGTCGTCGACGAAACGCATGCGGGTGCAGGCATTGATGGTGAAGCGCCACCGATCGGCCTCGGATGTAGCGCCTAGCCAATGACTGGGCTTGTTGCCATACATGTCGGCCAAAGCCGGCTGCCAGGCGGACCGGGCAAGCGCCGCCTGAACTTCGCCGCAAGCGTCTGCCAACTGATCAAGCGTCCAGCCCGGCCAGATGCCGGCGTGGACCACCACGATATCGCCCAGCGACCGCATCAACGGTTGCCGCCTCAGCCAATCGCATAACTCCGCCCCATCCGCCGCGGCGAGCACCGCATCCAGGGTGTCCCCGCCACGCGGACTGGCGTGGCCTGCGAAACAGGCCAGCAGATGCAGGTCGTGGTTGCCCAGCACCGGGAAGACGCTGTCCTGATGGGCATGGGCCCAGCGCAGCACCTCCAACGAGGATGGCCCCCTGTTCACCAAGTCGCCGACCAGGTACAAAGTGTCCGAACCGGCGCGAAAACCAATGAGCGCCAGCAGATCGTCCAGCTCGTCAGCACACCCTTGGATATCACCGATTGCATAGCGGGCCATACGATTCATTCTCTATAAAGAATTAACTTACAAATTCGAGTGGCATATGCTCCGCAGCGCCCTTCCCACCTACGACGTCTGGATCGATCGCTTGGCCGCCTGCGAGCTGCCGGTGCTGCAGTATACGTGTGCCCGCCTCCAGGACCTGCAAAGCCGTGTCGACGACATCAGCATCCGCGATATCGCCCGACCGATCCGGCGCGATGCGTTGATGACGCTACGGGTCATCCGCTTCCTTCAGATGCACCGGCATGTGTCGCAAGTGACCGACGTCAACACCGTGGATCGCGTGCTGATGATGATCGGCATGCGCGGCTTCATCCGCGAATTTGGCCAGGCCGTCACGGTGGAAACGCGTCTGCACAACGCACCGATCGCACTCGCCAATGTGCGACGCATCCTTGCCCGCGCCGGGTTGGCGGCCCAATTCGCGGAAGCGATGGCCGGCATGCGACGCGACATCGACCCCGAGGAGGTGGCCACGGCGAGCCTGCTGCATGACACCGTCGAGATCCTCCTGTGGCTGATCGCACCGCAACTCGCATCCGAGATCGAGACCCTGCAGCAGGCTCAGCCTGATCTGCGCACGCGCGACGCCCAGCGGGAAGTACTGGGCCACACACTGTTCGATCTTCAACTGGCGCTGGTCCAGCGCTGGCACCTGCCCACGCTGCTGGCGCACCTGATGGATGAACGTTACTTGAACGAGCCGCGAGTGCGGACGGTGATTGTTGCCACGGCGTTGTCCCGGCACCTTTACCGCGGCTGGGATAACGCGGCACTGCCGGACGATTATCAGGCGGTTTCCGAACTGGTCTCCATCGATCCGGACGAAGCCTATGCGCTGGTCAGGAATGTCGCGCTCAAGGCAGGTAGGGAATGGCACTGGTACGAAACACTGCCGCCGATGGCACTGCGCCCCAGGCCTTGATCCACGTATCGGATGTACCAAAACAAAAGGCCAGCAATCGCTGGCCTTTTGTCTGGAGCAACCACGCTTATTCGGCGTCGTTGCCTTCCACCACTTCCGCCTCTTCCGGACGGTCCACCAGCTCGACCAACGCCATCGGGGCGTTGTCGCCGGCACGGAAGCCGCACTTCAGAATACGCAGGTAGCCGCCGTTGCGGGCCGCATAGCGCGGGCCCAACACGTCGAACAGCTTCACCACGATCTCGCGATCGCGGGTGCGGTCGAACGCCAGACGACGGTTGGCCAGCGACGGAGCCTTGCCCAGGGTGATCAGCGGCTCGGCGACGCGGCGCAGTTCCTTGGCCTTCGGCAGCGTGGTCTTGATGACTTCGTGACGCAGCAGCGCGTTCGCCAGGTTGCGCAGCAGCGCCTGACGATGGCTGGACGTACGATTGAGTTTACGATTGGCTAAACGGTGACGCATTTGTCAGTTCCTTTACCTTGCCGATCACGGCTTGTCCAAGCCGGCCGGCGGCCAGTTTTCGAGGCGCATGCCCAGGCTGAGGCCCTTCGAGGCGAGCACTTCCTTGATTTCGTTCAAGGACTTGCGGCCCAGGTTCGGCGCCTTGAGAAGCTCGGTCTCGGTGCGCTGGATCAGATCGCCGATGTAGTAGATGTTTTCCGCCTTCAAGCAGTTGGCCGAACGCACCGTCAACTCGAGATCGTCCACCGGGCGCAGCAGGATCGGGTCGATCTGCGGCGCTGCCGGCTTCTCTTCCTCGACCGGCGTACCTTCCAGATCGGCAAACACCGACAACTGATCCACCAGGATGCGCGCGGCTTGCCGCACGGCATCTTCCGGGGTCAACACGCCGTTGGTCTCGATTTCGAGAATCAGGCGGTCCAGGTCGGTACGCTGCTCGACGCGGGCACTTTCGACGGCGTAGCTGACGCGACGGATCGGGCTGAACGAGGCATCCAGCTGGATGGTACCGATGCTCCGCGACTCGTCGCGGTTGGCACGGGCGGGCGCCGGTTGGTAGCCGCGCCCCTTCTCCACCTTGATTTCCATGTTCAGCTTGCCGCCGGCGGACAGGTGGGCGATGACGTGGTCGGGATTGACCACTTCCACGTCATGCGGCACCTGGATATCGCCAGCCTTGACCACGCCCTGTCCATCCTTGGTCAGGGTCAGCGCCACGGCTTCGCGGCCGTGCAGCTTGAGCACGACCCCCTTGAGATTCAGCAGGATGTCGACCACGTCTTCCTGCACGCCATCCAGCGCGCTGTATTCATGGACGACACCCTCGATCTTCACCTCGGTAGGCGCGAACCCGGGCATCGAAGACAGCAGGATGCGGCGCAGGGCGTTACCGAGCGTATGGCCGTAACCGCGCTCGAACGGCTCCATCACCACCCGGGCTTGGGCGGCAGATTGAGCCTGCACGTCGATGATGCGCGGCTTGAGCAACTCATTAGCGAGGTTTTGCATGTATCAGTATCCCTTGGCCTTTCCGGGGCAGCTAATTACTTGGAGTAGAATTCCACGACCAGCGACTCGTTGATGTCGCTGGAAAGATCGGAACGCTCCGGCGCGTTCTTGAACACGCCTTCCATCTTCTTGCTGTCGACCTGCACCCAGTTCGGGAAACCGATGCCTTCGGCCAGCGAGAGCGCTTCTTGGATGCGCACTTGCTTCTTGGCCTTTTCACGCACCGACACGGCGTCGCCGGTCTTCACCTGGAAAGAGGGGATGTTCACCACGTTGCCGTTCACCACCACGGCCTTGTGCGACACCAGCTGGCGCGCTTCGGCGCGAGTGGAGGCAAAGCCCATGCGATAGACGACGTTGTCCAGGCGCGACTCGAGCAGCTTCAACAGGTTTTCACCGGTCGAGCCCTTGCGACGGGCAGCCTCTTCGAAATAGCGGCGGAACTGACGTTCCAGCACGCCGTAGATGCGACGGATCTTCTGCTTTTCGCGCAGGTGAACGCCGTAGTCGGACAGACGGGTGTTCTTCGCGCCATGCTGGCCTGGGGCTTGCTCCAGCTTGCACTTGCTGTCGAGGGAACGACGTGCGCTCTTGAGGAAAAGATCCGTGCCTTCGCGACGTGCGAGTTTGCACTTGGGTCCAATATAACGAGCCATGTTCTACTCCGGGATTAGATACGACGCTTTTTCGGAGGACGGCAGCCGTTGTGCGGCACCGGCGTCACATCCGAAATGCTGGTGATCTTGAAGCCGAGGGCGTTCAGAGCACGCACCGCCGACTCACGACCCGGACCAGGACCCTTGATACGAACTTCAAGGTTCTTCACACCATATTCTTGGGCAACTTTACCAGCGTGCTCCGCGGCCACCTGGGCAGCGAAGGGTGTACTTTTCCGAGAGCCCTTAAAACCAGCACCGCCCGAGGTAGCCCAAGAAAGTGCATTGCCTTGGCGATCGGTGATGGTAATGATCGTGTTGTTGAAGGAAGCGTGCACATGCACGATGCCTTCCGACACGCTCTTTTTGACTTTCTTCCGTACACGCACTGTGTTTGCTTTAGCCATTCTTTAAATCCTTAATTTACGCTGCGGCGATTATTTCTTGCCGGCGATAGGCTTGCGCGGGCCCTTGCGAGTGCGCGCATTGGTACGCGTGCGTTGGCCGCGCACCGGAAGGCCCTTGCGATGGCGGAAGCCGCGATAGCAGCCAAGGTCCATCAGACGCTTGATGCTCATCGTAACTTCGCGGCGCAGATCACCTTCGACGACGTACTTGCCGACTTCTTCACGCAGCTTGTCCAGCTCAGCTTCACTGAGATCCTTGACCTTCTTGGCCGGCTCGATGCCGGTGGCAGCGCAGACAGCGATCGCACGAGTGCGGCCGATGCCGTAGATTGCCTGAAGGCCGATCACAGTATGCTGATGATTAGGGATGTTAACCCCAGCAATACGGGCCATACTTCTTTACCCCAGGTTCAAAAAGTTGCGGATTATAGCAACCGGAGCTGATTCACTCAATCAGCCTTGGCGCTGCTTGTGCCGCGGGTCCGTGCAGATCACGCGCACCACGCGATTGCGGCGGATGATCTTGCAGTTGCGGCAGATTTTCTTGACCGATGCTTGAACTCTCATCGTCTGGTCCTTTCATCTAAAGTGAGCTTCCGTCGAATCACTTCGTCCGGAATACGATGCGAGCCTTGGTCAGGTCATAAGGGGTGAGTTCCACCGTAACCTTATCGCCCGGGAGGATGCGGATATAGTGCATTCGCATCTTGCCGGAGATATGACCAAGGACCACATGTCCGTTTTCAAGCTTGACCCGGAACGTCGCGTTGGGGAGCGTTTCCAGGACTTCGCCCTGCATCTGAATAACGTCTTCTTTCGCCATGTTCGTCGATTCAGTCCGGCTTAGGCCGCGCCCTTGAAGTTTGCCTTCTTCAGCAGGCTCTCGTACTGATGCGACAGCACGTAGGACTGCATCTGCGCCATGAAGTCCATGGTCACCACCACCAGAATCAGCAGCGAGGTGCCGCCGAAATAGAAGGGGACGTTCCACTTCAGGATCAGGAATTCAGGAATCAGGCAAATCACGGTGATGTACACCGCCCCGATCAGCGTGAGCTTCAGGATCAGCTTCTCGATGTAGCGCGCGGTATGCTCCCCAGGACGGTACCCCGGAATCATCGCCCCGCTCTTCTTCAGGTTGTCCGCGGTTTCCCGGGGATTGAACACCAGGGCGGTATAGAAGTAGCAGAAGAAGATGATGGCAGCGGCGTACAGCAACACATACACGGGCTGGCCCGGATGCAGGGTGTCACCGATGGCCTTCAGCCAGCCCAGCTTCTCGCTGTTGCCCGTCCAGGACAGCAACGTGGCCGGGAACAGGATGATCGACGAGGCGAAGATCGGCGGGATCACGCCCGCCATGTTGATCTTCAGCGGCAGATGCGTGCTCTGGGCCTGCATCACGCGATTGCCGACCTGGCGCTTGGCATACTGCACTGGCACCTTGCGCTGGCCACGCTCGACGAACACCACGGCAGCGGTCAGCAGCACCACACCCACGGCCAGGAACAGCGCCAGGATTTCGTGCAGGCTGCCGGCCTGTACCAGTGACAGCGTCTTGCCGATGGCGCTGGGCACGCCGGCGGCGATACCGGCACAGATCAGGATCGAGATCCCGTTGCCGATACCGCGTTCGGTGATCTGCTCGCCCAGCCACATCAGGAACATGGTGCCGGTCACCAACGTCACCACCGTGGTGAAGACGAACATGCCCTGCGACATCAGTACCAGGTTGGGCTGCTTGAACAGCATCATCGCAATGCCGAAGCTTTGCGCTGTAGCCAGCAGCACCGTGGCATAACGCGTGTACTGCGTGATCTTGCGTCGGCCGGCCTCCCCTTCCTTCTTCAATTGCTTGAGCGAGGGAAACACTTCGGAGCCGAGTTGCATGATGATCGATGCCGAGATATACGGCATGATCCCGATCGCAAACACGGTGAAGCGGGACAGCGCACCGCCCGAGAACATGTTGAACATGTTCAGCAGGCCGGTTTGCGAGGAATTGAACAGCTTTGCCAGTTCCACCGGGTTGATGCCCGGCACGGGGATATGCGCCCCGATGCGGTACACGATCAATGCACCGATCAGGAACCAGATTCGCTTCTTCAGATCCGCGAACTTGCTGCCTGCGGAAGCCATAGCGGGATTTGCCACGTTGCTGCCTCTGCCTTGAGCTCGGTTACTCGACGATGCTGCCACCGGCGGCTTCGATCGCGGCGCGCGCGCCCTTGGTGGCCGACAGGCCCTTCAGGGTGATGGCGCGTTCGATCTTGCCGGCCAGGATGACCTTGACCGCGTGAGCATGCTGGCCGATGACACCGGCTTGCAGCAGCACAGCGTAGTCGATCTCGTTGACCGGCAGAGCGTTCAGGTCCGACAGACGAACCTCGGCGCTCTTGCCCTTGGCCAGCGAGACGAAGCCACGCTTCGGCAAACGGCGTTGCAGCGGCATTTGGCCGCCTTCGAAACCAACCTTGTGGAAACCGCCGGCGCGGGACTTTTGACCCTTGTGGCCACGGCCAGCGGTCTTGCCCAGGCCGGAGCCGATACCGCGACCGACGCGCTTCTTGGCGTGGGTCGAGCCTTCGGCGGGCTTCAGGTTGTTCAGTACGAGAGACATGTTAGCCCTCCACCTTCAGCAGGTAGCTGATCTTGTTGATCATGCCGCGGTTGGCCGGGGTGTCGATCACTTCGGCGGAGCTGTTCAGCTTCCGCAGACCGAGGCCGCGCGCGCACGCCTGGTGCGATTCCAGACGCCCGATCAGGCTCTTGACGAGCGTGACCTTGAGTTTCTTGGTTTCGCTCATTACGCGTCTCCCAGAATTTCTTCGACCGTCTTGCCACGCTTGGCAGCGATATCGCCGGCCGTTTGCAGGCGAGCCAGGCCGTCCAGCGTGGCGCGAACCACGTTGTACGGATTGGTCGAGCCATGGATCTTGGCGCTGACGTTGTGCACGCCAGCCACTTCGAACACGGCGCGCATCGGGCCGCCGGCGATGATGCCGGTACCATCCGGGGCGGGCTGCATGAACACGGTGGTGGCGCCATGGCGACCAACCACCGCATGCGGCACGGTGCCATTCTTCAGCGGCGCCTTGAACAGCTTGCGGCGGGCTTCGTCCAGAGCCTTCTGCACGGCGACCGGGACTTCCTTCGCCTTGCCCTTGCCCATGCCGACGCCACCGTCGCCATCACCGACCACGGTCAGTGCGGCGAAGCCGAGAATACGACCACCCTTCACGACCTTGGTGACGCGATTCACGCTCACCATTTTCTCGCGAAGGCCGTCGCCGCGATCTTCTACTTCGTTCCTAGCCATTTGATCACTCCAAATTAGAAGACGAGGCCGCCTTCGCGTGCGGCGTCAGCGAGCGCCTTCACGCGACCGTGGTAATGGAAACCGGAGCGGTCGAACGCTACCTTTTCCACGCCGGCTGCGCGGGCCTTCTCGGCGATGCGCTTGCCAACCAGCGTGGCTGCGTCGACGCTGCCGCCGTTCTTGACCTGGCCACGCACTTCGGCTTCGAGCGTCGACGCGCTGGCCAGCACCTTGGTGCCGTCCGCGTCGATGACCTGGGCGTAGATATGGCTGTTGGTGCGGTGCACCGACAGGCGCACCATCTTGAGCTCCGCAATCTTGGCACGGGTTTTACGTGCACGGCGGAGTCGAGTCTCTTTCTTGTCCATGATTCAGCCTCGATTACTTCTTCTTGGTTTCTTTCAGAACAACCACTTCGTCCGAATAACGGACACCCTTGCCCTTGTACGGCTCGGGTGCGCGGTATGCGCGGATCTCAGCGGCAACCTGACCAAGCGCCTGCTTGTCGGCAGACTTCAGAATGATTTCGGTCTGAGTCGGGGTTTCCACCTTCACGCCGGCAGGCATCTTGTGCGCCACAGGGTGGGAGAAACCCAGAGTCAGGTTCAGCGTGTCGCCTTGAGCTTGAGCGCGGTAACCGACGCCGACCAGGTTGAGCTTGCGCTCGAAACCCTTCGACACGCCGTTCACCATGTTGCTCACCAGCGCGCGCAGGGTACCGGACATTGCGCGGGCGGGCTTGCTGCCGTCACGGGCGGCAAACACGACTTCGTTGTTTTCGATCTTGACTTCGACGTTGCTGCTGAGCGCCTGGCTCAGCGTGCCGTTCGGGCCCTTGACGGTGATGGCACCGTCGTTGAGCTTGATTTCGACACCCGCCGGGATGGCGACCGGATTCTTCGCTACACGAGACATTGTTTCACCCCATTACGCGACGAAGCACAGAAGCTCGCCACCAACACCGTTGGCACGCGCTTTGCGATCGGTCATCACACCCTTGGACGTGGACAGGATTGCCACGCCAAGACCATTCATCACCTGCGGAATATCCGCAGCGCCCTTGTAGATGCGCAGGCCGGGCTTCGAGACGCGTTCGATGCGCTCGATGACCGGGCGGCCGGCGTAGTACTTCAGCTCGATGGTGAGCTCGGGCTTCACTTCGCTGGTGACAGCGAACGACTCGATATAGCCTTCGTCCTGCAGCACCTTGGCGATCGCGACCTTCAGCTTCGAGGACGGCATCGTCACGGCGCCTTTTTCCGCACGCTGGGCGTTGCGGATGCGGGTCAGCATATCGGCGATAGGATCATGCATTGCCATGTTTTATTCTCCTTACCAGCTAGCCTTGACCACGCCGGGGATTTCGCCCTTCATGGCCAGTTCGCGCAGCTTGTTACGGCCGAGGCCGAACTTGCGGAAGACGCCGCGCGGGCGGCCGGTAATCGAGCAACGGGAGCCGGTACGGACCGGGCTGGCGTTACGCGGCAGTTGTTGCAGCTTGAGGCGCGCAGCGAAACGCTCCTCTTCGCTCACGCTCTGGTCGTTGACCACGGCCAGCAGCTTCTCGCGCTTGGCCGCGTACTTGGCGACCGTTGCGCGGCGCTTTTCTTCGCGATTAATCAGTGCAAGTTTTGCCATGATCGCCTCAATTCTTGAACGGGAACTTGAAGGCGGCCAGCAGGGCACGCGCTTCGTCGTCGGTCTTGGCGGTGGTGGTGATGGTGATGTTCATCCCACGCAGCGCGTCGATCTTGTCGTACTCGATCTCCGGGAAGATGATCTGTTCACGCACGCCCATGTTGTAATTGCCACGACCATCGAACGACTTGGCGGGGATACCGCGGAAGTCGCGAACGCGCGGCAGGGCCACGGTCACCAGACGATCGAGGAATTCATACATGCGATCACGACGCAGGGTGACCTTGCAGCCAACCGGGTAACCGTCACGAATCTTGAAGCCGGCGATGGACTTCTTGGCCTTGGTCACGACAACCTTTTGACCGGCGATCTTTTCCAGATCGCCCACGGCGTGTTCCATCACCTTCTTGTCAGCAACCGCTTCACCCACACCCATGTTGATGGTGATCTTTTCGATGCGCGGCACTTCCATCACGGACTTGTAACCGAACTGCTCGATGAGCGCCGGCACAATCTTTTCTTGGTAAATATCTTGCAGACGAGTCATGTTCGTTCTTCCCCTTAGCCGCCGACGACTTCGCCGTTGGACTTGAAGACGCGAACCTTTTTGCCGTCTTCCAGCACCTTGAAGCCCACGCGATCAGCCTTGCCGGTCGCGGCATTGAAGATCGCCACGTTGGACACGTGAATCGGCATGGTCTTCTCGACGATGCCACCTTGCACGTTGCGCATCGGGTTCGGCTTCTGGTGCTTCTTCACCACGTTCACGCCTTCCACGACCACGCGGTCGTCGGCCGGGAACACGCGCAGCACAGTGCCGCGACGACCCTTGTCCTTGCCAGCGATGATGACGACTTCGTCGCCTTTGCGAATCTTGTTCATACCGTTCCCCTTACAGCACTTCCGGCGCGAGCGACACGATCTTCATGAAGCGCTCGGTACGCAGTTCACGCGTCACCGGCCCGAAGATGCGGGTGCCGATCGGCTCCAGCTTGTTGTTGAGGAGGACGGCGGCATTGCCGTCGAACTTGATCAGCGAGCCATCAGCGCGACGCACGCCCTTGGCGGTACGAACCACCACGGCATTGTAGACGTCGCCCTTCTTGACACGACCACGGGGGGCCGCGTCCTTGATGCTCACCTTGATGATGTCGCCGACAGCTGCATAGCGACGCTTGGAGCCGCCCAACACCTTGATGCACATAACGCTGCGCGCACCAGTGTTGTCCGCAACCTCCAGCATGGATTGCATTTGGATCATTTAAAAACAACCTCCAACTTAACCCGCGAATGTCCTGGCAGAACCAGGACGGCGCCCGGCAAAACCAGGCAAACGCGACCAGTTTTGGACCCCGAAGGGGAAGGAACAAACACGGCAACAAACGCCGCCGTGAGACGGAAAAACGGGCATTGTACTCAAAGTACAATGCCCGCGCAAGAACTTATACCAATCCAATGACTTAGACGGTACGAGCCTTTTCGACCAACTCGGCGACAGCCCAGGACTTGGTCTTGGAAACCGGACGGGTTTCCACGATCGTCACCAGATCGCCTTCGTTGTACTGATTGCTTTCATCGTGAGCGTGGTACTTCTTGGAACGACGCATCACCTTGCCGTAGATCGGGTGCTTGACCAGATGCTCGACCAAAACGGTGACCGTCTTATCCATCTTGTTGCTGACCACACGACCGGTCAGCGTACGCTTCAGTTTTGCTTCGGTCATGTTAAGCAGCCTTCTGAGCCAGGATGGTACGGACGCGCGCAATGTCCTTGCGCACACGCTTCAGTTCGCTCGACTTGGCGAGCTGGCCGGTAGCGGCCTGCATGCGCAGACCGAACTGGGCGCGCAGCAGGGCAGTCAGTTCGCCCTTGAGCTCGTCGGCCGACTTTTGACGAAGTTCAGCAGCTTTCATCATTGCCCCACTTGACGAGTGACGAAGGTCGTACCGAACGGCAGCTTGGCGGAGGCGAGACGGAAGGCTTCGCGAGCGAGCTCTTCGTTGACGCCATCCAGCTCGTACAGGACCTTGCCAGGTTGAATTTCGGCAACCCAGTATTCCGGGCTGCCCTTACCGTTACCCATCCGCACTTCGGCCGGCTTGGTCGAAATGGGCTTGTCCGGGAACACGCGAATCCAGACGCGGCCGCCACGCTTGATGTGACGGGTGATCGCGCGACGCGCAGCTTCGATCTGACGGGCAGTCAGGCGACCACGGGTGGTTGCCTTCAGGCCCCAGGTACCGAACGCCACGCTGTTGCCGCGGGTCGCGATGCCGGTGTTACGGCCCTTCTGGACCTTGCGGAACTTGAGTCTAGTTGGCTGCAGCATTGCGTGCCCCCTTACGTGCCTTGCGCTGGGTTTCCGGAGCGGGTTCAGCGGCCTTTTCGCCCGGCTTCACTTCGCCCTTGTAGACCCAGACCTTGATACCGATGATGCCGTACGTGGTCTTGGCTTCGCTGGTCGCGTAGTCGATGTCGGCACGCAGGGTATGCAGCGGCACGCGGCCTTCGCGATACCACTCGGTACGTGCGATTTCGATACCGTTCAGGCGGCCGGCCGACATGATCTTGATGCCCTGGGCACCCAGACGCATGGCGTTCTGCATCGCGCGCTTCATGGCACGACGGAACATCACGCGCTTTTCCAGCTGCGACGAGATGCTGTCGGCAATGATCTGCGCGTCGATTTCCGGCTTGCGCACTTCTTCGATATTGACGTGCACCGGCACCTTGAGGATGTTCTGCAGCTGCTTCTTCAGCAACTCGATATCCTCGCCCTTCTTGCCGATCACCACGCCCGGGCGGGCGGTATAGATGGTGATCTTGGCGTTCTTCGCCGGACGCTCGATCACGACACGGCTCACCGCGGCATTGGCGAGGCGCTTCTTCAGGAAGTCGCGCACCTCGATGTCTTCGGTAAGCATCTTGCCGAAGTTACGGCTGTTGGCGTACCAGCGCGAGGCCCAGTTCTTGGTGACGGCGAGACGAAAACCCGTCGGATGAATTTTCTGACCCATAATCGCTCCTTAGTCGCCCACAGTCAGCGTGATGTGGCAGGTCTGCTTCTCGATGCGGTTACCGCGGCCCTTGGCACGAGCGGTGAAGCGCTTGAGGGACGGACCCTTGTCCACATAGATCGTCCGGACCTTGAGGGCGTCGATGTCGGCGCCTTCGTTGTGCTCGGCGTTGGCGATAGCCGACTCCAGCACTTTCTTGATCAGGGCGGCGGCCTTCTTCGGGCTGAAGGTCAGGATGTTGAGCGCTTGCTCCACCGGCTTGCCACGAACCAGGTCAGCGACCAGGCGAGCCTTTTGCGCGGAGAGGCGAGCATTGCTCAGTACAGCGGATACTTGCATGTCGTCACCTTATCGCTTGGCTTTCTTGTCCGCGGCGTGGCCCTTGAAGGTACGGGTGAGTGCGAACTCGCCCAGCTTGTGGCCAACCATGTTTTCGTTCACGTACACCGGTACGTGCTGACGGCCGTTGTGCACGGCGATCGTCAGACCGACGAAGTCCGGCAGCACCGTGGAACGGCGCGACCAGGTCTTGATCGGGCGCTTGTCGTTCGATGCACGCGCAGCCTCGATCTTCTTGATGAGGTGCAGGTCGACGAACGGACCCTTCTTGACAGAACGTGCCATGTTCTATTACCCCTTGTTCGCGTGACGGCGACGAACGATCATGCCGTCGGTACGCTTGTTGTTACGGGTACGGTAGCCCTTGGTCGGCTGGCCCCACGGGCTAACCGGCACGCGGCCTTCACCAGTCTTGCCCTCACCACCACCGTGCGGGTGATCGATCGGGTTCATGGCAGTACCACGCACGGTCGGGCGGATACCCAGCCAACGCTTGGCACCGGCCTTACCGTAAGAACGCAGGCTATGTTCCTCGTTGCCGACCTCGCCCAGCGTGGCGCGGCAATCGATATGTACCTTGCGGATTTCGCCGGAGCGCAGACGCAGTTGAGCGTAGGCGCCTTCGCGGGCCAGCAGTTGCACGCCAGCGCCGGCCGAGCGGGCCAGTTGGGCGCCCTTGCCGGGCTGCAACTCGACGCAGTGGATCGTGGAACCCACCGGGATGTTGCGGATCGGCAGCGCGTTACCGGCCTTGATCGGGGCTTCCGAACCGGAAACGACGGTCATGCCAGCCTTGAGGCCCTTCGGGGCGATGATGTAGCGGCGCTCGCCATCGGCGTAGCACAGCAGCGCGATGTTGGCGGTGCGGTTCGGATCGTATTCCAGGCGTTCCACCTTGGCGACGATGCCGTCCTTGTTGCGCTTGAAGTCCACCACGCGATAGTGCTGCTTGTGGCCACCGCCCTTATGACGGGTGGTGATCACACCGCGGTTGTTACGACCGGCGGTCTTGCTTTGCGGCTCGAGCAACGGCGCGTACGGCGCACCCTTGTGCAGGTCCGGGTTCACCACCTTGACGACGGCGCGGCGACCAGCAGACGTCGGTTTTACTTTGACCAATGCCATGTTTCAGTCTCCTTACTGCGCGGCCGCAAGGTCGATTTCCTGACCCGGAACCAGGCTCACATACGCCTTTTTCCAATCAGTGCGACGACCGTTGAAACGGCCGAAACGCTTCGACTTGCCCTTGACGTTGACCACGGAAACGCCCTTGACCTGAACCTTGAACAGCAGCTCGACGGCAGCCTTGATCTCGGCCTTGGTGGCATCGGTGGCAACACGGAATACGATCTGCTCGTTCTTGTCGGCAACCAGCGTGCTCTTTTCGGAGACGATGGGCGCGCGCAGAACCTGCAACAGACGGTTTTCGGTAAATTGCGTCATGCGTAGATCTCCTCGAGAGCTTGCAGCGCTTCGCGGGTGAGCACGAGCTTCTTGAAGCGGACCAGGCTGACCGGATCGACCTGCGACGGCTCGAGCACGAGCACGTGCGGCAGGTTGCGCGAAGCGAGATACAGGTTCTCGTCGAGCTCCTTGGTCACGATCAGGGCGGAGTCCAGCTTCAGCGCTTCGAGCTTCTGCACAAAGGCCTTGGTCTTCGGCGCTTCGAGCGCAAACGAATCGACCACCACCAGACGATCCTCACGCACCAGTTGCGACAGAATGGTCGCGATACCGGCGCGGTACATCTTGCGGTTCACCTTCTGCGAGAAGTTCTCGTCAGGGCTGTTCGGGAAGGTCTTGCCACCACCACGCCACAGCGGCGACGAGGTCATACCGGCGCGAGCGCGGCCGGTACCCTTCTGGCGCCAGGGCTTCTTGGTGGTGTGCTTGACGTCGGTACGATCTTTCTGGGCACGATTGCCGCTGCGCGCATTGGCGAAGTACGCGGTCACCACTTGGTGGACCAGGGCTTCGTTGAAATCGCGAGCAAACAGGGTATCGGACCCGGCGACGGCGGCTTGCGCCTCGCCGTTAGCATTGATGACTTTCAGTTCCATTACGCACCCGCCTTGACACTCGGACGAACGACCACGTCATTGCCCTTGGAGCCCGGGACAGCGCCCTTGACCAACAGCAGTTGACGCTCGGCATCGATACGCACGACTTCCAGGTTCTGCACGGTACGGTTCACGTTGCCGTATTGACCGGCCATACGCTTGCCCGGGAAGATCCGGCCCGGATCCTGCGCCTGACCGATGGAGCCCGGCGTGTTGTGCGAACGGGAGTTACCGTGCGAAGCACGGTTGGAGCTGAAGTTGTGGCGCTTGATCACACCCGAGAAGCCCTTGCCCTGGGTGGTGCCACTGATATCGACCAACTGGCCAACCGAGAACAGCTCGACCGACAGCGATTCGCCGGCCTTCAGTTCTGCAGCCTTCTCAGCGGAGACACGGAACTCGACGAGCACCACGCCAGCCTCGACACCCGCCTTCGCGAAGTGACCGGCTTCCGCCTTGTTGACACGATTGGCCTTCTTTGCGCCGAAGGTGACCTGCACGGCTGCGTAGCCGTCGGTTTCCGGCGTCTTGATTTGCGTGACGCGATTTGCGGACAGATCCAGCACCGTCACCGGGATGGACGCACCATCCTCGGCAAAGACGCGGGTCATGCCGACTTTGCGTCCGACAAGACCTAAGCTCATAGTTATTTCCTTTTCAGGGCCGATTACGATTGATCGGCAATAACCAGTGAATAAAAAAAGACATGCTTGCCGTCCAGAAAACGGCAAGCCCGGGATACTAGCACAGCTTTTTCTTTTGCCGCAAGCACTTAGCCAATCTGCCGCCCGGGCTTAGCCGATGCCGCGCACAAAACAAAACAGGCCCGCTTCATCAGCGAGCCTGTTTTGTCACAAGCGGCTAGTTACTGCAGCTTGATCTCGACATCGACACCAGCCGGCAGATCCAGCTTCATCAGTGCGTCGACGGTCTTGTCGGTGGGATCGACAATGTCCATCAGGCGTTGATGCGTGCGGATCTCGAACTGGTCGCGCGAGGTCTTGTTGACGTGCGGGGAACGCAACACGTCGAAACGCTCGATCTTGGTCGGCAGCGGAACCGGGCCCTTGACCACGGCGCCGGTGCGCTTGGCGGTCTCGACGATTTCCAGGGCCGAACGGTCGATCAGCGAGTAGTCGAACGCCTTCAGGCGGATACGGATCTTCTGACTTTGCATGACTGTTCTCGCTTACTCGATGACCTTGGCGACGACACCGGCGCCAACGGTACGACCACCTTCACGGATGGCGAAACGCAGACCTTGTTCCATCGCGATCGGGGCGATCAGCGACACGGTCACTTCCACGTTGTCGCCAGGCATCACCATCTCGGTACCCGCCGGCAGCTCGACCGAACCGGTCACGTCGGTGGTACGGAAGTAGAACTGCGGACGATAGCCGTTGAAGAACGGGGTGTGACGACCGCCTTCTTCCTTGCTCAGCACGTACACCGAACCGGTGAACTTGGTGTGCGGGGTGATCGAACCCGGCTTGGCCAGCACCTGGCCACGCTCGACTTCTTCACGCTTGGTGCCGCGCAGCAGCGCGCCGATGTTGTCGCCAGCCTGGCCTTGATCCAGCAGCTTGCGGAACATTTCCACGCCGGTGCAGGTGGTCTTGACCGTCGGCTTGATACCGACGATTTCGATTTCCTCGCCAACCTTGACGATGCCGCGCTCGACACGGCCAGTCACCACGGTACCGCGACCCGAGATCGAGAACACGTCTTCGATCGGCATCAGGAACGGCAGGTCGATGGCACGTTCCGGTTCCGGAATGTAGCTATCCAGGGCAGCAGCCAGTTGGAAGATCGCCGGTTCGCCGATTTCCGACTGGTCGCCTTCCAGCGCCTTCAGTGCGGAACCCTTGATCAGCGGAATGTCGTCGCCCGGGAAGTCGTACTTGGACAGCAGGTCGCGCACTTCCATTTCGACCAGTTCCAGCAGTTCGGCGTCATCCACCATGTCGCACTTGTTCAGGAACACGATGATGTACGGCACGCCCACCTGGCGGGCCAGCAGGATGTGTTCGCGAGTTTGCGGCATGGGGCCGTCAGCGGCCGAGCACACCAGGATGGCGCCGTCCATTTGCGCGGCGCCGGTGATCATGTTCTTCACATAGTCGGCGTGGCCCGGGCAATCGACGTGCGCGTAGTGGCGGGTTTCGGTTTCGTATTCGACGTGCGCGGTGTTGATGGTAATACCGCGGGCCTTTTCTTCCGGTGCGCTGTCGATCTGGTCGTAGCCCTTGGCTTCGCCACCGAACTTCTTCGACAGAATGGTGGTGATCGCAGCGGTCAGCGTGGTCTTGCCGTGGTCAACGTGGCCAATCGTGCCGACGTTTACGTGCGGCTTCGTCCGCGTGAACTTTTCCTTTGCCATTTCTTTATTCCTTTAATCCGTTATCCGATTACTTCTTGTTGGCCATGATGGCGTCGGCGACGTGCTTCGGCGCCTCGGAGTAGTGCTTGAATTCCATCGAGTAGGTCGCGCGACCTTGCGACATGGAGCGCAGGGTGGTCGAGTAACCGAACATCTCGGACAGCGGCACTTCCGCCTTGATCATCTTGCCGCCAGCGGGGTTGTCATCCATGCCCTGCACGATGCCGCGACGGGACGACAGGTCGCCCATGATGTCGCCCATGTACTCTTCGGGGGTCTCGATTTCCACGGCCATCATCGGCTCGAGAATCACCGGACCGGCGCGGCGCATCGCTTCCTTGAAGGCGATGGAGCCAGCCAGTTCGAACGCGATCTGCGAGGAGTCGACGTCGTGGTAGGAGCCGAAGGTCAGGCGCACGGTCACGTCCACCACCGGGAAGCCGGCCAGCACGCCAGCCTTCAGCGTGTTCTGGATACCCTTGTCCACCGACGGGATGAATTCGCGGGGGATCACGCCACCCTTGATTTCGTCGATGAACTGGTAGCCCTTGCCTTCGCCCGACGGTTCCAGCGTGATCACGCAGTCGCCGTACTGACCCTTACCGCCCGACTGCTTGGCATGCTTGCCCTGCACGTCCTTGGCGACCTGGGTCACGGTTTCGCGGTAGGCCACTTGCGGCGCACCGACGTTGGCTTCCACACCGAACTCGCGACGCATGCGGTCCACGATGATTTCGAGGTGCAACTCGCCCATGCCCGAGATGATGGTCTGGCCCGATTCCTCGTCGGTCCGCACGCGGAACGACGGGTCTTCCTTGGCCAGGCGGTTCAGGGCCACGCCCATCTTTTCCTGGTCGGCCTTGGTCTTCGGCTCGACGGCGACGTGAATCACCGGCTCCGGGAATTCCATGCGCTCCAGAATGATCGGGGCATCGATGGCACACAGGGTTTCACCGGTGGTGACTTCCTTCAGGCCGATGGCAGCGGCGATGTCGCCGGCCAGCACTTCATCGATTTCCTGACGGTCGTTGGCGTGCATCTGCACGATACGGCCGATCCGTTCCTTCTTGTCCTTCACCGAGTTCAGCACGCTGTCGCCGGACTTCACCACGCCGGAATAGACGCGGAAGAAGGTCAGCTGGCCCACGTACGGGTCGTTCATCAACTTGAACGCCAGCGCGGAGAACGGCGCGGTGTCGGAAGCGGCGCGCTCGGTTTCCTGGTCGCGATCATCCGTGCCCTTGACCGGCGGGATGTCGATCGGCGACGGCAGGAACTCGATCACGGCGTCGAGCATGCGCTGCACGCCCTTGTTCTTGAACGCGGTGCCGCACAGCATCGGTTGGATTTCGCAGGCGATGGTGCGCTGACGCAGCGCCTGGACGATCTCGGCCTCGGTGAGGTCGCCTTCTTCCAGGTACTTGTTCATCAGCTCTTCGGTGGCCTCGGCCGCCGATTCGACCATCTTTTCGCGCCATTCCTGGGCGGTCGACAGCAGTTCGGCCGGGATATCGCGGTACTCGAACTTCATGCCCTGGGACGCATCGTCCCAGAAGATGGCCTGCATCTTCACCAGGTCGATCACGCCGACGAAGTTGTCTTCAGCGCCGATGGGGATGACGACCGGTACCGGGTTGGCCTTCAGGCGCGTCTTCATCTGCTCGACGACGCGGAAGAAGTTGGCACCCTGGCGGTCCATCTTGTTGACGAACGCCAGACGCGGCACCTGGTACTTGTTGGCCTGACGCCACACGGTTTCCGACTGGGGCTGAACGCCACCGACCGCGCAATACACCATGCAGGCGCCGTCCAGAACACGCATGGAACGCTCCACCTCGATGGTGAAGTCCACGTGCCCCGGGGTGTCGATGATGTTGAAGCGGTGCTCGGGGTATTGCAGACCCATGCCCTTCCAGAAGGTCGTGGTCGCAGCCGAGGTGATGGTAATACCGCGTTCCTGCTCCTGCTCCATCCAGTCCATGGTGGCGGCGCCGTCGTGAACCTCGCCAATCTTGTGGTTCACGCCGGTGTAGAACAGGATACGCTCGGTCGTGGTGGTCTTGCCGGCGTCGATGTGAGCGGAAATACCGATGTTGCGGTACCGCTCGATGGGGGTCTTACGAGCCACGGTTGATTCCTTAAGCGTTGTGCATTAGAAGCGGTAGTGGGCAAACGCCTTGTTCGCTTCGGCCATGCGGTGCACTTCATCGCGCTTCTTCATCGCGCCGCCGCGACCTTCGGCCGCGTCGATCAGTTCACCTGCCAAGCGCAGATCCATGGACTTCTCGCCACGCTTGCGGGCCGCGTCACGCAACCAGCGCATCGCCAATGCCAAACGACGGCTGGGACGGACTTCGACCG
Organism: Chitiniphilus shinanonensis DSM 23277; assembly: GCF_000374805.1. Classification (GTDB taxonomy): domain Bacteria; phylum Pseudomonadota; class Gammaproteobacteria; order Burkholderiales; family Chitinibacteraceae; genus Chitiniphilus; species Chitiniphilus shinanonensis. Next base: position 65,790 of record NZ_KB895345.1, read on the forward strand.
GCACTTGATAGTTCGCACCACCGACGCGACGGCTCTTCACCTCGACGATCGGTTTTGCGTTGTTGATGGCGGTGGTGAAGATTTCGATGGCGTTCTTGCCGGTCTTCTTCTCGATCTGCTCGAGGGCGCCATAAATGATGCCTTCGGCAACGGCCTTCTTGCCGTCGATCATCACCACGTTCATGAATTTGGTCAGTTCCGTGGAACCGAACTTCGGATCCGGCAGTACTTCGCGCTTCGGAACTTCTCTACGTCTTGGCATGATTCTCTATCCTTGATGTGACATTCAGTTGGGGCCACTCGCCCCGCGGTCGTCCATGGGAACGACCACTTACTCGACGGCGTCGCGTCAGCGACCTTCCGCCGTTGGCGTCCGGCATTAAGCCTTGGGACGCTTGGCGCCGTACTTGGAGCGCGACTGCTTGCGATCCTTGACGCCAGCGGTATCGAGCGAACCGCGCACGGTGTGGTAACGCACACCCGGCAAGTCCTTCACACGACCACCGCGGATCAACACGACGCTGTGTTCCTGCAGGTTGTGGCCTTCACCGCCGATGTACGAAATGACTTCGAAACCGTTGGTGAGACGAACCTTGCAGACCTTACGCAGCGCGGAGTTCGGCTTCTTCGGAGTGGTGGTATACACGCGAGTGCATACGCCACGCTTTTGAGGGCAGGCTTCGAGCGCGGGAACCTTGCTCTTCGCCACTTCCTTCTCACGGCCCTTGCGGACCAGTTGGTTGATGGTTGGCATTGATTCAACTTCCTCAGTGTAAAAACCCCTTGCGGGGACTACTCGGGATACCAGCTGAACGGCACCCCAAATAAAGCCGGCGACACCCGGAAATCCAGGTGTCGCCAAAAAAGACTCGGGATTTTAAAAAAATCAAGCCCTTGTCGTCAAGCCGGCAGGATCAGAGCGTCTCCTCGCTACCGACCGTGGCGGCTTCCGCGGCTTGCGGCTCGCCCAGGTCGAACGGGTTGTTGTTGCCCTGTTGCTTGCGGCTGCGGTGATAGGCCAGGCCGGTACCGGCGGGGATCAGACGGCCGACGATCACGTTTTCCTTCAGGCCGCGCAGGTCATCCACCTTGCCCATGATCGCGGCTTCGGTCAGCACGCGCGTGGTTTCCTGGAACGACGCGGCGGAGATGAAGGAGTCGGTTGACAGCGACGCCTTGGTGATACCCAGCAGCACATTGTCGAACTTGGCCAGTTCCTTGCCTTCCGCTGCGAGCTTGTCGTTGGCGATCAGCACTTCGGCGCGCTCGACCTGCTCGCCCTGGATGAAGTCGGAGTTGCCCGGGTCGGAGATCACCACGCGGCGCAGCATCTGGCGAACGATCACCTCGATGTGCTTGTCGTTGATCTTCACACCCTGCAGGCGATACACCTCCTGAACTTCCTGGACGATGTAGCGGGCCAGTTCCTCGATACCCTGCAAACGCAGGATATCGTGCGGATCGATCGGGCCGTCGACGATCATTTCGCCGCGGTTCACCACCTGACCGTCGTGCACCATCACGTGCTTTTCCTTCAGGATCAGGTACTCGTGCGGAGCGCCATCCGGATCGGTGATGATCAGACGTTGCTTGCCCTTGGTTTCCTTACCGAAGCTGATGGTACCGGTGATATCGGCCAGCATGCCGGCGTCCTTCGGCGAACGGGCTTCGAACAGCTCGGCCACGCGCGGCAGACCACCGGTAATGTCGCGGGTCTTGGCCGATTCCTGCGGAATCCGCGCCAGGACTTCGCCCACGCCCACTTGCTGACCATCCTTCACAGTAATGATGGCGCCCGGCTGGAAGCCGATGGTGACCGGCGCATCGGTGCCGGCCAGCTTCACTTCGTTGCCTTGCTCGTCGAGCAGACGCACCAGCGGGCGCACGCCCTTCGAGCCGGCCTTGGTCTTGGCGTTGATCACCACCAGCGTGGACAAACCGGTCACGTCGTCGACCTGCTTGACCACGGTGATGCCTTCCTCGACGTTCTCGAAGCGCACCTGACCGGCGTACTCGGTAATGATGGGACGCGCGTGCGGATCCCAGGTACCCAGCACCGAGCCAGCCTTGATCGCATCGCCATCCTTGACCAGCAGCGTGGCGCCATACGGCACCTTGTGGCGTTCACGCTCACGGCCGTGCTCGTCGAGCACCAGCACTTCGGCGGAACGCGCGATCACCACCGGGTCGCCCTTGGCGTTGGTCACGTAGCGCATGTTGGCGCTGTAGGCGATCTTGCCGTTGGACTTGGATTCGACCTGGCTGGCCGCAGCCGCCCGCGACGCCGCACCACCGATGTGGAAGGTACGCATGGTCAGCTGGGTGCCCGGCTCACCGATCGACTGCGCGGCGATCACACCGACCGCCTCGCCCGAGTTCACCAGGTGACCGCGACCCAGATCGCGGCCGTAGCACTTGGCGCACAGGCCGTAGCGGGTTTCGCAGGTCAGCGGGGTACGCACCTTGACTTCATCGACGCCGCTGGCGTCGATCTGCTCGACCAGATCCTCGGTCAGCAGGGTACCGGCCTCGATCAGCGTTTCCTGGCTGCCCGGATCGACGATGTCGATCGCGGCCACGCGGCCGAGGATACGGTCGCGCAGCGCTTCGATCACGTCGCCGCCCTGCACCACGGCCTTCATGGTCACGCCATGCTTGGTGCCGCAATCGTCCTCGGTCACCACCAGATCCTGGGTCACGTCGACCAGACGACGGGTCAGGTAACCGGAGTTCGCGGTCTTCAACGCGGTATCGGCCAGACCCTTACGGGCGCCGTGAGTCGAGTTGAAGTACTGGAGAACGGTCAGGCCCTCGCGGAAGTTGGTGGTAATCGGCGTCTCGATGATCGAGCCGTCCGGCTTGGCCATCAGGCCCCGCATGCCCGCCAGCTGGCGAATCTGCGCCGCGGAACCCCGCGCTCCGGAGTCGGCCATCATGTAGATCGAGTTGAACGACTCCTGGTCGACTTCCTTGCCTTCGGCATCGACGACCTTCTGCTTGCCCAGGTGCGCCATCATCGCCTTGGCGATCTGGTCGCCGGCACGGCCCCAGATGTCGACGACCTTGTTGTAGCGCTCGCCCTGGGTCACCAGACCGGCCGTGTACTGCTGTTCGATCTCCTTGACCTCGGCGTTGGCCGCGGCCAGCAGATCGACCTTTTCCTTCGGCACCAACATGTCATCCACGCAGATCGAAATGCCGCCGCGGGTGGAGTAGCTGAAGCCGGTGTACATCAGCTGGTCGGCGAACACCACGGTGTCCTTCAGACCGCAGCTGCGGAACGAGGCGTTGATCAGGCGGCCGATTTCCTTCTTCTTCAGCGACTTGTCGATGTGGCTGAAGTCCAGGCCCTTGGGCAGGATTTCCGACAGGATGGCGCGGCCCACGGTGGTGTTCTTGCGCACCATGCGGCTCTGCCAGTCGCCGTTGTCGTCCTTGTACCATTCCTTCAGGCGCACCGAGACGCGCGTCTGCAGGGTGACCGCCTTGCTGGCGTAGGCGCGATGCGCTTCGGCCACGTCGGCCAGCACCGTGCCCTCGCCCTTGCCGTTGATGGCTTCGCGAGTCATGTAGTACAGGCCCAGCACGATATCCTGCGACGGCACGATGATCGGCTCGCCGTTGGCGGGCGAGAGCACGTTGTTGGACGCCAGCATCAGGGTGCGGGCTTCCATCTGCGCTTCCAGCGACAGCGGCACGTGAACGGCCATCTGGTCACCGTCGAAGTCGGCGTTGAATGCCGCGCAGACCAGCGGGTGAAGCTGGATCGCCTTGCCTTCGATCAGCACCGGCTCGAACGCCTGGATACCCAGGCGGTGCAGCGTCGGGGCGCGGTTCAGCAGCACCGGATGCTCGCGGATGACTTCTTCCAGGATGTCCCACACCACGGCTTCCTGGCCTTCGACCATCTTCTTGGCCGCCTTGATGGTGGTGGCAAGGCCGAGCACTTCCAGCTTGTGGAAGATGAAGGGCTTGAACAGTTCCAGCGCCATCAGCTTGGGCAGGCCGCACTGATGCAGACGCAGGTACGGGCCCACGGTAATCACGGAACGACCGGAGTAGTCGACGCGCTTGCCCAGCAGGTTCTGGCGGAAGCGACCGCCCTTGCCCTTGATCATGTCGGCCAGCGACTTCAGCGGACGCTTGTTGGCGCCGGTCATCGCTTTGCCGCGACGGCCGTTGTCCAGCAGCGAATCGACCGATTCCTGCAACATGCGCTTTTCGTTGCGCACGATGATGTCCGGCGCGCGCAGTTCCAGCAGTCGCTTCAGACGGTTGTTCCGGTTGATGACGCGGCGATACAGGTCGTTCAGGTCGGAGGTCGCGAAGCGGCCGCCATCCAGCGGCACCAGCGGGCGCAGTTCGGGCGGCAGCACCGGCAGCACGTCCATGATCATCCATTCCGGCTTGATGCCGGACTTGGAGAACGCTTCCAGCACCTTCAGGCGCTTGGCGATCTTCTTGATCTTGGTGTCGGAGCCGGTGGCTTCCAGCTCCTGGCGCAGGGTGGCGATTTCCTGGTCGCTGTTGAGGCTCTTCAGCAGTTCGCGCACCGCTTCGGCGCCCATCATGGCGACGAACTCGTCGCCGTATTCTTCGACCTTGTTGAAGTAGTCGTCCTCGGTCAGCAACTGACCGCGGTTCAGCGGGGTCATACCCGGCTCGATGACGATGAACGCTTCGAAGTACAACACGCGCTCGATGTCACGCAGCGGGATGTCCAGCACCATGCCCAGGCGCGACGGCAGGCTCTTCAGGAACCAGATGTGGGCGACCGGCGAGGCCAGCTCGATGTGGCCCATGCGCTCGCGGCGCACCTTGGACAGGGTCACTTCGACGCCGCACTTCTCGCAGATCACGCCGCGATGCTTCAGGCGCTTGTACTTGCCGCACAGGCACTCGTAGTCCTTGATCGGGCCGAAGATGCGCGCGCAGAACAGGCCGTCGCGTTCCGGCTTGAAGGTACGGTAGTTGATGGTTTCCGGCTTCTTTACTTCGCCGAACGACCAGGAACGGATCTTCTCGGGCGAGGCCAGCCCGATCTTGATCGCGTCGAATTCTTCGTCTTGCGTGACTTGCTTGAAGAGCTCGAGTAAGCCTTTCATTGAATCTTTCTCCTGTGAGGGTGAGGAGTCAGGTGTGAGGCGCCCGCCACGGCGGGCACCCCTCACACCTCACACGATCAATAGGTTTCCAGGTCGATATCGATACCGAGCGAGCGGATTTCCTTCACCAGCACGTTGAAGGATTCCGGCATGCCGGCATCGATGCGGTGATCGCCCTTGACGATGTTCTCGTAGACCTTGGTCCGGCCGTTCACATCGTCCGACTTCACCGTCAGCATTTCCTGCAGGGTGTAGGCGGCGCCGTATGCTTCCAGCGCCCACACTTCCATTTCCCCGAAACGCTGACCACCGAACTGCGCCTTACCACCCAGCGGCTGCTGCGTGACCAGCGAGTACGGGCCGGTCGAACGCGCGTGCATCTTGTCGTCCACCAAGTGGTGCAGCTTCAGGTAGTGCATCACGCCGACGGTGACCTTGCGCTCGAACGGCTCGCCATTGCGACCGTCGAACAACTGCATCTGCGTCTTGCTGTCATTGAAGTCCAGCAATTGCGTGCGGGCGTCCTCTTCCGGATAGGCGAGATCCAGCATGGTACGGATCTCGGATTCCTTGGCACCGTCGAACACCGGGCTGGCGAACGTCATGCCGGTACGCAGGCCCTGGGCCAGCGTGAGCACTTCATCGTCCGACAACGTGGCGATGTCTTCGCCGCGGCCGGCGGAGTTGTAGATCTTGTCCATATAGCTGCGCAGCTCGGCCACGTTGCGCTGTTCGCGCAGCATGGCGTCGACACGCTGGCCGATGCCCTTGGCAGCCCAGCCCAGGTGCACTTCCAGGATCTGACCGATGTTCATCCGCGACGGTACGCCCAGCGGGTTCAGCACGATGTCCACCGGCGTGCCATCAGCCATGTACGGCAGGTCTTCCACCGGCAGGATCTTCGACACCACACCCTTGTTACCGTGGCGACCGGCCATCTTGTCGCCCGGCTGCAGGCGGCGCTTCACGGCCACGTAGACCTTGACCATCTTGATCACGCCCGGCGGCAGTTCGTCGCCCTGGGTCAGCTTGCGCTTCTTGTCTTCGAACTTGAGGTCGAAGTCGGCACGCATCTGGGCGATCAGGTCCTTCATCGCCTCGAGCTGGCGAGCGGCTTCCTCGTCGGCCAGACGGATGTCGAACCAGTCGTGCTTGGACGGCAGGTCGTTCAGGTACTCGACGGTGATCTCGGCCCCCTTGGCCAGGCGCTTCGGGCCACCGTTGGCCGCCTTGCCGACGATCATGCGGCCGATCCGCTCGAACAGGTCGTTCTCGACGATGCGCAGCTGGTCGTTCAAGTCCTGGCGATAACGGCGCAGTTGCTCGTCGATGATCGACTGGGCGCGCTTGTCGCGCTCCACGCCTTCGCGGGTGAACACCTGCACGTCGATGACGGTGCCGGTCATGCCCGACGGCACGCGCAGCGAGGTGTCCTTCACGTCGGACGCCTTCTCGCCGAAGATCGCGCGCAGCAGCTTTTCTTCCGGCGTGAGCTGGGTTTCGCCCTTCGGCGTCACCTTGCCGACCAGCACGTCGCCGGCCTCGACTTCAGCGCCGATGTAGACGATGCCCGATTCATCCAGCCGGCCCAGCATGCGCTCGGACAGGTTGGAAATGTCGCGGGTGATTTCTTCCGGGCCCAGCTTGGTGTCGCGGGCCATCACGTTCAGTTCCTCGATGTGGATCGAGGTGTAACGGTCTTCGGCCACCACCTTTTCGGAGATCAGGATCGAGTCTTCGAAGTTGTAGCCGTTCCACGGCATGAACGCGATGGTCATGTTCTGACCCAGCGCCATTTCGCCCAGATCGGTCGAAGCACCGTCCGCCACCACGTCGCCCTTGGCGATCCGGTCGCCCTTCTTCACGATCGGGCGCTGGTTGATGTTGGTGTTCTGGTTGGAACGGGTGAACTTGACCAGGTTGTAGATATCGACGCCGGTTTCGCCCGGCAGGGTTTCATCGTCGTTGACGCGGACCACGACGCGGTTGGCATCGACGTAATCGACCAGGCCGCCACGCAGCGCGGCCACGGCGGTGCCCGAGTCGACCGCGCAGGTGCGTTCGATGCCGGTGCCGACATACGGCGCGGCGGCGCGCAGGCAAGGCACGGCCTGACGCTGCATGTTGGCGCCCATCAGCGCACGGTTCGCATCGTCGTGTTCCAGGAACGGGATCAGCGAAGCCGCCACCGAGACGATCTGGCTCGGTGCCACGTCCATGTACTGCACGCGGTCCGGGCCGGCCATGATGGTTTCGCCGTGTTCGCGGCAGGTCACCAGTTCGTCGGTCAGCGTGCCGTCGGCGCCCACTTCGGCGTTGGCCTGGGCGATCACGTACTTGCCTTCCTCGATGGCCGACAGGTAATCGATCTGGTCGGTCACCTTGCCGTCCTGCACGCGGCGGTACGGGGTTTCCAGGAAGCCGTACTCGTTGGTGCGGGCATAGCACGACAGCGAGTTGATCAGACCGATGTTCGGGCCTTCCGGCGTTTCGATCGGGCAGACGCGGCCATAGTGGGTCGGGTGCACGTCACGGACTTCGAAGCCGGCGCGCTCGCGGGTCAGACCGCCCGGGCCCAGTGCCGAGACACGGCGCTTGTGGGTGATTTCCGACAGCGGGTTGGTCTGGTCCATGAACTGCGACAACTGCGACGAACCAAAGAATTCCTTGATCGCGGCCGAGACGGGCTTGGCGTTGATCAGGTCGTGCGGCATCAGGTTGTCGGATTCGGCCTGCGACAGGCGTTCCTTCACGGCGCGCTCGACACGTACCAGGCCGGCGCGGAACTGGTTCTCGGCCAGTTCGCCCACCGAACGCACGCGACGGTTGCCCAGGTGATCGATATCGTCCACTTCGCCACGGCCGTTGCGCAGCTCCAGCAGGATGCCGATCACGGCGATGATGTCGGCCACCGACAGCACGCCCGGACCGATATCGCCCTGCGGGCCGATACGCTCGGCAAAGCGACGGCGCCAGCCGGCCGCCTTCTCGTCCAGCTCGGCATAGGCGCGGCGGTTGAACTTCATCCGGCCGACGGCGGACAGGTCGTAACGCTCTTCAGCGAAGAACAGACCATTGAACAGGCCTTCCACCGCATCTTCGGTGGGCGGCTCGCCCGGGCGCATCATGCGATAGATCGCCACACGCGCGGCGTACTGGTCGACGGTTTCGTCGGCACGCAGGCTGGCGGAAACGTACGCGCCTTGGTCCAGGTCGTTGACGTACAGCACCTTGACCTGCGCCACGGCGGCCTGTTCGAACTTGATCACCGTCTCTTCGGTGATTTCCTCGTTGGCGCGCGCCACCAGTTCGCCGGTGTCGGCGTTGACCACGTCGTGCGCCAGGATGCGGCCGATCAGGAAGTCGATCGGCACCGACAGCTTCTTCAGCCCGGCATTCTGGATGTCGCGGATGGTCTTGGCGGTGATGCGCTTGTCCTTCTGGGCCAGCACCTTGCCGTCGTCGGAGACGATGTCGAACTTGGCGACCTCGCCCTTCAGGCGTTCCGGCACCAGCTCCAGGAACAGGCCGTCCTTGCCCATCATGAAGGTGTCGGTGTCATAGAACTCGGCCAACGCCTGTTCCGGGGTGTAGCCCAGCGCCTTCAGCAGGATGGAGACCGGCATCTTGCGGCGACGGTCGATCCGGAAGAACAGCATGTCCTTCGGGTCGAACTCGAAGTCCAGCCACGAGCCGCGGTAAGGAATCACCCGCGCGGAGAACAGCAGCTTGCCCGAGCTGTGGGTCTTGCCCTTGTCGTGCTCGAAGAACACGCCCGGCGAGCGGTGCAGCTGGGAAACGATCACGCGCTCGGTGCCGTTGATCACGAAGGAACCGTTACGCGTCATCAGCGGGATCTCGCCGAAGTACACGTCCTGTTCCTTGACTTCCTTCACGGTCGGCTTGGCCGCTTCGCGATCCATGATCACCAGGCGCACGCGGGCACGCAGCGGCGCGGCGAAGGTGATGCCGCGCTGCTGGCACTCGATCACGTCGAAGGGAGGATCGCCCAGGTTGAAATGCACGAACTCCAGCCGCGCGTTCTCGTTGTGCGAGACGATCGGGAAGATCGAGGTAAAAGCGGCCTGCAGGCCGGCATTCTTGCGCTCGCCGACCGGCACTTCCTGTTGCAGGAAATCGGTGTAGGAGTCGATCTGGGTCGCGAGAAGAAACGGCACTTCGAGCACACTGGCCCGCTTCGCAAAGCTCTTACGAATGCGTTTTTTCTCAGTGAACGAGTAATTCATACTCACAAGCTCTCCATGGAGTGGGGCGCAAAGGACAAACCGCAAAACGCAGTTGCGCGGTTTCCGGTTTGCCGCCTGCCGGGGCGGGATCGAGCCCGCACGGACAAACGCAAAATGGCAGGCGGATCGCTCCGCCTGCCGCTCTAGCAGTGAACCAGAGTATTACTTGACTTCAGCGGTAGCGCCCGCTTCAACCAGCTTCTTCTGGATTGCTTCGGCGTCGGCCTTGGCAATGGCTTCCTTGACAGGCTTCGGTGCGCCGTCAACCAGATCCTTGGCTTCCTTCAGGCCCAGGCCGGTCACTTCGCGCACGACCTTGATCACGCCGACCTTGTTGGCGCCAGCGCCGGTCAGGATGACGTCGAACTCGGTCTTCTCTTCAGCAACCGGAGCAGCAGCACCAGCCGGGCCAGCAACGGCAACGGCAGCAGCCGACACGCCGAACTTCTCTTCGAACGCCTTCACCAGGTCGTTCAGTTCCATCACGGTCAAGCCGGCAACGGCTTCGAGGATATCTTCTTTGGACAGAGCCATTTGTAAAACTCCTGAAAATCGGTAAAACGAATTGGGTTCGGATTAGGCTGCTTCGCCTTGCTTCTTTTCCGCCAGAGCGGCCAGGCCACGAGCAAAGCTCGACACCGGCGCCTTCATGACGTACAGAAGCTTGGACAGCAGTTCCTCGCGGCTCGGGATCGATGCCAGCTCGGCCACTTGCGCAGCGTCCAGCACCTTGCCTTCGTAGGAACCCGCCTTGACGACGATCTTGTCGTCCTTCTTGGCGAAGCCATTGAGTACCTTGGCTGCGGCAACCGGGTCTTCGGAAATGCCATAGACCAGCGGGCCGACCATATGATCGGCCAGACCGGCGAACGGCGTATCCTGGACCGCACGGCGCGCCAGCGTGTTCTTCAGAACACGCAGGAAAACGCCGGACTCACGCGCTTGCTTGCGCAGGAGAGTCATGTTGGCAACCCCGATACCCCGATACTCGGCTACGACGATGGTCTGAGCCTTGGCAACTTCTGCCGAGATCTCAGCAACGACGGCCTTCTTGTCTTCGAGATTGAGACTCAAGGTCTACCTCCACTTGCGAGAGAGATGGTGCGATGGCTCGCACCCCCAACGGCGACCTTCATTCAGGAGATCCCGGAAGCGAGCGCTCCCGGGCAAAACCATGATTGGGCACACCGTCTGCGTGGGCCGGCAGCTCCCTAGGGATTTGCCAATTAAGCCTTGCGGCACCTACGGTCTTTGACAATCCCGCGCCGGCAAGCCGGCACGGGCCCAAAGTTCTTACTGCGAAACCGTCAGCGTGTCGACGCGCACCCCGGCACCCATGGTGCTGGAGACGGCGAGCTTCTTGAAGTACACGCCCTTGGCGGCAGCGGGCTTGGCCTTTTGCAGGGCATCGACCAGCGCAACCAGGTTTTCCTTCAGATCAGCGACGTCGAACGACGCGCGGCCGATGGTGGCGTGGATGATACCGGCCTTGTCGGTACGGTACTGGACCTGACCGGCCTTGGCGTTCTTCACGGCCTCGGCAACGTTCGGGGTCACGGTACCGACCTTCGGGTTCGGCATCAGGCCGCGCGGACCGAGGATCTGGCCCAGCTGACCGACGATACGCATGGCGTCCGGCGAAGCGATCACCACGTCGAAATCCATGTTGCCGGCCTTGACCTGTTCGGCCAGGTCTTCGAAACCGACGATGTCCGCACCGGCGGCCTTGGCCGCTTCGGCGTTGGCACCCTGGGTGAACACGGCGACGCGCACGCTCTTGCCGGTACCCTTGGGCAGCACCACGGCGCCACGGACCACTTGGTCCGACTTGCGCGGATCGACGCCGAGGTTCACGGCGACGTCGATGGATTCGTTGAACTTGGCGGTCGCGCCACCCTTGACCAGCGACAGGGCTTCGTCAACGGCGTACAGCTTGTTGCGATCGACAGCGGCCTTCAGAGCGGCCAGACGCTTGGAAACCTTAGCCATTTACACGCCCTCCACATTCAGGCCCATGGAACGAGCGGAACCGGCGATGGTACGCACGGCGGCATCGATATCGGCAGCGGTCAGGTCCGGCTGCTTGGTCTTGGCGATTTCTTCCAGCTGGGCGCGAGTGATGGTGCCGACCTTGTCGGTATGCGGCTTGCTCGAACCCTTTTGAATGCCAACAGCCTTCTTGATCAGGATGGTCGCCGGCGGGGTCTTCATCACGAAGGTGAAAGACTTGTCCGCGTAGGCGGTAATCACCACCGGGATCGGCAGACCCGGCTCGACGCCTTGGGTCTGGGCGTTGAACGCCTTGCAGAATTCCATGATGTTCAGACCACGCTGACCAAGCGCCGGGCCAATGGGAGGCGACGGGTTGGCTTTGCCAGCGGGCACTTGCAGCTTGATATAGCCGACAATCTTCTTTGCCACGATTTACTCCTTGAACGGGTCAAACGCGAGGACTGTTCCTCGCTCCCCAACCTAACCGGCCCGCAGGCCGGCCACTCACAGCAAGCCGATCAAACCTTCTCGACTTGCGCAAAATCCACATCGACCGGCGTTGCCCGGCCGAAGATCAGCACCGAAACCTTGAGGCGACTCTTGTCGTAGTCCACGTCCTCGACGGTGGCATTGAAGTCGGCAAACGGACCATCGGTCACGCGCAGCACCTCGCCCACCTCGAACAGCACCTTGGGACGCGGCTTTTCGACGCCTTCCTGCATCTGGTGCATGATCGAATCGACTTCACGCTGCGTGATCGGCGTCGGACGATTACCGGTCCCACCTACGAAGCCAGTCACCTTCGGCGTCGACTTGACCAAGTGCCAGGTCTCGTCGGTCATCTCCATCTCGACCAGCACATAGCCCGGGAAGAACTTGCGCTCGGTCAGCGCCTTGCGGCCGCCCTTGACCTCGACCACTTCCTCGACCGGCACCAGAATCTGACCGAACAGATGAGCCACTTCGGAGCGCTCGATACGCTCCTTCAATGCCTTTTGCACGCTCTTCTCGAAACCCGAGTAGGCGTGCACCACATACCAACGCATTCCCATCGTCTACCCCGTACTTCGCTTAACCACGCCCAAGGATCAGGTCATAGAAGACCCAGGCCAGACCGGAATCCACCGCCCACATGAACAGCGCCAGCACCCCGACAAACAGGAACACCAACCCTGTCATCTGCCAGGTTTCCTTCTTGTTCGGCCAGACGACTTTCTGCGCCTCCTTCACGGAGTCGCGCGCATAATCGACAAAATCCCGCCCGGGCTGGGAAAACCACATCACCAGCACGGCCAGGAGCAGACCACCCACCACCGCCGCCAAGCGCAACAACCCTTGATCGGCCGGCAGCGAGTAGTACCCGCCAACCCCAACAACGACGAGCAACAACGCCGCCGCAACTTTGAATTTATCTACGCTTTCCATGGGCCTGTTCTGGAAATGCGGATAGCTATAGGGCCGTTCCCTTGGAAACGGCCCCGAAGCTAAACCGTGGCAGGCGAGGAGGGTCTCGAACCCCCAACCCCCGGTTTTGGAGACCGGTGCTCTACCAATTGAGCTACTCGCCTACAGGGAAAGGGCAGGATTATACATAACCCAACCCCTTCTTGAGAAGTACTTACTCGATGACCTTGGCGACGACACCGGCGCCAACGGTACGACCACCTTCACGGATGGCGAAACGCAGACCTTGTTCCATCGCGATCGG
>NZ_KB895345.1:79496-134770 GCF_000374805.1 Chitiniphilus shinanonensis DSM 23277
TGGCGGGCCAGCAGGATGTGTTCGCGAGTTTGCGGCATGGGGCCGTCAGCGGCCGAGCACACCAGGATGGCGCCGTCCATTTGCGCGGCGCCGGTAATCATGTTCTTCACATAGTCGGCGTGGCCCGGGCAATCGACGTGCGCGTAGTGGCGGGTTTCGGTTTCGTATTCGACGTGCGCGGTGTTGATGGTGATACCGCGGGCCTTTTCTTCCGGCGCGCTGTCGATCTGGTCGTAGCCCTTGGCTTCGCCGCCGAACTTCTTCGACAGGATGGTGGTGATCGCAGCGGTCAGCGTGGTCTTGCCGTGGTCAACGTGGCCAATCGTGCCAACGTTTACGTGCGGCTTCGTCCGCGTGAACTTTTCCTTTGCCATGATATTTCCTTCTCGAGAACCTGAAATATGCCAGCGTAAAAATGGAGCCGATGATGGGAATTGAACCCATGACCTCTCCCTTACCAAGGGAGTGCTCTACCCCTGAGCTACATCGGCGCGTCTTGGAGCGGGTGAAGGGAATCGAACCCTCGTCATAAGCTTGGAAGGCTTCTGCTCTACCATTGAGCTACACCCGCAGGATCAGCTCCACTAGCAGTAACGCAGACTTCACACCGCGAAGCAGCATTTGGTGGAGGGGGAAGGATTCGAACCTTCGAAGGCAGTGCCGTCAGATTTACAGTCTGATCCCTTTGACCGCTCGGGAACCCCTCCTGCAAGAGACCGGCATTATGGGTAAGGCCCTTCAGTGTGTCAAACGCTTTTGCAGCCCAAACCCCAAGAAAATGGACACTCGCCTGATCTGAAAGGAAATTCAGTATTTCGTCGATCTCAAAAGCCATCGATTCATACGTTGAGAAGCTCCTCAGCGACCCAGGCGTGGGGCGCAACCATCGCCAAACAATGTACAAGCCTCGTACCTACCGCTGACGACACATCGGCCGCCACGCCACTTTTCATGGCACCCCAATAAGACGCCCCCAGCAACCAGCCTCCAATACTCCATATTGCAACCACCACGAGCCCACCCGGCTTGAAGGTGGCGCCACCTTGGGAGCAAACCATAGACGACGCTCGCCATGGCGCTTCGCGCACCAAGCCTGCGCGTTCAAGCCCGCCAGCATGTTTTTGCAGAAAGTCGTTGACACCCCAATCCCGGCAGTGTTTAATGCGCCTCTCTTCAGCGGCCAGTTAGCTCAGTTGGTAGAGCAGCGGATTGAAAATCCGCGTGTCCGTGGTTCGATTCCGCGACTGGCCACCAAGATTTCGAAAGCCGAATGCAATAGCATTCGGCTTTTTTGCGTTTGCGTCTTTCCTTCCACACATCCTCAACACCGATGTGGTGTTTCCTTGCGCACTCAGGTTTAATGTCGAGCGCCTCGCTCGATAACTTTTGTAAGAAATATTCGCATTAAATCTGACGCATAGGATTCATTGTATGGCGCACAAATATATAACTTGGCGACGCTGGATAAGCAGCGTTGCAACTGTCGGCGTTCTCGCTCTTTTAGCCGGATGTAACGGTTCGGCCGAAGGAGATAGCGGGGGCCCCGGCCCGACCCAGCCTCCAGCATCCGCTCAGCAAGCTCGCGTGGTGATCTCCCCCAGCCAAGCCGCCTTGAGCCTTAGCGCTCCAGCCACTATCACAGCCACCGTCCTCGACGCGGAAAACAATCCCGTCCCTGGCGCGGTGGTGGCCTTCTCGACCGACGACTCACTGGCCTTGGCCCAACCCAAAAGTCGTATCTCGGATGCCAGTGGCAAGGCAAGCACGACTTTGTCGGTAGCCAGCATTGCTGCGAGCAGTCAGGTCGGCACCCTGGTCGCCACCGCGACCTACTCCGTGGGCGATACCAAGGTCACAGCCAGCGGTTCCATGGTTTACGAGATCGGCGCGTCTGCCCTGCAGATCAGTTCACTTACCGTCGGCAACGCTGCAATCGGCGCCTATGCGACGACTGCCGTCACCGCCTCCATCCTTCTGACCGACGGGACACCCGTAGCCAATCAAGTGGTTTCGTTCACCTCGGTGTGCGCAGGCGGCTCAACCCCCAAGGCAGTGGTCGATGGCTCCGCGCTGACCGACAGCAGTGGCGTTGCGCGGGTGTCCTACACCGATAAAGGCTGCTCGGGCCAAGACACCATCACCGCCACCACTGCCGGGGTCAGCAAGTCGGTATCGATCAGCGTGGCGCCCCCCGCAGCGAGCTCCTTGCAATTCCAGGCTCTGACCCCTGCCAACGGCATCATCACCCTGAAGGGCTATGGCTCGGCGAGCCGCCCTGAGACTGCGCAAGTTCAGTTCAAGCTGGTGGATAACAACAATCAGGGCATCGCTGGCCAACCCATTGTCTTCACCCTCGATGTTCAGGTGGGTGGGGTCAAGCTCGCCAACGCCAACGGTCAAGGCCAGGTTACCGCGATCACCGACAGTAACGGCTTGGTTTCCGCGACCGTCGAGGCAGGCAACCAGCCCACGCCGGTGCGTGTCATCGCGACTTCTGGTGCACTGTCCTCTCAGTCCTCACTGCTTTCGATTAGTACCGGCTTCCCCGATCAGGACAGCATGTCCCTGTCTGCGGAGCGCTACAACATCAATGCCTGGGGCTATGACGGCGCGACCAGCGCGATCACCATCCGCCTCGCCGACCACTTCAACAATCCGATCCCGGACGGCACTGCCATCAACTTCATTACCGATGGCGGCCGGATCGGCAATGGCACTCAAGGCAGTTGCACCACCACCAATAGCCAGTGCTCGATTACGCTGAGCAGTCAAAACCCGCGCCCGGCCAATGGTCGAGTTCACATCGTGGCCTACGCCATCGGTGAAGAAAGCTTCGTCGATAAGAACAACAACATCGTCGCCGATCAGGCAAACGAACTCGTCGACATCAATGGCCATTCCAGCGATCAAGGCGAAGCCTTCATCGATGTGGACGAAGACGGCATGTTCACCCAAGGCGTGGATCAACTGGTCGACTTCAACAACGACGGTACTTACAACGGGCCGGACGGCAAGTTCAACGGTTCGCTGTGCGCTTCCAGTTTTGCAGGTTGCTCGAGCGTCAAGAGCTTGAATGTGTTCCAGCAGGCTACTTTCATCTTTTCCTCCGACCACCCGGCGACCCCGGTACCGGTTGCTGCAATGGCTCCCTATGCCAATCTGGCAGGGATCAACCTGTCGTGCTCGGGCGGCCCTCAGACGATCGGCCTCTACATTCCGGACTTCAAGGGCAACGTATTACCCGCAGACACCCAGGTCCAGATCAGCAAGGCAGCAAATTCGGACGGCGTCACAATTGCCTTCGGTGGCAGCCACACCGTCCTTAGCGCCGCTCCGGCGCTGAATGCCAGGATTCCTGGGCTGACGGTATTCACGCTGGCTTTGGCACCGCCGAGTTCCGGCTGCGCAGCCAGCACCGGCACGTTGGTCGTCAAGGTCAGCGCTCCTGATCACGATGGCGGCTCTACGCTGGAGACTTCGTTTCCGCTGTCCTATAACCTGAACTAAAGCAGTTTCTCGGTTTCAGCTAAAAGCCCCTGCATATGCAGGGGCTTTTTTTGACTTGGCATCTTCCAATTACGGCGAACCATCCCACCCATATCGCGCCAAGTCGATTCGGCCCTTCTCGCCAAACACCACCCCCTCCGCTTCCAGCAAAAAACGCTGCAAATCATCATTCCCATCCAACCCACGCGGACTGATCCGTCCCTGATGGTTTACCACTCGCTGCCACGGCAGTGTGTCGTCCAGGCAGCGCCCCACCAAGCGGGCATGTCGCGGATAACCAGCCAGCCGCGCGACGGTGCCGTAGGTGCAGACGCAACCACGGGGAATGCGGGCCACGACGGCGCGGATGGCCTGGCGGATGCCGGCGCTGTTCGACTTCATTTGAGAACTCCTTCCGGACAAGCAAAACGGGACGGCAATGCCGTCCCGTTTCAGTTCAATGACAAGCGCACCAATCTATTTAATTACTTGCGCTCCACCTGCGACACATCGCGCACTGCGCCGGTGTCGGAACTGGTGGTCATCGCGGCATAAGCGCGCAACGCCGGAGACACATAGCGCTCGCGGTTGAGCGGCTTCCAGGCGTCGCCGACCTTGGCTTCCATCTTGCGGCGGCGCTCGGCCAGTACTTCGCTGCTCACCTGCAATTCGATGGTGCGGTTGGGGATGTCGATCTGGATGATATCGCCCTCTTCCACCAGACCGATGGCGCCGCCTTCCGCCGCCTCGGGCGAGACGTGGCCGATGGACAGGCCCGACGTGCCACCGGAGAAGCGGCCGTCGGTCAGCAGCGCGCAGGCCTTGCCCAGGCCCTTGGACTTCAAATAGCTGGTGGGATACAGCATCTCCTGCATGCCGGGCCCCCCCTTCGGGCCTTCGTAGCGGATCAGTACCAGGTCGCCCGCGACGATCTGGTCGGCCAGGATGCTTTCCACCGCCGCGTCCTGACTTTCGAAGATGCGGGCACGACCGGTGAACTTGAGGATGCTTTCGTCGACACCGGCCGTCTTCACGATGCAGCCGCGCTCGGCGATATTGCCGTACAGCACGGCCAAGCCGCCGTCCTGGCTGTAGGCATGGGCCTTGTCGCGAATGCAGCCCTCGGCGCGGTCCTGGTCCAGATCCGGGTAGCGCATCGATTGCGAGAAGGCGATGGTGGTGGGGATGCCACCGGGCGCTGCGCGATAGAAATGGTGTGCCACGCTGTCCGGCTGGTGCTGCATGATGTCCCACTTGTCCAGCGCCTCACCGAGCGTGGCGCTGTGAACCGTCGGGTTGTCGCGATGGAGCAGTCCGGCGCGGGACAATTCGGCCAGGATGGCGATCACGCCACCGGCGCGGTGCACGTCTTCCATGTGGTACTTGGCGGTGGCCGGCGCCACCTTGGCCAGACACGGCACCTTGCGGCTCATGCGGTCGATGTCGGTCATCTTGAAATCGACGCCCGCTTCGTTGGCCGCAGCCAGCAGGTGCAGCACGGTATTGGTCGAACCGCCCATGGCGATATCGAGCGCGATGGCGTTCTCGAATGCTTCGAAGGTCGCGATGGAACGCGGCAACGCGGATTCGTCGTTCTGCTCGTAGTAACGGCGGGCCAGCTCGACGATGGTGCGACCGGCCTGCAGGAACAGTTGCTTGCGGTCGGCGTGGGTAGCCACCAGCGAGCCATTGCCCGGCAGCGACAGGCCCAGCGCCTCGGTCAGGCAGTTCATCGAGTTGGCGGTGAACATGCCGGAGCACGAGCCGCAAGTGGGACAGGCGCTGCGCTCCACCTCGGCCACTTCCTCGTCCGAGACGTTCGGATTGGCGGCCTCGACCATGGCATCCACCAGATCGAGATGGCGTTCCTCGCCACGCCAGTTGACCTTGCCGGCCTCCATCGGGCCGCCGGAGACGAAGATCACCGGAATGTTGAGCCGCAGCGCGGCCATCAGCATCCCCGGGGTGATCTTGTCGCAGTTGGAGATGCACACCAGCGCGTCGGCACAGTGGGCATTGACCATGTATTCCACCGAGTCGGCGATCAGGTCGCGCGATGGCAGGCTGTACAGCATGCCGCCATGGCCCATGGCAATGCCGTCGTCCACCGCGATGGTGTTGAATTCCTTGGCGATGCCGCCAGCCTTCTCGATCTCGCGGGCGACCAGTTGCCCCAGGTTGTGCAGGTGGACGTGACCCGGTACGAACTGGGTGAACGAGTTGGCGATGGCGATGATCGGCTTGCCGAAATCGCCTTCCTTCATGCCGGTGGCACGCCACAGGGCACGTGCGCCGGCCATGTTGCGGCCATGGGTGGAAGTGCGGGAACGATAGGCGGGCATGACAACAAATCCTTGGGAGAAGCCGGTTCAAAGTCTCGCCACGGCGCGCCGGCCACGGGGCCGCCACGACGCGGGATCTTCATATATACCTGTGCAAGCACTTGATGCGATAGCCCATTTTCCGGCGGCGCCGGGCTGGGCGCCAGTGGCCGGGGAGGATCGCCAGCTGATAGCCAAGGGTTGCTTGCGAAGCAGGTATAATGCGGCGATTTTATCGGAAAGCCCCCTCCCATGCTCGTCCATCCGCAATTCGACCCCATCGCCTTTTCGCTTGGCCCCGTGTCGGTGCATTGGTATGGATTGATGTATCTGCTGGGCTTTCTGCTGTTCCTGGGCCTGGGGCGCTGGCGCATCAAGCGCGGCAATCCCGCGGGCTGGCAGGTGCAGGATCTGGACGACCTGCTCTTCTATGGCGTGCTCGGCGTGATCGTCGGCGGCCGCCTCGGCTACGTGCTGTTCTACAAGCCCGATTTCTACCTGCATCACCCGATCGACATCATCAAGGTGTGGGAAGGCGGCATGGCCTTCCACGGGGGCTTCCTCGGTGTGCTGGTCGCGCTGTGGCTGTTCGGTCGCAAGACCGGACGTAGCTTCTTCCAGGTGTCGGATCTGGTCGCCCCGCTGGTGCCGCTGGGGCTGGCCTTCGGTCGCCTGGGCAACTTCATCAACGGCGAATTGTGGGGCCGGGTCACCAGCATCGACGCACCGTGGGCGATGGGCTTCCCGCAAGCACGCTCGGCCGATGCCAGCCTGGCGGCGACCAATCCGCAATGGCAGGAGTGGCTGTTCCAGTACGGCATGCTGCCGCGCCATCCCTCCCAGTTGTACCAGTTCGCGCTGGAAGGCGTGGTGCTGTTCAGCATCCTGTGGTGGTATTCCGCCAAGCCGCGCAAGACCGGCCAGGTCTCGGCGCTGTTCCTGCTGGGCTACGGCCTGTTCCGCTTCATCGCCGAATTCGCCCGCGAGCCCGACGACTTCCTCGGCCTGCTGGCGATGAACCTGTCGATGGGGCAATGGCTGTCGCTGCCGATGATCCTGATCGGCGCGCACATGCTGTGGTGGAGTTCGCGCTCGCGCTGACCCCCCGGAACTTCACCGCGTCATCCGGCTCATTCGGTCATGCCCGCTCAACGGATCCGCCATGACTGAATTGATGACGCCCCAAACCGGCTGGTACCTGCTGGCCGCCATTCTGGTGCTGGTGGGCTTTCTGGGCACCCTGCTGCCCATGCTGCCCGGCACGCCCCTGATCTTCGGCGGGATGCTGGTCGCCGCCTGGGCCGACGGCTTCCAGCGGGTCGGCTGGCTGCCCTTCCTGATCCTGGGTTTCCTGTTGCTGTTGTCGGTCGTGCTCGACTACGTGGCCGGCGCGCTGGGTGCCAAGAAATACGGAGCCAGCAAGGAAGCGCTGTGGGGATCGATCCTCGGTTCGCTGCTCGGCATCTTCGCGGGCCTGCCCGGCCTGCTGCTCGGCCCTTTTGTCGGCGCGGCGCTGGGCGAGTACTACGCCCGCCGCGACCTGGAGCAGGCCGGCAAGGTCGGGGTTGCCACCTGGATCGGCCTGATCCTGGGCGCCATCGCCAAGGTGGCGGTCGCGCTGGCGATGCTGGGCGTGTTTGCGCTGGCGTGGTTCTGGTAACCGTTCGGTAGAAACTTTCGCGCTCTTCGTCGGCTCTGCGCTAGCATTTGTTGACAAACTCTAGCAGGAGACTTTCATGTCCAGCTTGCCCCTGCCCGAAGATGAGGTGCTGTTTTTCGTCAACCGGGGCGAGGAACGCCGCAAGGTGGAAGCCCTCGAACCCCCGTTCATCACCGAGGATGGCCTGGTGCTCTACGAGCGCCGCAGCGGGGATGAGCGCCGCGCGCATGCGCCGCAGCTGACCTCAAAACCAGCGTCGCAACTTGAAGTAACCAATCAACCCGGCCGCTAGCGCACCCATCGCCCCCAGCGCCAGGAAGTACCCCCACCGCCAGTGCAACTCCGGCATGTTGTCGAAGTTCATGCCGTAGATCCCCGCCACCAGCGACAGCGGCATGAAGATCGTGGTCACCGCCGTCAGCATGCGCATCTGCAGGTTCATCCGGTTGGATTGCAACGCGAGATAGGTGTCCTGCAGGCTGCCGACCAGATCGCGCAGCGCCTCGGTGCTTTCGATCAGCTGCACGGTGTGGTCGTAGACATCGCGCAGGTAGAGCTGCGTTTCCGCGTGGAAGAAATCCGGGTCGTCGCGCTGCATCACGTTGACCACCTCGCGCGTCGGCCACAGCCCGCGCTTCAGGTACAGCAGCGCGCGACGCAGGCTCTGGATCTCGCTCATGTGCGCCGGCACCGGGCCGGTGGCGATGTCGTCGTCGACCTCCTCGATCCGTTCGCCGAGCTTTTCCACCACGCCGAAGTAGCGGTCCACCAGCTTGTCCAGCAGCGAATACACCAGGTAATCCGCCCCCAGCTTGCGGATCTGCGATTGGGCGTTCTTCAGGCTTTCGCGGATGCTGTTGAAGGTGCCGGTGGGCTTTTCCTGGAAGGTCAGCACGAAGCTGTGGCCGAGCACGATGGCGATCTGCTCGCTGCCCAGGTCGCCCCCTTCTTCCAGGTGGACCAGCCGCGCGATGATGAACAGGTAGCCCGGGTAGACCTCCACCTTCGGCCGCTGCTCGGTGTTGAGGATGTCCTCCATCACCAGCGGGTGCAGGTTGAAGCGCCGGCCGATGTACTTGAGCAGATCCAGATTGCCCAGGCCGTGCAGGTTCAGCCAGAAGGTCTTGTGCTGCGGCGTGAACTGCCGGCCTTCCTCCAGCGAGGTAAAGCGCGTCTCGAAGAACTCACCCTCTTCCGGGCCGAACTCGATCAGCGTCGCCAGGGTGTCCGCCGGGTTGTCGGGCCCCACGTAGCGCAGCGTACCCGGCGGGCTGCCGGCCTTGTCGGCGCGTGGATGGTGTCTCAGACGGGGTGGATGTGCAGCGGTCTTCCGGCCTTTTGCCATGCGCTGGCTTCCTCGTTCAACGCGAATTGGATCACCGGCTGCGCCGCCAGCCAGCGGTTGGAAATGGTCAGGCAATAGCCCATGCCCTGGCGGGACAGAAC
Organism: Chitiniphilus shinanonensis DSM 23277; assembly: GCF_000374805.1. Classification (GTDB taxonomy): domain Bacteria; phylum Pseudomonadota; class Gammaproteobacteria; order Burkholderiales; family Chitinibacteraceae; genus Chitiniphilus; species Chitiniphilus shinanonensis. Next base: position 88,410 of record NZ_KB895345.1, read on the forward strand.
CAGCCTGGGCAGACGCGGGGATGCGCTGCGGGCGCGGTGCAGCAGTACCGCCAGCCGCAACGCCAGCAAGGCGGCCCATTGCGCGTCGTGCTCGCCCGGCGCGACCAGTTGCCCGCGTTGCGCCAGTGCCAGCATCGCCAGGCGTTCCTGCTCGGGCTGGGAAAAACCGGGCAGATCGGCGTGGCGCAGCAGGTAGGCGGAATGCTTGTGGAAATCGGCCTGGGCAATGCTCAAGCCTACTTCGTGCAGCAACGCCACGTCGCTCAGGCTGCGCCGCAGGCCCGGCTCGTCGGGCGCCAGTTGTTCGAATAGGCGCCCCGCCCACAGCGCCACCCGCTCGGCCTGCTCACCGTCGACGCGATGGCGACGGGCGAACGACGCCACGGTCCGGTCACGGATGTCGACCGCGCGGCGACGCGCCATCAGGTCGTACATCACGCCATCGCGCAAGGCGCCGAAGGTGATCTCCATGCGCTCGATGCCGAATGCCGCGAACGCGGCCGCCATGATGGCAAAACCACCGCCCATCACCGGGCGCCGATCCTCGCGGATGCCGGCCAGCTTCACGTTGTCGATGTGGCCCGCGCTCAGCAACGCCTCGCGCAGCCGGGCCAGGCCCTCGCGACAGATGCCCCCTTGCGAGTAACCATTGGCCTCCAGCACGTCCAGCAACGCCCGTGCCGTGCCCGAAGTGCCGACCGCCGCCTGCCAGTGTCGCGCCCCGAATGCCACTTCGAACGGCTGGAAGGCCGCCCGCGCGGCCAGCTCCGCCTCGCGCAAGCACGCTTCGGTCAGGCTGCCATCGTCGAAATAGCGCAGACTCCACGACACGCTGCCCAAGGGCACGCTCTCGGTGCAAAGTGGGGTGAACTGGCGACCGACGATCAGTTCGGTGGAGCCGCCGCCGATGTCCACCACCAACCGCCGTTCGCGCGACGAGGGCAGGCTGTGCGCGGCCCCCAGGTAGATCAAGCGGGCCTCTTCCCGCCCGCCGATGACTTCGATGGGAAAACCCAGCGCGGCTTCGGCGCGCGGCAGGAAATCGGGCGCGTTGCGCGCCACCCGGAAGGTATTGGTCGCCACCGCCCGCACCGCATCGGGCGGCAGGCCGGCCAATGTCGAGGCGAAGCGCCGCAGTGCCGCCAGGGCCTCGTCCTGCGCGGATGCGGTCAACACGCCCTGCCCGTCCAGGCCGGCGCCCAGACGTACCGTTTCCTTCAGGGTGGTCACCGGGCGGGGGTTGCCGTTGACCACGCGGATCACCTGCAAACGAAAGCTGTTGGAACCGAGATCGACTGCGGCGATCAGGGGGTGATCCGGCATGGCGGGGTCCGTCGGCGAAGATGGCGCCTACCTTAGCGTGCGGCCCCTGGCTTGTGCAAACGGCAGGGTATCGCCCGCAATGAAAAAGGCGGCCGAAGCCGCCTTTTCCGGTACCAGCGTGAATCCGCTTACTCGCCTTGCGGCGTCGTCACCACGCGGTCCATTTCCTCGACACTCTTGTGGCGCACATCCTGGCCCTTGACCAGATAGACCACCTGCTCGGCGACGTTCACCGCCAGGTCGCCGATGCGTTCGATGGCCTTGGCGATCCACAGGATGTCCAGCGTCAGCGAGATCGACCGCGGGTCTTCCATCATCACCGTGATCAGCTGGCGTTGCAGGCCGCGGTACTCGGCGTCGAGCACCTGGTCGGCGCGCTTGACCTCGGTCGCCGGCACCGCGTCGAGGCGGGCGAACGCATCCAGCGCGCGCGACAGCATGTCCAGCGCCTGCTGGGCGATGTGGTTCAGTTCGGCGAAGCGCGGCACTTGCAGCTTGCCGGCTTCGTAGATGTTCTTGGCACGCTGGCAGATGCGCGAGGCCTTGTCGCCGATGCGCTCCAGGTCCTCGACCGACTTGATCACCGTCATCACCATGCGCAGGTCGCTGGCGGCGGGCTGGCGGCGGGCAATCATGTGGATGCACATGTCGTCCAGGTTCAGGTGCATCTGGTCGACACGCTCTTCCTGCTCCAACACCTTTTCGATGATGGCCATGTCGCCCGTGGCGAGCGCCTGCATCGCCAGCCGAACCTGTTCTTCGACCAAGCCAGCCATGCCCAGGACGCTCGAGCGGATCGCTTCGAGCTCGGCATCGAACTGCTTGGAAATATGTTCGGACATGCGTCGTTTCTCCGGCTTACTGATCATGGCAAGGTAGCAGGTCCGTGTTACGTAAATGTTTCAAATCCATGCCGCGCGCTTGAAACAGTGGGAGCATGGGCGGTCGGCCAGTTGATAGTGGGAACCGTAGCGATTCCGGCCGATGGAGCTAGTTTAGGGGTGCCCACCGGACTTGGCGAGCACCCACGCGCCCCCTGTGGCGCCGCTCAGCGGTAGGTCTTCACGCCGTCGCGCGTACCCAGCAGCAGCACGTCGGCCCGGCGACGGGCGAAGATGCCATTGGTCACCACGCCGACGATCTGGTTGATCTCGGTTTCCAGCTTGGTGGCCTCGGTGATCTGCAGGCCATGCACATCGAGGATCACGTTGCCGTTGTCGGTGACCACGCCTTCGCGGTAGGCCGGATGCCCGCCCAGCTTCACCAGCTCGCGCGCCACGTGCGAGCGCGCCATCGGGATCACTTCCACCGGCAGCGGGAACTGGCCCAGCACCGACACGTACTTGCTCTCGTCGGCGATGCAGACGAAGCGCTCGGCCACGGCGGCAACGATCTTCTCGCGCGTCAGCGCGGCGCCGCCGCCCTTGATCATCTGCAATTGATGGTTGATCTCGTCCGCGCCATCCACGTACACCGGCAGCGTATCGACACTGTTGAGATCGAGCACGGCGATGCCGTGGCCCTTCAGGCGCGCCACCGAGGCCTCCGACGACGATACGGCCCCCGCGATCCGGCCCTTGATCCTGGCCAGCGCATCGATGAAGTAGTTGGCGGTCGAGCCGGTGCCGACGCCGACGATGCAATCTTCGGGGATGTGGGCAATGGCGGCTTCGGCCGCGGCGCGCTTCATTTCGTCTTGGTTCATCGTTGGCTCCTGGTTCGCATGGGGAAAATGGCGAGGATTGTAGAGCCAAACCTTGGCACGCCCTCTGCTCGCGATCAAGCGGCACCGGCCGGCCAGGCCGCCGCGCGTTCAAACCAGGCTGGAGATGTACTCGCGGATGCCGTCGAGCAGCATCTGTACCGCGATCGCGGTCAGCACCAGACCCATCAGCCGCTCGAATGCCGTGGTCACCCGCTCTCCCAGCCAGTGGCTGATCTTCTCGGCGAACGCCAGCGTCAGCGCGCAGACCACCATGGTCAGGGCCAGCGCCGCCACCCATTCCCACAGCCGCGCCGGCTCGCGCGACACCAGCAGCAGCACCGTGGCCAGCGCCGACGGCCCGGCGATGAGCGGAATCGCCAGCGGGACTACGAACGGTTCGTCCGCCGGGTGGTCGGCGCCATTGCCGTGGGGGGCCGGGAACACCATGCGCAGCGCGATCAGGAACAGGATCACCCCACCGGCGATGCCCAGCGAGGTTTCGGACAGGTGCATCACCTGGAGAAATTGCCGCCCGAACAGCATGAAGGCGAACAGCACGCAGAACGCCACGGTGATCTCGCGGATCACCACGATGGAGCGCCGTTGCGGCGCGACGTTGCGCATCTGGGAGACGAAGATCGGCAGGCTGCCGAAGGGATCGGTCACCAGCAGCAGCAGGACGAAGGCGGAGAGAAACGAAGTGGATTCCATCCACGCATGCTAGGCATCCCCCGCCGCGACGCCATCGGGGCGAACCCTAGCTCGGCAAATTTCCTTGAAATAGGTCAATTGCCGAGCAATTGACAGCCCGTTTCGATACACGGTCGCGCGGCGTTTCCATTGATCGGCGCTGCCGTCCATCCTGGAACCAACGCCGCTCATAATTCCTCTTACCGGAGTCCTTTCCCGGACCACTAGGAGATCATCATGGTACGTACAGCTACGATCGGCTTGCTTGCCAGCCTGCTTGCGCTGAGCGTGACGCCGGCTTTCGCCGACGACGATCTATCCACCGCCGACACCACCGTCGCCAATGCGCCGCCGCAATACCGCAATCTCAATGTGCCCAATGACGAAAAGCCCGACAACGTCATGACACGCATCCAGATGCGCGGTGGACCGAGCAGCAACTGACCTTCTTCGAAGGCATGACATCCAAAAGAAAACCGGGGCCGAAGCCCCGGTTTTTCATTGCCGCGATCCCGCTTACGGCAGCGTCTTCAGATGGTTCTTCACCGGTACCGAGAAGTTGTAGCCATCGTGCTTGTCCCAGTTGATCGACCAGGTCATCACGCCACGGGTGGTCGGATAGGCCTGCTTCGGCTTGACGGTGCCGCAATCGACCAGCTTGGTCAGGCAGTTCATCGACTTGGTGATCACGTCGGTGGTCACGAAGCCGGTGTTGGCCGAACTGCGGCCGCTCGGCACGCCGAACGCCACCTGATCCGGACGCAGGCCCTTGAACTCCCAGCCAGCGCCGCCGACAGTCTTGAAGCCTTCGATCAGCATCAGGCTGCCGCCGACCAGACCATCCACCGTGCCTTCGTTCAGCTGACCATACGGCGTCCACAGGCCACCGTTGTTGTAGTACTGGACGTGGATCATGGTCAGGTCGTCACGCAGACCGTCGATGATCGGCAGGTAGGCGCCCCAGATGCCCGAGTAAGCCACGTAGCCGCCCTGCACATACGGGTGTTCCGGTGCCATCGACAGGTAGAAGCTCGGGCCGACCTTGGCCTTCAGCTGCTTCATCGCGGTGATCAGGTTGTTGATGATCGGGGTGCCGAGCACCACGCCCGCGCCGCTTTCCAGGTCGAGGTCGATACCGTCCAGGCCGTACTTGGTGATCAGGCCGTACAGGCTGTTGACGAAGTTGTTGACGTTCTCGGTGGTGTTCAGCGTCATGCGGCCTTCCTGGCCGCCCAGCGACAGCACCACCTTCTTGCCCTTGGCGCGCTTGGCCGCGATGTCGGCGATGAACTCGGCCTCGGTCCCGGCATTGGCATCCAGGGTGAAGGTGACGTTGCCGTTGCCGGCGTCTTCACCGAACGACAGCATGATCACGTCCCAGTCGTCCGACACGTCGCGGATGCGGATGGTCGGGCCCGACGGGTTGGTGAAGTTGTGCCAGTAGCCGATCAGCGCGTGCTTGGGCAGGCCGTCGTTGCCCGGCGGGGTCGGGGTGGGGGTCACCACCGGCGTCGGGGTCGGAGTGACGACCGGCGTCGGAGTCGGCGTGACCACCGGGGTCGGCGTGGGGGTCACGACCGGGGTCGGGGTCGGCGTCACCACAGGCGTCGGAGTCGGCGTGACCACCGGGGTCGGCGTGGTGCTGCCGCAATTGCCTAGGTTCTTCCACACGCCCCAGTCACCGGATTGAGCCGGATTGTCGCCTTGCGTCCACCACTTGGCTTCGTAGTTCACGCCGTTGTAGGTCACACGGGCGCCGCCGTTATAGACCGAGCCGGCGGCCCAGGCCTGATAGCAGGCGGTCGGTGCCGGGGTCGGCGTGACGACGGGGGTCGGCGTCGGGGTCACGACCGGGGTCGGGGTCACCACCGGGGTGGGCGTGGGGGTGACCGGCGTCGGAGTGGGCGTGACGGTCGGGGTCGGCGTCGGGGTGCCGCTGGTCACGCCCAGGTCTTTCCACAGCGTGGGCGTGGACGCGGGATTCCAGTTGGCGCCAGTGTAGGCGGTGTGGGTCACCAGGGCCTGGTAGTCGTGGCCGTTGTAGGTCACCACGGTGCCGGCGCTGTAGGTATTGCCTTCCTGCCAGGCCGGCGCGGCATGCGCCACCATGACACCGCAAGCGACGACGAGCGCGGCCAGCAGCCGGCTCACCCGGGGGGTGAAACGTGCGTTCATTGGATTCCTCCATCCATGGTTTTTCGTCTTGTCGGCTGGTTGGCTTGGCGCCACCGCCGTGCGCTCTCTGTTTACGCCGCACTGTAAGGCATGTCAACCGCCTGCACAGCGCCGGAAAATTAGAAAAAACAGATACTTGCCAAGACAACCCGCTCAACCAGCGAAAACCGCCGATTATCAGCAAATCGACGGTATCCGGTGGGCTTTTCGGCAGGACATACGCATACCAGTCGTTGTCAGCAAATGCTGATGAAGCATGCAGTCATGCACCGATATGTCCTTTTCGACGCCGAAACAACCCCGCCGCGGCGGGGTTGTTTCGGGCGTTGTCGAAGATCAGAACTCGCCGAAGATCCGGCTGAAGTCCCACTGGTTCTGCACGATGCCGCTGCACTGCCAGTTGGCGGCGGTGTTGCCCGGGCAGTTGCCGTTGTCGCGGCCCAACGACCAGAAGGTCAGCATCCCCATCCCCTGCTGCTTGGCGAAGTCGCGCACCTGGCGCGCATCCGCCAGGGTGAACACTTCGACGGGGGTGTCGTTCTGGCCGATCATCGCGGTGGCCGACAGCATGCCCCAGTACTGGGCGTCGGTCTTGCCGGGCCACAGGTTCTTGATCTGGGCATGCACCTTCTGCAACGCCAGGATCGAGCGGGCGCCCATCTGGTTGCCGGAAACGCCGTCGTAGTAATCCATGATCATCGGGTTGACCAGGCTGACTTCGACGCCGGCATTCTTGGCCGATTGCAGCACGTACAGGTTCTCGCTGTTGAAGCCGCCGTCCGGGTTCACGCCCAGGGTGTACGACACGAACACGGTCTTGCCCTTGGCCTTGGCGCGATCCTGGAGAATCTTCAGCGCGGCGTTGCGGCGATCGACCACCGCCACCTCCAGGTTGTTGTTGCCCGGGGCGTTTTCGGGGTCGAGGTCCAGACGGTTGGTGCCGAAGCGGTCCAGCACGTTTTCGTAGGTGGTCGCCAGCGCCGAGGCGTCGGTGCAGCTGCGCGCCAGGTCGTTGGCGTTCCAGCCGCCCGACGACACGATCACGTTGCCGCCGAACGCCTTGAGCGAATTGGCCTGGCTGAGCAGCCCGGCTTCGCCGGTCGGCCAGCCGCCATTGCAGCCGCCCGCCGAGTTGAAGAACGCCAGCGACACGTAACGTCCGCCGGTGGCCTGCGCCCAGCCCGACAGATCCATGCTACCGCTCACGTCGATGTACGGCGCGAAGCGGATCGACGACGACGGCGTGGGGGTCGGCGTGGTGGGCGTCGGGGTCGGGGTGACCGGGGTCGGAGTCGGGGTAACCGGGGTCGGCGTCGGGGTAACCGGCGTCGGAGTCGGCGTGACGCCGCCACAGTTGCCGATGTTCTTCCACACGCCCCACTCGCCGGATTGCGCCGGGTTGTCGCCCTGGGTCCACCAGCGGGCCTCGTAATTCACGCCGTTGTAGGTGACGCGGGCCCCGCCGGTGTAGACGCCGCCGCTGGTCCAGGCCTGATAGCAGGTCGAGGGCGTCGGGGTCGGGGTGACGACCGGCGTCGGCGTGGGCGTCACCACCGCGGTCGGCGTCGGCGTGACAACGGGGGTCGGGGTGGGTGTGACCGGCGTCGGGGTCGGCGTCGGCGTGCCGCTGGTGACGCCCAGGTCCTGCCACAGCGTCGGGGTGGCCGCCGGGTTCCAGTTGGCGCCGGCATAGGCGGTGTGGGTCACCAGGGCCTTGTAATCGTGGCCGTTGTAGCTGACCACGGTACCGGCGTTATAGGTATTGCCTTCCTGCCAGGCCGGCGCGGCATGCGCGGCCATCACGCCGCCGGCCAGGACCAGCGCCAGCAGCAGTCGCGTCGCGCGCGTGGGTTGTTTCAACATCTTCTTCTCCTCCTAGTGATCGACGCGTCGTGCGCGTCATGGCTATGTCGCCGCCGCAGCGGCGCATTCCGACCAGGACGGGCGCCGGCTGGCGCCCTCCCCGATCAATAGCGGATGTTCGGGAAATCCCGCTTGGCCTGCTGGAACTGGGTTTCCCAGTCGGCCGGCCAGCCGAAGGCCTGGGTCGCCAGCGGCTTCAAGTCCTTGCCGGCGGCGCCGCTCATGAAGTGGATGTATTCGCCCCAGTTCAGGTTGCGGGTGTAGTCGCGGCCGTTGTTGGGGAAGTACTGGCCCAGCAACTGGAAGTACTTCGTCATCACCTGGGCGCGACCATGGTCGCGCCACAGCGGATAGAACCAGTCGCGGAACCAGTAGGTGCCGGCGCGCGGGAAGCTGTCGCTGCCGGCCATCCAGCGGTTGTAGACCTCGGTGGCCTGCTGGCTCATGCCCAGCCCGACATAGGCGTCGTAGATGTAGAACTCCATCCACTTGCTGTCGCCCCACAGCGGGAAGGCAGGCGAGCCGTGCTTGCCGCTGGCGATCGACTCGACCACGTGCCCGGTCTCGTGGGTGACCACTTCGTACTGCGGGTTGATCCAGTTGCCGCCGCCGACGTCACTGACATTGCGGTAGTCGTGCGAGGCGTCGTACACGGTGGACGGGTGCCCGCCCCAGTACTTGCTTTCGTGGTGCAGCGAGTAAAGCCGGTCGGTGGCCAGGGTGGTCGGGCCATAGGTCTGCTGGGCGTACTGCCACATGCGGGTCAGGTAGGGCAGCATCCACTTGCCGGCGTCGCGGTTGACGTCGGCGTCGAAGTAGATGGCGACGGTGTCGTTGTACGCGATCAGCGCCATGTTCTGCTGGTGCTCGAACCAGTGCTCCTGCCAGGTCGCCGGCGGCGCGGCGAACTTCGCCGGCGGAGTGGCCGTGCCGGGGCAACTGCCGCCGGCCTGCCACAGTGCCGGGGTGTTGGCGGGTGTCCAGTTGATGCCGGGCCCGAGCGCGTGCGGCACCAGCGCGCGGTAGTTCTGTCCCTGATAGCGCACCACCGCGCCTTCGCCGTAGCGGCCGACAGCGGACCAGTCGGCGCAGCCGGGTGCCGGCGTCGGGGTCGGTTGCGGGGTCGGGGTTGGAGTCGGCTGCGGCGTGGGCTGGACCGTCGGCGTGGGCGTCGGCCGTGGAGTCGGAGTCGGGGTGGGTTGCGGCGTGGTCGTACCGCAGTTGCCCAACGTCTTCCACACGCCCCAAGCGCCCGATTGCGCCGGGTTCTCGCCCTGAGTCCACCACTTGGCTTCGTAGTTGACGCCGTTGTAGGTCACACGTGCGCCGCCGTTGTACACCGCCGCCGCGCCCCAGGCCGCGTAGCAGCTACCCGTTGCCGGCGTGGGGGTGGCCGGCGTGGGCGCCGGGGTCGTTACAGCGGTGGGCGTGGGGGTCGGCGCCGGTGTGGCGCCGCTGCCGGCGCCCAGGTCCTGCCAAAGCGTCGGGCTGGCGGCGGGATTCCAGTTGGTGCCGGCGTACGCGGTATGCGTCACCAGCGCCTTGTAGTCGTGGCCGTTGTAGCTGACCACGGTGCCGGCGGTGTAGGTGTTGCCTTCCTGCCAGGCCGGCGCGGCATGCGCCGCCAGCATGGCGAACGCGAGCAGCAGCCCGCCGAGCACGCTACGGCGTGCTTGATGTCTTGGTTGCATTGCACACTCTCCATTGTCCCTGGATGGGGGTACGGCACTCGTTGGTGCCGGGACCGCGCATCCGGCAACGTGACCACGGCCGACCGAGGGACCGGTGGCCACGTTGCCGGTGGCGGCTTGTTATAGGCCCGGCTTGCGCCGGGCGGGTGCCAGGGCGATTCGCCCTAGTTCCTCAGCTCAAGGCATGGCATTGAAGTACGCGCGATGCTGGGTCGAGAATTCAAAGTTGTTGAACTTGTCCCAGTTGACCGACCACGTCATCAGACCGCGCATGTTGGGGTAGCTGGCCGACGGCTTGTAGCTGCCGCAGCTGGTTCCCTTCATCAGGCAGTTCAGCGCCGTCTGCACATCGGCGACGCTGGTGAAGCCGCCACCCGCGTTGCCGTTGGCCGGCAGGCCGATCGCCACCTGTTCCGGGCGCAGCGCCGGGAACTGGAAGCTGGTGCCCGCAACCTTGAAGCCCTTCAGCAGCATGTCGGTCATCGCCACGTGGAAGTCGGCGTTGCCCATCGTGTGGTACTGGTTGTCCAGGCCAGTGATCGGGCCGGAGTTGTAGTCCTGCACGTGGAGCAGCGTCAGATCGTTGCGCATGGCGTAGATCACCGGCAGGTAGGCGCCGGCGCGGGTGTCGCAACCGGCGCAGGTGCCGCCGTAGAAGCTGTAGCCCAGCTGCACGAAGAAGGTTTCCGGGGCCATGGTCAGCACGAACTTGCTGCCGTACTTGGCCTTCAGTTGCTTCAGCGCGCTGATCAGGTTGACGATCACCGGCGAGGTCGGATTGGCGACGTCGTTGTCACCCGCGTTCAGTTGCAGCGAGTGGCCTTCGAAGTCCACGTCCAGGCCGTCCAGGCCGTATTTGTCGATGATGGCCGACACCGAATTGACGAAGGCGGTCGCGGCGGCGGGGCTTTCCAGACGCACCTGGCCGTTGGCGCCACCGATCGAGATCAGTACCTTCTTGCCCTTGGCCTGCTTGGCCTTGATGGCGGCGATGAACTCGGCTTCGGATTCGACGTTCGGGCACTCGGTGGACGGACACATCTTGAATGCCACCTGGCCGCTGGTCGACGAGGTCGGCTCGGCGAACGACAGGTTGATCACGTCCCAGGCGTCGGACACGTCGGCCATGCGGATGTAGCCCGAGCCATTGGCGAAGCTGGCGTGCAGATAACCGACCAGCACGTGCTTGGGCAGGCCGTCGCTGCCGGGGGTCGGCGTCGGGGTCACCGGCGTCGGCGTGGGCGTCACCGGCGTCGGGGTCGGCGTGACCGGGGTCGGCGTCGGGGTCACCGGCGTCGGAGTCGGCGTGACGGGCGTCGGCGTCGGGGTCACCGGCGTCGGCGTGGTGCTGCCACAGTTGCCGATGTTCTTCCACACGCCCCAGTCACCGGATTGCGCCGGGTTGTCGCCCTGCGTCCACCACTTGGCTTCGTAGTTCACGCCGTTGTAGGTCACACGCTGGCCGCCGGTATAGACCGAGCCGCTGGCCCAGGTCTGGTAGCAGCTGGTGGTCGGCGTCGGGGTGACGCTGGGGGTCGGGGTCACCACCGGAGTGGGCGTCGGGGTGACGACCGGGGTCGGGGTGGGGGTCACCGGCGTCGGGGTCGGCGTGACCGGGGTCGGCGTCGGCGTGGTGCTGCTGACGCCCAGGTCCTGCCATAACGTCGGGGTGGCCGCCGGATTCCAGTTGGCGCCGGCGTAGGCGGTGTGGGTCACCAGGGATTTGTAGTCGTGGCCGTTGTAGCTGACCACCGTGCCCGCGGCGTAGGTATTGCCTTCCTGCCAGGCCGGCGCGGCGTGCGCGGCCATCACGCCCAGCGCGAACACGGCGCTGGCCAGGATGCGGGTCATCAGTCTGTTGGGGTATTTCACTCTCCATCCTCCTTATGGGTACTGCAATGGGTGGCGCGCACCGGCGCGCACCCGACCAAAAGCCGGCGCCCCGCCCCGGAATCGGGAGCGGGGCGGTCAGCCTCAAAAACGCCTTACTTGATCGACTTGATCAGCTCCTTGCACTCGGCCGCGGTGACGTTCTCGCCGCAGGTGGCGATCTGGTCTTGCGGCTTGCCGTCGGCCACGTCGCTGACCAGGGTGTTGCCCAGCACGTGGTTGACGGCGTTGAGGTTGTAGCCGTTGTCCTGTTCGATCTGCCAGAAGAACACCCCGGCCAGGCCCTTGTCCTTGGCGTACTGCGCCTTCAGGCCCGCGGTGCGCGGCGTTTCCAGCGAGATGTACGACCAGCCGCTCGGCCCGATGGGGTTCACCGCGAAGTCGGCGTTGGACAGCTTGTCGGTGTACAGGTGATACCCGTTGCGCGGCTTGATCTCGCGGTCGAGGTAGTTCTGGTACAGGTCGTAGCCTTCGACCACGCCCGCTTCCCAGCTGCCCACGCCGGCGATGCCGGTGATGAACGAGGTACCGGTCCAGTTCGGGTCGCCGAAGGTGGTGTCACCCTTCAGGCCGTTGGTGTACTCGGTGATGTCGCCCGGCAGGATCGCCTTGGAACGGTGGTAGTTGGCCACGCCGATCATCATCTTGTTGAACGGCACCCCGTACTGGCGATTCAGGTACTCGATCATCCAGCTCGCCGACGACCCGGTGGACGACCCATTGGCGTTCGGGTTGTTGTAGAGCGGGGTGTGATGGCTGATGTTGCGTTCCCACGCCCCGGTCAGGTCGTAGGTCATCACGTACAGCCGGTCGAGGTACTTGTTGATCTCGGTCCAGGCCAGCTTGTCGATCTTGCCCTGGGTGGCCGGGATCGCCGACGACAGGCGGTACTTCTTGCCGGTCTTCACGGTGAGCCAGTCCATCGCCGCGCGCAGGTCCTTCAGCAGTTGCAGGTAGTTCTGCGGATCGTCGGGGCGCGCCATGCCGGGCACCGCGCCATCGCTGGCGGGGTATTCCCAGTCGATGTCGATGCCGTCGAAGTCGTAGCGCTCCAGGAACGCGACGATGGAATCGACGAACACCTTGCGCCGGGTCGGATCGGAAGCCATCCACGGGAAGCCCTCGGACAGCGTCCAGCCGCCCACCGACAGATCCAGCTTCAGGTTCGGGTTGGCCTTGCGCAGGTTGTACAGCACGCCGAACACGCCGCCGACGTCGTCCTTGCCGATCTCGTACATGCCTTCGATGCCCGAGATCTTGGCGGTCTGGCCGCCCGGCTGGTTGCGCAGGAACGCGGCCTCGTAGTCGGCCATCGCCATCGCGCCGTCCGGCAGCTTGGTGGTGCCCAGACCGCAGGTGCGGTTGACCGCGGCCGGTGCCGTGGTCGGGAAGCCCGGATCCTGGGTGTTCTTCGCGGCGGGGAAGCAGATGCCGGCAAAGCCGTACACCAGGCGGTCCAGGTTCTTCACCGGCAGCTTGCTGAAGTCGAAGCGGCGGCCGTAGATCGCCCAGTCGCCCAGGTACGCCACGCGCTCCTGGCCGGCGGTGGCGGTGTAGACGTTGTGTTGCAGCGTCAGCGTGCCGGGGGGCAGCTTGGCGACGCGACCGCCGGTATCGGCGTCGAAGCCCGGATGGTTGCCGCCCGGATCGGTGGCGGGGTTGATGCCGCCGCGCGTGCCGGCCGCCGCGGTGGACGCGGTATTGGAAATGCGGGTGGCGCTGATGGCGCCCGCCGGCTTGACCACGCCCGAGTTGGCGTTGCCGGTGACCGGCTGCGCGGTGCCGTAGTTGATGTTGTTCGGCACCGAGACCGGGCACAGGTCGCCGTTGGGCACGCCCACCAGCTTCCATTGGTTGGTGTAGACGGTGCTGTCCGGCGGAATGGCGTAGGTATCGACCAGCGCTTCATAGGCAGCGCCCTTGTAGCCGACGACCTTGCCCTTCGGGTAGATCTTGGTGGCGACCCATTCCGGCGCGCAGAACGGCGTGGTCGGCGCGGGGGTCGGGGTGGGGCCGCCCGGGGTCGGGGTCGGCGTGGTGCCGCCGCAGGCGGTGTCGGGCTGGAACAGCGCGCCGACGCTGGCGGGATCCCAGCCGGCCTGCGCGGTGTGGGTGACCAGCGCCTTGTAGCTCTTGCCGTTGTACAGCAGCGAAGAGCCGGCGGTGATCGACAGGCCCGGCGCCCAGGTCGGGCAGGTGCCGGCGGGCGGGGTCGGGGTCACCGGGGTGGGCGTCGGGGTCACCACCGGCGTCGGGGTCGGGGTGACCACGGGGGTCGGGGTGGGGGTGACGACAGGCGTCGGGGTCGGGGTCACCACCGGGGTCGGGGTGACGGTCGGGGTCGGCGTGACCACCGGAGTCGGCGTCGGGGTCACCACGGGCGTCGGGGTCGGCGTCGGCGAGGACGTCACCACCTGCCACAGCGTCGGCGTGGCGGCCGGGTTCCAGTTGGTGCCGACATAGGCGGTGTGGGTGACCAGCGCCTTGTAGTCCTTGCCGTTGTATTGCACGACGGTGCCGGCCGTATAGGTACTGCCTTCGGCCCAGGGTGCGGCGTACAGGCCCGCGGCGGTCAATAGCGCCACCAGGCCCGCCGCGAGCAATCGAAGATTGCGTGCATTGCGGTTCATTTGTGCTCACTCCATCTCGTTGAATGACGCCTTGATGGCGTCTGTGCGGTCTGTCGACGGCGGTGCCGTCGGACATGTCCCCATCCTGCTGGCGCAGGCTGGCCCGCTGCGGTCTGCTGCCGCGGTCGGGCAACCGGGCGGCGCGCCCTCACAGGGAAAGCGCGCCGCGCCGGAAACCCGCCCCGTTGCCGGGGCGGACACTGCCGGTGTTCCGGCTTACTTCACGGCGCTCATCACGCCGGTCAGTTCACCGTTCAGGTCACCGTCGAGCGACCAGCTGAACATCCCGCCCAGGCCCTTCGACTTCACGTAGTCGATCTTGGTCTGGATCACGGCCGGGGTGTCGTAGCTCCACCAGTTGGTGCCGTCGTACTTGTACGACTGCTTGGTCACCGGGTGGACGTACACCGTGCCGGCGGCGTTCTTCAGCACCTTGTAGTCCTCGATACCGGCTTCGTACGTGCCGCGGCCCGGGGCGGTGGCGGCCTGGTACAGACCGTTGTTGACGTTGGCCACGCCGGTCCAGCCACGACCGTAGTACGGGATACCGACGATCAGCTTGTTGGCGGGTGCGCCGGCGCCGACCAGCGCGGTGATCGCGTCGTCGATGTTGTAGCTGCGCGCCACACCGATCGAGGGATCAGCCGGATCCGGGTACAGGTGCGATTGGAAGTTGGTCGGACCTTGCGCATCCCAGCCACCGTGGAAGTCGTAGGTCATGACGTTGATCCAGTCGAGGTACTGGCTGTACTTGGCCGGTTCGGTCTGGTCGATCTTGTCCTTGCCCGCGCCGATGGCCACGGTCAGCAGCTTGTGGCCGCTACCCAGCGCATCGAGTTGCTTGCGGAACTCGGCCAGCAGCAACGTGAAGTTCTGCTTGTCCTCGGGCGCCACGGTGTTGTACGGCTGACCGATCACGGCCGGGAATTCCCAGTCGATGTCGATACCGTCGAAGATGCCGGCACCGGTGCCAGGACCGCCGCGGCCGCTGTAGCTGGCCAGGTTGCCCTTGATGAAGGTGTCGATGCACGAGCTCACCAGTTGCTTGCGCAGCGCGTCGGTCTTGGCCGCGGCCGAGAACCACTTGGACCAGGTCCAGCCGCCCAGCGAGATCAGCACCTTCAGGTTCGGGTACTTGGCCTTCAGCGCCTTCAGTTCGCCGAAGTTACCGGCCACCGGCGAATCCCAGGTGTACGGCTTGCTCGGATCGACCAGGCGGGACGGGGTGCGACCGTAGTCGGCCCAGGCGTCGCCACCGGTGCCGGCATCCGGCGCGTTCGGGTTGGTCGCGCCCTGCTCCAGCTTGTCGATGCCGGTCGCGCACTCGTAACCGCCATTCTTCTGGTAGAGGTTGCCGAAGGCGTAGTTGATGAAGGTGAGCTTGGCGGCGGCGCCGGAGGACACGATGTCGGCCACTTCGTAGCCACGGCCGTACACGCCCCACTGCGCGAAGTACGAACCGGCCTGACGGGCAACGCCCGGAGTCGGGGTCGGCGTCGGGGTGACCGGCGTCGGGGTGGGCGTCACCGGCGTCGGGGTCGGCGTCACGGGTGTCGGGGTCGGGGTGACCGGGGTCGGCGTCGGGGTCACCGGCGTCGGGGTGGGCGTCACCGGCGTCGGCGTCGGGGTGGTGCCGCCCGAGCAGTTGCCCAGGTTCTTCCACACGCCCCAGTCACCGGATTGCGCCGGGTTGTCGCCCTGCGTCCACCACTTGGCCTCGTAGTTCACGCCGTTGTAGGTCACGCGCGTGCCGCCGGTGTAGACACCGGTGCTGGTCCAGGCCTGATAGCAGGTGGAGGTCGACGGCGTCGGGGTGACGCTCGGGGTCGGGGTCACGACCGGAGTCGGCGTCGGCGTCACGACGGGCGTCGGCGTCGGGGTTACCGTCGGGGTCGGCGTGGGCGTCGGGGTGCCGGTGCTGGCGCCCAGGTCCTGCCACAGGGTCGGGGTGCCGGCCGGGTTCCAGTTGGCGCCGGCGTAGGCGGTGTGGGTCACCAGGGCCTTGTAGTCATGGCCGTTGTAGCTGACCACGGTGCCCGCGGTGTAGGTGCTGCCTTCCTGCCATGCCGGCGCGGCGAAGACGCCGGCCGACAGCGACAGCAGGGTGATCAGGACGGCATGACGCGCGCGTCCTTTGGCTTTGTTGAACATTCTCACTCCATCCTCTATCAGTGATGACCTGGTGCCCCGCCACGTACTTCCGGGTGGCGGGTGGCCATCGATGCGCTTTGCAGAAATCCGCCGCGTGGGCTGCGGATAAGGCAAGTCGGACGGTACGAAACCGCCCGCTATCCGGCAGCGCAAGCCGCCGAAATCCAGTTCAACCGAAAGAAATGCGCACAATCGGCGCGCCAATGGAATCGACGGCCAGCCGCCGCGGCATGGCGCCCGACGACTTCCAATCACCGGCGACGGGCGTCAACCAATTGGCAACCACAATGTCGGCATTGGCCAATAACGAATGGATCGGCGCGGAATACGGCCGGGGCGAATTGGCCTTCCATTCATCCGAAACGAACGGTCTGGTATTGACCCGACAATCCAGGAATACCAGTTGGCCAATTTCATACGGACGCCGATTTGCACAGACCGAAAGGGAGGGAGTGGCGCGGAACGGGCGCCCACGCGGCACGCGCCGGGCCGCCATGGCCGGCCGCAGGCTGCGGCGGCTCAAGGCCCGACGGGAAGACCCGTGCTCAGTGGTACGATGCGGCGCAGGGGAAAGACGCGCCGAGCACGGGGAGATGGCATGCGCAGGACAGGCATGCGGCAGCGTACAATCGCGTGGCAGCGCCATTGGGTTTCATCTCCATCCATCCATCCGATCTTTTAATTTTTGAGGGTTGCCAATCGTGTGACAACCCACAATTATCATCGGCCGCCCACCCAATAAAATCAACAATCTTTCTCTAATTCTCCCGCCCTTCAATCGCCGCAATACGGCCTTTCATCGCCGTCAAACCCGCTGCAAAAATTACAAAAGAAAGCGCACGCTCCAACCCCAGCACCTGGCGAATTGGAGAATCAGCAATTCATTATTTTTATGGATCGACCCCAACAAAAAACCCTCCCGATCCGGGAGGGCCTTGGGGCATTCGCGGTGTTGCCACACCACGCGCCGACAATAAAAAACCCTCCCGCGAGCGGGAGGGTTAATCGAGTACTGCCGTTATTGTTGCTTGATCTTACTGGCGCATCTTGCCCATGGCCTTGGCCAGTTCGCCGTCGGCGGTATCGCCATCCAGCTCCCAGCTGAACACACCGCCCAGGCCCTTCGACTTGGCGTAGTCGACCTTGGTCTGGATCACGGCCGGGGTGTCGTAGCTCCACCAGTTGGTGCCGTCGTACTTGTACGACTGCTTGGTCACCGGGTGGACATACACCGTGCCGGCGGCGTTCTTCAGCACCTTGTAGTCCTCGATGCCCGCTTCGTACGTCCCCTTGGCGGCGCCGGTCGGCTTCTGGTACAGGCCGTTGTTGACGTTCGGCACGCCAGTCCAGCCACGTCCGTAGAACGGCAGGCCCAGCACCAGCTTGTTGGCAGGCGCACCTTGCGACAGCAGTTGGGTCAGCGCGTCGTCGGTGTTGTAGAACGACACCAGGCTACGGTCACCGAAGCAGGTATCGCCAGCCTTGCCGCTGCACTTGTCGTTCGGTGCGGCCGGATCGCGGTACAGATGCGACTGGAAGTTCGTCTGGGTCAGATCCCACGCGCCGTTGAAGTCGTAGGTCATCATGTTGATCCAGTCGAGGTACGGGGCGTACGAGCCGACGTTGATCTTGTCGAGCTTGTCCTTGCCCACGCCCAGTGCGATGGTCAGCGCGTAGTGCTTGCCCGTGGTCGCACCCAGCTCGTCGAGCTGCTTGCGGAACTCGGCCAGCAACAGGCGGTAGTTCTCGCCATCGTTGGCCGACACGGTGTTGTAGCCCACGCCCTGCACGCCCGGGAATTCCCAGTCGATGTCGATACCGTCGAACACGTCGGCTGCGGCACCGGCGCCACCACGACCATCCACCACCGGCAGGTTGCCCTTGATGTAGATGTCGATGCAGCTCTTCACCAGTTGCTTGCGCAGCGCGTCGGTGGCGGCGGCATTCGAGAACCACTTGGACCAGGTCCAGCCACCCAGCGAGATCATGTTCTTGATGTTCGGGAACTTGGCCTTGAGCGCCTTCAGCTCGCGGAAGTTACCGGCCATCTTGTCGTCCCACTTGATCGCGTCGCTCGGGTCGACACGACGGCTCGGGGTACGGCCGAAGTCGGCCCAGGCATCGCCACCGTCGCCGTTACCGGTTTCGGTACGGGTCAGGATGTCGCACTCGTAACCGCCGTTCTTCACGTACAGGTTGCCGAAGGCGTAGTTCAGGAACGTGAGCTGGCTGGCAGAACCGCTGGACACGATGTCGGCGACTTCATAGCCACGACCGTACACACCCCACTGGGCGAAGTACGAACCGACGATCTTGCCGGCGACCGGCGTCGGGGTCGGCACCACCGGAGTCGGGGTCGGAGTGACCACCGGCGTCGGAGTCGGCGTCACGACCGGAGTCGGCGTCGGGGTGACGACCGGGGTCGGCGTCGGCGTCACGACCGGCGTCGGGGTCGGGGTCACAACGGGAGTCGGCGTCGGGGTGACAACCGGGGTCGGCGTCGGGGTGACAACCGGGGTCGGGGTGGGAGTGACGACCGGCGTCGGCGTGGCACCGCCACAGTTGCCCAGGCTCTTCCACACGCCCCATTCGCCGGATTGTGCGGGGTTGTCACCTTGCGTCCACCACTTGGCTTCGTAGTTCACGCCGTTGTAGGTCACGCGGGTGCCGCCGGTGTAGGCGGACGAGGCGTTCCACGCGGCGTAGCAGGTAGCGGTCGGGGTGGGCGTGACGGACGGGGTCGGGGTGACCACGGGCGTCGGGGTCGGCGTCACGACCGGGGTCGGCGTCGGAGTGACCACAGGGGTCGGGGTGGGAGTCGGCGTCGGAGTGGTGCCGGTGGAAACACCCAGGTCCTTCCACAGCGTCGGCGTGGAGGCAGGGTTCCAGTTGGCACCGACATAGGCGGTGTGGGTCACCAGGGCTTGATAATCGTGGCCGTTGTAGCTGACCAGAGCCCCCGCATTATAAGTAGTACCTTCCTGCCAGGCCGGGTTGGCGGCATAGGCCTGCACCGCCACCAGCGCCGCAGGAATTGCGGCCAGTACGAAGAAGCGATTCATTTGCGACATCTTATAGTCTCCATCCTCTTGATTGGCGTTATTCACGCGCATCCACTGGTCTTGCCGGGGATCCACCAGTCAGTTTTCTGACAGCATCACTGGCTTCATTTCCCGGCGCCTGACTACCTGGGCGTGTAGTCGGCGTAGACAGGCTTCATTACCACTCATGACCTTTTGGATGTCAACCCGGACCTTGCACCCCTCTTTTTCCGCCGTTCGTCGGTCAAACGTCAATTTGTAATTCGACTACGAAATGCACCAAACCACACCTCTTTGCGTTGCACCAGCACAGGGTTTGGGCATAAGCAAAACGCCACATGCAGCGATGTATGCACCATGTTGCGATGCAATATAAACGTTATCTGATGTAGAAATGGTGCGCTGCATTTCGTAGTTTTGCAGTCAAAGACTACTTGCAACGCACGCCTGTCGCCGACGAAATGCAGTAAGAGAAAGCAAACGGCTATCCCGGTGCCTGCTAGCGATACTTTCGCTTTTCCAACAAACGCCTACTCCATTAGAAAAAAGGAATATTGGGATTTTTTCGCGGACGAATTGAATGCAAGCGCCAAACTGACAAATTTAATGGCGCGGTGGTATTAGCCAGCCGGATGGGATCGGCGCCTACGACAATCGACCCTCAGCGAGGGATGCGCAGGTTCGTGGGCTGGATGGCCAGACGCCGGGCCGCGAGCCAACCCTTAGGGAAGGATGAAGGCCGGGATGCAGGGCAAGGCGTGCCGAGCGATGGAGTGATGCCCACGAGCAAGGACAACGCAGCCATACCTCCGGCCTTCGTCCTTCGCTGCCACGTTTGAAGGTCGATTCGCCCTAAGGGCGATTGCCGAGATGCCAGCGCGCGCAGTACCACTTGGTCTGGCGATTGGGCAGGCCGACCAGCACGCTGCCGAATTTGGAGAGATAACGCGGATAAGGACCGGGCAGTGGTTCGAAACGGATGGACAGCCGCTGCTCGATATTGCGTCGCACATCCGCCACCGGCGATGGAATCAGCGCGCCGACCATCAGCGCCCCACTTTCCGGCAGATTGACGAAGACTTCCCGGGCGGCGTTGCCCGCCAGCACCGCGTTCTGGGCGTCGAACCATTCCGCCTCGCCCCAGGTGCGCAGCGGTGTGCCGAGATAGGTGCGGAAGTAGTCGCGCCAATGGGCGGTGGAAAACTCGGAACGGCAGGTGAGCGCGGCTTCCATGCGGTCGCCGAAATGGGTCGGCACGCGCCCCTTGCTCGCCGCGTTGCCCGACAGGGGCAGGCAGAGCAGGACCAACAACGACAGGCGACGGAGCAGGACGGGCATGGGCTGCATGATAGCCATGCCCGCGCCGTGCCGGCCATCCCACCACACAAGAAAAAGCCCGGCACTTGGCCGGGCTTTTTCTTGCAGCGGAAGGCCGCGCGCAGAGCGGTCAACAAAACCCAGCGTAGCGGTCCTGGCAAGAAGCGCGAAACGCAGGCAGTACGTGTAGTACGGCAAGTTGTGCGCGACGCCGCCAGGAAGGTTTTGTTGGCGGCACTCAGCCGCTGTTGCGCAGGCCGGCGGCGATACCGTTGATGGTGAGATGCACCGCGTGGCGCAGTTCCTCGCTTTCCTCGCCACCGCGCAGGCGCTTGAGCAGCTCCACCTGCAAGTGGTTCAGCGGGTCGAGATACGGCAGGCGGTTGTCCAGGCTGCGCGCCAGCATCGGGTTGTCGCCCAGCAGTTCCTCGTGCTCGGTGATGGCCAGCACCGCATCGACGCAACGCTGCCATTCGCCCTTGATGCGCTCGAAGATGCGCTTGGCGATGTCCTGGTCGTTCACCAGCTCGGAATAACGCGCGGCGATGGCGATGTCGGACTTGGCCAGCACCATCTCCATGTTGGAGATGGTCACCTGGAAGAACGGCCAGGTACGGTAGTGCTCGCGCAGCGTGGCCAGGCCCTCGTCGCCCTTGTCCTTCAGGTATTCGGCGATGGCCGTGCCGAAGCCGTACCAACCGGGCAGCGACAGGCGACACTGCGACCAGCTGAACACCCAGGGAATGGCGCGCAGGTCGGCGATCGAGTTGGTGTTCTTGCGCGCGGCCGGACGCGAACCGATGTTCAGGTTCGGAATCTCGTTGATCAGCGTGGCTTCGCGGAAGTACGTGATGAAGTCCGGCGTGGCGTAGACCAGATCGCGATACGCCTGGTAGGCGCGCAGCGACAATCCTTCCATCAGGCGGCGGCGATCGGTGGGATCGAAATCCTCTGGCGGCGGCTCGGGGAAGCTGGCTTCCAGCGTGGCGGCGATCAGGATCTCCAGGTTGCGCCGGCCGACTTCGCGGTCGGCGTACTTGGCGGCGATCACCTCGCCCTGCTCGGTGATGCGGATCTGACCGTTGACCGAACCGGCCGGCTGCGCCAGCACCGCGTCGTAGGCCGGGCCGCCACCGCGGCCGACCGTGCCGCCGCGGCCGTGGAACAGGCGCATCTTGAAGCCGGCCTGCTTGAATACTTCGACCAGATTCAGCTCGGCCTTGTACAGCTCCCAGTTCGACGTGAGGTAACCGCCATCCTTGTTGGAGTCGGAATAGCCCAGCATCACTTCCTGCACCAGATCGCGGCAGGACAGCATCTGGCGCCACTGCGGCAGCGAGAACAGATCGGTCATGATCTGGCCGCAACCGCGCAGGTCGCCGATGGTTTCGAACAGCGGGATGATGTTGATCTTGGCGCGCACCGTGGGCGCCAGCTGCACCAGGCCCACTTCGTTCAACAGCACCGCCACCTCCAGCATGTCGGATACCGACTCGCAGTTGGAGATGATGTAGTTGGGCAGCACGGCCTCGCCGTAGCGCGCCTGCATTTCCTCGGCGGCGCGCAGGATGTCGATTTCCTTCTGCACGTCGGCGCTGTAGTCGATGTACGGGCAGATCAGCGGGCGCGGGCTGGCCAGCTCGCGCAGCAGCACCACGCGGCGGGACGCTTCGTCCAGCGCCAGGTAATCCTCCAGCCCGGCCTTCTCGAACAGCTCGGCGATCACGCGTTCGTGGGTGCCGGCATGCTGACGCATGTCCACCGGCGCCAGATGGAAGCCGAACACCGACACCGCGCGGCGCAGGCGGCGCAGGCGGCCGTTCACCAGCTTGGCGCCGCCATGGGCCAGCAGCGAATCGAACACGGTCTCCAGGTCGTACGCCAGTTCGTGGGCGCTGTTGTACGCCGGCGCGTGCGCCACGTCGTGCAGCGCATGGTGGAAGGTGCCGATCTGGGTGGCGGTGGCGAACACGCGGGCGCGGATATAGCCGACCGCGATGCGGTACGGTTCCTCGGAGCGGCGCTCCGCGTTCACCTGGGCTTCGTCGGCCAGCTTCTGCAGGCGCTGGTCCACCTGCACCAGGCGGGTGGACATCGACAGTTCGTTCTCCAGCTTGCCCAGCTGCTGGTAGTAGTAGTCGAGCGCCAGGCCCGACTGACGCGAGATGGCGTAGCGCAGCACCTCGGCGGTCACGAACGGGTTGCCGTCGCGGTCGCCGCCGATCCAGCTGCCGACGTGGATGAAGTTGGGCAGGCTGACCGGCTGATCGGTCAGCTTCGACAGGCGCTCTTCCAGATCCAGGTAGAGGCGCGGCAGTTCATGCAGGAAGGTGTTGCGGAAGTAGGTCGAGCCGTTCTCGATCTCGTCCTGCACCTTCAGCTTGAAGGTACGGATCTCGCGGGTCTGCCACAGCGTGAGCAGCACGCGCTCCAGCGCCTCCTGGTTGGCGACCTCTTCTTCCGGCGTCATGGCGTAGCGGTCGCGCTGCGACAGCAGCTCCGCCACGGCGCGGTGACAGTCGAGGATGGTCTTGCGCTTCACCTCGGTGGGGTGGGCGGTCAGCACCGGCGCGATGAGTGTTTCACCCAATAGCCCCAGAATGTCGTGAGGCTTCACATTACGCTGAACCAGCGAATCGATCGCGGCCGCGATGCTGCCACGCTGCGGCGTCGAGCCCTGCATGCGGTGCGCGCGACGGCGGCGGTTGTGGTGCAGATCCTCGGCGATGTTCGACAGGTGCGAGAAATAGCTGAACGCGCGGACCAGGGCCACGGTGCTTTCCGGGTCGAGCGAGGACAGCGAGCGCGACAACGCGCGGCCGGCTTCGGCATCGTCGCCCTGGACATAACGGAATGCCAGATCGCGGATTGCATCGATGCGCTCCGCAATCGCCGGTCCGGTCTGTTCACGGATGGTGTCGGCCAACACCCGGGCCAACAGATCAAGGTCGCGCTTAAGCGGCAGGTCTTTCTCAGCAATCGGTTCTAGTACGGACATGGCGGTGGGACTATGGAGGCGTTTTGTGGACAAATCCGCGGCATTGTATCAACAAAGCCCCCCCTTGGTCGCTCAAATACAGCGTGCTGAATACCCATGGCCCTGCTCTTGCGCTTCCATCACCTGAATGTCTTCGGCGAGCGCCGCACCGGCGGCGGTGGCGTCGTGGTCTGCGAAACCCCCGAGTTTCCTGATGCGCGCACCATGCAGGCGCTGGCCTACCAGCTCCAGGCGCCCGAGACGGTGTTCCTCGACGTCGCGCATCGCCGCCTGCGTGTCTACACCCCGCAATACGAGCAGCCGTTCTCCGGCCAGGCCATGCTGGCCGCCGCCGCCAGCTATGCCCAACTGACCGGCGAGCGCGGGCCGCAGTTGTTCTACGGCACCCATGGCGACACCCGCGTCTGGCCTCACGACGATCTGTGGTGGTTCCACTCGCGCCCCGCCGCCGCGCGCCCCAGCGGCGTCGACGTCGCCACGCTGGCCGCCGGGCTGGGTCTGCAAGCGCAGGACGTCGCCGGTGTTCCGCGCTTCATCAACGCCGGGATGGACATCCTGCTGGTGGAGACGCGCAGCCGGCAGAGCGTGTTGCAGGCGACGCCCGACCCGGCGCTGCTGGCGCAGTACGCGCAGGCGCCCGGCCAGGTGTCCGCCGCCGCGGTGTGGTGCCGGGACGGCGATCTGGCCACGCTGCGCGTGTTCAATTCGGATCAGTTCAACCTGTACGAGGAATTCGGCTCCGGCACCGCCGCGGCCGCCATCGGCGGCTGGATGCTGAACCAGGGCGGCAAGCCGCCGCTGTCGCTCAAGCTGGAGCAGGGTCACACCATCCATCGCCTGGTGACGCGGCTGTCGGTGCTGCACCTGCACGTGGACGACGCCCGCCACGTGCGCGTCGGCGGCAAGGTGTGGCGGGTGGGTGGCGGCGAGATCGAGTGGTGAGGGGGGTTGAACCCCAAATCTTGAACCACAGAGGACGGTGAGAACACGGAGTCGCACGGAGAAAACCGTACCCGTGAGTTCCTGTTTTTCCTCTGTGGATCTCACCGTCCTCACTGTCCTCGGTGGTTCAAGGTGTGGGGTTCAGGCTTGCCACCACAACGTCACCAGCAGCGCCGCCAGCAGCGCGGCGATGGCGCCCAGCAGCCAGTTGCGCTTGCGCTGTTCACCCATCAGCCCCTGGTAACCCTCGACCAGCAGCCCGACGTGATCGACGCTGGCCAGTTCGGACAGGCGGCGCGGCAGGCTGGGCAGTACGGCGGCCCATTGCGGCGCCTCGTGCTTCAGGTTGGCCAGTAGCCCGCGCCAGCCGATCTGCTCGTTCATCCAGCGCTCCAGGAACGGCTTGGCGGTCTGCCACAGGTCCAGATCCGGGTCGAGCTGGCGCCCCAGGCCCTCGATGTTGAGCAGCGTCTTTTGCAGCAGCACCAGTTGCGGCTGGATCTCCACGTTGAAGCGGCGGCTGGTCTCGAACAGGCGCAGCAGCACCTGGCCGAACGAGATCTGCGAGATCGGCTTGTTGAAGATCGGCTCGCATACGGTGCGCACCGCCGACTCCAGTTCCTCCACCCGCGTGTCCTTGGGCACCCAGCCCGATTCGATGTGCGCGGTGGCGACGCGACGGTAGTCGCGGTTGAAGAACGCCAGGAAGTTGATCGCCAGGTATTGCTTGTCGCTGTCCGACAAGGTGCCGACGATGCCGAAATCCAGCGCGATATAGCGATTGTCGGCGGCGACGAAGATGTTGCCGGGGTGCATGTCGGCGTGGAAGAAGCCGTGGCGGAACACCTGGGTGAAGAAGATCTCCACGCCGAAGCGCGACAGTTTCTTCAGATCCATGCCGGCGGCGAGCAGTTCGTCGACGCGGCCGACCGGGATGCCGTCCATCCATTCCAGCGTCAGCACCTCGCGGCTGGTCCAGTCGTAATACACCTCGGGCACGATCAACTGGTCGGAACCGAGGAAGTTGCGCCGCAGCTGCGCCGCGTTGCCGGCCTCGATCATCAGGTCGAGTTCGTCGTGCAGGTATTTGTCGAACTCGGCCACCACCTCGCGCGGGCGCAGGCGCTTGCCGTCGACGAACAGCTTTTCCACCAGCGCCGCCATCACCCGCATCAGCGCCAGGTCGCTTTCGATCACCGGCGCGATGCCGGGACGCAGCACCTTCACCGCCACCGCCTGGCCGTTGAACAGCCGCGCGCGGTGCACCTGGGCGATGGACGCCGACGCCACCGGCGTGCGGTCGAACTCGGCGAACAGCGACTCCAGCGGCTGACGCAGGCTGGCCTCGATCACCGCCACCGCCACCTCGCCGGGGAACGGCGGCACCCGGTCCTGCAAGTGCGCCAGCTCGTCAGCGATGTCCTCGGGCAGCAGGTCGCGGCGGGTGGACAGCACCTGGCCGAACTTGACGAAGATCGGTCCCAGGCTTTCCAGCGCCAGCCGCAGCCGCACCGCGCGCGGCGCGTCCAGGCGGCGCCAGAAGAACAGGCCGTTGATCAGCGGGCGCAGGCCATGCACGCGCTCGTGGCCCAGCAGGAATTCGTCGAGGCCGTAACGCACGACCACGCGCGCGATCTTGAACAGACGTAACAGACGCATCAGGCGGATTTCTTGAGCAGTTGTTGCAGGCGCTTGTCCAGGCGCGCCACGTCGTCGCGCAGGGTATCGACGTCGCCGCAGAAGCGCGCCACGGCGTCCTTGTCGGCAAGCAGCGACGCCTCGTCGCGCCAGTATTCGATCAGGTGCAGCGCCATGCGCGAGCCGATGGCGCCCGGCACACCGCCCACCTTGCCCGCCAGCCACACCACGCGGTGCGCGGCGACATCGCCCACCAGTTGCGACAGCTCGTCGGCCAGATCCCAGCGGATGCCGCCCAGCACGCGCCCCACCCCGGCAGCGAGTTCCGCATCGCCTTCCAGCGCCAGCCGTTGCTGCGCGGCGGTGCGATCGAAGGCGAAGGCGACGAAGAACGCCAGCGGCAGGCGCAGCGTCGCTTCGGCCGGGCCGCGATCGGCCGGGCCGCGATCGGGATCGGCGAAGCGGCCGTCGGCGGTGATCGCCAGCGTGTCGGCGATGACGGGAAACTCCAGCCGCACGGTGCGCCCGGCATGGCGCGCCAGCTCGGCGGACGCCGCGGCGTCATGCGCCAGCAGGCGGTTCAGCAGCCGGGACAGGATCAAAACTTGAACCCCTTGTGCAGCGCGACGATGCCGGCGGACATGTTGTGGTACTCGACGCGGCCGAAGCCCACGTCCTGCATCATCGCCTTCAGTGTTTCCTGGTCCGGGTGCATGCGGATCGACTCGGCCAGGTACTGGTAGGAATCGGCGTCCTGCGCCACCAGCTTGCCCATGAACGGCAGCAGCTTGAACGAATACAGGTCGTAGGCGGGCTTGAGCGGTGCCCACACCTTGGAGAACTCCAGCACCAGCAGTCGCCCACCGGGACGCAGCACGCGGTACATCTCGGCCAGCGCGGCGTCCTTGTGGGTCATGTTGCGCAGGCCGAACGCCACCGTGACGATGTCGAAGTAGTTGTCGGGGAACGGCAGCTTCTCGGCGTCGCACTGCGCCGTCGGCACCGCGAAGCCGGCGTCGAGCAGGCGATCGCGACCCACGCCCAGCATCGAGCTGTTGATGTCGGTGAGCCATACCTGCCCGGTCTTGCCCACCTTTTTGCAGAACGCCTTGGACAGGTCGCCGGTACCACCGGCGATGTCCAGCACCCGGTCGCCGGCCTTGGCGCCGCTGGTTTCGATGGTGAAGAACTTCCAGGCGCGGTGCAGCCCGGCACTCATCAGGTCGTTCATCACGTCGTATTTCTGCGCCACCGAATGGAAGACCTCGGCGACCTTCTGCGCCTTCTCGGTCTCGTTGACGGTCTTGAAGCCGAAATGGGTGGTGGAGTCGGACATGGCGCTCTCTTTAGGGCGTGACGGGGAGGCTTGCCGCCGCGATGGGCGAGACAGCCATTGAAGGAAGGCGGGCCGGCGCGTTGCGGGCGGCGCCAGCCGGGGCAATCGGGGATCGGTGGGCCAAGGCGTCCATCGCGGGCCTCATGCCGGATCGCGCGAACCGCCCTCGGCGGCGAGGCGTTCGAGGTACTCGGCCCAGCGTTGCGCGTGCTCGCGGCCCAGCTGGTGCAGGTATTCCCAGGAATACAGGCCGGAATCGTGGCCGTCGTCGAACACCAGCTTCACGGCGTAATGACCGACCGGGGTGATCGCCGTGATGTTCACGCCGCGCTTGCCCACCTGCAACACGCCCGGCCCGATGCCATGACCGCGCACTTCGGCGGACGGCGAATAGACGCGCAGGTATTCGGCGGGCAGGTTGAAGCGGGCGCCATCGTCGAACGCCAGTTCGAGGGTGGCGCTGAGGCGATGCAGCACGATATCGGTGGGGACTGCGGAGTCGGGATTCAGCCCGGCCATGGGACACCTTGCGGAAAGGTCTGCGGCAAGCCGCCATGATAGCGCCTTGGGCGGCGGCTGTTCAGTCCGCGCCGACGCATCCGCGCTTTTCGGTGGTGCGCCGCGCAGCCGACCAATGGCGGGCGCCGGCGGACAGGCCCATCGCACGGCGCGGCGGCCGCATTGCGCTTACCCCGCGCCTGCGGCGGCCTTTCAAGATTCGACCGGCTACGCCTGTCGCCCAGCGTGGACGCCGGCTACGCCAACGCGGACTTGTAATATTACGTTCACAGTCGAGCCTTAATCTCGCAACATTCCCAACGCCCCTGCCCCCGAGGTAGCGCATGCCCGCCAATATCCTGCTCGTCGAAGACGAACCCGCCATCCAGGAACTGATCGCCTTCAACCTGTCGCAAGCCGGCCACCACGTGATGCGAGCCGACTCGGTGGAATCGGCCCAGCAGATCGTGCGCCACGCCCTGCCCGACCTGATCCTGCTCGACTGGATGCTGCCCGGCATGTCCGGCATCGACTTCGCCCGCAAGCTGCGCGGCGAGGAACGCACCCGGGCGATCCCGCTGATCATGCTGACCGCGCGGTCGGACGAACAGGACAAGATCGTCGGGCTGGAGACCGGCGCCGACGACTACATCACCAAGCCGTTCTCGCCGCGCGAGTTGCAGGCGCGCATCAAGGCCGTGCTGCGCCGCCGCTCGCCGCAGATCACCGACGACCTGGTCGAGGTGCAGGGCCTGCGCCTGGACCCGGCCACCCATCGCGTCACCGGCAACAACGCCGCCATCGAGCTGGGCCCCACCGAGTTCCGCCTGCTGCACTTCTTCATGACCCACCCGGAGCGCGTGCACTCGCGCTCGCAACTGCTCGACCAGGTGTGGGGCGACCACGTGTTCGTCGAGGAACGCACCGTCGACGTGCACATCCGTCGCCTGCGCTCGGCGCTGGAAGCCAGCGGCTACGACAAGCTGATCCAGACGGTGCGCGGCACCGGCTACCGGCTCTCCGCACATTGAGGCGAGCGGCGCCGCGGCGCGAACCCGGCCGCCGTGCCGCTACAACCGTAATAGAATCCCGGCACCATGGGGCTTCCGATGGATGTGTCCGCACTGCGACCCGCCGGCCAGGTGGAACCCACGACGGTCGAACCACGTCCGAGCCATCAGCCCGCGCCTGACGCGGGGCCATCCAGCCAACCCCACCCTCTCGCGTCGGAACTCCGCATGCTCTGGTTGCGTTCGATCATCTACTACCTGACCGTGGCCCTGGTCTCGCTGTTCGTCGGCGCGGTCTGGGGCAATGTCCTCGGGCTGACCCTGGCCTGCGGACTGCTGGCGCTGTCGGTGGGGTTCCACCTCTACAACCTGGGGCGGCTGTTCCGCTGGGTGTGCCAGCCGCGCGTCGACAACGTGCCGACCAGCTTCCTGCTGTGGCAGGAGGTGTTCGACCGGCTGTACGCGCAGATTCGCGCCCAGCAGAAGAACCAGGACAAGCTGTCCAATACGCTGGAGCGCTTCACCAGCGCCGGCGAGGCGCTGCCCGACGGGGTGATCATCCTCGACGAGCACGACCGCATCGAATGGTGCAACCACGCCGCCACCGTCCATCTCGGCATCGACCGCCGCTCGGACGTCTGGCAGGTGGTGACCAACATCGTGCGCCAACCGGCGCTGCGCGAATACCTGCGCACCCAGGACTTCGCCCACCCGCAGATCCTGCGCACCACCCGCCCCACCGAGCAGGTGCTGTCGGTGCAGCTGGTGCCGTTCGATTCCACCCGCAAGCTGCTGCTGTCGCGCGACATCACCCAGCTGGACCGCGTCCAGATGGTGCACCGCGACTTCATCGCCAATGTCTCGCACGAGTTGCGCACGCCGCTGACCGTGGTCGGCGGCTTCGCCGAAACCATGATGGACATGCCGGAGATGGAAGAACGCACCCGGGCGCAGCAACTGCAACTGATGGTGGAACAGACCCAGCGCATGCAGCGGCTGGTGGACGACCTGCTGACGCTGTCGCGCCTGGAGAACGGCCAGCAGCTGAAGGAAGAGGAAGTGGACGTGCCGCAGCTGATGCGGCTGTTGCAGGCCGAGGCCGAGGGACTGTCGCAGGGGCGGCACCAGATCTCGGTCGACGAGATCGCGCCGGCGCGGTTGATCGGCAACCACGACGAACTGCATTCGGCGCTGGGCAATCTGGTCTCCAACGCCATCCGCTACACCCCGCCCGGCGGCACCATCGGCCTGGCGTGGCGCCTGGAACAGGGGCTGCCGGTGTTCGCGGTGCGCGACAGCGGCATCGGCGTCGCGCCCGAGCATATCCCGCGCCTGACCGAGCGCTTCTATCGCGTCGATCGCGGCCGCTCGCGCTCCACCGGCGGCACCGGGCTGGGGCTGGCCATCGTCAAGCACATCCTGCAACGCCATCAGGCGCAGCTGGCGGTGAAATCCAAGCCCGGCGAAGGCAGCGAATTCGCCGCGCGCTTTCCCGAGCATCGCCTGCTGGTCGATTGAAAATCATCGCCGGCAGGCCGTGGTCATGGCTGCCGGCCCCCGCAACCACCCACTCCAGGATGCCCATCATCGGCGAGCCTTGAAACGGCCACCTCCGAGCATCGCGAGGCTCCCTCGCGGCGGCGAGGGCGGGGGGAGTGGGGTAAACAAAAAAGGAGCCGTGCCCGCATGCCATACCGGATACGCACCCGGCTTTGCCGGGGGCTTGCGGAACGTCGATTAGCAACAACCAGTGATCCCCCGCACGCGGCTCCTTGCGCTCCCGCAAATGCCAAACGCCCGGCCATGGCGGATAATGCGCGCTGATGTCGCCGTCCTGTGGCGACGCTTTCTTTTACCGACTTCAATCAGTGAGGTGTTTCGTCATGAGCAAGATCGCCGCCATCAAACCCCTGGGCCAACGCATCTGGCTGGACAACCTGTCCCGCGGCCTGTTGCAGTCCGGCGCACTGCAAAAGCTCCTCGACGACGACGCCATCGCCGGCGTCACCTCCAACCCCGCCATCTTCTACAAGGCCATCTCCTCCGACCCGCTCTACACCGGCGACCTGGCCGAACTGAAGAAGCAGAACCTCTCCGCCGAACGCCGCTATGAACTGCTGGTCGTCCCCGACGTCCAGGCCGCCTGCGACCTCAACCTGCCCCAATACCGCGCCAGCGAAGGCCTCGACGGCTACGTCAGCCTGGAAGTCTCGCCCTTCCTGGCCAACGACACCCAGGGCACCATCGACGCCGCCCACCGCCTGTGGGCCGAGGTCAACCGCCCCAACGCCATGATCAAGGTGCCCGCCACCCAGGCCGGCGTGCTCGCCTTCGAGCAACTGATCGCCGACGGCATCAACGTCAACATCACCCTGATGTTCAGCCTGAAGCACACCGACGACGTGCTCACCGCCTATATCCGCGGCCTGGAAACCCGTCGCGCCGCCGGCCTGCCGATCGACCACGTGCGCGCCGTCGCCTCGGTGTTCCTGTCCCGCGTCGACGTGCTGCTGGACAAGCAGCTGGACGCTCTCGGCACCCCGGAAGCGCTGGCGCTGCGCGGCAAGGCCGCCATCGCCTTCGTCAAGGTGGCGTACCAGCACTACAAGCAGCTGTTCAACGGCACCCGCTTCAAGGCACTGAAGGCCGCCGGCGCGCATCCGCAGCGCCTGCTGTGGGCGTCCACCGGCACCAAGAACCCGGCCTACCGCGACACCATGTACGTCGAGGAGCTGATCGGCGCCGACACCGTGAACACCGTGCCGGATGCGACGCTGGACGCCTTCCGCGACCACGGCGTGGCGCAGAGCAAGCTGGATACCGGCATCGAGGAAGCGGTGCTGGTGCTGGGCCAGTTGCGCAAGCTGGGCTTCGACTTCAACCGCGTCGGCGAGCAGCTGCAACAGGAAGGGCTGAAGCTGTTCGACGAAGCGTTCGAGAAGCTGCTGCAACTGACCGCCTGATCGGTCGATCGCATCGACAAAAAACCGGCCCCAGGGCCGGTTTTTTGTTGCCCGCGCCGGGCAAAAAAAAGACGGGCACGGGGCCCGTCGTCGAGGGATCGCGCGTGGGCGCGTCCATAGAAGGAGAATCCGACCCGAAGGCCGGGGTCGGAGCCCGCCACCGTCGCCTGCGGCGAGCCCCACCGGCGCGCCCGAAGACGCGCCGGGTACAACACTGGGAGCAGTGGACAAAACCCAGGCCAGAAGCGGGGGTCTTGTCCGCCGCCCTTACTGCTGGACTTCGCTCATGGCCTTGGTCAGGGTGGCGTTGGCGTCGTCCGCATCCAGCGACCAGCTGAACAGACCGTTGAGCCCCTTGCTCTTCAGGTACTGGATCTTGGTGCGGATGGTGGTGGCGTCGTCGTAGCTCCACCAGTTGCTGCCGTCGTACTGGTACAGCTGCTTGGTCACCGGGTGGTAACGCTTGGTCCCCGGAGCCGTCACCAGCGCCTTGTAGTCGCCGTAGCCGGCTTCGGTGCTGGTACCGACCTTGGCCGCCGCACTGGTGGACGCCTGGTACAGGCCGTCGCCGTTCGGGCCGGCCTTCACGCCGCCCCAGCCACGCCCGTAGTACGGGATACCCAACACCACCTTGTTGGCCGGCATGCCGCCAGCCAGCAGCTTGTCCACCGCGTTGGAGATGTTGTACGTCCCGGCGGTGGTGCCGGTGGCCGGATCGGCCGGATCGGGGTACAGGTGCGAGTGGAAGTTCGTCGGACCAGCGCCGTCCCAGCTGCCGTGGAAGTCATAGGTCATGACGTTCACCCAGTTCAGGTAACGGGTGTATTCGGCCGGATCGGTGTTGACGATCTTGTCGCTACCGGCGCCGATGGCCACGGTCAGCAGGTACTGCGAACCAAGGGCGTTCAGCTGGGTGCGGAACTCCTTGAGCAGCAGCGAGAAGTTCTGCTTGTCGGCCGCCGAGGCGGTGTTGTACGGCTGGCCGCCGCCGCCCGGGTATTCCCAGTCGATGTCGATGCCGTCGAAGATGCCGGCCGCGGCGCCGGTGCCGCCCGCGGGATCCCCATCCGACTTCTTCAGGTTGCCCTTGATGTAGACGTCGATGCACGAGGACACCAGCTTCTGACGCAGCTCGGGCGTGGCAGCCGCCGCGGAGAACCACTTGGACCAGGTCCAGCCGCCCAGCGAGATCAGCACCTTCAGGTTCGGGTACTTCTTCTTCAGCTTCTTCAGCTGGTTGAAGTTGCCCTTGAGGGAGTTTTCCCACACGTCGGCCACGCCATCCACCGAATCCTTGGCGGCGTAATCCATCTGGTAATCGGCCCAGGCGTCGCCACCGGTGCCGGCCTGCGGATCGTTCTCGTTGGTCGAGCCCGGTTCCAGCTTGTTGATGCCGCTATCGCACTGGTAGGTGCCGTCCGCCTTCTTGTAGATGTTGCCGAAGGCGTAGTTGACGAAGGTGAGCTTGGCCGCCGCACCGCTGTCGTCGACGTGCTTCACGAAGAACGCGCTGTCGTACACGCCCCACTGGGTGAAGTACGAACCGACCTGCGCCTTGGTCGGCGCGGGGGTATCGCCGCCCGGCGTCGGAGTGGGCGTGACCGGGGTCGGCGTCGGGGTGACGACCGGGGTCGGGGTGGGCGTCACGACCGGAGTCGGCGTCGGCGTCACGATCGGCGTCGGGGTCGGGGTGACCACGGGCGTCGGAGTCGGCGTCACGACAGGCGTCGGCGTCGGGGTCGGCGTGGTGCCGCCCGAGCAGTTGCCCAGGTTCTTCCACACACCCCAGTCACCGGATTGCGCCGGGTTGTCGCCTTGCGTCCACCACTTGGCCTCGTAGTTCACGCCGTTGTAGGTGACGCGGGCGCCGCCGGTGTAGACGCCGCCGCTGGTCCAGGCCTGGTAGCAGGTGCCGGCCGGGGTCGGGGTCACGACCTGAGTCGGGGTCGGGGTGACCACGGGAGTGGGCGTCGGGGTGACGACCGGCGTCGGGGTCGGCGTCACGACGGGCGTCGGCGTGGGGGTCACCACCGGGGTCGGAGTCGGCGTGCTGCTGCTGGCGCCCAGGTCCTGCCACAGGGTCGGCGTACCGGCCGGGTTCCAGTTGGCGCCGGTATAGGCGGTGTGGGTCACCAGGGCCTTGTAGTCGTGGCCGTTGTAGCTGACCACGGTGCCCGCGGTGTAGGTGCTGCCCTCTTGCCAGGCCGGCGCGGCAAAGACGCTGGCCGACAGACAGAGGCCGACGATCAGGGCGGCGAGACCCTGACGACGAGCGAACTGCGTGCGTTTCATTTCATCCATCCTCCAAAGTTCGAAAAACCTTATTGGTCCAACTGGTATTTTTCTAAAGCGCGACTCCAGACCAATCGGCCGGGCGATGCTACGACGACCCAAAGCCGCTACAACACTGGCGTTGACCAAAGGTAAAAACCAAAAGACGGATGGTAAATATTAGATTTTTGACATGAAGTGGTATGCACACATACGCACCATGCAGGCTATAACACCCATAGAAACAATCAACTTCCATTGGCGAGAACAATTCTCAATAATGGGTGTGAGCAAAGTATGGGAGCGCCATCATGGAACAACGGAATACAACGGGCCGCAGCGCCCTGCACAAGGTGCAAAGGGCGCTGGGATATGCGATTTTCGCGGGTGGCCTGGGTGGCTGGCTGATCAGTCTGTTTTGAGCGGCGGGCCGTCGGACGACGGATCGTTCGCCGCGGGCGGCTCGACCGGCCGTTGCGGCTCGGGCGGGTAGATCGGCACGATGGGATCGGCGTGCTCGGTACGGCGTCGGCCGGTGGCCACCGCCACCGCTTCGGCCAGGGTATCGGCCGGCGGCGTCATCGCCGCCTCGGCCTCGGCCAGCGTGGGCGTGGCCGCCCAGTTGCGCAGCAGGGTGAAGCTCACCGCCAGCAAGGTCGGGCCGAGGAACACCCCGAGCATGCCCCACGCCAGCGCCCCGCCCAACACCCCGATCAGGATCAGCACGAACGGCAGGTTGCTCTCCTTGCCAATCACCAGCGGCTTGACCACGTTGTCGGCCGACGCCACCACCGCCACCATCCAGATCGCCAGGAACACCGCCCAGCCGCTATGGCCCTGCATATAGAGCCAGGCCGCGACCGGCAGGCCCAGCAGGCTGGGACCGCCGGGGATCAGCGACAGGAAGCACGACACCAGCCCGAACGCCGCCGCGTTCGGCACGCCGGCCAGCCAGTAGCCGAACCACGCCAGCGCCCCCTGCACCAGCGCGGTGCCGATGAAGCCGTACACCACGCCGCGCACCGTTCCGCCCGCCAGCTTCATCAACGCCTGCGCCCGCTCGCCGCCGATGCGGCGCAGCGCGGCCATCAGCCATTTCACGAAGGAATGCCCGCTGACATAGAGGAAAAACGAGAAGAACAGGCTGAGCACCAGCAGCAGCAGGCCGCTGCCCACCGCCTTGCCGAACACGATCAGGAAGCCGCCCAGCGGCTTCATCCATTCGTGGATGCGCGCCAGGGTCTCCGGGTCGCCCGCGTTCAGTTCGCCCCAGAACTCCGCCAGCTTCGGCCCGAACCACGGCAGCCCCACCAGCCACGTCGGCAGGTCGGGCAATCCGCCGTTGAGCTTGCTGCGCGCCCAGGCGACGATTTCGTCGAGGTTGAGCGACAGCTCCACGCCCGCCACGATCAGCGGCACCAGGATCAGCAACGCGAACAGCAGCACCAGCAACATGGCGGCGACAGTGCGCCGCTCGCCCAGCTTGCGCGACAGCCACAGGTAGGGCGTCCAGGTGGCGTAGACCAGGATGCCCGCCCACACCAGCGCGGCGATGAACGGGGCCAACACCTGGTAGGACAGCGCCAGCAGCACCACGACCACGCCGGCGGCGATGGCGGGTTCGATCCAGCGAGGGGTCGGTTGGGGATTCATGTCGGGTCCTGGAAGGAAAGTGCAGGAATTCTAGCAGCGCTGTGCTACAGGCGCCGACACCGGCATGCAGCACGATGCAAGCGCCCCACACCGGTCGCCAGCGCCGCGATCGGTCGTCCGCGACCGGCCCGGAGGCCGTGCCCAGCGGCGGCGCCGTTCACCCGGTTCGGTAGCGCGCGCGGAATTCGCGGGGCGTCACGCCCTTGTGGGCGCGGAACTGGCGGTTGAAGTGCGCCAGGTTGCGCCAGCCGGCCTGCTCGGCCACCACGCCGACCGGCTTGTCGGTCTGGATCAATTGCTGGCAGGC
The DNA here is from genome assembly GCF_000374805.1 of Chitiniphilus shinanonensis DSM 23277. Taxonomy (GTDB): domain Bacteria; phylum Pseudomonadota; class Gammaproteobacteria; order Burkholderiales; family Chitinibacteraceae; genus Chitiniphilus; species Chitiniphilus shinanonensis. Next base: position 124,502 of record NZ_KB895345.1, read on the forward strand.
GTGGCCGATGCGCAACTGCGTGACGTAGCCCAGCACGGTCTGCAAGGTGTGGCGCTTGAAGAAGCGGTGGAAGGCGCCGGTGGAGAGCGCGGCACGGCGCGCCAGCTCGTCCACCGCGATCTCCTCGTGGAAGTGCGCGTGCAGATGGTCGAGCACCTTGCCGATGCGCTCGCGCTGCTGGTCGGCCTCCACCGCGCCCAGCCCGGACGATGCCAGCGGCCGCGCCTCGGCGTCGGCGGCCAGCAAGAGCAGCACTTCCAGCAACAGCGGCTGGCGCTGCGCCGCATCGCGGTCGTGCAGGCCCGGCAGCAACGCGCGCACCGCCCGCGCCGTCGATGGCGAAAAGCACAGGCCGCGACCGGCCCCCGTGGCCAGCGCCCACAACGGCGCCAGTTCGGGCAGCGCGCGGATCAATCCGGCCAGCCAGTCGCGACTGAACCAGACCACGATGGCCAGCATCGGCCGCGCTTCGTCCAGCCGCTGCTGCGCCGACCAGGTGTGCGGCAGGTTCGGCCCGACCAGCACCAGGTCACCGTCGTCGAAGTCGGCCAGGTCGTCGCCCACGTAGCGCTGACCGCGCGCATTGAGGGTAAGCGTCAGCTCGAACTCGGGATGGTAGTGCCACAGGAACGGCAGGTCGGGCAGCTCGCGCCACAACAGCGCCCACGACTGCCCGGCCGGCACGGCGACATGTTCGAATTGCGGGCGCATCCTGACCTCAATCACGACAAAACACGTCACGATCGTATCAATGCTGGTCGCTGACGGTGAAATCGCCCGGGCGGGCGGTGTCCACAATCGCCGTACTGCCGCGCTGATGACGGCATCCTGGAGATCAACACGATGGACAATCGATACGGCTACGGCGACAACCGCCCCGGCAACCCCTCGGTCGCCTACCTGGAACAGCCCCCGCTGCACACCCTGAAGAAACACCTGCCGCTGCGCGTGCTCAGCGAGGCCGATTTCGCGCACTGGCAGCGCTACGGCTACGTGGTGGTCAAGCACGCGGTGCCCGCCGAACAGGCGGCACGCACCGCCGCCTTCCTCTGGGAATTCCAGGAGCTGGACCCGAACGACCCGGCCGCCTGGAACCGTCCGCAGTTGCGCGACAACGAGATGCGCGAGCTGAACGGCTCGGGCATGGTCGAGACCTACCAGAACCAGACGCTGTGGGACAACCGCCAGACCCAGCGCGTCTACGACGCCTTCGTCGACATCTGGGACCGCGAAGACCTGTGGGTGACCATCGACCGCGCCAACCTCAACACCCCCAACCACGGCGCGCGCAAGTTCGGCGGCTTCATCCACTGGGACGCCGACACCTCGCTCACCCCGCTGCCGGTCAACGTGCAGGGCGTGCTCGCACTGTCGGACACCAGCGAGCAAGGCGGCGGCTTCCAGTGCATCCCCGAACTGTTCGAACACCTGGAAAGCTGGCGTGCCAGCGCCCCGGCCGACCGCAACCCGTGGCGCCCCGACCTGGACAGCGTGCCCTGGCCGGTGCAGTTCATCCCGATGCAGGCCGGCGACCTGCTGATCTTCAACAGCCTGCTGGCGCACGGCATCCGGCCGAATACCTCCACCGACCGCGCCCGCCTGGCGCAGTACATTTCGTTCACCCCGGCCAACGAGGGCAACCACGCCCTGCGCGACTGGCGCATCGGCAGCTGGTATCGCCGCGAGCCGGCGCAGGGCTACGCCTTCCCGGGCGATCCGCGCCAGTGGGAGCAGACCCGTTACCCGCGTGCCACGCTGAGCGAGCTGGGCCAGCGCATCCTCGGCCTGCGGCGCTGGGCGGACAACCGCGTGGTGCTCGACCCGGCCAACCTGGAGGCAGTGGCGCAGCCCTGAGCGGCTTCCCGTGCGTTTCCCCGCCCGGCCCGGCCTTCGCGCCGGGCCGTTTCGTGTCGCCCGTGAAAAATGCCTCCGTCGTTGTGCCGGCTATCACTGGCCTGTCATCCGCATCCGGGTGACATTGTTAACGTCCATAACGCCCAGTGGGGCGGATATAACAGAGACAGAGCAAGGAGAAACGACATGACCACCCCGACTTCGAACAAACCCCATCCGCTGGTACTGGCCGCCGCCGTGGCCGTCATCGTCGCCGCCGCCGCCGCGACCGCGCACTGGCTGGGTTTCATCGGCAAGCCCGACGCCCCCATGCCGGTCGCCAGCATCCCGGCCAGCGTCGCGCCGTCCGCGCCGGTGACCCTCACCCCCACGCTGGAGCCGACGCCCAGCCCGACGCCCGAACCCACCGCGACGCCGACACCGCAGCCCACGCCGACGCCCACCCCGACGCCGAAGCCCAAGAAGCCCAAGGTCACGCCGCGCCCCGAATCGGCCCCGGTGCAGCCGGCGCCCGAACCGACCAAACAGGTCTGCTATGAGTGCGGCCGCGTGGTCGCGGTGCGCGCGGTGGAACAGGCCGGCGAGGCCAGCGGTGGCGGCGCCGTCGCCGGTGGCGTGGTCGGCGGTGTGCTGGGCCACCAGGTCGGCAAGGGGCGCGGCAAGGATGTCGCCACCGTGCTCGGCGCCATCGGCGGCGCGGTCGCCGGCCACCAGATCGAGAAGCAGGTGCGCAAGACCACCGTCTATGAAGTGGACGTCGCCTTCGAGGACGGCAGCAGCCGCACCTACAGCTACCAGCAACAGCCGCCGTTCGCCCAGGGCGACCGCGTCCGCGCCAGCGGCAACGACATCGTGCAGTACTGATCTGCGCGACCCTTCCAGGTGCGAGGGCGAATCGACCTTCGCACCCGCGTTTGAAAGTCGATTCGCCCTGATGACGACCCCGGCTCCGGCCGGGGTTGTCGTTGGCGCGGCGCACGCGGCTACAATCGCGCCATGCCGCCATCATCCCCCCTGCCGCCGGCGCTGACCGGGCAAGCACTGGTCCACGCCTCGGGCGCGCTGTGGCTGCCCTACGATCTGGCGTTCCTGGACGAACCGCCCGCGCGCTTTGTCCCGTTGAGCCAGGTGCGCCCCGCGCTCAACGCCGACCGCGCACCGTTCCGCCTGGATCATCATCCCGGGCGCGCGCTGCACCTGGTGAACGGCATGGGCGTGGCGCTGGGCGATTCGGTGATCGGCCTGTCGGTGCTGCACTGGCTGCATCGCGCCCGGCCGGACTGCGCGTTGCACCTGTACCGCTCCCCGCACGCGCCGGCCTACGTCGAGCAGCTCTATGCACTCGCCCCCTGGCTGACCGTCCACTACCTGCCGCAACCCCTGTCCGCGCTGGACGACGGGCTAGTGATCGACCTGGCCGACTTCATGTACCGCCCCGCGTTCGACCGGCTGCCGATGGTGGACTTCTTTCTCGACAGCCTGGGCCTGGGCCCGGCCGCGATGCCGGCCGCCGACAAGACCAACCGCTGGCTGCGCGACATCGCCCTGCCCCAGCGCCCCGCCGACTGGCCGCAGCGCTACGTGCTGCTGTGCCCCGGCGCCAGCTCGCCGCTGCGGCGCATGCCCGACACCGTGGCCGCCGACCTCGCGCGCGCCCTGCTGGCGCAAGGTCACGCGGTGCTGGGCTTTGGCCCGCTGCCGGTGCCGGGTTATCGCGACATCGCCACCTGGTCGTGCGACCTGACTCACTTGCTGGCCACGGTGGCCGGCGCCGCGCTGGTGGTCGCCACCGACAGCGCGCCACTCCACCTGGCCGCCGGCTTCGAACGCCCCACCCTGGCGTTCTTCATGGGCATCGACCCGACCTTGCGAGTGCGCGATTACCCCGCCTGCCACGCGGTGCAGCTCGATCGGGACGGACAGTTGCGCGGCCTGCACCACGCCGCCAGCGATGCGCAGTTGCAGCAGGCCGGCCGCTGCTGGCAGGCATGGCGCGACGCACTGGCCGAGGCGCCCGGCGCATATGCATTTGCCCAAAAATATTTCACTTGACCGGCTTATGCCGGCTTCATCGCCGGTATCCTAGGACGATTCCCACCACCGGAAAGCGGTGACAGGGGCCGGGATGGCAGCGCCATCCATGCGACCGACGCCATCCTCCGCCACGCCCGGCGCGGCCATGCCCGACGGCGTGCCCGTCTTCGGACGGTTGCCCGGCCCCTCGCGGCGCAGCCCTGCGCCGCCGCCCGCCGATTCCTGTCCGCGCGCCTGGCGCGGCCGCTTCGGCATCGCCCGTTTCCCGACATCGAGGCATAGCTTATGGTTTTCATGATCGCGGTCCTGATCGCCGCATTGTTCGTCGCCTGGGGCGCGTTATGGCCCGATGCGATGAGCGCGGCCACCCAGTCGATGCTGGGGTTCACCATCACGCACTTCGGCTGGTTCTACCTGCTGGCGGTGTTCGGCTTCCTGCTGTTCGCCATCTACCTGGCGTTCGGCCGCTTCGGCAGCATCCGCCTGGGCGGCGAGGATGCCGAGCCGCAGTTCTCGCGGCTGTCGTGGTTCTCGATGCTGTTCGCCGCCGGCATGGGCATCGGCCTGGTGTTCTGGGGCGCGGCCGAACCGCTGGCGCACTACGCCACGCCGCCGGTGGGCGAAGCCCTGACGCCCGACGCCGCACGCAACGCGTTGCGCTTCACCTTCTTCCACTGGGGGCTGCATCCGTGGGCCATCTACGGCGTGATGGGGCTGGCGATTGCGTACTTCAGCTTCAACCGCAACCTGCCGGTGCTGATCAGCGAGGCGTTCCGTCCCCTGTTCGGCCAGCGGGTGAGCGGCAGCCTGGGGCGCGCCATCGACGTGCTGGCGGTGCTGGCCACCGCCTGCGGCGTGGTCACCTCGCTGGGGCTGGGCACCCTGCAGATCGCCGGCGGCCTGCGCAACCTGTTCGGCCTGCCCGACAGCGATCTGCTGCACGTGGTCATCATCCTGGTGGCGGTCGGCGCCGCGCTGCTGTCGTCGCTGACCGGCGTGGAGCGCGGCATCAAGTGGCTGTCCAACGCCAACGTCGCGCTGGCGTTGCTGCTGCTGGCCTTCGTCGTCGCCTGCGGGCCGACGCTGTTCATCGTCGAATCGATGACCACCACCCTCGGCAGCTACCTGCACAACCTGGCCGGCATGAGCCTGCGCCTGACACCGTTCAGCCAGGGCACCTGGGTGGCGGACTGGACGCTGTTCTACTGGGCGTGGTGGATCACCTGGGCGCCGTTCGTGGGCATCTTCATCGCACGCGTGTCCAAGGGTCGCACCATCCGCGAATTCGTGATGGGCGTGCTGCTGGCGCCCACCCTGTTCAGCTTCATCTGGTTCGCCGCCTTCGGCGGCACCGCGCTGCACCAGCAGATGTTCCACAGCGTGGACCTGCTGGCGGTGCAGGCGCACGACTACTCCGAAACCCTGTTCGCACTGTTGCAGCAGCTGCCGCTACGGCATCTCGCCAGCGGGGTGGCACTGGTGCTGATCGCGTGCTTCTTCGTGACCTCGGCCGATTCGGCCACCTTCGTGCTGGGGATGTTGTCGGCGCGGGGCAATCACAACCCGCCGGCGCGGACCAAGGTGATCTGGGGCGTGGTGATGGCGGCCATGGCCATCGTGCTGCTGTTCACCGGTGGGCTGAAGGCGTTGCAGACACTGTCGATCGTCGCCGCGCTGCCGTTCGCGGTGGTGATGGTGGGCTTGTGCGTGGCGCTGTACAAGGCGCTGAACGAAGACGACCGCAGCCGCCAGTTGCGCGAGCGCGAGCGGCGGCACGCGGTCGATCGCCTGTTGCGCCAGGGGGCGGAACCGCCCCCGGGCTAGGGCGAATCGACCTTCAACCGCAGGTGCGAAGGCCGATTCACCCTAGGCGCCGGTCCGGTCTCCGTTCACGGCCCGCGACGCGTCACAACCCCAGCTGGGGCAATTCGCGGGCCTTGCTCAGCAGGTCGTTGACCAGATCGACGGCCTGCAGGCGATACGACAGCTCGTCGACGCGTTCGAACGACTCGCCGAACACCTCGTGCACCTCGCACGCGAGCTGGAACAGCAACTGCTGCTCGGCGGGGGTGGCCCGAGGCATGTAGCAGTTGATCTCGTCCACCAGATTGTCGGCCAATTCATCAGGCTTATCCGAATCTGACGTCAATATTCTGGCATAGAGGCGGACACCCACAACCCCCAAGGCTAGTACGTGCATCGTATTTCCTCTCTCGCTTCACGTTAATTCCAATCTAGACCATGCTTTCGGGGGTGATTGGCCGCCACTGGTCGGATGTGAAGAATTTGTCATTTGCTTACAAACACGTTCGGCGGAAGCTCAACCCTTAGGGGATTTTCTGTAACGACAACCCAAGGTTTCCACACGTAGATTTTTGTGCGAAGCAACATCGGAGTGGCTTTTCATGTGTGGAATCGTTGGTGCAATTTCGGATCGGAATGTAGTGCCCATGCTGCTGGCCGGGCTGACCCGCCTGGAGTACCGGGGATACGATTCCAGCGGCCTGGCGCTGGTGGACAACAGCGACATGACGCGGTTGCGCGTCGCCGGGCGCGTCGCCGAACTGGCGCAGCGCGCCGAGGCGCTGAGCGGGCGGTGTGGCGTGGCGCACACCCGCTGGGCCACCCACGGCGAGCCCAACGAGGCCAACGCCCATCCGCACCTGGGCGGCGACAACGTGCTGATCGTGCACAACGGCATCATCGAGAACCATCGCGCGCTGCGCGACGAACTGAGCAGCCTGGGTTATCGCTTCACCTCCGACACCGACAGCGAAACCATCGCCCACCTGATCCATCACGCGCTGCGCGACACCGACGACCTGCCGACGGCGGTGCGCGCCGCCATGGCGCGGCTGCAAGGCGCCTTCGCCATCGGCGTGGTCTGCCGCGACCATCCGGAGCGCGTGGTGTGCGCCCGGCGCGGCAGCCCGCTGGTGCTGGGGCTGGGCTTCGGCGAGCGCTTCTTCGCCTCCGACATCGCCGCGTTGCTGCCGCTGACCCAGCGCATGATCCACCTGGAGGACGGCGACATCGCCGAGCTGACCCGCGACGCGATCCGCATCGTCGACCAGGACGGCGCCAGCGTCGAGCGCCCGGCGCGCACCGTGGACGTGGCCGCCGATTCCGCCGAGCTGGGCCAGTACCGCCATTTCATGCAGAAGGAGATCTTCGAGCAACCCGGCGCCGTCACCGACACCCTGGCGCGCGCGCTGGAGCTGGGCTGCCGCGCCGAGCTGTTCGGCCACGGCGCCGACGACGCTTTCGCCCGCGCGCCCGCCGTGCGCATCGTCGCCTGCGGCTCCAGCTACCACGCCGGCCTGGTCGCCCGTTACTGGATCGAGGAATGGACCGGCCTGCCGGTCAGCGTCGACATCGCCAGCGAATACCGCTACCGCAACGGCCGCGAGCAGGACGGCACGCTGGTGGTCGCTATCTCGCAGTCGGGCGAGACCGCCGACCTGCTGGCCGCCGTGCGCGCCGCCAAGGAGCGCGGCGACGTGCGGGTGATGGCGATCTGCAACGTCGCCCACGCCACCCTCACCCGCGAAGCCGACCTGCTGTTCCTCACCCAGGCCGGAATCGAGGTCGGCGTCGCCTCGACCAAGGCGTTCCTCACCCAGCTGGTGGCGCTGCACGTGTTCGCCCTGGCGCTGGCGCGCACCCGCGCCACCCTGGCCGAGCCCGAACTGAACCGCCTGGGCGGGCAACTGGCCGCGCTGCCCGCGCAGATCGCCCAGACGCTGGCGCTGGAGCAGGACATCGAGCACTGGGCGCAGGAACTGGCGCATTACGACCACACGCTGTTCCTCGGCCGCCACACCCTCTACCCCATCGCCCTGGAAGGCGCGCTCAAGCTCAAGGAGATCGCCTACATCCACGCCGAGGGCTACGCCGCCGGCGAACTGAAGCACGGCCCGCTGGCGCTGGTGGACGAGCACATGCCGGTGATCGTCTGCGTCAGCCACGACGCGCTGCTGGACAAGCTGGCGTCGAACGTGCGCGAAGTGCAGGCACGCGGCGGCAAGGTGTTCGTGCTGGCCGAAGCGGGCACCGAAGCCGAGTTCGACGGCGCCCACCGGCTGCTGACCGTGCCGGTGACCGGCGGCGCCCTGGCCGCGCTGACCATGACGCTGCCGCTGCAACTGCTGGCCTACCACACCGCCTGCCGCAAGGGCACCGACGTGGACAAGCCGCGCAACCTCGCCAAGTCGGTGACGGTGGAATAGGCGACGGGACCGGAAGCCCGCGTTGATTAAGGAAAATAAAATCTGTCGGAGAGAACGTTGCTAACGCTATGCTTTTTCTCACAACTTGGCGACTGAGAAGTCCGTCGGGTTTTCAGAGCGGTCACCAAATTCCCAGCGTTAAGTTTGTCGAACATTTTCTCGCGACCACCTTGCTGTTCACTCATGGGTTGGCTACTGGTTACGTGATCAGGGCCTATTTTTCCGTGACTCGGCCAAAGCTGCGAATGCGACGAGCCGCAGTTCAAATCTGCTTTATGCTGGAACCTGCCGTCAGCTGGTTATGAAACAGGAGCAATTCAAGAGTATCTTTGTCTGCCGATTAAGCATCACACGGACGAAGTACTTCTACTCACGGCTGCATCCGCAAGAGTACTTCGATGCATAGCGTTCCTGCATCCCGCGTTTTTTTGGCCCGCTCCATCAAGTAATAGTCAAATGCCATCAGCGGTGTGAGCTTCTCGCTTGCTTGTGAAATAATTTCGGCTGCTTGGACTATGCGCAGTAACTCGGCAATATCCAAGATATGGATAAAACCTCCCGTGGTCTGCATGAAGCTCGAAATGAACGCCGGACCATAACTCTCCCGATTTTCGACCAACGCTAACTCAGGAATCAGCACAATGGCGTGCGCTGGCTTCGACCGCTCAACGTCGATTACGGAGCCGGCTCGCGTTGTAACCTGCACACCTTCCTTGAGACGTCGGATGCTTCCGCGCAGCTGGCGAACTGCCTTTTCCAAATGCTGTGATACGTCTTTAGCTAGCTTGGTGCGATCAGGCAATATGTCACGGTTGAAGAAAGTGAGCGCTTTCGATTCAATCAGTAGTGCGCCGTACTCGTGACTGAGAAGTACATCCGTCAGCTCCCGCGTGCCTTTTCCCTTCGGGATCTGCGGACTATGGTGCACGCTGCGCGGATGCAAATTGTCCGTCAGCCACACTGCCAGATGCTCCTGCTGACCGCTCTCGTTGCTATTAAATAGGTCAATCAGGTTATCGAAGCCGTGACTCGTAATAAAGTGATTGAAAAGCGGATGCCACACTTCGAGCATCTCGATCTCTGCAGAAAGTAATTCATCTGGTGAAGCTGTGCCTTCGAACCCCCGCTCTAAGAGGTTATGTACATGTTCAGCAATGGCCGTGTACTCGATCGTCCCAAGTGTTGCGCAGCTGATCCAGTTTTGTATCGCAGGGGGAAAATTGGTCTTCCCCATGGACCATGCAACATTCAGAGCAAGCTCGTTGAATAGAAACACAGGGCAAGGCTCACCTGAGACTAAGCCCTTCAGCGCGTTGACCTCGGACTCACTCTCAACGACTGACCAGAGCGTTGCGGGTTTCAACACATCGTCGTAGACCGTGAGCGCGTAGAAGAGACGATTGTTCACGCGCCCCAACTGGAGCCGTAGGCTCGTACCTAGCACAATATACTTCAGTAAAAGCGTGCTCCCTTTCAACAGTAATGTCGCTTCGAACTCCTCCACTCCCTTTGCATAATCGACGCGCACGAGCTGCGGCGTAGCCAAAAACTCAGATCTGTAGTGTGCAGCGAGTATGTGCATTCGTTCGACTCCTTGTGATCGCCGGAAGCTCAAAGAGAAGTGACCTCCTCCCGATTAACCGAGCGGTCGAAGTTGGAGATTTCCGGCTTCATGACCTCCTCCCAATTAACCAAGCGGTTGAAGTTGGAGATTTCCGGCTTCAAGGTGGGCGAGTCGGAACTCGCTCGGGGTCAGGTCGCCCAGCGAACTGGGCGGCCTGAATTCGTTGTAATCCTGTCGCCATCGTTCGATTTTGTCACGCGCATCATCCAACGACAGAAACCAGTGCACGTTCAAACATTCGTCACGCAGACTCCCGTTGAACGACTCGATGAACGCGTTATCCGTGGGTTTGCCGGGGCGTGAGAAGTCCAGCGTCACTCCGTGCTCATACGCCCATTGATCCAGCGCCACCGAAATGAATTCGCTGCCGTAGTACCTGCAGAATAGTGGTCAACCATCGTCAGGCTCCGCATCCTTCAGTTGCGACCTGAACAGATGGAGGATGCCGAGATGGTTGACCAGATCAATACTGCGCGCCCACAAACCTGGGTGGCAATCGATATAGCCAAGCAGTTTCATGCCGTCCTG